>CAVXTT010000017.1:0-315662 GCA_963764685.1 uncultured Ignavibacteriales bacterium
GCCCCATTTCATCGCTCTTTAAAACAAGGTCGCCCATCATCATCGCGCCGTCTCCCATTCGCATGAATGATACCCAGGAGTCGAGTGCCATAGCAGGCTTTAGTCGTACCTCTCCTATCATCACATTTACATCACCCCTGGTAAGGTCGACCTTAAATACGCCTCCCGATAGCGTGGTCCCGTTTTTACCCATGGCACGCTCCACCGGGCTCCAATCGAGCCGGTGCTATGATTATCCGGTTGATGGCTAAAGAAAATGCGAATAAGGCTAATATAATAGCTATAACAACAAATGTGAACGTTAGGTAAGAGAGCTTTGGCCGCATTTAGTTTTACCTCATAAATTAATTATTTGAAATAATTATATAAATTTAAGCATATTATATGTTCATTGATATTAATGGATACTATAGAGCGGGTATACTGGGGGTTATCGTGGAGTCGAATATAACAAGGGCATGTGGTGTAAAGTATGCTATCGGTACCTGCCGAAGGATTGTGTAACGGCTACGGTCGGTGATAAAACTTTAAGGTTTTGTTGCGAGACTTGCAAGGTAGAATTCCTCGGAAAAAAGAGGTAATTAAATGAAAATAATATTGGCCGGAATAGCTAGCTTTTATAGCGCCTATGCCGAAAACGGCGCACACTGGATGCCAATAACAGAAAGTTGGATGGACATTATTATATGACCATATTTTATATCCTTCTTCTCTTTCTCCTGTTCGGCCTGGTCATCTACGTGTACCTGTGGATATTAAAATTGTGGAAAAGTATGGGCGGCAAGCGCGGAATGATCATTATGGATAAGCTATTCAAAAAAATATTGGTAGCGACGGACGGCTCTTCATGCAGTAGAATGGCCGTGAGCTATGGGGTCCGCCTGGCAAAGCTTACCGGAGCGGGCTTGATAGCCGTTTATGTAGTTGACTTAAAAACCGGCTGCGGCCTGGAGCAATGCATAACCGTCACCACGCCGAAAGCGGACGCCCTCATGAAATTGCGCCAAAGGGGCGAGAGAGCCGTTGACTATGTGGAGAACGTGGCCTCGAAAGATGGGGTGAGCGTCGATAAGCGCATCGTCGAAGGGCATCCAGCCAGGAGATCATAAAGTTGGCAAGGGATGAGTCGGTCGATCTGATCGTGATGGGCACGCTGGGCCTCTCCGGGATCAAGAATGTTTGCTGGGAAGTACGGCAGACAAAGTAGTGGTTTCGCGGGTGCCCGTATTAACTGTACGAAAATGAGAGGATATGTATTATGCCAGTTGACCCAATTTGCGGGATGAGCGTTGACGTTGATACGCCTTTTAAAAAGGAAGTCGGCGGCAGGACTTATTTTTGCTCGGAGCAATGCCTGAGGACGTTCGAGAACCCCGAGAGAGAATTGAAAAGCATGAAGCGCCGGGTGACGATAGCATTGTCCGGCGTGCTCCTGATAGGGCTTCTCAGGGTCATAGCATTTTTGACGCTGGCGGCGGGCGTGAGCCTGATCACCTGGGCGCCCATACCCCAGTTGCCCTGGTTCACCTGGGGCTACTGGCTGTTCATTTTGACCACGCCCGTGCAGTTCATCGGCGGCTGGAGCTTCTACAAGGGCGCCTTCGAGGCCCTTAAAGGCGGCACGACCAACATGGACGTGCTGATATCCATGGGGACGCTTACCGCGTACTTATTCAGTGTGGTAGTATTGTTTTTCCCCGGCCTTCTTCCGGTACCTAAAACCGATGTGTACTTCGAGGTATCCGCCGTCATCATAGCATTCGTCCTGCTCGGTAAATTCATGGAGGACTACATGAAGGCCAGTACTTCGGCAGCTGTGAGGAAGCTCATGGACCTTCGGCCGAGCCTGGCCAGGGTCATCCGGGACGGCAAAGAAGAGGATATTCCCGTTGAGAACGTAATGGTGGGCGAGACGCTGATCGTGAGGCCAGGCGATAAGATACCGACGGATGGCGTGGTCATAGCCGGGGATTCGTCCGTGGACGAGAAGCTTGTCACCGGAGAAAGCATGCCCGTCGAAAAGAAGGCGGGCGACGAAGTGATAGGGGCCACGATCAATAAGGCGGGAATGCTGAAGGTCAGGGCTACGAAGGTCGGCTCGGACACCATGCTTATGCAGATAGTCAAGTTGGTGGAGGAGGCGCAGGCGTCGAGCGCTCCTATCCAGCGGATTGCGGACCGCATCAGCGCTTATTTCGTGCCGGCCGTCATAGGAGTGGCATTCCTGACGTTTTTCGCATGGCTGCTCATCATGAGGAACCTGACGATGGCTATTCTTTCCTTCGTGGCAGTTTTAATTATCTCGTGCCCGTGTGCGCTCGGGATTGCTACTCCTACGGCTTTAATGGTGGGGGTGGGAAAAGGAGCCGAGGCTGGTATCCTGATCAGGGGCGGCGAGTATTTGGAGAGGGCGCAGGCGCTTAACACGGTGGTCTTCGATAAGACGGGGACGCTTACGAAAGGAGAGCCTTCGGTCACAGATATTGTCGGCAAAAATAAGGATGAGATCCTGAAGCTGGCGGCGATTGCCGAGAAGGGCTCGGAGCACCCGCTGGGCGAGGCCATCGTTAAAGCGGCCAGGGAGAAAGACATGTTTTTAATGGAGCCCGAGAGGTTCAAGGCCGTACCGGGGCACGGCATCAGGGTGACCATTGAAGGTAAAGAGGTTCTGGTCGGTAACAGGCGATTGATGCAGGCTAATAATGTAGACATAGGAGCGCTGGAAAATTCCCTTCGTTCTCTCGAGGAGCAGGGAAAGACCACGATGTTGGTCGCTACGGATAAAGAAGCGGTGGGCGTGATCGCCGTCGCCGATACGCTGAAGGAGAACTCGGCGGAGGCCGTCACGAAAACCATCGGGAAGTTGTAATGGAAACGGTCCTCAAGAGAGCGGAAGAAGAATAAAACTAAAAAACAAGAACGGCAGTAGCCTTCTTTTATCAATAATCAATATAGAGGTACATATGAAAAAAAGATATCATTTAATTATAATTTCTATTCTTACTTCATTTCTGCTGGTTGCTTGTCAGAATGAAGCGCCTGTATCAGCGGAAGATATAAATACAACCGCAAAACTTGACAGTGGAATTGGCGGTGGCGGACATCACGGGGGCGGGGGTATTGGCGGCGGAGAACTTTCTCAACAGGAACGCGATGGACTGATCCATATGAGAATTGAAGAGAAGCTCGCAAGAGATGTTTATATAATGATGGGTGATTTGTGGGAGTATGAAGTCTTCCTGAAAATTCAAGTTAGTGAACAAAAGCATATGGATGCAATCAAAAGACTGCTTGCTAGATATAATGTGCCCGATCCTCTTATTTCGGATTCAGTTGGTGTTTTTCCCGATCCGCAGTTCCAACTGTTATATGACCAATATATTCAACAGGGCAGCCAATCCTTAGAGCAGGCATTGCTTGCCGGGCAAGCTATTGAAGAACTGGATATAGCTGACTTGACCTATCAACTAACTTTTGTTGATAACCAGGATATAATCAAGTGCTGTCGAATCTTTGAGAGCGGCATCAGAAAACCATCTTGCCGCCTTCTCGGGATGTTTGAAATATTGCACCTGCTCATTAGTTAACAACGTAATACCCCTGGTAACTTTGCTGGAAGCAGGTTTCTTTACCTGCTTCCGTCTTTTTAAATGAGCCAATCAATAAAACAAGCCTTACCAGAACGACAATTACCTAAACTGCGTTGCTATTCTTGCCCGGATATTTTTATTCTCCTGAATATTTTCTTAAATTAGAATTATGTGGTTCAGATAAAATATATACCGTTCCACTGGTACTCTTTTGCTTAGCAATATTTTTTCTGGCTGTTGAACAGCCGCCAGTTAAAATAGAGAAGACTACAGTAAGCAAAGGACTTCCTTTTCCCCGCCAAAAAGAATCTAAGACTGATCTGACCAAGGCAACCTAGTTAAAACAAAGTATCCAAATCTGATTCATCGTTTCATTCCATACTAATTAGAAATAACATTTCCTGTTTCCTTCTGTATTATAATTTTATTCAGCGAACCAGAGATATTTTATACATCAAATTTCTTATCAAATCACAGCACCAGAGCTCCCCTTTTATCTCCTCTTGATCACAGTTATATGATACAGGAGAAATAATCCTTAAATATTGAGTTAATCAAACGTTATGCTTTAACTGTCCGCATCAGCTGATGCTGTCTGACATTTCTGTGTAGCTCGGGCATAAGGATTATTATTTTTCTCCCGAAAGATCATTTATTAACAGGAGAAAAAATGAATAGTTCAACAAATAAACCGACAAATGAGCCGGGCAAAGAAGACAAAAAAAAGGAGCATCCTGGCAAGCTATGTTTATGCTGATATCATTCCTGGTTGGAGGGATATTACTAGTATTAAAAATATTAGGGATCTTTTAAGTAGTGCGGATGTGCGGAGGTATGGAAGTGCGGAAGTAAGGAACTGCCTATCTGATGATAGGAGTTCGAAATTCCGCACTTATTTTTAATTCAGAACTGCCACCTTCATTATTTTGTTTCCTATCCCCGGCATCTCAATATATACGAGGTAAATGCCGCTGCCGACTTTATTACCGTCCTTATTTCTTAGGTCCCAGTCGATGTACTGCCCTTCTCCTTCCTTATTGAGTTTATTTATGTACACTCCGGCAAGGGAAAATATTCTTAATGTAGCCTGGTAGGGAAGATTAGTGAACCGGACATAAGCCGGGTAATCACCAACAGCTGCAGTCCCCGCATAATACGGATTTGGAAAAGCAGAGATATTATTGATATTCTGTTTACCTGCAGCAGGATCAGAAAATTGCGGAGGGATAACTTATACCTTCAAAAACATCTCCCTGACTAAGTGGCTGCCAGGCCTCAAGCCGGAGTACAGAACCTTCAGCAGGTATACCCCCTTCAAATACCAATCTGCCGAAAGAACGGTTTGGTGGCAAAGCAGTAGGAGCAGGATCAGGAATTTCTTCTATGTAAGGTGCATCTGTTCTGAAGACATAGATAGGCTCACATCCTCCCAGAGCAGAATTCTGAGACCAATCACCGCTTCCATCCAGATCTTTAATTTTTATATAAAGTCTTTTTGGCTCCTGGCTAATATTATTACCAACATCCCAGACTTCAAAAGGAACTGTTTTACCAACTACCTTTGGAGAATTATTAAATTGATTTTCCTGCAGGAGATAATAATACTGACTACCGGCAGCAGTAAACCGGATTTCATAATCCTTATACCCTATGGCAGTGTTACCCTGGTAATTCAGATTCTGTTTTATATCATCGACACCAGGGGTAATCTGCGATACATTTACCTGCCAGTCACCGGTAGAATTTAGTTGCCGGAAAACAGGCAGCGGTTCTGTGAGAGGATTTCCTCCAGGTCCTGCAACCTCGTAAACACCTTTAACCCCAACAATTTTACCTGATGGGGGATAGGCCTTATCTAACCATTCGATGGAATCTATTCCCTGCTGATGAACAAGTGAAATAAAACCATCATATACAATCTTGTCGTGTTATTTTCGATTCAGGGATTTTAAATTCTTGGTGATCTATAATACTTGTCAGAAAATCTTTCCCGTGATATATAATAGTATCATTGGCAGTTACATCAATCAGGTTATAACTGGTTGCCGTATCCCGGAATACAGCAGGATTTAATACTCCGTTTATTTCAACTTTGTAATTATGACCTTTAAGTAAATAGGGATCAATAACCTGAAGTGAAACAATCCCGTCGCCACTTCCGGAAGTCTGGGTTAATTCTATCCTGTCACCTATATTGTAGGAAAGATTATCGTCAATAGCCGGTCTTCCCGGAATAATCTTAATAATCTGCGGAATACTTTCCAGTATTGGAGGATCACTGTACTTACTGTAAGCGTATGCAGTAATGGCAAAGTAATATTCGCTACCGTTGTAAAGCGGACCGCCTGAATAATCATCCTCGTTAATAGTAAAAAATCTTGCCAGGCCTGAATCGGGAGAGACCATTAAAAGCTCAAATGGGAGAGTCTCACCCTCTTCACGAATAGCTTCAAAAGGGTAGCTGTAAGAAGAATTTATGCTGTCCTGTATATCATAAGTTGCAAGCAGCCGGGGATCAGATCCTTCTTCATCCTTATACTGCCATATCCGGTATCCCTGGAAATCATAGGTTGTATCTTCTACAGGGATTGTAAATACCGTTCCCGATAGTATATACTTAATAGTATCCGGAAGGTATACATCTGTTAGAATATAACTCTCGGAATTTCCCTCCCACCAGAGATTAATTTTCTGATCCTCAGGAACCGTGTGTACAATAGGAGCATCAGGTCCCCTTCTCGGGTTTGTTGTGTATAACGTTTTTAATACACCGCTCTGCTTCCTTAGCTCGGTTATACTATTGATGTTATCACTACCAATAGCCATATGGATTGCAATTGCCACTTCCTGGGTATCACCGGGTGCCATATTAAATGGTCCAAAAGATAACAGGAATCTCCTGTCCCCGGGAGGCGGCCCGAATGTCCAGCCTGGTCCTTCATACCAACCGGTGCCTGCAACAGGATCGCCGGCTAAACAGTAAACCACAGTATCCCCTGTATGGGGGTCTATAAAGCTTTCTCCGTTCCAGACCTTCCCCTGAAGATAATTATAGAATTCTATCGAGCCGCTGTACAATCCCTGGGAGGGATCCCTGTAAGTGGCAGAACCGCCTATATAAAACACAAATGAAGTCATTGGGAGGTTCTTAATACCTTTCCTGTAGGATCCCAGAAATAATGCACTGTCTCCTTCATTACCTGGTACAACAGGACCCTGCAGCAATGTATACCCCAAAGCAGGAGGAGGAGTACCATAAATTCCATCAAAGTTAGTGGCATTAAAGGTATATCCCATACTGAGTGAAGTGTCGCATCCGTTAAAGTCATCATTGGCGTCTCCCATATCCGGATCAGACCAGTACCCCAGGTACATATCGCGGAGATATTTCTCCCCCTTATTGATGATCTTATATTTTTTAAATACTGCATCACCGAGGGTATTCAATTTCTTATAGCCATAAACAGTTGTCTGAAACTCCAGCCCTATTGGATCGGAGCCATATGTAAATTGTGAACGGGAGCTGTCCATATCATTTGCCACATACCAGAGGGTCTCGTCACCTATGAATTCAGGTGTGTCTATTCCCGGAGTAGGCTTCCCGTCTTTATTAATATCAATATAAGGAGCTCCATCAAGGATAGGCCACTCGTTATAATCTTTTTCCAGTGCATCCCTTTCGAGTCCCGGTACAAAGGATTCCCAATCTCTCCTTATTTTATACACCCTGTATTTAGCAAGTGCGGGATCATCAGGCTGCCCGTTTATTATCTTTCCTGCCTGTAGTCCCTGCCGGTGAGTATTGCCGTTGAAAAAGACAGAATCACCAACCAATGCTCCGAACACAAGTCCATCTTCAAAGATTGCAGACTTCTCACCGTTAGGCCAGTAGTAGCCATTTCCGTCCGTGCGGGGGTCGTGAGAGCCGTCCCCGTTATTGCTTATCCACATCAATACTTTATTAATGTTGATATAATTATATAGATCATTCTTATTTGGTTTGGCCCGTTGTGTTTTGTCATCTCCCTTAAAACCATATATCAGGGTTAAAGGGGTAAGTAAAAGGAGAAAGTAAACAAATTTTAATTTCATACTTTTCTCAAAAAATTAATAATTGTAAGGGAATACCAGGAAAGGAAATTGGCAGAGATTGAAAAAATATTATACCGTAAAACTGCTCGATGCATTTACGTTCCCGCGAAAGGTAGATAAATCAAACCCAGTGTCGGTATAAAAGTAGCAAAAGCGGATATTGCAGTCAAATAAATAAATTAGTACGGAAGGCAACGACGGATAGGTGGATAATTGGTTATGGGAAGGATGGATGCCAGATGACAATAGTTAATATTTTTATTCTCCTGAATATTATCTAAATTAGAATTATGTGGTTCAGATATAAAATATTAACCGTTCCACTGGTACTCTTTTGTTTAGCAATATTTTTTCTTGCTGTTGAACAGCCGGTTAAAATAGCGAAGACCACAGTAAGCAAAGGAATTCCGTTCCATCCCCCAAAAGAATCAAAAACTGATCTGACCAAGGCAACCTGGTCAAACAAAGTTTCTAAATCTGATTCTTCATTCCATTGCACTCTGATTAAAAATAAGTTTTACAGGCCTTCTGCCTGTCTAATTTTATTCCCTCAGCCGCAGATATTTTATTCCTCAAATTTATACTTTGAGCACAACGGCAGAGCTCCCCCTGAATTCTCCTGATACTACAGTTATTCGATAGCGGAGAAATAATCCTAAAAAATATAGAGTTATTCAGATCTTAATCAGTTAAATCCAGCTTAGGAGTTATCTGATTAATCTGTTTAGCTCGTTGATCTAAGGATTATTATTTCTCCATCAAACTAAAGTTATTTATTGAGAGGAGAAAAATGAAAAATTCAACAAATAAACCGGCAAGTGAGTCTGACCAAAAACGTACAGGAGAAACTTCCTGGGAGGCTATGTTTATGTTAACAGCATTCCTTGTAGGAATAATATTGCTGATATTAAAAGTAATCGGGGTATTCTAAATACATAATTCAATAAATGGAAATTTGTAAAACCGACACCTTAAGCTTTACTGCAGTATGGTGTGGATGGACTTAATCCAATAACATCATCAACTTACAAGAATTTCCATAGAACGCTGGTACCCGAATTAACCAGATAGAATCATAGGAACATATAAAAACATTTATGTGTTCGATGTTCCTGGTGGTTACTCTCGTGAATCCTAATTAATTTTATATTTTAGAGTATGGAATATTCTAAGGCACTGTTACGTATGGGGCTGGATGATAAAATCATCAGTAGTATAGATGAATCAAGATTAACATCATTCAGACTGGTACGGGTAATACAGGTAAACAAGAATAACTGCATCGTTCATAACGGGACAGATGAAATACTTGCCGAGCTTACAGGTAAATTCCTTTATACAGCCGATTCTTCTCTTGATCTGCCGGCAGTGGGGGACTGGGTTTATGTGCAGCTCTTCAACGATAATCAGCTTGCAGTCATTCACGATATAGTTCCCCGTAAATCATTAATAAAAAGAAAGACTGCAGGGAAGAAAATAGATTACCAGCTTATTGCCGCAAACATTGATACTGCAGTAATTATACAAGGACTCGATCAGAACTACAATATTCGCCGTCTCGAACGCTACATTGTTATGGCTAATGAAGAAGGGATAACTCCCCTCGTTCTTTTAAGCAAAAGCGATCTTGCCGATCCTGATGTAACAGCTCAAAGGAAAGCCGAACTTGAAAAGATGTTCCCCGGTATTCGAATCATTCCTTTTACTAATTTCAGCGAGGAGAGTATGCAACCGATGAAGGAAATATTTATTCCCGGAAGGACATACTGTCTTATCGGCTCTTCTGGCGTAGGCAAATCAACGTTAATAAATAAGCTGCTGGGAGAAGAGAACATAAGGACACAGCCCATTCGTGAAAAGGACGGCAGAGGCAGACATACAACCACCCGCCGTGAGCTTGTCTTTCTCGACAACGGGGCAATGATAATTGATAACCCCGGTATGAGAGAGCTAGGAATGATGGGAAATGAGTCAGGTCTCAATAATACCTTTGACGGTTTCATAGAACTTACAATGAACTGCAGATACCAGGACTGCACCCATACAGTTGAAAAAGGATGCGCTGTCCTCGAGGCTGTTGAGAACGGCACCTACCCTAAGGAAAGCTATGAAGCTTATATGAAGCTTTATAAAGAAATGAAGTACAATGAAATGTCGTATGTCGAAAAAAGGCAAAAGGATAAGCAGTTCGGGAAGATGATCAACAAAGCTTTGAAGATTAAGAAAGATAAGAGCTAATTTTCATGCGGCCGTACTGACGAAAAGGCCTA
Organism: uncultured Ignavibacteriales bacterium; assembly: GCA_963764685.1. Lineage (GTDB taxonomy): Bacteria > Bacteroidota > Ignavibacteria > Ignavibacteriales > Ignavibacteriaceae > CAVXTT01. Next base: position 9,953 of record CAVXTT010000017.1, read on the forward strand.
TGTTTTCTATGTTGTTCTATGTTCACTATGTGGTAAATATTTTTCAGGCATAGGCACACAAATAAATTAGGGGATTGCTTCGTCGGCTTAAAGGCACTCCTACTAATGACGCCTTATCGCAAGTGCCCGGTCACTTCGATACATTTTCTCGAAGAATCGAAAACACTCAGTGACCTTTCTTTCCCTTTCCTAAAGAAACCTAGCCCGGTGGCTGAGTGTTCCGAAGGAATGTATCGAAGTCATAAGGGCGGGCAGTGCGAAAAATCCTCAAACCAGGCAGTGCCCTGACTATTTTATGATGAAATTTCTTCGTAGGGGACTTCTTCTAATGATATTTTAATAAAGGTCATTTTTTTGTTAAATAAAGACAAGGCTTTATTGGGTAACTCGCAATGATTTTCTATTTGTATCCTTATATCGTCAGCACGTCTGAACCTCAGCGCGCCTGCCTGACGGCATAGGCAGGTCCGCACGTCAATTTTTATTTCATCAGAAGCATCTTCATTGTTTGAACAAAATTCCCAGCCTGTATTCTATAAAAGTACACTCCGCTAGGAAGATTAGTAGCAGTCCAGGTTAATTCATAATTGCCTGCAGGTTTTTCTTCATTAACGAGTGTTTCTATTTCATTGCCCAGAACATCAAAAACTTTTATTGTTACCTTACCAAATTCAGAAATGGAATAAGTTAATGAAGTTGACGGATTAAACGGATTAGGAAAGTTTTGAGTGAGCAAATAGGTATAGTTTTTTACAGATATGACAATTTCATTTGAATAATTAAAGCTGCCGTCAAGATCCACCTGCTTAAGCCGGTAAATATAGTCACCCGTTTCCAGCTCATTATCTGTGAAGGAATATTCATTAGTCTTAGTGGTGGTTCCGGAGCCCTTAACAAATCCGATCGTTATCCATTTAGACCCTTCCAGTTGTTTTTTCCTTTCAACTTCAAAGCCAAAATTATTTGTCTCCGTGGCAGTAGACCAAATAAGTACAATTATATTTTCTTCAGTGCGTGCATCGAAAGAAATAAATTCAACAGGAATGCTGCCACCATTAACTGTTTTCAGGATCAATCCTCCCTCTCCTGCAATTATCCCGGTATAGTTATCAATAAATGAAACGCTAGTCAATAAATTTGTTGTACCGCTTGGCTGTACCACCCATTGTGCGCCTCCATTGTTAGTTCGGACGATCTTACCATTCTCACCCACAGCAGTGATGTGGTCTGGATCTGATTGCCATATTCCAACAAAAGAACTTGTTGTACCCGTATAGCTAAGCTTAACCCAGTTAAATCCATTGGTTGTCTTAAAGACACAGGAAGGGTCCATTGAATTACCGATAGTGCCTATTACTCCATTATTGTTATCTGAAAAATGAACACACAACAAGTCCCGGTATGGAGAAAGCATCTGAGCGTTCCACGTATTCCCTCCATCTGATGTGTTTATAACTCTCGCCTCCCTGCCTACTGCAGTACAAGATTCGGGGCTTGTCATCCAGACACCGTAAAGCCACGAGTAAATAGGGATGGTTTTATTGACCCAGGATGCCCCTCCATTGGTTGTTTTAATTAATGTTTCATGACCTACTGCCATACCCGTAAATTCATTTGCAAAAGAGACTGAATATAATTTTTCAGAAGTTCCGCTATTCTGAGGTACCCAGTTAATTCCTTGATCAGTTGTCCTGTATACTTTGCCATTATCACCTACGACGGTACCATGATTTATATCAGAAAAGCTAATGCCCCTCAGATTATCTTGGGAAATATTGCTGACACTCCACGTTGTTCCTCCATTTGTGGTTTTCACAACTACACCCCCATTGCCGGCGGCAAAGGCTAAATTTGAATCGATAAAACAAATTGAATTCAAATCTGCACCGGTCCCGCTGTTAAGTGGGAACCATTGCGGGTAAGATATTCGGGTTATAAGGAGTGTAAAAAAGAAGATGTGGAAAATACTCTTCATAGTTCCTCCTGAATTGGATAAGATAGCCAAGTTTCCATTCAATAAATGAAAATAACTAAGAAAACTTGCTAAAAACAATTGACTTTAACAAGTCTCTACAGTGTTAAGTTCTTAAAAGCAGCGCCACATTCTCTATATGAAAAGTCTGCGGGAACATATCCACGGGACGTATCTTAACTAATCGGTATCCGGCTTCAGTCAACATTTTAATATCCCTTACCTGCGTTGCAGGGTTACAGCTTACATAAACAATTTTAGCCGGGCTTAATGCAATTACATCATCCACTGTATTCTTATGCATTCCGCTTCTCGGGGGATCGAGAATTACAGTATCGGGTTTAGGGATATTATTTTCATTTAAAATAGGAAGGAATGATTTCAGAAGATCTGCCTGATGGAAGTGCACATTGGAAACATTATTAATCTTTTTATTTTCTTCAGCATCATTTATTGCCGGCAGTATTGTTTCAAACCCATATACTTCCTTTGCTTTTGAGGAAATGTAAATGGCAATTGTTCCTGCTCCAGAGTAGAGATCATAAACAATTTCATCTCCGTTAAGCTCTGCAAATTCAAGCGCTGTCTGATATAATCTCTCCGCCTGAAGCGTATTCGTCTGGAAAAATGAATTAGCACTTATCCTGAATTTATAATCCCCCAGCTTATCATAAATAAACCCGCTCCCGTAGTATACCTTTTCATATTCTCCGGCTGCTATCATTGCCTTCCGGGTAGTAATGTTATTTACGACAGTTGTTATCTCAGGGACAGCCTTCAGCAGCTCATCAGTGTATTCGTTTAATAATTTATCATCCTCATTAAATGTTACCAGGTTTACCATCAGATCACTGGTATGCGATGCCTGCCGTACTACCAGGTTCCTCAAATAACCGCTGCCCGTTTCAGAGGGATATATGGAAATATTCCGCGACTTAAAGAAGCTTCTAGTAAGATTAAATATGCGGGGGGTTAGTTCCGACTGCAGATAACAGTTCTTAATATCAAGCACCTTATCATAAACAGCAGGAACGTGAAGTCCCAATGCAAAATACTTATCTATATCCCCTCCGGCTCTTATTTCCTCCTCTGTAAGCCAGCGCTTTTCCGCAAAGGAGAATTCCATCTTGTTCCTGTAATAATATATCCTGTCAGACGCTAATGCAGGAAGCACTTCAAAATCTTTTAGTCCCCCCATATGCTTAAAAATTTCTTCCACCTGCTGCTGCTTGTATTTTACCTGGTCTGGATAATCAAGATCCTGCTGTTTGCATCCCCCGCAGGTGCCGAAATATTCACATCTTGCCTTTATGCGCAGTGGAGAGGGATCAATAATATTCTCAGTCCTGGCTTCGGCATATGATTTTTTAATTTTCCTTAACGAAGCATTTACCGTATCTCCCGGATAGGCCCCGTGGACAAACACAACATAATTTTTATCTTCATCTGAATGAGGATCATCCTTATTTATCTTTGCAACGCCTTTCCCTTCAAACGCATAACCGTCGATCTTTAATGTCAGCAGGTCCCCTTTTTTCATACAACCTGCTTTCTGAGAATAAGCGCCCTGAAGCCCATATATTTATCCCCTCCGAGCTTAAGGTATGCGTTGGATTCGTGGCTTATCCTGTTCAGCAGTTTTTTATAATAACTCTGTTCATTTGACTGCAGATCCTCCTTTACGGAATCACAGCATTCCATAGCTTATGGAGTAGTATTCAGTAAGCGTGGATTTAAGATTCTCATCAGCCAGCAGCTCAAAATTTCTGGAGGTGTAAAATGATATGATCTCTGAATCATTAAGCGGAAAGATATCGGAGCTCTCCCAGATATTCTTTACAAACGGAGGAGGGGAGGGGGAGATCTGCGTTATCTCGCCAGCACATAAAATTCCGTCAGGCATCAGGAGGCGGTAAACCTCTTTAATTATTTTTCCTCTCCTTTTACCGGATATGGATCCCTGCGCGTAGATAAGGTTGAAGGTTTCCTTTTTAAAGTCGGTATTCGTAAAGTCCATCAGGCGGACAGCTAAATTCTCTTCCCCCTTAACCCTGAGGCGGTCGGTAATCAGTGAATCCTCATCCTCAACGATGATTGTAACTTCGGCTTTATAATTATCCCTGAGGAACAATGCAGGAATTGCTGTTCCTGCTCCGATCACCAGGATCCTGTTTACAGGTCCGGGCACAGTTCTTATCAGCAGGTCAGACTGCTTTTCAGTTCCGGGAAGTAGTACTTTCCCATTCATTTCAGAGGAATTTTTCATAATCAGCACTTCAATTGTAGGGAAATACTATCAAAAATACACACCAGACCGCTTTATCCATTCCGGAAACCCTGATTTAATAAATATAAATTTTTAGAAACCAAATTATTAAATTTTCCTTAACGGGCTTTCAGAACCCTTTCAGTCACCCTTTAAGTGCACTTTTATACCGTTATACCGAAAGGAGCATAGTAATGGTTTAGTAGGGGGATAGTAGGGGTTGTGTAGGGGTTAGAGGGAAAATTTTATATTAGGTTTGTTATTTGTTGATAATAAACCTTTGTAATCGATTATCTGAACCAGGAAATCCCCACATATTTAATCTGTTTTCTTTCGGGGAATAAGATACGGAATATTCTGAACTTTTAAGCCCGGTATATGAATTTTTTATAAGAGGAACTCATTTTAATTTTATTCTATTATGTTTGTATCAGTTCAAATAACACCAGGAGGCAGGAATGTCATTCAGGAAGTATTTTTCTATTTCCGTTATAGTTTTGTTAATGTTTGCCGGTTTTACCGGATGCAGTGATGATGATAATAATCCCGCTGTCCCTGCAGCAAAATCAAATGTTATGGTGATTCACGCTTCACCTGATGCTCCCGCAGTGGATATTGTTGTTGAAGGAAATGTTGTGAAGGCAAACCTGGCTTACCCTAACAGTACACCTTATGTGGAGGTTGATGCAGGTACAAGGAATGTGAAGTTGAATGCTGCAGGTACATCAAACACGATAATGGAAGGAAATCTTCCGCTTGAAGCAGGAAAAAACTATTCGGTTTTTGCGGCAGACACCCTTGGTTCAATTGAGCCGGTTGTATTTACAGATGATCTTACTGCACCCGATTCCGGTAAAGCGCGCATAAGATTCATCCATCTTTCACCAGATGCACCTGCTTTTGATGTTACTTTAACTGACGGAACATTAATATTTCACGATTATGCCTTCAGAGGGGGTTCAAACTTTATTTCTTTGAATACCGGGACCTATGATCTTTGGGTAAAGTTTGCAGAGAATGGATCTGTTGTAATTGCTTTACCAAATATTACTCTGGAGGAGGGTAAGATCTATACCATTTTTGCCAAAGGTTTGGTTGGAGGAACCGGCACGCAGGCTCTGGGCGCTGAAATAATTGTGAATAAGTGAAGCTGCCAACACTACTCTAAACCGCGGCGGCGGCGTTATATTCCGATGAGGCGATAATTAGAGCCTCGCTAATTTAGTTCTCCTTTGTTCAGAATGAACAGTTGATGATGGGAAATGCTTTGTAATTATAAAATTATTTTCTGCTCTTTTCTCAACATTTAATACTAAGAGTTGTGAAATAAAATATTTTGAAGATGAAAAAACGGTAATTATACGGTAGACATTTAGAATTATTATTCTTAGTTTATGCCAAACACAATGCAGCTTTGCAATGAGTTATTCATTCAGAAATTGTCTTTTCATATTTATTCTTCTTTTTCCCCATTCGCATCTTCTGCCACAGGACAGTACATTAATCAATTTACGCCGTACAGATAATACACCACTCAAAAATCATAACTTTGCAGATAAAGAAAAACTGTATCCAGTTAAACCGGTTAGTACCGGCACCGGTATATGGACAGAACTAAATCCCAAAGTACCAAGGGTTGATTATCTGGGAATTCATTTCATTAATACTGATATCGGTTGGGCTTGCGGAGACTTAGGGACTATAATAAAGAGTACCGATGGGGGACAAAGTTGGCAAACATTAGAAACCAATTCTACAACACCAATACTAAAAGTAAGAAGCTATAATGGACAGGTAGTAATTGCTAGTGGTTTTGATGGGCTGATATTACGTTCAATTGATGAAGGAAATAGTTGGACACAGGCAACAAGCGGAGTAGCAGGAGACCTCTGGGGACTGCAGATGATAAACGATACATTAGGATGGGCGTGTGGGAATTACAATTCCCTTTCCAAAACCACAGATGGAGGTCTAACCTGGCAAAGGGTGTTTACACCAGGATATACTTCTAGTTATTGGTGGATAGATTTCCTTACAGAGAGTTATGGTTTTATTGCAGCAGATGGTAAAGTACTCAGGACAACAAACGGGGGGAACAACTGGGATATCATTCAGGCTGGAGATAATTATCCTTTGTTTACCATTGATGCAATAGACAGTCTGCATATAGCAGCAGCAGGATATGGCGGAACAGATTATGTAGCAAAGAATTTATATAGCAGTGATGGTGGGAATACCTGGACAGATGGCGGACAAACTACTACCGGAGCGATAAATTGTATATGCTATATAAATTCTGATACGGGTTACATAACAATGAGTGAAGTAGGGATTTGGAAAACAACAAACAGAGGGGGAAACTGGGAGTTGCTTGATCCAAATTCACCAAACTTTCAAGGGGAATATGAAATACAGTTATTTAGTCAGGAAAATATCGGTTACGATGCTGGATCAGGATTAAGGATTTACAAGGCAGAAGGAAATTTAGATGAATGGGAGAAGCTGATTATAAATGATAACATTAATGACGTATATTTTACTAGTAGTCAAACAGGTTATATCTTAAGTGGGGCAGTATATAAAACTATGAACGGAGGGGAAAATTGGTTCAGGTTACAAAATTTTCCCTACAATGTATTTATATCCTCATTGAACAGCATAGTATTTATTGACAGTTTGACGGGATTCGCCGGTGGACCACCTTGCAGAATAGTGAAAACCACGGATGCTGGGCATAGCTGGCATGTTACAAACTTAACAGGACTAACCGATACTATAGGTACTATAAATAAAATTTTCTTTATCAGCGCTACAATGGGTTGGGCAGTAACAAGCAGGGGGGGAATTCTTAAAACTAATGACGCCGGTGAAAATTGGCTTGCCCAGTTGAATATGGGAATTTATGTATCATTCAGAAGTATATTTTTTATTGATTCACTTTTGGGATGGACAGCGAATTTAGCAGACAGACCTTACAAAACAACAGATGGTGGAACAAACTGGATACAACAGACTAATTTAAATATTTGGTCATCGCGGGACGTTTTTTTTGCAAATAGAGATACCGGATGGATAGTTGATAATACAAATTGGCGTACAGTTATTAGGACAACTGATGGGGGTGTAAATTGGACAACTATACCAGAAATTTTAGGCCCTAGTAATTTTCATTTCTTCCCTGATTCTAAACATTGGTTAATAAATGGAACACCTCAAAAATATATAACAGAGGATGGCGGAAATTCGTGGATAGATATTACAAATGATGCCCCTTGGACGATTAATAGTTTTAATTCCGTGACAAACAAATTAGGTTATGCCGTTGGGGGATTAGGAATAATTTTGAGATACGACGACACTAGTTATGTGCCTGTTGAGCTTATCTCATTTGAAGGAAGAATCGCGAAAAATGAAATTACTTTATCCTGGATAACTGCCAGCGAATTAAATAATCAAGGATTTGAAATTGAAAGATCTTGTGATAGAACAAACTGGGAAACGATTGGATTTATAAATGGCAAAGGGACAACAACAAAAATAAATTATTACTTCTTTGTTGACCACAAACCATTAGAGGGAGAAATAAATTATCGTCTAAAGCAGGTGGATTATGCTGGAACGTTTATATTCTCAAAAACAGTCACTATTTATTTTGAAAACACTCCATTAATATTTGAGCTATTACAGAATTACCCTAATCCCTTTAACGCAGTAACGAGGATAAGCTTTAGCATACCTGTTGATTCCAAGGTTAAATTAGAGATATTCGATGTATTAGGAAAAGAGGTGAAGACAATTATCAATAAAGATATTATTAAGGGAAACTACAATATTGACTTCGATGCTTCTGACCTCAATAGTGGAGTTTATTTCTACAGAGTAATGGCAGAAGGAATTAACGGGAAAAGATATGATTTAACAAAAAAAATGATTGTTACTAAATAGCAGTAAATTAACTATGGTGCTATAGGCTTATCAAATAAATAATTATTAAAAACCGGTATAAATTTATAACTAAACAGGACTTAAAGTGAATTTGATACAAGAAGACGAGAGAGCTCCACCATAATAATTAAAGCCCGCACTGAGACCCTCAAACCTCGACCAAGAGAATTAAAGAGTTTTAAACTCAACGGGGGCTTTTTATGTATAGTACCTAAATGTAACACATACGGATTAAAAATGAAAATCGTTCTTTTATTAAAAAAACAACAATAAATTTTAATGGAGAATATTAAATGAGATACTTCTTAATTTTCGTTTTGTTTTTCATATTATACTGTAATATTACAGAAGCACAAACTTATGCTAATATTGCAGGTCCAGAGAATGTTCTCGTGGTTTATAATTCAATTAATGACTCATTAGGTTGGATTTCCGATTCGGTTAAAACTTATTATCAAAATGTACGAAATATACCCTCAGTGAATATTTGTCCTATTGAAATCCCTCTCGATTCAACCCAAATTACAGTTGATAATGTCACACACTGGGTGGGTCTACGACAAAGAACAGATATCATTCGTGATATTGATAATTATTATAATTCTAATTGGTTCCCCACATACCACGCCTGGCAGTACTATTATACGTATGTTGCTGCACCAATTAAACAGTATATTGATAATCATAATCTTACGAATACCATAAGGTATATTGTCCTGTGTAAAGGCGTACCTTTTAAGATTGAGGCCGCAGGAGATGTAAGTGCAAATGCTAATGTTACTGTAGAGAGTTTGTTGTGTATGTTAAATACAGATGATTACGAAGGATTTATACAAGATATCTATGAGATATTTCACCAACATAGCCAACCGGATCCTAACTATAATTACACACCTATAATTTATAATCCTTATTGCTCCGGAACCTACGGAATTGACCCTGACTATAATTTTAATTGGAGATTTTCAACAGATTATTTTTCCTGGAGTTGGAGTGGACATACCGTAAAATTATCCTATCTGGTTTCGCACCTGGACGGAATAAGTTATGATGTTGTAAAAGATATGATAGACAGATCAAAAGATCCTGATATGAGCGGGACGGCTACCTGGGTTATAGATGATGATCCCCAATTGGGTTTCTATTCATATTTTACTAATACAAAAAACAGATTACAAGAATTTGGATTTAATTATGTTTATAATGACAATGATAACTGGATAACCTCATACTCAGGAGATGTAATTGGTTATACATCGAAAGGAACGCACGCTGAAGATGGAAACTGCAATTGGGAAGATTCCGCCTGGGTAGTTGATAGTCTTCATTTTAATTGGGCTAATGGTGCTTTATATAACAGTCTTGAAAGTTTTAATGGTCAAAGTATGTCAGCACTCAAATGGAGATATGTACCGAGAATCCCACTAGGTTGTAACCACACACAAGGATTAGCTACTCAATCTACAGTAATCGGAGGAACATCTTTTGAAGCAAACGGATGGGAACCAGTTAGTATTCCTGGATATAATCACTATTTTCTTAATTTCACTAAAACTTACCCAGCATACGCAATGGGTTACTCTGTAGTAGATGCAATTTATCAAGGTATACCTTATTTTTCTTGGGTAAATGCAGTGGTAGGTGACCCACTTACAACAATAGCCTGGGGCAAGCAGAACATAACTTCAAAAACCGAAATGTCTGATACTAATTTAGTAACTGATACTCTGAATATTACTTCGGGAGATACACTGATTATTAAGAGCGGCTCCCATATCAATTTAAAAAGACACGGTTTCATTACAGGTCTTGGAAGGTTGATTGTTGAATCAAATGTTACTTTCTCTACCGATAGTTGGCAGCGTGCATTACTGCTTGCCGCAGAAAATAATCACCCGAAGCTGGTGTGGAGTAATATAAGTATCATTTCTCCAATCACGAGGTATTTAATTTACCGCAAATATGGATCGGGCAGTTGGTCTCAGATTACATCAACACAATCTTACAATTGGGTTGATACAACTGTAAATTTTGCCACACTTTTGGGTACAGGTGTACAATACAAAATCAAAGCAATAAATGATTCCGAAGAATCAGATTATTCTAATACAGTTGAGGCCTCGGTTACCAGAGCCAAAGAAAACGCCGGAAAGATCATAAAAGATTTCTCCTATAATCTTGATCAGAATTATCCTAATCCTTTTAACCCAACAACTTCAATAACTTATGAAATTGCTAAAACAGGTACTGTCAGCTTAAAGGTATATGATATTCTGGGGCGCGAGGCAGTAGTACTTGTAAATGAAATAAAGCAGCCTGGAAGGTATACAGTTCAGTTTGATGCCTCAGAATTATCCAGCGGAGTTTACTTCTACAGGATCAGTGCGAATGATTATGTGGCAGCTAAGAAAATGATAGTGATCAAATAAAAACAGGAGGCCGTCCTTCAAAGGATGGCCTTTTTTTATTTTAAATGGATTGGCAAAGTTTCTATCGTTGCCTTTCTTTAATGCTAGTGCTATTTTTAATTTTCAAATGCAGAGCTTTATTGAGGCAAAAATGAAATACTACCTTATCTCCTTTCTCTTACTTATTACTTCGGTTTTATTCCCCCAGCAAAAAAGAATTATGACAATTGACGATCTCTGGGCAATGCAGCGTCTTGGGACGTACAGTTTGTCGCCGGATGGTAAATCTGTTGTCTTTTCTGCAACAAATTATAGTATGGATCTGAATAAAGGGAATTCAGATATTTACTTTATAAACAGTGACGGCACCGGCTTCAAAGAAATAAAGCATACCGAGAAAAATGAATCGGAACCTTTGTTTACTCCCGGCGGGGATAAAATATCCTATGTTTTTGAAGAGCAGGTATGGACGTCAGCACCCGACGGCAGCGGTGAAAAGAAGATTACAGCTATATATACCGGCGCATCGGGGTATGAGTGGTCAGCCGACGGTAAAAAATTATTATTTGTATCTTCTGTATATCCCGATTGTACAACTGATGAATGCAATAAGACCAGGGATGATAATAAAGCAGAGAGCAAAGTTAAGGCATCCATATTTACAGAATTAATGTACAGGCATTGGGATGACTGGCGCGGCGAAAAAAGGAGTCACCTTTTTCTTCTCGATACAGAAACAAATGAGCTGACCGATCTTACTCTTATGAGTCCTTATGATGTTCCCCCAATCGCATTGGGAAGTTCAAACGATTACAGCTTTTCACCTGACGGCAATGAAGCTGCTTTCACAATGAATACCAGTAAAGTACTTGCAACGAGCACTAACAATGATGTATTTCTAATTGATCTTAAGAATATTAAAAAAGCTGAAAGACCTGAAGCTAAGCTTATCTCTACAAGCAAGGGAAATGATAATCAGCCTGTTTATTCTCCCGACGGAAAATACATAGCTTATTCTTCAATGGAGAGAGAAGGGTTTGAAGCTGATAAATTAAATATAATGCTGTATGACAGGTCCACAGGAACGACTAAAAATCTTACCGGCGATGTTGAATATTCAGCAGCAGAAATAATATGGTCAAATGATTCGCGTTATATTTATTTTACTGCTGCCAACCAGGTATACGTTTCAATCTTCAGACTGGATATTGCAGACAGTAAAACGGATGTTGCTGCTTAAAGAACATGTCAACAGCAGTATCAGCATAAGTAAAGATGATAAGACTATATACTTTAAACAGCAGCGCTCAAATATGCCTGATGAATTATTTGCAATGGATTCCGACGGCAGCAATGTAAGGCAGATAACAAACCTTAATACTAAAAGACTCGCGGAAATTGAGACAAATCCGATTGAGACTTTCTGGTCTGACGGGGCTGAAGGAGCAAAAGTACAATCAATACTGATTAAGCCGCCGTTCTTTGATCCGTCTAAAAAATACCCGATGATATTTTTAATTCACGGCGGTCCGCAGGGACACTGGAATGATGATTTTCATTACCGCTGGAATTCTCAAATGTTTGCCTCACAGGGTTATGTTGTCGTTGCCCCGAATCCCAGGGGAAGTACAGGGTACGGACAAAAGTTTACAGATGAAATATCAGGTGATTGGGGAGGAAAAGTTTATACCGACCTGATGAACGCTTATGATTATGCAGTTAAAAATTATAATTTCATAGATGGTAATAATACATTTGCTGCAGGAGCTTCCTACGGCGGGTATATGATCAACTGGATAGAAGGACATACCGACCGCTTTAATGCGCTTGTTTGTCACGACGGCGTTTTTAATATGGAAAGTATGTGGGGTACCACCGAAGAATTATGGTTCAATGAATGGGAAAATAAAGGTACGCCGTGGGAGAACAGGGAATTATATCAAAAATGGTCGCCTCATCAGTATATTCAGAATGCTAAAACACCAATGCTGATAGTGCACGGGGCAAAGGACTTCAGGGTGCCTGAAGAGCAGGCTTTCCAGTTATTCACATCACTGCAGAGATTAGGAGTAGAGAGCCGCTTTTTATATTTTCCGGATGAGACACATTTTGTGCAGAAACCCCAGAACTCAAGGCTCTGGTGGAAAACAGTTTTCGATTGGTTTGAAAAACATTATAAAAGGGATGTACAATGAACCCAAACGAGGAAATACAGCTTGATGAATTTGAAGAACTGGATTTCGGAGGTGTTAAGGAAACGGAAGAACGTGTTAAATTTGTAGAAAATAATCTATGGACCAAATTAGAACGGGTAGGAAAAAAGATTTCCTTTGCCAAGGATATCCTTGCATTATTTAATTATATGAAGGATCCTTTTGTTACCTGGCACAGGAAAGCAATTGTAGTTGCAGCACTTGTCTATTTTATTTCCCCGATTGATACCATACCCGATCTTGCTCCCTTATTCGGCTACCTTGATGATCTCGGGGTAATAACTGCAGTATTGAAATTCCTGGGAGTGAGCTCTCCTCATATTATCAGCCGGGTTACAGAGTCTGATACCGGCTGAATGAATTTTAAAGTAAAAAAAAGCGAGATCATATTTCGCGGGAAGGTATTTGATCTGGAGGTTGACCAGATAGAATACCCGAGCGGCAATACCGGGATAAGGGAAGTTGCAGTACATCCAGGCGGTGCAGTTGTTGTCCCTTACAGCTCTGACGGAAAAGTTGTATCTGGTAAAACAATTCCGTTATCCCTTCAAGAAATTTATGACCGAGGTACCTGCAGGCAAGCTTGATAAAAACGAAGACCCATATCATTGTGCAAAGAGAGAGCTTGAAGAGGAAACGGGATATACTGCGGCAGATATAGTAAAACTGGGTGAGATAAGAACCACACCCGGTTTCTGCACAGAGGTGCTTCACATTTATCTTGCCAGGGACCTTAAGGAAGGAAAGCATAACAGGGAAGAAGGGGAGGAGGGAATGGAAATGATCGAAGTCCCGTTTAATGAAGTTGAAGAGATGATTATGAATGGGGAAATTACAGATTCCAAAACCATATGCGGGATCTATATGGCGAAAAAACACCTGGGCATTATCTAGATCAAACATATCAAGCTGTTAAATTTATTTTAACAGAAAAACAATTTATAACTTTGCCACTTGCGACTTGAGAATGGAGTCTGTCCAACTTGATAATTTACTGCCCGTTCATCATTCCTCACCCAGCTAAGGAAGCAGGGTGCTAGCGAGACAATTATGCTGCATTTTTCTGTTTGCACGGTATTCTGAGATAAGCATCCTGAAGGAAGCTTCAAGAACAAGAAAAATTATATGGTATTGCCCTCAACCGGTTTGGAACCGGTTGATCCTGAAAGGTAGTGAATAATGAACCATCTGACAATTGTGTCTTGCTAGCACACCGTTTGGAACGGGGTGCGGGAATAATGCACAATTTTTCTATGAAAAGCAGGCAGATAAATTTAGTTTAGCCGGAAATGAAATGAAAAAGAAAGAAATCTGTCCAATGGTTGAAACAGTTCTTAGTTCCTGGTTCTTAGTTCTTTGTTGATCTCATGCTTATTTCTATTTTATTTTGGACAGCATTGGGATCAAAAGTATAATAGACCGCTCTAACCTTCAAAGCTATGAAATAAACACCATCTGCATTATTTTTCAATATTATTTATGATCTTATTTAATGTTAACCATCTATAATACACTCTCAAGAAAAAAAGAAGAATTTAAGCCTCTTAACCCGGGGAGAGGTTAAAATTTATATGTGCGGTCCAACTGTATATGATTACTTCCATATCGGCAATGCACGTTCATTTATAATGGCGGATATGCTAAGGCGTTACCTTGAGTACAAGGGATATTATGTTAAATATGTAATGAACCTGACAGATATCGATGATAAAATTATAAAAAAATCTATCTCTGAAGGGACAGATGCCAAAGATGTTGCAGTACGTTATACGACTGCTTTCTTTGAAGATCTGCAGAAGTTAAAAATTAAGAAAGCAGATATTTATCCTAAAGCCACAGAACATATAGCTGACATTATTAAAATGATTGCAGCTCTTGAAGCAAAAGGTTTTGCATATAATGTGAACGGCAATGTGTTTTATGATGTAGGGAAATTTAAGACCTACGGAAAGCTCAGCGGCAAGAATATAGAGGAACTTGAATCGGGTGCCCGTGTAGAGATAAATGAAGAGAAGCATAATCCGCTTGATTTTTCCCTTGTGGAAAAAAGCCAAGGAAGGGGAGCCGTTCTGGGAAAGTCCCTGGGGAAAAGGAAGACCCGGCTGGCATATTGAATGCTCTGCAATGAGCTGCAGGCATCTTGGTGAAACATTTGATATTCACGCGGGCGGAAGCGATCTGATATTTCCTCATCACGAAAATGAGATTGCACAAAGCGAAGCAGCTAATAATAAAAAGTTTGTTAATTACTGGCTGCATTTCGGATTCCTTAATCTTAATGAAGAAAAAATGTCTAAATCCCTCGGCAACTTCTTTACTGCCAGGGATGTATTAAAAAAATATAATGCTGAAACGATAAGGCTGTTCTTCGCCCAGACGCATTATGCCGGTCCGCTTAACTTCAGCGATGAACTTTTAACAGCGGCTAAAACAGGACTCGAAAAACTGAACAACCTGCGCGATAAAATAAACGATAAGCTAAATTCTCCTTCCCCCTCTCCTTCAGAAGGAGAGGGCCGGGGTGAGTTTCGACAGTTACAAGAAAAGATTTGAATCAGCTATGGATGATGATTTCAACACTCCCCAGGCTACAGCAGTAATCTTTGACTTTGTCCGTGACGTAAACAGACTAATTGCAGATAAAGGAAATCTCAGCTTATCATTTTATCAAAATGTTAAAGCATTTCTTGAATCAACTGCATCCGGAGTACTCGGAGTACTCGATTTTAATATCCAGGATACCTCTCCGTCTATTGACGATGCCCTTATTGGATTATTAATAGAACTCCGCACCGAAGCAAAAAAGGATAAGAACTATGCTCTTTCTGATAAGATAAGGGACAGGCTTAAAGATATGGGAATTATCCTTGAGGATTCAAAAGAAAAAACTACCTATAAAAAAACCTTCTGATAATTTCTGCTAAACAAATCCTCATAGACGAACTGACGATTGATGTCTCATTTCCGCTTCAGCAGAAGAGCTAAGCATTTAAGCATCAGAATAAACACCGGTAACCGCATCGATGTAGTGCTCCCTCCCGGATATAAGATTGCAAGAGCGGAATCTTTTCTTGATCAGAAAATCCCCTGGATAAAGAAACATATCAGGCTCCAGCCTGCGGTTAAATTTATTTATCTTGGTAAGGAAATGAAGGTGTCGCAGGAGTTTAATCTCTTTGCTAAAAAACACCGGGTAAAGACAGAAGGGGAGAAAGCTGATTATAACCAGTCCTTCCGGCTCTGCTGCCAAACCTGAAACTTTATTTGAAATCTGGCTGAGAGATGAGGCAAAAAGATATATTCCTTCCCGTACCGCAGTAATAGCCGCAGGACATAATATTTCATTCGGGAGGGTAAGTATTAAAGGACAGCGGACAAGGTGGGGGAGCTGCTCATCCGGAAAAAATCTTTCCTTTAATTACAGGCTTATGAAATTCAGAAAAGAAGTAATTGATTATGTGATCATTCACGAGTTATGTCATCTGAAAGAGATGAACCATTCTAAGAGATTCTGGAACCTTGTGGGAGAAATGTGTCCGGAGTATCAAAGTTTAAAAAGAGAATTAAATAATATGATCATATAGGTGTATTAGGACACCTTTTTATGATGAATAAACAGGCTGCGCCTGACGGTCAGCCTGTTTTTAATATTATTTAATCAGCATCATCTTATTGTACATCAGTGTAATTACCGCTTCGGAGCTCATAAAAATAAATACCGCTCGGCAGTTCTGCTGCATCAAAGTTCACCTCATAAGTACCTGCAGGCCTGTTCCCGTTGACTAAAACTGCTACTTCATTCCCAAGCATATCAAATACTTTCAGGGTTGTATTAGATGCTCCATTTGGTACCTGGTATTTTATTTTTGTTGCTGGATTAAAGGGATTAGGATAATTCTGATAGAGGTAAAACTCAATAGGGGTTTGAGTAAAATCATCAACATTAACAGACTGCTCAACATTGATATAGCATTCTTTCATAATCCAATCACTTCCCAATGAATTGGAAGCTGTCAATGTTACAGTAAAAGTACCTGATTGATTATAAATAATATTCTGAGGATTCTGTTCATTGGAAGTATCGGGAGTGCCTCCCTCAAAATGCCATTGCCAGGTATCGGGGATGTAGGATGACTGGTCAAAAAAGTTTATCGAATCACCTGTCATTATGTTTACAGAATCGGCATAAAAATCAGCAACAGGCTTAAGTAAGTCACCGGATTTGTAACTCTTTATCTCATTGCCTGAACCAATTAATACCATTACTCCTTCCTTACCAATTACCGGTGCGCAATAATAGTTATAAGGCATTGACATCTCCCAGTAGAGGGTCTGCAGATCGGGACTGAAACAGTAATACTTTCCCGGACCGGCATCGGCAGTGCAAAGGTATACTTTACCTTCAGTATCAACAGTAATTGTAGGAAGGAACCCGGTTGTAATTTCAACAAGTGATGTATCCATTAAGGTTCCGTCAACTTTATTCAAGCGGCGGAGCTTACCCCCGTCAACAAGATAAACATTTCCGGTTGAATCAGATCCAAGGTAACCATTTATGGCTGAAATGGGAGTGTACTGCCACTTAACATTCAATGCCGACCCATTATCTTCAATTGCATAGAGAGGACCGCCGTCCCTCGGAATATATATCGTGCCGTCGGAACCTATTGTTAGTGGTACTTCCTGGTCCCCGTCTCCAGCGAGTTCAACAGATTCATATTTGAACTGTCCCGTTTCAGCATCCAGAGCAAAGACCACTTTCGGGGTAACGATCGAACCGTGCCAGTGATAATATGTGTTACCGTACATAGCATACCCGGCATCAGGACCAACCGGTACAATATAGTTATAGCTCCATACAACCGCTCCCGTGTATTTATCAAGTCTTTTACCTTTAATTATGGGATCGCCGTTACAGGCAAATAATACTCCGCTTTTACCACCGAACATATCTTCGGCAATGCTCCAGTTGATGGAACCGTCTGCAGGGGAAAGTGAATAAAGAATTCCTGTTTTATAGTCGTGAGTGTAGACAGCAAATTCATTAAAGCCAACAGCATACAGGATAGCAGAGTCATTCAATACTTTTTCCCAGTAGAGAGAACCATCTGTTAGACTTCTGCATTCAAGCTTTGCCGAGTATACAGGTGAAAAGGTTACTCTTGAGGTAATGAATTTATCTCCATACGTAAATACTGAATTTCCCCAAAGGGAGCTGCTGCTGCTGACCGTCCAGAATGTCTGGGATACATCAGCCGGACCGGTCATTTCAGTTAAGCCGTTTCTTTGAGTATTCCCCCCGACGGTTATCCAGTTTTGTGCGGAAGCAGTAATGATCGTGAATATCACTAATAGTAAAACATTCTTCATAATACACCTTATATGCGTCATCTTCAAAAATAGTTTTTTAAGTTATGAATTTTTTCTCAATTATGTTTCCGTATCCCAGAAGTAATTTAGGGTCAAGGGACTTTTTTATAGAAAGCATCTGCCTGATTACTTTCTCCCCATACATATCAGTTAGGTAGCAGCTTTCAGCTTCCCTATTCCGTGTTCGGCTGATACCGTACCCCCGTATGCAACAGCTAGCTTTAACTATTTTGTTGTACGTCTGCCTGCCCGCGCTGATATTCCTCTTCGTTTTTCGGAAGCAGGTTCAGATGAGTATGCGCATTTCCGAAATGTCCGTATACGAGTGTAAACAGATTTGCTTCTTTGGCTATTTCCTTCGATTTGTAATAAAACTCCTTGAAATATTCATCAGGTACGGCTGTATCTGTACCAAGCTTCCTTACATTATTCCTTGCGATATAGTCTATTATCTTCTCGGATATAAAGTGTCTGAACTTCTTGATCTTCTGATTTTCAACCTCATCCATTGCAAACCATGCACTTTCTTCATTACCATTGTATTGACCTATAAGATCCATCCATTGATTAAGTAGTATCTCCTCATTCGAAGAATTTACTTCCTGCTCAAACCAGACTGCTGCACCTGCTTCCTTCGGGATATTAGGATAATCATCTTTAAGAAAGTTTAGTGCATTCTCATCGAAGAATTCAAGAGCCAGTGCATCAAGAGAATTTATATTTTTATTCTTTCTTGATTCAAAGGATCTTGTTCTTGCGTCTGTAAGAAAATTCAATGCATCATCTTCTTTATCAAAAAAGACGATACAGGATAATATCTTTTCAGGGTAGGGGAGGAGTTTCAGTTTCAGTCTTGTAATAACTCCGAGTGTCCCTTCCGACCCTATAAACAGGTCTATTGCATCCATATTCTCTTTACAGAAATAACCCGATGCATTCTTTGTTGCCGGCATTTTATAATCAGGAAGGTTTATTAAATATTTGTTCCCTTCTTCGGAAATAAGATTAAGAACATAACCATCAGCTTTTTGTCCGTTCCGTTTAAGCTTTAAGGTATCGCCGTTTGAAAGGACCACATCGAGCTCAAGGATATAATTTCGTGTGGGACCATACTTAAATGTCTTTTCCCCCGAAGCATTGGTTGCAGCATTTGCCCCGATAAAGCAGTTCTTTTCTGTTGGATCGGGAGGATAAAGAAGATCGTACCCTTTCAGCTCATTCAGCAGATCAGTAAGTATAACCCCCGGCTCAACTACAGCATAAAAATTTTCTTTATTGATCTCAAGTGATCCTGTTAAGCTTTTCAGTGGAGATTACAATCCCCCCTTCGGGAACACGCGCTCCGGTAAGCCCGGTGCCGTTTCCTGCAACAGTTACCTTCAGGTTGTTCTTATATGCCTCTCTTAATATGCCGGGAATTTCAGTTGTGTTTTCAGGTATATATACTTTATCGCACCACCCCTTATAATTAGCAGCATCAACAAGGTAATTCTGAATTTCTTCAGGAAGAGTTTTAATTATCATACTGTAACAGTTTTATTTTCAATTTGTCTTAATTCAAGCAGGTACTTTTTCTGGATATCAATTCCGGGTACAGGATACTTCCTTTCTATTAAAATATCTGTATTCATCATTAGGAAAAATTTATCCAGCGCCTCGAACATATTTATCTGTGGAAATTTTGTATCCCTCAGGTGATGAATCAGCTTTAATGTCATAAATCCGTCGAACCATTTCCTCTTCTGCTTCAGCATCTGAACTTTCGTCTGTGAATTATTCTGAATATTTGTCAGATCAGCTACAAAGTTGTGCAAGATTAAAAAATTCTTTAGCTCCGGTTCAAGATCCTCTGCCAGTGCAAGATATTCTTCGGGAGTTATTTCATCAGCCGATCCGAATATTAATAACCAGTACTTTAATATTTCAAAAGTAAGCAGGATTAAACAAAAGATATTCCTCCTGCTGCCGGGAAAGATAACGAGTGACTCTCTGTCCTGTTCCGAAGGGTACTCTCCATGAGCTTCGTCTTGAGGGGTATACAAAGGCATCCCGTATTGAATCTATCCTGCAGTTCTTTGAAAGTTTTTCCAGGAAATAGAAATCCTCGGCTGCCTTGCGTTTATTCATCCCCTCGTTCTTGATGTAGCTTTCAACATCACAGGCCATTGCCGATCCTATTGTATGGAATGCATATGGGGAATTGGCAAAAGAGAGTCCCATTACATAATATCTTAAAAATAATTCATAACAGATGATGGCATAAGTTTCTTCTTCGGTTCCTTCAAGGGAATGTTCAAAGTTTATAACCGCAGCCGAAGAGAAAGCGCTGTTAAAGCCTTCAACGATGTTAGAAAGATAATTAGTATTAACGGTGCAATCAGCATCCAGGCAGATAAGGATATTTTTCCCGGGATTAAATAAACTGTTTGAGCGTTCGACATTATAATCAAACAGAGGAAGCGCCAGGTCCATTCCGATCTTTCTTGCAAGTCCGACCCCTCCCTGCTTATCAGGCATTTCAAAGCCCGTGGTCGAGGCATCAACAAAGGAAATATTTAATCCGGATGATGAAATACGGGAGGCTATAAAATCATCTTCATTACTGCTTAGAATATTGCACAAAAATTCTATTGTATTCCTGTTATCCTCTTTAACCTCAGCAGAAGCTGATTCATTATTATTAACAACTATAAGTACAAGAGTGTCGTGGAAATATTTAGGGTCATTTGAAGCAAGAGACTGAAGGCAGTTTTTAAGATTATTATATTCAGCAATAGCAGGTATAACAATAATGTTCTTAAACCTGGTATCCATTCCGGGTTCAACTCTCCACTGCGGTGAAGCATAGCCTGAAAGATAAGTTTTAACCTTCTCCGGAAGAGATTTCATAATGCTTCTCTTATTAGCTGTGCTGCGGATTCAAAATCAGGTCCCTCAATCCAGTTGATCCTGACACCTTCCCTTTCCATTTTGCGGAACCAGGTCATTTGTCGCTTTGAGAATTGATGGATTGCTGTATTTAATTTTGAGAACATAGCATTAAAAGAAATTTCCCCTTTAAGATACATAGCGATATACTTGTATTCCAGCCCGAATTCAAATAATCTGTCGTATGTTACACCCGATGCAAGAAGATCTTCAACTTCTTTGACCATTCCAGTCTCCAAGTCTTTGCTTCAAGCGCGCCGTGATTCTCTCCCTGACAATTTCCCTCGGAAGATTTACACCTATTACCAGGGAATTAATTTCAGGCCCGGCTTCTTCTTTCTCACTTTTCGCATATTCAACTATAATAGCTTTTATCATTCTCTGCCGGTTCACAAGATCAGTTTTATTATGCTGTTTAGGATTTAGTTGAATCAGCAATTCAGCCAGCTGATTGTCATTCAACTTTTCAAGTCTGGAAATCTGTTCATCCGAGAAATCAGCTCTGATAATTTTATAATCCTGAATAACCGAGCTGATATATAATCCGGTACCCCCGGCAAGAAAGGGGAGTTTGCCTTTTTCGCTTATCTGTTTAAAGTATTCATTAAAATGTTTTTTGAAGAGATAAACATTAAATTCTTCCTGCGGGGTAAGAATATCGATCATATGGTGATTTATGATCGCTCCTTCAACTGTATAATCATCAAGATCTTTTCCGGTACCGATATTCATACCAGTATACACCTGCCTGGAATCAGCAGAAATAATCTCACCGTTAAACTTATAAGCAAGACCGGCGGCGAGTTTAGTTTTACCGCTTGCGGTAGGACCCAGTATAGTTACTAGATTTACGCCCATTAGTGGAAGAGAATTGATGGAGAAACGGATAAAGAAGAAATTGATGGATGGATAAATGGATGAATGCAGAAAGGATAGATGGATACTCGCATAATTGGATTCAATCTTTTTTAGTCCTTAGTTAAGATACCTCGTACTTTCCCGCCCACCAATTTTTTAGGCTGTTGAAATATAAGGCAAAGATATAATAAATGTGGTGCCTTCCCCGATTTCGCTTTCGAACTTTATTTCTCCGCTGTGGTCTTTGATTATTTTCTCGGCTATTGAAAGTCCAAGTCCAACGCCCTGTTTTTTCCCGTGCGACATAAACGGCTCAAATATTTTCGACTTAATGCTTTCCGGTATGCCTACACCTGAATCTTTAAACTCAATCCTGACTATCCCGTGTTCAATTTTTACCAGTACATAAATATCGCCCCCCTTTGGCATAGCATCGCAGGCATTTTTTACTATCTGGAAACAAGCCTGGTAGAATTCCCGCTTATCTATACTTACCACTGCATCTGATTCATATTTCTTAAAAAGATTGACGTGCCGGGATTCAACATATTCTGCGAGCAGTTTAAATATATCGTCAAGAACTGTTGATAAACGGAGCGGCTGTGCCCTTAGTATTCCTTTCCCTTCCGAATAGCTAAGTGTTGTTTGTACAAGATCGACAACTGCATTCGATTGATCTATCAGCATATCCAATATCTGAACTACATCGGATGAGACCTCTTTTTTCTTTATATGCTCTGCATAATATTTTATTGTCAGTACAGGCTTTTTAATATCCTGTATAAGGAAATTTGCCATTTTCCCCATTGAAGAAACACGGTCTGTCTGCAGCTGTCTCTCCATCAGCTCTGCATTTTCGAGTGCCAAAGAAATGTTAACAGATAGAGCGCCTAAAGCTTCTTCATCGGATTGAGTAAATTCCCCGTTGCTGCTGTTCGTAAGCTGAAGAACTGCGGAAACAAAACCTGTTTTATTTAATATCGGGACACATAGCAGACTTTTGGTTTTTTTCCCTGAGCCTTTATCCCTGTCCGTATTAAACCGTTTATCCTTGTAAGCATCTTTAAGATTTATAACGATACCTTTTTCTGCACAAATACCCGGGATATCTTCTCCGATCTTTATTCTTAATTCTTTCTGAATATCATTATTTAATGCCTTTGCCCAAAGATCATTACTCTCCCTGTCAACCAGGTAGAGGTAGCCGCGTTCGGCACCCGTTAAGCTCTTTGCCGCGGCGAGAATAGACTCAAGTGTTTCATCCAGCTTAATGCTTGAGTTTATCTTTTGTGCAGCTTCAAGTAGTTGCTTAAATTTTGCAGCAGTCATTTCATCAACTTCCTCTGAAAGTTCATTGTTAAAATCGGAATGCTCCTCCTTCATTTCCGGTACTAATGGAATTTTAGATGAGAATCCGTTTTCAGGTATAGGAGCAGCGGCTTCTTTGATCTCCGGCAGCGGCGGCTCTTCCGGTAATTTACTTAATAGAGTCGTCTTCTGATTTATTGATTTCAGAAGTAAGTATTTCTTCAACATCTTCATCGGTTCTTCTTACGAAAAGCTCATCGAGGTCCTCGACAAACCCGGGTGTTTTTACTTCCTCTTCAGGCGCGGGGGCTTCGGGTAACTTTTTATCTGTATCTTTTGCAGTAATATCCGGCTTAACAATTTCATCTTCCACTGCATCTTTAACAAATAATGTCTCATCGGGTGCTGCAGTTTCATCTGCACCGATAAGGATATCATCTTCATCCAGCAGATCGAAGTTTATAACTTCTTTGGATTTATTTTCTGCAAGAGGCAGATCCTCAAGCAGTGCAAGTTCTTTTAGGAAATCAAATTCAACACGTATATCTTTATCATTATTGTCTTTACCTTTTGCAGATACATCCGGGGATATCTCTTCTTTTTCTGATTTTACTTCTATCAGTTTTTGGTCCGGGAGATTCTTATCGGGTTCTACCGCAGTCTCGATCTCTTCAGCCCATTTTATTATATCTGCTTCTGTGAAATCGGGCAGATCAGAATCGAGCATTTCACTCAGCTTAAGCTCGGAGAATTCATCACTTTCGGCTTGAGGTGGTTCAGTAGCAGGAACATCCTTCACTTCCTGTTTATTCCCTGAGTCAGGAGTCAAATATTCAGAGGGTGTCTCGTCTTCGAAAGTACTTTCTTCAAACCCGGCAGTATCCCCCGGTTTGCCGAACAAATATTCCTCTGGTTCGCTTTCTTGAGAGGTCCGGACTTCCGTTTCTGCCGTATCATCAATAATGCCGTAAAGATTTGCAAATACTCTTTTATCCTGGGCAATAAGATTATCCAGCTTGTCCTTTTTTAAGACACAAAGCTGACAATCGGTAGAGGCAACAGCATTTCCCTTACGGTTTACCCGTTCCAGGTACTCCTTCTCACCAAAAAAATCATTGGCTGTCTTGGTAACAATTACCGGTTTTTTAAAGATCCCCTTAATTTCAAGCTTAATTTCACCTTGAATTACAAGATAAACCGAATCCGCATCATCATTTTGCTTATAAATGAGCGTACCGGAGCCTGCAGAAAGGAGCTCTTTGTTGGAGATATTGATTTTTGTTTTTGGTGCTGTTCCGGCAAATAGCCTGTTTGCCTTAATAATAGCAAAATTCTTAGCATCAAACATTATGCATTACTATGGTTTCGTATCTTAATTAATCATCCGTCTAATTATAACTAATTCCTGATAAATACAAAAAGAAAAGGAAATCAAATTTTATGCGAGTTATTTCCGCAGCCGTAGCATCAATAGGGAAGAAAGAAAAGCTGAAAAAAATGCAGAAATCCAAAGAATTACAGAACCAAAATTTCCAAGCACAATTGTCCCCAGCCAGGGACCAAGTAAAAATGACAGACTGAAGGTCATTTGCAGGTAACCCATATACTCCCCCATTTTCTGTTTTGGAGCAGTGTCCGAAACATAAGCCGCAAT
Source organism: uncultured Ignavibacteriales bacterium (assembly GCA_963764685.1). Classification (GTDB taxonomy): domain Bacteria; phylum Bacteroidota; class Ignavibacteria; order Ignavibacteriales; family Ignavibacteriaceae; genus CAVXTT01. The sequence continues at coordinate 34,875 of CAVXTT010000017.1, forward strand.
TACCGGAAAATAGATCATTTCACCGAACGTAAACAAAATGATAGAAACGGCAAGCAAGGGTATTGAAGCAGCAAATGCCATTGAACCAAAACCAAGACCGCAAAATAAGGCACCAAGGGCAAGTGTCTTTTTAAAAGACCATTCAGATAGTACATTATTCAGAGGGACTTCCAGGAAAATAATCAGGACGGTATTTATTGCAGATAAACTGCCGAAAACCGCATTAGAATATCCGAGAATATTGACAATATAAATAGGCATTGCCCCGATGTGCTGGAAGAAAACCAGCTGAGCAGGGATAATCGCCAGCAGGAAGTAAAGGAAAAAATAATCTTTCAGAATGTGGCTTTTATTTTCGGAGTGCTTATTCTCAATAGCTTTGGCTTCATCGGGAGATATAGATAATTTCCAACTTGAGGATGAAAGGAATATTCCCGCAGCAATTGAAGTAGCAGCATCAACATAAAAGAGAATTGAAAAATCGAGCATTGATAAAAAACCCCCCGCTACCGGTCCAATGCTCATCCCAATATTTACAGCAAGCCTGTTTAATGCAAAGGCAGTCCTGTTTTGGGCAGCCGGAACGGCATCGGCAATAAATGAGAGGTTCGCCGGTCTGAACGCTTCATTAACAATTGCCCATATAAAAGTAAGCAGCAGAATAATGTAATAATCAGTAATGAAAGAATATAAAAGAAGCATTCCCCCGGAAAGAAATAATGACAAACGCATTATTTTAAGCGAACCGATCTTATCACTCAGCTTCCCGACGAAAGGACTTGTAATGAAATGACCCCGTGCCGTAAACTGCAAGCACAAGTCCTGCCTGTGCAGTTCCGGTTTTAATTACTGTTATAAGATAAATCGCCAGGAAGGGGAGCACCATTGTACCGGAGCGGTTAATCAATGTGGCAAAGAATAAAACCCACAGATTACGGGGGAGATTTTTTAGTCCTTTCCAGGGATTAAACATCTACATCTAAAGATTTTGGTTCAAAGATAATGAAATATTAAGAAATGGTTGAGACAACCTCAAATCTTTCTTTATCAAATAGAGGAGTTCTACATCAAAAGAAAGAAAAAACTAAAAATTTGCTTTCTCTTTGCCTGTCTGAGGACAGAGCTTCAAATGTCATGTTTCTTTTTCCAATAAGTCTCTCCCTTGAAAAGGGAGAGATTAGAGAGGGTTCCTTGTTATAAAGTAAATGCTGAATTATATATTATTGTTGAATTAAGAGATAATTAGTAATTTTTTTTACAACATTATATATCTCCGTTTCTACCTCTTCATTACTGAACCGGATGATTTTATATCCCATAAAGTTTAAAATCTTACTTCGATCATTATCTGCATTTATTCTGAACCTATGAATTTTTCCATCTATTTCAATTATTAATCTTGATGAATGGCAATAAAAATCTGCTATGTAAAAAGTTTCAATACCTGTAATATCATGAAAAATTGGAAACTGTCTTAAGAATTTTTTACCAAGAATTTTTTTGTTCTGTAAATATGACCAAAGAAGCTTTTCTGAGTGTGTTTGATTATTTCTTAATTCCCTGCAATAGATTTTCGCAATCTGGTAAAGTTCTGCCTTTTTATTCAGACTCATTTGATCCCCCTTAAAAAATAATTTGATAATTGTAAAATACAGCTTTTCTCATATCCCCGGAACCCTCTCTAATCTCTCCCTTAAAAAGGGCGAGACTTATTGGTGGAAAAACATCACGTATCTAATGCTGTCCTGATTTATAAATTAGCTTTACTCTTATCTCCAAAGGCTGAACTATGCCCTTCCCTCTATTATGGTTAACTTTGTGTGTTATTTTTTGAATCTTTTATCATTGAAATGCATCTCAATAAATGGATGAATTAGAGCTTATACGGAAAGCAAAGGAGGGGGATAGAGAAGCCCTCGCTGAGCTGGTTAAAAAATATGAACAGACGGTTTATAACTTTGCCTTTAAAATTTGCCGGGATAAGGATAAAGCCGAAAATATGATGCAGGATACTTTCCTGAGTATGATTAAGAACCTTAACCAGTTTGACGGGCGCTCAAAGTTATCCACCTGGCTCTACAGGATAATTGCAAATAACTGCCTGATGTCTGCAAGAAAAGCAAGACCCGGACGGTTTGTTTCAATAGATGATGACGATGATAAGCTCTATGATGATAAATTTCAGGCTGACTGGAATACAATTCCTTTCAACAGTGTAGAGAACGTTGAGTTAAAAAAGATATTGGATGATTCGATTGCAAAGCTTCCACCGGATTACAGGGTTGTTTTCCTACTCCGGGATGTAGAAGGATTATCAACAGAAGAGACAGCTAAAATAACTGAACTTTCCGTTGCTGCAGTAAAATCAAGACTGCACCGTGCAAGAGCATTTTTAAGAAAAGAAATAAATGAGGCATTCCAGAATGAAATATGAAGACGTTCCCCATAAGGAAGTGATGAAACACGTCTGCGATACTCTTGGAGAGGATCTGAATTCTGAGAAGTGCATTGCAATAAAAAATCATCTTGATAATTGTCCCGGATGTAAGAGCTATTTTAAATCAGTTGAAATGACAATAGAATTTTATAAAAAATATAATGTTGAAATACCCGAGGGAGCTCACGAGCGCCTTATGGATGTATTAGGAATTAAAGAAAAAAAATAAAGAGGAGTAAAATGCCGGTCTTTGAATACAGATGTTCTGAATGCAGTACAAAATTTGAAGTTCTTCATAAATCATCAGCTTCGCAGGATGAGGTTACCTGCCCTTCCTGTCATTCCGCAAAGAATAAAAAACTCCTTTCCTCATTCAGCGCCTCTGTACAAGGCTCTTCTTCAAAATCTCAAGGCGGATGTGAAAGTGGAAATTGTGATAACCCTTATTCAGGCGGCTGCGCTTCAGGTATGTGCGGTTTGAATTAAAAGGGTGCAGTGGTGAAAATTATTATAGCAACAGCGGTATTATCAATGTTTAATTTATTTGGTTTTGCTCAGGACAAAGAAACAGAGATGACAATCTCTGAATTAAAAAAGGATATGAAGGAAAATTCAAATCTTATTATTCTTGATGTAAGAACACCCGGGGAGCTGGCTAGTCCCTTAGGTCATATTGAGGGAGTTATAAATATCCCGCTTCAGGAATTAGACAGCAGGATGAATGAACTGCAGCAATATAAAGACAAAGATATTGCTGTAATATGCAGGACAGGCAACCGTTCGGGCACCGCAGCAAAAATGCTCCGCACCACCGGTTATAAAGCTAAAAATGTTTTAGGCGGAATGGTGGAGTATAATAAATAGTTGGATAGATATTGGATAGATAATATTTGGATTGATGATTGAAGTAGTTCCAGGGTTCCTGGTTCTTAGTTCTTGGTTAAAATTAGAAAGGCGATCTTTGATCGCCTTTTGCTTTAAATCTCCGAACCTCCGAACTTCCGCACATCAGAACTAAGACAGCAGGTCCTGTAATCTTTTTTTAGATTTTTGTTTCGCAAACTTATCCCTGAAGTCTCTCATCGGCAGACTCTGAACTTTTTTCAGCAGTTCAATTTCTTTAGTCTCATCACCCATCTCCCTGTAAGTCTTTGAGAGCTGATAAGTAGCAACAATCATATCCGGAAGAAGCTTTAACGCTCCTTTGAAATATTTCACCGATTCCTCGTAAGAACCTTCCGGTACAGAACCGAAGAACGTGTTTGCAAATGCTCTTTCAAACCAGTTAAGAGAGGAGAGCTCCCTGTTGTAGATACCGAGAATAATGTAGTTAACATAATTCTTAGGATTCATCTTAAGGGCTGTTTTTGCATATTCTGAGATCTTATTTGCAAGCTTAACCTTTTCTTTTCCTCCTTTGAAAAGAGCCAGGTTCCCGTATGACATAGCCATATATGTATATGCAGCAGCACTGTCGGGATATTTAGTCTTAAAGATTTCGGAAAACTTAAGAGCCTTGTTTATATAATTTTCTGCTTCGTCCCTTTTGCGGAGCTCATAATATTCCTCGCCGGCATCGTTGTAGGTTCTTGCAAGTCTTATCAGCACATCATAGTTATCAGGATCAAGCTGGTAAGCCTGCTCGTAATTTCCTAACGCCTTCACATTATCGAATTTCCTGTAATAGCTGTCCCCGTCATTAAGGTAATCTTTCAGACCTGAGGGGAACGCTGTAACAGAAACAAGAATAAAGATCAGAAATATTCTTTTCAGTGTAATACTCATTTTTTGTTGGATTATAAGCTTTAAATTTAACGAATTCCGCACAATTTATGAAATCCCCTGTCACACCTTAAAATAAATGATCGAAACCATTACACAATCTTTCGTCCGCAAATAGGCTATACCTTTGTTGTTCCAGGGTGCAAATAAATGGTTACGCTATGAAGATATGCAAAAAAAACAGCCGGTATTTCCACCGGCTGATCCTTTTATTTTATTAGGTGTCCTGGTCTACTTCAAAACCATCATCTTCTTTGTGCTTGTAAACTTAGCAGTTTCCAATGTGTACAGATAAATACCTGATGAGAGTGAAGATGCATCAAACGTTATTTCATAATACCCTGGCTTTTGAACCTCATTTTTTAACTTTACAACTTCCTGACCAAGGATATTATAAACGGTTAAATTTATATGAGTTTCCTCCGGAACAGAATACTTAATTTTTGTACTGGGGTTGAATGGATTAGGATAATTCTGTAACAAATCAAATTTATCCGGAATAGCTGGTTTGTAATCACCACTTGCAAGTGCAGTTAACCTGATTTTACCTGTAGGCAGACTGTTAATCTCCTCTGAACCCGAGCCGTTTAGATTATGTGCAATCTTTCCTAAAATACTATCCCCTATAAAAGTATAAGTTATTCCGTTTGCAGGGTTTAACTGCCAGGTAAGTGTTACAGGATAAGAAAGAGTATGAACAAGAATATTAAGATCAACAGGTCCTGCCTGCGCACTTACCCTTTTGACCAAATCGTTCATCTCCAGCCTTGAGTCAAATGGCAATTCAGAATAATAAGGGGGCATTTCAAAATCTGCGTTAATGGAAATAGTATCAAGGTCAATATTTGTAACATAGAGGATCTGTTGATTGCCTTCAGCATCCTTAATCGTGAACTTATCCATACTAGCAAAGTCAATATTAGGAACTGAGGTTATTTTGCCGAAATTAGCTTCCATATAAACCGTACCGGAATTTCTTGTCTTTATCCAATATCCTATTCCCGGTTTAAGTATACTATCCGGGCCAAGCGGTACATAACCGTTCTGATATTTATAAATAGTATTAATTGTTGTATCAGGGACTGCACGGACCTGAGATACAAAAGTGTTATAGAATAAAGAACCTTTCAGATTCCAGCCTGAATCCACCGGCATTGCTAATGTATCTATAGGAGTTCCATTGAAGACGATAGTATCCGGGCCTGAAGCAAAATTTGCCCAATAGCCTACACCATTATCTAACTGGGATACTAGTTGATAACCTCCGGAATATTTGTATACGTAATTAGTTCCAAAAACACCATAAGCAGAACTATCAGTCATTATCACCGGTACACTTACGGTCTGCCAGCCCCCGGGAAGAATTAATGAATCATTTTGGATAGCTATATCTGATATGTCATATCTTACAATATTTGTGTTTACCGAAAAACCACTAAAATTTGCTTTGAGGTAATACTCTGTTATTGGGTAATAGAGGGGGGAAATGTCAAAAGTTGAATCAGTAAACTCGGTAGTAGTGTTGGGAATATTACCCAGAGATGTAAATTCCGACGAACCTATTTTTCTGTAGACTGTGTAACTTGTAGGGGCACTCTCGGTACTTGGTTTTCTAAGATATAACCGTGGATGGGTACCATTTACTCCTTTAAACAAAGACTTTGACCAGGAAACAGTATTAATATCACCTTGTCCGAGATTAAGGTATCCCTGGCCACTAATGAATCCTGTTCCTTCCAGGGCGATTGTATCCATAACGATATAAGTTACATTCTTTTTAATGGATAAAGTAACCCCATTCTTTATTGTCATATTATCATTTAGTACAGAACTGCTGGTTTTGACAGTATCGTTATAAATCAGACTTCCTCCGTATTTCAGAACCGGAGCAACCTGAAACAGGTATCCTTCGCCTGCGGGGAAAAACATATTACAGTAAATTGAAGAACTGAATGTAGTGTCAAAATTATATTGAGGTTCAATATTTCTGAAGCGAAAATTATTAAAACCGCTTTTTGTAATCCTGATTCCTGTGTTTCTGTCTGCCATAACTTTAAGATTTGCCAACAAAAAATAATTATTATCAGGACTATAGTTATCCTTAAAGAATCCGGCGTGGAAGTAAACAGAATCATGCTCATTTGAACTGAGCTGCAGGTAATCTGAAGTTACTGTGGTTTCCGTTTCTTGCATATGAGAATTTGAAGTATAAGGATATAACCTCAGATAACCGCTGGTGAGGTCATTTGTATTATAATCAAGATTTAACAGCTTCTGACCAAGGGGCCCTTTTAATCTTCCGGCAAGTTCCTGTACGGTATAGTAAATATCTCTTGGAGCATAACTGCTGTCTGGACATTTGACAAGTCCCTGAGTCTCAGAATTAACTCCACAGGAAGAATAATACCCTTCATAAATCAAACCCTTGCATCCGTGAGCCAGAGCCAGCATTGTTTCTGCTTTTACCTCTGCAGGTGTAGGGGTCATCCAGCGATCCCAGTGCCCCTGAGTCCAGTACCCGAAGGTTTGAGCAGCAAGAATAAATCCCGGTTGTTTACTATTTGCATATTGAAGATTATACCTCAAATTGGTTAAAGTAAAATCTCTGTTGTCACGTTCGTTTGTTATTTCATCACAGGTAAACGGGGCATACCAGAAATGAAGTTTTTTGGGTTGTACTAGTGTATCATACTGATCCCAGGTAATATCGCCGTCTCTTTTTGCATCCCAACCCGGGTACCAGTGAATAATAAGATCAGGTCCTACATTCAATAAATCAATTATCTCCTGTACTTTCCTTAAAGGTTCATAGCAGTCAATCGAATGCGGCTCATCCTGTGTTAAATAATACTTGAGTCTGGAATAAAATTGAGGATTCTGAGTAAACATGTTATCGTAATTAATTATGCTATCCAGCATACGTTGGTATCCATTGGAACTATTGAAATAAAAATTCCAGATCATTCGATCATATACCTCAATATAATCAACGTATAAATCATACAAATTCCTATTGCCAAGCCAGATAACCTTAAACTGTACCTGAGAGTTTTTGAAATAACCAGGCTTATCTTCTATGCCTCCGGGAAGATGAGTATTAAAAGTGATTGGATTTTCCGCAATGTCAATAAAATCCTCATAACTATAGCTTAAGGAAAAATCGTGGTACCCTGTATCAGGGAAATTATCGGTTGTAAGAAGAGTTTTTTCAAGTGTGCTGTCAATATACTGATGGGAAGTGGTGTCCAAATACCGGGTCATTACTATTAGTGAACATACCGGTTGAGTAGTATGTGGAATTGAACTTATTTTTAATCGGAAAACAGCATAATAATCAATTGGTTTTGGATTCCATTCAGGATTGCTGAATGTATATCTCGGGTACTGCCAGTAACGAGGTCCATAAATCAATGAATCTCCACTTACTGAGTTTGCGTCAGTTTTCCATCCTGAAGTATCATTGATTGTATAACTACTTCCACGCTGGTGCCTAATCTTTACATTATCATCAAATATTGGATCCTCTTCTGCCTCCCACTTCCTGTATTTTGCCTGTGTAAAATAATTTATCCAGTCTACATTTTCCGGCAGCTCGGCATCATAGGATGTATCCGACGTTCCCGTACCGGAATCATTTATAGCAAGTGAATACTTAAATTCTGCAATCCTTTCAAGATTGGATGGTTGTATTGTCCCACCCCCAACCGGAACTACTGCACGCTGGTTTATAAAATTTATCCCCAGATCCCTGATCTGGTTGTATCTTATAATTGAGTAGAGTGTCGTATCTCTAACATCCTGTGGCCCTCCTATAAAGCAGGTCCCTGTGCCTACCGGAAATTCATCAAAGGTTCCCGGCGAACTTTGTGCATTTACTGAAACACTCAGTATTAAGGCAATAAGTATTGCCTGAAGCAGGTATAAACGAACCATATTAAACCTCCCTTAATAAGTTTTCTAAATTTAATACTTTAAGCCAACCGGCTGTTTAGTGTTATGAACTACTTTACGTAAAGCATCTTTTTTATGTCTGAGTATACAGGTATTCCTTTGTCGTTTCGTATCATTATCTGATATAGATAAATACCGCTTGCTATATTATCCCCTCCGGAAGTATCCTTTCCTTTGAATTCTACCTCATAAATTCCCATTCCTTGAAACTGGTTTACCAGTATTTCAACTAATTCTCCCTTTACATCATATACATACAACTTTACATATCCAGGTTCTTTTAATCTATAGCCGATCTTTGTTGAGGGATTAAACGGGTTGGGGTAATTCTGGTAAAGCTCGTAATCATCTCCTATTACCCGGTTATCCTGTACAGCTGAAATTATTACTGATCGTTCATAGGAAGGCTTTGACTCATTGCCCTGACTGTCTACTGCAGTTACTTTGTAATATATTCTTTCCGCTACAGGGTAGTGCTTATCTAAATAAAATGAATCCGTCTGCTCTGAAATTAGTTTTGTTGAATCAATTACAAATTGTGCAGTTGTATCCCTGTACAGTTTGTAATGACTAAGGTCAGCTTCCGTATTCTTATTCCACTTAAGTAAAACAACAAAATTTGAATCAATCTGTGCAGTAAAGTTCCAGGGAAATCTTGGAGGAAGGTCCTCATAGGTATAATACTCTCCGAAATAGCCTCCGTAGAGTCCTATATCTGAGCGGGTGCCGTCCTGATCAAGTATCATCGGATCTCCTGCATCAATTAAAGGAGAATATTTCTGCAGGTGAAAGTCAACACTGTCAGGATTTACAAACATGGGATCATGGCTGATATTTGTGCTGTCGAGAGTAAAATTTTGTGAGTTTCTGTAGTTATTCCACAAGTTATTGTATCTAGCTACAGGAGCAGCACCTCCGTACCAATTGATCCCAGTTGTTGTTTTTTGAATACTGTTATTTATGATCTGGGAATTACCATCCGAAATACCTTTAACAAAACCAATATCACTATAAATAACATTGTTTTTGATAATATCTCCAAGGCTGCTTATACCATACTCTCCTTTCCCATAGATAAGATTGTTTTCATAGGTTGAGGAACTGGTGTTGATCGCCTTATATATATTGGGACATATAATCATATTATTTACACAATGCGGCCTGCCAAGGATTCCATTGTCAATGCCCCAGCCATTATTGTTGTTTATATAAATAATGTTTTCTGAGATTAGAGGATTTGCCTGGGAAGTGTATATACCTGTTTCTACGTCAGAGATGATGTTTTTTGAGATTAGTTTATATTTAGTGCCACTGATATCAATGCCATATTGTGTATTAGTGATTTTATTATTTTTAATGATCACTATGCTCATTGGTATTGTTGAATCATAAACTATGATACCATTTTCCGGTGCTTGAAGCTGAAATCCTGTGAGGTAACAGTTATCTGTCACCTTCACAGCATAATACAAGACTCCTGTTGAATTGATAATACAGCTATCCATCCCGGCTCCAATAAGAGCTAAACCAGGTATCATTACAACACTTTCCTGGTACACTCCATTACCTACATATACAGTATCCCCTGACTGGCTAATGTTAATAGCTTCCATGATTGAATCAGCTGCTGTTTCCCAAGTTAAGAACGGTGGAGTAGATGAGCCGGTTTTGCTTACATAACGGATTTCTGCTGGGGTGTTTAAATGTAGTATAAAAACTAACGGAAGTATTATGAAGAGTTTAGTTATATGTTTTAACTCCATTAGCGGGATGGAGAATTTTCTGAAGAAGGATATTTTATGCATTCTGCCTCCTTAAAAAACAGGACTAAGAAATCCTTTAAGTTTAACTTACCAAGAAAGTCTAAGAGAAACAAAATTACAAACAACAGAAGGAATAATCAGGATAGCTAATGCAGTTTTACATAACCAATATGGTATGAAGCCAATTATAAGCTGGTTTGGATATAGTACAAACCAGTGCCTCTTAATCTGCTACTTTCCTGAATAACAAGGTGATCTTTAAATCAGCTAGAGATTATGGCCTAATTTGGGCTAAATAGTTGAGTATTTGATAGGATTCCGGGACAATAATTTTTATTTCTAGTTGAGAGGTTTTTTAAATGCCCTGGTACCGGCTAATTATTGTGCGGGCTTATATTCTTCGAAAACTGCTAAAATTTGAAAGATTAGAACTTTATTTCTTAAAATTTTTACAACGATTGAGTCAAAATTTCTCACCGCCGGGGGTATGCCCGGATAATGCGTGAATAATCTGCAGACAGGCTTCAGGCCGATTTGTCCGGATTTAGGCCGTGCATTGTCCGCGCACTGTCCGTGCATTGTCTGCGCATAATTAAATAAAAAAGAAATCTTTGTTCAATATTTTTACAATAAATTATCATCCCATCACTTGCCGGCAGTACTGATAATAATTTCTTGAATAATTCCTTCCCATAAAATCCACTGGTTCTTGATATAGCTCCGGGGCTATTCATCTCATTATATCAAAATGAATGATTTTAATATCGTTCCTGAAATTCCGCACCTGTCTTGATATTTAACTAACTCAGGCATTATGTTTAAGATTAAATTTTAAGTTTTATTATGAAAAAACTAATCATCCCCCTGTTTTTTATGGCCGGCTTAATTTCTTCGGCCGGAGATAACCCTATGCAGAAAAAAGAATTTGTTCCTGAATGGGCTAAGAAAGCCGTGTGGTACCAGGTCTTCCCTGAACGTTTCTTTAATGGCGATAAATCGAATGACCCTACGCTGGAATCTATCAAAGGCTCCTGGCCTCACGATTATTCCTCCCCCTGGGAGGTGCATAGTTGGACAAGCGACTGGTATAAGCTTCAGCCGTATGAACAAAAGAACGGACAGAATATCTGGTTCAACCTGCAAAGAAGAAGATATGGAGGCGATATCCAGGGGATCATAGATAAGCTGGATTATATTCAGGACCTTGGCATAAATGCCATTTATCTTAATCCTGTATTTGCATCCCCCTCACTGCATAAGTATGATGCGGAAACATATCATCATATAGATCCTCACTTTGGTCCTGATCCTTCAGGTGATAAAGAGATGATAAAAAAGGAAACACCTGATGATCCTTCAACCTGGGTATGGACATCGGCAGATAAGTTATTCCTGAAACTGATCGGTGAAGTCCATAAAAGAAATATGAGAATAATTATCGACGGGGTGTTTAACCATATGGGAATTAACAGCTGGCCCTTTGCTGATTTAAAAAAGAACCAGCAGAACTCAAAGTATAAGGACTGGTTTACCGTTAAATCGTGGGATGATCCTGCCAAGGGTACAACTTTCGATTATGAGGGATGGTTCGGCGTAAAAGAACTTCCTGAGCTGAGGGAAGATGAGAACGGAATAGTTAAAGGTCCGAAGGAGTATATTTTTAATATTACCAGGAGATGGATGGATCCTGATAACGACGGCAATCCTGCCGACGGTATTGACGGCTGGCGTCTTGACGTGGCCTTCTGTGTAAAGCATCAGTTCTGGAAAGACTGGCGCGTGCAGGTTAAATCAATAAATCCTGAAGCATATATTACTGCAGAAGTAATCGATCCTCCCGATATGGTTAAACCTTATGTTGAAGGGGATGAGTTTGATGCGGCGATGAACTATAACTTCCTTTTCACCTGCGAAGAATATTTCATCGATGAGAAGAAAGCAGTATCCACTAAAACTTTTGATTCCCTGCTGCAGCATCTGAGGGAAACATTTCCTGCTGAAGTTTCTTATGTGATGCAGAATCTTAATAACAGTCACGATACACAGCGTATGCTCTCCCATATCGTTAACAGGGATAAGTACAGGATGCGCGACTGGGGAAAAACATTCGAGCTCTGGAAAGGCTCCAATCCAAAGTATAATACTGGAAAGCCTAAACCAGAGGATATAAGACGCGCAAAGCTGATGACAATATTCCAGTTTACTTATCTAGGTGCTCCCTATATTTATTACGGAGAGGAAGCAGGAATGTGGGGAGCAAATGATCCCGACTGCAGAAAACCTATGGTATGGCCGGATATGGTGTATGAAGATGAAACTGTTCTGCCTGACCAGAGCTTAAAAAAAGAGGCAGAGACTGTTTCCTTTAATAAGGATTTATTTGAGCATTATAAAAAGCTTATTTCCATAAGAAATAAATATCCCGTACTTCAGACAGGCGACTTTAAGACACTCAAGACTGATAATAAAACTAAGGTGTATGCTTTTTCCCGTAACCTTGAAAAAGAGCAGATAATCGTTGCCTTAAACAACGGTAATAAGGCACAGCAGGTTGTATTACCTGTAGATCATAATGAATATTACAGGGATCTCTTAACCAACCAGATTATCCAGCCGGAGAAAGGAAAGTTAAAATTTAAGGTAGAGAAAAAATGGGGAATGATCCTTCTTAAGGATTATTACCGGAAGTAAATAACATAAGGTCCGTGCCTGCGGCAGGAGCGTTCGCCGGCTTGATAGAATATTTCGACATTATTTATAGGACATATTATGAAAAAAATAATTCTGTTTACTTTATTAGTAGTTATACAGCTTTCAATGTTTCCGCAGGAACAGCTGCGCAGGGAACAGGGCAACCTGGTTATTGAAAATATTCCGGAAATACCTGCATAGTGTAAGTGAGAAAATGCTGCAGTACCAGAATACAAGGGCTGCTTCACTCTCAGGCTGGCTGCATAGTGATAAAGGGATATTGATTTCCACACGCTTTGGAGAAACAGCACAGGTGCATCACGTTAAATCTCCCGGAGCCGCACGTTACCAGCTTACTTTTTTTAATGAACCGGTAAGCGGGATATCTGTATGCCCTGATAAAACAAAAAACATATTCTTTTTTACCAAAGATATTGGCGGCGGGGAGTTCTACCAGATTTACTCATTTAATATGGATAACGGCGAGATTAAAATGCTTACTGACGGTAAATCCAGGAATGGTTTAACCGGTTGGAGCAAAAAAGGTGACAAATATGCATTCACAAGTACAAAGAGAAACAATACTGATACCGATATTTATTTGGCTTCAGTAGGTAGTCCTGAAAACCCAGATCTTATAGTTGCCGAAGGGGGTTCCTGGGGCGTGTACGACTGGTCGTTTGATGATATGAAACTGATTGTCGGTAAATATATTTCCGCCAACGAATCACATCTTTATATTTATGATATTAAGTCACGAGCAATGACTGAGTTCAATCCTTCATCTGCAAAAATTGCTTACGGGAGTGCCTTATTCAATTATGAAGGAACAGGAATTTATTATACTTCAGATGAGAATAGTGAATTCAGTACCTTAAGATATTTTGATAATGCATCCGGTAAGACTACAATTCTAACTCCCGATATAAACTGGGATGTTCAGGGAGTTACTTTATCAGATGATGGTACTAAGCTTGCATTCACAACCAACGAGGGGGGAATTTATAAATTATACCTGATGGAAACTGAAACGAATAAATTTGAAGAAGTAAAAAATATTCCTGTCGGCCTGATAGGAGGAATCGGGTTTAACGATGAGGGTACTAAGCTTGGTTTTACGCTCAACACTTCTGTCTCGCCAGGTGACGGTTATTCTGTTAATCTTGATGACTATTCAGTTGAAAGATGGACATACAGTGAGATCGGCGGTCTGAACAGTGAGAATTTTATAACCCCTGAATTAATAAATTATAAAACTTTCGATGGTAAGGAAATTCCGGCTTTCTATTATAAACCCAAAGGCGAGGGTCCTTTCCCGGTGTTAATAAATATTCACGGCGGACCTGAGGGGCAGTACCTGCCTTCGTTTTCGTCCCTTATGCAGTACTTTATAAAAGAAATGGGAATTGCAGTAATAGGACCTAACGTACGCGGTTCAACCGGATACGGCAAAACCTATCTTGAAATGGATAACTGGTATAAGAGGGAGGAATCGGTACAGGATATAGGTGCATTAATTGATTGGATAGCTTCACAGCCTGAACTGGATTCCAAAAAGATTTGTGTTTACGGCGGATCCTATGGCGGTTATATGGTACTTGCCTCAATGACAAACTATAATGATAAAATTAAGTGCGGTATCGATGTTGTTGGGATTAGTAATTTTGTAACATTTTTGGAAAACACCCAGTCTTACCGTCGTGATTTAAGAAGGGTTGAATATGGTGATGAGAGAATTCCTGAAATGAAAGAGTATCTTTTGAAAATATCCCCAACCACCAATGTAAACAAGATCAAAGCTCCGGTTTTTATAGTACAGGGGTTAAACGATCCGCGTGTACCTGTAACGGAAGCTGAGCAGATACTGGATGCTGTTAAGAAGAATGGTATTAAGGCGTGGTACCTGATGGCAAAAGATGAGGGGCACGGTTTTCAGAAGAAGGTAAACCGGGATTATTTGAATAATGCTATTGTTATGTTTTTAGAAGAAAACCTGATGAAATAATTATATATCCCCTTAAAATGTCCCCTTTTTAAGTTTAGGGATACCAATATATCGGTATCCCTTTTTTAATAAATAACAGACTTTTATTAAAATTAATTTTACTATTTTACTTTTACACTTCGCACGGCTCAGGTGCAAGTTCATATCCGTCTGTTATAAAGCAGACAGCATTTTTCCTTTGAAATCCAGATAAGAAGTAAACAGATACTAATCCGTATAATTTGTAGTTAAGACCATTTACACCGGATTGGCTTAGCAGTAATAAGATAAACAATACAATATCAATAATTAATAATAATCTATACGAGGAAAATATATGAACAAACAAATTACCAGATATCCGGTTTGGGTGCTTTTAGTTATATGTACCGGTTCATTTTTTCTTTATGCATATCAGACAGGAATTACTGGAAGAACCCTGAAGAACGGGGAAGGATGCACCTGCCATAATCCTACTCCGTATCCTGAAGTTAGTGTTGTAATAAACGGTCCGGATACACTTGCTCCGGGTGAGCAGGCAGTTTATACAGTTACAATTACCGGGGGAGAGCTTGTCCGCGGCGGCACTAATATCGCTGCATCAAATGGGGTACTTGCCACGGTAGACACTAGCTTAAGATTTGAAGCCGATGAACTAACACACGTCTGGCCAAAAGAACCTGCAGACAATGCCGTGACATTTCAATTCTCATATACTGCCCCTTCCGTACCCGGAACTGAAATTCTTTATGCAAACGGGAATAGTGTTAATTATAATGGTGAAAATACTGGTGATAAATGGAACTTTGCATTAAACAAAACGGTTACCATTGCATCGCCCCCGCCGGCAACTTTCCAATTAAGTGTAAACATAAATAACGGGTGGAATATGGTTTCTATTCCAGGTTATCACCCTGTAAATCAGAACGTAACAACCTGGTGGGCTGGCAAGGATCCTGCTGCAGCTGTTTTCAAATTTCAGGGTAATTATCAGACGGTAACATCGGTTGAACCTGGAAGCGGCTACTGGATGAAACATATCGGCACACAAACTTATAATACAGGCGATGAATGGCCGGCGGGTGGAATTCAGTTTGTACCCCATAATCCGATAAACGGGGCGGCGGGATGGAATCTTATCGGCATTTATGAAACCAGTGTGCAGGCTGCAAATATTACGACTACTCCGCCCGGTCTTATAACCGGATCGGTTTATAAATACCAGGGGGGATATACGGCAGTCCCAACTCTTGATCCCGGTTATGGATATTGGGTAAAACTTTCAGCTGCAGGGCAAATAAATATTCCATCCGGTTCAGACGCTGTGGCAACCCTTAAAGCTAAAAATACTACAGAAGGAATGGGTAAAATTATAATCACAGATCATTCCGGAAAGAGTTATTCTCTTTACGCAGCCGGCAATGGAACTAATCTAAGTCAATTTGAACTTCCTCCTGTTCCTCCGCAAGGAATATTTGATGTTCGTTATGCCAGCAGCAGGTATGTTGAAAAATTAAAGAATCAAATTCAGGAAATTGATTTATCGGGAGTGCAATATCCTATAAAAATCAGGACTGAAGATGTAAGAATAATATTGTCGGATAAAGAAGGCAGGCGTGTGGCAGCGGTGAATTCTGATGAAGAGGTTACACTGAATACAGCAGCAGATAAATTGTTTATAACCGAAGATCTTTTACCGGCAGAGTATTCGCTGGGACAGAATTATCCTAATCCATTTAATCCTTCAACGACTATAAATTTCACCATCCCCGAAGATGTACAAAACGTTAAGCTGATAATTTTTAATTCAGTAGGAGAAAAAATTGCAGAATTGCTGAATAATTCACTATCTGCCGGCAGTTATAATTATACCTGGAATGCACCAAACACAGCCAGCGGTTTGTATATCTATCAGCTTATAACTGAAAAATTTGTCTCAACAAAAAAGATGGTTCTGCTGAAATAATGTGGTATGATATCACTGAAAAGTAGGTCGTTTTAGTTTATTATTATTTCAACAAATTCAAGGAGGCTTAATGTTACTTATTCGTGATGTCTTCAGAACAAAACCGGGTAAAGCGAAAGAACTTGTTAAAAAATTCAAACAGGTTATGCCGCTTATGGAAACAAAATTGAAGAATACCAGAATAATGACTGATATTGTTAGTACTTATTGGACGGTTGTAGTAGAATCTGAAGTTGAAAGTCTGGCTGACTTTGAAAAAGAAGCAAGAACCACAACAGCTCCTGATGAAGTTAAAGAAATAATGAAGGATTATATGACCCTTGTCGATGGCGGACACAGGGAAATATATATGATTGAATAAAATTCATTTGCAGGACAAGTCTCAAGACTTGTCCTGCATTTAATATTTACTTTAATTTTTCACTAAGAAATTTATCTATTTCTTTCCACGCATCAGACGACATTTCTTTACTATACCCTTCTTTGTTATTGGGATTCATAAATGCGTGTCCTACACCGGGATAAATAAATATCCGAACATCCTTCCCTTTTTCTTTAAGTGCTGATTCAAAATTTCTTACATCTGCGGGAGGGATACCTCTGTCCTGCTCTCCGAAAATCCCTAGCACCGGGGATTTAATCCTATCTAAGGATTCCTCTTCTGTTGCGAGTCTGCCGTAGCAGACTACGCAGGAATTTAGTCCTGAAATATTCATCGCTGCTTCAAGTGAATATCCTCCTCCCATACACCATCCAATGCTGCCGATCTTCTTTTTATTAATATTAGTGAGTGTATTAAGGTATTGATAGGCTGCTTTAAGATCTTTTAAAGCCCTGTCTTCAGGAAGTGCACGCATTATTTCGTGAGCTTCTTCAGGCGACTTTGCCACCTGACCTCTGTAAAGATCAATCGCCAGCGCAGCGTATCCATCCTTTGCAAACTTATCGGCATTCTGTTTTATCCAATCGCTCAACCCCCACCATTCGTGTACAATTATTAATGCTGGAAAAGGACCTTTTCCTTCAGGGATAGAAAAATATGCTTTGACAGTATCTTTCCCGCTGGTGTATACTACTTCCTTTCCGTGAAATTGACTGCCCTGGCCATAAACGCTGATCATTAATACTATAACTAAAATAATTAATACTTTCATCGTGTTTCTCTTTTATTTTCAATTAAGATAACTAAATACAATATCTTGTGTATTGTCCTGCTTAGCGCAAATAATAAATTATTGACTCTTATACAAGTTTTTATTTGATTGCTTTGTGTTATTCTCAAATAATTCATTCTTAAACCAATAATAAAATGCGTCACTAAAATTTTGACATTAGAAAACGATTTGAATATTTTAGCTCTCAGGCTAATTTAATATCAGAATTCGTATGGAATGAGGTTATATAATTAGCTTTTTGCATAAAATTGCCTATGATAAAAATCTTTACTGCTTTTTTTTTATTGGTTCAGGTTCAGCTTCTTGCCGGTGGTCAGGATGATCAGATCCTTGCCTCCGCAGGATCTCACCAGGTATTATTTTCTCAATTCACCGACAGGTATACGGATTACCTTCTTGCTACCGGTCTCCGCGACAATTTAACACTCCGTCAGGCAATCCTTAATAATATGATGAATGAAATCCTGCTTCAATATTTTGATGATAACAGCAATATTGTTACTAATTCTGAATATCTGAAAGAAATCGGGTTGGAAAGAAAAACAGGTTATACTCGCTTTTCTGAAAGATCAGGAAATACATTCGAAAATAACTGTTACCGATGAGGAATTAAGAGAAGCCTTTGTCCGGGTTAACGAAACAATTTCTGCCAGCCACCTTTACACAACTTCAGAGGAAGAAGCCAATCAGATATACGAGATGCTTAAAATTGGAGTAGAGTGGGATAACCTTGCAGCTCAGCTTTTTGCAGATTCGACATTAAGAGCTAACGGGGGATATCTGGGTTTTTTTACCTGGGGGGATATGGATCCAGCATTTGAGGATGCAGCCTTTAAGTTAAAGCCGGGTGAATATTCAAAACCTGTAAAAACTGCTTACGGTTACAGTATCATACGCGTTGAAGAAAGAAAACCTCATCCCTTATTAACAGAGTGGCAATACAATATTAAAAAACCTAAGCTGACCGGAATTCTGAAACTGCGTAAGAAAAAACCGGCTGAAAGAGAGTATGTTAATAATATTTTCGAAAAGTCAGAGGTAAGGTTTAATGAGGAGGCTCTTAACGATCTGTTCAATTATTTTAGCTTTTCCTTCGGAATGAACGAAAAACCGGAACAAATTGTTGACGGTAATGCAGTTACTTTTTATGGTAAAGAATATACGACTTCCCAGCTGATCAAAATGATTGATGAGATCCCCGAATATCAAAAGCAGAAGATAACGGGGGCTGAATCCTTCAGGACTGTTATCTCGGGACTATTATTGCAGGATTATCTCTTGAATAAAGCTGCTGAGGCAAAATATGATACTATTGATTATGTAAAAGAAAAGATTGAAAGCAGAAAAGCTTCAGGTTTTTTTGAATTATAAACAGAGAGAAATTGTTGATGCAATTCCTGTTACCACCGATGAGATGCAGCGTTTCTACAGTGAGAACATCAGGTATTTTATCTCATCTCCCGAGTGGGATATGCAGGAAATAATTGTGAGCAGTCTTTCCCTTGCTGATAGTCTTAAGTCTTCAATTCTCCAGGGGGAAGATATGGGTAAACTTGCAAAAGAATATTCTGAGAGAAGCTGGTCGGCAGCAAACAACGGCAGCACAGGATATATTCCCGAATCCGATCTGGGAGTTCTTAAGGGAACTATTGCAAAAGCCAATATTGGAGAGTTGATAGGACCTGTAAGGTTAGAAGATAAATTCGGTCTATTCCGTATTACCGGAAAAAAGGAGGGGGAAGCAAAACCTTTTGACCAGGTGCAGGATATTGTTATGCAGGGGGTACAATTTGAAAAAAGAGGCCGCTGCCTGGTGGATTATATTAATAAAATTCGTCAATCGGTTAATGTATACATAAATCAGGATTTGCTTACTAATAAACAAATAGCAGGCTTGGATTAAATGCAGGGATTTTTATGAAAAGAAATTCAGAATTACAAGGAGTAATAATATGAGAAAAATGTTACTGGTAATTCTCTCCTTAACGTTATCGACGGCATTAGTTTTTGCGGGGACAACTGGAAAACTTGCCGGGAAGGTAACAGATAAAAACTCCGGAGAACCTTTACCATTCGTAAATATTACAATTGAAGGAACCAATCTTGGTGCCGCCACAGATCTTGACGGCAATTATGTTATTCTTAATATACCTCCCGGAAATTATACAGTCAAAGTTCAATACATAGGGTATCAGACAATTTTGATGGAAAATGTATCTATCTCAATTGATCTGACAACTACACGTGACTTTGAATTATTGGAAACGACTGTTGAACTGCAGGCAATTGTTGTAGAAAGCGAGTCGGAAGTTGTTAAGAAAGATGTAACATCCAGCCAGTCGCTTATTTCTGCCGATCAGATACAGGCTCTTCCGGTTGTTGAGTTGAATGATATCCTTCAGCTTCAGGCAGGAGTAACCCGTGGCGCCGATGGAAGCTTTCATATAAGAGGCGGCCGCTCCAGTGAAATCGCCTACTGGGTTAACGGTGTTTCCGTTACAGATGCTTATGATAACAGCCGCGGTATTGAGATTGATAACAGCAGTGTTCAGGAACTCCAGGTTATAAGCGGAACCTTTAATGCAGAGTACGGCAATGCAATGTCGGGCATTATAAACACTGTTACCAAGGAGGGAGGACGCGAATTTCACGGTGATATAAAAGTATACAGTTCGGATTACTTTAGTGATTTTACATCATATTACCCTCACATAGATGATATAAATCCAGTCGCAAATTATAACCTGCAGGGAAGTCTCAGCGGACCGATCCCGGGAACCAGTGATAAACTTGGTTTCTTTGTAAACGCCCGCTATAATTATGATGATGGATGGCTGTACGGCGAAAGAAGATATCAGACTACCGGTTTACCGGATGACGGCAAGGTTGTTTCAATGGATTGGAGCAAAAGATTTATTGGACAGTTTAACCTGAGCTACTGGGCATCCCAGGAATTCAAATTTAACGGCGAGCTCCTTTATTCGAAAGAAGATTTCCAGGATTATGCCCACGACTGGAGATATGTGCCTGAAGGAAATGTAAAAAAATATACCACCAGTTATAATCCTACTTTAACGATGACCCATATGTTATCCTCTTCCACGTTCTATACAGTGAAGGGGTCATATTTTTATAAGGAGTTCCAGGAACATCTATACGACAGTGAAACGGATCCAAGATATCTGCATCCTGATTCCCTTATTAACATATCATATGCTTTCAGAACAAAAGGAACCAATCTTCACAGGTTTAACCGAAGCACCGCAACGAGTATGGGTAAGGCGGATTTTACCAGTCAGCTGGATCAGAATCATCTCTTGAAATCAGGTGCTGAAGTAAGACTTCATAACCTTCATTTTACAGACTACAACCTGCAGCCTAAACAAACTAATGGGGTCGAAGACAGTATTTTTACTCCCGCAATACCTGATATAACCTCATCGGAAATTTCTCTGTATGATACCAGACCGATTGAAATATCTGGCTATCTCCAGGATAAAATAGAATTTGAAAATGTAATTATAAACCTCGGATTGAGATTTGATTATTTTGATTCGAAGGGACATACAGTAGTAGATCCGACGGATCCAAATATTTACCTTCCTGTAAGAAGCCCGAGAGAAGTTGGGTTTGATACCGACTCCTGGGATGAAGTCCCTTTGGAAGGTCAGGAACTATATGATTATCTGTTCCCTTACTATTACAAGGATACTGAACCGAAGTGGCAATTGAGTCCCCGCTTTGGTATTGCATATCCTATAAGTGATGCAGGCGTTCTTCATTTCTCTTACGGACATTTTCTTCAGATACCATCATTCCAGTATCTGTATAATCTTGGAGCGTACAAGGTTCCGCAGACCGGAAGCAACTATGGTGTTTATGGTAATCCCGACTTGAAACCGCAGAGAACCATAATGTATGAAATAGGATTCCGGCAGGAATTTGATGTATTTAATGTTGATGTTACCAGCTTTTACAGGGATATCAGGAACTGGATTACCGCCGGTCCTTTGGTCTCAACCAGGAACCTTGTTACATATTCAACTTATATCAATAAGGATTATTCAAACGTTAAAGGAGTTACCTTAACATTCGGTAAACGTTTCGAAAATTATTATTCTTTCGATATAAATTATACATACCAGGTTGCCGAGGGAAGCAACTCAACTCCCGAGGAAGAATTCTATGCTCAATCCGGCAATAATGAACCGACATTATTTTTAATTCCTTTAGACTGGGATCAAAGACATCTGGCTAATGTTAACTTTTTTGTCGGAGCCCAGGACTGGGGTGCCAGCATTATTGCCAGGTATGGAACCGGTCTCCCGTATACCCCTGCAATAACGCAGTATACATCAGACCGGGGGATATCATCCGGACTTCAGCGAAACAGCCGCAGAAAACCTACACAGTTTACTGTTGATCTGAAGCTGAATAAGGAATTTGATATTTCCGGGGTTACCATTAATACATTCCTCCAGGTATTCAACATATTTGATGCAAAGACTGTTGTGAATGTATTCGGTGATACCGGTCAGCCTGATTATACAACTGAAGGACAAAATGTCGGGTATGACCCCAACCGTCCCAACACTGTTGAAGAGTATTTAAAGTATCCCGATCATTACGGGGAACCAAGATTAATTCAATTTGGTCTTGAATTTGGATTTTAGAATAAGGAGTTAATTTAATGACGCAGTTAAAAGTTACTTTACAAATTATTTTCTTTCTCCTGCTTACTGCTGTTACTTATGCGCAGTATATTCCGGGGACGGAAAGAGGTGACGTCACCTGGCGCGGAAAAGCTCAGATGGAAGGAAACCAGGTAAGAACTTCTGTTTTTAATTATGGTCTTACCGGGAGACCCAGCGGCGATAAGCCAATTTCAATATGGGTTCCATATGAATGGCCTAAAAATACAGGGAAAGTCTATCTTGCAATGACCGGAATTTTAATCGGCGGGGAGGTTGTCGATAATACCGGCACAACTCAAAAAATCATTGAAATAATGAATGGCAGAAAATCACCTCAGGGTAATTCCTGGAACCTGGAACCTACTCCCGGATATTATAAGAAGGTTCCCGGGGTGGAAGAGAATGAGATAGCAACCAGTTCAAATACTGCAACGTGGCCCGATTACTGGCCCGATAAGCTTGCTGATGAAACTGATCCCGGCTGGAGAGGGAGCTGGAATGGCTTTTTCGGTAAAAACAAGTTTAATGCTGATCAGGAAATTTTCTATCGCGCCTCAGATGATTATTACAGCAGGTATGCTAATTATTTCCCTGATTCTACAGATCTTACAAGAAAGGGATTAGGAATACTGCTCGATACAAGAGTGCTTGCCTGGTCTCAGATTCTTGTTGAAGATGTAGTCTATGTGCTCCAGACTATTAAGAATGACGGCACATCCGATATTTCCAAAGTCGGAACCACTATATGGTTTGCCGATTTTGTTGGTGGTAACGGAGATTCACAGGATGATATTTCAGAGTTCGATCTTCTTGAGGATATTCTGTGGGCAAGGGATGCCGATAACCGGGCAACAACATTCGGCAATGACCCGGTAGGTATTGTAGGTGTATCTCTTCTTGAAACACCTGGTAATGCAATAGACAGAATTGATAACGATGGTGACGGTGAAACACTGGGGCCTAAAGTATCTGAAGAATTGCTTGCTGGTGAGACTCCCGATAATCTTATAGACGACAACAAGAATGGTTTAATAGATGAAAACCAGACGCATATTCCCTTCGGCGTACAGGTTGGAGTGACCTATTCGGACGGGATAGATCAGAACGGAAACGCAGAGGCGAATAGCCCGGTAGTAACAGCCGAAATGATATCGCAGGCCGGTGGTGACATCTGGAATAGATGGCCTGCCAATCCTGATACTGATCCTATACAGAATGGCATCATTAACCTTATAATGGTGGAAAGTGAGGATGCCGGAAAAGCATTTAAGGATAATATTGACAATGATGGAAATGGCGAGGAAGGAAGTCCTGTCATAACCCAGGAAATTATAGATGCAGCAGCCTCTGATCCATTATTCCGCTATAAGGTTCCAGGTACAAATATTATTTTATATGATGTTAAAGCTGAAGACCTTGGATTGAAATACGCCGATGGAATTGATAATGATGCTAATCTGGCAGTTGATGAATTTATGGACAACGGCATAGATGAA
The DNA here is from genome assembly GCA_963764685.1 of uncultured Ignavibacteriales bacterium. Taxonomy (GTDB): domain Bacteria; phylum Bacteroidota; class Ignavibacteria; order Ignavibacteriales; family Ignavibacteriaceae; genus CAVXTT01. The sequence continues at coordinate 58,814 of CAVXTT010000017.1, forward strand.
ATGTGCGATGAAGCCCGCGGCGATGGAATTGATAACGACGGCGATTGGAATGTTATAACTGATGATGTTGGTCTTGATGGAGTTGCCAATACAGGAGATTTCGGAGAGAATGATGGCAAACCTACTGCAGGCAGAAGTAATTTACCTGGTGAACCCAATATCGATGTTACTGACGTTTCTGAAACTGATCAGATTGGTATTACAAATGCTCGGAAACTTGCAGCGGGCGGACTTAATATCAACAGTGACGCCCAGATGTGGTTTGATTTTATGATTCCCGGACAATTCTTTGAACCATTTCCGGTTATAACAGGTGAATATGATCTTTTTGTTTCTTCAAGCTTTTTCCCTTTAAAATCCGGACAGACTGAACCTTTTTCTCTCGCAGTAATTCTTGCCAATGCACCTGTTCCTGATCCTGATGGATTATTAAGAAAGCAGGAAGTACTTAAGAAAAGAATACGTGCACAGGAAACTTATAATAATGACTATCAGTTTGCACAGGCGCCCTTCACTCCTACATTAACAGCTATACCCGGGAATAACAAAGTTACACTTTACTGGGATGATGTAGCTGAATCTTCTTTCGATTCTTATATAGCAGGTATCGGAGGAGAAGGGTATGATTTTGAAGGGTATAAGATATACCGTTCTTCAGACCCGGCTTTTCAGGATGTACTTAAATATTACAAATGCTTTCGGTACAAAAGTATTTAAAACTCCGTTAGCAGTTTTTGATCTTGATAACGGAATCAAAGGACTCGATTCATTGGGCTTCGAAGGAGTCCATTACTATCTGGGAGATGATACAGGTCTGCAGCCATTCGTTTGTTGACAGTACAGTACAGAACGGCTTTACTTATTATTATGCACTGGTTTCATACGACAGGGGATTTCCGGTATTTGGAATTCTTCCTTCAGAAAGTCCGATTAGAATTAGTGTCAAACCAGATCAGACAGCTGTTTTAGGCAGCAATGTTGCCCAGGTAATACCTGAAGCACCGGCTGCAGGGTTTGTCCCGGCAACTTTAGGTGATATTACTTTAGTTGAAGGGACCACTACCGGTACAGTGGGATATGAAGTTCTTGATCCTGATGAGATTAAAGAAGGACATATTTATTATATAACATTTGAAGACACATTAATAGTTGGCGGTGCCGGTAAACCGGATACTCTTACCACCAAGAACTTTACTCTCGTCGATTCAACAACGAATACCGTACTGATTGATAAAAGTACAAATCTTGCTTCGGATTATGAACAGCCATTGATTGACGGCTTCAGTTTAAGGTTTGATAATGAAGTAAGAGTTGAGTTAAACCGTAATCTCTCGAAATGGAATGACACCACCATTGCTGATTTTTCTTTTGAGAAGTTTGTTTATGGTAATATACAGGGAGAAGAGAGACCAAATGATTATAAGATTATTTTCGGTGATGTGGGAATCGGAACTTCTATAGTACAAACCCTCGGGGGTGCAACTTATCCTGCCCAGCCGGTTAATTTCCAGGTATTTAATACAAGCACAGGTAATTTTATTGATTTTGCATTTCCTTGAGGTAGATAATTCTACCGGTGCCGGAAAGTTCAGTGTACAGGGGAGTAAAAGAGACCGTATAGTATTCCTGGAACCAAATTACTACCTGGTGGTTCTATCTTCCTTCGTATGCAGATACCATAGGCACTCTGCCCGACGTCAGGGATACGGCAACCATTATAAACAGGAAGCCTTTCCTCAAGGATGATATATTCAGATTTGTTGCATCTCAGGAAAAGCAGAATGTGGATCAGGCGAAGAGTGAGCTTGAAAGGATTAAAGTTGTTCCGAATCCTTATTTAGCTACTGCGCTATGGGAGAATAAAAATCCTTATCAGAGCGGAAGAGGACCAAGTTCGCTTCATTTTACACATCTGCCGAATAAATGTACCATACAGAATCTTTACGATTAATGGAGAGCTGGTAGATGTAATCGAGCATGAAAGTACACTTAAGTGACGGTACTGCATACTGGGATATGCTCTCAAAGGATAACCTGTCTATCTCATATGGAGTTTATGTTTATCACGTAGAAGCTCCCGGTATTGGTGAAAAGATCGGGAAGTTTGCGGTAATAAAGTGATACCTGAAAGGAGACAAAAAGTGTTGAAAAATAAAATTATTTATAATCGTCTTTATGCTAATCTCCTTTTTACATTATGCCGGTAACCGCCCAGGAGGTTAGTAAAACAGGCACCACTGCTGCCAAGTTTCTTAGTATAGGAATCGGTGCCCGTGCTAATGCTATGGGAGGTGCCTTTACGGCAGTTGCTAATGACGCTTCAGCTATGTATTGGAATCCTGCTGGTATAGCACCTCTGCAGAAATATGAAGCTCTGTTTACTTATACAAAGCTCTTTGCCGATATAAATCTTAATTACTTCGGTGCAGTCATCCCTGTCGGTGAGCTGGGAGTAATTGGGTTCAATGTTACCGCAGTAAATATCGGTGAGATGGATGTAACAACCGAATATTATCCCGACGGGACCGGTGAAACATTTAATGCCGGCAGTTATGCTTTCGGATTAAGCATTGCGAAATTGATCACTGAAGATTTCTCTGTTGGTATAACCGCCAAATATGTCAGGGAGGATATCTACAATCCAATGCTTCCGGTCTGGCTTTTGATATAGGTACAATATTTAATACTCCCTTCTTCGGCATTAAATTCTCCAGTGCTATTACTAATTATGGTACTAAGATGCAGATCGAGGGAGATGACCTTCTCGTAAGACACGATCCTGATCCTGGAAGAGCTGGCAATAATGAAACAGTAGATGCTTACTATGCCACCGATCAATTTGAACTTCCTTTACGTCTGCAGATTGGCTTGTCGAAGAGATTTTATATTTCTCGATGATCAGAGATTCACAATCGCCGTGGATGCAGCACATCCCAATGATAATAACCAGTATATGAACATCGGCGGCGAACTTGCTTTATTCAAGGAAATGGTGCAATTAAGGGCCGGGTATAAAACCTTGTTCCTTGATGATAGCCAGGAAGGCTTAACTCTTGGATTGGGAATAAATTACGGAGGCCTTACATACTTTAATATCGGTGTAGATTATGCCTTCCAGCAGTTTGAGTTTCTCGGCGACACACACAGCTTCGGAGTACTATTAAAGTTTTGATTTTAGTGTTTTTAAAAGATAAATTTGTTCTAATTAATCCATAGTTTCATCAAAGAAAGGAAACAAAATGAAACAAACAATACTGTTCCTTGCAGCTTTCTTGCTTTCTGCTGCAACTTTACAGTCACAAACCTATGATGTGACTTTTAAGGTTGATATGGGAGTAAAAGCTTTCGAGGGTCAATTTGATCCGGGTACTGATAATGTTTACGTTGCCGGTAATTTTACCGACTGGGGTAACGGATGCTCTTCAAATGACAGATGCTGATGCTGATACAATTTATGAAACAACAGTTTCAGGATTTGCAGCAGACTCAGTTCTTGCCTTTAAATTTATTTATGGCCTATCCGCAACCGGCGGAACCTGGGAAGAGTGATCCAAACAGGGATTATACAGTACCGGCCTCTAACAGCGTCTTCCAGGCCTGGTTTGACAGAGATTCAATTTACACGGTAACTACCGACGGTATCATTCTTTTCTATGTTGATATGTCTGTAATGTCGGAAGTCGGTATTTTTGTAAATACCGAAGATTCTGTTCAAGTACGTGGAGCATTTAATGGATGGAATGACAGTGATCCTGCACGATCAAAGATGAGTTCAGGACTTTGCTAATCCTGATGTACTGGTCGTTAAATGTAAGCTTTCGATAATTATGAAGTAGGAACAATCCAGGAATATAAATATTATGTTGATCTTGCTGATGTAGGTATCTGGACAGACGGCTGGGAAAGACCTACTTCACGCGGCGGCGGTAACCGTCAGGTAATTTTTGAAGGTTCCAACACACAGGTTGCTCCATCATTATTACTATGATGATATCGAACCCTATATGGTTATCACCGGTGGTCAGAATCTTACCGGTAAATTCACTGTTGATATGACACCTGCTATGGATTCGAGCTCTGCAGGGTCCGAATTATTTTGTTCCTGCTACCGATACTCTATACTGGATATCAGAACAGCCTACATTTCAGGTTACCCAGGGATTGGGCTGACAGACTTCGTGTACTTCCTTTAACCCGTGTAGGATCCACAAATGTTTATGAAGGCACTCTTTCAGTTGCAGGAACCTTCATTTAATACATTTCTTATACAGATTTGCATATGCCCACTTTGATGGCACAAGCTTATTCACTTATATATGAAGATGCAGGATTCGGATCCTTTGCTTATAGTCCAGATATATGCCTATGACTGCACCGAGTATTTTCCCACAGCAGAATTATTCGTTCCCGCAGGATACCTGGATAAAAGAAGGTGAAAAACCTCAGGAACAGGAACCATTGGCTGTCAGGGAAATCGGAAAGCTTAACTCCTGAGAAGTTTGATCTTGCTCAGAATTATCCAAATCCGTTTAACCCGTCAACAATGATCAGGTTCAGCGTACCGCAAGCCGGTATGGTTACCCTTAAAGTATTTAACGTTCTCGGCGAGGAAGTTACTACTTTAATTAACCGTGAACTTATCAGCGGTGTATATGAAGTTGAATTCAATGCTTCAGGATCTAAGCATCAGGAATTTACTTCTATACCATTAACTCCGGTAATTACTCAGCAACAAAGAAGATGATGCTGATTAAGTAAAAAAGAATTTTATTTAAAATTCAAAAGCCGTCCCCTCAAAGGACGGCTTTTTTATTTTACCTGAAGGCCCTTTATTAAATGCTGTTGAATCATTCTGCTTGCGGGGTGCCCATAAAGATGCAGGTGAAAACACTTCTGCGAAGCGTTCCGATGCCAGGCAGATGGATCGATCTCCTACTGCATTCCTTGTTTACCCGGCGGAAGAGCGATTTTATATAATAATTAGAACGAAATAAGAATCAGCGGACAGCGGTTAACAACTGAGCACTAAGTCCTGCAGCTGTAGGAAATTGAGGGTTTATTCTGAGACATTCATCAATATGCTGCAACGCCTTCTGGTAATCCTGTTTTTTTATGATATGCCCCTGCAATATTATACTGTACTTGTGCATCCTGAGGATTCTGCTGTCAGACTTTCTTCAAGGTAGTATATTGCCTTATCTGTATTGTTCCTTGAAAGATAGATCGTTCCCAGCCATTTAGCAGAGAAGGCAGTTGGTTTTAATCTGTATGCTTTGTCGAGATAAAGGAATGCTCCGCCGAAATCCTGAAACTTCAGCAGCCCTGAAGCCGCAAGCTCATAGAACTCTGCTATAACAGGATATTGTGAGATAAGGACATCCATCTGTTGCATAAAGCTTTCTTTGTTTCCTGTTCTGAGATAAAACCCGGCCGCCTCCCTTTGGGCTTTTTCCCAGGTATAAGTTCCTTCTGCTACATTGAATCCAATAGAATCAATTGCATTCTGCGGCAGCAGCAATTCCGTGTAGGTTAAGGGTATGCCGGAAGTCCTGTAGGGCCAGTCATTCTTAAGTACTTTTATCCTGTAGTCTGCTATTACTGAATCCAGCACTGAGAAATTAAAACGTGCTCTCGTAAGACTATCCTGGTATTCTTCATCCGGTAGCTTCTTTGCGGGGAGCAATTCCTTGTTACATAAATTATTAAAAAAAATATTCCCCATAAGGAAATAACCTTTTAGATTCGGGTGCAGATGATCAGTCATCAGATTATTTCCAATTATTCCATTGGGACTGGCAGCCGCAAAGGCTGAATCAATATTAATCAGTGAGTAATTAAATTCTTTGCAAAGCTCCTTAAGGGTTTCATTTATTTCTTCAGGTGCCCGGAATCTTAATGCATCAAGCTCTTTTGCATATCTATAGAGCGAATCTGCTTCTTTAAAGTTGCCGGAATTGTATTCCCTGATAGCAGTGTTAAAAACAGTGTCTGCTCTTGGATACTTGTCATTTACAGATATAAATGGATATTGATCTTTATAATTACAGGTGAGATTGCCGCATAAAATCTTAATATTATTCTCTTTCGCCAGGCTGAATATTTCTTTCATATTCTCCCTGAACTGTTCTATTCCTTCATAATATGATTCTGAATTTAATGGAATATATTTGTCGCGAGCTATTCTCGACATTAAAGTTCTCTCTTCCCCCCTTTGTTTATCACCGGTAAATACAACTGAAACAGAGTTTATAATGTTTCTGAGAAACTCAACTGTTTTTAACCTGTTAAGCTTAAGTACTAATTTTATCAATCCTCTTGAGGAACCGAAGGACTCAACTGATCCTACCCCGAGTGCCCCGTAATATTCGTTATGCCCTGTATATATTAATACAACATCCGGCTTCTGCTCAATTACTCCCGGGAATAGATCTGCAAGCGTATAGCTGTTTATTGCCGTCATACTGATATTCACCACTTCGATATTCAGCTCAGGGTAGAAAAGCTCAAGTCTTTTTTTCAGATATCTTGAAAATGAACCTATAGGAAGGTAAGGATATCCTGCGGCGCTGCTTTCACCAAGTACAAATACTCTGAAGGCATTCGGCTTTTTTAACCTCATCAAATACATCCTGTATTGAGTAAGGCAATGATCCTGACGAAAAGAAATACCTGCGTGATATCTCAGGATTAAGAATAAGCTTCCCTTCGTGAAGCAGGTATCCATTGCCGGTTATCTATACCATAGCCGAAAATACGCAGAGAGGTCTCGAGCAGTAACAAAGAACAGCAGTGGTATTAATACCAGTACCAGGTAAAACCAGAATGGTCGTTTCCTGCCGGCAGTTTCAGTTTGTTTTTCGGGCTTCAATTTTTTTAATTATCTCTATAAGCTGCTTTTGAAGATCGAGTGCATCCTGGTTATTTTTATTCGACTTCAAGTGTAAGATTAACCTGCTCAAGCGCCTTCTGATATTCTTTATTCAATGCATATGCACCAGCGAGATTATAATGCACCTGCGGATCTGTATTGTCGAACTTCCTGCTTGCTTCGAGATATTTTACAGCTTCTTTAACCTTTCCGATCGATAATTGTATAATACCCAGCCATTTCGAAGAAAAGGCATCCGGTCTTAGGGCATAGTATTGGTTCAGGTAAGGCAGTGCCCTTTCAAACTGCATCCCCTCGATAAGAGCTTTTGAGTAATTATATAATATTCAGGAACGAAAGGATACTGATCAATCACAACATCCATTTCCCTTACAAAATCTCTCGGATCTTTATCATCCAGATATTTCAATGCAAGCTGCCTGTGGGCTCTCTCCCAATCAAGCTTGCTGTCGACTACGAGCAGTGCGAGGGTATCTACATAATTTCGCGCATTTATTTCCTGTAAGTATTTCTCTTACCGGTTTGGGATGTTTGCACGTACGGCCAATCGCTTTTCAGAGTTATTATCCGGTACTTTGCAATTGTTGAATCGAGCTCTGAAAAATCATAATCGGATATAACGATACTGTCCTGCAGTTCACGCCGGTATATTCTTTTCCGCGGGAAGTAAATTATGCTTCATCATCCCTTCAAAGAATATTTTCCCGATTTTCTGATACCCTTCAAGTGTAGGATGCAGGTGGTCGGTCATAAACTCATTACCAATTATTCCTTCAGGAGCAAGATATCGGAAAGCGGAATCGATATCAGCCAGTATTAATTTTTTCTCTGCAGCCAGACTTCTTATAACATTATTTACTTCTTCCGGGGCACGGAATCTAAGGGCATCGAGGTCTTTGGCATAACGGAAAAGACAATCCGCCTTTTGCAATATTTTCTTTCCGTTCACTCACTGCCTGCTGATAGATCTCCCCGGCGGCAGGAAGATTTTTTCCTTTAGCGGATATAAACGGCGGCTGATCCTTTAAATTGCTTATCAGGGTACCTATTACAAAAGGAACCCCCGCATCATTTGCCATATCTGCTAATATCCTTATATTCGCTCTGAACTGATCGATCCCGGCGTTAAATTTTTCTGAGTGAAGGATTATCTGCTGATCCTGAGCCATGCGCGACATCAGTGTTCCCCCTTTTTTCCTGCTGCTTTGAAAAGAGAGAAACAACTGAGTGGATTGTATTTCTGACCAGCTGGGTTGTCTTAAACTTATTCAGGTACAGCATTGTCTTTACTATTCCCCTGATACCCGCCAAGCGATTCAGCCGAGCCTATCCCTAGCGCGCCGTAATATTCATTATGTCCTGTATAACAGATTATAAGATCTGGCTTCTGATCAAGTATACCGGGAAACAGATCCCGGAGTGTATAAGTGTTTATAGCAGCCATTGAAATATTTATTACTTCAATGTATCTGCCGGGGTTTATAAGCTGCAGTCTTTTCCTGATATACTTTCCAAAGGACCCGTTAGGCGAAAATGGATAACCTGCTGCACTGCTTTCTCCGATAATAAATATTCTAAAGGAATTGTCCGTCTTTACCTTATCGAATGCATCCCCGGAGGAGTATGGAATTCCTGCAGTGTTGTAAAAATATCTGTATGCAACATCGGGACTCAGTACAATTTTATCCCCCGGCACTTCTCTCCACTGCGAAAGATCGTGTCCGTAATTGAAAATTCTTAATCCCGCCTCAAGCAGAACAAAGAATAAAACCGGTATAAAGATCAGGATCAGATAAAATATTGCAGCAGGACGAGTGGATGTTGTTTCTTTTAAGTATTCAATAACCTCATTTTCAGGGACATTCAGCTCTTCAGCAATTTTCTTTGAAGATTTCTTCCCCTTAAGCTTATCGATCCATTTTTTCTGTTTATTGGTAAGAGTCACGTTATTTCAATTAGAATTGAGTCAAAAATAGAAAAAAACAGACAGAATATTAGCAGAAATCCTGATATAATCGGGCTTTCTTTAGTTATCCTATTTAAACTTTTGAAAATAAATTGGAAAAATTTCTAAAAAAGCCCTACATAAAACCTTTATGGTCACTATTGCCTTATTTTTATACCCCTATTGCAGTAAGGCTATGATAAAGCGGCAGTAGGGAGATAGTAAGGTGATAGTAGGGCTTTTAGCTAAATTTTTATATTATAATTTCAATTTCTTTATTGATTGAGTACAAAAATAGTAGGAACAACCTGACCTGAGAGAAACCAGTCGTATGATATTACGCAACAGGTTGTCGTTCTGAAATAACAAGGAAATCCCGTACGGTTAGCCTGGTCAGGACGACCTGTCCGTAAAGTACCACTTTCAGCATTTTATCGAATCCGAATGCCTTTGTTTGTTATTTTCCATTACTCTAACTTTGCATTCAAATCAATCAAAATCTGTAAATAATGTATATTCTCGGAATATCGGCATTCTATCACGATAGCGCAGCCTGCATTATAAAGGATGGCGATATTATTGCTGCAGCCCAGGAGGAAAGGTTTACCAGGAAAAAGCACGACTATAATTTCCCGGTAAATGCTATAAACTACTGCCTTAAGGAAGCAGGTATTACTCCTTCTGAACTTGCATATACTGCATTTTATGATAAGCCGTTCCTGAAATTCGAACGTATACTGGAAACTTATCTCGCTTATGCACCCGTTGGCATAAATTCATTTATTAAAGCTATTCCTCTATGGATAAAACAGAAGCTTTGGATGAAGGAGCTTATAAAAGAGAAGCTGGGATACGAAGGGAAGGTGCTCTTTCCCGAACACCACGAATCGCACGCTGCCTCTGCTTTTTATCCTTCACCATTTAAGGAAGCTGCAATTTTAACAATGGACGGGGTGGGGGAGTGGACAACTTCAAGCTACGGTATCGGGAAAGGAAATAAGATCGAGCTTTGGGCTGATATAAAGTTCCCTCATTCACTCGGACTTCTCTATTCTGCAATGACCTACTACACCGGCTTCAAAGTAAATTCCGGTGAATATAAAGTAATGGGACTTGCTCCTTATGGTAATCCTGTTTATAAAGATATTATCCTCAAAGAACTGATCGATGTTAAAGAGGACGGCTCCTTCAGGATGAATATGGATTATTTTAATTATGCTGCAGGACTGACAATGACAAATGAAAAATTCCATAAGCTGTTCGGAGGTCCTCCCAGAGTGCCTGAAACAAAACTTACACAGAAAGAAATGGATATTGCCCGCTCGGTTCAGGATGTTACTGAAGAAATAGTGCTGAAAATGGGAAAGCATCTTAAAAAAGAAACAGGAATGGAGAATCTTGCCCTTGCCGGCGGTGTTGCTCTTAATTGTGTTGCAAATGGTAAGCTGCTTAAGGAGAATATTTTTAAGAATATGTGGATACAGCCTGCTGCAGGAGATGCCGGCGGAGCTGTGGGTGCAGCTTTATCTGTCTGGTATATGTATTTAAATAATCCGCGCAGGGTAAATGAGGAGCAGGATTCACAGAAAGGATCTTATCTTGGTCCTGAATATGACAGGAAAGAAATACTGGAATTTCTGAATAAGAATGAAATTATTTATAAAGAAGTAACTGATGATGAGCTTATTGAACAGACAGCCGATCTGATAAATGATGAAAAGGTTATCGGATGGTTCCAGGGAAGAATGGAATTCGGACCCAGGGCTCTTGGCTCAAGGACAATTATCGGTGATGCCCGCTCTGCTAAAATGCAGGCGGTGATGAATATTAAAATAAAGTTCAGGGAAGGCTTCCGTCCTTTTGCTCCTTCGGTATTGTATGAAAATGTAAATGAATATTTTGATATGACAATGCGAGAAGTCCTTATATGCTGCTCGTTGCCGATATAAAGGATGAGCACAAAAGACCAATGAATGATAATGAACAAAAGCTATGGGGAATCGATAAACTTAATATTGTCCGTTCTGATATTCCCGCGGTAACACACGTAGATTATTCTGCAAGAATACAGACCGTGCATAAGGAAACAAATCCACTTTATCATAAACTTATCTCCCGATTCAATGAAAAATACGGATGTGCCGTAATAATCAATACTTCTTTTAATGTAAGAGGGGAGCCTATTGTATGCACTCCTGCTGATGCCTATAAGTGCTTTATGAGGACCAATATGGATTACCTCGTAATGGGAAATTTTATTATTGAAAAAGAACGGCAGGCACCGCTGAAACAGGACAGCGACTGGAAAAAGGAATTTGAACTTGATTAAAGAAGAAATTAAGCTGATCAAAGAAACTCAAGCCGATCTTAAGAAGTTCGGATTAACCGTCGGGACAGTACTTTTTCTCATTGGTGCGCTGTTATTGTATCTTGGAAAAAACAGCAGTGCTTATTTCATTGCCCCGGGAGTGGTATTACTTTGGGCTGGATTTATGTATCCGGAGATCCTTAAACCGTTAAATAAAATATGGATGACCCTGGCAATTTTACTCGGATGGGTGATGACACGGGTTATTCTTATTGTTCTGTTCTATCTTGTCATCACTCCGATAGGGTTTTTAGCAAAGATATTCAGAAAGGAGTTTCTTAAATTAGGATACGATAAATCTGCCGCTTCATACTGGGAGCCAAGAAGCAAAAGAACAACCGATCCGGCAGAATATGAAAGACAATTTTGAGGTATAAATGAGCAAGTTATCGATCATAAGCGAACTGTGGCAATTTCTGAGAGTAAGAAAGAAATGGTGGCTGGCACCTATCCTTATCCTGCTTCTTCTGCTGGGTGCCCTGATTGTATTAACGCAGGGATCGGCGCTTGCTCCTTTTATCTATGCAATCTTTTAATGACTGATGGCTGCCTCAGAAAAAATAACTGTTGAGAAAAAAAAGAAAAGGATACCTGTCCCTAAGAAACCTCCCAAAACAGAACCTCCCAAATCTGCATACGACAGGAAAAAAGAGAAAGATAAACTTCGTAAGAAGGGGAGCATAAACGGAAATTGAAAGTTTCCCTTGTAATCTCTTTCTATAACAAAATTAATTTTCTTGAACTTAGTACTGGCAGGACTTGAGCGTCAAACATTCAGTGACTTTGAAATTATTATTGCAGATGACGGCTCATCTCCTGAAGCAGTTAAACAAATTGAATCTCTTTCAGGAAAGATCAGTTATCCTCTTGTACATCTCTGGCAGGAGGATAAAGGATTCCGCAAGAATATGATCCTGAATAAGGCTGTTGAATCTTCTTCAACTAATTTCCTGATATTTATCGATGGCGACTGCATTCCTCACTCTGAATTTATTAAAGAACATTATATCAACAAAAGAGATAATTACTGTTTTACCGGTAGAAGAGTAAACCTCTCTTCCAAAATCTCCGATCGGCTTAATTATGAGAACGTCAGGAATGGTATTCTGGAAAAGAACACTTTGCTGTTAACTGATGGACTATTCGGCAGCTCTGTTGATGTGGAGAAAGGTATCTACTTCAAAAGCAGAACGCTGAGGAATATTTTCAACAAGAAGAAAAGGGGACTGCTGGGAAGTAACTTTTCAATTCATAAATCAGATATGCTTTCCATAAATGGTTTCGACGAAAGATATACTGCACCCTCTATCGGGGAGGATTCGGATATTCAGTACAGGCTTGAGTTAAACGGATTAAAGATCGGCTCTCTGAATAATATGGCAATTCAATATCATCTCTATCATAAGACTCCTTGAGCGCCCCCAGCGCAACCTGGATTTATTTGAGGAAGTTAAGAAAAGTGGGATTTCCTTTACGCCCTACGGGATAAGAAAATTTACCACATAGAAAGGCCTGGACATTTCTTCATCTATGTGTCCTTATGTGCCTAATGTGGTAAAAAAACAGAAACCACATTAGGCACATTAACTCACATTAGGTTGCTATCTTCCTCACGTCCGCACTTTTTTTTGTTACCCACTATTGACACGAATACCATCTTACTTTATATTTCTAACCCTAATTGGCTCAATAACTTAAATAATTAAGGTAAATGATGCTGGATGACTTAGATTATAAAATATTAAAGATTCTTCAGCACAGTGGGAGGACTAAAAGAAATGAACTTGCTGAGAGTGTCGGGTTATCAATTCCCTCGGTTAGTGAGCGTCTTCATAAACTGGAGCAGAAGGGGATAATTGAAGGATATTATGCAAAGCTTAATAAAAAGGCATTCGGATTGGATATAATGGCATATATCCACGTTAATATGGAATCATCCAAACATTATAAAGATCTTGTAAGCCGGGTAATGAAAATGCCGCAGATACATGGAGTGCCATTCAATTCTGGGGGAGGGTTCCCATTTACTGAAGGCAGTTGTTAAAAATACAGAAGCCCTTGGAAAAACTGCTTGGAAAAATTCAGGCCTGGCCGGGAGTGGTTTCGACAAAAACAACTTTTATTCTTTCGACGATAAAAGAAACAACAGAGATTGATATTTAAATTAACAAAAAGGAAAGATCTATGGCAAAAAGTACTTCACCAATTGACAATGCACTGAAATTTGTAAAGTCCGACGGGATAAAATTTATTGATCTTAAGTTTATGGATTTCCCCGGGCAGTGGCAGCACTTTACAGTTCCGGTATCACAGATTCGACGAAGGCTCTTTTGAAAACGGATACGGGTTTGACGGCTCATCAATAAGAGGATGGAAGGCAATAAACGAAAGTGATATGCTTATTATTCCTGATCCTGAAACAATGTTTGTTGATCCTTTTATTGCAGAACCTACGCTTAAGTCTTATCTGCGATGTTTATGAACCCGCAACAAAAGAAAAGTATTCAAGATGTCCCAGGAATATAGCCCAGAAAGCCGGAGCTTATCTTAAATCTACAGGTATAGCTGATACAGTTTACTTTGGTCCCGAAGCAGAGTTCTTTGTTTTTGATGATGTAAGGTTTGACTCACAGCCCAACGGCAGTTTCTATGTGTTGATTCAGTTGAAGGAAAATGGAACAGCGGACAGGGATGAAGGTCCAAACTTGGATATAAGCCAAGATATAAGGAAGGCTATTTTCCTGTTCCCCCTACTGATTCACTAATGGATCTGCGGAATGAAATGGTTACAATGCTTATCGAAAGCGGTATCGATGTTGAAGCTCAGCATCACGAAGTAGCAAGCGGCGGGCAGTGTGAAATAGATCTACGGTTCCAGCCGCTGGTAAAAGCTGCAGACCAGCTCCTGATGTTTAAATATATTGTAAAGAATACTGCAAAGATGCATAACCGGACAGTTACATATATGCCCAAACCTATCTTTGGTGATAACGGAAGCGGTATGCACGTGCATACAAGTCTTATGGAAAAAAGGGAAGCCTTTATTTGCAGGTTCAGGTTATGCAGGATTAAGTGAGATGGCTTTATATTTTATCGGCGGAATTCTTAAGCATGCTGCTTCACTGCTTGCATTTACAAATCCTACAACAAATTCGTATAAGAGATTAGTGCCGGGATTTGAAGCTCCGGTTAATCTTGCATACTCACAAAGGAACAGAAGTGCCTCGGTAAGAATACCGATGTATTCTTCAAGTCCAAAGGCAAAGAGAGTAGAATTCCGCTGTCCTGATCCTTCCTGTAATCCTTACCTGGCATTCTCTGCAATAATGATGGCAGGACTGGATGGAGTAATAAACAGGATTGATCCGGGTGAACCGCTTGATAAGGATATTTATGATATGTCACCTGAAGAATTGAAAGATGTACCTTCAACCCCCGGAAGTCTGAATGAAGCACTTAAAAGCTCTTGCTACGGATAATGAGTACCTGATGAAGGGGGATGTATTTACAGAAGATGTAATCGAGACCTGGATAAAATACAAGTACGATAAAGAGATCAAACCGATGGCGCTTCAGCCCCATCCGTATGAATTCTCCTTGTATTATGATGTATAGCTAAATTGGTTCTTAGTTCGTAGTTCTAAGTTCTTAGTTGACGGAACGATGCGTCACTCTAACTTCTATGTGTCTATGTTTCCCTATTTTGTTTGTGAAACTGCTGCTACAATTATTTACCTTCTACAAGGGTAGGAAAGGAAAAATCAGGGCAGTTAACCACATTAGGCACATTAGGGCACATAAGGATAGAATTTATTCTTGGTTCTTGGTTAATTCTCAACCAAGAACTAAGAACCAAGAACAGGCTTTAACTTACCATCGTACTATCGCACTATCGAACATCGTACTAAACATGATTTCCTGTGTCCTTTTCGACCTGGGGAATCTGCTTTTAATTCCTGCACCGGTAATGACTGCAGTTCCTAAAATGCTGTCCTGGTACTTAAAACACACTGCCCCTGTAATGAAGTATCCTTTTTAATTATTCCCCCTTCAAGATACTTCTTCAGTTCGTGTGCTTATCCTGAATATCAATAATTCTTATTGGTTATAAATTTCTGCAGGACCTGCGCCCCCTGTGTATGAAGTGTAATCCTGTTATTCTTATCAATTACTCCTAACTTTGTACCTATCCTTTCGAATATGCCGGGGTTTTCATCCTCCCATTCCACGGAGGTAAAGAATATATCCGAATCCTTTAAAGAGGTATTTGTAGTGTGACCAGACATCAGAGGAATACCGAATTCATCAGACAAGTATTGGAAGTAATCTGCTTAGCTCTCTTGATGAATGTTTAGCAGCCTCTAATGCTGATTTCTCTGAATTCCATTTTGCCCGGGGAGATTGTATCGTCTGTTTTCCTGAACTTCGCAATAAAGAAGCCATCTGAGTTTACCTCCCACGGAATCAATCTTTTGGCCAGAGCTAATGAAGGACTTAACTGCACTCCTTCATAAGATGTAAAGGCATCGTGAGATTTTACCGGTAGTTCAATAGGAAGAAGTTCAACAGGATATTTCTTTAACAGCTTATCAAGAACAAGTTCATTTTCTTCGACTGTAAGAGTACAGGTAGAATAAATTAATTCTCCCCCTGTTTTAAGCATTTTAATTGCGCCGACAAGAAGTTTTGTCTGCAGTTCACCTAATCCTTCTGCTTTTTCTTTACTCCACCAGTCGTTTACTTCCCCTCTTTTCTGTATAATGCCGAGTCCGCTGCAGGGGGCATCGACAAGCAGCTTATCAAAATATCCGGAGTAAACCTTGCTGAGCAGTTCTCCCTTAAAATGAAGTACACCGAAGTTTACTAGGTTCATCCTGTCGAGATTATAGACAAGCATCTTTACCCGGTCGATTGCAATTTCATTTGCGATAAGCATACCCTTATTCTGCATCAGCTCACCAAGCTCAGTTGTCTTAGAACCTGGAGCCGCTGCCATATCGAGTACTTTATCATTTGTGGAGGGGGACAGAACAATAGGGGGGATCATTGATGACAATCCCTGGATATAATAATCTCCCATAATATGTTCTACAGTCTTACCGGCAAGCTCATTTCCCGATATTACTTTTAATGCGAAAGGGATTCCCTGTACAGGTTCGGTATGAATATTATATCCGGTCAAGTAATTTCCTCTGCAGTGTATCGAGAGAGATCTTAAGGAGATTTACTCTTAAATATTGAGCAGGATCCTGAGAAATATATTCGAGGTATTTTGAGGTATCGGCTTCACCGAGTATATCGGTTAAATATCTTTTTACACTGCGGCTTACTTCTCCCATAAAATTAAATGGCTCCTTTTATTCTATACTCTATACAATTAAGTTATTTCTTTGAAAGTATTTTTCCAACTTAAGCATTATAACCGAAAGTGTTTTGCCATTAAGAAGTGAGGCTTAAATAAATAAAATATTTTTCTCATTACTATTGACAGGTTACGAAATCCTTAAAATAATTGCTAAACGTTTACCTTTATTGCTATTCATTTTTTAATATAATATTATACGAACAGTTGGAGATCCTTTTATGTTTCAACATAAAGTTCTTATAATTATTCTTAACTCACAACCTTTACAACTGGCACAGCATAATCCATTATCCTTACAAGGGTCGTCGTTATTCCTTGCTAATTGTAAATAGATGCTGGATTTTATTTCTGGATTTTTCTACTTTGACTATATTCTACGGGAGTTTATAGAGATGCAGAATAAAAACTCGCTATCGAGCGTTCTCAAAAGTATTATTCCCCGATACTCTGAAATTTTATTGAAATTTTTTCTTATTAGATTTATCTGCATAATCCCTCTCTCATTCTTTTTTTTAAGCTGCAATGACTCCTCAGTAAGACATGAAACATTAAATCCCGGCCGAAGAGATTATACGTGGAAAATTGACACACTCCTCATGCCATTCAATTCTTTCAATGATATCTCAGGTTCATCTCCTGAAGATGTGTGGGCTTGCAGTATTCCGGGTGATCTCGATATGATTTTCTTTCACTTTGATGGAGTTTTATGGGATACAGACAGAATTGTCCGCTTGTTTTCTCCCAGAAGTATTTCAAGTCTAAAGCCAACTACTGTTTGGAGCGGAGGACTTGAATCAATTTGGAAATATGACGGATTAGAATGGTCAAAAAATTTCGAACCTGAAATAGATAGTGCCGATCATATAGTTTTTGAAAAAATAATAGCTTTAGCGCACGATGATGTCTGGGCTGTTGGACAATACTTTATTGGCGATAATTACTTTGGTTTGATTTATCATTTTAATGGTACATCATGGTCCCGTCTAAATATTTCAAAAATAAGAACAGCTTTTATAGATATATATTTAGTCTCAAATAAAATTTACCTTATTGGCATTAGTAATGAGTCATTTGCAGAAAGCAGATATCAGTTTTATGAATTAACCGGTACAGACTTAAGAGAAATTTTTTCCGGTTCTCTCGACACTGACCAGGAATATGGGAGCTTAATGAGATTGGGAGATGAAATCCGTTTTATTATTGGTTATGACCTTTACAGCTATTCGAACGGATCTTTGAGAAAAACTGTCAGGCTAATCAATGATAGAAATTTTTTACATAAGGGGTGGGGTAGAAATGATAAAGATATTTTTCTCGGGATGGCTGACGGGATTGCCCATTATAACGGAGAGAATACTGTTTACTTATATCAAACACCAAATAAAACTTTTTACAGACACGGGTTAATATTTGAAGATTATGTCTTTTTTATTGGGCAGGATTTGTTTGGAAATAATATAATTCTGATGGGCAAAATTCCAGAATAGTGAAGTTGAAAATCAAAATATTATTAATTCTTTAAATAGTGTCATTTCTCGCCTCAGATTAGGCTAAATTTAGCGGATTAACTGAGGAGACAAATGAAAATAAGAAGGACATTACTAAACAGAACAAAATAAAATCTTCGGAAGGAGAGTTCATCTGGGAATTAGAGAGCTCATATGAGCTCTCCCAGAAGTCAGCTTTCAATTACATTTTTATAAAGCTGCTCATACATCGGGATGACTTTTGCCTGATCAAAGACCTTTACTGCCCGTTCTCTTGAATTATTTGCAAACAGCTCATATTTCTTGTCATTTCCCAGAAGGTCTAAAACATATCTTGCCATTCGGTCGGTATCGCCTATCTCAGCAATATAGCCCGTTTCGTTATGACGGACAAGTTCAGGAAGCCCCCCTACACTTGAGCTCACTACCGGTAGTCCGCAAGCCATTGCTTCTAAAGCTGCCAGTCCGAAGCTCTCAGATTGTGAAGGAATTAAGAATATATCCGCAGAGCTTAGTATCTCAACCAGTCCATCCTGCTTGCCGAGAAACTTAACATTATCCCATAAACCAAGATGCCGTGCCATTCTTTCACATTCTGATCTTTCAGGACCATCCCCTACAAGGACAAGCTTGGTGGGTATTTCCTTATTCACAATTTCAAGAATCTTAATTGTATCGCCTACTCTTTTTACCTGTCTGAAATTTGAAGTATGGATCAGCACCTTTTCTCCGTTAGGGGCAATATGCTTCCTGAAGAAACAGCCGTCGATAGGTTTAAATAGATTTGTATCCACAAAATTGGGAATTACTTCAATTTCCTTATCTATATTATAATTAGTGAGAGTTTTTTCCTTCAGGAAGCGGGATACAGTTGTAACCCTGTCGCTTTCTTCAATGCTGAATTTAACCAGCGGCAGGAATGAAGGTTCTAATCCGACAAGAGTAATATCTGTCCCGTGAAGCGTAGTAATTAATTTAAGATCTTTTTTCCGTCTCAGGATCTGCTTCGCAAGATAGCCGCTTACTGCGTGAGGGATTGCATAATGTACATGCAGCAGATCCAGGTTTTCATATTCAGCAACCTCTGCCATTTTACTGGCAAGGGCAAGACTATATAATGGAAACTCAAACAGGGGGTAGCTGCTTATCTCTACTTCGTGAAAAAATACATTCTCGACAAAATTATTCAGCCTGAAAGGGAGCGCATAACTTACAAAATGTATCTCGTGTCCCTTCCTGGCAAGTTCTTTTCCTAATTCTGTTGCTATAACACCGCTTCCACCGTAAGTAGGGTAGCAGGTAATTCCAATTTTCATTTATTTTCCTTTTAATGGGGACTAACTGTCAGGTTGACAGTATCTTTAATACTGAAAAATAGTTATTCTTTTTATTTTTAACTATTGAATTAAGAATGCTTTACAATGTTTACAAACATTTAATCTAAGAAAAAACAGCAAAACAGAAGATGAAACTCCTGGTTATTGGTCAATCTGTCGAGGATCATATAAATGAAGCGGGAAGGATCACACTAAAGCCGGGCGGTATATTTTATTCCGCAGCCGCACTTGCTGAATCTTGCCTCACCTGAAGATACACTTTATCTCTGCACCTCGGTTCAGAAAGAGAAGGAGTATCTTTTTGATCTTGTTTACCGGAGATTCGACCGGTCATTTTTTCATTATACTGAGTCTATGCCTGTAGTCCACCTTACTGTCCATCCTTCAAAAGAAAGGGATGAGCTTTATGAAAATATTAACAGTCCTCTGCCGGTTGATCCGGAAAAGTTTGGCAATATGGACGCTCTATATTTAAATATGGTAACCGGTTACGATATTGAAATAGAAAAGCTTGAAGAGATCAGAAAGGTTTATAAAAAATTACTGTATCTTGATATTCACACACTTTCAAGGGGCTATGATGAAACCGGGAGAAGGGAATTCAGAATAATACCTGATGCGGACAGATGGATCCGGTCAGCTGATATTATCCAGGTAAATGAATCTGAACTGTTTACGCTAAGTAATAAGAAAAATGAAAATGAAATAATCAGTGATGTACTCCATTCGGGACCCCAACAGCTGATTATTACTATGGGACACAAGGGGGTAAGGATTTATTACTTAAAAAGAGATGAGATAAATTCTCTATATCTTTCAGCTATAAAAATTAATACCCTTAATAAGGTAGGGTGCGGTGATGTTTTTGGAGCGGTTTATTTTTATTATTACAGCAAGTGTAAAAATATTTTGGAGTCCCTTAAACGAGCTAATATAGCAGCAGGATTAACAGCATCTTATGAACAAATAAGCGAATTCAGCAGGTTAAATGACGACATTCTCTCACGATATTATTAAAAAAAGGATACTGGTTACCGGGTCTAACGGTATGCTGGGACAAAGGGTGGTTAAGTATTTTTCCTTAATCGAAAATACTGAAATCCTTGCCTGTTCTAATGAGCCGGATTCGGTTTCAGGACCCGTTGATTATATCTGCTGCGATATCTCCAAACGGGATAATATTAAAAAAATAATACTCGATTTCTATCCCGACTTCATTATCAATACTGCCGCCTTCACAAATGTAGATCTCAGCGAGACGGAACGTGAAACAGCCTGGAAGGTGAATGTAAAGGGAGTTGAATACATAGCCGAGGCTGCAAGAATTCTTGATGCACATCTTATTCATTTTTCAACCGATTATATCTTTGACGGAAAGAACGGACCCTACTCGGAGAAGGCAAAACCCAATCCTCTTGGTTATTACGGCAGGACTAAACTGGCAAGTGAAAATGCCTTAATGATCTCCGGGGCAATGTATACGATTTTCCGTATAAATGTATTATATGGTGTCGCCAACAGCCGTCCTGACTTTGTCCGCTGGGTAGTAAAAATGCTTTCAAATAATAATAAGATAAGAATTGTCACCGACCAGGTAAACAATCCCACCTTTATCGACGATGTACTTAATGTATTAAGCACTATAGTTGAATTCAGAAGACAGGGGATATATCATATCGGCGGCAGGGATTTTATTTCAAGATATGATTTCACAAGGATAATTGCAGATTATTTCGAGCTCGACAAGGAACTTATAGTCCCGATCCTTACTGAAGAACTTAGTCAGCCCGCAAAGCGTCCCCTTAAATCGGGACTGATAACCATAAAGGCTGAAAGCGAGCTTGGCTTTAAACCATATTCCATAATTGATTCTCTCACATTAATGAAGAAAGAACTTGCTGTATGAAACCTTTCGCTTTTCTGAAAGGCATCCCGGCACTTTTATTATTAATTATTTTTAGTGATGTCTCCCGGGGACAGGATAATTTTCCCGGGTGGGCGGAAGGAATTGTCTGGTACCAGATTTTTCCGGAACGCTTTGCAAATGGGGATACGTTAAATGACCCCAAAGCTGATAAAGTCTTTTTAAAAGAACAGCGCAAACCTGATAACTGGAAAATTAATAAATGGACAGGCAATTGGTTTGAAATGTCCGATTGGGAGAAACAGCTTGGCGGAAATGTAAGGGATCATATGTTCCAGAGAAGGTATGGAGGCGACCTGCAGGGGATAATCGATCATCTTGATTATCTGAAGGATCTCGGGATAGGCGCAATTTATCTGAATCCTGTATTTGAATCGGTATCACTTCATAAATATGATGCAACCATTTATCATCATATCGACAGGGATTTTGGTCCTGCCCGTGAATTTAATACTCAGAATGAAAAACTTGAAGATGCTTCAACCTGGTTATGGTCTCCTGCAGACAGTCTTTTCTTAAAGCTTGTTGAAGAGGTACACAACAGGGGAATGAAAATAATAATTGACGGGGTATTCAATCACGTCGGAACTGAGTTCCCTGCTTTTAAGGATATAAAAGAAAAAGGAAAGGAATCAAAATATTATAACTGGTTTATGGTAACGAATGATGATGATCCCTCTACTCCTGAAGATGAACTTGATTATAAAGGGTGGTGGAACAACAGGTCAATGCCTGAATTCAACAGGGATAAGAAAGATCTGAATGCCGGTCCCAAGCAGTATATTTTTACAATTACGCAGCGGTGGATGGATCCAAATAAAGATGGCGATCCGTCTGATGGAATTGACGGCTGGAGACTGGATGTGGCACGGGATGTTCCTTTAGGCTTCTGGAAAGACTGGAGCAAATTGGTAAAGCATTTAAATATGAACGCAATTATCATTGGTGAATTATGGGAGCTCTCACCTGACTTTATTTCAGATGAAGGAATATTCGATGCTCTTATGAATTATAACTTTGCTTTTGCCATAAATGATTTTTTTATAGCAGATAAAACAAAGATCAAAGCGGAAGATTTTATCGACAGGCTGAAGGAAATAGATGAAACTTATCCTGAAAAATATTTAACTCTTCTGCAGAACCTTATCGACAGTCACGATACCGACCGCTTAAGTTCACTTATTGCAAATCCCGACCGCAGGTTTGACAGGGATGGAAATGAAGGAAATAAAAAATATAATCCCGGCAAACCTTCAAAAGATGATTACGAAAAACAAAAACTTATTGCAGCATTCCAGATGACATACAGGGGTGCCCCTATGATCTATTACGGAACAGAAGCAGGTATGTGGGGTGCCGATGATCCGCACGACAGAAAACCGATGGTATGGGATGAATTGAAATATGACGACGAAGTAATTACTCCTGCATCAGGATTTAAAAGAGGCTTTGGAATTTATAAGGTGGAGCAGAATAAGGACCTGCTGGAATATTATAAAAAAGTTATTGCGATCAGGAATTCGAACAGCGCCTTAAAGAAAGGGGATCTAAAATTCCTCTATTCAAATAGCAAAAAAAGTTCATTTGCTTTCAGACGGGTAAATGAGAATAACGTTATTGTTGCGGCTTTTAATATCGGCAGCAAAGAAGATAAGTTTGAATTGAATATCGGTTCCGGAAGCTACACATTTGAAGAACTGCTTACCGGTGAAAGAGGGTCCTCAACAGGAGGTAAAGGTGAAAAGGCATTCCTGAATGTTGAACTCCCTCCTAATTCAGTTAAGATTTTTTCAGTTTATAGACAGGAATCCCAAAATTAGACCTGGATTTTGAGGATTAGAGCAGGATTCTCAGCATAAAAATGACTCCCTGCAATTAAATGTCAGATTTTGGCTTACATTAGTTCACAATCAGGCCAAAATTCAACTAATTTGGCACTTCACCCACAACCCTCCAGGATATAAACATAGTTCATTTCTATGTAATTTTCTCAACATTGCCTCCTGTCCGGGTTATGCACAAGGTATGGTCTGCCTGTTTCCAGCCAAAAAGGGGCAATTTAGGCCGGCCATTGGCCGATCATTGGCCGTGCACTGTCCGTGCATTAAATGGTTCATTAAAAATCCTTTTAAAATAGATTTTATTTGTTGAATTCCGTCCGCCGCACAGATGCCCAACGCAAATAACCTGTAGGGAAATGCGGCGCAATAATAAATTATTCGTAATGTATTGCGGACGCCGCTTATCCTTCCTGCAGTGTATTGATTATACGGGAAGACAATACCCTTAACGAATAATTTAATTAGGGCACAATAGAGAGAAATTGATGGCTATAAAGGAAACTCATCCCCAGCCCTTCTCTTGGGAAAGGGAAGAGAAGGCAGCAGGAATAAAATACTTCCCGATTTCGACCATACCGGGCCCTCTTCAACAGACCAACCTTTTCTTTATTTTAGAAGTCTAATTCCCCAGGAACAGGATAATAAATGAATTTAAGCGATTCGGATCTGATTATAGAATTTAATAATGGTAAAGCGGCTCGTTTCGAGGAGCTTGTTTACAGGTACGACCGCCAGGTGTTGTCTATGGCGCTTAAATATGCCAAAGATGAGGATGATGCCAAGGATATTTACCAGGAAGTATTTATAAGGGTCTTTAAGGGATTGAAGAATTTTCAGTTTAAGAGTGAGTTTTCAACCTGGCTTTTCAGGATAACCACAAACGTATGCCTGACTTATAAGTCCAGGGGGAATAAAAGAAAGTTCGTATCGATTTCTGAGGAGTGGGATGATAAAGATTATCAAAAGGATTTTACTCCCGAGGCAGATCAGAATGAAACTTCCCCCGAGAGTTTGTTATCGGGAAATGAGATACGGGAATATGTGGATGAGGCAATAGACCTGCTGCCGCCGAAACAGAAAATGTGTTTTATACTTAAGCATTATGAAGGGTATAAAATAAAAGAGATTGCCGGGATGATGAATTGTAAAGAAGGAACTATTAAGAAATATTTATTTGAAAGCGTACAGAAACTAAGAACTCATTTGAGTACTGTATATGAATTTTAAAGGATCATTGGATTATGGAACATTCGCTGAATAAAGAAAAACTGCAGATGTATTTTTTTGATGAGCTTACTCCTAAGGAAAAAGCCGAAGTGGAAAAACATCTGGAAGATTGTGAGGAGTGCAGAAATGACCTCCGGGAAATGCAGAGACTAAGAGTTTTTCTTTCTATGAAGAAAAAGGATGTGCCTGATAATTTACTGAGCGAAGCCCGTCAGGAATTAAGAGCCCGTCTCAGAATTGAAAGGAACCGCAGCACTTTTACCCGTCGTATTAAAGGATTGTTAAGTCCTGTATTATCACTTAAACCGGTTTACGTATTAAGCAGCATAGCAGTTTTTGTTTCAGGACTGCTGCTGGGATTCATTCTCTTCCGTTCAGATAATATTTCAGTTAACCCTGATCTCGGTATGGGAACCGCAGAAAATAACGGCACCGTAAAAATCAACAATGTAAAATTTATTGATTCAGATGCCAGCGACGGAGAAGTGGAATTTACATTCAATGCCGTAAAGCCGGTGCGTGTAAAAGGTAATATAAATGATGAAAAGATTAAATCTGTTCTTACATATGCAATGCTTAATGAAGAGAATCCCGGTGTACGGCTTAATACTGTTAATTTTATAAATGAGACACAAACAGTAAAATTAGATCCCGAAGTAAAAGCTGCAATTCTTGCAGTCGCAAAATACGATGATAATCCGGGTGTAAGGAAAGAAGCATTCAGCTTCCTGAAAAAAATTCCTTTCGATGATGATATAAAATCCGCATACCTCTACGTATTAATGAATGATTCTGTTTCCGGGTTAAGAATAGAAGCCGTCAATGGTCTTTTTGAAGCATCTAAGAAAGGGGAATTGTTTACAAAAGAAGAGCTGTCAGTTTTCAAAGAAAAAATGCAGGAGGATGATAACAGCTATATCCGCCTGCGCGCACAAACAGTACTTAAGGAGTATAACTAAAATGAAAACCTATCTTATAACTCTCACAATATTATTTACCGCAGCTGCAGTATATGCGCAGCCGCAGGAAAGAAAATTCAATGTCGGTGCCGGGGGTAAGCTTGAAATGAATGTTAATTTCGGTGATATCAGAATAGAAACCGGTAAAACGAATGAAGTTATTGTAAGGGCAGATGATGATTTTGAAGAAGATGATAAAATTTCACAATCAGGTAATACAATAAAAATTTTATCCGAATACCCGAAAGATTACAGGATCTCAATTCCTTCAGATTTTACATTAAGCATTAACTCAACCGGCGGCGATATAATTATTTCAGGTAAGTTGAATGGCGATTTGAAGGTCGTAACTGCTGCAGGGTTAATTCAATTCGGAGAAGTAAATGGTAATGTAACAGCCAATACAGGAGGGGGAGACATAAAAGGTGCAGGCATTCGTGGTAAGGTAAGTTTAAACACTGCCGGGGGAGATATTTCTATTGCTAATACGGACGGTGAGCTTGTCCTGAATTCTGCAGGCGGTGATATTAAAGTTGATAATGTTACAAAGTCGGCAACCATCAATACCGGCGGAGGCAATATTACCCTTGGTAAAATTGAGGGGAAGGGTTCAGTAAGAACAGGCGGCGGCGATATAAAAGTAGCCTCGGCTGTTAACGGCATAAATATTACAACCGGGGGGGGAGAAATTATTATGTCGGATTCCAAAGGGGATGTTGCAGTTTCAACCGGCGGGGGAGATGTGGTTGTAAATAATAAATCAGGAAACATTAAAATTAAGACCGGTGCAGGAAACGTAGCTGCGGATATTACTCCCGGTGCCCAGGGAGAAAATCATATAACTACAGGATCAGGAGACGTACGGTTAGTAATTCCTGAAAATTCAAAAACTACGATACGGGTTATAAGGAAGGGAAAGCATCACGATGATGTTCATATAAATTCTGATTTCAGTTTAACCACTGAAGACATAAGAGAAAATGAGTTAGTCTCCGTCTATCAGTTAAACGGAGGTGGAAGCCTCATAGAAATTAAAACCGGATTCGGTACAGTTGAATTAAAAAAGAAAAAATAAACTATACTTCAATACAAACATAGCCGTCTTTTAAAAGGGTTCTGTAGGTCTTTAATTGTTTTCCTGCAGGACCCTTTTTTACTTTCCCCGATAATACAGAATACTGGCATCCGTGTTTAAGACACTGAATTGTACTTTTAATCATTACGCCTTCTGAGAGCTGGTACTTACCATAAGTGCATCTGTTCTGCAAAGCAAAAAATCCCTGTTCTGCCCTGCATAGAATAATGGATCTTCCTTTAAGTTTTAAGGGAATCATCTCATTTATATTAACATCATCGATACGTACAATTTTGATCCATTCTTTTTGAGTCGAAATAAGTCCCGAAAAGAAAGATGACCTTGCAATTGTTTCTGTGTGCATAAAACCTCCTTGTAACCGGCATTATAGAACAAAGCGTAATTTCCCGCAGGCATATTATCTGTCATACTTATTTTACTAAGCCTTGGGAGAAGGGGCATAAATATATAAAGATGAAGAAAATCTGTCAATAAGTGAATCACTTTCTGTGTTTTTTGCACAAGTTGATTTAAATTTGGTTGACTTTTACCGGGAGATTTTAATGACTTCATATATCAGGGTTTTATCCTTCATTTTATTGCTGCAGGTGATTGTACCTGCACAGCCCAAACAACTTACCTTAGAAGATCTGTTTTCCAGAAGAGAACTATACGGAAGAAGCTTATCCGGTGTGCAGTGGGTACCCGGAGCAGAGAAATTTACCTTCCTTAAATTCGATCCCGCATCAGCTTCTTACAATATCTTTCAGCACGACATTAAAACCGGTGAGGAATCAGTTCTTGTTTCCGGCAGTGACCTGAAACTTGAGGAGGGGGATGAACCTTTCAGAATACAAAATTATAAATGGTCACCTGACGGGAAGTATATTCTGTTTACCGGTGTGCTCCCTGCAAGAACATTAAAAAGCGGTGGGACTTTTTATTTATATAATGCAGAGACAAAAAAGTTCTTTATTGCAGCCGAATCGGAAAAGGAACAGGTTAACGCTGCATTTTCACCTGACGGCAGGAAGCTGGGATTTGTAAGAGGCAATAACATTTTCGTGACAGATATTGAATCAGGAGAGGAAACTCAGTTAACCTTCGACGGTAATGAAAATATTTTGAATGGTTTATTCGATTGGGTATATGAGGAAGAATTCAGCATAATAGTGGGATGGGAATGGGCTCCTGACAGCAAAAGTATTGCTTACTGGCGGCTGGATCAAACTAATGTTCCTGAAGTTTTTATTCCAGATTATGACTCGCTTTATATGCAGCCGCAGAAAATGAAATATCCTAAACCGGGAGCTCCTAATTCGCTTGTTCAAATAGGTGTTGTGGATATTGCCTCTGCTAAGACTGTATGGATGGATCTGGGTGCAGAAAAAGATATATATGTTCCCAGGATGAAATTTACAAATGATCCTGCTGTGCTTGCAATTCAAAGATTAAACAGGCTCCAAAATAAGCTTGAGCTTTTGTTTGCAGATACACGGACAGGTAAGACCAAAACAATTATAACCGAGACATCAGATGCCTGGGTTGATGTTGTAGATGATCTACTGTTTCCGGAAAACAGTAAAGAATTTATCTGGGGTTCTGAAAGAGACGGTTTCTATCACCTTTATCTTTATGATATGAATGGCAATCTTATAAACCAGGTAACGAAGGGAAACTGGGAAATAAAAGCTTTAACAGGTGCAGATCAGGATAAAATTTATTTCACTGCTTCGGAAAGGAGTGCGATCTATACAGATTTTTATTCTGTTAATTATGATGGGTCTGAAATGAAAAGATTATCAGAGAAGCCGGGTACCCATACAATTAACATGGCACCTGACGACCTTCATTATATTGACAGATATAATAATGCAAATTCATTAACAGCAATAAGTCTGAATAATACTGCAGGAGAAAAGATATCCGACCTTGTGGTTCCCGATATGTCGGCATTTAAAGACTACAATTTTGTCCCTGTAGAATTTATAACAGTTACAACTTCAGATGGAGTCGGGCTGAATGCCTGTATAATGAAACCTGCAGATCTTGATCCTTCAAAAAAGTATCCCGTAATTTTTGATATATACGGGGGACCGGAATCCCAGAGCGTCGTGGATATGTGGACAGGATTCGGCTCTTTGCTTAATCAATACTTTGTACAAAATGGTTATATCATCTTTTCATTAGATAACCGGGGGACAACGGGCAGAGGTTCGGAATTCAGACATATTGTTTATAAGAATTTAGGGAAATGGGAAGTGAATGATATGATCGAAGGGGCTAAATATCTTATCTCGAAGGGATATACTGAGCCAGGTAAAATCGGAATCTGGGGAGGAAGCTACGGCGGCTATACAGCAGCTATGACATTATTTAACGGTGCGGATTATTTCAGTGCAGCTGTTGATAATGCCGGTTTGTCCGACTGGCGGTTCTACGACAATATTTATACAGAACGGTATATGCAGACCCCGGAGCTGAATCCGGAAGGATATGATTCAAGCTCTGTTTTGAATTATGCAGAAAAACTAAAGGGGAAGCTGCTTATTGTGCACGGAATGGATGACGATAACGTTCATTTTCAGAATGCTGTAAAGCTCGCAGAGAAGCTGATAGAGATGGATAAACAGTTCGAGGTTATGTTTTACCCTGGTCAGAAACACGGGGTGCACGGAAATTCCGCTAAACATTATTACAAAAGAGTAATCGATTTTTTTGATCAGAGCCTGAAAGGAATGTCTCCGCAGCAAAACCCGGAACATAAATCACAATAGGAGTGTTCCGGATCAAGTTTTAAGAAAGTTAATGTCCCTTCTGAATAATTGTTTCTTACTGTAAGTAATATTCAATCATTTAAAAGGAGTGAATTATGCGTAGTATTTTCCTACCCGGGCTGTTTTTTGTTCTATTCCTGGCAGGTTGTCAGGAAAATGTACAGAGTCCTGTTGAATCTTCCGGTCCCGCCCTGCAAAAGCAAACAAATAATATCAACGTCCACCTTTCAGGTGCTAATGAAGTACCGCCGCGGCCAACATTTGCCCAGGGGGAGGCGATATTCAGATTAAATCCGGATGGCACAGAATTGTACTATAAACTCATTGTCTCGAACCTTTCCAATCTGTTTATGGCACATATCCATCTCGCCGATCCGGGTGTAAATGGGGGTATTGTTGTTTGGCTTTATCCATCTACCCCAAATCCGCCGAACCCTGTTCCGCCGTTAAGCTGGATAGAAGGGCCTTTCAATGGCGTCCTTGCTGAAGGTGTGATAACTGCGGAAGATCTGACTGGAGCACTTACAGGAATGACCATTGCGGATCTGATGGATTATCTTGTAAACGGAGGCGCTTATGTCAATGTGCACACGAATGATTTCGTTGATCCGCCAAATACCGGTCCCGGTGATTTTCCAGGAGGGGAAATAAGAGGCGACTTTTAGTACTTTTTGTAACGGTTGATGAATAATATTTAAGCTCACAGAAATGAACTGTGAGCTTTTTATTTAATTTTATTTTCCCTGGTGATCTTTTTATATTATAATTATGAGTTTTGATGCTGCTGAATATCTGCAAAGAATATGTATTGAAGAAAAAGAGAAACCTACTGTTGAGTTTCTCAGAAAGCTTCACCTTGCTAACCTGTTAAACATACCCTTTGAAAACCTCAGCATTCATATAAAAGAAAAAATTATACTTCATCCCAATGATCTTTACCATAAAATTGTTTTGAGAGGAAGAGGCGGATTCTGCTATGAACTGAATTATCTCTTCTATACACTTCTGAGATCACTTGGTTTTAATGCAAAGATTATCTCTGCAAGAGTCTTTGATGATAAATATAATTACGGTGCCGAGTATGATCATATGGCTGTTATAGTAAATATTGATAATAAGGAATGGCTTTGTGATGTCGGGTTCGGCGACTCTTTTATTGAGCCTCTCCGGTTTGTTCTAAATGAAGTACAGAAGGACAGAAGCCGCTTCTACAGAATATCCCGGTATGATAATACTTATCTGCTCTTATCGAGATCGCCTGATCGGGAGGAGTGGGAAAATTTGTATTTATTTACAAGTACAGAAAGATCAATTGATGAATATTTTGAGATGTGTATTTATCACCAGACATCACCCGTATCTTCTTTCACAAGGAGAAAAGTATGTACCAGACTGACAAGTACCGGGAGAGTTACACTGACCGATAAAAAGCTGATTATTACGGAAGGCAATGTAAAGAATGAAATTCCTTTTGACGGGGAGAATAAATTTGCAGAATACCTTAAGGAGAAATTTAATATTGTACTTTAATTTTCACACATCCCTTTTGAATACAATGAATGTAATATCATCCTGCTGTGCCTTATTACCCCTCCATTTATCCCCTTCTTTATAAAGATGGCTGATTACCCGTGCAGCAGATGTCTTTTCCGCCGAACAAAAAATCTCCGACACCCTGCTGTAATCTAATGTTTCATTCTGCGGATTAAACAACTCAGGGTAACCATCTGTCATAAGAAGTGCAGTATCTCCCGGATACAGTTCTGTGGATGTCTCTAAGTAGTTGAAAGATTCAAATGCTCCCAGCGGTATTCCTTTAACTGTAATTATTTCAACTTCCTTAGTAGCTGCCCGGTAAATAAAGAGGGGTGGCATACCTGCGGCAGTGAAAGTTATTTTCCCATTCTTATATTTTAACAGCAGCAGGGACATATAAAGAGAGCCCAGACGCATACTTTTGATTGTATTTGAGCAGTGGTTAAGAAAAGTATTAAAGTCCCTTTCTTCCTTGTAGTTAATAAACAGACTCTTAACTATTGCCACCAGTATTCCCGCTTTCATACCGTGTCCTGTTGCATCTCCCAACACAAGTGTTAATGTATCATCCTCCGAAGTTTTGTAGTCATAATAATCTCCACCGACCTCTGCAGCAGTACGCATTTCGAAACAGATATTAAGATCTAAAATATTATCTGCGCAGGGGGGAAGCATTGAAAGCTGTATTTGTCTTGCATCTTCAAGCTCTTTGGTTTTACGGCTTGATTCCAACTCGAGCTCGTTCCTTATTTTGATAAGCTGCTCTTCCTTCCAGAAGGCAATTCTTGAATAATATTCAAGACCATAGCTCGAAAAAATCCCAAGTATATTGGCAGCAACAATGAAGAATGTATTATTCAGTACTATGTTAAACGGAGTAGTTTTAAATAATAATACTGCAAATTCATAGGAAAGTGTAAGAATAACAGAGACAGCAGTTGCAGCTAAAAACCTCATCCTTAACGGTCCGTGAGCATACCACATTACCAGCAGGAGTCCTGCATAATAATAATATCCCCCGGACGATTCTGATATTACGATCATCATCACGATACCTAATCCGCAGACAAAAGTCGTAAGGAAACTGATCAGCTGAATATTTATCACCGGGGAACCAGATACAAAAACCATAAGCAGAAGAAAAACTGTGCAAATTATTCTAATGGTTAATGTTATATCGGCAACATCGGGAACCATATACTTGTCAAGAATACCGAATGTTATATAAAGGAATGCTCCAATAGCCAGGTTCATTCTGACAAGCTTTAAATTCTGGCTGTTGAATTGGGTCAGGAATGCTGAGTTGAGACTATCAGAATCAAATAACAGTGTAAATTTGCTAAGGATCCTTTTTTCAGCATCCGGTTTTTTCTTTTTGAATAACATAATTACCAGAGAAATGAAGCTAAAAGTAATATCAATATCCCAAGAAAAGTATTAACCAACGCAAGTCCGTTAAGTTTTTTCTGGTTAGCTATAAATTCATCAGAAGGTTTCTGCCCGGGCGCCGGGGAAGAAGCTTTTAATTTGGGAACAACAGCAAAAGCAATAATAAGTCCCACAATGACCGCTGCAATAATAAGAATATGCTTTAATGTGAGGGGCAGGATCGTGAAATTGAGGAGCATTGATGAGGGTGTCTTAATAAGACCGGTTATTATCAGTACAATGATGCTTGACCAGGCGGCGATAGTAAAACGCTGGGCAATTATACCCTGCATTTTGCCTGCTTCGACAGGATTAATTTGTTTTACCGCAGGTTTCAGGATAAAGTGCATGAAGAACATTCCGCCAATCCATACAGTTGCGGCAAACAGGTGAAGAAAATTATTCAGGTTTGTGAACATATTTATCTCTCCTATATTGTGCAAAATTTTAAGTAACAGCCGGGCAGGAATAAAATAATCAGATTATTTTATCTGATTAATATTAATCAGTCAGGAAAAAATTGTCAAGGGGTTTGATTAGAATAATTGCTAAATATGAAATAAAGTTGTCTTTCTGAATAGTTGATAAGAAGCGATGAATTTGCAAATGGAGCTTATGAAATCAGTGGAGCCAGTTAAACTTTTAGAAAAGGTTTGTTTGATGAAGTAATTATTTTATTGAAATAAAAGCCATCCTGTCTTGAGACTGAATGGCTTTTATTTATTGGAATATCACTTTACAGCCAACAGGGTGCTCATTAATAATTTCAGATATTCCGACCCGGGACGGTCTATCGTATGCTGGCTTATATATTTAAATAGCACTGTAGCATTTTCATCAAGCAATATCAGCGTCGGCAGATTCTGTCCGACGGTTGTTCCCCACCATTCAGTTTTGAAAATCTCAAGCCGTTCAGAAAGTACCCGGTCTTTATCAACTAATATCCTGTATGGTACAGGAGTTTCTTCTTTATTTAAGGTAAAAGTTTTGGGGTAATGCTTGTTTGCAAACTGAACCCAGGTAGCAGCTTTTGCATTAGCAATAGTATCCTGATGTTTGCCAGCCTCAAGAGATGCATAAACTTCAGGCATATCTTCGAGCCATTTGGTAATAGTAGTTGCATCGTATGGGAGAATAAAAACCAGGTCGAGGTTGTACTGATCAGCGAGTTTTTTGGTATAGAATTCATCAATCAGATCCAGATATTCGTAGGCGCAAATATCGCACCAGACATCCTTATCATAATATCCTCTGGGGAACACCAGCAGCAGATTTTTCCCCTTTTCTGCTGCAAGGTTGAATTCCCCTCCCTGATAAACCGGCAGAGTAAAACCTTTAAGTGTTTCACCTATAATTGCCAGATCAAGAGGTTTCTTTTGGGAATAGGCAGCGGAAGTCAAAAGCAGAAAAATATACAAGAAAGAAATAGATTTTTCATATTACTCTCCGGAAATTGTGAATATTGTAGTTATCTGCTTCGGGAAGGGGGGAGGCAGTAAAATTGCCCTCTCGGAGTAGAGAAATAAATTACAGTCAAAAGTTTTACAATTAATTTAACAGGGTCAATTAGATTATGATGAAAGGTCATTTTTTGAGTTAAATAAAAATTAAACCTAATTTTTAATATATCATTATTAAATTTTTGGAGATAAAAATGAAATGTCAGAAGTGCGGTCGCGAATATAATTCTCCTTACTACTTTAAGACGGATAAAGTATGCCACAATTGCTTTAAAAATATGACAACAGAGGAACAAAATAAGGTTATGTTCGATTACCTTATGAAACATCCGATGACAACTACAACTTTTGAAATCGAGGGCTATAAAGTAATTACGCAGCTAGGAGTTGTAAGAGGCATTACTGTCAGATCACGTTCAATATTTGGGACAATAGGGGCAGGCTTTCAGACCTTATTTGGCGGCAACATAACAATACTGACCAATTTATGTGAAACCTCCCGGGCCGAAGCTTTCGAAATGATGTATGAGCACGCAGAACAGATCGGGGCGAATGCAGTTATCGGTGTCCGTTATGACACTACCGAGCTGATGAGCGGTGTAACTGAAGTATTGTGTTACGGTACTGCAGTTATTGTCGAAAAGGAAAATGTTTAAGATAAAAATCTGCTCTTCAATTTCTGATTATAAGGAAGCAAGACGGATTACCGGAGATTATATAGAATGGCTGAATATAGATCTCTCATTTCAGAACATTGAAGAAGAGCTGAAAGGATTTGAATCGGTGTATGGCCCTCCCAAAGGATGTTATCTCCTGGCATCTGGTATAGAAGGTGCTACTGCGGGTGGAGTTGCCTTACGGGAGTATTCAGCCGGGATATGTGAAATGAAGAGATTGTATGTTTACCCCCCATACCTCGGAAAGGGACTGGGCAGACCTTTATGTAATGAGCTGCTGAAACAGGCTAAACAGATGGGTTATAAAAAAATGAGACTTGATACTATGACAAAGCTGGAAGCGGCAAACAGGTTATATGAGAAGCTTGGGTTTTATGAGATAGAGCCTTACCGTGTTAATCCCGAGAAGACAGCAAGATTTATGGAGATCCTTTTATAATATTAAAGTGCAGGAATTTGAATAATCAAATTCCTGCATAATAGGACCTTCCCTCAACTATTTAATCATCAGATTTAATTTCACCTCCGTGATCACCGACCATAACCCATTTGCCGTTTTTCTTCATCAGAATATCTGTCCACCTTCCTTTTTCAGGTATTGGTTTGTCCATCCATTTCTGTTACCTGTGTATAGAAATAATGGACATAAGCAAAATCACCATTAACCCAGATCTTTGCAGGCGTCAGCGTATAGTAAGCTACCTTTCCTTTCGGGAGCCAGTAGCTTAACGATTTTGATGCATCTGATTTAGTACCCGGAGTTTGACTATTATAGGACCAGCCGTTATATGAATCATCGAAATAAGCCAGGAATGCATTAGCATCTCCAGACATACCGGCTTCCCAGTAGGTCTGAACGCCTTTCCAGACATCCTGCTGTTCAGGTGTCCACTGCTGTGCAGCCGCACTGCTGTTAAGGACAAGCAAAAAAAGAATAACCGGTACAAAACCGGATAAGATTTTGAACATAATACCTCCTTGAATGATTGAATTTATTTTTGAGCCCTTTTTCCGTAAGAGAAATTTTGGGTGATATGAGGGGGGAAGGATTCAAGTAGTTTTCTCCAAACAGAAAAAGCTTACCCTGTTTAATAATGCTATTTTAATCCGAAATTGTCAAGAACCTTAAGGTAATTTTTACTGATATAATCCCGGCTGGAATAGAAATAGTGCGATAGTTCGATGGTACGATAGTTCGATGGTAATTGGAATGATAGTAAACATTAATGTTTGACCTGTCTCTATCTCTCAGCATCTTTGCGAGGAGTTTTCGATACGCCCAGGCTACCCAGCCTCCATCCTCGACGAAGCAAGAAAAAGGATAAGAAGAGCCTATCCTCTCCTGCCGGAGAAATATGAACCGCTTCAGAATCCTTTTTGCAAGGCAAAGCGAAAAAATTTAGAAATTAAATACAAAAAATTTATCTCTAAGCTTTTCATATTCCCTGCATGTCCCCTTTGGAGCCAATATAATATCCTTATTCCGGATATTTTATAATAATGGTTCAGTAAGGAGATAGTAAGGGTAGTGTAAGGATTAGAGGGAAATTTTTGAATGGGGCTTTGTAGGAAGTTGGAATGTTCAGTAATGAATATGTATCGTTTTAATCTAATGAAGAAAGTTTTTCAACATCAATTGTTTGACGAGTAGCGCTATTTTATAATCCGCAATAGTTAGTAATTCACACATGCCATAATATTATTTTTATTAAATCTGAAGTTTTTGTCTTGACCGGTTTAAGTAGAGCATTTATGTTTAAATATATAAATTAGCGTAATGCTATTGGGCTATCAAATCAACGGAAGATAATCTTTACAACGGGCGAACTCTGAGATTCAAAATAGTTCTATACATTAACTCATCGATTAAAGGAGGTAAATAATATGCTCTCCTAAATTCAGAGGGGAAAGCACTCACATAAACAATCTATTAAGCACATCATAGTTTCATTTGTTTTTCCTGGAGATAGCGCTCTGGCTCTTCCGGTGTAAGCAGAATAAACAGTTCGGGCAATTATTCTGCTCCAAATAAATAATCAATAATAATAATTTTTAATTGGAGCTAAAATGAAAAAACTATTAATAGTGCTGTTCTCATTATTTCTTTTTACTTACCAGTTGTTTCCTCAGTGGAGTAGTGAAACAAATTTGCTTTCTGTTAATTCAGGAACAAAAGTTGGATCCTGTGTAAGTGCATCCGGCTCTCACGTAGTATATTCAAGCGGTGGGGATAATCAACTACGCACATCTAAATGCATCCGGTTCTATCGTTTATTCAAATGTACAAATTGAAGGCTCATCCGCCGATTTCCCAAATATTGTATCGGCGGGCTCAAGTTTGTATGCAGTTTACAAAAAAAATAATCAAATAAATCTGAAAATTAGTACAAATATGGGATCATCCTGGGGTAGTCCATATACATACAATTTAATAAATACAGGATGTAATGACATTAAAGCCATCATTGCACAGAATTCCATTCATATTGTATGGTCGGAATTAAGGACTGGCAGTAGTAATATTTATGATGTTCATTATGTTGAATTTTATTATTCTGAGCCAACGTGGCAAAATTATAAGAGGGTAACCGACATAGAAGATAATGGTGGTGAAATTCCCCAGGTCACCAATTAAGTATTCTGTTCCAACGGAATCTAAGGTACAAATTTCGATTTATGATCTTCTTGGAAGTGAGATTGCAGTACTGGTTAACGGTGACCATTCAGCAGGTACTTACAGTGTTAATTGGAATGCCTCTGAATTTCCGAGTGGAATGTATGTGTATAGAATTAGTGCGGTCTCTAAGGATAATATATCTTTCAGTATAAACAAGCAGATGTTATTAGTAAAGTAATCTAATTGCGGAGGCTCATTTTTTTTGAATGAGCCTCCATTTAACTGGAGTGTATAATGAAAACAATTATTAGCTGCTGCTTAATAATGTTTCAAATTGTTATTAATGCTCAGGCACCTGATGAATATGGATTGGATAAATTCAATAATGTAACTGAAATCTCACCTGGTGTACTAAAGTTTATTCGCCCAGATGGAAGCTCTTACATAAAAAGAACAAAATTTCTGGAAGAGCCGA
Source organism: uncultured Ignavibacteriales bacterium (assembly GCA_963764685.1). GTDB lineage: Bacteria > Bacteroidota > Ignavibacteria > Ignavibacteriales > Ignavibacteriaceae > CAVXTT01. The sequence goes on from CAVXTT010000017.1 coordinate 96,201, forward strand.
AAAGTGAAGCAGATCTGGTAATCATGTTTGATACATTAACTTTTGCACATGATAAATATCAAATCTGGAAAGCTGCAGATATAGAAGGTTCTTACAAACTGATTTTAGTCGATGCTGATCATAATGGGAATAAAGAAATGTATGGAACTTATCTGGAGCAACAAACAATGATGTATGATGGGAGAATTTATGAATTTACGAACTCAATGTTTAACAATATTTTCCAATTTGGAGATACTTTAGGTGCGTTCAAAGATATGGCTGATATCGATAATGATGGCTTACTTGATGCTGTTGCTACCAGTTTTTATCATTATAACTGGCACAGAAGATTAATGTTTTATACACAAAAAAACGGTGGCCAATTAATTACAAAAACTAAAACTATTTATGACCGGTTTATTTCACAAATGGATAATGTTTCCCTGTACGACCTTGACAAAGATGGTGAGGATGAGCTGATTTATTTTCTGCTTGTCACTCAACCACAGGACAGTGCCTGGATGGGAAATCATGTTGCGAAGTATAATAAGCAGACTAATAATTTTGAACTCCTGTTTCATCATTGGCCATCACCAACCTATTACACGTTCGGCTTTTCTTTCGGTGATTTCGATGTGGACGGGAAAAATAATTTTATCACCGGCAGCAGTGAGGGCGAAATCTACATATATGAATATGTGGATAGTAATCAATATCGTCTGGAATTTAAGGATTCTCTTTATACGCTGCACGCCTATATGTCAACTTTCACAAATGATCTTGACGGTAACGGAAAACCGGAGCTCTGGATAGGAAGTGATTTCTTTTCAAGTGTCTATGGAGCTGTTACAAGAGTATTTGTTTTTGAGGCAGCCGGACCAGACAATTACCGACAGGTCTATCAGATTGATATAATAGGACTGTTTGCTTTTGAAGTTGGAAATATGAGAAATGCAGATATTGACAATGATGGGAAGGATGAAGTTTTAATGTATACAGCTGCATATCTGTTTGTATTCAAGCGGAATGAGCAAGGTTATTACCTGGATTTTGTTATTACTGATCCTAAATATGGAGTTGCGGCATATAGGGCGGGCTTCGATGTTACAGACCTGGATGATGATGGGAAATTAGAGTTAGTATTTTTTTATAGGTCGAATCCTGACAGTAATACCATATTTATGAAAAGTGATAGTATTGTCAATGTAGAAGTTAGAAACAATTTCATTCCTCTTTACAATTTAAATCAGAACTACCCCAATCCCTTTAACCCATCCACAAAGATCAGCTACAGCCTTAAGGATGAGGGATACGTAAAACTCTATATATATGATATAAAAGGAGAACTTGTCTCAACTCTTGTAAACGAAAAGCAGCAGCCGGGGAGCTATGAAGTTGATTTTAGATTGCCGGGTAATATTTCAACAGGAGTATATATCTACAGACTTACAGTATCAGACAACAGTAACAATATGATTTTCTCTGATGTGAAGAAGATGGTGTACCTTAAATGATAAAGTGCGATCATTCGATAGTGCGATGGTACGATCGTGCAGAATTGGCATGGACGATCTCCCGATCGCCCGCTATAATGTGTTTGCAAAAGTATGGGCGAATCCGGCTATGCGTTGCGGAAGGCTGTTGGCCTTCCTAATACGGTAAATAAATAATACCCCTAAATTAGATGAACTTCTGAGGGGATCTTTGTATCACCATTCATACAATTTATTTTTGAATAGCCGCGCGATTTATCGCGTGGATGGGAACCCCTTAATATCCGGGCTTTAGCCCAGAATAGATTGCCCGCTTTGGGCTAAAGCCCATCCTTTTTGTTTCCTCTACCCCGGACTGGAAGTCCGGGGCTATTCATATAACATAAAGAAGATGATATATTGAAATGCCCTCTTGGAAAAGAGATTTATAGGCAGATCATTTAAAGTTCCATAACATCCATAAACCTGGATAGAATAGGAGGCTTAATTCAGGAAATTGCTCCCTCCTCTTTCGAGAAGAAATGAAGTTTATCCAGGTTAATATATAAGTTCAGGGGAGTGCCGGACATGATTAACTAAATAAAAACTTTCAATACGACTCTACTTTCTGTTGAACAAATTATATATTCAGATATATATATTTCTGTTTTACATAAATAATGGAAGGTTATGCAGTTCATTAAAATAAATTTCCTGGTTCTTATTTTGCCTTTCTTGTGCCTTGCACAATCAAGTGATACAACGGGTAGTTACATTAAGTTTTCAAAAGTTTATGAAACTTATAAAGATATAAGATCAACAGAGCTGGAAAATGTCCCTGATAGTACTTTCCGATCTGTTATTAAGATTATTTATAATGGTGTGGAAAACACTCCTGCTCTAAAGCCTAATTTTAACATTATAAAATTCATAGAAGTAAAACATTCGAGTTTTTTAGCATCAATTGTTACAATTCCAGTTTTAGTGAAAGCAAAAGTGATTTCCTCAAGGATTGTAACCATAGATGGTTGGGGACAAATAAATCTTCTTTTAGAACCTGAATATATTATAAAAGGGAAGCCTGATTTCTTAAAGGATAAGAACTTTGAAGTATATTACCGTAATTACGAACTGGTTCCGGATTCTATGGACTACAAAACAGGAAAATCTTATTTATTTCCTTTGTGGGATCGTGATGAACCGGATAATGAGATACTTGCGATCGCAACCTGGATGGATAAACATGGCTCGCGCTTCTTAGTTGAAGATGGTTTGCTAAATGACCGTTGGCATTTTTTCAGCAAGGAAAGTAAAATGAGTTGGGATAATTTTATGAGTTTAATGGATGATGTAATTTATAAAATAAACAATGAACTGCCATTAGACGAATATAAAAATCCTGTAAAGCATAATCGCCCGAAAGAAAATTGATTAGCATAGACCCTGAACCTTGAGATTGGTTTCAGCTTTTGAATATTTGTATTCTATAGATATAAACTAACTAATCGCTTCCTCTTCCTTCGAAAAGAAATGCAGCTTATCTAAATTAAAATATAAGTTCAGAGGGGTTCCCGGTTCCGGTTTTTCTATTGCTCTCACTCTTCCTATCAATTGAGAGGTGCCGCTCTTGAAATAAAGGTATGTCTCGTTTCCCATCTGCTCTGCAACTTCTATCTCTGCATCAAACTTTTGAACAGAAGAAGCGTTACCCGGCTCCAGGAGTATATCTTCGGGACGTATACCCATTGTTACTTCAGAATTAATGCAATTACTTAAAGAAGAATTTAATGAAGCAGGGAGATTTATTGTCAGAAAATCATCTTTGGATTTGAATAATAACTGTTTATCATTACGGATAGTGCCCTCAATAAAGTTCATCGGGGGACTACCGATAAATCCTGCTGTGAACTTATTAGCCGGGTGCTTGTAAAGATGAAGAGGTGTATCGACCTGCTGAACTATTCCGTCCTTCATAAGAACAATCCTGTCTCCCATAGTCATAGCTTCTGTCTGATCGTGTGTTACATAGATTATCGTTGCCTCAAGCTGCTTATGCAGTTTCGCAATTTCTGTCCTCATCTGCACCCTTAGTTTAGCATCGAGATTACTGAGCGGCTCATCAAATAAAAATACTTTAGGATGGCGGACAATCGCTCTGCCGAGGGCTACTCTCTGCCGCTGTCCTCCCGATAAGGCTTTTGGTTTCCTGTCAAGGTAGGATTCCAGCTGCAGTATCCTTGCTGCTTCATTGACTCTCTTTTTTATATCATCCTTTTTAAACTTCCTTAGCTTCAGTCCGAATGCCATATTTTCAAATACAGTCATATGGGGGTATAGAGCATAATTCTGAAAAACCATCGCTATGTCCCTGTCCTTAGGAGAAATATCGTTGACGAGTTTGTTATCAATATAAATCTCTCCTGAGGTTATTTCTTCAAGACCGGCGATCATTCTGAGAGTGGTGGACTTGCCGCAGCCGGATGGACCTACAAGGACTAAGAACTCTTTATCACTTACTGATATATTTACATCCTTTACTGCAGGAGTCTTGCCTTCATAAATTTTTGATACGTTTACAAGTTTAACATCAGCCATTGAGGTGCCTTAAGATTGTTTTGTGAAATAGTTATTCATTTCAGAAGCAGCATTTTCTTTGTCTGAATAAAACTTCCGGCGCTTATAGTATAGAAATAAATTCCGGTAGCAACATATCTGCCGTATTTGTCTTTGCCGTCCCACACTTGTGAATACACTCCTTTATCCTTGTATCCATCTGAGAGTGTTCGGATGTTAGATCCCAGCGCGTCATAAATCTTTAATATAACCTTGCCTGCTTCTTTGATCTGATATCTGATTAAAGTCTGTGAATTGAACGGGTTGGGATAATTCTGCTGGAGCAGGTAATCTGTAACTTCTGAATTCTGCGGTTCGTTAATGTCGGTTACAATATCATAAAGACTTCTGATCGTTCCATATGAGAGGGCATAATTATATATCCTTATATCATCCAGTACTCCATTAAAATTATATTGATTGTTGCCCGGCAGCACCTGCCCCATCATCAGATCTATTGAAGTAGTTAAAATTGATCCCGAAAAAGTAGTAAAAGCATCAAGCTCCCCGTTTATGTAGATCTCATAATCGCTGCCGTTGTATAAGGCAGTAACATTATATAAGACTGTCTTCTGCTAATTCAGTTTCTGAGTCCAGATCCTTTACCCCGGAACTGGTTTTTACTGTCCAGCGAATATGATTATCAGTGATTGAGATCTTCCATCTGTTCTCCCAGTTACCGTGCGAAAGGGGATAAGATTCTCTTGGATAAAACTGGTTAGCCGTCATCCAGAAGTTTATAGTTACGGAGTTTTGAAAATTCAGACTGGAGCTGTTAGGCACCCGGATGTAATCATTTATTCCGTCAAACAGGTAAGCGCTTGAGGGTTGACCCCAGCGGTCGGCTGTGAGGACTGCTCCTGAAACTGTTCCGTTATTGTTGTATCCGCTTTCATCATTTGCATTTCCGTTAAAGGGATAGAATGCCACCATTTCTCCTGTCTGCTGAATAGTGGTATCCCTTACGGATACAGATATACTGTCGGATGCCTCTCCTCCATGGTTATCATTTACGAGGCAGGCTATATAATAATTGCCTGCGGTGAGAGGGGCTGTCCAGGTTACCGCTGGTCCTGTACCGGAAATACTGCCGTAAACTGATGACCAGCTGTATGTTAATGTATCTCCATCCGGATCAGCTGCAATACAGGTAATCTCAGATTCTGAACCAAGATGAATCTTTCTTGGATGTGCAGTTATACCTGTAATTACCGGGTCGTTGTTGATGTATTCGACTACATCAAGATAAATGGAATCGGTGACTACTCCGCCGTGATTATCATTTACACTGCATATTATTAAATATGAGTCCGGGATTGAGGGAGCATGCCAGCTGATACTGCTGCCTGTCCCGGTAAAGCTTCCTCCTGATACTGACCATTGATATGATAAAGTATCATTGTTTTTATCAGCAGCAGTACAGTAGATCCTTGTTGAATCATTAAAAATAAGAACCTGCTTCTCTGATGTTAAAGATTTAATTCTCGGGGGATAGTTGGCAACTGTCTGTCCCGACAGATAATCTATAACGATGCCGTTCACGTAAGCTTTGTCAAGATTATAGGTTATTACTGCTCCTGCAGGAATAATTACTGCAAGGACAGGTGCATCTGCAGGAATAGTTATTGTCGTTGTTCCTGTTACCCCTGATTTAATAATGGTATTGGTTACTGCATTATATACATCGTGCATTCCGCTGCCGACATCTATCATAACTGATTTGTCTTCGGAATATGGATTGTAATAAAGCAAGCTTGGATAAGCAGCAGTATGAAAGTAATCTGTTTTAAGAAGATCAAGCTTTAATATCATCGGGACGTTCGTTGTATCTATTATCCCTCCGAATATGCCTATATGTGAAGAGCCATATAACGCAAGATTAGTCATTCCCCAGCCTCCGCTTATTGCATCTCCTGTTGCATAGGGACTGTTACCATTCTGCAGCCGGCGGAGAGCCTCGTGCCCGATAACTGAATTAGGATCATACTGGTGAGCCCATTCTTCACTGTCCTGGTTTTGATCAGGAAGGTAGTTAGGATAAAACAGTCTGGCTGCATTAGCGGCATTCAGTACCCATTTACCGATGGCGCGGGCAAAACGGTCATCGTATCTGACAAGAGGTACAAGTGCTCCTGCCTGTTCAAATGTATTCATTAAGAAAGCGTAATCATTCGATCCGTTTACTTCTCCTATCAGTCCGTCAACTCTGTAGCCTCCCCAGTTACCTATTATCGAGCCCCATTGGCGGAGAGGTCCTACATCAAAGCACCAGTTCAGGATCTTCTGAATATCATAGGTAGTCCCTATTTCAGCATTCATTCTAGCGGCGGCATAAGCTCCGTAGGATAATTGCAGCTCATAGGCCGGGTTTGATGAGAGCGAATTGAGAAATTCCATACACCATTCTGCACCGATCCTGTAGTTTTCATTCCCCGTTTCAGTATATGCGTTGTAGAAAATCCAGGCTAAAGCTCCTGCGGCTTCAGGTTCAACAACTCCGGATGCGTAGGGAGTCATTGTCATCAGGTTAAATGCACGGTAGTTCATATAAGGGACTGTCCAGGGAGTAGTGCTGCCTCCCATTACAGATACTGCTGCCAGCCAGCGCTGGGCAACCTTATTAAACTGGTTCTGGAAATCACCTGTGGAAGGGTATTGATCGTAAAGCTGATAAAAGAAAACATTAGGCATTATATCGTACCACCAGTCATCCCAATTGCTTCCGTTAGGATGATTTAAATAAACATCTGCATTATTAGCCTTGTTGAAATATTCCTCGCACATCAGGACCCAGTTGTATCCATTCTGGTTACTCTTATCTATTCCCGACAGGGTTGCTCCAACAACTGCAGGGAGGAGGTTTATTGCTTCGGAAGAAGATGGGGCAGTTGTACCCACGACAGTATGCAGTCCGAAGCTGTTATGTTCAGGATAATTAATAGTATTATTATTAAGCCAGATCAAGGGAAGATACTGACCAGTCAGATTCAGATTAAAAATAAAATTGTCATACCCTTGTGCTGTCTGTTTCCAGTTTCTCATTTCATATGGTACCGGCATATTAGTCATTTGCTCAATTCTGTTAATGTTTATCTGCTGCGGATGAATTTGAAATACTGAAAAGAATGTTAGAATTAAAACTGCATAGCATAAGACTTTTACAATATTAGGAATTTGCCGTTTCATTTATTCAGCAGATAATTATTAAGTGAGAAAATCTTAATGTCACTCTCCCTGAATTTCTTAATCTTTCATATTAAGTATTTCTATTATCTTTTCTTCTCCCGGCAGGAGAGTAAATCCCCTGTCTGAAAAGATAGCACCGGGATGATAAGCATCAATAAAGAATGCCGGCATCTTAGCTGAGATTGATAAATAAACAGAGTCTGCACTTTTGATTAATTGTAGAAGATATTCCCGGTTCAGGAAGCTCAGTATGCTTCCACTCTTTTTCTAAATAATAGTTGCGATGGAGGATGTTCTCCTGCGAATCATATAATGTTGAAATGATTATCCAGTTCTTATGTTCAGGTAATTCATTTAGCTGCAGTGAATGGAGAGTAGAATATTTGTTTCCTTTCGATATTGATGTCTTCGAAGCTTTCAAAAGATATTGCCCGTTGCTTAAATCAATTACTATTATTTTAATCTTTCCCTCTAATCTGCTCCCTTCATTCGAGTAAATTAATGTTAAGTCCTTTATCGGATTTTGCTGAAATATAATATTGATTTAGAAAAAATATTTCTTAACAAAGTAGTACGCCATCTTGGGATTTAATTCAGAATCGATTAATGACCAGCTGGTAACCGGCCAGGTATCATTTAACTGCCAGATAATTGAGCCGTTTGTTACCCCGCCGTTTGTTCTCCAGTGTTCGATACATTTTGAAAGGGCTAGTCCCTGGTTAAGCTGGGCGAGGTAAATAAAGTCCTCCCATTCAAGACTCAGAGGGTAAATGAGCTGCCAGAAAACGGATAATTCTCTCGGGACCTTCGATCTGTTTATTGTAATACTCAAAAGTGCACTCTGAATTTTTCTTTTTGGGGCTGGTATGTATTTATTGAATGTATCAATATTTGCAGGTCCCTGAAAACCGAACTCGGTTACAAAAAGACTGTTGTCATTTTCAGCCTTAGAATAATCTACCCAGTTACTCCATATGTTCCATTGATGCCGGTTTCCGCTTGTCTGTGAATTCGGGTCATCATCAAATCCGAAAGGTGAAGTCGGCCAGTAAGGTCTGCCCGGATCAAGTTCATTCATCAGCTTCGGTATGAGTTTGTGAAATATTTTATAGCCCGGCATTTTCTTATATGAGCTATGTTTGGATTGCTGCCAAATCCATTCATTTTCATTATTGCCGCACCAGATTGCAATACAGGGATGATTGCTCAAGCGTTCAACATTCTGAGTGATCTCTTTGGTTACAGATTTTAAGAATTGTTTATGTTCCGGATAGGCAGCACAGGCAAACATAAAATCCTGCCATACAAGCAAACCAAGCTCATCACACAGATTATAGAACTCATCATCTTCATAAATTCCGCCCCCCCATACTCTTATCATATTAGCGTTGGCAGTTCTGGCATACGTTAAAAGCTTCCGGTATTTTTCTTTAGTTACCCTTGGAAGGAAAGAATCTCCCGGTATCCAGTTCATCCCTTTTGCATAAATTGGTCTGTTTATTAACTACGAAGCGAAAAGTCGATCTTCCCTTTGCCTTCAATTGAAGTTCAATTGTCCTGATCCCGACCTTTTTAGTCTTTTCATCAAGTACATTACCCGATTGATCCACAACCCGGATACTTAATTCATAAAGATTCTGTTCACCTTCACCATTCGGCCACCATAGTTTTGGATCAGGTACTTTTAATTTTATTTTATAATTATCCTGCCCATCGATTTTTATCTCTTTTGTGAATTCCTGTTCTGCATTCTTTAAAGAGATTATTCCTTTTAGTTCTTCCCTGGTACTTGTAGTATATGTCGAAATTTATATTCAGAATTGCCCGGTTAGTAAATAACTTATCAGTGTTAAATTGAATTGAGCGTATAACTGCTTTGTCTTCCTCAAGTAAATACACCTGACGCCATATACCCATAGTTGGATAAGAAGGACCCCAGTCCCATCCAAATGAGTATTGTGCCTTCCGGATATACACACGGTATGAAGTTAGAGCAGCATACAATCTGCCGTATCTTTTTTCTGTTTTTTTGCTGTACTCAACAGGAGAAGTAAAATGTACTTCAAGTATATTATTTCCATGAACCAATAATGGCGCAGCATTAAATTCATATTTTAAGAACATATTATCAGCTTTGCCGGCGAGTTTTGAATTCAGGTAAATCTCTGCTGTTGTATCTAATCCTTCAAGTACCAGTTTTATATTGGAGTTCCTGTTAACGGGTCCGGGGTAGTTGAATTCAGTCCTGTAAATGCAGCCGCTTCGTGAGATCCATTCCAGCTTAAATTCATTTTGTTCATTAAAAGGGTCTTCAATCAAGCCTGATCTGAAGAGATCAGTATGAAGGGTACCCGGAACTTCAGCCGGATACCATTTATCTGTCAAAGATTCTTTTAGGGCACTTTCAGGAGCAGGAACATCTGTTAGTCTGAACTGCCAGTTATTATTCAGATAATATTTTTTATTCATTCAATTGTAAGCTATTTAAATACAACCTTTAGACTGGTTGAGGATGAATTATGTACGAACGGGAATTTTATAATCCTAACATTATTCACATTCTCTGTTTTGATCTTTCCTGATAGAGGAGCATTATCCATAAACACATTCGATACCTCTGACGGTGAGACAATTGTGACTTCATCATTATGTCCGGTAAAGCTCTTTAACTCAAGAGATAGTGTCCTGGATCCGGGATCATACACCGCGGTACTTAAAGAAGATCTGCAGCTTTCAAGGTAAGGACTATCGGGGATTCCTGATACCAATTCAATATTTTCATAATCTGCAGACGAAGGTAAAACTGCGCTGTTTACTAGTTTCCCATCGCAGATTATTCTATTTATATAGGTGCCCCTCCCCGCTAACTGTAATTCTTGTCTTATTACCTGAAATGTACATATCAAGCAGTACCGGTTTATTTGGATTAGGATTAAATGGGGAAAGGCTGATATTCCATTCATTCTCTTCAACAGCAAACAGATGATAAAGTGAATATAGGTACCATCCGCCGGCCCATAGGAAAGATGGTTTATCAACAGTGCCGTAAACGGTTTTGTCATTATAGTTCCCGTTGCGGACTTCATACATTGCGGGCTGTCCGTTGGGACCTGCCATTACTCCCTTTACTGTCATTATTCTTTTAATAAATTCAAATGCATCTTGTTTTTTCCCATCTGCCATTAATGCCAGCGCATACCAGGCGTTACCGTGGGGCCATATCCCGCCGTTAGCATAAAAGAATTTATCACCTGCTTCATTACCTGCAAAGTGTAAATAGTCTCCTAACTCATCAAAATCCATAGGGAATGCATCATAAACTCCCGTATTTTTATCCAGAAGCTTATTACCTGCAGTAGTAACCAAATCATTTACTTTTGATTTATCCAGAATATCATAATGCGCTGCAAGGAGCGGTCCGATATAGTAATGATGGTCGGGCTTACCAGGTTCATAATAGTTGATCAGATATTTAAGATTGTCATCCCAGAGTTTCGTATTCAATTGCTGCTGCATCTTAGCGGCAGTACCTTCCAGGGCAGCCAGGTTTTCCTGATCACTTTCGGAGCATAGTGGAAATAAACAAGTATTCTCTTATTGCTTTTATTGCCAGTATTGTCATATAGGACTTTGAGCCGTAAAGCTTTCCGATATCCCACCAGTCGGGTCTGTTAGACCACATCAGATCATCCGGACCTTTTGTTAATAATGCCTGATTCAGACTCTTTTGGATATACGGATATAATGTTCTTAGAAATGTTGTATCACCTGAGTGCCGGAGATAGCTGCCCGCACAAATGATGAACCAGAAGTTATTCCAGTTATCGTGATCGGCTAATTCTGTCTGATAGACACTGTCCTTCCAGTAGTAAGCGTGCGGAATTATCCTGTCTTTACTGGCGTGCCTGATAATAAAATCCAGATCCCTCTTAACCCTGCTGATATCAAAATTGACAGCTGCAAGGTCTGTCTTTAACACATCGTGCGTAAAATAGAAATTATACTCGGCAGGACAGGGCATAGGTACAAATTCATTATCGAGGTAATGTGTATTTGCCTCCAGAATTCCTTTCGCCCAGGCAATTGATTGGTCGATTACCGTATCTCCTGATATGATTTCTGTTTCGCCCGAAATTTTCTGAAGGATGGAGTTTTCGTAAGCATTAATTTCTTCGTTATAATGCTCAACTAAATAACTTACAAATTCTTTGCCTTCCGATTGTTTACAGGAACCGACAATTTGGATGATTACCATCGACCCGCCGGGCTCTAGTTCTTTTCGATATAAAAATTCAGCATTAGGTCTGGCCGGATTATCCTTTGCTGTCAAATTATTTTTAGATTCTACATTCTGCTGTTCCCACCAGTTGCTGTCAGGGTTCATTAAACCCGTCAAACTGCTTCTCGTATTAAACGCTGTTGGTTTATCACCGGCATTAGCTACAAAGATCTGAGCGGATTGAGTTCCGGGGTCGTCAAAATTGGTATATATGGCAGAATGGGTCTGGTCATATTCAGTCCAGGCTTTCTCAACAAGCTTAAAAGTATGACTTGTTCTCAGAGCGGTTTCCAGATGGGAATAGAATTCAAATACTGCCGGGGTTTTCAATTCATTCTTTATTTCGAACCGGATAACCATTGCAGGTTTATTTTTTGTAAACCTGTAAGAAATATTTATGGATTTTACAGAATCGCTCTTAGAAAATTCTACAGAATAGGGGGTTAGAATAAACGGGAAAGGCCCGGGTTTTATGATTTCCTTTTTATTATCTCCAACTTTTATTCCCAGCTGCATAACAAATGAAGTATCTCTTTTCCAATAGTCAGTACTTTCATCAAGACTATTTGCAGCCGGATAAAAAAAGCTTACCCTCTGGAGCAGCGGGGAACTGTGGTGCATTTCAATTCCTACATAGGGACCGCCCACCTCGATTTTTGCATCTCCTTTGAAGTTAACTTTCAGTACATCAGGGTTATATGAACCTGAGTGCTGCTGAGGGTATAGCTGAAGAAGCATAAAATCAGTAAAGAGAGTAATAAGGTATTTATTAAAAATTTCATAATAATAATTTTAGTCAGGTTTAAGTTCTTGTAACAGATCCTTTACTTTAACTTTTGCAAAGCCGCTGGCATAATCCGACATTGCATATGGAATGATTAACTCGTCGTTATAAATTATGCTTCCGCAGCTATAGACAACGTTAGGGACATACCCTTCGCGTTCATTTTCATTCGGGGAAAGCAGAGGCTCCTTGAGACGCCCGATTACCTTTGTTGGATCATTTATATCAAGCAGCATAGCTCCGATGCAGTATTTCCTTACGGGTCCTACTCCGTGTGTGAGAACAAGCCAGCCTTTTTCGGTTTCTATAGGAGAACCACAATTTCCTGATTGAACAAGCTCCCAGGTGAAGGCAGGCTTCGTCAGCAGTGTTTTCTCTTTCCAGAAATGAATATCATCCGAAAACATTATATAATTATTTTCGGCATCCTGTCTGGAAAGCATTGCATATTGGCCGTTTATTTTCCGGGGAAATATTGCCATTCCTTTATTCTTTATCTCAGGACCAAACAGCTTGCCTATTTTAAAATGAATAAAATCGTTTGTCTCAACCAGCTGGGGTTGTATTCTGACTCCATTGTAAGCTGTGTAGGTGCCGTAATAATTGATGTTTCCGTTATCATCTTTGAATTGTACAAATCGTGCATCTTCAATTCCATTTGATTCTGCATTACTTGTTGGGAAAATAATCCTTTCCGCCAAAGGCTCTTTCGCACTGTAGTAAATCTCATATTCTGAACGTACAATAGAAAGTATGATTTCGGCCCACTGCTTATCATCCTTTGATCCTGATGCCTTTGAGTTTAAGTGTAGTTCAAGATCCTTCACGTTAAATGTGCTCCCTAACCCTGCTGTTATTTTTTCTGTCAGATTGGATGGAGCACCTGATTCAGTCATTTTCTTTAAGAATATTTCCTTCCTGATATGTGAAATTTCTATTCTATCAGGATTGCTGATATACTTCCCGGACTGTTCAATAGAAATATTATTGGAATCAAGTACACCACTCCTGAATACAATTGATGAGATATGCCCTTCCCCCGTAGCCCTTAGGCTGATAATAAATCGCTTGCTTCCTGCAGGAAGATCAGTCTGATCCGGATGCCAAATAATTGAGGGATTAAACAGGGCGGTTGATTCAACAGAGTATTCCATTGAAAGTGAAGCACCCAGAAGATATTTCCTTTGTTTACTGATCTCAAGACTTTTTTCCAAATAGTCCGATACCTGATCAAATCTCTTTGCAAACTTATATTCAATGTTTCTGTGTCTTTCCTTGAATTCATTAATAACCCTTTTGTACTCTTCCGATACCTCAGCCTCTGAGAGAGTTAATATTCTTGCAATTATATTCTTTACCTGCTGCTCAGAAGGCTGGAAAGGTCTAAGGAGAACTTTACCTGGTTCGGGTTTCAGATGGAGCGGTAATCTTTTAATTTCCATATAGATCTGTTATAAATAAAGTTATTCCTTGTTATTTAAGTTATTCAATTCGATCCGGTACTGCTCCAGCATCTGCATTGAAAGCAGGGCTTCGATTGTAGATTCCGCGCCTGAATTTAAGTTCACCTTACCTGCCGAATCGATCCCGTCAAAACATCTGCCGTTGGTAGGATCATACATCTGTTGACCGGGTGCATTATGACCGAAGAACCATTTAGAAAAATCTATGGCTCTCATTATATAAACTGAATCCCCGGTTAATTTAAATGCTTCGAAACAAGCATAGATAACCGGTCGGAAGTTATAAGCAATCTGGGGAAAATTCATAGTCTCAGAAAAGATGAACGATTTTTCTTCTTTATTGATTGTGAAGCTGCTTAAGTATCTTTCCTTCAGCAGGTAGGGATAGAAAACATTAATTTCATTCAATACTGCAGCTTTAAGGTCATCTCTTTTCAATACTTCATAAGCTTTCAAAAGAGCATATGACTGCACATTACCGTAAGCGTGCCAGGTGTTCTGCCAGCTAAGAAATGCGCAAAAGGGGATACCGGAAGCGGTGCCTTTCTGCATAAGCAGAATACCGTCACATAAGCTGTTTATCAAATCAATAACGGTTGAATCCCCCGTATCCTTATGGTACTGAACTAAAGCCAGCACAAGATCAGAAGCCTGATCACAGGCAGTTCCTGCAGGCAGCCAGGAAGGGAATTCTATACCATTTATAATCTGGATTATTGTGTTTTCCGGGAGCGATTTTTTTGAAGCTTCTATTGATAATTGCAATGCTGTTTTAATCTCTGCTAATAATTCAGGATTTGTTTCCTTAAATGTATTATAGCTTAAAGCCAAGGCCTGCATTGCACGCCAGCTCCACCAGTTCGGTCCGGCAAGACTGTTTTTATGATCTTTATTGATTGAATGGTCTTTAAAGATAAAGTTGTAGAAATAGCCATTATCCGACTGCATATAGAGAATGAATCTGATCAGTTGTTCGGACTTATTCAAGGATGCCGTATCGCTCTTTGCTGAATAATCATTTATGTAAAATATTGCAGCACGGGAAACATCATCTACACACGCTATTCCCTCATCATCATCACCTATCCATTTGTAATCGGGATAATCACTATAGATATGAATTATCCCCATTTTACTTTCATTAACATTAATTTCTTCATAGAGTGCATCAAGGTGAGAAGTATTTACCAAAGACCCTGCAGTTGATGGATCTTGTCCAAAGATCCTGCCAGAAAATATGAGAAATAATAAGACAGGCAGCACTGTAACTTGAAAAAAGTAATTTGCCTTAATATTTGTAATATAAAATTGCATTCTTTATTCTTTAATTCCGGTCGACGCCATACTTTGTATAAAATATTTCTGGAAGAACAGATATGCCAGCACTATCGGTAAGGCTAATACCACTGCCGATGCAAGCTTAACTCCTAGTTGAGATTCTGCTCTTCCGCCGACTGCAAACAAGGTAACAAGCTGCGGCATTGTCATTAAATTTTCATCCCGTATTACAATTAACGGCCATAAGTACTTCATTCCAGGAAGCCATAAAAGTTATTATTCCGATTGTAATTATTGCTGGCATTGAATTTGGCCAGAGTATCCTGAATATTATCTGCATCTCATTACATCCATCAATTCTGGCAGCATCAATTAAACTGTCAGGAATGGATTTAAAATATTGTCTGAACATAATTATGCTTAATGCATTTATCAGATAGGGGACAATTAAAGCCAGATAGGTATCGATCCATCCAAACTTTACCATAATTATATATTGAGGAATTAGAGTAATCTGGAAAGGCAATGTCATCGTAAAAATTATTATGTAAAAAATTAAATCCCTTCCTTTAAATACAAGTTTGGATAATGCATAACCGATCATAGAGCCAAAAATCAGAACACCTATCGTAATAGAAGAAGCAACAATAAGACTATTAAAAAAGGCTCCGCCTATCGGTATCTTATCAAGCATCTGAGAATAACTGCTTAAGGTAAGTGATTCGGGTAAAAAAGTTAGGTTACCTAATCTCATTTTCCGGTGCAACAGAACCCATCACCATCCAATAGAACGGGTAAACAAATAATCAAGGCACTTACAGCTAAGAGCAGTATAAAACAATATTGATTTTAATCTTTTCAATGTTCTTTCTCAATAAATTTTCTTTGAACCATAACCACAGCCAAGAATTATAAAGGCAAAGAACAAACCTAATGTTGCAGCATATCCCATATGATAATAGAAGAAACCCTGTTTATAAATATAAAGAACAGCAGACATAGTACTGTTCAAAGGACCGCCGCCTGTCATTATATACGGTTCGATAAATAATGAAAATCCTCCGATTGTTGAAAGAATGACAACCATAAAAATGGTCGGGTTTATCATTGGCAAAGTAATTTTGAAGAATTTTTGTAAATGTGTTGCACCTTCAAGATCAGCAGCTTCATAATATTGAGTCGGAACAGTCTGGAGTCCAACCAAAAAAAGAATAATGTAAAGTCCAACATTTTTCCAAGTTGCCATTAATGCAATTGAGGTCATAGCAACATTAGGATCTGTTAACCATCCGACTTTGTCTAGCCCGATCTGAGTTAGAAGTCTGTTTAGTAACCCTGTATCATACCCGTATAATTGCTGCCATAAAATTGAAACTACAACTCCTGAAACAATTACCGGGAGAAAAAAAGCCCCTCTGAATAGTCCTCTTGAATTTAATTTTTTGATTTAATATTTCAGCAAGAAACAAAGCCACTATTATCTGAAGAGGTATATGAATGACTAAAAATATTAATGTATTCCCGATAGACTTTAAGAAAGTTTCATCGTTAAATAAAGTTATATAATTACTGAGGCCGGAGTACTCCATCGGCGAGATTATATTCCATTTATGGAATGTAAGTATTACAGAAAAGACAACGGGAAATGCGACAAAAAGAAAAAAATGAATTATATATGGAGAAACCAGGAGGTAGGGCAATATTTTCTTTCTATTTGTCACTTCTAAATGCTCTATTTCAGAAATAATAAATTAACAGCATCTGATGCATCTTTTAGAGCCTGCTCGGGAGTTTTTTCACCATAAACTACACAAGCTTCATATTCCTGCGATATAAGGTCAAAAACTTCTTTCAGTACAGGTGAAGCATCCGTCCCTCTTACATATTTTGACTGCTCAGCAAAGATCTTCATTTTTGGATTGCTGTCGAAATATTCCTGAAAAAAAGGATCTGAACTTAAGATTTCTTCTCCTTGGAAGCTGATTTGTAATTTTTAAGAGACGTAAATCTCCGGAGCTAGCAATCATTGTTTTAATAAAATTCCAGGCTGACAAAGGATCTTTACAGGTTTTAAAAATTACTATGTTTTTGGGATCACCATAAGTGTAAACAGGTCCTTTGTGTCCGTCAGGAACGGGCATAAAAGTGTATTCATACTCAAAACCTTCCGGCTTAAATTTTTCAGCGTGGGCTATTTCCCAGGGCCCGGTAAAGCGTGTTGCAATTATGCCATGCAAGAAAGACATCCTGTCTGGCGGATAACTGTTCCTTTGCAAAATATTCTTTCTTGTATAAAGTCTGAAGAAATCTGAATACATCAATAGCTATTTATTGTTAAAAACTGCCTTATTGTCCTTTACTAAGGGCGCACCACCGGAAGCAGCAAGATATAGCGGATAAAAATCAAAGAACCTTTGCCACCAGGTAACAATTACTTCCGAATACCCGAACCATCTGTCAATATATCCGTCGCCATCAAAATCTTTTTGAAATTTTTGTGAGTGCATTGAAAAATTCACTGTATGTCCTGGGTGGATTATGCTAGACCCAATCTTCATTTAGAAGGTTAACATTATAAATCAGCATAATCGGGTTAATTTTCCAGGGTATCTGATAAATATGACCATCAAGTGATTTGATTTCCTCAATAACGGCACTATCGCAGCGATCATAAAGAAAATCAAGAAATCCCTTTAAGTGAATCCATAGGCAACTAAAACACCTGCCTGGGCATACGCTTCAACATCTCCCTGCCACATATTGGAATAAATATCAGGGGTTGTATTACCTACAACCGCTGCCAGTATAATTTCCTCGCTTGATCGTCCTTCCGGAACAGGTTGATATTTTACCTGATCCCGGGGGTTATTCATGTTCCATTCATCTGTACTTTCTTTGGCGAACTTTATTTCATCGATATTATTAGAACACCAGTATAAAATTTCATCACGGGAATCCTTATTAGTTCTGCTGCAGCCGGTTAAAATGCTAGTAAGCAACACCAGCATAACAATATTTTAATATATTATTCATTCCCAGCTGGCCCAATCATTATCGATCGAAGGAAAGGCTAACCTTGGGATCAGATTACCCCTCTTTACGATATACATATCAATAGCCTTTTTATCATTTTCAGATGATACTTTTATTTTACTGAGTACATCTTCATTGATGCTGATTTTATATTTTTTCTTCAATTCAAGAATCTTATGAAGAATTTTTTCTGAAAGTATTTCGCTCATTATTTCCGACTCGGAATACTTCTTGTTCTCCAACAGATTCATTTCATCTGATTTCAATGTGATCTGATTTGCCAATTCATTTCTGTATGCACTATAAGCTATTTTATCTTTCCACCAATCTGATTGTTTTTTTACCCAGGGAACTTCATCATATCCTTTCTTTACAGCTGAATCCATCAACAGTTTGTCCCTTACCATAACCCATATTAAATTTTCCAAAGATTTTGAAAATTCAGTTAAATCATTTTTCAAAAATTTAAT
Source organism: uncultured Ignavibacteriales bacterium (assembly GCA_963764685.1). Classification (GTDB taxonomy): domain Bacteria; phylum Bacteroidota; class Ignavibacteria; order Ignavibacteriales; family Ignavibacteriaceae; genus CAVXTT01. The sequence continues at coordinate 114,761 of CAVXTT010000017.1, forward strand.
GTACTGTTCCCTGTTTCGGTACCATATGATAAATTCATCTATTGAGTAATTATGATTGGTACCGGTTACTAAAGAAATACCGGGATATTTGGAATCTACTATTAATTCCCAGATTGTTTAATGCCGAATCTAATTTGCTGTCAAGACCCCACTCAGAATATTTTTCAGGTGAAAGAATGAATTTCCCTACATAGGATCTGAGAATATTAAATGCATCTCGTTTTAATAATGGGTTTTTCACTGTCAAATAAACTTTTTACATATTGATCTGATAAAATCTGCCATTTTACTTTTTGTAAGTGCTTCAATAGATTCAGATCTAAGTTTATTTTGCTCAGATTCAGTAGTAATTAAATTTTTCCAAATATTATCAATCTTAATTATATACCAGCCGTCATCAGTATGAATAGGGGCAGAAATATTTCCTGCTTTTAAGGTGTCGAGAATTTGTGCAAAGATGGGATTTTTCAGATAAATATTATATAGACTGCTTTTCATCTCTCTATCATCAGCTAAAACCGAATCATTTAATTGGGCATGAAAAAGAGAATCAAATGAATTCTATGTTTCTTAATTCTATAAAATAATCTTCAATAGACTGCTTGCTGTCGGTGTATAGCCATCTGATTTCATATTCGATAAGTTTCTTTTCTATAACTTTATCAATTTCAGATTCACTTATCTCCACCTTTGGCAGTATCTCTTTTTTGAATAATTCTTCTGCGGCTAAATCAGATTCGATATCACTAAATATTCCCCTTTTATAATCCTGATCTAAAACGCCCTCTTCATATCCCTCCAGTGCAAGAAGTTTTTCATTGATGATGATAGTTTAGATGTATCTCTTTGGAATTTCTGTTTCCTTTTAGGAAATGCAGGACCAAATTCATAGCTGTAATAAAATTCTTCTGCAGTAATATTAATTGTATCAACCTGTGCAACAATTTCTTCTTTATTAATATTATTCTGATTTGTTTCAGTAAACAGGTCCTGAGAAAAGCTGTCGCTTAAATTTAACAGTAGTAAAAGGAATACGAATGTCTTCAATGTTATATTATAGAAACTGTGAAGAAAAATTTCAAAACATAATTATTAAAATTTTATACCTAACGAAAAATTATGTACATTTGTTAATCGTCCGAAGTCTCTGTAAGCATAATCAAAATTAACCGCAGCTGTGCTTAAAAGCATTTTCGAATTTACACCCACACCGAGTGATAACCCGCCTTCAGCATCCTGTAGGAATAATGAATTATAACCTCCTCTGAGTGATAAATAACCCATAAATGAAAATTCAGCACCGACATTTAAACTCTGGTAATCATTATTTGGTACTAAAGCATCGGCAGAGACAATAAGCTTATAATCATCAGAATTAACAACAGGAGATGAAACACCTAATCTGGAAATAAAGCGGTAAATCCCAGGAATCTAATTCAATGTTAGCAGGAATATTCTCATTTGAACCTTGTTTCGTTTCATCTACCCGGATAAAGTATCTTGCATCCCTTCCTTCAAGACGCATAGGGGTTCCAAAATTTGATAATACAGCACCTATTGTCATTCCCCCCAGGAGATCAGTCCTGAAAACAGTACCGGCATCAATTGCAAATGCAGATGAGCTCATATGCCAGATAGTTTGTTTAATATATTTAGCTGTTATACCAACAGAAAATCTCTCAGTCAGGAATCTTGCATATGAAAGACCAATAGCAAGATCGCCAGCACTAAAATTTTCACCTGTTCCTTCCGGCTGCTCTACGGTTCTCACTTTCATATCATCCATCGAAAGGGAGGTAAAACTAAATCCTAAATTTCCGAAATCTCCTAAGGGTAGAATCAAACCCGCATAATCAAATTTTGTGTCTGCTATCCAATCGGTATGTGCTAATATTACTTCATATTGAGTATGTGCAGCAATCCCGCCAACATTCCAGTATAAAGCTGAAGCATCATTAACGAGGCCGACAAAGGCCCCTCCCATCCCATTTGCAGCTGCACCAACCCCTATTTCTAGAAAGGAGGCGGCAGTTGTACCGGTCTTCGATACATTTTGCGCATAGAGATTCGGAATCCCCGACATAAGCATTAGTAATAAAAATATTTTTGCACGAGTAATAAAATACATAACGTCCTCTTGCAATAAATTTAAGGATTTCATTATTTCACAATTGCAAACTTTCCAATTTGTTCACCAATTCCCGGTGCGTCAACGTGAAAGATATATACGCCGAAAGCTATATCCATTCCATCTTTTGAAACCAGATCCCAGCCTTCCTGTCCATCCGCAATGGTACTGGAGTGTTCAATCGTATCAACAAGCTTTCCGCTGATGGTATAAATTCTAATTGTGCATTCATTTGGTAAATGAATAAAAAATATTCTTCTCTCACCTCTTCCAACTTCAGTTGATAGGGGTTCCCATGAGGCTGCACCGACATAAGGGTTGGGAACGACAGCAATATTAGCTAATTCAGACTGAGCCTTAGACTTATCTAAACCCTGAGCTTTGGTAGTAAATTCATAAAACTCACCTTCTCTGAATGGTTTTGTATTGACAAATTTAAAAACATCTCCAACTTGCGGTGGTCTTTGATCAACTTCGGCAATTGATGTATCTTTAATTAAGCTAACAGACCAGCTTACGTGCAGATTTGAAAAATTAGTTGCCTGTTTTCCCAATGAATCACCGAAGACAAAAAATATAGCATCGCTGTCGTTGAAAACCTGATCGGCATTTGCATCACGAAAGATGAATTGGAAATGCTCTGTATCCTCTGTGATATTTTTAATTGTAATATTTGACTGAATTGGCTGACTAAAGCTGGTTGCGGGAAATGATAAATCTCCCTGCCCTGGTTCAGTAAAATGAATTTCAAAGTCAGCAGGATAATCTATTTTTTTCCCTTGATATGCAGCCGCATACCTGGGATCAAAACCCAGCTGAACAATATAATTACTGCTCCCCGTAACCCAGCCGGAATTACCAAAATCAATTGTTACGAGTGTATCACTGGTAATATTAACTGCAAAACCATCAACTATCGGAGTCTGTTCATTAATCCCGCTTATAGTCCGTAAATTCAACAAAGTATCACCTGGCACTACATTTATTATGGAATATTCAGGGTGTGCTGAATTATGGTATGGTTCGTCATCAAAAAATTCCAGCCGATAAGTATTAAATTCTTTTACGGAATCAGGATTTAGTATGGAAATTGAAATTTCACCCGTACCAGGACCACTTCCTTCAAATGATTGTATTTCCGGTGCTATATAACCTGCAGCCGGTGCCCTTGGAGTCATTACAGCTGTATTAATATCAGTGGTTATATTTCCATTAATATCCTTCTTGAGAATTGTGGTTGTTTCTGAAGGAGGAATACCCTCAATATTTCCTTCAATGGTTACGGTTTCAAATCCTTTATCATATGCAGCAATAGCATAATAATATGTTTGGCCGTTTTGTACAGTTGTATCTATAAAAGAATGTTTAATACCCGAATCATTCCCTAGAAAAAATTTTGCTCCCTCTACATCGATTGGATGGAGTCCTTTTACACCATCTATTAAATCAAACTGGGCAATCGGTGATCTGTATACCGGTTTACCATATGCATCTGTTATAATTTTGTTCTCAAGAAAGTTTGGTTCCGTGGATCGGTAAACTCTATAACCTTCAAAGTTTAGTGTCTGATAAAATGGATCGAAAGTTGTTTCTGCCCGGTCATCCCAATAAAGAGTCACTTTGCCATCACCGGGCACGGCAGTTAATATAGGTTTCTCGGGCGGCTTGGCAAAACGGTAATTAGCATTATAGATTTGCTGAACAGTTTTCTTTCTTCTGAAGATATCATCCGTGTTAATCCCAAAGATCATCGACATTGAAAATCTTTCCGTTTCACCTGCCTCCTCAGTTTGTCCCGTTACTGTGGAATATGTATTCCTTCCCAACATACTAAAAAGATAACTTGAGAAATAATTAGCAAGATTAACTCCAACAAGGGTTTGACCGTGAGGAGAAGGCAAAGCTGAAAGCACTTGCCAGTTTTCTTCATCATTATCCAATTCGTACAAATGAACAGCATAAATTGCAAATCCTGTTAATCCTAATTGATCAGATTCATCTTTGTCCAGAATACCAAAATTTGGTTCACCCTGATCAGGCCTTCCGTTACCTTCAGTTCCGTCAATATCCGGACCAGAATAACCTTCATCAAAAGGACCTATTCCGTCAGTCCCGACATCATCCCGGAGTAATTCACCTTCATCCCATTGACCATTTTCATTTTGATCAAAATATGATCTCCAATTAGCGTTTTCATCTGCATCCCAGTGAGGCCCCCAGGAATAGCCATAAAATTCCGAAAATTTCGTAGTGTCCTGAAAAGGATTTCTAAGAAACGGATCTTCATTAGGATTATTGATAAAAGAAACCGGCAGGTTGTCACGCTTTTCGTCAGTAGGGCCATCTGCATCATTGTCAATATTGTCATCAGGAACACCCGGGCTTTCAAGAAATGCATATCCGGCATATCCAACAGGGCTCCAGTTTCCCGGGCTTCCATAGGGAACAGTTGACCAGGAATAGGACATATCTAATAATTCATTATAATCACCAGCATTATTTGAAGAATTGTCGTGACCGCCAATTCCCCAATCAACATACTGGGCAAATAAAGTTTTTTGATAATCGTACGTGCCCATATTCGTTATTTCATAATACCAGAAAATAGCGTCTTCAGCTAAAACCTGAGACCATTGGAAACCCCGTGCCCTGACCTGCATTCCTAATCCTCCTCTTGAGGGATCATCAGCATCAGGAGTAAAGTTATGCTCTAACAGATATTCTCTGTCTTCATTATCATCAAATACAAAGTAAGTTTCTACATCAGCATTAAAAACGCCCTTACCAAAAAATCCATTCCAGTTATTATCCCAATCGGCTGGTCTATCCGGCCAGTTAGAAGGCCAGGTGGCTGGATCGTCGCTTCGGGCAGGAGAGCTGCTAAAAGGATTAGAGTATCCCGGCAAAGGCCACCAGCCATAAGTTACTCCTGTTGCAGGATCGTAACGGGTAAATTCATAGTAATTAGATTCAAGCGGATGTATTATATTACCGGCCGGGTCTGATAGCTTCAGCCTGAACAATTATTGCAACTCCATCTACATAGGTATGATTGGTCCCCTTGGGCCATACGCCACTCCTGCTTGGTTCATTTTCCCAATCTGCTATTTCTCCGAAATTATAATACACAGTTGCCGCAAGATTACCATCCATAAATCCTTTTCTTGTCTCATTGTGGTCGCCTTTATTTTTATCGACTATCCTCTGACTGATGATAAAATCAGAATTGATAAAAAATATTATCACAACCAGAATTATGAAACTTGAAGTAATTCTTTTTATCAACATTTATACTCCCATCATCTAAAATGAAAAATCAGCCCCTATAATGATTTGCCTGGGTGCTGAGTAAAAATCGGGTCTGGTAAAAAATTCCTGAGTTGTATTTACACCTCTTGGTGGAGTTTGATTTCTTGTAAGTTCTAATGTATATCCTGCTCTTCCGGTATCACCGAAAACATTAAGTTCATTAAGTGTATCAAAAAGGTTATAAATTTTGGCGAATACTGAAAAATTCACACCGGCTATTTGAAGATATTTTGTCAAATAAAAATCCACACCGAAATAACCCGGTTTATTATCGCTGTTTTCAAGTCCTGTCCGCTGATTTTGCAGAGATGGTGTATAAGGCAGACCTGATCCGAGCCGCCCGATAAAACTTGCAATGTAATCATCCGGTATACCCAGTGTTAAAGTAAATCTAAGAGTATGAGTGCCGTCCCAGTCTAAAGGGACAAGCTGCTTGTTTTCCTGGATAGGCGGATTTGCCTGTGCATTATTAAATGCGGCATTAGGATCAGATGCAGTTCCTTTTGCAACCTGGAAAGTATAATCTAACGTTGCACCTATACCGGAAGTAAATCTCTTTTCGAATGACAGGGTAATTCCTTTTACTGAACCATAATCTTTATTTACAAGCTTGCTGAATTTTCTAAATTCATTTTTAATATAAATCTCTGAGCCTAATAAGTTTCTTATATCTTTATAATAACCAGTAACCGTAATTCCTAATATCATCAGTTAAAGCCTGCTGCAAACCTATTTCATACATAATGGTCTGCTGCGGTTTAAGATCTGTATTCCCGATTGTATTGCCAATATTTTCAGGGAAGTCACCTGTAAGGGGAATCCTGAAATTGGGATTACGGTAAAGATTTTCGAAATGGAGGTATCTGAAAAAAATGACCATACGAAATATGAATTGCACCCCTGTCAGATATAGGATATGACAATCCAATCCTTGGACTCAACTGATATTTTGATGTAGCTTTTTCCATCAATGAATCGGGAAATGGGGGCTGAAGTTCATCCAGTACATTTATTTTATTTGGATCTTTTAAATATTGTCCGTCAGGTTCAAAATAGTCGAATCTTACACCAGCATTAACAATTAAATAATCAATCTCTATTTTATCCTGGATGTAATAAGCGAATTGATATGGATTAGCCTGATACGTGTTAAAATTAAAAGCCCCGGCTGAAGGTATCGTTGGTTTAAAATTCGATGTTGCATCAATAATTATTTGAAAATCTTCATATTCCAAATCGTGATAAGTGAATTCGAGTCCGGTTTTAATTTGATTTATATTATCAACCTGCCATGTAAAATCAGATTTTCCGGTATAGCTGGTTGTCGTATGATTGAAATGCCAGTTTTCTGTTCCGCCGGTTAAAAAAGCATTCCCGCTTACATCCTTCTTCCTGTCCGGATTAATATAGCTGTATCCGGTATACACAGGAACTCCTGCGCCATTGTAAGTAACTGTTGTAGCAAAGGGATCTTCATAGACATATTGTTTAAATTCCGACCTGAGACCCGAAGCAGAAAAATCAATAAATGCAGAGTTACTAAACAGCAATGTATAACTTGCAATGCCTAAATAACTTTTTTGATATTTAGTATAATCGCCGTCAGGATTGAGTTGATATAAGATGATTATAATCCTTGTATTCATTATCCTGGTAAAGTCCGGTGAATACAATTCCTTTCCCCCCGCCGACATTAAGAGCCAATTTACCTTGTAAGGATAATCTCCTGTTGAAATTCATCGGTACATAGGAACTGTCACCCGTGGAACCGACATACCAGTCAGCAGAATTATTTGCAGAGAAATTGGAAGAATCGGATGGATTAAAAACCCTTTGACCATAAATATAACCCTCATCATAATTATATCTTCCGGATATGAAAAATTTTACTAAATTTTCAATCCCGGGAACAGGACCGCCAATATTTCCCTGAATATTATAAACACCGTGTTGGACTGATATCATCTATATTTGTGAAATATATCGTCATGTGAACTAACATAATCACCAAAATAAGCAGATATATTTCCATCTAATTTATCTTCTGCAATTTTTGTAACCTGATTTACCACACCCGATTGCGCATCACCATATTCAGCATTAAAAGTACCGACAAGCACCTGAACTTCTTCAATACTGTTTACCTCGGCTGATAATGATGACTGACCGGAGTACACATCATTTACCGGAACTCCGTCAATCAGATATCTTACTTCATCACTTCTGCCCCCTCTAAAATGTCCGTTAATAACTCCGGCCTGTAAATTTACAACTGAAGATACATCTTCAAGCGGCAGCATCGAAATATCATCACCGCTGATTGTTTGTTCAGTTGAGGTTAAATCTTTTCTGACAATTGATTTTTCTGCTGTAACCAGAACTTCTTCAAATTGTATTGATTCCGGATGTTAACTCAAAATCAATTTTTGTGGTTTGATCTATTGATACTCTTACTTTCTGAAAAGTGAATGAAGAATAACCAATCATTGAGGCTTTAACCTCATATTCACCGGGCGGTATATTCAGGATAAAATAATTGCCGTCAATATCAGTAGATGCCCCCATAAAGCTGTACCAATAAGTATAACATTTGCTCCTATCAGCGCTTCACCTGTATTTTTATCAGTTATTTTACCTGCAATCTTTCCTGTTGTACCGGCAAAAATACAAGTTCCAGCCAGAGAGAATAATACAATTATCGCAAATGCAAATATTTTATTATGATTATTAATAGTGAACATTACATCCACCCATTATTATCTGAAAAAAAATTATTTACTTATAATTACGTAAATAAGATGGGTGCTGAATTATCAGCACCCATGAAAATCGAAATGAACTTTTTTATTTGAGCAATGTCAGTTTTCTGGTCATTTTAAAATCACCAGCTTCTATTCTGTACATATAGGTACCGCTGGAAACTTTAATACCGGAATTGTTGTCGCCATTCCACTGTACATTATATACTCCGGAATTCTGTTCGGTGCTAACCAGAGTTTTAACTTCCCGTCCAAGTAAATCATAGATCTTTAAAGAAACAAATGAACTATTTGGTATCGCATAGCTTATAACTGTACTGGGATTAAAAGGATTCGGATAGTTCTGGAATAATTCAGCGCTGAGTGGTATGAATTCATCGTCAACACCGGTTAGAAGTCCTTTGCCAACTTCTAACTTATCCATCCAAACAGTACCGGACCATCTTCCAAGCGGATGTAGTCTTACTGATATTGATTTTGCTGTTTGACCTGTTGGTGGTTCAGGTATTGTATCATATACCGTAAATTGAGTCCAGTCAAATGATGTGGCATTAGGAAATACTAATGGAATATCAGGACTCGCATCATATTGTCCCCACCCCTCGTTATTATCTATTGTTGGTGGTATATCGCTGTAATTGATATACTCCAGGCATCACCAACCGCTATTGCTGAATCCGGCTGCAGGTTTGCTCCTTTTATCCAGACGCTTATTCTAACAATATCACCTACCTGAACAGAATCAAATGCATATCTTCTTGTTCCCACAAATCCATCATGCGAACCGACGGGGATATTAAATTTTAGAGAGTAATTTCCATCGTAGGCAAATTCATTTGTTACTATTGTATTCTCATATCCCGCATTTAATACTCCATCATTTCCTCCGATTGGAGGCAGCCAATAGAACCAGCCTGTTGGTACTCCTAATTGCGTATTCCAGTCTTGTCCCGCCCAGCCGTTTCTTCCGTTAAATACATAATCATCTGTCCACACTGTGCCGGTTGCATCTTTCCCGCCGACAAACCTGATTATTGTTTTCCAGGAATCTTCCGGCAAACTTATTTCACCTATTGCTGTAGTATCTGCTACCCAGCCTGTTGTGCTAGCTACACTCTGGTCCAATTCAAATTTCTTCTCCCCGATTACAGTTCCATTTTCTCTATAGAATGTAAATGTCACATACCATTTCTGATCATCATTTGCAGGGTTTATATTTATCCCTGATGTTTTATAGTACATTCCCATAAATATATCTACATTCGCAAAATGTTTTTCAGACCACAGATCGCACATATTCTCTGATTCCCATACTGCTGCTTCCGAGGTAGCAGCTTTTCTGGATCTTCAGAGATTTACCCATTGAACGAAACTCATCTGTTGCCCAGGTTAATGTTGAACCGCTTGGTTCTGCTGATTTTGTCCAGTATGACGGCAGAGTCTGTTCAAAACTGCCAATTTCATTTATACCGCTTTGAGCAATTAAAGCGGCTTGAAAAATAAGAATGAACAGGAATCCGCACCATTTTGTAATTGTTCCGAAATTACTCATAACACCTCCAAAGAATTAATTGTTGATTATTTGTTGTTTGATATTTCCGTTTGTACCGTTCTGAAAAATTCTGTTAATATTTTTTAAAGCTATCTGATCTGAAATCAGTTTCCTGACATTTACCCTTCCGGAAGCCAACAGATTGATTGCCGAACCAAAGGTAAATGGGTTCAGATAAGAATTTATTATCATAAGTTCATTTTTAAATAGATACTGTAAATTGAGTGTGACATTATGATCCGATGGGGCAAGACCGAAGATTACAATTTTAGTTCCTTTACCGGCAAGCTGAACTGCCAGGTCAACAGTCTCGCTCTTACCGACACACTCTATAATAACGTCGGCGTGAGATTGTATCGATTTTATTTCTGCTATGAAGTTATCATCCATCGGATTAAAAGAATAATCAGCACCAAGTTCAATTCCGAGACTCCGTTTGTGAGACTCAGGTTCAATAAGGATAATTTTAGCAGCACCGGCATTTCTGACAAGCTGAACCATAATTAATCCAATTGATCCTCCGCCTAGTATTATAACTGTATCTCCGGCTTTAATATCTGCGTTCTGAATTCCTCTCAGGCAGCAGGAGAGCGGTTCGGCAAACGAAGCAAGTGAAAGATCGAAATCTTCAGGCAGAAGATATGCCTGCTTCATCGGAACAATTGAATATTCAGCAAACCCCCCATTCAAAGTAACACCAAGAGCCTCGTGATTTTCACAAAAATTTATTTTCCCTCTTTTACAGTAATCACAATAACCGCAATAAATATTAGGATCAATGGCAACTTTATCCCCGACATTAAATTTAGAATTAGAATCACCTTTTCCGGCTATAATACCGCTATACTCGTGACCCAGGATAACCGGAATGCTTGAAGGAGCCTTGCCTTCATAAATATGTCGGTCTGTACCGCAAACACCGCAGAAGGCTACCTTAATCAGAAGCTCATTTTTTTCCAGTGCGCGGAGGGTATACTCTCTTAGAACAATATCTTTATTTCCTGTAAACAATGCCGCTAACATATCTTTCACTTTGATTTACAGTTAGAAGTTGATTCTCTTATAATTAATTCAACCGGGACGACTATTTTTTTGGGTAATGATTTTTTATTCTTTAAAGTATTTACTATTAATTTTAGTGCTTCAGCCCCCAATTCAATTTTGGGAACCCTTATTGTCGATAATGATGGAGTCAGCATAAGATCCGCTTCAATATCATCAAAACCAATGACAGAGACATCCCCCGGGATCTTATATCCTTTTGTATTTAAATAATGCATTACACCAATTGCGATGGCGTCATTGCTGGCAAAAACAGCTGTTATTTCTTTATTACTTGTAAATAATTTTTTTGCAATATGAAAACCGGCTTGTCTTCCCTCATAAACAGAATTGCTGATAATCAGACTATTTTTTACTTGAATTTTAGCAGATTCCAATGCCTGCTTGTAGCCATTTAATCTGATCAGAAAAACTTGGATGATCGATATTGCTGGAAACGAATGCAATATTTTTATGTCCAAGATTTATTAAATGGTTAGTGGCTAATATGCCTCCCTGAATATTATCTATCAGAACCAAAGGGTAACCATTTGTCGGCGGGATATAATCAACAAAGACTGTGGGAAGTTTATAAGAGTGATAACCTTTCTATCAAGATTATCCGGGATTTTTCCGGCTATAATAATCCCGTCAACACTTTTGTTTAAAACAAAGCGGGGTAAAATATCTTTTTTATCGTAATCGGATCTGATTGACGTGAGCAGGATATAGTATCCTTCATTTCTTGCCTCAAATTCAGTCCCTAAAAAAATTCTTGTATAAAAAGGTTCTGTTCTTAAAAAGTGATCATCTGTAAGAATAAAGCCGATATTTCCTGTATTACCTGTTACTAAACTTCTGGCTGATTTAGATGGATGGTAGTTGAGAGATTTAATTGTTTTTTCTACACGATCTTTTGTTTCGGAGGAGATAGGCTTGGTTTTATTGATCACAAATGAAACTGTAGCGATTGAAACTCCCGCTTTTTTTGCAATGTCTTTTATAGTTGGTTTCATTTATAACAAGGATTCAGGCCAAGGTTAAACGTTTAACCAGAATTTAATTCATTTAACCAATCAAGTCAAGTTTAAACGGGTAGAATTTTCTAATATGTGCGCTGAAGCGGAAAACTCAAAAGGTCTTTCCTGGGTAGGAATGGTGTCGGTTTCTCAATTCTTCTTTAATGGTTTCATAAATCCCGCCATTATTAGGAATTGCCCCTTTTATACTGCAAATAGAGGCGGCAAATTTGTTGGAAAGATAATTTATTTTGTCTATTGATAGTTTATTTAAGTACCCCAAACAAAGAATTGCAGAATAAGCATCCCCCGCACCAACTGTATCTGTTAACCTTTTAACCGGATATTTGGTTTCATTATGACCAGAACTATCGATTAAAAGTGCGCCCTTTTCACCGAGGGTTATACTGAGGACATCTATGTTATATTTTCTTCTTAATTCCTGAGCCGATGAATATAGTTCGAATGTGCGGGTTGAAAAAAGTTTTGTAACAATTTTAAGCTCATCTAAGTTTAATTTCAGCACGTTTATTTTTCTAAAACACTCTTCGAGAATTTCTTTTGTATAATAATTTGACCTGAGATTTAAATCGCAGAAATATTTAATATTTTTCCCCAAAATAGAATGGATAGTTTCTCGCGATACAGAACTTCTTTGAGCGAGTGTTCCGAAATAAAGTAATGATGTGCCGGATTCAATTAGTTTGGAAATATCATGAGTCAATTCAATAAAATCATATGCACAATGAGGAAGCATATCGAATGAAGGGTTACCTTTATTATCCAATTTTATATTTACCAGACCGGTTGGATATTTTTCATCAACCTGGAGATATTGGGTACTTATATTGTTCTGATTGAGAAAATCAATTATAGATTTCCCGTTCTCATCATTACCAATTCGTGAAATAAATTCAGCATTGCCTGTCAGCTTGTAGATATGATAAAAGAAGTTAAACGGTGCCCCGCCAATTATCTGCTCACCCGGATAACAGTCGAGCAGTACCTCCCCGATTGATACTATTTTCATTGCCGATCTATTATCAAAGTGAATATTCCGCATAGGATTTCAGAATACATTATGAACATTTTAATTATGATATGAATTATCCTACATCTCTGGGTTCTTAAATTCCATTCCGCCGAACTAAAAATTGTATCTTTTTTGCGTTATGCAATCACTGCTGTCCAAAATAAAATAGAAATAAGAAAAAAACATAAATAACCATCCCTTATCTGCCTGCTTTCCATCTAATAATTATGCATTATTTCCACACCCCGTTATCCTGGTTTCTTCCCCCCATTTTTTTCAAGAACAATTCACATTTAACTATGTTATTTATAAAGAAAAATACAAAGATTGTACATGTAAAAGCCATACGTAAGCCTTCTCTAAGCCATCTGTAAGCCATAAAACGGCACTTATGGCTTACAGATGGCTTACAGATGGCTTACAGATGGCCTACAGATAAGCAATTATAAAGCAATTAGTAATAAATTTGTGTAATTTTTTCTCACTTTGGTACAGATTGAACCGGAATCTTTTTTTTCAGAGTGCGTTTAGATGAATCCAGGAAACCGAATCCAATCTGAGGGGATTTTTTTTATCGTTACTAAAAATAGAAATAGGTATAATTTTAGAATACCAAGCCATAAACAATAGTAATTTGCATTACACAAGAGGAATGGAGATGCCTAAGCATAACATATTTACTACAAAGTTTGTTCGGGTTTATCCGCTATATGTCCAAAAAGCGGAACGAAAAAATCGTACAAAAGAAGAAGTTGACCAAATCATTTGTTGGTTGACAGGCTATGACCGGGCGGGATTACAGCAGCAAATCGAACAGGAAAACGATTTTGAAACCTTTTTTGCTCAAGCACCCGCCATTCATCCGAATTCTCCGCTTATAAAGGGGGTAGTATGCGGTGTGCGGGTAGAAGAAATCGTAGATCCTCTGATGCAAAAAATTCGTTATTTAGATAAGCTGATTGAAGAACTCGCAAAAGGAAAGGCGATGGAGAAGATTCTGCGGCAATAAACTAATATCACCACACGGATGTCTAACATTTTGGAAAGTATGGTACCCCGCTCGCGACGAAAGTTCGAACTACTTTAGGATACAATTGCCTGTAAAATACTACATGAATCTCGGATTTAGAAAGCGTATTAAGCTTAAATTTTGAAAGGCTCGATAAGTTTTTAAGGTTACGCATAGATACTATTAATAGACTAAAAAGTAGATTCAAAATCACAAATGAAGTCTTAGCTACCTACCCAATGAAACAGCAAATTATCGATTTACTTAAGAGTGGAAAGTTTCAACAAAAGCAGAATTAGCTAAGCATCTTAATCTAAGTGATTCATATGTCTGCAAAATAATAAAACACAGAAATTAAACTACTTTGAAGAATCCTTATTCTTTTTCTTTTTAGCTTTTTTACTTTTATCTTTTTCCTGAATGATTTCTCTCAAATCATCATCTATAATTTTTGCAAATTCATCTTTGATCTGTCGAGGGGGCATATCAGTATCGAAAGAATTTTTTATCTGCTGAACACGAAAAGAAACTTTAGATTCTTCAACATCTTTTGCAACATAATTAAGCCGATAGTCAATTCTTCTAAACATATGATCAGTCGAATCAACAATCTTTCTATGCTCTGGATATTTTAATTTATGGAATTCCATGATCGGCAGGATTGCTTGCTTAAATTCAGTTAAATCATTTTTTTGAGAATTCATTTACATTTGTATCGAAAAATTTAGAGACTGCAGAGATAAATAAATGGAAAATTCCATTATCCTTAACATCCTTCGAACGAGCTTTATTTATCACTATCATGGCTTCTTCATACTTTTTTTGCGATAGAAGATGCCCTCCTGCCTTTTTACAAGTTGATTTAAATAGTAAAGTTGCAACTTTATACTTCTCTGCAGATGGGATTATAGCAACACGTTTATCATATTCTTTTGCTTTGATAAACTTATTTATCATTATTGTTGTGAGTTTTTTCCCTTCATTTAAAGTGTTTGTCATCTTAGTAAATCCTTTAATGAAAATCAATTAAAAATAACATACTAAATTTAATCAATTACGATCTGTTGATTCATTTTAAAAATAAAAAACCCCCACCAACTTTCAATGGTAGGGGATTGTATTGAAAAATATTTTAATCGTTACTTCATCAATATCATCTTCTTAACTGATACAAATTTATCAGTTCGTAATTCATAGATATACATTCCGGTAGCTACGCTGTGCATTCCATTGATATTGATATTTTCCTGCTGCCAATGCTGTGTTTACTAACTCTGCTACCTTCTCTCCCAATGCATTGTAGATCGATAATTTCACATTACCTACATTCTCTGGTAATGAGAACTCAATCACTGTGCTTGGGTTGAATGGATTCGGATAGTTCTGCTCTAGTGCATATTCTGCAGGTATCATTTCTCCTGATACCATCAGCTTCTGTATTGTTGCATCACTGATGACTACATCTTCTCCTGCTTTCAGGTTTACATTTACTGTCTTTCCTGTCTCATCCATCAATCTGATATCCATTCCTTCTACTCTTACTGTCAATGGATATGTTACTCCACTCATATCTATGGTCTTTATTGCACTGTTCAGATCTTCTGCTATCCTTCCACTTGTGTATCTGATATCAAACATTCCTGCTGGTGGTGCTGGTGGTAATTCATACTGACTTAAGATCTACTTCTCCCTTTACTGCATACAGTGTATAATTTATTCCTGTTGCATCTGTCAGTACTATCTTTCCCCAATCTCTCTGGGAAGTATTCTACTGGCTTTACTATCCTTTGCCAATGTTTCTGGTATTATTATCTGTCCTGCAGCTGATAGCTTTATCCAGTATCCATATCCTGGATCTAATGTTGTTGCTACCTGGTATCCACCTGAATATTTATAGATTGGTCCACTCTGTAATCCTGGAGGAATTGTTGTTACATTTGCTGCTGTTACACTCAATTCATATCCACCAATCAGGTTCCAGCCTGATGCACCTGCTAATGGATCGTGTGCTACTATCTGTATTCCACCTGCTGGCCATTCTTCACCTGTGTTATATGTTCTGGCTCCTGTATGTTTCATCCAGTATCCTATTCCTGGTGTTGCAACGTTGTTACTGGTTGATATCCAGCCTGCATATTTGAATACGTTTGCACCAATGATCTCTGTACTGCCACCAGGTAGTTACATTTTGATCTATTGGATGTAAGCCTGGTATTGATACCATATTCCATCCATCAATAATGTCTACAGATAGTTGAAATGTATTTGTAATCATTTCACCTTCAAACTCATCCGCACCAATATCTGGTCCAGCTACATGTCTCAAATCTTCATCATAGTCGGTGTCTATTCCACTTATTGGAGTGGCATGTGATTCAATATCTGTTGGGATATTTGGATCTGTGTGAAGATAAGGCGCAATAAAATTCGGCATCTCGGTTATGCTGTTAATATCTTTTCCCGTTGTTTGCCAATCTGCGAGTGTGTGATAATCATTACCTCCAATTCTTACCAGACAATTATATTGGTTTGGTTCATAGAAAAGATCATTAAAATCTGAAGTGAAGGTTGCTGATGAGTAATCACAAATTGTAGATGCGCAGTACGGCGACTCATCTCGTGTGTTTACTAAAATGTTGTTCTTAACATCAAGATTTGTAACAGTTCCAGCAGATACAATAAACAATGCCGCAGAACCACCCGGATTAGCTCCACCTGTACCAGATAAATTAACTGAGTTATAGTAGATTTTGGGATTGCTCTGATACCACAATTGTATGCCTGCCACTCTGCTATTAGCATTAGTGGATGTGCTCTGAATATCATAAACCATATTATTGTAAACGAGATTATTAATTCCGTAACCAAATGTGCCATCGCCAGAAAGCAAAATTCCGGTACTGCCATATAATATGTGTGATCTTACTTTATGAACAACATTGTTTCTAACAATGCAGGAATTACCACCACAAACATTTATACCGTGTGTTATTATGTTTAAGTTAAATTGCTGTTTAACATTTTCAATTCTATTATCCTCAATAGTCGAATTGTCATTTCCTTCTATCTGGATTCCCCACGTTATTAGGCTGTCGTTTTCAGAACCTATTATATTTCCTCGCACAATGTTATATCTGGCTTCTGCTATACCTGACCAACCAGAGATATAAATTCCTATACTAGCCTTTTTTATAAAATTATTCTGAATCAGGTTACTATCTAAAGGTGAAGTTGTATTCACAAAACTCATAAAGGCAAGACCAACACCTTTTAAATAATTTTCATTATTGAAGGTCACGTTCTCAACAATATTATTTGCCGCTGGGGCGAAAAACACCATTGTATTGACCCAGGTAAACTGTGTCTCAATTAAAGAACGAATTGTAAGAGTTGTTGGACCAGTTATACTGATGCCATCAATTGTTACATACTTAGTATTTAAGAATGATAATGTGGCTCCACCACTTCCTTCAATAGTAACATTTTTATTTTCAGCAGGTTTAAGTATAACTCTGCTAGTTGGTCCAACTCCCAGAATTGGTCCATTTAATTTAAATCCAAATGAATCTGTTGGTGCTGTGTATAAATCATCAATCAGTTCAAGAGTAACATTTCCGGCAACTCCATCAGTTTCTAATTTATTAAATGCATCCTGAATTGTCGCGAAGTTGCCGCCGCTGCCAATTGTGTAATTACCTGCTGGCAGTGGAAGAGATATATAAGGTGATGTTGCAAGACCAATTTTATAAGGTTTTACTGCCGGATTAAAACCACCACCATCAAAATACATATATAAAGTATCACCTATCGGTATTACATTACCACATTCAACATTGGTTTCATCCCACTGTCCAGGTGAAGGTTGTAATACAGGATTAGCCTGATGCTTTTGCCAATTAATTCCATCGGATGAAGTTGCTAAACCAACTTGAAAGGTACCCCAAATAGAGTTTACTCCAAGATACCACATATAATAAATATTATCTTTGAAAAGTATCCTTGGAACTCCTAGCCATGTGTCATCCCACTCTCCCGGGATACCCGGGCTGAGTGCTGGATTATTCTGAATGTCCCTTTGCCACACGATTCCATCAACTGATGTTGCATAACCAATTGATTCCTGAGTACCGGCGACATTAAATCCGGTATACCAAATTTTGTAGCCGCCTTCATCAGGAATTAGAAAACACCCGCATACACCGCCATTTTCCCAAGGAGAGTTTCCAGCTGTAAGAATTGGATTGTGCAGAGTATCTTTAGCCCAGTTGATCCCATCAGGAGAAGTAGCATAGCCAATCGCCTGCGGAGTTGCATTAGATCCACCAGAGTACCACATTTTATACAAACCACTTTCCCTTATTACAAATGGCTCCTCTACTGTTTGCGAATCCCATTTTCCAGGCGAAGGATTTAAAACCGGTGTGGGATAAATATTCCAGGAAATACCGTCATTCGAAACGGCATAACCGATTTTCCAAGGTCTTAACAAATATGGCCCTGATGATTTGTCAGATGCAGAGAACCACATTTCATATCTGGAAGAATCTGCATTGTATAATACGAATGGTAAAAATAATTGCATATTCCAAGAACCACTTGGGCCTCCACTTAAGATAGGATTTCCCGGATACTTCGTCCAGTTTACTTGGGCAAGTATATCACCACTGCTCATAACCAATACAGTAATGAGCAAGAACAGTATGAAGCAATCAGTAGTTTTCATAAAAACCTCCTATTTATAGTTATTAAATAATTAGCTAGAGAGTTAATTCATTTTATCAAAATCATTTTCTTTGTTTGGATATATTCCCCAGCTTTCAACTGATAGAAATATATTCCGGATGCTGGATAACGGTTACCAGGTGGTGGATTAAACTCAACTTCATAAGTGCCAGCAGGTTTTTCTTCGTTGACTAATGTTGCGACTTCATTGCCGATTATATCGTAAACGACCAGCGTTACATATTGCTTAGTGCTTACTGAATACTGTATATTGGTTGAAGGATTAAAAGGATTTGGGTAGTTTTGTTCGAGTTCAGATTCAATAGGTGTGGTAACTTCAACTTCAACTTCCGGTGAATATTCATAACTGCCGTCAAGGTCAATTTGTTTTAAGCGGTAAGTGTATATTCCTGGTGAAACTTTTGAGTCTGTGTAAGTATATGAGATGTTCTCCGTAGTTGTTCCATATCCGGGGATAAAACCAATTTCTGAATATTCTGAATCAGCGGGTTTTCGTTCAATGCCGAATCCCTTGTTGTTTGTTTCTGTTGCTGTTGACCAGCTGAGTATTACCTGATTGCCGTTTGATGATGCCGTGAATGATGTTAGTTCTACAGGGATAAAGGGCGCTGTTGCCAGACCGACTTTGGCTGTTAGCGGTCCCACGCCGCCATCATAATACAGATAAAACAGACTATCTTTAAAAACCACACCGCCTGTTTCGATCCAGCCTGCATCCCAGCCGGTACCTCTTGAAAGAACAGGATTGCCGGAATACTTAGTCCACGTTTTGCCGGAATCACCGGAAGTTGCAAAACCAATAGCAGTACCACTGACACCGGGATTATTCTCAGCTGTATACCACATATATAAGCTGTCATTCATTTGCATTACCCGCGCCAGGTAATTATTCCGGTCCCACGCCCCGGGAGCCCCGGGTTGTAATACCGGATTATTTACCAGGTCACGCTGCCAGGTTATACCGTCAGTTGAATATGCTCTCCCGGTTCGTACGATACCTGTAGATATTTCCCCGGTATAGAACATTCTGTAACCATTGGTTTCTTTTAACACTGACGGATACCCGACTGCTCCCGATTCCCATCCGGTACCCGGAATCAGAACCGGGTTTGCGTGTTTTGTCCAATTAGTAATACCATTCGGGGAGGTGGCATAACCAATGGAATGCGGATATCCGGTAGTGCTTTTCCAGCCCGTATACCACATCTTGTATATTCCATTTTCTCTGATTACACAAACTGCCCCGACAAAAAGAGAATCCCACCCGTTAGGACCGGGAGTCATAACCGGAGTCGGATTTATCTCCCAAATTATTCCATCAGATGATTTAGCAAATCCAATCCCTGCGTTTGGATAACTATACCAGGCAGTAAACCACATTTCAAATCTGCTTGAATCCGGATTGTAAATGACATAAGGGGTATATACAACCTGGTGCCAGGTACCTGGTGCACCGTGTATAAACAGGGGATTTCCGGGATATTTCGTGAAGGGAAATTGACCGAATGCATCACTGCATAAGATCAAAACAGTTATTAATAAAAATAATTTGAAAGTAAAAGCGCGCATAATAACCTCCATTGTATAGGTAAATAAATTATGTTAGTATCAAATTTTTATTGAGTACTTTAATAATTAATTATTTGCATTTGCTTTCGGCACGTATAATCCCCGGCTTCAAGGCTATAGTAATAATCACCAGCCTCCATCTGCCTATTACCGGCTTTCACTTGAAATTCAATTTCATAAGTGCCGGGGTTCTGTTCTTCCTCAACAAGTTTTTCTAACTCTTTATCCCCGGCGTCATAAATTTTTAGTATCACTTTCGTTCTGCGGGCAACACAATATTTTATTAATGTCTTATCTTTGAATGGGTTGGGATAATTCTGGCTTAGATAAAACTCTGATGGAGCAAATTCTTCAGCTAATGAATTGTTCAAATGATCCGACATTTAAATCCTCTTCCGGACTTAAAAAGTCAATTAGTAAAAAGTTATTTTCAGGTTATATTATAATATTTGAGGGTGCGGCAAATCTACCAGAAATCTCCAAAAAACTAACACTTTTCTGTAACTCCCTTAAAAAAGGATTTCACAACTATCAACTGTTAGTAATTTTCAGGTAGAATTTACCTTGATGTTTTATTATTACGATGATACTGAGAGGGGGTAACACTAAACTGCTTTTTAAAACATTCAGCGAAGTAGGATGGATTATTAAAACCAACTTCCAGTGCTATCTCAGAGAGATTTCCGAATTTATTATCGATCAGGTTTGCTGCTCTATTTAGCCTGATTCTTCTTATAAATTCAACCGGCGGTTCACCCGTTAATGAAACAATTTTTTTATAGAGAAGTGATTTACTCACGAATAAGTTTTCCGCAAATACTTCCACACTAAAAGATTCATTCGAAATATTCTGAGATACTAAATTATATGCCTGCTGTAAAAACTTTTTATCCACCGGTGTAATTTTCGTTTCACTTAGTTCAACCAATCCTTGTTTCCGGAAATGCTCGTGTAATCGTTTTCTTTGTGCAATAAGATTATTAATCCTCCAATTTAATTCGTCCGGTTCAAATGGTTTCACTATGTATTCATCAGCACCGGTTTCATAGCCGGTCAGTTTATCTTCCTTCGTTGCCTTTGCAGTGAGGAGTATTACAGGTATGTGGCTTGTCCTTTCATCTGTCTTTAATTTTTCACAGAGTTTGAACCCATCCATCTTCGGCATCATTACATCGCTTACGATCAAATCCGGAAGATGATCAATAGATTTATCCCAACCGTCCTCTCCATCTACTGCTTCCAGAATCCTGTAATTGTTTCTGAGATTTTCTTTGATATAGTATCTTACATCTGAGTTATCTTCAACTAATAGCAATAATGGAAGTACTTCTTCTCCCAAATACTCTATGCTAACCTTATATTTAGCTTTATTTTCAGTCCCATTGTAGTAATCCTGTCTTTCTGCTTCCTCCTTCTCATATTCTCGATCTTTTTCAGTACTCTTTTCAAGCTTAAGGTGTTCTTTGCCCAAAGGAATTTTCACTATAAAGGTTGTACCTTTTCCTTCCTCGCTTTTTACTTCAATCTTTCCTTTGTGCAATTCAACTAATTCCTTTGTAAGGGATAATCCAATTCCCGTTCCTTCTTGTTCTCTGGTATGACTTCCATCTATCTGGTAGAAACGATCAAAAATCTTTGAAAGTTTCTCTTTTGGAATCCCAATGCCAGTATCACTAATCACTATATTGGTCCAGGTTTCATCTTTGTTAATCATTACTTCAATCCTTCCCCCATCTGCAGTAAACTTAAATGCATTTGAAAGGATGTTAGTGATAATCTTTTCAAACTTATCTTTATCGAGGTAAACAATTACTTCATCCTCAACCGAATTGAATTGAAGCATAATTCTTTTTCGCTCGGCATAAGAAGTGAATGAGAGCACCAACGTCTTTAATAATGATACTATATCTTGAGGCTCTGTCTGAAGTTTCATATTACCAGATTCAAGCTTGGATATATCAAGCAGCTGATTGACCAGCCCGAGAAGTTTTCTTGCATTCCTGTGAATCAGGCTCAGCTCGGATTTAATTTTTTCGTCTTCTACTTTTTCAAGTATTTGTTTTGCGGGTCCAAGAATTAGTGTAAGGGGAGTTCTGAATTCGTGAGAAATATTTGTGAAGAATCGGGATTTAATCTGATCTACCTCGTGAAGTTTTTGTGCTTCGAATTTGCCCATTTCATATTCGTGCTTGATCCTAATTCTTCTTAGTTGTGCTTTCCAGATTATATAAACAGCACTTACAATAAATAAAATATAAAAGATATAAGCCCAGGGAGTCTGCCACCACGGAGGAAGGATAATAATTTTTATTGAGGCACCAGCTTCATTCCAATTACCATATTTGTCAGATACTTTGACTCTGAAAAAATATTCTCCCGGATCTAAGTTAGTGTAAGTTACTGAGCTTTGGGTTGGATCAGTATAAGTCCAACCCTTGTCAAATCCTTCCATAATGTATGCATATCTGTTGTTTTCAGGTGAATAAAAATCCAGAGCAGCAAACTCGAAGGAAAAAACTTTGTCGTCATAATTCAATTCGAGTTCATCGCATTCAATAATTGATTTGGTTAGAATTGTCCGTTTGGTCAAGCTATCATACCCAATGGGAACAGGTTTGTTAAACATAGAAAAGCCCGTTATATAAACCGGTGGAATTCTGCTGTTTTCCCTAATACTATCAGGGTGAAAAACGACAAAACCTCTGTCGCACCCAAAAATAAATTCTCCTGACTTGCTTTTGCATCCAGCCCATAATTGAAGACCCGGAAGTCCATCTTCTGTATCAAAGTTTTTAAAAGTATTGCTGTGAGGATTGAATTTTGAAAGCCCATTGTTTGAAGTAATCCATAGGTTTCTCAAATCATCTTCTAAAATGCTATAAATATAATCGCCGGGTAAACCATCCTTTACCGTGTAATGTTTGAACTTGTTATTTTCTTTATCAAATATGTCTAATCCACTTCCCGGCGTTCCAAACCAAATATTACCAGAGCTATCTTCGTATATCAAGCTTACTACATTATTGCTCAGACTTTTTACATTATTGGGATCGTTTTCATAATGAACAAACTTATCCTTCCGATAATCAAATGAGAATAGTCCATCAAGTCGGGCACTGATCCAGAGCTTTCCAGACTTATCCACAAGCAGGTTAGCTGCATAAGTTGAACTAAAATCTTTCGGATCGTCAAGCTTGTACTTAATGTATGTAAAGGTTCCTTTTTCCTTTTCGAATTTATGCAGACCATTATCGGGGGTTCCAATCCATAAAATTCCTGATGGGTCTTCAGCAATACTTATTACTACGTCTTCACTAATACTGCTGGGATTTGATGGATCATTTCTGTATGCATAAAATTTTTCTGTTTTTCTATCAAACTTGTTTAATCCTCCGAAATACGTTGCTATCCACAAAACTCCCGATTTATCTTCATAAATATCTGTTACCCGATTATCACTTATACTATTAGGATCATTTGGACTGTTTTTGTAATGGGTAAACTTATTTGTCACTCTATCCCATTTATTTAATCCCTTATCATAAGTTCCAATCCAAACTAGCCCGTAATTATCTTCACATATTGCTGTAACATCATTGCTACTAAGAGAAAAAGGATCATCCGGGCTATGGCTGTAAAGCTTGAATTGTTCCTGATTGGTGTTAACTATATTTAATCCTTCCCCCTGGTTTGCAATCCAGAGCAGCCCTGAATTGTCCTGGCAAATCCAGGAAACATAGTTGCCCATTAAACTAAATTTATCAAGAGGATCGTGTTTGTAAGAAATAAATGATAAATTGGAATTTCCACTAAGACTTGAAACTGATCTGTTCAAACCTCCTTGAGACGTGCCAAGCCATAGAATATCGTCTTTATCAATATGAATAAAGACAAGGTAATTATCGTTTATGCTTGAAGGATTTTGGGGATCGTACTTGTAATGTGTGAAAATTGGAGCTTGATTGTCATGTCTGTAAGTCACTCTATTAAGCCCGCCTCCAAAAGTTGCTATCCAGAGGTTCCCCGATTTATCTTCACGAATTCCAGCTATAGTATTGAAGCTTAAACTGTTAGGATTTTTGGGATCGTGAAGATAACGAGTGAATTTCTTGTTAACACGATCAAATCTGTTCAATCCAGCCGAAAGAGTACCGATCCACAGATTATTTTTTGAATCTTCATAAAATGTCCATATCCTGTTCTCACTCACACTTGTTGAATCATTAGGAATATTTTTATAATAAACAGACTGCCCGGTTGCAGGATTAAATGAAAAAAGTCCATTGTATTGCGTTCCTGCCCAAAGAGTTCCTGATTTATCTTCATATAGTGCTAATATAAAATTTTGAAGACTGGAAGAATCTTTAGGATTAATATAGCGGGTAAAATTCTCCCGGTCGGGATTGTACCTGTTTAATCCACCTCCACCAGTTCCAATCCATAGGACTCCTGATTTATCTTCACACAGTACAAACACACCACCTATGCCCAAACTATTTTTATCCTCTTGTGAATGTTTAAAGACTTTAAACTTCCGGCCGTCATATCTGTGTAATCCTTCGGGAGTTCCTACCCAGATAAATCCTTTTCTATCTTGAATTACACACTGTATATAAGTATTTGATAAACCGTCGTCTTCGGAAATATGTTTGAATTGAATTTTATCTGGGATATTACTCTGGGGAAATGTCAGAGAAGACAAGAATAGAATCAGAAAAGAAAGCAAACTACAATATCGAGTTGGAACCTTCATCTGAGTAATGTTTATTTACTTCAAATGTAAAATCTTAAGAAATGATTAAAGTTGCAAATTGAATAATGTTAATTTTTTTTGATTAAAAATTAATCTCAAATCCAAATCTGAACGACATCGGTGGTTGATATGATGTTGGTCTACCATAGGTTGGATTGGGGTAAATTTGATTTCCATATTCATCGACAAATAAATAATGTAACTGGTCGTAATTAACAGCCACAGTTCTGCTTTCAACATGAAAAACATCAAGAATCAACCGGGCTTGATAATCAACTTCTGAAATTTGAGGAAGTAAATAAGTTAGTCTAAAGTTTAGATCCCATACAGAAGGGGTTCTACCGGCTGTTCCTCTTGGTTGAAGAAATATTCTACCATAACTCTCTGGTCCTATTCCATATTCATTTAACGGAGTACCGCTCACCCAGGAGAAGAAAGCACCTAAACTCAATCCAAACGTGAACTGATATGAACCATAAAATTTACATGCGTGAGTTCGATCATAAGGCAATAAACCTGTTCCGTTTTCTACCATTTCAGGATACTCAAACGAACTTGTAATATTTGCACCAAATGCACCTGTTTCAGAGTCAAATAATCCCTGATAATTTCCATAATTTCTTGATAAAACATAGGAAATGGAAAAATTGAAACGGTCGCTGGACACTTTCTGGAAGACCACTTCCAGAGCCATGTAATCACGCTTGAGATTCGGGTATTCTGAAAGCGGGGATCTTCCCGGATTACCAAGAACAAAAACCTGCCTTTCGTTAGAATATCCATCCTCAATTCCTTCTCCTAACTTTCGATACACACCTTGAACACTAAACTTATAGTCATTAAGAATTCTTCTTTCATAACCCAATGAAAACTCGTCGGTGTACTGACCTTTTAGGTTGGGTATTTCTTCTTGAATTTGTCCTGAAACTATAAATAGCGTTTCTCCACCATCTGGATTCTGTCTTGGATCATGATCGTACATTCTGAAGATATTCTCGAGGCCTTTCAGGTAGTAATAAACTATACCAACATCTGCTAGTTCTTGATAGAATCTACCGTAAGAAGCAAAAATCTTGTCATCATTATTTACATTGGGAGAAAATATCAATCCAATTCTGGGTTGAAACTGATCCAATATTTTTTGTGCTACTTTACCATCAGAGTCAATTATATACTGTCCTTCCCAACGTATACCCGCATTTAACTGCCAGCTGTCATTTATCCTCCATGAATCCTGGATATATGCAGAAGGAATTCTGTTTCCTATACTTCCATTCTGTTGATTAATAGAATAGACAAAGAGTGTATCGGAGTACCTTCCAACACCTTGAAACTCACTATTCCGTGTAAGAGTATTGTCAAGATACTCAAGTCCAGATTTAATTATATGATTATTCAGAAATAAGGTTGATCTAAGGCTTGAATTATATCGAATAGCCATTTCATTGTGATTTGTACCAAATCCTCCTGATACAACTCCGTTTTCATAGTCGTAGAAAACAGGTTCATTTCCATTTTCAGTTCTTGGTTTATCAAAATAATTTAGCTCATATCTTGAAAATAATCCTTCAAGAAAAAATTTATCGGAAAATGTAACTACTCCTCTTATTGAAGGAGTATAATGTTCCCAACTTCTTTGGCAAAGTGCGGGATCAGGATTTAGATAGGATTCTATTCCTGATGGAATTGATACCCACACTTTATCATCATAATAAAATTCACCGGAAAAATTACAAATCAGTTGAACTTTTTCAGAAGCATGCCAGGATAATTTACCGGCAATTTGGTTCCATATTTGTTTGTCAACTTCATTTCCAATACCCGGGATGAATATATCTTCATTCTGAAAGCTTGGATTATATGCAGCATTCAACCAGAGTTTTTCTTTAATAATCGGTCCCCCAAGGTTTATACCAATATCATATAAAGAAAAGTCACCTTCGGGCTGCCCGTACAATTGGACCATATCCGATTTGAGTGTGAACCTTTTGCCAGTGTAAAACCCAAACACCTGTCCCGATAAATTATCCCCTCCTGATTGAGTAACAACATTAATAATACTACCTAACGAACCTCTATATTGTGCCTCGTAACCACCAGTTATAATTTCAACGTCTTTTATAAAATTGTAGGGCATACTTATACCCCAATGAAAGTAAAGTGGATTAGTTACCTCAATCCCGTCAGTTAAATACCTGTTTTCTAAGCCAGTCGATCCTGCATAACTAAATTCATCGCCATAATAGCTGGTATTTACTTGTGGAAGAAGTAAGGATATGTAATGGGAGTTTCTCTGAAGAGGTAATGGCTCAATTTCTTCCTTGGTAAAATTTCCGCCCGTTACTGTAGAATTATGATCAATCAGATTTCCTCTGTCTTTAACTACAATTTCTTCAAGCTCATATGGCTTATCAACTAGTTTAATTTTATCAAGGTTAGTTGTTTTGCTCAATCTTACTTGTAAGCTATCTATTTGAATGGGTCTGTAGGATATGTGAGTGATTTCTAAAGTATAATAACCCGGAGGAAGTAAAATTAATCTGAAAAATCCCTTTTCATCTGACTGACTTGCGCGTGTACCTTGTAAACTTGGAGAGGTAAAATTTATTACTACACCAGGAACGGCTGAATCATTTTCATCAACAATTCTTCCTTCAATTTTACCAGTGACTTCCTGTGCTAATAAATCAATTTGCCCGATAAAAATTAGACAGAATAATATTAAAAAGATTTCCCTGAATTTCAGCCTTAACTTCTGTGTATGAGTTTGGGTAAAAGTCTGGTAAGACGAAATAGAAAACAGGAAAGCAAGCAAAGCACAATATCGAGCTGGGTTCTTCATTTGAGTAATATTTATTTAACTCAAAAGGAACTTCTTAATTAATAGTTAAAGTTGCAAGAAGAATAATCTTAAGTCAAAGCTAATAATAATAGTGTGATTACAAGTTTTTATCACTGAAATCTTGAAAAGTTTTTGTAATAGTTCAGTTATAGGCGGATGATTTTTAACGAAGAGCAATTGTATTATCGAAAATATTGGAACAAGTAAGTTGTTTTAGTGATTTTTTCTTGTCATCATCCTTCGATGCCGAAAGTCTGAACTTTCGTAAGATATGGTACCCCGGAGAGGATTCGAACCTCCGACCTGCGGTTTAGGAAACCGACGCTCTATCCTACTGAGCTACCGGGGCAAATAAGACAGTAAATTTAGCTTATTCTATCCAAAACTTAAAATTTCTTAAACTCTGACGGCAGGTTTCTGGAATTATTCCCTTTTGTTAATGCTCCACTTTTTCGCAAGCAGTCCAGACGACCCTGTCTACCGGCAGGCAGGCGCACGTCACTAGACTAAGGTATTACACCTGCGCCCACTGCATCCAGGTAAGCTTCCAGAAATTTTGTAAATATCTCGTGCTCCTGGTGAGAGAGAGGTCCTCCAATAAAAGCTGCTGCATACTGCCTGCTCTGAAAAGCCGTACCCCTTTTGCCGTCATTTCTGCCTGAGATCCATATCGTGTAATTAGGTACTGCTACTGAATTTGCATTACTTACTCTTTGTGTACTTCCCGTACTGGTTGTGGTAAAAACACTAACCGTATCAGGAGCCGTTCTGTTTACAGTCATAATCCCTAAAGTGCTTCCCTGGTAATTATAAAGGGATCCTGAACAGGTAGTGGAATTTAAGTAGGGACGTATAAGTCCTCTTCTGGAGCCCTTAAAATTTAACCATATATACGGAGGCTTCTCACCGCTGCCTATATCAGCTTTGTCGCCAAGAATGTATGAATCAGTTCTTGAATATATTCCCATACCGCAGGAATTAAGTATAAAGTTTACTCCATCCGTTGCAGGGTTATAATTTGTCTCGAGATAACTTCCAGCGCCGTCACCCATATAACCCCTGAATGGCTCGAAGCTCATATTTCCCACGGAAGTAAGATTATGATCATCTTTAATCCAGTTTAACTTTGCATTATAAGCATCAGAAGCAGCTAAAATGTAAAGACAGTCAAACTTATTCCACAAAGCAGAGTCCACCAGTCCCTTTATTAACTTGCTTATTGCGGTTTTTACGGTGTCGGGCGGCTGTACTAACATCCTGTTAAAAAGTGCAGTTTCAAAAGGTGTATGTTTTTCAACCTTTTGCCCCTGGCCAAAATTTAAGCTTGAGAAAATAAAAAGGATCAAAAGTGTTTTGATAACAAGTTTCAGCATCACTGAATAATAGGTTTTAGAATCCGCCATAAAAAAGAACATTTCTCAATACTCCTTTTTTTGCTTAGGCTAAAATAGAAAATATTTTCAATGGGACAGCGGATAAATTAAAAAAACTTATGATCCCAGAAAAATGAGGGGAGGAAAAAAGACAGTTGGACATCACTTTCAATAAAATTTACACACAGCAGGAGACAGGTCACTGAGTAGGACGGCTTCAGCCGGACGTATCGAAGTGGTGGACACCGCAGGTATTTGGGTGTTGTGTAATGCCCGCCCTTGTGTCTTCGATACATCTGCCTTCGACAGATACTCAGCCACCGGGCTCAGCTGGTCAAGACAGGCTAGTCAGCTAGGACGCAAACGCAAGGTCGTTGAGTGTTCCGAGTCCTCGAAGCGAGGTCGTTAGGTGTTTCGAGTCCTTTAGGAAAGTTTCGAAGCTAGGTCGTTGAGTGTTTTCGAGTCCTCGAGAAAATGTATCGAAACGACCGGATACCTCGTAATCGAAATGAAACTAAAAACTAAGTACCAGGTACTAAAAAGCCGGAGCCCTCCGGCTAATTAGTAACGCTGATAATTTACAAATGTTAGTTCTTCACACAGCGGACAGAAAACCCATATTTCTTAGAGAGGTCAGGAATTCCCGCAATTTTACCTGAATTGTACATATGCATATATATCCCGTAGAAATCGCTGTATTGGGTTGAAGTCCAGAAAACACCTAATTGTCCTAAGCTTCCGAAATCACCAACACTGTAGCGGCGTCCGGCAAGTTTGGCAGAAAAGCCGGTAGTATTTGTACCTGCACCGTTTCCCGAGCCCTGTCCTACAGCTTTTAATGAATTGCCGTCAAATCCTGCAGCTTCAATTAGTATTTCATAATCTTCACGTGTGGGAATATGCCAGCCATTGGGACAAATACCCTGCACACCCGGGTCGATCGAGTACTGCATTACTTCATTCCACTGATATAATGCACCGAAAGAATTACATTTCAGGGTATCGTCATCGTAGCAGTATTTCTCAACCACACCGTTATTATTCATTGTTCCTGTTCCGGGGATCATATTACCTACATTAAGATTTTGTTTGAACCAGCATTGGCTTCCAATCTGAATTGTTTCATATGTTCTCCCCTCATAAACAATTCCCGATGGGCAGGCAAATCTTTCTATAACCAGGTCACCCAGGTTAAGGGTATCACCTGCTGCAGGCAGATTTGTAAATGTTTTCCGTGCAAAGTCTGTCCATACAACCAGGCTGTCGATAATTACTTCAGCTGCCTCCTCAACTTTTCCCATTGACACACTCCCGCTTGTATTTAAATGCTGACTTCCATAAAGCAGCATCATTTTTCTGGTGGTGACAATTTTATCATCTATGGTTAGCCGGGATATATACATTCCGTTTGCGAGTCCGTTAAGATCTACATCTATGAAATTATTTCCCGCTTCAAAAGTTTTCTCAACGGTTGGGTAAACTCTCTCCCCGAGCATATCAAAAACTTCAAGTTTAACTTTCCCCCTGGCGGGTAAAGATATTCCTATCCTTGTCTTAGGATTAAAAGGGTTAGGAAAATTATTTGTAACTGCATACCCGGTTGGAAGAGAAGATTCTACACCTGTAACTCTATTAATAACAAATATAAAATTACCAGTTGATGTAGAAACTGTATCATAAACATCCGGAGTTGAATATAATCTCAGAATTGCATTTGGGATAGGAGTACTGGTTTCATCAATAAGTCTTCCTAAAATCACCTGAGATTCTGTTTCGGTCGTGAGTAAGATCGTAAGAAACAATAAAACCGTAACGTGACGTATCATTTTTAACCTCAGTTCTTAAATTCATCGGATCAATAATTATTAATATGTGACAGAATTCACTGGAATAAATTTCCTGTTGAATACGGGTGAAGTTAATTATATTCAGGAGTTACTTCGTTGATGGAAAATATTCTATGACCGGGGCTTGATTAAATTCACTCCGGCAGATCACAAATCATTTTATATAAGCTTACTGGGTTTCTTATGAAGTGATTCAATAAAATGAACCCCTGCAAGGGATAGTTCGATCTTCATTATTTAAGATTCAGGTGACATTAATGAGAACAATAAAACAGATACATAAAGCTGAAGCCGATCCTATTGCTGATCTTATAACTTTTCGGGCACTCCCTACAGACACAATTGGTATGGAGAGGCTTAACCCGTTTATATTTCTGAATCACCACGGACCGCAAATATATCCCCCCGGCAACAGGGGTCTGCCCTTTGGCCCTCATCCGCACAGGGGAATGGAGACGGTCACTTTTATTCTCGAAGGGGATATAATGCATAAAGATTCAGGCGGACACGAAAGTGTTATCAGCTCCGGCGGCATTCAATATATGAGTGCAGGCAGGGGACTCATCCACGCGGAGACCTCATCCGATGATTTTAAGCTGAATGGCGGAAGGCTTGAAATACTGCAGCTTTGGCTTAATCTTCCTGCAAGATATAAAATGGATATGCCCCGGTATAAGGGATTTCAAAAGGAAGAAATACCTGAAATCATTATCGATGATAAAGTGAGGGTAAATGTTATTTCCGGCAAGTGGGAAGAGAAAGAGGGAGTTTTTGAAACAGTAACCGGCGTTCATTTAAGTCTGGTAGAATTTAAAAGAGGAGGGGAGATGGAAATGTTTTATCCGCCTGAAGATAATATATTCTTTTACCTGATAAGGGGAGAGCTGGAAGTAAACAAGAAGACCGTTCAGGGACTTCATCTTGTCGAATTCGGCCATGACGCACGTGAAATAGGTATAAAAGCAATAAACGATTCAATTCTTCTTCTCGGAAGTGCACCACCGCTGACGGAACCTATTGCTGCGCAGGGACCATTTGTTATGAACAGCAAAGAAGATATCTACAGGGCATATGATGATTATAATAAAGGAAAATTCGGGAAGTGGAGGGGGTAAAGTACGATGGTTCGATGGTACGATGGTTCGATGGTAAGCGTTAATAAATTAATATAGCATCCGATTCAAAAATAAATTGTCTTTAACACTATCGTACCATCGTACCGTCGAACTATCGTACTAATAATTGTTGTTTAAGTTCAAAACATTAACTAATTTCTGTCAACAAATCGCGGCAGGAAATGAAGATCCCGGTAAAAATATTAATTATCGATCTGCTCCTATTTCTGATCTGCATCCCGGGTATAATCCAGGTAATTCATAAAGCTGATCTTCCATTCCCGGTTATTGGAATGAAGGAAGGTCTTACTTTGAAAGCAGATTATCCCCCTTTCAAAAAAAATGATCTTTTAATTTCCATTAATGGAAATCCAGTAAACAGCATTGACCAGCTGGAATTTACAACCGATACTAAAAATAAGGGTGACATTGTTTCAGCGATTGTCTCAAGAAATGGGGCTTATTATGAAAGCAATATCGTTCTCAGAAGGTATTACAGCGGCGCATATATAGCGGCAGCGTCTGTAATAGGACTATCTTTTTTTGTACTTGCTTTCTTAGTCCTGTCAAATGGAACAGAGAAAAAAGCATCAGTAGTGTTTCACTGGGGCTCTGTATCAACAGCATTGATATTGTTCTGTACCTGGGGAAATATTTACCTGCTGCCTTATAATCTGGGCTGGATTGTAAGGTATACTTTCCACGCGGGATATGTTGCAGCACCGGCAATCTTTATCCATTTTGCATACCTTTTTCCAATAGACAGGGAAAAGGAAAGAAAAAAGATAATATACTTTTTTTATTTATCTGCAGCTCTCTTATTCCTTTATCTTTCCTTCACATTTACACTTGCAGCAAGGGATTTTAATCCTGTAAGCCTGGATCTTTATCTTTATGCTAGTAATCTTCTGAGGGTTTATATTATTTCGGGAGTTCTTATCTCTGTAATAATATTTACAAAAGCATATTTTCTTGCTTCAGGGCTGGCCGAAAAGAAAAAGCTTAAATGGATACTATTTGGATTTTTTGCGGGTCCCCTGATGTATATTCTTGCCTGGGTTATCCCGCAGGCGCTCGGATTTACCTTTATTCCAGAAATAGCAGCAATATTTTTTATGCTGTTTGTTCCTGTTACATTTGCCATCGCTATTCTTAAATATCATTTGTTTGATATCGATTTTGTTATAAACAGAAGTATTGTTTATTCAATATCGGTTGCATTCCTTGTGCTGCTTTACTTCGCAATTGTTTACCTCGTTTCAGGACTGCTTACCTATCCGGGAAATAATATTCCTTCTGTTGTATCAGTTGTTGCTGCAGCGCTTTTATTTCAACCTGTAAAAAGAAGAGTTCAAAGGTTTGTAGATCTCAAATTCTTCAGAGTGCAGTATGATTTCAGGAATGCAGTAAAACAGTTTTTCTCTGATCTGAAACAGTCAAATGATTTCAATGCTCTTTCCGAATTTGTGGTTAAAGAAACTGATAGGATCATTCCTCTCAGTCGTTCGGGAATTGTTCTTTGCGATGCAGCTAATAAGATCATTACACATTTTTATCATAAAGGATTTGAGGCACTCGAACAGGAAGGCGCACTTTATAAGCTTCAGCTGTTATTTATGAATGCAGATGTTCCCGCAGCCTTTTTGCACAAACTGGAAAGCAGCATTGATATAGGTATAATTGATAAAGAGATGCATCAGCTTTTCGGGATAGTGATAATAATTCCGTTACTTACAAACGAGAAGAAATTAGGGGGTTATTTCATTGCGGGAGAGAAGAAATCAGGCAGCAGGTTCAGTATAGAAGATGTAGAAATGCTCAAATTGATCGGAATGAGAACAGCTCTTGAAATAAGCAGGATAAAACTAAACCAGGAATTGATATACGAGCAGCTGCAGAAAGAAAAGCTGCAGGAGCTGGATAAGCTGAAATCATTCTTTATCTCAAGCACTGCTCACGAATTAAAAACTCCACTGACTTCTATTAAACTTTTTTCAGAGACACTCGAGAGAAAATTAAATGAGACCGATAATAAATATCTTCAAATAATAAAAGGGGAGTGCGACAGGCTGACAAGACTAATCGACAATCTTCTCGACATTTCAAGGATAGAAAGAAGTGAAAAGAAATATTACCCGGAACCGGTTTTCCTGCTGCCGCTGCTCCGAAAATCACTCCTGCTGATGGAGTACCAGTTCAATATGGAAAATTGCACGGTTACATTTGAACCTGGAAAAATTGAAGAGCTATTAATTTATGCGGATGAAGATGCAGTTATTTCGGCACTTATAAATATTTACACCAATGCACTAAAATATTCACGTGCACCTAAAAAATTAGCAGTGAAAGTAAATAATTCAGGCAGCTCTGTAGTGATTTCAATCAGCGATAACGGCATCGGGATGAGTGAAGAGGATGTTAAAAATATTCTTCAGCCTTATTACAGATCGACACTTGTGCAGAATAAAAATTTCATCGGCACGGGGATAGGGCTTGCACTGGTAAAGCATATCGTTGAGGGGCATAGCGGAAAGATATATATAAACAGTATCCCTGGGGAAGGGAGCACATTTACTCTTGAATTTCCTGTTTTAAAAGAAGAGTCCGCTGAAAATGAAAAGAGGATTACATTGTAGTGTAACCCTCACCACTGTTTTCAATTTAGAAAAATATTATTGACCTGCTCAAATCTCCTCTATTATCCTACAAATCCTTCTGTTTAAGAACTTATATGTTTATTTATTTAGAGCGTCTGCGTACTTACTATTCATATTTTTAAGCTGCTGGGTAACTTTAATAGAGTTTTTCCGCGCCAAAACGAATAATACCGATAGAAACAGTATTACACCGATTTCAACAAAACCCATTATTCCTCCGAAAATTAAGTAAAATTAAAGAAAACAGGGGGCAAGTATTGTACCAAAGCCAATAAGGAAGGTGATGTCACAATTTTACATTATTCGGATTGTAAGGAGTTCAGAATCTGAACGGGGGATGTAAATATTACAAAACTAAATCGCAAAAATTTCATTTTTACCAACTTTTTATTTCATGATGCAGGGAGCCTGAGTAGTTAATTCTCAAATCATGGTCAGGCAGGTACCAGGCCGAATTGTCTGAAATTAGGCCGTGCGTTGTCCGGGCATTGTCTCAGCGTCGTCCGGGCAGAACCAAATTGTAAATAGGAATTTTAGAAATGTGGATTATAAATTACAATTTACAATTTTATTGTAAATACGGTTTCTTCGAATGGTTTTGAAAATACGCGGATATTTCCTCCGTGGGATCTGATGATCTGGCGGGATAGGCTTAAGCCGATACCGGATCCATCTTTGCGGGTGGTAAAAAAGGGAATAAAAATGCGTTCCTGGATTTCTTCACTTATACCTGCACCGTTATCCTTCACGCGTATTGTTGTTTTACCCCTTTCGTCAGGTTTTGCTTCAAGAATTATATGTGGGTCTTTTACATTATCCAATGCCTGTATTGAATTCAGCACCAGGTTTATTAACACCTGCTCGATCAATTCAGGATCTGCCGTTAATTCGAGCTGAGATGGCTCCACACTATAAGTAAGTCTGATTCCTTTTTCTTTAAGTTCATTGGCAAAAAGCTTTGCTACTCTTTCAAAAAGATTTATCAATGGGAAGAACTGAAAATTAGGTTTGGGCAGTTTTGTAAGATTTCTGTAATTATCAACAAAATGAAGAAGTCCTTCACTTCTTTTCTGTATTGTGCTTACTGCTGTAGTAATATCTTTCAATGTTTCTTCTTCAATTCCATTGTCCGATGCGGTATATGACTCAAGCAGCCGGTTTACCGTAGAAGCTAATGATGAAATGGGTGTAACGGAGTTCATTATCTCGTGTGTTAATACCCTTATAAGCTTCTGCCAGGCTTCCATTTCAGTTTCTTCAAGCTCGCTCTGGATATTCTGGATTGAAGTTAAAATATATTTCTGATCCCTTAGCTTAAATTCAGTAGCATATACAATATACTGAACAAGATCATCCTGCAGCAGCCTGAACATTTTTTTATCTCCGGATCTTAAGCCGAGAAAAGTATCCCCCAGGCCCTTGCTAATCTTATTCAGCGATACAATATGACTTAACTGCGGGAGGCGGAATATTTTTTTAGCCGCATTATTTATGAACTCGACCCTGCCGGTGTAATCATATGATATGAGCCCTATACCCACGTGCTGCATTACAGTCTGCTTGTAGCGGGAACTCTCCTCCATTTCTTTTCTCGTCCTGCTGAACTGGGAAATAACATCATTGAATGCTTTATTCAACTCTATAAATGATTTCCCCTCTCCTTTACCCGAAAAGGTACGCGAGAAATCTGAATGCCGTATCGATTCGAGGAACCTGCTCAGATCCCGGTTTGTTGTCTCCACTTTTTTTATTATTCCGTAAACCTGGTAAATGATCAGAAAGAGCACAACTATTGAAGTGACCTTCAGGTTTGAATTAAAATAAAAGAAGAGTAAAAGATAAATTGATAATGCGAGGATAAGTACACGGATTATCAGATTTATCCTGAAGTTTTTCATTTATCGGAATTGCTTTTAATAGCGATCATAGTTAGGTCATCAAACTGGTTTACATCCCCTTTATAATTCTTAAGCTCCTGTACAATAGCATCGGAGAACTCCGGTGCATCCAGTAAGCTGTTCTTCAGGATGCATTTATTAAATCTGTCGTGGTCAAATTCCCGGTTATCTGAATTTCTCAGATCAACAAGACCGTCGGTATAGAAAATTATAATATCATCTTTATCTAATTTAACTTCACATTCTTCGATTGATTCCCTGAAAAGACTACCGCAGTCTAATCCTACTCCCATACCGGAAGGTTTAAATTCATATATTTTATTTTCTTTCTTTTTATATACCAGCAGCGGTTCGTGTCCTGCCCTTACGAATCTGACAGTATTAGCAGCCGGGTCAAGCACTGCATAAATTAATGTTACAAATGATCCTTTGATCATAGATTTGCAGATGATCTCGTTTAATTTTATTAGTACTTCTTTCGGACTCTCATCCTGTGCCGCACACGCCTGGAATATTCCTTTTGTCAATGTCATATAAAATGCAGCCGGCATTCCTTTACCTGCTACATCACCGATGACTATCCCGGTTTTGCCGTCTTTCAGATCGATATAATCATAATAATCGCCTCCTACTTCCTTTGCGGGAAGACAAACTGCACTTATAGAATATCCTTTGATCTCGGGATCAGTTTTTGGAAGCAGTCTGGTCTGAACCCTGTGAGCAATCTCAAATTCATTGGCCATTCTTTCACGCTCAAGTTCATTTGTGATATCCTGCAGGGAAACAAGAGTGTATTTTTCACCATGCATCTTAAATTCGACAGCCGACATTGCCAGGTGCTCCTCTTTCCCCTCACCAGAAAGTTTAATAAGCTCCTTACCTCCTGATTTGGGATCCATTAGATTTTTGATAAAATCTTTTTCCCTTACAGGCAAATATTGAATGTTCTTTAGGTCGGGAATGTTGAGCATCTTTTTAGCAGAATTATTTATATGCTCAACTTCACCGCTCTGCTTGAACGATAATATACCCTGTACCGATGTTGCGCATTACTGTCTGCAGGAACTGGAACTGTTCTTCTCTTTCAGATCTTGTTTCCCTGAACTGGTTCATCACATTTATAAGGGATGATTTTAATTCTTTTAATGAATTATCAGTATCCTTAGTGAGAAAATTTTGTGAGAAGTCAGAGAACCTGATAGAATCAAAGAACCTGGAAATTTCCCTGTTGGTCTGGTCAAAATATTTGAAGAGAAGATAAACCTGTACAACCGAGAGTATAAAAACAACAAATGACATCAGGTAGATCTTTTGATACAGGAGAAAAAAGAAAAAGAAGAATATGCTCAAGCTGAGAATTATAATTCTGAGAAGCATTTTTACTCTGAATGGATTATAGACCATACTTTTCCATTCTTCTGTAAAGAGATGTTCTTGTAATGCCCAGCTCCTTAGCGGCTTTTGTTACATTACCTTCATATTTATTCAGCACTTTCCTGATTATGGTTTTCTCAACTTCATCCAGGTTGTGCTCATCAATGTTAAGGGGATCGGTAATCTCAAACTGGGTGAAAAAGAAATCGGAGGGCATCAGTATTTCGGATTCACATAATATAACTGCCCTCTCAATTGCGTGCTGGAGCTCCCTAATATTACCGGGCCAGCTGTAGTGCTCAAATCTTTTTAGTGTAAGGGGCTCGAACGAAAGTGCAGGCTTGTTATATTTCTTCTTGTATATATTCAGGAAATGCTCTGAAAGAAGGGGAATATCTACTGTTCTTTCACGGAGCGGGGGAAGAAAAATTTCAACAGTGTTGATCCTGTATAAAAGATCCTGCCTGAATTTCTTTTCAGATACCAGCTGATGAATAGGCATATTGGTTGCGCAGATGAGTCTTATATCAACCTGTTTATATTTATTGGAACCTACCCTGGTAACTTCCCGGTTCTGAAGGACGGTAAGCAGCTTAGCCTGCAGTTCAACAGGTATATTTGCAATCTCATCAAGAAATAAAGTTCCTCCTGATGCTACTTCAAATCTTCCTGCACGGTCTTCCCGCGCATCAGTAAAAGCGCCTTTGGTATGTCCGAAAAGCTCACTCTCAAATAACGACTGATTTATAGAACCAAGATCTACACTTATAAAAACATTTTTTGCCCTCGGGGAATTCCTGTGCAGGGCTCTTGCTGCCAGTTCTTTCCCGGTTCCGTTTTCTCCCAGTATAAGAACATTGGCATCGGTGGAACCCACCTTTATTATGGTCGAGAAAACCTTCTTCATACTTTCCGAGATGCCGACAAAATCGTGATACCCCTGATCGAGGTCTTCACTTAATTGTCGCTGCCGCGATCTCAGATTCTCAAGTTCAACTTTGCTTTCCCTAAGCTTCAGCGCTGAAGAAAAAGTAGCTATGAATTTTTCATTCTGCCATGGCTTAAGAACAAAATCAGTTGCCCCTTCTTTAACAGCTTTAACAGCCATTTCAATATCGCCATAGGCTGTTATCAGAATAACAACTGCGGCAGGATCAATTTTAAGGATCTCATCCAGCCAGTAAAAGCCTTCCTGCCCGCTCATTACATCCGAGCTAAAATTCATATCGAGGAATATTACATCGTAGTTACCGTTCTTAAGTATGCCGGGAATATTCTCCGGATTCTTTTCAGTGCAGATCATACCGGTGTAAGGCTTCAAAAGAAGCTTAGCTGCAAGGAGCACATCTTCATTATCATCTATAATAAGTACACCGGGAGATTTTTTCATATGCCTCGATTTTGTCTTCTCTGCTCAATTCCTATTCCATCAAAAAAGCGATTCCAGCAGAAGAAAGTTGATACAGGATATGTCCGTTTACGGACACCAGAGTCCCAAAACGTACAGTACCTCCATTCTTATTAGACTTTCAAAGGATAAAAATAGTGACAAACGGTTTTAAAAACAGGCTGAATATTTTAATGCGGGGGCACGGAAATTGAATTTTGGATCACATATTAAAGATTCATCAGCAAATAGTAATGGATAAGATCATTGAAAAAAAGAAGTGGACGAACAAAAAACTGGCTTATTATGGAGCCGGCGGAGCGTTTGTACTCCTTCTTTTATACATTTTCGTAATAGCCGACCAGAGATCTAAACTCAAGGTCGAGAAAGATAAAATAACAATAGCTACCGTTTCCAAGGGACCATTCCAGGAATTCATCCCGATAACAGGTACGGTACTTCCTATTGAAACCTTCTACCTTGATGTTTCTGAAGGAGGAAGGGTGGTAAAGAAATTTGTCCAGGAGGGAGCATTCATAAATGCCGGGGACCCGATTATTAAACTTGATAACGCACAACTTACTCTGAATATAATGTACAACGAAGCCCAACTGTTCCAGCAGATAAATAGTCTAAGAAGTACCAGGCTGGCGATGGAAGAGAACAAGCTTAATCTACAGGGACAGCTGCTTGATATAGAATATGAACTGATAAACCAGAAACGTAACTATGAGAATAATAAGATATTATTTGAAAAGAACCTTGTGTCGAAAAATGAATTCGAGCAGACAAGAGATCAATATACTTTTCTTGTGAAAAGAAAAGACCTGCTTCTTGAAACATACCGGCAGGATTCATTATTCAGGATCCAGCAGGTAGATCAGCTTGAAACATCTGTGGACCAGATGCAGAATAATCTTCAGCTCACAAAAGCTCAATTGGAAAACTTAACAGTAAAAGCTCCTATAAAAGGACAGCTAACAGCGCTCAATGCTGAAATTGGGGAATCGATAGGGCAGGGAGAAAATCTCGGACAGATAGATGTAGTTGATTCCTTTAAAGTGAGAGCAGCAATAGATGAACATTACATTGCTAGAGTTAACCAGGGTCAGAAAGGATTGTTTTCTTTTGCAGGGAAAGATTTTTCT
The DNA here is from genome assembly GCA_963764685.1 of uncultured Ignavibacteriales bacterium. Lineage (GTDB taxonomy): Bacteria > Bacteroidota > Ignavibacteria > Ignavibacteriales > Ignavibacteriaceae > CAVXTT01. The sequence goes on from CAVXTT010000017.1 coordinate 155,317, forward strand.
GTAATTATTAAAACAGTATATCCGCAAGTAACCAATGGTACTTTCCAGGTGGATATGCAGTTCGTTGGGCAGGCGCCCGGTGGTATAAGAAGGGGACAGACTTTATACATAAGACTTGAACTTGGAGAGCTTACCGATGCTGTTATGGTAGACCGCGGCGGATTTTACCAGACCACGGGAGGGCAGTGGGCATTTGTTTTAGACCAGTCGGAAAACTATGCAGAGAAAAGAGAAATAAAACTTGGCAGGCAGAATCCCAATGTATTTGAGGTTCTTGATGGACTGAAACCCGGCGATAAAGTAATAACCTCATCCTATACAAATTACGATCAGGTTGAGAAACTTATTTTAAAATAAAAGTTTGAAAGAAAAAAAGTATGAATAATACAAAAGGAGCTCATATGATTAAAACAGTTAACCTGAAGAAGATATACACTACAGAAGAAGTTGAAACCACTGCTCTGAACAATGTGAATATCGAGATTGAAGCGGGAGAATTTGTGTCGATAATGGGACCTTCCGGGTGCGGAAAATCCACATTGCTTAATATTCTTGGGCTGCTGGATAACCCCTCTGATGGTCAATATCATTTTGCGGGAAAGGAAGTATCAAAATATTCAGAGAGGCAGCGTGCGGCTTTAAGAAAGGAAAATATAGGTTTTGTCTTTCAAAGTTTTAACCTTATTGATGAATTGACAGTTTATGAAAATGTAGAGCTGCCTCTCCTTTATCTCGGGCTTTCGGCCTCCGAGAGAAAAAAACGGGTGCACGAGGTACTGCAAAAAATGGAAATTATGCATCGCCAGAATCATTTCCCCCAGCAGCTTTCCGGCGGTCAGCAGCAGAGGGTTGCAGTTTCACGGGCAATAGTAGGTAATCCGAAAATAATACTTGCTGATGAGCCTACAGGAAACCTGGATTCTTCCCACGGCGATGAAGTGATGAATCTTTTAACGGCTCTCAATGAGCAGGGGACAACTATAGTAATGGTTACCCACTCTCCTACGTATGCTGATTTCGGTAACAGGATTATACATCTGTTCGACGGACATGTTGTTACTGAAAATTATAAAGAAGGTTTTTACGTTTAATTATGTCAGATGCAAAAATTAAAAGTCTCATAATCTCTGATCCCCGGCTGATCTTGCTGATGAGTCAAATAGGAACCTCCATTCCCATTGAGGGAGAAGAGATTATGGGCTTAAATATGAAATTAACACAGTGAGGATGCGATGTTAAGAAATTACCTTAAAGTTGCTTTAAGAAATCTGCTGAAGTATAAGATCTATTCATTCATTAATATTGTGGGATTAGCCGTCGGTGTGGGCTGCTGTCTTTTAATTGTTTTATTTGTTCAGGACGAGTTAAGCTTTGACAGGTGGAATAAGAACGCAGATCGTATAGTAAGATTTGGTGTTGATGCAAAATTAGGAGATCAGTCGTTTTACGGAGCAGTTACATCAGCTCCTATGGCTGCCGCGCTGGTAAATGAATTTCCCGAGGTTGAAGAAGCAGTAAGAATAAGGAATTACGGATTTCCGGTTTTGAGATATAAGGATAAAGTATTCAGTGAGGAACGATTTTACTGGGCAGATTCTTCAATATTCAAAGTGTTTTCTTTAAAGTTTATAAAGGGAGATCCGAATACGGCATTATCAGAACCGGCAAGTGTTGTGCTCACGCGCTCAATGGCACAGAAATACTTCGGGAATGAAGATCCTATAGGGAAAGCTGTCAATTCAGATAACCGCAGGGATTACCAGATAACCGGTGTTATAGAAGATATTCCCGTTAATTCACATTTCCATTTTGATTTCATTGCTTCGCTGATAACATATGAGGACAGCAGGGCACCATTTTGGGTAAATAACAATTTCTATACTTATGCTCTTTTACGTAAGGGAGTTGATCTCAAAGAATTAGAAAAGAAAGTACAGTCGCTTGTAAGAAAATATGTAGGTCCCCAGGTTGAGAAGGCTCTAGGAATTACCTTCAGCGAAGAAGAGAAGAAGGGAGCAAAGTACAAATTCGTTGTACAGCCTTTAACTGATATTCATCTTAAATCGAAGCTTGATTTTGATATTGAGGCAAACTCTGATATACTTTATATATATATCTTTTCTGCAATTGCAGTAGCCATACTGCTTATAGCCTGCATCAATTTTATGAATCTGACAACAGCCCGCTCAGCTAACCGGGCTAAAGAAGTAGGCATCAGAAAAACTCTCGGATCATCACAGCCCCAGCTGATAAGACAGTTCCTGGTGGAGACAATTTTAATGAGCAGTATATCAATATTCTTTTCCGTTGTTATAGTTGAGGCACTGCTTCCCTTGTTTAATTCCTTAACAGGAAAACATATATCCACAGCTTATTTCGGGGATATTCTTTCCGTACCTATTTTAATTCTACTTGCATTGGTTGTGGGAACTGTTGCCGGAATATATCCTGCATTTTTCCTCTCCTCGTTTAAACCTGTGGTGGTATTAAAAGGTAAGATTAGAAACAGCAGTAAGACACCCTGGCTCAGGAGCGGTCTTGTAATAGCGCAATTTACAATCTCAATTATATTGATTATCGGGACAGTGATTGTCTACAACCAGATGTCATATATTCAGAATAAAAAATTAGGTTTTAATAAGGACCAGATACTGCTGATCAAAAAATCAGATGATCTAAATGTAAAGCTTGAGCCCTTTAAACAGGAACTCCTTAGAAATAATAATATCAGTTATGCCACAAATACATTCAGTATAATAGGTGAACCGGTCGGCAACAGCGTCCACAGGATAGAGCGTGAGGGTCAGGTTGAAAATCATATTGTAAACTCATATTTCGTAGATTATGATTTTGCAGATACCTATCAGCTCGAAATGAAAGACGGAAGATTTTTATCGCGCGAGTATCCTTCGGATACGGCAGCCTGTATTGTAAATGAAACGTTCGTAAAAATGCTGGGACTAAAGGACCCTGTCGGTAAAGTTATACAGCAGCCTGCAAATGATATTAACCATTGGATAAATCTTACCATAATAGGAGTGGTTAAGGATTTTCATTATCAGAGTCTCCATAATCCTATTCAGCCCCTCATACTAAAATACAAACCGGAACGCTTCTTCGGAAAATATCTTTCGGTAAGGTTTAAGTCGGCTAATGTTGCCCCGGTACTATCGTTTGTCGAGGAAACCTGGAAGCGGTATGCCAATAACCAGGCATTTGAATATACTTTTTTTGATGATGAGTTCGGCAGGCTGTATGCAGCAGAAGCAAGGACAAAAGAAATTGTAACGATATTCTCTGTCCTTTCGATACTGATTGCCTGTCTCGGATTATTCGGACTCTCTGCATTTACAACTGAACAGCGAACAAAAGAGATCGGAATCCGTAAGGTGCTGGGTGCATCTACCGGAGGAATAATTTTCCTTCTCTCGAAAGAATTTACCAGGTGGGTTCTTATCTCAATTTTGGTTGCTGCCCCGGCTGCATATTATATAATGAATAACTGGCTGCAGGATTTTGCCTACAGAATTGAAATAAGCATATGGACATTCCTGCTTGCAGGTCTTGCTGCAATTTTGATTGCACTTATTACTGTAAGCTTCCAGGCAGTTAAAGCAGCATTGTCCAATCCGGTAAAGGCTTTAAAGTACGAGTAAGAGTTCCCGTTAGCCATAGAGCAGCCGGCAGAGGAATCTCCGGCTGTTCTATTAAAGAGAAAATATGATAATAAGTTATTTAAAAATCGCCTTCAGAAACCTGTTCAGACAAAAGGGATATTCGTTTATAAATATATTCGGATTATCGGCAGGTATTTCCGCCTGTATCTTTATATCGGGATATGTCATAAGTGAGCTTAAATATGACAAGCACCATAAAGATGCCGGCAGAATTTACAGGATAAATACACAGTTTGATTTTCCCGACCAGAAGGATAAGATAGCCAGGAACTCAATGGCATTCGGGCCGCAGTTCCTTTCCGATTATCCTGAAGTTGAAGAATATCTCAGGATATTTTTAGGACAGAAGCAGACTGTCAGGAACGGGGAGAAGATGTTCAGCGAAACAAATATTGCATTTGCTGATTCAAATCTGCTGAGCTTCTTCGATTATAATATTATAGAAGGAGATCCTAAAACTATACTTAATGCACCCGGCTCGGTTATCATCTCCGATAAGAAAGCAGATATTTATTTCGGAAGTGCAGCAGGAGCACTTGATCAGTTTCTCGAATTCCAGAATAAAAAATACAGGGTCACCGGTGTATTCAGAACCCCTGAAAAGGAAACTCATCTTTATTATGATTTTTATATTTCTCTGAGTACACTCCCGAAGCCATTGGTCGAACAGGCAATGTGGGATTATATGTGGATGCTCACCTACACATATATTAAAGTAAAACCGAACACTACATTAAAGCAGCTGAATGAGAAACTTATTTCATTCCACAAGAACAGGGTAGAGCCCTGGCTGAAGGAAAATAATGTTCAGGGAAAGCTCATTTATCACGCCCAGCCTTTAACGGATATACATCTTGATACTGAATTTGCATTTGATGTGCCTACAAAAAGTAATCCTCTTTTTATTTCAATATTTATAATTGCAGGCATATTCATATTGATAATAGCATCTTTCAATTATGTTAACCTTGTTACCGCACGCTCTGTAAAAAGAGCAAGGGAAGTAGGTTTACGTAAAGTACTTGGTGCAGGAAGAAAACAGATCGTATATCAATTTATGGGTGAATCGACTCTTATTACTTTTATTGCATATATCGGAGGCTTTTTAATCAGTGCGATGCTGCTCAATTCATTTAATGAGCTTACAGGAAAGAACTTCACTGAGTCAACGCTGTTCAGTTCAGATATTCTGCTCCCGCTGCTGCTGGTATTTATTTTCATAACTATTCTTGCAGGAAGTTATCCTGCACTGTTTCTTTCCCGCTTTAATCCTTCGCAGGTATTAAAGATAGGAATAATACCTGTGTCGTCAGGCGGAAGGTTTAAGAACCTGCTTAATCTTTTTACTCCTGCCAATCTGAGGAAGCTTCTTATAGTCTTTCAGTTTGCCATCTCGATTATTCTGATCATAGGCACCATCATTATTTATAATCAGTTCAATTATTTGAAAAATAAGGACCTGGGATTCAACAAAGATCAGATCCTTGTAATTGATATACCTAACGATTCGCTTGTCTCGGGAAATCTGCAGACAATCAAGAACGAATTCTTAACCAATCCTGATATTAAACGGGTCTCGACGGTTTCGAATATACCCGGTATGCCTACAGGCGTTCTTTATTTCAATGTTGAGCACGAAGGACAAATGGTGGACAGGTTCCTTAATTTTATTTTTATAGATGATGAATACCTGCCGATGATGGGAATACCGGTAGTTATGGGAAGAAACTTTTCTCAGCAGTACGGTACCGATACGTCTGCATTTGTAATCAACCAGGCGGCAGCTGATTTTCTAAGCTGGAAGGAGCCGCTGGAAAAGAAAATGGTAAACGGGCTTGGCAAGGATGGCAAGGTTATAGGTGTTGTAAAAGATTTTAATTACGCAACTCTGCACTCAGGCATTTCACCCCTGGTAATGATGTATGCACCTGTAACGCAGGGATTCCTATTATTGAAAATATCGGCTGATGATATACAAGGCACCTTAAACTTTATTGATAAAAAATGGGGAGAACTTGTTCCATCCCATCCTGCCGATCGTTTCTTCCTGGATGATAATTTCGATAAGCTGTATCAGAAGGAAAGAAATATGCTTTCCATATTCGGTTATTTCGCGTCGCTGGCGATCATAATCTCCTGTATGGGATTATTTAGTCTTGCTTCCTTGATCGCCGAACAAAAAACAAAGGAGATCGGAATAAGAAAAATACTCGGGGCTTCAGTACCGGGTATTGCAGGACTCCTTTCTGTGGATTTTCTTAAGCTGGTCCTGATTTCAAATATTATTGCCATCCCTGCAGCCTATTATGGAATGACCAAATGGCTGGAGAATTTTGCATACAGGATTGATATAAGTTTCTGGTTCTTTGTAATAGCAGCAACAGGAGCTCTAATAATTGCCTCCGTAACCGTAAGCTACCAGGCAGTAAAGGCAGCGACGGCAAATCCTGTTAAATCATTAAGATATGAATAACGCTGACGGGTTAGAATTAAACCATAAATTTTGAAAGGTTAAATATGAGCGATCTATACATACCCCTGCCGAGATTCGGAGATCATCAGGTAGCAGATGTTGAAATTACAATAAACGGCAAGAAGAAGCGTTACCACTACCGCGTGGAAGCATTTCCCTGGGGAACCGAAGATCAGAAGAACGGGAAGGGAAATGGGATTGTTGAAACAGAGCTGAAAATACTCCGTCTGAAAAGTATGATCGATACATATGACAAAGAATGGGAGCTTATACAGATCTATAACCCGGGTCCTGAATCAAAACATATACACGTGTTATTCAGGCAGAGGCTTAAATAGTGCGATGGTACGATGGTACGATGGTACGATGGTACGATGGTACGATGGTTCGATGGTACGATGGTTCGATGGTACGATAGTAAAATTTGCAGTGTGGATGATGGATGGCGAATTATTCATCCACTAATCAACTAATCAACCAATCAACTATTCAACTATTCCCCTATTTTCAATTTATATTATAGAGCGGTAAATTAAACCAATCAAATAAAAATGATTTCGTGTTAAAGAATTTCCTTCAAAAAACCGGCAGGTCGGCATTATCTTTCTTTGAGGAGTTTGGACAGGTTTCCCGGCTCTTCTGGGGGATTATAAAAAACTTTACTACAATACCCCGAAGCAGGAAAATAATATTTTATCAGATGGAGCATATCGGTGTTAATTCTCTTCCACTGGTAATGATCATTGCGGTTTTTACAGGTGCGGTTGCTGCCTGGCAGGCAGCCTACCAATTAAAAGGGATTGCCCCACTGTCTTTTTTAGGAGGAGCAACAAGCCGTGCCATTGTAACTGAACTTGGTCCTGTACTTACAGGAATTGTTATTGCCGGAAGAGTAGGCGCCTCAATTGCTGCCGAGCTCGGCACAATGAAAGTAACTGAGCAGATAGATGCACTGGAAGTAATGGCAATTAGTCCCGTTCGTTATCTTGCAATGCCAAGATTCCTCGCAGCTGTTACAATGCTTCCCATACTGGTTATTTTTGCCAATACTATCGCAATAGCGGGAGCATTTATCGTGTCCAATTATTTTTTAGGGGTTTCCTTCTCTGTTTTTTTCCAGTCGGTAAAACGCTTCTTTGATTTTTCCGATCTGATAGCAGGGCTAATCAAAACAATTTTCTTCGGCGGGGTTACATCCCTCCTCGGCTGTCATATAGGATTCAAAACAGAGGGGGGAGCTGAGGGTGTTGGACTCTCCACGATAAGGTCATTTGTCCTTTCCGCTGCCCTGATCCTCATCCTGGATTATCTGTTGTGGATGCTTCTTTTTTAGCAGTTTCTCCCCCAGGATTATCCCCTTCAGTACTTCAATATTTTAAGAAATAATTTTACAAAACCGCGCAGGTTCCGGTGTCTGATTTATAAGTTAAAACAGGGATTTTTGAAAAGTGCTTATTTTAATGATTCTGGAGAGGTCCTGTCCAATAAAAGAATTTCTGTATCAACTTGAGAAACTTTTAGCTCTCCTTCCTTGTAAAACCCATACTATTTTCAAGGGTTCCCTCTGGTACGACATTGGCACTACCCCCGGTAAAAAATAGGTAAACAAAAATGACAAGAATTTCAATGCTGGTGCTGCTCGTTTTATCCTTTATTTTATTAGTGAGCGGCTAATTATCAGCAAAATTTTCACTGCATCCATCAGATAGGCCGGATATGATGGAGCGCAGTTGTTCTTCAAATCACTACTCAGGACAATGAGAGGTATTTGATGACTAAATCGCTATCCGTGAAAAATGATTACGATTATATTCTAAATGATATTAGGAGAGACTCTAAAATGGAAGTTAGCTTTGTGGAACACGAAACATTCTTACTTTATATATCGATTTTCGTTCTATTCTGTTTATGTTGTATGCTCGCAGTTGTATCTGCACAACTGTACGATTATATTGACCGCCTGGTAAAGGAACGGGATGAACTGCTGAAACTTCTCGGAAGAATAAAACCCAGAGAAGCAGCTGTTCTAGATAAGAACGCTTTAATAGCAAATATCGCTCAGAAAAGAGTAACAGATATTAAGGAAGCATCCTTAAGATTAAATGAAGAAGTTGCTAAAAGAAAGGATGCGATAATTCCTGTCCTCAGAAATGCAAGACAGAGAAAAATATTTATTCAAAAAGTACTGGATCTGGAATAGCTGAATGGACTTTTACTATAGTACTTTTAAGCCTTTGAAAAATTCATCTTCGTTTTTAATGTTCATAAGTGATTCTATGCGGGCTTTATCTCCGAATTTTTTAACGATCTCGGACAGGAGCTGAAGCTGAAGTTCATTCTTGCTTTCAGGGGTAAGTAAAAGAAAAACTATTTTTGACGGAAGTCCGTCGGCGGACTCAAAATCAAGCCCGTTATGGCTGTAAGCTGCAGCTATAACGGGTTGTGTATTTCTTACCCTGGCGTGCGGGATTGCAAGATAATTTGCCAACCCAGTGCTTAAAGTATCCTCCCTTTGATATACTTTTTCAGCTATTTCTTTTTCAGGAAGCCTAACCTCTCCCGCAGCTTTTTTTATTAGTTCATCCATAAGCTGCTTCTTGGTTTTTGCATTCGAAAAGAAAAATAATCTCCTGCTCAATAATGCATCCAGATTTGTCTTATCTCCTTTTTTAAGAAAATAATTCATTAGCGGGGCACTGGCCATCGAGGTTATCAATGCCATAAGAACAAGAGCAACAAACACGCTTTCATTTATTAAACCGAATTCCAATGCGAGAATTCCCAGAATAATTTCCATTGCACCTCTTGAGTTCATTCCGAAGCCTACCGCAATAGCCTCATTTTTGTTCATTCCTGAAATGTAAGCTCCATAACCACAGCCGATAACTTTTCCGGTAAAAGCGAGGGTAATAACAATAAGGGTAAGCAGAGGATCGAAGTTTGTTATAAAATTAACTCTCAAACCTATGGTAGCGAAAAAGAGGGGCGCAAAAATATTTGTTACGAACTGCTGAATGAGTTCTCTTGTCCTTTCTTTCAAGTGGACAGAATCTCCGACTGCAATACCGACAATGAATGCTCCGAAAATTGCGTGTATGCCAATGTATTCGGTAAATGCGGCTCCCAATAGTCCAGCTATTATAATAAAATTTAATACCGCCCCCGGGAAAGATAATTTTTCCTGTATCCAGGGGAGTATTTTGTTAAAAAGTTTTCTCCCTGCAAGAAGAACAATAACTACAAATGCAAGGGTTATAAGAACTGTAGAACCAAATCCCAGACCCTGGTTATTCCCCCCAATCATTCCCAGAATAACGGAGAATATCAGCCATCCGGCAAGGTCGTTCAGCATTGCGGAGGAAATAATAATAAACCCTATCTCTGTTTTAAAGATGTTCAGATCCATTAGCGTTTTTGCAATTACCGGCAGTGCAGAAATTGAAAGTGCCGTACCCATAAAAAGTGCAAATACAAAACGGGTATTTTCTTCACGGACTCCCATCAAATGGGGAAGGAAATATGATACTGAAAATCCTAATGCGAATGGCACTACAATTCCGAAAAGACTTGTAGCGACAGCTTTTTTCCTTTGCCTTAATACGGTTGAGAGATCGACTTCTAAACCCGAGACCAGCAGAAGCAGAATAACGGCAATGGAGGTGATGCCCTGCAGCGCAACCGCCAGCTCTCCTTCGGCAGGAAAAAGTGTTTGAAATGAAGATGGAGATATCATTCCGAAAACAGTGGGGCCTAAAATTATTCCGGCTAAAATCTCTCCGATCACAGCAGGCTGTTTTATTTTATTGAATAATTCACCGAACAGCTTTGCAGCTAATAAGAGAATGCTGATACTAAGAATGAAAATAGTTATCTGCCCGTAATCCATCAGGGCTGCCTGACTATTAATAGATTAGAAGGGAGGGTCTGGATTGAGTATTCTATTTCGTGAGGAAATAATTTGTCCCATAACCTCAGTTTCCGTACAGGTGCAGTAACCGAAAAAATATCCGCTTTATTAATTTTTGCATAATTTCCTGCCTCCCATCCCTCTTTACCGTAAAGGACTTCCGACCTGACGGGCAACCCTTTAAGGTTAAGTTCTTTCAGGAATAAACGCATTTTTTCTTCCTCTTCAATTTGCCAGGACTCCTTACTGCTTTCAACATCGTCAAGTGAACCTGTTTCCTGTACTATTGCTGCAAGTCCCGGAATATGGTAATCACGTATGACAACAAAATCTTCAGCATTTTCCAACCGGGCAAAGTCAAAAGTTTTCCTTACCGTGTTTTCGCTTTCATAAGAAAAATCTGTTGATACAACAAACTTCTTAAAGCTTGAAGGTTTTTCAGAGGGGGATGTTAATATCAAAACAGATGAGTGGGAATCCCTCATAAGTTTTCTTGCTACGGAGCCGATATAATATTTAAGCAGGCTTTCTTTTTCCAAAGCACCCGCCACAAGAAGATCAACATTCTGCTCCTTTGCTATCCTGATAATTGCTGAAGCGGGATCACCTGAACTCCAGGAAACGGAGGATTCAAATTCCTCCAATCCTGCAGATTTTATCGTTTCACCCAGTAGTTTTTCGCTGTCGGCATCTTTATCTCCGATGTGGATTAAGCAAAGCTCTGCATTAAACAGCTCTTTTAATCTTTTTACCTCGTTAAGGAGTGCCTTTCCGGTAGGTGAGAATGTTATAGCCAGACCTAATTTTCTGAATACCCGTTCCATAATTGAAATCTATGATATTTTGAGAATCATACGTAAAATACAATTATTCCAAAGATTTTCAACCTGTGCGGATGGTAACTCCGGAATGACAGATACGGATATTATCAAAAAAAATATGTTCCTTTGTCTAAAATATTTTGGACGAATTTTAGAATTAATATTATTATATTTCGCTACACTAATTTGATGAAAGGAACGGGGGCCTCGTATGGATAAAATCAACTATCAGCTTAAAAAAACAGGTAATGTCAGACTACCGGAGAATCTCGGGTTCGGTGTATATTTTACAACGCACGCCTTTGAAATGGACTACAATCCTGAAACAGGATGGCATAATGCTTCAATCAAGCCTATTGAAAATCTTTCAATGCATCCGGCAACGATGTTTATCCACTACGGCCAGGCAATATTTGAAGGACTTAAAGCTTTTAAGACCATAGAGGGAGAAGCTGTAATATTCCGTCCTGAAAAACATCTGCAGCGTTTGAATAATTCTGCAAAACGTTTATGTATGCCCACTGTCGATATTCCTTTTGTGCTGAATGCACTTACAGAACTTGTATCTATTGATAAAGACTGGATACCTGTAAAAAATGGTGAAGCTCTTTATATACGTCCTTTTATGTACGGCAGCGATCCTGTTCTCGGTGTGAGACCTTCCGGTAATTATAAGTTAATAATTATTTTATCCCCCGTTGGGGCATATTACCCGGAAGGATTTAAACCTGTAAAGATTTTAGCCCAGGACAAATATGTGCGTGCAGTAAGAAAAGGAATTGGCGAATGTAAAACTCCAGCTAATTATGCTGCGAGTCTGCTGGCAGCTGAAGAAGCACGCCGTCAGGGATTTACACAGGTGCTCTGGCTTGATGGATTGGAGCAGAAATATATTGAAGAAGTCGGCACAATGAATATTTTTGTACGCTTTAAAAATGAAGTAGCAACTCCAAAACTTACAGGAAGTATTCTGCCGGGAGTTACAAGAGACTCTGTTATTCAGATCCTGAAGGACTGGGAAATGAATGTAACCGAACGCCTGGTTGCTATTGAAGAAGTTGTGAGTGAATATAAAAAAGGTAATGTGCTAGGGGTTTTCGGTACCGGTACTGCTGCGATAATTTCCCCTGTAGGCTGGTTAAAATATAAAGACTTCGATATGTCCTTCAGCAGTGATAATACCGGAGATCTGGCACTTAAACTTTTTGAAAAGCTGACCTCTATTCATTATGGCAGGTCTGAGGATAAATACAACTGGCTGATGTATGCCGAAAAAAAAGGGGTTGAGACCGCTTGAACCTGCTGAAGAAATTCAGCTGTTTTTTCCTGGTCCTAAATACTCTTTTATTTTCACAGAATCAGACCCCTAAAAATATCATCATAATGATCGGTGACGGTATGGGGCTTAGTACAATCAGCGCATCTGTCCTTTCTGATAAGAATTCTCCTTTCAGAAAATTTACCACAACGGGATTCTCAATAACAACAGCGGCCGATAAACTTATAACCGATTCTGCTGCTGGAGCAACCGCAATTTCCACAGGGACAAAAACAAACAACGGCTTTGTCTGTATGTCCCCCGACAGCATAAGATTAAAAACAATTTTTGAAGAGGCAGAGGAGAAAGGCAAATCAACAGGAATTGTTGTAACCTGTTCGGTTACCCACGCGACTCCCGCCTGCTTCTATGCGCACGTAATCTCAAGGGATTATGAAGTGGAGATAGCAAATCAGCTTCTTCATACAGGTACGGATGTAGTTATCGGCGCGGGCAGAAAATTCTTTTCTGAATGGGACCATACTAAGGATGCAGCTTACCGACTCGGGCTTCAGTGTGTATACGGATGTAAATTCTTTCCTGAACAAAACTCCGAATAAGAAAATATTTGCCCTTCTTGATGATGAGACACTGCCCCAGGCATCAAAAAGAAACTACAGACTCTCACAACTAGTTGGAAAAGCTCTTGAGGCGCTTTCACAGGATAATGATGGTTTTGTTCTTATGGTGGAAGGCTCCCAGATCGATTGGGGGGCTCACGATAAAATAGAAAAGTATATGCTCGGTGAGCTTAAGGATTTCGAGACTGCAATCGATACAGTTCTGGATTTTGCTGCACGGGATAAGAATACGCTTGTCCTTATAACCGCCGACCACGAGACCGGGGGAGTATCTATCACCAGGGGACAAAAGGACGGCAGTGATATGAAGATCGAATTCTCAACTGTCGGGCATACTCCTGTAATGGTGGGTATCTTTGCCAAAGGCCCCGGCGAAGAACTATTTAATGGTATCCAGCAGAACAACGAGATCGGCAGGAAACTTTTCACCCTTCTAAAGAAAAAGAAATGATTCCTTTCTTTTTTGCTTTCAACTTCCAACCCAGGTTAACCTAATTATAAAAATAATGCATGATCTGTGTTGCAGAGTATCTTAAAAAGCTCCAGATACCACCATTTTTAATTTTAGTTCTCCCCTCTTCATAGAAATTACAAGACTCCTTTAGCCCTCTTTTTGCTCCCCTATGACCGAAAGGCTATGAAAGTGAGCTAATAGGGGGATAATAGGACGGTAGTAGGGTGAATAGGTATTTTTTGGGATTATAATTTCTAATTATTAATAAGGATACGAATTGTTGATTAAAAGCAATCATTGTGCTGCACTTTAATTTTGAAGACAAGAAAAATAATTTAATTTAGTACTTGACAACTGCACATATGTACACTATATTAGTAGTGAACAAATGAGCAGTATATGAAAAAAGAACTAACAAAGCGCCAGGAAGATATTTTGAACTTTATCCAGAGTTTTCTTCAGGAAAACGGATATCCTCCAACTATACGTCAGATTGGTTCAAATTTCGGCATATCATCCACTTTTGGAGTAAAAGGGCATTTGGATGCTCTTGAAAGAAAGGGGTACCTGAATAAAGAAAGTTATGCCAGCCGGGGTATTTCACTGGTCAGGAATTTTGAAGATGAGGAGAAGGTGATCTATCCTGAACCCCCAAGAATTCCAATCGTCGGAAGAGTAGCTGCCGGTTCACCAATTATGGCAGTGGAAAATATTGAAGGGAGTATTCTTCTGGATCCTGCTTTCCTCAACAGGTCAAAAGACTGCTTTGCTTTAAAAGTTAAAGGCGATAGTATGCTTAACGCCGGAATATTTGAAGGAGATCTTGTTGTGGTTTCTCCTGCAGCTACTGCAGTTAACGGAGAGATAATTGTTGCAAGGCTTCACGATGAAGTAACGGTTAAAACATTTGAAAATAAATATAACAGGGTAAGACTTATACCTGAGAATGAAAAATATCAGCCAATCGATGTTACCGGTAAAAAGGATTTCTCAATTGTCGGTAAAGTTGTGGGTGTACTCAGGTGGTTTAATTAAAGGAGTAATGAAATGAAGAGTGAAATTTTTTCTTTCGCAATCCATAACCGTAAACAGATCAGCTTTCTTTATGGAATGAAGCAGGTGGTTATAGAACCTTATTACATTACCCGCGGAAAAGACGGGAAGAAAGTTATTTACGGCAGGATGAACAGCACCAGTGAGATAAAGAAATTTGAGTATGAGAAGATTGCAAACATACGAATACTTCGGAATGCAAGATTCTCACCGAGGATACCAATTTTAGTTGCCTAGGAGGTAATATGTTAGAGGTCGATAAAAGAAAAAATATAGATTTGCTTGTCGAACATTTCTGGAGACAGGGTTATCTGAGTGTAAGCAGAAAATACGGCAGGTATCTTCCCGAGCCCGAAAGAATAGGTACCTTTGAAGTCGATGTTGTTGCCAGATACAAGAAAGATTATGCGATAGGCATTACCGTATGCGGAGATGATCTGAAGGATCCGCAATTCCTGGAAAAGGTTGCATACCTTGCAACACGGCAGACAAAATTCTCAAACCAGAAGGTGCTTTTATTTATTGGCATACCGCCAGAATTATTTAAAAAAGCTAATATTCTCCTGGATCATATTGATGCGGAAACAAAGAAGAATATCCGTGTATTCCGAATAATTAATAAAATCATACCCGCAATTAAAAAGAACCGTCAAAGAGAACTTTTCTCGTAAAAAGCAACGCAGTGACTTAGTAACTTAGTTAAATAGAAAGTTTGGAAAGTGGTAAAAGGAAGTTGAAACCCGAGTATACAAATTTCTGGCTTTACCTTCCTAAGTTCCTAAGTTCCTAGTTCCTCAGTCCCTAAGTTACTTTCATTCCTAAGTCACTAATTAAATCCTTTAATTTTTAACCCAACTTTATAATTTTTCCGCCGTCTTATTAGGATTGGTTTTAGTCGTAAATCATTTCTTTTCTTGACAATATAAGCCCTGAGGCTTAATTTTACACGCTGTATCATTATTTAGGACAGAAGTGGCTGCCAAACAGTCGGAATCCGATGTCAAAGTTCAAAATCAGCTGAAAAGTTCCGGAGAAATTCCTAAGCATATTGCCATTATTATGGATGGCAACGGCCGATGGGCAAAGCAAAGAGGGCTTCCCAGGGTGGCGGGTCATAAAAAGGGTGTCGATTCTGTCAGGGATACTGTCGAAGCCTGTGCGCAGCTGGGGGTAAAGTATCTTACACTTTATACCTTTTCTACTGAAAATTGGAAAAGACCCAAGGATGAAGTTTCAACGCTTATGAGGCTGCTTGTAAAAAGCCTGCGTAATGAGACTGACGAATTAAATGAAAATAATATTAAGCTTACTACAATCGGCGATATAAATGCAATGCCCGATGAAGTAAGGAAAGAACTTTCAGAAGCAATTAAAAAAACCGCACATAACGAAAGAATGACCTTAAATCTTGCCTTAAGCTACAGCGGCAGGTGGGAATTGTTGAATGCTTTCAAGGCTGCCGTTGAATTAGCAGGTACAGGTAATCTTAAATCCAACGAAATAAATGAACAATGGGTATCTGAACTTCTGACCACCAGAAATATCCCCGACCCTGACCTTTTAATAAGAACCAGCGGTGAATTCAGAGTGAGCAACTTTCTATTATGGCAGATTGCATATACTGAATTTTATATCTGCAGTGTTTACTGGCCTGAATTCAGGAGAAAGCATCTTTATGAAGCGGTAAGAAGTTTTCAGAACAGGGAACGAAGATTCGGTAAAGTGAGTGAACAATTAAAAATGAAAAAAGGCAATAAGGATGTTCCGATCCCTCCCAAGGATAGAATTTAGTTTAGTTCTCTTTATATTTTTAATATTATCTGCTTCAGTTATATATCCTCAAACAGGGAGCACCACATATAAGATATTGGGGATATCCGTTCAGGGAAATCACTCTGCCGATATAAATACCATAATTACTACCAGCGGCCTAAAGGTCGGAGATGAAATACAGATACCGGGTGATCAGACATTAAATGCGATAAGACAGCTCTGGACACTTAATATTTTTTCCGATGTACAGATCATAATTGAAAAACAGGTAGCCGACGGTATCTTCCTTCAGATTTTGGTGGAAGAATTTCCACGTATTGAACGCACAGTTATTGAAGGAAATGATGAACTCAGTACAGATGAGCTTGAGGAAAAAGTAGGCTTGATCAGAGGACAGATACTAAAACCCCAGGAAATATCAAGGATAATCCAAAATATAAAAAAGATGTATGATGAGGAGGGTTATCTTAACGCAAAAATTACCCCTGCCTATTATATTTATTACAGAGCAGATACCACAGAGGATGAAATAAATGTAACCTGGAGGAATAAAAAAGATTTCGCTGATGAGTATACTGTCGAGTATCCCCTTTCAGATCTTACTTACAGTGATCTCATCACTAAAATTAAAGAACGCGTTCTGCTTAAGCTTATCATAGACGAAAATGAAGAAGTAACAGTACGTAAAATCGAGTTTACCGGTAATAAAGCCTTTGAAAGTGTTGACCTGCGCGGTGAAATGGATGAGACTGAAGAATCAAAATGGTGGAAGTTCTGGAGCAGCGCTAATTTCAAAAAAGAAGATTATGATAAGGATAAACAGATTATAGTTGACTTCTACAGAAGGAATGGTTACAGGGATGCCGAGATTGTATCTGATTCACTCATTTATTCGAATGACAATAAAGATATGGAAGTCCTTATAAATTTGTATGAAGGTCCCCAGTATAAAGTCAGGAATATTGAGTGGCAGGGTAATACGATCTATCCCGATATCGTTTTGTCTGAAAGACTGGAAATAAAAAAAGGGGACATCTATGATTATGAGAAATTTGAAAAAAATCTCAGGGGTAATGAAAAGCAGTCTGATATATCGGCGCTTTACCTGGACAATGGCTACCTGACTTTTAATCTTCAGCCGACGGAAATTAAAGTAGGTGCAGATTCTATTGACCTTATCATCAGGGTAGAGGAAAAAAATCAGTTCAGGATTGGGAATGTCAATATTAGCGGGAATGACAAGACAAAAGATAAAATTATAAGGCGTGAACTTTATACTATACCGGGTGATTACTTTAACCGTGGATTATTATTCAGAAGCGTTCAGCAGCTTGCAAATCTGCAGTACTTTAATGTAGAGAAACTATACGGACCGCAGGGGATAGATTACAATCTGGCAAATGACAGTACAGTAAATGTTACTTTCAGAGTTGAAGAAAAATCAAGTGACTATCTTAATGCTTCAGTCGGCTATTCCGGAAGTTTTGGTTTTAGCGGTGCGGTTGGAGTTACGCTGACTAATTTTTCTATGGCGGAACCTTTTTCCCTTGGAGGCGGACAGATTTTAAGTTTCAACTGGCAGTTTGGGGTAGGTAATCTCTACAGAACTTTTACCGTTGGATTTACTGAGCCCTGGATGTTCGATACTCCCACACTTGGAGGTATTGAAGTATTTGATACAAGACAGCAGTACGTCTACGATTTAAGGCAGACAGGAGGAACTTTACGTGTCGGGCGGAGGTTAAAATGGCCGGATGATTATTTTTACGTACAGGGTTTGTTCAGATACCAGTATAATAATGTAATTGAGGGGCAAAATTATTACCGCGAGGGAAAGTTTAATCAATTTACCCTCGGGGCAACTATCAGCAGAAAGGATATTGATAATCCTATATTCCCCTCCCAGGGATCCGGCTATAGTCTTGACGGTGAAATATCTGGAGGGCCATTTCTTCCCGGCGATGTAGATTATTTCAAGATTATGTTTAAAGCGGAATGGTATAAGAGACTTTTTAATTCCAACCGGTTAACCCTTTATACTGTGGCCGATTTCGGGTACCTGAATGAAATCGTAAAGGGCACACCTATCCAGCCGTTTGAGTATTTTTATATGGGTGGAAATGGATTAGTTATTGCAACCACCCCTCTCAGGGGATATGATGACAGAACCGTAGGACCCAGGGATCGTTTCGGCAATGTTATCGGCGGACGATTGATGACAAGATATGGCGCAGAAATAAGGTTTGCGGTTACTCTGGATCCAATCCCGTTATATTTACTGACTTTCGCAGAAGCAGGAAATGTGTATGAAACTTTTGATAAAGCAGATCTTTTTGATCTGCGCCGTGCCGTAGGATTTGGTGCAAGAATATTGATAAACCCGATTGGTCTTATAGGGTTTGATCTTGGTTATGGATATGACAGACTTTTAACTGATAGAAGACAGCCTGCCTGGCTGTTCCATTTTCAATTTGGAAGAGGATTTTAACATTAACTATATAGAGGATAGAAGTGAAAAAATATTTAATAATTTTCGCTCTTTTAATTATCAGCAATTTTACATCAGCTCAGAATCCCCAGAAGCTCGGCTTTGTTGATTCACAGATCATTCTGAATCAGCTTCCCGAAGCAATTAAAGCCCAGGGTGACCTGCAGGCTCTGAGTGGTCAGTGGTCTGCGCAGCTTGATAGTATGACACTTGCTTATCAGCAGGGAATGGCTGATTATCAAAAACAGGCTAATAATATGCCTGAAGACAAAAAACTTGCTGCACAGCAGACTCTTATCCAGCTGGAACAATCAATACTTGATTTCAGAAGAGAAAAATTTGGTCAGGGTACGGGAGAAATATATAAGAAAGAAGAAGAGATTTTTAATCCCGTAAAAGCAAAGATCTATAAAGCTATTGAAGATGTAGCAAAAGCTGAAGGAATGCAGTTTGTTTTTGACAAGAGCGGCGATATTATTCTTCTTTATGCTGACTCAGCTTTCGATGTTACTTATAAAGTACTTGATAGGCTGAAAAGAGGTAACTAAGTTTCGTTTAAGCAGTTTTACCTGCTTTTCACTTATATTTACCGAACCGCAAGCGGAGAACTTTATGAAAAAATTATTATATCCCCTTTTAATAGTATGCTTTTTTTCGGCTGTCAGCTATGGACAGCTGAAAATAGGTTATATTGATTCCGATACAATTATGGATAAACTTCCGGATGCACAGGATGCACGGCAAAAACTAGATGCCTTGATCCAGGAATGGCAGGGGGAATTAAATAAACTTGAAGGTGAATGGAAAACAAAATACGATGACTATGAGCAGAGGAAATTGATAATGACTGATCAGCTAAGAAGTGAGACAGAAGGTGAACTGGTTAAACTTGAACAATCAATATCCGATTACAGAGAAAAGAAATTCGGAACCAACGGTGAATTATTCCAGAAGCAGGATGAACTTATGAAACCTGTCCAGAACAGAGTTTTTACTGCCATAAAGGAAGTGGCCGAAGAGCAGAACCTTGATTTTGTGTTTGACAGAAGCGGAGACATAATGCTCCTTTATGCAAAGGAACAATATGATATAACTTCACTCGTACTCACACGTCTTCAGTAAATCATGAGTTTAAAATTAAACGAACTGGCATCATTAGTAAACGGTTCAATAACCGGCAATTCTGAAGTTGAAATTAAGGGACTTGCTAAAATTGAAGAAGCGGGTCCCGGTGAATTAACCTTCCTTTATCTCCCCGCATATGAAAAATATTTTGACACAACCCGTGCCTCAGCTATAATAGTAAAACCGGGATTTAAAAAAAGCCGGAACGATATCAGCTATATTGAAGCTGAGGATCCAAACAAAGCCTTTTTCAAAATACTGATCAGTTTCTTTTCTCCTGATTTTAATTTAGTGGGAATCGATCCTTCTGCTTCAATTTACCCCGGATGTATTGTAGGAAGAAATGTTGCCTTGGGGAAGAATGTTGTAATAGGTGCCGGCTGTTCAATAGGTGATAACACAAAAATTTATCACAATACTGTTATTCTGGATAACTCTTCTATCGGCAGTAATTGCCTTATTTTTCAAAATGTAAGCATACGAGAAAAGACAGTTATTGGGAATAATATTATAATCCATCCTGGAGCAGTGCTTGGCTCCGACGGCTTCGGTTTTTATTCTGATCAGTCCGGTAAATATCATAAGATCCCGCAGATCGGTAATGTGATTATCGAAGATGATGTTGAGATAGGGGCAAATGTAACAATAGATAGGGCATCACTTGGTTCAACAATTTTAAAAAGGGGAGTAAAACTTGATAATATGGTACAGGTTGCTCATAATGTAATTGTTGGGGAGGATACTGTTATTTCTGCTCAGACAGGTATTTCCGGGAGTACTAAAGTGGGCAAAAATTGTATGATTGCGGGACAGGTTGGAATAATCGGACATATTGAAATTGCAGATAAAGTAATATTAATTGCTCAGTCGGGAGTTTCTAAGGGCATATCTAAACCCGGGACATATTTCGGATCTCCAGCCAAGGAATTTAAGCAGGCACTGAAGCTTGAGGGGCATATTAGAAATCTCCCTGAATATTCTGAAAGAATTAAAAAACTTGAAGATCAGATACAAAAGCTGCAGCAGCAGCTCCAGGAGCGGGGCGATAAGGTTGGAAATAGCTAATTTTTGATTTACTTGCCATCTTACTATTTTTGCTTCTGTTTCATTTTCTAGTATACTATAAACTTACCAAGGCACCAGATGTTAGAACTTCAAAGAACGATTGCTGCTCCTGTTTCCATATCCGGAACCGGACTTCATACCGGGACACAATGTACCCTGACATTTAAGCCCGCACCTGAAAACTGCGGAATTAAATTCGTACGTGTTGACCTGGGTGGTAATCCCGAAATACCTGCAACAGCTGATAATGTTATCGATATTTCAAGAGGTACTACACTCGGTCTTGGAGAAGCAAAAGTTCATACAGTAGAGCACGTTCTCGCCTCTATTGTAGGACTGCAGATCGATAATATCATTATTGAGCTTGATGGAATTGAACCTCCAGTAGGCGACGGCAGTGCGCTTCCTTTCGTTGATATATTAATGAAAGCAGGTTTTGTCCAGCAGGAGGCACCGAAAGATTATTTGATAATCGATGAAACTGTAATGTATCACGAAGAAAATAAACAGATTGACATCGTTGCCCTCCCCCTCGACGGTTATAGAATTACCGTTATGGTCGATTATCAGAATCCGGCCTTAGGCAGTCAGCATACAGGTATGTTCGATCTCGAGAAAGAGTTCATAAAAGATTTTGCCCCTGCGCGTACTTTCTGTTTCCTCAGTGAAGTAGAGGCTCTGGCTGATCAGGGATTAATAAAAGGAGGAGATATAGATAACGCAGTTGTAATTGTTGATACTGCGGCAGAAAAGAAAGAATTAAAAGACCTCCGCATAAAACTCGGCTTAAAAACTGATATTACTTTAGGCGCTAATGGTATTCTTAATAATAAGGAATTGAGATTCCGAAACGAGCCTGTACGGCATAAGCTTCTCGACCTTATTGGTGATCTTGCATTAATCGGGGCACCAATCAAAGCTCAAATACTTGCTGCCCGGCCAGGGCATAAAGCAAATGTCGAATTTGCCAAACAGGTAAGAAAATTATACCAGCAGAAAAAGCTTGTCAAAAAATTCCAGTTTGTTAAAAAGGAAGGGATTGTTTTCGATATAAATGCCATACAGAGAATTCTTCCTCACCGATATCCTTTTCTGCTTGTCGATAAGATAGTTCATCTGGAACTCGACAAAAAGGTTGTAGGCATAAAATCAGTGACAATCAATGAACCTTTTTTCCAGGGACATTTTCCTGGGCAGCCGATTATGCCGGGTGTTCTTATAGTGGAATCTATGGCTCAAACGGGCGGTGTTCTCCTTCTGAATTCATTTCCGAATCCCGAAGAAAAGCTTGCCTACTTTATGCAGATAAATAATGCCAAATTCAGAAGACCGGTGGTTCCGGGAGATCAGCTTTATATTGAAATTGAAATGACCAATAAGAAAAGTAAAGTGGTAATGATGAGCGGCAAAGTTTTTGTTGATAATAATCTGGTTTGTGAAGCAGATTTTATGGCTGGTATAGTTGATCGGGCACCAAATCCTAAACCCAAAGAATAAAATGAATCAAATCCATCAGACTGCTATAGTAAGCAGTAAAGCCAAATTAGGGGAAAATATAATTGTCTCACCATTTGCGATAATCCAGGACGATGTAGAAATCGGAGATAATTGCTACATAGGTCCTTCCGCAGTAGTATATAATGGAGCACGTATTGGGAATAATGTAAAGATTCATCAGGCTGCCTCAATATCCAATATTCCACAGGATCTTAGTTATGCGGGAGAAGAATCAATATTTACAATTGGCGATAATACAGTCATAAGAGAATTTGCTACCCTGCACAGAGGAACAAAGGTAACGGGGCGTTCAAGCCTGGGAAACAATTGCCTGGTTATGGCTTACGCACATATAGCCCACGATTGCTGCGTTGGCAATAATTGTATCCTTGTTAACTCTGTCCAGCTTGGGGGTCACGTATTAGTTGAGGATTATGCCATTATCGGTGGTGCCACAGTTGTACATCAGTTTTGCAAAATCGGGCAGCATTCAATGACAGGCGGGGGCTTTAGAGTAACCCAGGATGTGCCGCCATATATACTTGCAGCCCACGAACCTATTCAGTACACCGGGTTAAATATTATAGGTTTGAGAAGACGTGGTTTTTCTAATGAGGATATTCAGACTCTCAAGGCAGCTTACGGCATTTTGTATGGTAAAAAGATGATCATAAGTCAGGCAAAACAAGTAATAGCTGAGCAATATGGTGATAGTGCTCTGGTGAAAAATCTGTTAAGTTTTATTGAAAACAGTAAAAGAGGTCTTATAGCCGGATGAAATGGCTTTACTTTAATACCGGAGAAGGTACCGGAAAATTTAATATGGAGTTGGATAAATCCCTCTCGCGCAATATTAAAAGTAATGAAGCATTTTTCCGCTTATACAGGTGGAAACCTTATTGTCTTTCATTAGGCGTCAACCAATCGATGTCATCCGTCAATATTGAAAAAGCAGCAATGGATAATATCGATATTGTTTACAGACCGACAGGGGGCAGAGGGATTCTGCATTCCGAAGAACTTACCTACTCTGTAATTCTTTCTAAAGATGATTTTAATTCTGCAAAACAGGTTTACCACGAGATCAATCTTGCCATTGCAGACGGTCTTGCCAGGTATAACAGCAGGCTCCGTAATGTGGAACTTGAAACAGTACAGCCCAAATTCAATGATGTTTATAAAACTCCGCAGGGGGATATCTGTTTTGCTGTTCCTGCAAAGAATGAATTAAAATTCAGTGGCAGGAAACTTGTAGGAAGTGCACAGAGGAGAATGGACACTGGAATTCTTCAGCACGGCTCGATTTTATGCGGGGCATTTCACAGGAATATTATCAGCTATCTTCACCTGTCGGATGCAGAGAAAATATTTATTGAAAGCGAAATGGACTTAAAAACTATCGAGCTTGAAAATATTCTCGGCGAGGAAACAGATTATAAAAAATTATCACTTGCACTTCTGGCAGGATTTGAACATCATTTCAACACCCAATTCGAACCAGCTGATTACACTGAATTTTTATCTAATGAGGAAGAAATTCTTAATACAATATGAATACAGAAAAAGAAATTAAAAGAGTAACCACTAAGGCCCTGCACCTGCTGAAGAAAAAGGGGATCAAGATAACTGCTTTAACTGCTTATGATTTCATTACGGCAAAATTGATTGATGCAGCAGGAATAGATATAGTGCTTGTAGGAGATTCACTAGGTAACGTTTTCCAGGGAAATGATACCACGCTGCCGGTAACGATGGATGAAATGATTTATCATACAAAAGCTGTTACAAAGGGAGTCCACAGGGCAATGGTTATAGTGGATATGCCGTTTATGTCGTACCAGCTAAGTATTGATGAAGGTTTTCGTAATGCGGGCAGAATTATGAAAGAAACATCGGCAGGTGCTGTTAAACTTGAAGGGGGAGAGCGCGTTGCAGAAACAATTAGAAAAATTACTCAGGCTGGGATTCCGGTTATGGGACATATTGGATTAACTCCCCAGAGTATCCATCAGTTTGGCAGTTACAGGGAAAGAGGGCGCGATAAACAGGAAGCTGCAGAAATCTTGAAAGATGCAAAGATATTAGAAGAAGCAGGCGCTTTTTCAATTGTGCTTGAAAAAATTCCTGCGAAGCTTTCAAAACAGGTCACGGAATCAGTTAAGATCCCCACCATCGGTATAGGTGCCGGAAAACATTGTGATGGACAAATTTTGGTGACACCTGATATGCTTGGACTGAATGTTGATTTTCATCCACGTTTTGTAAGATATTATGCAGAGGTAGCAAAAGAGATTTCAAAAGCTGTGCGCAGCTATATTACGGATATAAAGGCAGAGCAATTTCCGAAAGATGAAGAAAGTTATTGAGCTGCATAACTTTCCTTTTCCATATCTTGCAATAAAAATCCCCAACTCTTAACTTCAGTCAATGATTAATAAATTTATTATTCTCCTCTTCCTTTTTTGCAGTATTACTATTATGTCCCAGACAGAAATTAAAAAATTTCTTGAGGGTGCCGTAATTACTTCCATTGAGAAAGAAGGGGATTTTATCTGGTGTACAACGTGGGGACACGGAATTTTCAGATATTCACTTCTTGAAGATAAATGGATAAACTTTTCAACAAAGAGTAAAAATCTTGAAAATGACTTTTTTTATAACGTTGCAGTAAGTAAAGATTACATTTGGGCGGGCGCAAGTGAAGGTTTATTCATTTATAATAAAAAGAAGGATACCTGGACAAATAAAAAATTTGCCGTCGGCGGTGAGATGGGCAACTGGGTCAGGGCACTTAAATATGATCCCCAGCAGAATATTCTTTGGATTGGAAGATTTAAAAATCTTACTCTGTTGAATGTTAAGCGACAAGTTTACGAAGATATTGACCGCACATTGAATAAAGATCCTAAAACAAATAATTTTATTTCTATTAAACTTGAGGGGGACAGCATAATCTGGTTCGGTACGGAGGCCGGTGTTCATAAATATACTAAGAAAAAATCGCCGGGAGATAAAACAGCCTGGTATTTTTATGATAATAAAAAAAATGGTTTTAATCTTGAAGGAGATGCAGTTTCGGTATCAGATATTCTTTTCGAAAAAAATTATATCTGGTTCGGCACGGACGAATTTATAACCAAAGAACGTCCACAGTTTAACCCGGGCGGTATATACAGATATAATCGCCGTAACCAGTGGACAAGAATATCAAAACAAAACGGACTTCCAGCAAACGGCATTTATGCTCTGGAAAAAACAGGTAATTTTATTTGGGCAGCTGTCTATCAGTTTGACAGGTCAGATAAAAAGGAATATGGCAAAGGAATTGTTCTATTAGACCGAAATACGGGGAAGCTTACCCAGGTAAATCTTAACGAGACAAGTATTAACACTTCTAATATTTCCAATCTTCTGTTCGATGGTAAAAACATGTGGCTCGGAACCGATAACGGTATATACAGAGTGGGTATCGAGAACCCGCTGGCGAAGTGGAACCTGAAAAAAGAAATAAAGAAAAAAGAACCCCAGAAGAAAAACACCCCCAAAAAGTAAGTGTTGTTTTTTAATAACACCTGTCTAATCGCTTTATAGCATAAAATTACTTCGCCCGGGGATTGTTGTTCAAATACAGATATATAAAAATTGTATGTCATTGCCATCATTTTCGATATAATAAATCAATAAAACCAATGCTGGAATCAGTTTTCCCAATAGTGCCTAATCCAATTTCACACATAAAAGTATAATAATTATCTTTGTTTTGGCAATTTTGAAGGAATTATGATCAAAATCAGTAAAAGCAGACTTAAATCCCTGCAGAAGAATTTTATCGGTAAAAGAATAGCGGTCGTGGGCGATATGATGCTCGACTGTTATTTCTGGGGGGTGGTAAGAAGAGTATCCCCTGAGGCACCGGTTCCTGTTGTGGAAATAGATAACGAATTTTACCGGTTCGGCGGGGCTGCTAATGTTGCGTTAAATATTATTAAACTAGGGGGGGTGCCGGTGCCTGTAGGTGTTATTGGTTTTGATAATTACGGAACGATTTTTACTTCATTGATCAAGGAATCGGGAATTGAACACGAGGGAATTTTAATTGATGAAAGCCGTCCCACAACAGCAAAGACAAGAGTGATTGCCCAAAATCAGCACGTGGTTCGGATCGATAAGGAAAGTAAGTATTATATTGATCCCCAGGTGCGTGAAGAATTGTATCTATATCTGGAGGACCAGATAAAAAACCTGGATGCACTTATTCTTCAGGATTATAATAAAGGAGTATTAACCCCTGATCTTATTGAAAAAATTATAAACCTGGCAAAAAAACATAAAGTAATCATTACAGTAGATCCCAAATTCCATAATTTTTTCAAATATAAAGATGTAACTGTTTTTAAACCAAACAGGAAAGAAGCCGAGGATGTACTCGGCATAAAAATAAAAACAAGCGAAGATGTTTCTGCTGCAGGGGAGGAACTTATGAAAAGATTAAATCCTGAATACCTGTTATTGACGCTCGGTGAAGAAGGCATTGCAGTTTTTGAAGACGGCAAAGAAGAGCGAAGGATGCCCACAAAAGCAAGAAAAGTTGCCGATGTTTCCGGCGCGGGGGATACTGTCATTTCTACATTAACACTTGCACTAGCGGCGGGTGCAAATATTTCCGAAGCTTCCTTTCTGGCGAATTATGCCGGTGGAATTGTATGCGGTGAAGTAGGAATTATTCCAATTGAAAGAGACAAGCTTTTTAACACAGTACTCGAAGAAATTGAATGATCATTAAACTAAATGAACTAAAGAAGCTCCGCCGTAAATTTAAGGAGGAGGGGAAAAAAGTTGTTTTTACCAACGGTTGTTTTGATATAATTCACGCCGGACACATTGATTATCTTAATAAGGCAAAAGCAGCCGGGGATATTCTTATAGTCGGTTTAAATAATGATAAATCGGTAAGAAGTATAAAAGGGGAAAAACGTCCGATACTGGATGAGCAGGAAAGGGGTGTCATACTTTCAAACCTTAAATGTGTTGATTATGTCATATATTTTGAAGAGGATACTCCGGAAAAACTGATTAACGAGCTTGTTCCTGATGTGTTAATTAAAGGTGCTGATTGGCCTATTGAAGCCATTGTAGGAAAAGACACAGTGCTTAAGCACGGTGGAGAAGTACGAACCATCGAATTCATTACCAATCAATCTACTTCCGGAATAATTAAAAGGATTCTGGAAAAATATGATAATTGATACACCCCTTTTGATGTCCTTGTTTTTTTATGGAATTCATTTGATATTATCACTGATAATGATGTTTGAGATTAAATATTAAGTAAAAGATAGTGGCAGAAATCAAGAAAAATAAGAAGAAAAGAACGCTTTTACAGAAGATTGTAAATGTCTTCCTGGTATTCTTTTTATCATTATTTGTTCTGATACTGATCCTTTTTGGAATAACTCAGACAGCGACTTTCCGAGAATTTCTTCGTGATAAAGTTTTAGAGATTGCAAATTCAGAACTTAACGGCCATTTAGATATCGGCAGAATTGATGGAACCATTTTCACATCCCTGATACTCAATAATATAATTGTATCAATGGAAAAAGATACTATCCTCTCCGCTGAAAAAATTGAAGTGAGAACGAGCCCATTAAAATTACTTGCCAAAGAAATATTTATCCGGAAATTCGAAATAAAGAATGCCCGGCTGAAGCTTGTGGCTGACGAGGAAGGGAAATTAAATCTTGCAAAATTATTTCCTGAGTCTGAAGAGGATACTACTTCATCCGAATTCCCATTTACAATTGAAGCTCGTGATATGCGTCTGACCAATTTAGACCTGTCTTTCCGGAATTATAATATTCCGGAAAAAGGTGAGATCCACAAGGAACTTGTTTTTGATGATCTCAGGATCAGGGACCTGAATATGCTTTTTGAAGCTTCAATGGACATAAACAATAATGACTTCCGGCTTCAGATCAAGCAATTTGCTTTTAATCCAAATGTCAACTCTTTTTCTCTTAAAGAACTTTCAGGTACTTTTTATGTCAATGAGAAGATGCTTAAAGCGGATGGACTAAGACTTCTTACAGGCAATTCGGATATAAATCTTACTGCAGAGTTAACAGGCTATAATGTTTTTGATACAACAGGTGCATCAAAATTCGGAGATGCAAGTCTTTCTCTGAATATGAGTGCAGATAAATTTAACTTCAATGATCTTGCAAGGTTAACTTCTGTAAAAATGATGACCGGGGAATTAAAAGCAGATATTGAGGGCAAAGGGACTGTTAAAGATTTTGTGTTGGATAATTTAGAAATAGATCTTGCTAATAGCCACCTGCAAACCTCGGGTTTAATTAAAAACCTCGACAATCCTGATTCAATCCTCCTCGCAGTTAAATTTAATGATACTTATATAAACCAGACAGATATTAAAAACCTTATGCCGGGAGCAGATATTCCTGTTTACAAGGAATATGGTGTGCTGAGATTCGATACTTTGAATTATTCCGGGACATTTGAAGATTTTGATATCACGATATTATTAAGAACCGACAAAGGAGAAATCTATGCCGATGCCGGGATCAATATGCAGAAAAAAGATATAGCATATGATGCAACGCTAAATGTAAAAAACCTGGATATTTCTCCTTTGGCAGGCTTACAGACAAATTTAAATATTCGGTCAGATTTTAAGGGAATCGGCACTGAACCCTCCACTATTCTTGCTGATATAAATTTGATCGGCGATGGTTCTGTTATTGAGGGGAACAAACTGGACTCATTAAGATTAACTGCAGATTCAAAAAACAGCGTTCTGAATTATAATCTTATTGCGGTTAAGGATACGATCACCGCTCGGTTAGCCGGCTACTTTAATTTTGAAAATAAAACAAACCCTGTTTATGAACTTCAAGGAACACTTAGGAATCTTAACCTCGCTGCATTTACCGAGGATTCAACTGCAGAAAGTGATTTAAACTTTAATATCACTGCCAGCGGTGAAAGTTTTAATCCCGACTCTATAAATCTGTTTGTTAATATGAATCTGGAACAGTCTGTAATAAATGGAATAAAGATAGATACCACCAGAGCGATAATTGATCTCCAGAATGGTGCAGATGGAGAGAGAGTTATTAACATAATATCTGACCTTGCAGATATAACTTTTGCAGGAAAATTTTCTGTAGACCAGGCAACAGATGTTTTCAGCAAAGAAGCTTATGTTCTTAAAAAGCTTTTAAATGAACAGCTTCAGCAGATAACTCATTCAGACAGTGTATTTATCGGGGATACTTTAGAAGTTACGGAAGCTTTGGGGGATGAGGAGAAAAGTTTTGTTGATTCTGTAATGTCCATAAAATACCTTGTCGATTTTAAGGATTTTACATTACTTTCATTATTTCTGGGCAACAAAAGCCAGATTGAAATAGATGGTGAAATGAGCGGCAACATCAGAAGTGACGGCGATAGTCTTCATTTTACCTATAATACAAGCATTCAATATATTAAATACAGAAGCGAAAGCGATGTCTTCTTTTTATCAAATCTCAACCTGAATGTTAATCTTCAAAATAGTCTTGATACTACAAGTAACATCAGCAGAGTTGCAGCAAATCTGAATTTAACCACAGACCGCATATTTATGGGAAGCAACATTAATGGATTAGCACTCAGGCTTAGCCTTAAAAATGGTGCTGCATTAATGGATTTTAAAGCGCAGCTGGAAGATTATGCAGCGGCGCATTTAAAAGGAGGATTCAATGTATCCGGAGATTTTGTTTTCCTGAATCTTGATACCCTGAACCTAAATTACAAGGGATTGAACTTAACAAATCCGCAGCAGATAAGAATAGGGTATTCGGAAGATGAAATAAGAATTCAGGATTTTGTTCTACAAAGTGATTCTGCAGAGATACGCCTGGATGGTACTCTGCTACGTTCAGGTAATCAGAATATGAAACTTGCAATAAATAATCTCTCACTGAATAAAATAAGCACAACAGTTATGGGAGCACGGCCTGAGAATGCTCTTTCAGCAATGTTTAATCTTAATGCAGAAATTACCGGCAGCCTTGATGCCCCGGAAGCGGATCTTTCATTTAGAGTTGATAGTATAAAATATAAAAATCAGTCATTTGGCTATCTTGAATCTGATGTAACTTATAAGAATAATATTATTGACGGTAAAATCCGTTTTATCGACTCTACAATAAATGCAACACAGCCCGCTTTACTTATCACGGCTGAAGTTCCCTTTGATTTGTCAGGTGAAGAACAGACAGCATCCGCTAAGCCCCCAATGAGTATAAAATTTACAGCCCGCGATTTTAACCTGGCTGCATTCGGCGATATTCTGCCCGCAATTAACAAGCTGAGAGGGAAGTTAAATGCCGAGTTAAATATTACCGGAACCCCCGATAACCTTCAGCCGCAGGGATACTTTGAACTCATCGGGGGTGCCTTTTTTGTTGAAGCTAACAATCTTGAATATTATGCCAATATGAAGGTCAATCTGCAGGAAAATAATTTAACACTCGAACATATTACTATCCAGAACAGCACCGATACACCTGACGGTGGAACAATGACAGGAAGCGGAACAGCTAAGTTGGACAATATGGAAATTGTTTCCTCCTCATTTACAATGAACGGATCCCTTAAAATATTAAGTCCGAATTCAAAAACTGCAAGTGCATCAGTTTATGGTGACCTTGTAATTGCGACGGATGGAAATATTGAATTTACAATGGGGGAGGAAGGATCAAATCTTAAAGCACCTATAATAGTAAAGAAGGCTAATCTTACATTCCCCCCCACACAAGGTGCTTATGAAAATAAAGCAGTGAATTTTGTATATAAATATGCTGAAGATACTACTATTTCCCATCCGGTGGGAATGGACTTTGAATCTCTCGTTGAATTATCAAGGCAGAAAGGGCAGACGCAGGAAATAAAAAACTCGGAAGAAAGTAAATTTGATTACACCATTGATATTAAATTGGAGAACGAAGCTAAAGTAATTTTTGTCTTGTCCAAAGAATTAAATCAGAACCTTACGGCTGTACTCAAGGGTAATATAAGTTATTCATACATAGACGGAAAATCGATTGCAAAAGGAGAATTAAAACTGTTAGAAGGGTCTACATTGGAATTTATTAAGACCCTCTCGGCTGACGGTTCGATCAAATTTGAAAATGAATTGAGCAACCCATTTTTAGATATTACTGCGACTTACCGCGACTATTATTACCCGGCCGATTCTTCTTCAGGTGCCCAGGAAATTCAGGTTGCTGTAAAAATCAAAATAAGAGGATTTCTAAACGAACTTGATAAAACATTTATCAGGGAAGAAAATAATATTGCAGTTTATTATGGTGAATCCAATATTGAACAGGATACTCCTGATCCCACTAAAACACCCACGGATGCTATAATGTTCATCATAACTGGTAGATTTGCTTCCGATCTTTCTCAAAGTGAAAGAACAGATGCTGCCGGTCAATTTTCAGGAACGGCTACTGCAATGGCCGGTTCTTTACTCGGCGGATTTTTAAATAGACAGTTCGGGGATTATGTAAAAAGTGTTGAACTCCGGAAAGTAGGTACTGAAACCAAATTCAACCTTTCCGGACGGGTTAAGAATTTCAGGTATACAATCGGCGGTTCAACCGATGTGTTTGAAGATCTTAGCCAGGCTAATATAAAAATTGAATATCCTATTTTTGAGAACTTCTTACTGAGACTCGAAAGAAAAGAAGCAATAATGGAAAAAACTATAAACGCGGAAATGATAAACGAACTTGGCTTGAAGTACAGGTTCCAATTTTAATGAAGAAAAAACTAATCTCTTTTTTTAAGAATCACCCGGATACAACCTTTCGGGCGAAAGATATTGCAAATAAGATTAACATTTCAGATGAGAGCGAATATTCTGCAATGAAATCCTTTCTCCACCAGTTGTATGAAGAAGATTATTTGACGAAGAACGGGAAAAGGTTCAAACTAAACTCCTCACACTCTGACGGAAACTTAACAGGCACATTGCAAGTAAACCAGGGTGGATTTGGATTTGTAGTCTTAAAAAATTCAAAATTGAAGGATATTTTCATAGCTGAAAGAAATTTAAACACTGCGTTTCACGGTGATCTTGTGGAAGTTTCTTTATTCGCTAAACAAAAAGGGAGAAACCTGGAAGGACAGATCACACGAATTATTAAAAGGAAGAGGGACGAGATAGTAGGTACTCTGCATAAATCTAAGTCATTTTATTTTGTCAAACCGGATGAGCCGGAAATACACAAGGATATTTATGTGGACGGTGCAGAATTAAAAGGAGCGAAGGATGGGGATAAAGTAATTATAGGAAATATTATTTGGGATAACCCGATGCTTAATCCCGAGGGGGATATTCTCGAGGTACTCGGGAAATCCGGAACGCACCAGACCGAAATTATTAGTCTCGCAAGAGAATTTAATCTCTCTTACAAGTTTAACGAAAAAACTCTTAAGGAGGCCGATTCCATCAGCGGGGGAATAACTTCCGCCGAATTAAGAAAAAGGGTTGATTTCCGGGATAAAGTTGTTTTTACCATTGATCCTGCTGATGCAAAAGATTTTGATGATGCACTTTCTGTTGAAACTTTAGAAAATGGCAATCTCCGGGTGGGTATTCATATTGCTGATGTCGGCCATTATGTACAGCAAAATACCTCCCTGGATAAAGAAGCGCTGGAAAGAGGAAACAGTGTTTATCTTGTCGGTCAGGTTATCCCGATGCTTCCTGAAAAATTATCGAATAACATTTGTTCTCTCGTCCCATCTGAAGATCGTCTGACTTATTCGGTAATAGCAGAGTTCACAAGGAGAGGGAAAGTTGAAAATTATAAAATTAAAAAAACTGTCATAAACAGCCGGCGGAGATATTCATACGACGAGGTACAGGAAATAATTGAAAATGAAGCGGGAGATTTTTATGAAGAAATCAAATTGCTCAATGATCTTGCGCAGATATTAAGGAAAAAAAGACTACGCGAGGGAAGTATAGATTTCTATACTCCGGAAGTAAAATTTGAACTCGATCCCGAAGGCCACCCGATCTCCATTTTCAAAAAAGAAATAATGGATAGTAACAGACTTATTGAAGAGTTTATGCTGCTTGCAAATAAAATCGTTGCTCAACATATTGCACGTCCCGAATCCGGGCCTATAAGGGATTTCCTTTATCGGGTGCACGACAGACCTGATCCGGAAAAAATCGTTGAATTTTCTAAATTTGTTAAATCATTAGGATACAGTTTTGATCCCAATAATTCATCAAAGCAGAATCAGCTGCAGAAACTTATTCTTGCAGCAAGAAATACTGAAGAAGAAGCAGTAATAAACGAGCTGGCGATCCGGTCAATGGCAAAAGCCGTTTATTCCAGCAATAATATAGGGCATTACGGACTCGGATTTAAGTATTATACTCATTTCACTTCACCAATCAGACGTTATTCGGATCTTATGGTGCACCGTTTACTTTTTCATTATAACAATGATGGCAGTGTTAAAAATATTTATAACTCAGGCAGGATCGAAGAAATTTGCGACCACATCTCTCTAACCGAGAGAAATGCTGTTGATGCAGAACGGCTTTCTGTTAAACTAAAGCAAATAGAATATTTAACTGCGCATATTGGTGAGGAATTTCATGCTATTATTTCCGGTATCACACATTTCGGATTATTTGTTAAGATTACAGAAAATTTAGCAGAGGGGTTGATTAAACTTCGCGATCTTGAGGGGGATTATTTCGTTTATGATGAGAAGAAATATTCGCTTGTCGGAAGATCGTCCCGTAAACAATACAGGTTAGGGGATAAGGTACTGGTTAAGTTAATCAGAGCAGATCTGGACAAATCCGAATTAGATTTTATAATTGTAGAGGATTAAGTTAAAATGATCAGAAAAGTTCTCGGCATATCCTTTTTGTTATTATTATTCAGCACAACCGGTTTTGCGCAATTCGGTAAGAACAAAGTACAGCATAAAGATTATACCTGGTATTTTATTCAGACATCCCATTTTGACATATATTTTTCGCAAGATGGTTCCACCTTAACTGAATTTACCGCACGTGCCGCTGAAGATGCTCTTGCATTAATTCAGAACAGTTTTGATTACAAAATAAACAACCGTATAACAATAATTGTCTATAATTCAACAAATGAGTTTCAGGAAACAAATGTAATTGACCAGGACCTGAGCGAAGGCATCGAAGGTTTTACGGAATTATTTAAGAACAGGGTAGTTATACAGTTTACAGGTTCTTATAAAAAATTCAGGCACCTTATTCATCATGAACTTACTCACGCTGTAATGAATGATTTGTATTTTGGCGGTTCACTCCAGAATGTCATCTCGAACAATATAAATCTAAATATTCCGCAGTGGTTCTCAGAAGGAATGGCTGAGTACCAGGCTCTGGGCTGGGACATCGATACAGATATGTTTATACGGGATGCTGCAATAAGCGGATACCTTCCGGATATAAATAATCTGAGCGGTTATTTTGCATACCGCGGTGGTCAGTCTGTCCTCTATTATATTTCTAAAAAATACGGCAAAGAAAAAATTGGTGAAATAGTAAATAAAGTTAAGGGCATCAGGAAGTGTTGAAGAGGCGATTAAAAATTCAATAGGACTTGATTTCATGGAGTTGAATGAAAAATGGAAAAAAGAAGTTAAACAGGAATATTGGCCTGATATAGTGCTTAGAAAAGATCCGGATGAATTTGCAAAAAGATTAACAGACCATCGTAAGGACGGCGGTTTTTATAATACCAGTCCTGCAATTTCTCCTCAGGGAGACAAAATAGTATTTCTATCGAACCGTGATACCTACTTTGATGTTTATTTAATGAACGCCATTGACGGGCAGATAATCAAAAAACTGGTTGAAGGGAACAGGACTGCAGACTTTGAAGAGCTTAATATTCTTACTCCAGGTTTAACCTGGTCACCGGATGGCAGGCGTATCGCTTTATCAGCAAAGAGCGGCGTGTGGGATGTAATATATCTCATTGATATAGAGAGTGAAGAAAGAGAAATACTCCCCTTAAAATTCGAAGGGATCAGAAGCGTTATCTGGTCGCCTGACGGTAACCAACTCGGCTTTATAGGTCAGAATGCCAGGGAATCAGATATTTATTTATATGACCTTACTACTAAAGAACTTAAGAATCTGACGAATGATATTTTTTCTGATCTCGATCCGGTATGGTCACCGGATGGGAAATTTATATACTTTTCTTCAGACAGAAAAGATCATCTCGGGAATGAAGTACTGCCGGATACTTTTAAAATCTATGATTATGATTATTCACAACTTGATCTTTATTCACTTGAGATAACAACGGGAGTGATGAAACGGATTACTGATATGCCCGGAAGTGAGGAGACTTCCCCGGCCATCAGTCCTGACGGGAAAACGTTAATGTTTGTGTCTGATGTAAACGGGATCAATAACTTTTATAAAAAACAAATTTCTTCAGGTGAACCGGAAGGAGATACTTATACCCCTGTTACAAATTCTTTAACCGGATTGTATCAGCTTTCAATTTCCAGGGATGGACAAAAAGCTACCTTTTCAACTTTATACCAGTCGGCTTTTAATATCTTCCTGTTGAATAACCCATTTGAAACAACTGTAGACAGTTCGAATATTCTGCCGACGGTATATATCGAGAAGCTTAAAAATAATTCTGAAGATAAGCTGCTTGTTCCTGAAACCAAAGACTCAGCTCAGGACAGCAACAGCATCTTTTTTACAGGAGAATTTGTAGATACTACTAAATCATACAGTGACTCCCTTAAAAACAGTTACAATAATTATGTATTCGGCGGTAATGCAAATAACACCGATTCTACAAAACACCTCGAGTTTAATCCTGCGGATAATTTTGATCAGAACGGAAATTATAAAGTCAATAAGTATAAAATTTCTTTTTCCCCGGATCTTATATATGCTAATGCAGGTTTCAGTTCGTTATACGGACTGCAGGGGAATACGATCATTTCTTTCAGTGATGTACTTGGAAATCACCGGCTTATCGGAGTGACAAGCCTCCAGATCGATTTAAAGAATAGTGATTATGGTCTCGCATATTATTATCTGCCCGGGAGACTCGATTATGGAGTAGAAGCCTTCCACACTGCAGAGTTTGTATTCCTGTCGAGAGGATTCAGGGATTATTTGTATAGATTCAGAAACTACGGTGCGGTGCTGTCAATGAGTTATCCTATAAATCGATTTTATAGAGTTGATGCAGGCCTGAGCTGGCTTAATGTTTCACAGGATAACCTCGACGATCCGAATGAACCAACACAGAAGGTTGATTATATTATTCCCGGTCTTAGTTTTACCCACGACAATGTGCTATATGGGTACACTTCACCGGTAGACGGAACACGATACAGGTTTGATGTATTTGGAAACCCCGGAATGACGCATAAACAGTATAGTTTTTATTCGGTTAAAGGAGATTACAGGACTTATTTTCTGATGGGTACCGATTATTCTTTTGCCTTCAGACTTAGCGGAGGGGTATCCGGGGGTAATAATCCGCAAAGATTCTTTATCGGCGGTATTGAGAATTGGATAAACAGACGGTTTGCCCACGGGGGTATACCGATTAATTCTGCATCCGATTTCGCATTCCTGACTGAAGTTCTCCCCTTAAGGGGTTTTGATTATGCAGAAAGAATAGGTACTAAATTCGGACTAATGAATATGGAATTCAGATTTCCATTGATCAGGTACCTGGTAACCGGTGCACTGCCAATATTATTCAGCAACATTCTGGGAACAGCTTTCGTAGATATGGGAACCGCCTGGACTAATAATGATCAACTCAGACTGTTCGAAAGAAACGTAAGTAATAATATAGTCTCAAAAGATCTTCTGATGGGAACCGGAGTAGGAGCAAGAATATTTTTCCTTTACTTCCTTCTGCGGTTTGATGTTGCCTGGGCTTATTATGTCGATCACTTTTCAAGTCCCCGATTTTATTTCTCCCTGGGAGCAGACTTTTAAATTTAGGCGGGCAGCTTATTCTGCCTGCTTAGTATTCTTTTTTATTTTTTCTCCTTTACCCGAATCTGTTTTTAAATCAGGAGATGGTTCAGCACCTTCTTTTTTAGCAGGCTTTTTACCGGTATTTTTCATCTTATAATCAGTATGATAAAATCCTGACCCCTTGAAAATTGGGCCTGCCCCCATACCGATAAGCCGTTTAACTTTTCCCCCGCACGAAGGGCAGAAGTTAACGGGTTCGTCATTCATTTTCTGAAAAAGTTCGAACTCATAACCGCAATTGGTACACCTATAGTCGTAATGTGGCATTTAATCTTTCTAAAATCGAATGGAACTTAATGAAAATCAATAAAAAATTCTATAACTTACCTTATACCGTTTTCTAATAAATCCGGAAATCAACCTTGAAAAAATTCTTAATTCTTCCTTTCCTGTTAATAATACCGGCTTGCTTAAATTATATTCAGGACGTTAATCTTTATCCGGATGGTTCAGGTATAATGAAAATAAAGTACTGGATGAAGTACTCTGATACATCCAGCAGTGTTTTATATGATAGGCTTGGGATTTTTAACGTAGACTCCATAAGGAATCATTTTACATCCCCCCACATAGATATTGAAAATGTCGAGGTCGATCAGGGATACGGCCGACAGTACTACACAGGCATTTATCGATTTATCCTTTGCCCATATTGATTCCTTAAATGAGAGTAAAGCATTTGCCGAAGCTGATTTCTCTTTTACAGACGGAGCCCCCGGGCAAAAGGTCTTTTCACAGTTCATACCCCCTATCGCCACCGGTTTTGGAATTGACGGACGTATTTTCAGGGTAACTTATAAGTATACTTTTTCTGGGGATATAATAACACACAACGCAACCAGAATTGAAAAAAGAACTCTTGTCTGGGACTACAGCCTCGCTGAATTAGGAAATGGAAAAACAATCTCAGTTACATTCCGCCCGTTCAAATTAAAAGAAACACCCTACTGGATATATATTTTATCGGGAGTGGTTCTTTTAATCGTCATCGTGTTCCTTTTCAGGAAAAAGAAGGATTAATTGGCCTTTTCCAGCGTTTGAATTATCGCATTTCTGTCCCAAATGATGAAATAAGAAAATTAAAAAAGAGCAATAAAATTATATACAATTCTTGCTTTTGCACCCGGAATATCGGAATTATGCAAATGTTTATAAGAACAGGGGATCAGACAACTCCTATTGGATTTAATGAAACAACCCGGAAAGATCTAACTAAACATTTATTTCCAGGCCTATCTCTCCTGGTACCCAACCCCTATAACCTCAATACAATCCTTCTTCGAAGGTAATGTTATAGTAGGAGTTTAGTAGGACATAGTAGGAGTTGTGTAGGGGTTAGAGGCTTATAATTATTAGGTGCCAGGTCAAATCTTATTTAATATTGTGAAGATTTTCCCTAATTACTCTTCCCTCGGTTCCATTGAGTTCTTTGGAGACTCAAGAGACTTATGGTTAAATAATTCAGTTAAGCCTTGGAGGATTTTTCGTTCAAAGCGATAAATTTATTTTAATATAACAGATTGAAATTGAAAAAAGAAGAAATCTATCAAATACTAACGATTATCGGACTTTTTTTATTTAATTATAATTTATCCAGGACGGTAATGAATTATCGTTAAGAAAAGTCTCCAAAGTCTGATATTTATTGACATACCAGAGGGTTTTTTTTATATTTATTGTCTGTTTTGAAATAAATATTAGCCGAAAGTGGCTGCAAATACATTTAAGATCTTTTCGGGTAGCTCAAATTTACCCCTGGCATCCAAAATAGCCCAAAAGCTGAATATGTCCCTCGGACACGTTGAGCTTAAAAGGTTTAGTGATGGTGAAATTTGGGTCAAGTACGGTGAAAATATCCGCGGTTCGGATGTTTTTATCGTTCAGTCGACTAATCCTCCGGCTGAAAATTTAATTGAATTATTGATAATGGTTGATGCTGCAAAGCGTGCATCTGCCAATCAGAATTACAGCAGTCATTCCTTATTTCGGTTACTCCCGACAGGATAGAAAAGATCAACCGAGGGTTTCAATAACAGCTAAGCTTGTTGCCAATTTAATAACAGGTGCAGGTGCTGACAGGGTAATGACAATGGATCTGCACGCTTCACAGATACAGGGATTCTTTGATATCCCGTTTGACCACTTGTATGGGTCATCCATTTTTATAAATCTTTTTAATGACCTTGCCGGAAACCTTGCTGTGGTTTCACCTGATGTTGGAGGAATTAAAATGGCAAGATCATATGCAAAAAGACTGGATGCCGGACTTAGTTGTAATTGATAAACGCAGACCAAGACAAAACCTTGCAGAAGTGGTTCATATTATTGGAAGTGTTGAGCATAAGGATGTTATTCTTGTTGATGATCTGATTGATACCGCGGGAACTTTTGTCGGTGCCATCGAAGCTCTGAAAAAAAACGGGGCAAGAAATATATACGGCGCAGTTACCCACCCGGTTTTTTCAGGACCTGCTTACGACAGGCTGAATAATTCTCAGCTTACTAAACTTTTTGTTGCGGACACGATCCCATTAAAGTGGGAACATAAGACAGATAAAATTCAGGTAATTACGGCATCGGATATTTTTGCCGAGGCTATTTCAAGAACCTACAATAATGAATCAATCAGTTCATTGTTCGATGTAGATAAAGGATAAATCGTTGGAGTTAATATGGAAAAAGTAGTTTTAGAGGCAAATATAAGAGATCAGTTCAGCAAGGGTGTCAATAACCGCCTTAGAAAAGAAGGAAGGGTACCCGGAATATTTTATTCAAAGCATAATGAACCTATCCCCATTGATGTTGTAGAAAAAAACCTGAATCCCCTGGTATTTACTGCAAAGACACATTTGTTGTCATTGAAGACAAACAATGGTCAGGAATTCGATTGTATTATAAAAGACATTCAATTTGATCCCGTAACCGACCGTGTTCTGCATTTCGACCTGTTTGGTCTGACCAAAGGGGAGAAGATTCAGATAGAGGTCCCAATTCAATTCATCGGGGCCCCTGTAGGAATTAAAGAGGGGGGAATTCTTCAGCAGATCCTTCATAAACTGGATGTCGAATGTATGCCTAAGGATATTCCCCAATATCTTAAAATTGAAATCGGTCGAATTAAAACTGGGAGATGCGATACACGTACACGATC
This sequence comes from uncultured Ignavibacteriales bacterium, assembly GCA_963764685.1. Classification (GTDB taxonomy): domain Bacteria; phylum Bacteroidota; class Ignavibacteria; order Ignavibacteriales; family Ignavibacteriaceae; genus CAVXTT01. The sequence goes on from CAVXTT010000017.1 coordinate 195,818, forward strand.
TTAGTTATGAAAATATCGAGATATTAAACACCCCGGAAACAGTTGTTGTTGCCGTTACCCATCCGAAGGTAGAAAAAGTTGCAGCCGAAGAAGAAGCTGCTGCTGCTGCACCTGTAGAGCCTGAAGTAATCGGCAAGGGTAAAGAAAAAGAAGAGACCGAATAATTCTTGCGTGCTGTTATCGGCATAGGGAATCCTGGTTCCCGATACCTCAGGAACAGACACAATGCAGGTTTCTTACTCCTGGATTTTTTTGCCCTGGAAAAATCTCTTTCATTTAAACCTTCCACCGGCGATTACCATTACACCCGTGCTGATATAGATTCTTCTGAATTTATACTGGTCAAACCGTCAGGATATGTAAACAGAAGCGGCATCGCTGCCCTGCAGGTTAAAGAAAAATATAACCTCGATGTTAAAGAAATTCTGGTACTGGTCGATGACATCAATCTTCCGGCAGCTCAGATACGTGTCAGGGAAAGCGGCGGGGATGGGGGACATAACGGAGTCGGTTCAATAATTTATCATCTTGAATCAGATCAATTTTCCCGGATACGTATGGGAATAGGAAATGAGTTTGAAAAAGGGAAAATGGCTGATTATGTACTTGAAGATTTTACAGATGAAGAATTGATTCAGCTGAAGGCATCATTTCAGATAGCTTGTGCCCTTATAAATGAGTTTATTACCGGGGGAGTAAAGAAAATGCTGGATTATAACAGCAAAATTCCCGGTCTCAATAATTCTGCTGAGAAATGAAATCATAATTAAGCCTTTGGTCGAAAAAAAACGTCCCAAATGCTTAAAAATATTTGTAAATTCTCCTTAAAATAAATAAATTAACATCTGTTCTTAAATTTTTATAACCCTGCTCTTATTTAATAAGGGCCTAAGACCGAAGGGACAAACCTGTGAAAATAAACATATATGAGAGTGCTGTTATCATTAATGCAGCACTGGACGATGAACTAATCGAAGCTGAAATATCCCGCATCAAGGAAAATATTACCAACAATGGGGGAGAAATCAGGGAAATTGAAAACTGGGGAAGAAAAAGATTAGCATATATGGTCGAAAAAAGCAAAATTGGCTATTATGCAATCTTCAGATTTAATGCTCCTTCAAGCCTTGTCTCCAAACTGGAAAGATATTATGTACTTAACGAGAATATCCTCAGGTATTTGACGATTAAGCTTGAAAATGAAGCGCTTGAGTATCTGGAAAAGATCAAAAGCAAATCTCTTGCAGAGATAGTCGGTACCCCCGATGCTGAAATACCTGTTAGCACCGAGGTAAAAGCTGAAGCCAAACAAGGAAACGAGTAATTACTATTAAATTTTTGATTTAGTTGGAGGATTAAACTAATGGCTGATCTCAAAATGCCTGAAATTAACTATGTTATTGTTGCCGGAAATTTGACCAAAGATCCTATCTTCAGGCAAACCACTAACAGCACACCCGTCGTAAACTTTTCTATAGCATCGAACAGAAAATATAAAGACAGTACAAACCAGTGGCAGGAAGACGTTTGCTATGTCGGTATCGTTGCCTGGAATAAACTTGCTGAAAGCTGCCGCGAAAGATTAAGAAAAGGATCTGCCGTTTTAATAGACGGGGAGCTGCAAAGCAGAACCTGGCGCACCGAAGACGGCCACAGCCGCAGTATCGTGGAAATAAAAGCCAGAAGAATTCAGTTCCTGAATAAGAGACTGAGAAATGCAGACGGCGAAAACGGCTACCACTGCCGAATTCGACGAACCGGAAGTTTTCTCAGATGAAGAAATTATAGACTATACAGAAGATTCATTTGATAAGTTTCTTTCAAATGAAGAATCTGATTTAATTAAGTAGAGGATTCAATGAAAAAAGAACCAATTAAAGTAAAAAAATACTGCCGGTTCACTCAGAACAAGGTGAAGTATATTGATTATAAAGATGTTAAAATGCTGCAGAGATATACTACCGAGCAGGGAAAGATAATTCCTAAAAGAATTACCGGTACCTCTTCGAAATACCAGAGAGAACTTGCAATAGCAATTAAACGCGCCAGGCATATGGCTTTGCTGCCTTATGTTTCTGATACGGTTAAATAATTTTAAGGAGCATCAATGAAAGTTATTCTGAGAGAAAATGTAGAAACACTCGGTCAGATCGGTGATGTTGTTGAAGTAAAGAACGGTTATGCGAGGAATTTTCTTATACCAAGAAAAATTGCCTATGCTGCAATAGAAGGCAATATCCGTGCACTTGATGAGGAAAAGAAAAGACTGGCAAAGAAGAAACAGCAGGAGGTAAATGCTGCAGAACATCTGGCAGTAGAACTTGAGAAAGTATCGGTCACTATTCCTGTCCAGGTTGGCGAAGAGGATAAGATATTCGGAACCGTAACTACCCAGATGATTGCTGATGCGCTGAAAGAGAAGGGTTATGATATCGATAAGAGAAAGTTTGATATTGAAGAGCCGATTAAATCACTCGGGATATACGGTATCAATATCAAGCTGCACCAGAATGTTAATGTAAAGATTAAGGTTTGGGTCGTCCGCGAATAGGAAAGTTTATATAAAACAAAAAAAGGAAAGCTTCTGCTTTCCTTTTTTATTTTAAATTCTGACTGGTTCTCTTTAAGCTTTGATCTTCTTTTCCATTATCATCTTTGCAATCTTCGCTGTACCATTCCTGGAGATAGTTTTTAATGCACTGGTGGTTACCTTGAGTGTAACAAACCTGTTAAGCTCTGCTATCCAGATTCTTTTCTTCTGAAGATTCGGAAGGAATCTTCTTTTTGTTCTGTTATGCGCGTGCGATACATTATTGCCGGTCTGGGGACCCACATCTGTTATCTGACATCTTCTTGACATTTATTCTCCTTATACGGCTTTTTTCTAAATTAGACAATAAATATAGGTAATTCAGATAAAAAATAAAACACTTTTTAGGAAAAAAAGCCTCAAATTGCGGATTTTTCTGCTCCCCTGGTTGAATCTTAACATAGGTTTGTTATTTTATTAACACATTTCTGTTAAACAAACCTGCGAGGAATTTATGGAATATTTTGAGCTTCACCCCGATAACCCTCAGCTCAGATTCGTTAATCGTGCTGTAGAGATCTTAAAGAACGGCGGAATAATAATATATCCGACAGATACAGTATATGGGATAGGATGCGACATCTTCAATCACGAAGCTCTCGAACGCATATTCAAGATAAAAAATTCAGATCAGAACAAGCTTTTCAGCTTTATCTGCTCCGACTTGAAAGATATTTCCAAATATGCAAAAGTTACGGACTATGCCTATAGAACTATGAAACACCTGCTCCCGGGACCCTATACCTTTATCCTTCCGGCAGCTAAGCTGGTTCCTAAAAAACTCTGGAGCAAAAGAAAAACAGTCGGCATCAGGGTGCCGGACCATACTATTACTCTAAAGCTTGCTGAAGGATTGGGCAATCCATTAATAACTACAAGCGCTAAGAACGGCACCGGCGACATAATGAATAATGCCGAAAAGATAAGATCATATTTTGATAAGAAAGTTGATCTTATGTTATCTGCAGGTAATCTTAGCGGCGAACCTTCAAGCGTTATAGACCTTAGTGAAGATGAACCTGAAGTTATCAGGGTAGGTGCAGGCGATGTTAGTCTCTTTGTTTCCTGAACCTGATTAAAATATAATTAACTTAAAAAAGGTCTGAGAAATCAGACCTTTTTTCTTATTACGTGTGTTACTGAAGCCTGCTGCAGGGGAGTCAGTATAATCTCGTTGATATTTACATTAGCCGGTCTTGTTGCACAATATACTACTGCATCTGCAACATCATCAGCGACTTAACGGAGTGATACCTTCATAAACCTTTTCTGCTTTTTCTTCATCCCAGGAAAATCTAACCTTGGCAAATTCCGTATAAACCATCCCTGGATCTACAGTGCTGACGCGGATATTCTTATCGAGAACGTCATACCTGATACTCTCTGTCAATCCGTTTACAGCATACTTTGTTGCACAGTAAACATTACCGCTTACATAAACACCGTGGCCGGCTACCGAACCGATATTTATTACGTGTCCCTGTTCCTTCTCTACCATTAATGGAAGCACCTGCCGGGTGACATATAAAGCAGTCCCTTTATATTAGTATCTATCATCTCTTCCCATTGAGTTATATCCCCCTCGTAAACTTTGCTGAATCCTCTCGCAAGTCCCGCATTATTTACAAGTATGTCTATTTTTTTCCACTCTGCAGGTAATTCACTTACTGCTTTTTTTACTGCCTCATTATTTCGTACATCAAGAGTGAAAGAAAGTACTTTAACTCCGTATTTCGAAACGACGGCATCCTTAATTTTATTTAACTTATCTTTTCTCCTGGCGCACAATATCAGGTTAGCCCCCTCCGCAGCAAATGCAGAAGCACAGGCTGCGCCAATACCGGACGACGCACCGGTAATGAAAACTATTTTATTTTTTAGTCTGGTCATTGCAATTTCATTTTGTTATTTAACGGCAGGAAAGATAAGTAAAATAAATGATAGGAATAAAGATCCAATACTAATTTTTAACTCTCCATAACTTTTAGTGACTGATGAGAATTTGTCATTGCGAGGGAGTCCTCGAGCGAAGCAATCTCACCCTGGTTCTCTAAATGATCTCTTCATATAAATCTTTCCATTTAGTGTTAAAGGAGCTAATCAATTCCTTTTTCTTTTTCCTTGAACCAGCTTTAATCTGTTTCTCTCTTACAATAGCATTTTCCGGATCAATGTAGATTTCATACCATACAAGTTTTACACAATTATACTTTTTAGTAAATCCTTCAATTGTCTTTGATTTATGTTCGTAAAGGCGTCTTACCAGATTATTAGTAACACCTGTGTAAAATACCGTGTTGTTTGGGTTGGTCACTATATAGACATAATAATTTCTATCCACCTGTTTCCCCTCGGTAATTGAAGTTCAAATATGCAATATGCTTGACTACTTTACAAATTATCACTCTGAATTAGATAGTATCAATCGAATAATCGGACATAATGGGGTGAGATTGCTTCGTCGAGGACTCCTCGCAATGACTGAAAAAACCAAGAACTAAGAACCAAGAACGTACTAGGTGAGATTGCTTCGTCGAGGACTCCTCGCAATGACTGAAAAAACCAAGCACGTACTAGGTGAGATTGCTTCGTCGAGGCTCCTCGCAATGACTGACAATACCAGACAAAATACTAAAAATTAAGGAACTAAGAACTAAGAACTAAGAACTAAGAACTAAGAACTGGTATCAGTTAAATCTTCCAGGAATAGCTTTACCACACTTAGGACACTTACCGTTATTGATAATATTTTTATGTACCGAGTGCCAGTCGCGGGTAATCAGGGGAGTATGGCATTGGGGGCAGTATGTGGTTTGTCCTTCCCGGTTGTGTACATTCCCGACATACACAAAATTAAGTCCTAATCTCAAAGCAATGTCCCGGGCCTGTGTTAATGTGGTTGGAGGCGTAGCTTCTTTATCTCTCATTTTAAAGTCAGGATGAAATGCAGTAAAGTGAAGGGGTACATCCTGTCCCAGGTTTTCAACTATCCATTCGCATTCCTGTTTAATTTCTTCAGGTGAATCATTCTCACCGGGAATCAGCAGGGTCGTAATTTCAGTCCAGATATCGGTTTCCTGATGAAGCCATTTCAGGGTATCGAGCACATTTTCAAGATGCGAGAAGGTAAGCTTATGATAAAATCTTTCTGTAAAACCTTTAAGATCAACATTGGCTGCATCAATATGCTTGTACACTTCTTTACGGGCTTCTTTATCAATGTACCCGGCAGTAACCATTACCGTTTTAATATCCTCCTGCCTTGCAACCTTCGAAATGTCAATCACATATTCACCGAATATTGTTGGATCATTATATGTGAAGGCAATAGAAGGGACTTTGTATGTTTTTGCCAGATCAACAACATCTTCGGGTGAGGCAGTTAATGCATTCACCTCATCCAGGCGTGCTTTGCTGATTGACCAGTTCTGGCAGAATTTGCAGCCCAGGTTGCAGCCTGCAGTACCAAAGCTTAGAATTCCTGTACCGGGATAAAAATGATTAAGAGGTTTTTTTTCTACGGGATCTATTGCAAACCCTGTGGGGTGCCCATAACCTGATGTGTATAACTTTCCCCCTTCATTATATCTTATAAAGCAGAATCCCTGCTGCCCGTCCCCGATAGTACAATAGCGGGGACACAGAGTACAAAGCAATTTTCCTTTATCAGCAGGCTGCCACCATCTGGCTTCAATTTTATCAGCAATCATATTGCTAATTAAGTTATTTATTTATCCGAAGAAAGCTAAAAAATCTTATACAGGTTCAAACTTTAACAAGTTGCCCTGACTCCATTCCAGAATACCGCGCACCGGCTGTAATAATAATAATATCGCCGTCCTTTGCCAGCCCCGCTTCTCTGATCATTTTCTTTATTTTATCAGTCGCAGCAATCTGCTCCTTATCGATTTTTTCAAAGAAAAGAGAAGTTACACCCCATACCAGGTTCAGCTGGTTCATAGTATCGAAGTTATCGGAAATAGCAATTATTCTGCAGTCGGGTCTGTACTTTGATAAATTCCTTGCTGCAGCTCCTTTTAATGTAAATACAACTATGGCAGCTGCTTTTATACGCCGGCTTATATCAGCTACTGCCCTTGAAACAGAATCCGTCAGGTTCTCTCCTATAAGCTTCGGGTACTATAGTATTCTTTTTCTCTTTAAGGGACCCAGGTGTGCTTCTGCATTTTTTATTATGTCATTCATCATCTGTATTGCCTTTAGCGGATATTTCCCAACTGCAGTCTCGCCGCTGAGCATTACTACATCGGTACCGTCCCATACTGCATTTGCCACATCGGATGCCTCTGCTCTTGTAGGTATCGGATTATTTATCATCGACTCGAGCATCTGTGTTGCTGTTATTACTAATTTTCCGGCAGCATTGCATTTCCTGATTATTTCTTTTTGAATTACCGGCACCTGCTGGGGAGGCATCTCTACACCAAGATCGCCGCGTGCAATCATTATTCCGTCAGCAGCTGCAAGTATCTCATCAAAATTATCTACCGCTTCCTTCTTTTCTATCTTGGCAATAATAGGTTTATTGATATTTTTATTTTTTAACCATTCTCTTAAACCTGTTATATCTTCCGGGGTACGCACAAATGAAAGGGCTATGTAATCAACCCTGTTCTGTATGGCAAATTCAAGATCCCTGTAATCTTTTTCAGTAACTGAAGGAGAAGAAATATTCATCCCCGGCATATTCATCCCTTTCTTCGGCTTTAATATCCCGCCGTTCTCAATATAACAGACAACCGAATGATCCTTTTTTCCTGTTACTTGTAGACGGATAAGACCATCATCGATAAGAACAGGATCGCCGGGCTGTGCATCTTCGGCAAATAATTTATATGATGTTGATATTCTTGTTCTGCTCCCCTTAATATTTTCTGTGGTGATCTCGATTGACTCTCCTGCAGTAAGTTCAATTTCACTTGCTTCCAGCTCACCGATCCTCATTTTGGGTCCCTGCAGATCAATCAGAATGGCAAGCGAGAACTTTTCCTCACGGCAGGCTGTATCAACTTCTTTATAAAGATTTGTGAAGAAGGAATAATCACCGTGAGAGAAATTTAACCTGACACCGTCTATTCCGGAGTTTATCATTTCCCTGATCATCGCGGAAGTGGATGTAGAGGGTCCTAGTGTGGTAAGGATCTTTGTTTTGGCAAAGGTATCGGTGGATTTCAGCTTCATTTTCTTTTTCTGATTTTTTTACCCTGCCGGACTATCTTTGCCATTGCACGTCCGTTGGAGGGGGTAACATTTGCTTTAGATTTTGCATAAAGATCCTTGATCTTCTTCTCTACAAAATAAAAAACTGTATTCTCTTCGTAGGTTTCACCCGGTTTTTTTATTCCTGCTTTAACACCTGTCAGAATTTCAATCCCTTCTTCAACCCTGGTAATGGGATAAATATGAAAGATACCTTTCTTAACTGCATCAATAACTTCCTCTTTGAGCATTAGTTCCTTAACATTCTGATGAGGGATTATCACCCCTTGCTTTTTGTTAAAGCCCCTGCTCTTGCAGATATCATAGAAGCCTTCAATCTTTTCATTAACACCGCCGATAGGCTGGACATCCCCTTTCTGATTTAATGATCCGGTTACTGCAATGTACTGCCTGATCGGTAGCCCGGATAAAGTGGACAGCAGTGCAAATATTTCAGCAGAGGAAGCACTGTCGCCGTCTACGGTTCCATATGACTGTTCGAAATACAAGATTTGCATTAAAGGATAAAGGCAGCTCCTGTCCGAATGTTTCCCTGAAGTATCCTGATATAATAAGTACTCCTTTATTATAATGCCTTCCGCTCATACCGGCTTCACGCTCAACATTTATGATGCTTCCTGTGCCTAATGAAACAGTTGCTGTAATTCTTGTGGGTCTGCCGAATGAATAAAAATCCGCACCATATACTGCAAGTCCGTTTATCTGTCCTATTGTTTCACCTTCTGTATCGATCAGGAATGTATTATCCTCAAACATTTCTGTTATTTTTTCTTCATACAGACCGTGCCTGTCCTTTGCATACTTAAATGCTTTCTCTACGTGTGCAGCGGTTACAATTTCAAAGCCGTCATCCTTTGCCCAGAAGCTTGCTTCACGTGCAATATCTGCGATCTGCGAGAAGCGTGTTGTCAGCTTACTTTTTTGTCCAGCAAGTCGGGCTGATATTTCTATCAGGTATGCTATTGCTGATTTGTCAAATTCACACAGCTGTTCTGTTTTAATTAGTTTCTTTATAACGCGTGCATACTCTACAAGCACCTTATCATTATGCGTGATCTCATAATCAAAGTCAGCTTTGATCTTAAATATCTTTTTGAAATCATATTCATATTCAGAAAGCAGTGCATAAAGCTGCTGACTGCCTATCAGAATTATTTTCGTTTCTATATTTATCGGCTCCGGCTTCAGGGTTGAAGGATTCACCTGGAAGTAAGTAGAAAGGTCCTGTATCTCCAGCTTCCTGTATGTCAGCACCCGTTTAAGGGTTCTCCACACGCCCGGTTCTTCAAGCAGGTGATTAACATTCAGTACAAGATATCCGCCGTTGCCCCTTATTAAGGATCCCCCTTTTATATTTGTGAAATCTGCATACCAGCCGCCTCTTCCGTCATTCATTTTTTCGATTGTGCCGAATAGATTAACATAAGTAGGGGAGGTTTCGACTATTACGGGACATTCTTTTGTGTCAGCGTTATCCAGGAGAATATTTACTTCATACTCCTTAAAATAGTCGATAATATACCCTGCAGGAGTTTTGTTCTCCCTCGGGCTTCTGCCCCTTAAATATTTCAATATTACCCAGGATATTAGTGCTGACGGAGTTGAGGTAATTCCTTACTTTTTCATCTTTATAATTCTCCTTAAGGTTTTCAATCACCCCTTTAACGATAACCCCGACAGTTTCCTTTTCAAGATGATTAAATTTCTCCTGATATTTTTTGCTGATCTTTAACCCTTCTTTAACAAGCACCTGGAGCTCGTGCTGGAATTCATTATACTTTGTAAGGATCTTTTGGGCATCTTCCTTTGTAATTTTTCCTTCTGAAGTCAGTTCATCAATCTGATATATTGCAGCAGGCTTGCCGTCAATAATAGGTAATACATCGGGACGCACCATTTCACCGATCTTTACCTGTCCCAGCGAAAAATTATCCTTTGCTATCTTTTCGGCAAAACCATTCATCAGCGACTGCTCTTTTGCAGTGTACTGCTCCATAATCTGATTTTTCCGCTTTGAATACTGGTCGGATTCAAGTGCCTGAGGTATTTTTTCTTTCAGCAGGTTAATTGTTGTTGAGAGCTCCTGCCTGAAAAGTTTTGCTTCACCAACAGGAAAGTTAAGAAGTATAGGACGGTCGGGATCACTAAAATTATTTACATATGCATAATCATAAAGAGAGGGACAATTATCACTTATCTGTTCAAGCATCTGCTTTACGGTAGTTGCTTTTCCGGTGCCGGAAAGTCCTGCAATATAAATATTATAACCGGGTCCTTGCAGATCGACCCCCAGCCGTATCGCCCTTAAAGCTCTTTCCTGTCCTAAGATCCCCTCCATTGGTTTTAAAGATTCGGTTGAGTCAAATGCAAAGATGTCGGGATTGCACCTCCATCTTAGGTCGGTATAATCAAGTTCTCTATGTTTGGAAGCTTTTGGTGTTTTCATTTTATTATTTCGTCATTATTAATCTTATATGATCAATTTATTATGCAGCCTCTTTGTAAAAAAATTCTTGTCTGAAGAATTAATTTATCTTATTTATAACTATAAAATACTTTTATTTTATACAAGAAAACATAAATAAACAAGATGGATATTCAGGAAGTAAGGGATCTTTTCCCGTATATAAAAACAGGCAGGATATATTTTAATCACGCTTCAAGTGCACCTTTATCAATAAGGGTGCTTGATAAAATTAATTTAGTCCTTAAAAATTCCAGTGAAGGGAAGATTGATGATTATCTATCCTTCCTAAGCGTTGCCGGGGAAACAAAAAAACTTTTTGCTGATTATCTTAATACTACACCCGATACCATTGCATTCGGTGATAACACAACAAACGGAATAAATCTTCTTGCACAGGGACTGGATTGGAGAAAAGGGGACAGGATAATTTTAAATGATATAGAATTTCCCGCAAATGTATATCCTTATTTAAACCTGCAGCAGTATGGCGTTGAAATAGATTTTTTGAAATCCAGGGAAGGAATAGTATCTGCAGATGATATTATCTCTAATGTAAAACCGGGAACAAGACTAATATCGATCAGCCAGGTGCAGTTTCTTACAGGCTACCGAATTGATCTTCAGAAACTGGGCAGTTTCTGCAGAAGTAATGATATTATTTTAGCTGTCGATGCCATACAAGGGCTCGGCGCATTCCCGATCGATGTGGAAAGGGAACAGGTTGATTTCATTTCTTCGGGTACACAGAAATGGATGCTGGGGCTGCAGGGAATGGCTTTTATCTACATTTCAAAAGCACTGATAGAAAAACTAAAACCTAAATATGTCGGCTGGCTCTCTGTTGAGCACGCCTGGGACCTGCTGAACTTTGATCTTGTCCTTAGAAACAACGCTGAGAGATATCAGACCGGGACAGTAAATACCATCGGCATCTATGCCGTAAATGCAGCGCTTAAACTTTTCTTTGATTTTGGAATTACGGAGATAAGCAAAAGGGTTACAGCCCATTCTGTTAAATTAATTAAAATGCTTTGCGAAATAGGTATAGATCCTTTCCTGCAGAACTGCACCCCATCAAATTTATCCGGCATAGTGAGCTTCAAAATTAATGATGCGCAGAAGGTGTTCGATAAGCTTTCAGATAATATGATTACCGTCGCCCTCAGGGAGGGAATTATCAGGTTATCTCCCCACTTCTATAATGATGATGAGGATATAGACAAAGTTATATCAGCCTTAAAATCCGCATTATAAACCTCTCATTCTTCCCTTGATCTGATCCATTAATGACCAGCAGGTCATTTATCTGACATCTCCCCAAAAGATCACAAAAAGAAATCGCCCTTATTTTATCAATAGTCTTACAATAGTCTTACAATAGTCTTACAATAGTCTTACAATCCTCTTACTGCTGTAAGAGTATTAAAAGACTATTGAAAGAGTATTGAAGGGGTATTAAAAGGCTTTTAGGGCAATTTTGGAGAAGTAATTTAATGGTTTTTGTATGAAGGAGTGGAATTTTATAATCGGGGTTGTGACAGGTGAGGGGGTTCCGCCGTACCGGTGAGATATTTGTACGGGACATTAACCTTAAATTAGTGTGTACCGGTTGCAGGCGGAATGGCAGCTAAACCTGAAACATAAATCTGGATAATACGGTATGAATAAAGAGTTCAACGATTAAATTTACGCTAATGCTTTTAAATAGAATTTATTTCATATTTCCACCGTGAAAGAAGAACTTAGCAGATATATTGAACACTTTCTGGATTTGAGCAATCCGGTTATTTATGCGCTTATTATTTGCGGTGTAATCGTCCTGATGTGCTATATATTTTACTTTCATATGTATATCCCCCAGAAAAAGCAGATAATCCAGGAAAGAATGAAAGCGGAATTAAAGCATTCAAAGCTGATGATTGAAAAGTACAGGTTTTTATCACTGCAGCTGCAGGAAAAATTAGAAATGGAAAAACAGCGTCTCGGCAGAGAACTGCACGACAGCATAGGGCAAAACCTGCTTTTTATGAAAATGAAAGTAACCAATAAGTTTGGAAATGATGGAAAGGAAGTTCTGAATGTTATCGACTCAACTATTAAAGATTTAAGAGAAATAACCTACGATCTGAGGCCGAGAGCTTTGCAGGATCTGGGTTTACCGGCAGCAGTTATAAATTTGCTCGATTATGTTAATAAGAATTCCAATGTCTCAGGTGAAGTAAGTATATCCGGTGAACCGAGGACCCTGGAAAACAAAAAAGAGCTTTACCTGTATCGGGTGATCCAGGAAACCTTAAATAATATTATTAAGCATTCGGGTGCAAGTGATTATCACATTCAGCTTGAATATGAAGAAAGCTCGCTAAAAATAATAGCTTTCGACGACGGTACAGGTATTGATTTTAATTCTCCTGATTTCAGTAAAGGCAGCGGTTTACTTAATATCGAGGAGAGGATCAAATCAATGGGAGGAAGCATTAAAATAAAATCCGATAAAGAAGAAGGTACAATCATAATAATGGAAGTGCCTTATGACTAAGACTTTACCAAGGATTTTAATCTGTGAAGATCACGACCTGGTGCGGGCGGGTTTTATTGAATTACTGAAGGATGATGTAATTATAGCCGGTGAAGCTAAAGACGGATATGAATTAATAGATAAATATTTTTCCCTGAATCCTGATGTAGTATTAACCGATCTTGAAATGCAAGGGCTGTCGGGACTTCAGGCTGCCGGTAAGATACTTGAACGGGATCCCAACGCCAAAATTCTGCTTTTAACAATGCACTACATTGAAGAGTATATCTCAGTTTCCTATAATCTTGGTCTGAAGGGTATTCTCAGTAAGGAAGTCTCAAAAGATGAGCTGCTGTATGCAATTAAAACCGCTGCGGAAGGAAAAATTTACTTCGGGGCAGCATATCCTCAGTCAAAAATTCTCGAGCTTACAAATAAATACAGATCCTCAAAGGATAATCTGACTAAACCTACCGAAGTTATTACGGAAAGGGAGGATGAAGTACTTAAATATATGAGCCAGGGTTTAATGAGTTCCGAAATAGCCGGACAAATGAATCTGAGCAAGAAAACAATCGATGCTCACAGGCAGAAAATTATGCACAAATTTAATCTGAAATCCTCTGCTGCCTTAATGAAATTTGCGTTAGAATATATAAGAACAAAGAAACTTTTATTTACCTTATTTTTTATAAACATCATTCGTTTAGTAAAGTAAATGAATTAATCAGCATCGACCATCCTGAAATTCAGCCAGTCTTTCGAAAAAAAATGTAGTACTGATGAAAAATTGGTATTAATACCATTTACAAACGATTAACTTTTTTCTAAGTTGACTCACCTTCTTTATTAATGGAGCCTTTATGAGGGTTATAGTCATTATTATACTGATTTATTCAGTTATTCTGCCTCAAACCCAGACAGACATTCCCTGGTCCACTTTGGCTAATTCGCCCTGGCCTATGATAAAACATGATCCCCAATTAACAGGCAGATCCCCTTACAAAGGGCCACAGACTCCAACTGTTATTTGGACAGTTGATATGCCCCACGGCATTTTCAACGGCCCTGTTTTGGGGAAAGATTTAAATCTTTATTTTGGTCCTTACGCTGCTGATGTAGTGCCTCCGTATTCAGGCATTTCTGCCTATTTTTATTGCTACGACAATAACGGCAATTTTTTATGGGAGTACAACCTTCCGGATCAACAAACACCATCAGGTGGTCCAATAATTGATTCAGCCGGCTGTATTTATTTCGGAGCTCTTGATCATCATTTTTATGCATTAAATCCTGAGGGTACACTTAAGTGGAGATATCCAACGGGTGAACTTATCGGAGACCTTCCGAATATTGATTTGAAAGGTAACTTGTATGTTACAAGTTATGATGGTTATTTATATTCATTTTCCAGAGAAGGGCAGCTGAATTGGAAAGTTAATCATCAGATATTTAAATCCAGAAGTCCTGCATTTTCACCTGACGGAAATACAATTTATATACCTGGCGGCTATTCAGATATTTACGCTCTGAACCTTGACGGATCAATCAAATGGATTTTCAATTGCTCAAGGATTGGTAGGGGTACATTAGTTGACACAGAGGGGAATATTTATTTTATACCTGAAAATGCTCCCCAGCATTTATATTCATTGCTGCCCAATGGCGAAGTCAGGTGGAAATTTTATATTCAAAGTTTAGGTAATGCTGAATATATTTCAGTGCCGGTAATTGATTATCAGGGGAATATTTCTTTTATAGCAATAGATACTGTATGCTGTCCTTACTACCGTCAGTTAGTTTCAGTAGATTATTATGGCAACTTCCGTTGGAGATATCTTCTTGATGATGAAGAAAGTGATGATTTTTATCAGCCTCTGATTTGTGACAGAGAGGGGACAATTTATTTTGGTTCTACTTTCGGTTATAACTATTACGCTGTTGCGAATGATGGTACATTAAAATGGAAAATGCCCCTGCTGTTTGATAAAAAACAGGTCGACAATACAGGAGCAATTTCTGAAGATGGTACTCTTTATATAGGAGTACATGCAACTATTTTTCAGACGGGTCTCACAAAAACTTTATATGCAATCAAAGATACCGGCAGTGTAGGTGTAGGGGATAACCGGAATATTATAAGAAATTATTCTTTAGAGCAAAACTACCCTAATCCTTTTAATCCTTCTACAACAATAGATTATTCAATACCCGAACAGGAGTTTGTGCGTCTTTCCATATATAACATTCTGGGTGAGGAGATTGCAAAGCTGGTTGAAGAAATTAAATTAGCCGGGAGTTATTCTGTCAGCTTTGATGCTTCTGCTTTTCCCGACGGAGTATATGTATACCGGCTGCAGGCAGGTGGTTATAGCTCTGCAAGGAAAATGATTTTATTGAGATAAAAGAAAAAATAGTATTACTACTATTCGCACAAGAATGGCTTCGTTTACACTGGTTCAAAAAAGTGTTAATGTATGGGCCTTAACGTTCAGACAGATTTAGTAAAAATATTATCAATGAATAAAATTGCATAAAGGGGTGGGGTATACCCACCCTTTTTTCATTACCTTAAAAGTATTAACAATGTTAAAAATAATTTTATTAGTTTTTTTTCTTTTTCTAATAAACATCAATAGCCAAACCAGATGGGAAAAGCTTGATGGACCTCTTGGCGGCAGAGTTACAGGATTATATTCTAAGGGGGATACACTGTTGGCGGGATTTGGGTCTTCAAAAGCCTTAATTTATTATTCTCACAATGGTGGTGAAACCTGGGAAAAAGCAGATCTCAAACTAACATATCCTGGCAATATAGCCATGATTGTTGATTTTGCTGTTATGAATGATGGTTCCACTGTTGCTGCTTATAATAATCACCAATTATATAAGTCATTTAATCTGCAAAATTGGACACAGATTTATTCTGCACCCGGATTTCCATTTAATAGTCTGGGAAATGATTCAGCAGGAAATATTTATGCAGGGACGGAGGATGGAACAATAATCAGTTCAACTGATAATGGACTGCACTGGACGATAGAATTCAGCAACCCGCAACCCGCTCCTCCACCTATTGATGCATTTTATTTAACTGAAAATCATGGATTATGGTCTGGCACAAAAAGTAAATTATTATATAAAACCGCTTCCAGCTGGAATTCTATATTATTTGATACTATTGGTCAGCCCCTGACATTGTTTTTTGATGATGGCGATAATCTTTATGCAAATTCCTGGCAGTGGATATATAAGAGCACTAACGCAGGCAATAGCTGGGTTCAAAAAAAATATTTTCCTTCAGAGGATATGTATAATTGTATAATGATTAATAACAGGATCATCGGTGCATTCAGTGATGAAACCGGATGGTTTGGAGAAATGTGGGGGGTTTATTATTCGGATAACTTTATAGACTGGGTACACTCTACAACCGGATTACCCCCTAAAAATTCCACAACAAAGGTTAAAAAAAGTAATAACGATATTTATGTTACCCCTAGTGCTGCTGGAATATATAAAAGCATTGATTATGGCGAAAGCTGGTTTGCTGCAAACTCCGGGATAACAGAATGCTGGACGCTCAGCATACTGCTTTGTGCAGACGGAAGAATATATACAATGAACTGGGGAAATAGTATTCAGGTATCCACAGATAAGGGTTTAACCTGGAAGGGTAAAAATAAGGGTCTTACTAATTCTTATTGTTATTCAATAATTGAAAACCAGGACAATATTTTATTTGCAGGGACTGACGAGGGAGTTTTTACTTCAACAAATGACGGTGAGCAGTGGGTTCAAACTACCTTTGTTGGTAATGATTTCTGTACGTACCTTGAAAAGGATAGTTTTAACCGGGTCTACAGAATCAACAGGGGAGATGGAATTTACCGTTCTTCTGATTTAGGCATAAGCTGGGAAAAAATTGATAATGGTATTAATTCAATCTGGGTTAATGCAATAGCTATTGACAGTTCAAATAATTTGTATGCGGGCACTCGATATGGTGACATTTTTAAGTCTACTGATGATGGTTATAACTGGTTCCTTGTTAAAGAGGGATCTGATGCAATTTTTGCAATTAGTGTTTCACCTAATGGGTCTGTTTTTGCTACAAGCAGGGATGAAGGGGTATTAAGATCAACTGATAATGGGGTTAGCTGGTTACAGGTAAAAAACGGCATTAGCGGTATTGCCGGCAAAGCAATTGCAATTAACAGAGATGGGGATATCTTTGTATCGGTTGCGCCGATTTCGGTTTGGCTTTGGGAGGTGCCTGAGAAAGTTTACAGATCAACCGATAATGGTGAGAGCTGGATGAATTATACTTCAAACCTGAATCAAATATCTGTCTTTGATATAGGTTTTGATGAAGACGATAACGTCTATCTTGCTACGGATGCAAGTGTATGGAGAAGTAATCCGGATTCAACAACTTCAGTTTCAGATAATGTGAGTCAATTATTTAGATATTCACTTGAGCAGAATTACCCTAATCCATTTAATCCTACTACAAAGATTAATTATTCAATAGGTGAACAGGAATTCGTACAGCTTTCGTTATACAACATTCTTGGTGAGGAGGTTGCAAAGCTGGTTGAAGAAATTAAATCAGCGGGGAGTTATTCAGTCAGCTTTGATGCTTCTGCTTTTCCCGGCGGAGTATATGTATACCGGCTGCAGGCAGGTGGTTATAGCTCTGCAAGGAAAATGATTTTGTTGAGATAATACCCATAGATGGAAATAACAAACACCATAGTAATACTTAATATTATTTTCTGGATGTTCCCGATGATCCGGCAGTACAGGGAAGGCTACTTTATTTATTTCCTGGTACTTGGATTTTCCGGTGTGCTGATTTCCCTATTGATTTATACAGCAAGGATTCACCCTATGTACACTGCTTTATTCTGTTCCTATTTAGCAGTGCTGGCAGTGCTGTATTACAGTAGGAGACTGAAAATTGTATTAATTATTGCTGCGGCATTTATAGGGCTCCTCTTTTCAGCTTCGCCTGATAATGCAAGACTGGGAGTCTTTGTACTGCACGGGATCATACTTTATTACTTTATGAGTTTGCTGTCAAAGGATATGGCAATGACGGACAGTATAAATATTTATTTTATAATTCTAATTCTGTATGAGTCATCCATCCTGCTTAAAATATCGGCCCGCATTGTGAATGTCAATACAGGTATGTACTTCTTTTACATAACAACCGCATTTGAGATACTGATTGCTGTATACTTTATGTTCTATAATATCAGGAACTCCCCTAAAATTAAATTAGCAGAACATTTTGCTTAAAAAATTAATATGGGCAGATCAAAAAATTGGTATTAATACCATTTACAAAGAAATAAATTCACATTAACTTTGAATCAACTCTGCAGAGCTCCTTAATAAAGTACTGGATCACATTATGATCCCCTTTTTAACAATAAATTAATGGAGTCTGAAATGAAAACATGGATGCTCTTTATTTTTGTA
Organism: uncultured Ignavibacteriales bacterium; assembly: GCA_963764685.1. Taxonomy (GTDB): domain Bacteria; phylum Bacteroidota; class Ignavibacteria; order Ignavibacteriales; family Ignavibacteriaceae; genus CAVXTT01. The sequence goes on from CAVXTT010000017.1 coordinate 214,124, forward strand.
TTTGTTTTTCAAGCTTTACCACAAGAAGTAACTGCCCCTCCTGTTGAAATTTTCTTTGGAACTGAAAATATGGGCACTAATGATCCAATTCCAATTATTAGTTTTATTGCAAAGTCCTACGTGTGGGCAGTAGAATTCCCAATCCCCTCCAATTGTAATAACTTCAACTTCGTTTTAAATGATAGCTTTAATACGGGCTCATACACTCCTATTGCAAATAATCAGCTGGAAAATTCTTGGGGAGGTTTCGATTTTGTAATGAGTCGAAATGCAGGTGCACAAATTTTTGGATATGGCCTGTATAAGTTTAGTGTCTCAAATGGTAAATATTTCTATTTGGATTATCGGGATGAAAGAATCGGTTGTGATAATTATGGTACCGTCGGACATAATATTGATGTCTGGATTAAATATGATAAAAATACAAATCAATTGCAGTATAAGCATGGGGTCGGTACCATTTATGTCAGTATCCCAAACGGCACGTATTTATCCTTATGGGAAATGAAAAATGCTGGAACACAGCAAACGGATGATTTTGACAGTTATTGGAGTCATTCACTTGCAACTATACCTTCATCAGCAAGTAATGGTCATCCCTACTTGATTTGGGGTCCTTATCCAGATGCCGGTACTCTTAATGGGAATATTACTGAATACAGAATTTACAAATCTCAAGCTCATTTACCTGGTTATGAACCATCAAATTTTACCTATTTTGATTCTGTAGAGCCTGATGAATATTCATATATTGACTATAGTGAAGATGTGGGAAATGGGGATAATGCAAAAAGTTATTTTATTACTGCTTTGGTCGAAGATCATTCTGAGGGGAGTGGAGAAACAGGACCTACCAATATAGTTGAAGTTGAACTTGCTCCGCCTAGTAAGGCAATTGCTGGGAATTTAATTGAACTTGGATTTAGTTATCAACTATTGCAAAATTATCCAAATCCCTTTAACCCAAGTACGATAATATATTACTCATTGGGACAGGACGATTATATTAATTTAAAAGTATTTAACACTTTAGGTGAAGAGATCAAAACAATTGTAAATGGATATCGGTCCGCAGGCAGTTATTCAGTTGATGTTAACTTTAGTGAACTTCCAAACGGGGTTTATATATACAGGATGGAGACCTCTAATTTTAACGCCACAAGAAAAATGGTTCTTCTGAAATAAATGTAAATAATTTTATAGACTGAAATAGGTGGTTGATAATCAACCGCCTTACTATTTGGGTGAATTATGAAGCCAAGACATCTTATTATATTATTTCTACTAATCATTGACTTGTCCCTAGCTCAAAACAGGTGGGAGAAATTAAATGGCCCTGAAGGGGGATACATCACAAGATTGTTCGCTATTGGAGATACTATGATTGCTGGTGTAGGAGATGATAAAGCCATGATATTTTTCTCCCTGGATAAGGGCCTGAATTGGAATAAATCTTCTTTCAAGAAGTCATTTCCAAATCACCCAGCAACCATCAATGATTTTGTTATAGCCTCTGATGGTGCAATATTAGCTGCATATAGCAACGGATCAGTACACAAATCTTACGACTTAATTAATTGGACTCCTTTAAGCGCTTCTTATCCAAGTATATGTTTGGCAATAGACTTAAATGGAACTCTATATTCCGGAACAGAAGGTGGAATAATTACTAGTTCAACAGACAACGGTATTAACTGGAATACTGAATATGTAAATACTGAGCGAATTCAGGATTTTTTAGTTACTCAGGATAATATACTTTTTGCGGGAAGTCTAAGGAAAATATTAAAAAAGAAAAATAATGTCTGGAGTACAATTACATTAGATTCTTTAACTACTTTTATTAGTCTGTCTGCGGATGATCAGGGGAATATTTATGCTCATTCTATGGAACTGCTTTATAAAAGCTCAGATAATGGAAATAGCTGGCAGCTTATTAGTAATTTACTGAATGAATTCCTAAACGATTGTACCATTAACTCGAGAAGAATAGTAGGTGCATTCACTGATGAAACTCGCTTTTTAGGTCAAAAATGGGGAATAAATTTATCGGATGATTTCGGATTGACCTGGTACCCATCAAATTATGGATTACCACCAAGGTTTTCTGCTGCTTCTACATTGATAAAATCAGATGAAAATACATACCTAGGGACAATCGCGGCGGGAATATTTAGAAGTACTGATTATGGGACGAGCTGGATTTCTAGTAATGATGGATTGACAGCGTCCCAGACAAGGGCGATCATCATTACTAATGCTGAAGTTATTTATACGGCAAACTGGAGTAGCGGCATACAAAAATCAACTGACTACGGTGAGACCTGGGAAGATAAAAATAATGGTCTATTAAATGTCTATTGTCTATCTATCGTTGAAGATGAAAATGGTGTATTATTTGCAGGTACAGAGGACGGTATCTTTAAATCCACCGATAAAGGGGAAAACTGGACTGAAACATCATCGGCCGGAAATGAAATTAGTTATCACTTATATAAGGACTCGAAGAACAGAATCTACTCTATGAATTATGGAGGGGGAATATACAGAACTATTGATGGGGGACTAAACTGGCAAAGGCTTGACCAAGGGTTTGCAACAGGCTATGTCTTTGGTTTTGATATTGACAGTATCAATAATATGTATGTCGGCACAGCATATGGATGGATCTATAAATCTACAGATGATGGAAACAGCTGGTTTGCTGTTAGAAGCGGTCAGGGTACAAATGTAAGGGTAAGGGTGGCTCAAAATGGTTATATTTTCGCAACAAATACGGTTGAAGGAATATTGCGGTCAACAGATAGGGGTGAAAGCTGGCACACAGTAAATAATGGTATCACCGCAAGGAATGGCAAATCACTCAAAATAAGTAAGGATGGAATAATTTTCACCTCACTAGCATCAATCAATTCTTTTTTCACGCCACCTGAGAAGTTATATGTTTCTTCAGATTATGGTGAAAGCTGGGAAAATTTTACCTCTAACTTAAACCAGCTTACAATTTATGATATTTTATTCGACAACCGGAATAATGTTTATCTTGCTACAGATGAAAGCATATGGAAAAGTAATCCGGATTCAACAACTTTAGTTTCAGATAATGTGAGTCAAGTATTTAGATATTCACTTGAGCAGAATTACCCTAATCCATTTAATCCTACTACAAAGATTAATTATTCAATAGGTGAACAGGAATTCGTACAGCTTTCGTTATACAACATTCTTGGTGAGGAGGTTGCAAAGCTGGTTGAAGAAATTAAATCAGCGGGGAGTTATTCAGTCAGCTTTGATGCTTCTGCTTTTCCCGGGGGAGTATATGTATACCGGCTGCAGGCAGGTGGTTATAGCTCTGCAAAGAAAATGATTTTGTTGAGATAATACAAAAATAGTATTAGTACGATTGTTCTTAAATAATAATTTTTTTAATTCTGTAACTGTTTGTCGGAAACAAGTTAAGGGAATAGTATGAAAACGTACATCTTTATTATCCTGCTCTTGTGTTTGTTCTCATCTGGTAATGCCCAGGGGGTGGTTTATTCGGCAGAAGAAGCGGACATTTTATACGGCTCTGTTGTTTTTAGTACAGACGTTCAAAGTATTCTTCTTGTGAAGTATTTTAATCAGACGGAGGGAGCTTTAATGTTCCGTATACAGGACGGTAATCTTATAATTCTTAATAACGAGCGTGTTCAGTTGTATCCTGGTACGGCTTCAGTTTCTGGGGGGGATATTTTTCGCGTATTCAGTATTACATTAATTGATCAGATCATTCAAAATGGTCAACATTCTTCAACCGTTGTGGAGTTGAGGAATAATTGGGTAATATCATTAACAAATGGAAATTATACTTTGGAATTCGGACAGGATTGTCCTCCGTACTGCCCATAGATGGAAATAACAAACACCATAGTAATACTTAATATTATTTTCTGGATGTTCCCGATGATCCGGCAGTACAGAGAAGGCTACTTTATTTATTTCCTGGTACTTGGATTTTCCGGTGTGCTGATTTCCCTATTGATTTATACAGCAAGGATTCACCCTATGTATACTGCCTTATGCACTTCATATTTAGCAGTGCTGGCAGTACTGTATTACAGCAGGAGACTGAAAATTGTATTAATTATTGCTGCCGCACTCATAGGGCTCCTCTTTTCAGCTTCGCCCGATAATGCAAGACTGGGAGTCTTTGTACTGCACGGGATCATACTTTATTACTTTATGAGTTTGCTGTCAAAGGATATGGCAATGACGGACAGTATAAATATTTATTTTATAATTCTAATTCTGTATGAGTCATCCATCCTGCTTAAAATATCGGCCCGCATTGTGAATGTCCATACAGGTATGTACTTCTTTTACATAACAACCGCATTTGAGATACTGATTGCTGTATACTTTATGTTCTATAATATCAGGAACTCCCCTAAAATTAAATTAGCAGAACATTTTGCTTAAAAAATTAATATAGCAGATCAAAAAATTGGTATTAATACCATTTACAAACGATTAACTTTTTTCTAAGTTGACTCACCTTCTTTATTAATGGAGCCTTTATGAGGGTTATAGTCATTATTATACTGATTTATTCAGTTATTCTGCCTCAAACCCAGACAGACATTCCCTGGCCCACTTTGGCTGATTCTCCCTGGCCAATGATAAAACATGATCCCCAATTGACCGGGCGATCTCCTTACAAGGGTCCTCAGACACCAACAATAGTCTGGACCGCTGATATGAAAAATGGAATTTATTCTGGTCCAGTTATTGGAGCAGATGACAATCTTTATTTCGGGTCATATTTCCAGGATCCTTTCAATGTTGGATTGTCTGATACTTTTTATTGCTTCTACCCAACGGGTGTTATGAACTGGGCATTTAAACTTGGGACCGCAAAACCTCCTCAGACCGGTATAGTAGTAGATTCTGCAGGAAATATTTATTTCGGTTCCATGGATCAGTTTTTTTATGCCTTAAAACCAGATGGGACATTAAAATGGAAATACAGTACAGATGCATTGATAGGTGAGCGTGCTATCCCAAATATAGATCTTGACGGTAATTTATACATCACAAGCTGGGATGGGTATCTTTATTCATTTACACCGGCAGGAATTCTTAACTGGAGAGTAGATTATGGCTTGTATGCACAAAGATCCCCCGCAATCTCACCTGATGGAACAACGCTATACATTGGGGCTATGGATTCCTGTCTCTATGCAATAAATCAGAATGGTACTGTAAAATGGAAATTACCTTTAGGAAATATTGAGAAAGCACCTATGGTCGATAATGAAGGTAATATTTATGTAATTCCAGATAGATCCCCACAATATTTATATTCTATATTTCCTGATGGAAATATAAGGTGGAAATATCATCTTCAAAGTTTAGGGAATCTTGATCTTTATTCTATTCCTGTTATAGATAAAAATGGCAATATTTCATTTATAGCTTTGGATACAGAAAACTTGTACTATCGAGCGTTAATTTCAATAGATTATGAGGGTAATTTCAGATGGAGATATGAACTGGATGATGAAGAGATGGATGATTTTTGGCAACCATTAATTTGCGATAATGAAGGGACTATATATTTCGGTTCGACATTCGGTTATTCTTATTATGCTGTTTCCAGTAACGGTATATTAAAATGGAAGCTTCCTCTAGAGTTTGACTTAAAACAGGTAGATCATACAGGTGCGATCGCCAGAGATGGAACTCTATATATTGGTGTGCACGAAGGCTCATTAGCTTATGGGCATACAAAAACTCTTTATGCCATAAAAGACACCGGCAGTGTAGGTGTAGGGGATAACCGGGCTATTTTAACAGATTATTTTTTGGAGCAGAATTACCCTAATCCATTTAATCCTTCAACAACTATAAAATATTCAATCCCGGAAGCTGCATTTGTTCGTCTTTCGGTGTATAATATGCTTGGTGTGGAGATTAAGAATTTAGTTAATGAAAAACAGAGTGCAGGAAGTTTTTCCTATATATTCGATGCCTCAGGTTTGCCAAGCGGAGTTTATTTATACAAACTGCAAACCCCGGTGCATATTGAAGTTAAAAAAATGACCCTGGTGAAATAAAAGAGGAATAGGACAGAAACCACATTAGACACATTAGGTCACATTAGAGGAAACGTGTACGCTTTTGTTTTTTCTAATGTGCCCTTATGTGCCTTATGTGGTTAATAGTTTTCAGGAATTAAATTCTGTCTTTGTTCTCTTCAACGCAAAAGAATACTGATCTATTGCCCGTGCAACTGCAAGTATGCCGTCCAGGTGATCAACTTCATGCTGCAGCAGTTCTGAAAGGCTTTCGTTCAGCTGAAGGGATTGGTCGTTCCACTCAATATCTTTGTAGTTGATCCTGCAGGTTTTGTGTCTTTTTACTTTTACCAGCAGGTCCGGGAAGCTCATACAATCATCCCACAACTCAAACATATTATTGCTTAGTTCCGAAAGTATGGGATTTATATATACAATTGGGCTGCCGATATTCATATAAACTAATCTTTTAAAGACACCGATCTGCGGAGCTGCAATTGCACGACCTGCATTGTGCTTTGTTCTGAAATCCATAAGCGTATCGTGCATATCAATTACGACTTCCTTTATATAACGCAGCTCTTCTTTTTTTACCTCTTCGCATACTTTGTACAGAGCCGGGTTACCGAGCAGCAGAATTTCCTTTACCATAATTACTTCAGTTTAATTGCAAAATGATGACTCGTAATATCCATCCTGTTATTTAAATAAAACCTGTGGGCGCCAAAACGATGAACTCCCGAATCGAGATGTACTTCATCGCAGTTATTTTCCTTTGCATATTCAATGATCCAGTTGAGAAGCTTCCCGCCGTAACCCCCCGAACGTGCATCCTCTGCAGTTACAAGATCATCAACATAAACGATCTTGCCCCAGGCAAGAAATTCTGAAATCCTTATGCCGGCAGCAGCTTTTATATTTCCATCCTCCAGAAGAACAAGATTATAGCCGTAAAGCCGGGTCTGCCGTTTAACCCTCTCAAGAAACTCTGTCTCATCCTTAATGTGAAGCCGCAGCTGGTGCATTACAGGAAAACAGCTGAGAATTTCCGGATCATTATCTGCAATTTTAATTCTCATATCTTTTTAATAGATTATTAAATTAAAGATTAAAACTTTCCCCGGTCAATATAAATTCTATCCGGTTAAATTAAAAAGGAGCTTTCGGGAATGCTTAGTGTAAAATTTTATGGTCTGATCTTATTAGCAATTTTGTTCTTATCCGGGGTGCAAGCGCAGGAGCAGAAAAAGCCAAGGATTAGTCCCAAAGCCGGTGTAATGCAGATAATCGGGTTGACCGAGGTAAATATTTCCTACAGCCGTCCGGGCGTAAAGGGAAGATCTATCTGGGGAGGTCTGGTGCCTTATGGCAAAGTATGGCGTGCAGGTGCAGATGAGGCTACAAAATTTACATTCTCATCGGATGTAATGATCGAGGGGAAAAAATTGACCAAAGGATCCTATAGTTTTTTTACTATACCTCAGAAAGGGGAATGGATAATAATTTTTAATAAAGTTGCAGATCAGTGGGGAGCATTTGAATATAATGAAGCGGAAGATCAATTTCGGTTTACTGTAAAACCCGAAACCGTACCATTACCAGGAATGGCTGAGTTATACATTTTCGGAGATGAAAACAAATTCTGCTGTAATTAAGTTTGAATCTGGGAGAAGCTGAGGGTATCGTTTAAGGTGGAGACGAAATAGTAACAAGTCAATACGCCTGAATAAATAACCCGCAATAAAAAACTCCGTTAGGAGTTTCATATCTGTAGAAATGAATACTCCACCTAATCTAAAACTCCGTCAGGAGTTTCATTCCTGTTAATTTGATCATTGATGCCAATAATGGAATGCAACTCCTAACGGAGTTGAGAATATTGCGGGGTGATGATTTTCTACAGATATATAACTCCTACGGAGTTAATAATATTAAAGGCCAGGAATTAATTCTACAGATTAAATAGCGGAACGATCAATGAGCGTTTCCTACCCTGTAATCCCTGCAAGGTAAAGCACTAAAGCTTTTCTGGTACTATGATAAGAATTTATTTCCCGTTCCTTATTATCTCCAGCAGTTCTTTTGTTTTTTCTTCCATAAGCGTAATATCGTTTCGGCTTTCAACATTAAGTCTGAGGATCGGTTCAGTATTCGACATCCTTACATTGAAACGCCACTTGTCGTATTCAACGCTTAACCCGTCGAGATAATCTTTTTTCCCGTCCGAGTATTTCTGTTCAATCTGCTTTATCTTTTCAGCGGGGTTACTGATTGTGGAATTTACTTCACCGGAACAGGGGTAAGCGGCAATCATTTCCTCAACCAGGTGAGAAAAAGGTTTATTTTCTTCAGATAAAAGCTGAAGAATCAGCACGAAGGGGATCATACCGCTGTCGGAATAAGCATTATCACGGAAGTAATGATGAGCAGACATTTCGCCGCCGTAAATGGAATTCACTTCTCTCATTTTCTGTTTAATGTAAGCGTGTCCGCTCTTGGAAACAACCGGCACACCATTAAATTTCTTAACGACTTCAATGGTGTTCCATACAAGGCGGGGATCGTGAACTATTCTCTCATTCGGATGCAGCTTAAGTATCGATTTTGCGAGAAGTCCCACGATATAATATCCTTCAATAAAATTTCCCTTTTCATCAAAGAAGAAGCAGCGGTCGTAATCGCCGTCCCAGGCAACGCCCAGATCTGCGTGATTTTTAAGAACGGCATCAATAGTGGGCTTCCGGTTCTCAATAAGAATTGGATTGGGTACGCCGTGAGGGAAATCGGAATCCGGATCATTGAATATTTTTATAATCTGTACGGGTAGATGTTTTTCCAGGGCATCGACTGCAAGTCCTGCACAGCCGTTGCCTGCATTAACAACAACCTTAAGTGGCTTTATTTTTTTGGGGTCATAGAACTTTCTCAGATTGGCAATAAATCCCCCCATAACATCCTTATGAGTAACATCTCCGGGATAATCGCTTACTTCGCCATATTCCTCTTTAAGAACCATCTGTTCAATTTCATTAAGACCCGACTCGTATCCTACAGGTACAGAATTTTTCCTGACAAACTTCATCCCGTTATATTCAGGAGGGTTATGGCTCGCGGTGATCATAATGCCGCCGTCTGCCTCAAGTGCGGGAACAGCATAATAGACCATTTCGGTTCCGCATAATCCAATATCAATAACATTTGCCCCGGCGTGGTTTATACCTCTTATCAATGCTTCCGAAATTGCTTCCGAAGATCGGCGGATATCGTGTCCGACAACTATTTTATCGGCTTCGATATATTTTGCATAAGCCATACCTATTTTATAAGCAAGCTCTGCGTTTAATTCATTGGGTACTTTGCCTCTTATATCATATGCTTTAAAGGAATTTATTCTGTCCATTGGTTCTCCTGGTATACAAGAAAATTGATTAAAATTTCCTGTAATAATATCTGGATTACATTATACTCAGAAAAAAGTTATTTAGGGATCATCAATTTATAAAAATTAGTTGAGGGTTCAAGTGAACAGAAAGTTAAGGTGAATTATTTTTCATTGGACTTTTTGTTTTTAACTCATTATGTTAGGTCAAATCAAAAAAAACGAGGGAACGATTATCGGAACAAAAGATACTGTTAAATGGCATTTCGCCAAGTGCAACAACTTTAAATGTAATTCGATCTTCCTGGTAAACCCGGAAGAAACACCCGGCGAACTTGGTTTTATATGTCCCGAGTGCAGCACAAAGACAACAACTTCCCACATAGTTCAATGTTCAAGCTGCAGAACAATCCTTAACTTTGTCAGGGCGGCTCCCAACGAAGAGAAGGTGGTTTTTACGGTTCCCAAGTGTTCCCACTGTGTCGGAACAATTGAAGATGAGTGGGAAATTGAACCGCTCTATCAGCCGGACTCTTACATTTAGATCTTGCCAAAAGTTTTAAAAAAGCCGGTTCCCTGAAAAGGGGATCGGTTTTTTTTGTGTCTGTTTGTCGTACCAATATTAAAAACTAACTCAAATCTCACTCCAGGAAAGAGAAGGGCTGTGGATGAGTTCCAATACCATCGAACTTTTTTTAAAAACCACTTCATTAACACTTCGTCAACACCTGGTTCTAGACAGCTTGTAAACAGTTTGCTCACGTCTTATAAAGCCCTTGGAGCTGTCTGTTTTAAGCCAGCAGCATGCTCTTTACAAAGCTTTAGCAAGACTTGAATTATATATCTGGAGCGATTTGTTACTATGGTGTAAATAAAATGTTTGTTAAAAGTTCAATTTTGGAGCAAATTAGCCTTTAATTGCTTCAGTCAAAGACTCCTTAGCAATGACAAAATTTATTCAGACAATCATCCATTCATTCATTCATCCAATTCCTGCCTCTGAAGCAATGGCATTTATTTGGCCAATCCCACTCACTCCGGCACGATTTATTTTCCTTGTGATAATCCCTTATTAGCCTTAATTTTCTTAGTTACATTTTTATTTAAAGGGAAAACCCGTGCTACGCAAAATCACCTCTCTTAATTTCCTGCTTCTTCTATTTCTTCTTGCAGGCTGTTTCCAGTCAACAGAAATTACCAAGGAAGAAAAATCAATCAATTCTTCGTCCGCATTTAATCCCGATACTGTCAGGCCGCATAAATTTGATACAGGGAAAATGTGGACATTTGACTTCCCGCCGCTTGAATACTTTAAGGAAGAATATAATTTTTCTCCGTCCAGGGAGTGGCTGGATGATGTAAGACTTTCAGCATTAAAATTCGGTAACTGGTGCAGCGGTTCTTTTGTATCAGCTGACGGATTGATTATGACGAATAACCATTGTTCTGATTTTATTATGAAAGATATTCAGAAAGAAGGGGAGGATCTCAGGACAACCGGATTTTATGCAAAAACACTGGAGGAGGAAAGAAAGCATCCTACTCTAAAAGTTGATCAGCTTGTAGCGATTGAAGATGTTACCAAAGAAATTCAGGATTCCATTGCCTTGGGTAAAACGGAAACAGAAAAACTGGAAAAGAAAAAATCTATAATCGAGCAGATAAAGAAGAGAAAAACAGGGGATGGATTAATTTATGATGTGGTTACCCTTTATAACGGGGGACGTTATTCACTTTATGGGTACAAAAGATACACTGATATACGTCTTGTTCTCATCCCGGAGACCGAATTAGGTTTATACGGTGGAGATCCTGATAATTATACTTTCCCGAGATACAGTCTCGATTTTACATTCTGGCGGGCATATGATGAGAACGGTAAACCTGCTAAAATTTCTAACTATTTTAAGTGGAGCCCGGATGGTGCTAAAGAAGATGAACTTTTATTTGTAGTTGGAAACCCGGAAATACCAGCAAGCTCAAGACAATGTCACAGCTTGAATATATGAGGGATCATTCATATAAGAACAATGTGTTTATATATAATGAAACTCAGAAAATGTATGAGACCTTGTCAGCTCAGAGCCCTGAAAAGATGAAGGAATACTCAGTCACTTTATCAGGCATTGCAAATGGGAATAAAAGATATGCGGGAGTACTGAGGGGTCTTAAGAATCCGTATTATATGGCAAGGAAAAATGCTTTTGAGAAACAGTTCAGGGATTCAGTTCTTAGCAAGCCGGAGCTTAATAAAAAATATGGTGATCTCTGGGATAAAATTGCAGGCACACGTGCCGAAATGAGCCGTATCGCAGATGAAAATGCAGCAATATCCAGGACCAAACTTATTTATTCAGATTATGATTTAATTGCCCAAAAGCTGATAGAACTTGCTGAAGAATTAAAGAAACCGGATAGCGCTGCGGCTGCGTCATATCTAGGTCCTGAACTGGAGAAAAAAATACAGTTCAATTTTCCCGCCTGACTTTAATAAAGAAGTAAGTAACGGGAAGCTGAAAATCCAGGCAGATCTTATGTATAGGAACCTGGGACCGGAAAATGTATTAGTTCAGAAAACATTCGGCGGAATGAAAGGAATTGATGCCGTAAATTATGCATTAACCCATTCAACTATTACAACTAAGGAAAACGCAGAAGCGCTTGCTCGCAAAGGTGCCGATGCGATCTTAAATTCTGACGATCCTTTCATCTTTTTGTGTTAAACACACGAGCCCGGGCAGAAGAACTTCAGAAGCTGATCAAAGAAATTAATGAGACTGAAAGTGTTTATGAAAATCAGCTTGGACAGGCTTTATATGAAATATACGGTACTTCCATTCCACCCGATGGAAGTTTTACTTTAAGACTGAGCGACGGGGTAATGAAAAGTTATGACTACAACGGCACCAAAGCTCCATTGGTTACTACATTCTATGGTTTATATGACCGTTATTACTCATTTAATAAAAAATTTCCCTGGAGCCTTCCTGAAAGATGGCAGAATCCCCCCGATAATTTTGACCTGGAAACACCTTACAATTTTATAAGCACCCATGATATAGTAGGCGGAAGTTCGGGCAGTGCAGTAATAAATACACGGAAGGAAATTGTGGGTCTTGCTTTTGACGGAAATATTGAAAGCAATGCCGGTTACTTTATTTATGATGATGTTGAAAACAGGATGATTTCAGTTGCCTCGCAGGGTATTCTGGAAGTGGTAAGAGACCTTTATAAAGCCGACACGGATAGCTAATGAACTTGCAGCCGGAATGGTGCAGCTGAATCCATAAAATTCAATATAAAATGATGGATTCCTTAGACTAATTAAAGGATATTGAGTAATTTTAAAGCTAGTTTTTTATTTAATAGGACAATTATGAAACTCTCGATTCGGGTGACAATCCCCTTATTTTTAATCCTTATCTTTTTCGGATGTTCGGCAACAAGTGAAGTTGCAAAAGAGGAAAAACAAACCACATATCAATGGTTTAATCCCGATACCGTTAAAGCAGGTCGTTTTGATACTGGTACAATGTGGACTTTTGAATATCCCCCATTGGATTATTTTAAAGAAACTTACAACTTTACCCCTGACAAGCAGTGGCTGGAGAATGCACAAATGGCAGCATTAAGATTTGCTACTTACTGCTCAGCCTCATTTGTATCCGGCGACGGTCTGGTGATGACAAATGATCATTGTGCAAGGGAAAGTGTAACTGAAGTTCAGGTTGAAGGCGAAAATCTTCAGGAGACAGGTTTCTTTGCTGAAAAATTAGAAGATGAAAGAAAAGTTCCGAGCTTATTTGTTGATCAGCTTGTATTAATCAGGGATGTTACTGATGAAATTCTAAAGAGTGCTGAGGGTGTTCAGGGTTATGAAGCTCAGCAATCAGCAATGAAAAGCAAAATAACAGATATCGAGGTAAGAGTAGCTGATTCCACCGGGCTTGAAATATCTGTTACTGCCTTGTACAATGGGGCTAAGTATTCGCTTTACGGATATAAAAGATATACCGATGTGAGACTTGTTTTCTCTCCTGAAACACAGCTTGGATATTTTGGAGGCGATCCCGATAATTTTACTTATCCGCGTTATGATCTTGACTGCAGCTTTTTCAGAGTATATGATGAATCGGGCAGTCCTTTAAAGACAGATCATTACTTTAAATGGAGCAGTAATGGTGCTTCGGAAGGAGAATCCATTTTTGTGGTTGGAAATCCTGCGTCAACTACCAGATTGAATACTGTTGCTCAATTGGAATACGCCAGAGATATACAGTATCCAAGATTCCTGAAAGTGCTGGAAGACCTGGCCGATATTTATACCGCAAAGATCGCTACAAATCCCCCGGACAAAGATGAGCTTCAAAATACTCTGTATTCTTACACCAATTCACTCAAGGCTTACAAGGGTATTCTTGGCGGGCTGCAGAATGCTGTTCTAATGGCAAAGAAAAAAGACTTCGAGAAAAAGTTCAGAGACGGCGTTTTATCCGACAGCCGTTTGAATAACGAATATGGAGATCTCTGGACGAAGATAGCCGATGGGCGAAATGAGCTTAGAGGTTTTACAAGTGAGTTGTTTGCTCTTAATGTCAATCCCTTAACTTCATCCGAGTATTTTTTGGTTGCCTCCGATGTGATTGATCTTGCGGAACAGCTGAAACTCCCGGAAGACCAGAGACCTGAGGATTACCGCGGAGCGCAGCTCGACAGTACAGTACAAAATATTCTCCCTACGGAATTCGATCATTGGTTCCAGGAAATGGTTTTGGAAAAACAAATACCGAGATTGTATACCCTGCTGGGACCGGATTACCCTCTCCTGAAAAAAATTACAGGAGGTAAAAATGGAAAAGAAGCAGCCGAATATATGCTGAATAATTCTTTCCTTACTTCTCAGGAAAAATTACTTGCACAGGTAAAGAAGGGTCCGGATGCCATACTGAATTCAGATGATCCTTTTATTTATTTTATGCTGAATTCACAGGATAGAAGAGATGCACTTATGGCCAGGAGCACTGAGATCACTTCCAGAGAGGCAGTTTATAATAATCAATTAGGTAAAGCTTTATACGAGGTTTACGGTACATCTATTGCTCCCGATGCTACATTTACTTTGCGCATATCTGATGGTGTTGTGAAAGGATTCTCCTATAATGGAACAGTGGCTCCTACTTTTACAACATTCTACGGACTCTACGATAGATTTTATTCTTTTAAAAAAGAAGCACCATTTAATCTTCCTGAAAGATGGGTAAATCCTCCTGCAGAATTTGATCTGTCCACTCCTTTTAATTTTGTCTCCACAAATGACATTATAGGGGGGAATTCAGGAAGTGCAGTTATAAATAAGGACGGAGAAGTGGTAGGGCTGGCTTTTGACGGCAACATTGAGAGTCTACCGGGAAGCTTTATTTTTGAGCCCGAAAATAACAGAATGGTTTCTGTTCATTCTGCGGGAATGATCGAAGCTATCCGTGATCTTTATAAAGCTACACGTCTTTCAGATGAACTGACTGGCGGGCACCTTCTAACCCGTAAAACAGAATAACTACGCCAGGTATTAAAAAAGAGGCTGATAAATTTTATCAGCCTCTTTTTTTATTTAAATTTCTAATCAACTAATCAACTAATCAACCAATCAACTAATCAACTAATCAACCAATCAACTAATCAACTATATTATAGTCTATCAGGTCCCAATAGACCTCCTGCTCAAGCTGTCCTCCTATTGAAGATCGGTGAGCTTTCACTATCCCGATGCCAGGTTTTATCCAATAGGTTGTAATATTAACTTCAGATGAAGTAACGACTGGATTATAGATGCGGTAGCAGTCGGTAAAAAATTTAAATTCATTTGTTACGTTTTCAATTGTCTGAACTTGCATCGGACCATAGATTGAATTATACTGCATTCCCTCCCGCAGGGGGGAAAGAACCAGCAGCCTGTATTTTTGAGAGAAGGAATAGAGAGCGGCGTCGGTAGAGTCCCCCGAGAACACTACTTTGGTTGTATCAGCAGTCTTCGTATTAAAAAAGGTCCAATGAGTTACCTTTCCTTCAAAGAAGCCGACTGATGAAATTATACTGACTTCAACGGTATCGTGTTCAGTAGTACTGCTGTCATATACAGTATATTTCCAGTACGAACCTACCGTTGAAGGTATTTCATAGTTTCTGCCTGAAGGGGAAACAGCATCCTCATTACAGCTCAAAAATATGAACCCAACAAAAATCAGAGAAAGGAGATATTTCAAAACCC
Source organism: uncultured Ignavibacteriales bacterium (assembly GCA_963764685.1). GTDB lineage: Bacteria > Bacteroidota > Ignavibacteria > Ignavibacteriales > Ignavibacteriaceae > CAVXTT01. The sequence continues at coordinate 229,827 of CAVXTT010000017.1, forward strand.
GGTCCCTATTATTCCATAATACAAATCTTTGCAAAATAATTGTTAAAGTCAACAATTATACCTTTTTTACAGACCTGTCCAAAACGATAAAAAAAAGAATCCCTTGTAAAAAGCTGATAAATTTATTTTAACCAAAAAACAGTATTCGTCTTAAAAGTGATTCTATGACAAATGTAACACTTTTCAGTTAAATATTATATCACCTGGATAGAAATCTTTTCACCCTGTCTATTGTGCCAGAGAATCCACAATTGTCTTCCGCAAGATCGGCTGATCTCCTCAGATTGGATTCAGTCTCCTGGATTCATCTAAACGCGCTCTGAAAAAAAATCCTGTTCAATTTGTACCAAAGTGAGAAAAATTACCCAAATTTATTACTAATTGCTTTATAATTGCTTATCTGTAAGCCATCTCTAAGCCATCTGTAAGCCATCTGTAAGCCATAAGTGCTGTTTTATGGCTTACAGATGGCTTACAGAAGGCTTACGTATGGCCTTTACATATGCAATCTTTGTACTATTCTTTATAAATAACATAGTTAAATGTGAATTGTTCTTGAATGAAATGGGGGAAAGAAACCAGGATTAAGCAGATTAAGGGCTATGAGATTGCAAGGCTTATTAATTTTACAAATAAACAGAGGGAGGGTATTTCAACAGTTGGGATAAATACATCAAACCGAATAGCGACTTGAGGTACGATGGATTGAAATTAAAAAAGAAAAAAATCTGTCCAATATGGACGGTTATTTCAATTTTTATTATTTCTATTTTATTTTGGACAGCAGTGCTTTTTTAAGCATGTATCCCGGGAGATCCTAAAATCCCTAAAAATTTATATTTTATAACTAAAAAGAGAAAATCTATGGCAAAAAAATACTGGCTGGTTAAAAGTGAACCGGAGGTTTACTCAATTGAGAAACTGAAGAAGGAGAAAAACTCTACCACATCCTGGGACGGTGTGAGAAATTACCAGGCAAGGAACTTTATAAGAGATGAGATGAAGAAAGGAGACCAGGTATTATTTTACTACAGCAGTACTAAGCCTAACGCGGTAGCTGGTTACTGCGAAATAGTGAAAGACGGCTATCCTGATAAGACACAATTCGATCCTGAAGATGAACATTTTTTCCCTTCAGCTGATCCGGCGAATCCTTCCTGGTATTCGGTTGATATAAAATTTGTGAAACAGTTTAAGAATCCTGTCACCCTTGAAGATATTAAATCTAACAGCAAGCTCAAAAATATGCGGCTCATCCAGCGAGGGAACAGGCTTTCAGTAATGCCCGTAACCAAAGAAGAGTTCGATGAAATAGTGAGAATGGGAAGTAAATAGTCCGATGGTCCTATGACCATCATTCAATCGTGCTATAGATCTATCGAATAACTTCCTTACGCATAACGTGATGAGGAATTGAACCAAATAGCTTAACAGTCTTCTTTATAGTTCTGTAGCCGTGCTTTTCATAAAAGGGAATGGCAGTATCACGAGAGTTCAGGACAATATATTTTGCTCCGGATTCTCCGGCTTTCCTTTCCAGCTCCTTAATGATGAGACTTCCTATACCTTGTTTCTGGTAACCATCCTCAACAGCCATAAATCTGATTTGTGCTTCATCCGGTGAATTGAAATGAAGTCTTCCTATTCCCACAGGCTTGCTCTCCTGAGTGCAGATCATTATGTGGTACGCACTTTCTTCTATACTATCCTTTTCACTTCCTTTCGGCTGATCCCATGGCTTCCTTAACTGTCGCCATCTTAGGTCATAATATAGATCAAATTCCTGAGGTGTCGCCGGGGATGTAATTGTCAGATTTTTAATTTCCATTATTATTATTTTCTTCTAAAAGAAAATCTGTTTCGGGATCCTCTTCAATCTTATTGAGAATGGAGGGAGGTAAAGATTTTGTTGTTTTAGCCCCGAGTTTTTTAATATTCTCTGCACGCTTAAGCAGGTTCCCGCTGCCGGTATGAAGTTTTTTCATAACCTCGTCATAGGTCATATGTGAGGATGAGATCTTTTTCCCGAGCTCCAGAAGGTCTTCAATTATGCTCTGAATCTTATCATACATCGCGCCTCCCTGGCGGGCTATTTCAAGAGCATTCTTATTCTGATGTTCCTGGCGCCAAATACTGGCAATAGTGCGTAAAGTTGCAAGCAGGGTAGAGGGACTGACGATTACAATATTTTGCCCAAATGCCTCATTGAACATTTCAGGTTCATTCTGTACCGCCAGGCTGAATGCCGGTTCAATAGGCATAAATAAAAGCACAAAATCAAGTGTCTCTATCTGATAAAGATTCTGATAATTTTTTGAGCTCAATTCTTTTATATGTTTCTTTATCGAATTTATATGCTCCCTGAGTGCTGCAGCTGTTAAGGCAGTATCATCAGATGAGCAATACCGTTCATAAGCAGATAAGGAAACTTTTGAGTCGATCACGAGACATTTATTTTCCGGAAGGTAAATAACAATATCGGGCTGAAGACGTTTAGATCCTTCGAGGAAAAAGCTCTGCTGGACCTCATATTCACGTCCCTTTACCAGGCCTGATTTTTCCAGAATACTCTCCAGGATAAATTCTCCCCAATTACCCTGGGTTTTAGTTTGTCCTTTTAATGCATTTGTAAGATTATTAGCATCCTTGCTCATCTGCTGGTTTAATTCATGAAGGGACTTTAACTGCTGGATCAGTCCAGCTCTTTCTTTTGAATCGGACACATAGATGGTATCAACCTTTTGCTCAAAGGATTTAATCTTTTCACCAAGCGGGCGGAGTATTTCGTTGATATTAGTCTGGTTCTGCTCTGTAAATTTCTTGCTTTTTTCATCAAGCAGGTCATTTGCAATATTCCGGAACTCGGTTGTAAACCTCTCTCTGAGCTGTTCTACCTCCTGCTTATGCTCTTCAAACCTTTGTTTCAGGTTCTGGTAATTGCTGGACAGGGAGGCTAAGTCGGCATTCAATCTGGTATTTATTTCAAGATACTGTGTTATTTCCTCCTTCTGAGTATCGCAATTCTTCTGCAGCATCTGAGCCTGTGCATCGGATTTTCCCTTTTCAAGAGTAATAAGATTTATCTGTTTTCTTAAGCTATCGGTTTCAGCAAATTGTGCTGCCTTTTCTTTCTCAAATTTATTCCTGAGAAAGAACCAGAGTGCGATGGTTCCAATTAATATTCCGGAAAGAAAAAAGATTACTTCCATTGCAAATACCCATTATAATATAGACATATAAACTGCACAAAGTTAATGACTAAAAGAAATATTAAAAAGATAATTGCGACAAAAGTGAGAAGTTTAAAAAATAAAAGCCGGTATGTATCCCGGCTTTGTAAGGAACGATCATGGATCGTTCCGCATATTAAAAGTTATTTAAGCTAATGCTTCATCATATTGGAGTTCAAGACTTCCCACTGCAGTTTCCACTGCGTCCAATATTTCACAGGATTTAACGACCTGCTTCATTGTGGTATGATCGGGATAAAGAGGTCTGTCTATATCGAGATGATCTACAAATTTTCTTACGATACTCTTAGCTGCCTGCACTCCCGCACCATTTGAGAATTCTCTGAAGTCAAGTGCTTGAGCCGCTGCGATAAATTCTATTCCAAGGACCCCATATGCATTATCCAGGATCTGGGCATTCTTGATTGCAGTATTCATTCCCATTGAAACAAAATCTTCCTGATCTGCCGCTGCAGGTATGGATTGAATTGAAGCAGGGGTTGATAAGATCCTTTGCTCTACAATGAGTGAATCAGCGGTATACTGACTGAGCATAAGTCCTGAAAACATCCCCGCTCCTTTTGTGAGGAATGCCGGTAATCCCACACTCAAAGCAGGATTCAGGAGACGGTTCAGTCTTCTTTCGGAAAGAACGCATACCATTGTTATGGCCGCACCTGCCATATCCATCGGAAGGGAAACAGGGGTTCCCTGAAAATTTGCTCCGGTAAGTGTCAGTTTCATTTCCGGGATAAAGATCGGATTATCACCAACACCATTTAATTCAATTTCTACCTGTGATCTTGCGTATGCAATGGCATCGTGAGCGGCTCCTATTACCTGAGGGGTTGAGCGCATCGAATAAGCATCCTGAACTTTTATTTTTAATTTACCTGTCTGAAGATCACTGCCGTTTATACATTTCATAATTGCACGGGCGCTTCTTACAGCACCTGAAAAACCTCTTAGCTGATGAAGCTTTTCATTATAGGGTTTCAGGTTAGCAAGGAGCGCTTCAAGCGTCATTGCACAGGCTATCTCTGCCTGCTTCAGGAACCTGTTCATATCATATAGATGGATAGCACTCATTGCAGTTAACAGATTTGATCCGTTTATTGTAGCAAGTCCATCTCTTGCCTGCAGACCGGGTACCTTTATACCTGCAAGCTCAAATGCTTTTACTCCAGGCATCCTTTCGCCGTTATAATAAGCTTCTCCTTCACCCATCATTAAAAGAGCGACCTGTGACATAGGTGCAAGATCTCCGCAGGCCCCTACTGAACCTTTCTGACACACGACAGGAGTTACCCCTTTGTTTAACATTTCAATTAAAGTTAGGGTTATTTCCGGACGGCAGCCTGAATTGCCGTGGGCGTGTACATTTATTCTTCCGGCCATAGCTCCGCGGACATATTCAACCGGGGCAGGGTCGCCTATTCCGGCAGAATGATTATAGATAAGATATTTCTGAAAATCTTTTACCTGATCGTCATTTAATACTACTTCCGAGAATTCACCAATACCTGTATTGATGCCATACATTATTTCGTGATTCTTTAATTTTTCCTCAAGCATAGCACGGCAGATTTTTATTCTCTCCAGGGCTTCCGGATGAAGTTCTACTGTTTCCCCCTCTCGTGCAATTGCAACAAGTTTTTCAATGGTAAGGTCTGCGCCGGTAATTACAATGGACATATTATCTCCCGAAAATTTATCTGATCCAGAAGGATCGTTTTATATTTAAGTTCCATTCACTATTTTTTTAATTTTATCCGAATTCTCTTTTTTAGCCCGGTACGTTATCTCTACTTTATTTTTTTTATAACGCTTTGATAATACTTCAGCCAGGGAATGAACCCGGGCGGCCGATCTTGAGTCGGAAATCTCCAAATCTATTTTCCCCTCAACAAAAGTAAGTTCTATTAAATCGAGAATCTTTTTGGTAAGAGCAGAAATGTTTATTCCCCGTTGAGCAGAAATGACGACACTGTTTTTATATACATTTCTTACGTAATCAATTTTATTTTTATCGGATACTAGCATCAATCTTGTTAAAAACTCTTAATACGGGTTTATCTTTTATATCCAGTTCTTTCAGAGTTTCGTCAATAATTTTAATTTGGTCTTCATAATAAGGATGTGCAAGATCAATTACGTGCAGCAGTATATCTGAATCCCGAACTTCATTTAAAGTAGACTTAAAGGATGCAATAAGATGGGCCGGCAGCTTCCTGATAAAACCAACGGTATCACTTAAAAGCACTTTCCTGTTTTTGTCCGGGTAAAATATTCTTGTTGTCGAGTCGAGTGTTGCAAAAAGTTTATCTTCGGCAAGGACATCCGATTTGGTCAGCAGATTGAATAATGTGGATTTCCCGGCATTTGTATATCCTACCAGGGAAATCTTAACGATATCTTTTCTTCCGCTGCTTTGAGTTTCTCTTTGGGATTCGATCTTTTTAAGATTCTCCTTAAGATGACTTATACGGTCCCTGATGGTACGACGGTCAGTTTCTATCTGTGTTTCACCGGGTCCTTTAGTACCGATACCGCCGTATTGTTTGGAAAGGTGAGTCCATGCTCTTGTTAATCTGGGAAGCATATATTGAAGCTGGGCAAGTTCGACCTGTGTTTTAGCTTCTTTGGTTTTTGCGCGGGATGCAAATATATCCAGTATTAGTCCGCTGCGGTCAACTATTTTCCGGTTGAGCAGTTTTTCAAGATTTCTTGCCTGTACGGGAGAGAGGTCATCATCAAAAATAACCAGGTCAATTTCATTAGCTTCACAAATGGACCTGCAAGTTGTTCTGCCTTTCCTTTACCGATATAAAAAGCCGAATCAGCAGTATTTCTATCCTGAGTAATCTTATATATTGTTTCCGCGCCTGCAGTTAAAGCAAGTTCTTCGAGCTCATTTAAATGTTCCTCAATAATTTCCCTGTTTAATTCCCTGGTATTCAACGCCACCAGGATGGCACGTTCAGTGTTTTTTCTGTTTATTTCTATCATTAAAACTAAATATTACCTCATCAAAAATATCAAAATATTCACATATCAGCTAAGATTCTATGCTTCCGGAACAACATCCTTCCGTGCATTTCTCGCGACAGCCATTTCCAGCAGTCCGATTATTAAAGCTGCAAAAAGAAAATATTTCCAGAGCTCTGATCCGAACCTGGCCTGCATAATTACGGCAGCAGGATTCTCTTTCACGGGTACAGAGTAAAAATGTCCCTTAAAGTTCATCTTCTCCAGAAAAGCTTCCACCTGCATTTGTATTCAATTGTTCTGAAACACTTTCCCGCGGATCTGTATTTACAGCAACTTGCTGAACAACTTCCTTATCGCTGTAAAATTTGTAGATACCCGCTGCATTTGTACTTTTTAATTCAATATAACCATTATTTGTCTCATCAATTGTAATAATTTCCTCAGATTCATCAGGTTCTTTTAGTGTTAGCCTGTTTTTTATTCCTTTTCCAAGAAAAACATTAATATGATTCCCGGCAATCAGGTTATTTTCAATTGTTGTTTTTGAAGCAAGGTAGTAAACGGAACGGTTCATCAGGGTTGGGAAAATACTCTTAATCGGGAAATTCGACCAGCTTAGAACGGGTGAAGTGTTATACAGAAGGATTTTCCCATTTCCTCTGCGGTATTCTGTTAAAAAGGAATGAGCCGTTATTTTGAGATATAATTGATGATGCGTCACTTCCGCCTTTGACTCTGAAAGAAAAATAAAGCTCAGGTGATTCTATTTGTTTTTTATCCTTTACAGTAAAAATGCCCTGAAAAAGGGGGTGTTCATAATTAATGGTCTCAAAGTGTGAAGGATTATCATTCCGTTAATTATCCCGGAAGATCCCTCAACAGGATTCAGTCCTACGCTGTTAAGTAAGGTATTAAATCCTGCCGGATTGTTTTTTCTCCGGGCATTATAATAACACCTCCTCCGTTCTCTATATATGAACGCAGCCGATCGGATCCATTCAACGGATCCTCTCCGCAAAGAATAATTACAGAAAACTGTTCCGGATTCAGTGAGGAGAACTGGTCTGAAATTAAATTTCCTGAGAACAAGCTTACTCTCATCACCATATGCTGATAATGCAGTTTCAGTATAAAGAAGATCATCGGGGTCTGATGCAAATAATCCTACAGGTATCTTCTCGGGTATATTAAAAGTAATTGATCTTTTATTATCCTGCAGGATATCATCATCTTCAATTTCAGCAACAACGTCAATATATCCGGAACTCTCTACATGTGATTCAATTGTAATTGTCTGTGATTCAGCTGCCTGTAGTGTAATACTTTGCTGTGCACTTCTTTCACCATTTACAAACAGGGAGAGCACCAGATCCGTTACTGTCTGCGCCGAATTATTTGTCAGGGTTACATTAAAACTTACCGGCTTATTTTTTTCAAATATTCTTGTGTTAAGCTCAAGACTGTCAATCGAAATATTTATGATATCTTTATGTGGAAGATTGAAAGCATAGATCTTTACATTTGCATTTAGAAGGTCTCCCAGATCGGAGATAGTTTCATTTTCCTTTAATCTACCTTTCTGATAATCGGATATAATATAGATCTCTTTGTTAAAATTTCTTGACTGTCCCAGTATCTTTGCTGCATTTATAATTGCTTTATCAAGAGTACCGCTGACATAACTTAATTGAAGTTCCTTTATTTTTTTTGATAACTCGATAAGGTTACCTGTTGCTGTAAGTTCCTCCTCCGAGCCGGAGACCGGCACTAATGCAGCTTCATCCCCTTCCTGAAGGTTATTTATCAGTTCACCTGCAATCTGTTTTGCCTGGTTAAAATAAGAACCTTCGGGAGTAATAACCGACATACTGAATGTATTATCAATGATAAAGACAGCGGTAGTCTTTGCAGCCGAGGTTGTTCCCCCGATTGCAACCCCCTTAAGAGTTGGTCTGGCAAAGGCAAATACAATCAGCAGGATGAGCATTACGCGGAGAGCAAGGAGCAGCCATTGCTTTAATTTAAGCTTGCGGATCTTGTTTTTCTGCAGCTCCTTTAAAAATGCCAGAGTGCTGAACTCTATGCGCTTTAACTTTTTTAGATTCAGCAGATGGATTAAAACAGGGATAGCAGCGGCTAAAAGACCAAATAAAACTGCAGGATTTAAAAATATCATTAGGTTAAAATATGCCTGCTTTACGTTAAATTCAATGTATGTTTTTGATAAGAAATATATCAGAAAGTATAACTAATTTGTGCAAAAACAGTCAAATAGTAGGCTGAAAATTCTATAAAGGTAAGTCCATATTCAGTTCCGATCCCTATTTTAAAGCCAGAGTGCTCCGAGGAGCGCATATCTTTGCCTGCCAGGAGAGAAACGGCAAGTCCGTAACCCCAGCTATTTCTGTCGCTGTAAATTCTGTCATTCAGCATCAAAATCCCCAGACCCTGTTCAAAGTAAATGCGGTTTGTCAGATCGGATGCATGGATTAATTTAAGTTCAGCACATTTTATGAATGGGTAGTAGTCACTCCTGTCATCCGGAAGCAAGATGGAAAAATCCCTGGCATACAATAAACTGACCCTTAAACCCAAATAGTCCTCAGTGGTTATACCTCCCTCAATGAAAAGTGAGGAACTGAAACTTCCTACTGTGGGAGAATTACTGCTTATTACCCCTCCGCCAAGCTCTGCTCCTGCAGTAATTGATTGAGTGTACAAAAGCGGGGCAGATAAAAACAGGATCAGAAAGAATAAATTTATGGACTTATCTAATATCATTTATAATGATTATTTTCCATTCAACTTATTCAATTTTAGGATCAAAATAAAAATATTACCAAAGTAAATTTAAAGGAATTGATAAATGAAACGTTCTGAAATTAAAATAATCATAGAACTTGATGATAACCGTGTACCGGAAAGGATACAGTGGACTGCTACTGACAGCGGGGAGGATAAATTAAAGGATGCAAAAACTCTCCTGCTTTCCGTATGGGATAAAGATGAAGAATTAACTATGGGAATTGACCTGTGGACCAAAGAGATGTTTGTTGATGAAATGAATATCCATTTCCACCAGATTTTATTAAAACTTGCCGATACTTATCACAGATCAACCAAGAATAAAGAAGGTGCAGATATGATAGAAAAATTCAGTGCAGACTTTGCGGATAAGCTGGATCTGAAAAAACACGTCCACAAAAAATGATTAATGATTTCTCTGAAACTTGAAGACCTTCATCAGATAAAAGAGAAGAGGGAAAATCAGGATTGAGCCAAGAAGAAGCGCCCACCCAAGATATCTTAATGTTATGTCAGGTGCCGCGGAGTTAAAAAGAGTAAGGTCGTCCCCATTTTTTATTATTACAACAACAGGGAAGTAGACAGCATAAAAAGCTCCAATTATTAAGAATAACTGAAATCCAGCAAGAAGTCTTGAAGTCCAAATAAGTTTTTTATCAATTGTTTTCCATAATACGGGCAGAGTGATGCAGTTGCCGCTATTATAAAGCTAATACTAATAAAATTCGAGAAAAAACCTTCGGCAAAACCTACCTGTTCTACTATAGAAAAAATAAACACCAGGGCTCCGCTAAATACAGTAACAAGGTTTGCCTTTTTTGATCTTGATACGAAATCGTTTCTTGTCAGCTCATCGGTTGATTCACTTATCAGGTAAACCGAAGCAATAAATGCAAACAGTGAGCAGACAAATACTCCCACTGATATTGAAAAAAAATTAAACCAGGGATGAATATATCCATCAAAGAAATTTTCAGGATGGTAATCTATTTTACCTGAGACGAGTGCCCCTGTTATTAAACCAAAGAAAAAACTTACAGCAAGGCTGGAATATGCAAATATTCTTGAGTATATAACCTGTGAACCATCTTTCACTGCATCATAGTGTCTGAAGGTAAATGCCGTTCCTCTGAATACAATACCCAGAAGCAGCAGTATCAAGGGTATATATAAAGCAACTGAAACATTGGTATATATTGCCGGGAATCCATTAAAAAGTATAACTACAGTAATAATCAGCCACATATGATTTGCCTCCCAGATGGGGGCTATCGCCTTTGTAACCAACTCACTTACTTTTTCTTTGTCCTTTGAACTAAAAAGTTCGACAATTCCGGCACCGAAATCAGCCCCTCCCAGAAGACAATAGAGATAAAGTGAAGCCAAAAGAAAAATGATGGTTACAATAAGCATCAAATAACCTCCTGCGAAAGATATTTATCTTCGCCTGAATGGAGAACGGTAATCTGACGCTTCATTAACCAGACGGCAACAAGAGAAAGAACAAGATATATTAATCCGAAAACAAGAAGATGAAATATCTGTCCCGGCATCGGTGTAACTGATTCAGAAGTTTTCATTATTTGATAAATTATCCAGGGCTGCCTGCCAACTTCAGTTACAAACCAGCCTGCTTCTACTGCAAGAAACCCTAATGGTGTGCAAATTCCAGCAACAGTAAGAAATGGCTTGCTGAATACCTTATCTTTTTTTGTGAACCGGAGTATAAAAAATATTATTCCAACAACGGCAAGCAGGGTACCGCATCCGACCATAATCTGGAAAGAAATGTGTGTAAAAGCTACAGGAGGCCAGTTCTCTTCGGGAAATTCATTCAGCCCTTTCACCTTTGCATTAAAATCACCATAAGCCAGGTAGCTTAAGAATTTCGGGATCTCTATCCCATAACGGGTGGTGCGCTCTGATTCAAAAGGTATGCCGCCTATTGTTAGACCTGCTCCTGATTCTGTTTCAAATTGTCCTTCTATAGCGGCTAGTTTTAATGGCTGTCTTTTTGCCACATCCTTTGCTGTAAAATCACCGCTCAGCGGTTGAATAATCGCTGCCGCACTTCCTATTGTGAGAGCTATTATCAAAGCTTTTTTATGGAGATCATAATTCTTTTTCTTTTAAAAGAAGCAGGGCGTGAAGGCCTGCAACAGCAAAAGACGTAGCCTCAAATGCAGCTATAGTCATATGGGACGTCTGACTGATAAAAGCAGGATTAAACATTGCGGCAAATGGGTCTATATTTTCCGCTTTACCGTTTATCCAGTCAAATCCTGCAGGTGCATTCATCCAGGCATTTGCGGCAACTACAAAAATACCTGATGCAACACCTGATATACCAACTACTAAACCTGAAACCCAGTGAACCCAGCGGTTCAAACGGTTCCAGCCATATAAGAATAGTCCTATGCATATTGCTTCAATAAAAAAGGCTGTTCCTTCCCAGCTGAAAGGCATACCTATTACCGGACCCGCGTGTTTCATAAATCCCGGCCATAGAAGTCCGAGTTCAAAAGATAATGCGGTTCCTGAGACTGCACCAATAGCAAAGAAAATGGCTACTCCTTTCGACCAGGTTTTTGTCAGCCGGAGGTAAGAATCATTTTTCTTTTTAAGCCATAGCCAGTGTGAAGTCATCATTAAGAATGGCATCGTCATTCCAATGCAGGCAAAGATTATATGGAATGCCAATGATAGAGCCATCGTAGAACGGGCAGCCAGTAAGTTATCCAATTAGTAATCCTTTACTTAATGCTGCATTATTTAATATATCTGCCATTTCTTTTGTAATATTTTTCCTGCTGAATTGTTCAACTTCTTCCATCCGGGTTTTGAATTCTTCGGGATGTTCAAGAATATACTCTCCGCTTTCGCTATAATTAAATAATCGTCCTGCTCCCGTTGAGGATAAGATTTCTTTTATCTCCTCATTATCGTGACCAAAGGCAATAATTGGTTTACCTGCTCGAAGATATTCAAAAAGCTTGCCGGGGACGTGTCTTTTTTCCGTTGCACACACTAAAAAATAATCCGCTGAATACAACTCATCTATAACTTTATTGTATGGCAGAAAACCCTTCATTTCCACGTGATCCATAAGTCCGGATTGATTTAATGCTGCCTTAATTCCGGGACCAACTGATCCTGTAAATCTTAATTTAAGCTTTCTCCCGTTATTAATCTGTTCCCTTATCATCTTCCAGAATCCCGGTATATTCTGATAGTCGAACATATTCCCGGTATGAAGGATCACCTCTTCTTTTCCCGGCGTGGAATTAGTTTTATTATTAAAAAATGTTTCATCGTAACCCCAGTACAATACTTTATTCTTTTCTTTAAGGAAGGGGTACTTACGTATGTAATCCTCCTGCATTGCTTTTGTAACAAAGACTGCACGTGCCGCATTCTTTAATACTTTTTTCTCCAGGTAATTATCAGCAGCCAATGTAAGAGGGTTTCTTTTAAATCCTTTATAGTAGACGATATCCACCCATGGATCAATAAATACCGGGATGTGGGGTATTCTGAATTTTCTGCTTAATCTTAATGCGGGCAGGTGTAAACTATGAGGCGGACCGACAGAAATGATCGCTCCCACCTTCTCTTTTTCCAGGAGACGGGCGCCTCCTTTTACGGCATTAGGATACCATCCAATACGTGCATCAGGGACAAACAGGTTCATTCTAATCCATATGGATAATCTGTGGGACAAGCTTTTATTAGTCCTTGATATAAGCTCTGAGGGGATTAATTGTGAATCTTTCCCTCTTCCTGTGAATTTTTTATATAATTCAAAAGGTTCAAAAGAGGGGGTTCTTATCACTTTTAGATTTGGATCCAGATTGGATTGCAGCGATGGATCTTTTTCGGTGAACGAGTCGTTTGATACGGTCAGCACAATAGGTTCCCATCCATTTTCTGGTAAATATCTTACCAGTCCCAGCGGCCAGTGAAGTGTTGCCTTACCTGAGGGAAGCCAGTAATATGTTATTATTAGAACCTTGTTCATCTCATTGTCAAAATAAAATATTGTGTATATTAAATTTAATAAAATAGAAGATGTATCTCACTTGCGGCCCTTAATGGGGAAACAAAATACTATTATATCAGAATATAGTTCCTTTACCATATATATGGCAAAAGAAAGGATATAATGTTAGTCGGAATTGCGACTGCCGTACCGCCTTATGTCGTCGGGCAGGCAAAAGCAGCTGAGGAATTAAAAAAGAGAATGTCGGTTGAACCTGTAACAGGACGACTGATTGATATGGCAGCAGGTCAATCAGGAATTGAAAAAAGACATATTATAATTCCTGATGCCGAAGCTGGGGAGATAAATAAATTTTATTCTAAGGGTGAGGTTTATGTTTCCCCTGATACCAGAACCAGGATGCAGGAATATGAGAAATGGTCCAAGATTTTGGTGAAGGAAGCTGTCGGCAAACTCCTGCTTGAAGAAAACATTCCCGCTAAATCGATAAACAGGCTAATCACCATATCCTGTACGGGTTTTTTTGCGCCTGGACTGGATCAGTTTATTATTGAGGAATTTAACCTGAGAAAGGATATTAAAAGGACCAATATTGGTTTTATGGGATGTGCGGCTTCGCTCATTGGCTTTAATTCTGTTCTTGAAGCAATGTCCTCAGTAAAGGAAGTACCAATTAATACTCTTCTGATATCGGTTGAACTTTGCAGTATTCATCTTCAGACGGAACCTACAAGAGATAATATTCTTGCTAATATGATATTTGCAGACGGCTGTGCAGCTGCATATTTTTCAAGTGAAACAGAAAAGAAAGGATTTGAACTTATCAGTACAAGATCAGTTCTTTTCCCCGATTCATCTGAATATATGGGATGGAAAATTGGTAACTGCGGTTTTGAGATGGTTCTTTCTTCAAACCTTCCTAAAATTATCGAAAACACTGCCGCACCTGAACTACTCCGGATTCTTGAGAATGAAAGCATAAATAGGGGTAAGATAAAATTCTGGGCTTTACACCCGGGAGGCAGGGCAATACTTGACGCGTTAAAAAAAGGTATAGGACTTAAAGAGGATGAGATGAAACCGTCAAGGGAAGTCCTAAGAAAATATGGAAATATGTCATCCGCATCCATATTATTTGTAATTAAAGAAATACTTGACAGCAGCTCTATTGGCAGGAATGAATTATGCTGTGCCGTAGCATTCGGACCCGGGCTAACAATGGAAGTTGCAATACTCAAAGGTATCTGATGTTTCATTTAAGGGACCATTCTCTTGAAATAATGGATGATACTTCCATTAGGGGAGAGAGACTTGACATAGCTTTACGGGAACTAAATGTTATAAATAAATTCCTCGGGGGGAATGCAGTTACGCGTGCCGGGTTGGAAGAATTAAAACCCAGCCTTAATGATGATTATATTACCATTCTCGACGCCGGTTCAGGGGGTGGCTTAAGCTTTCCCGATATAAAATTTAAAGCCCCGATAAAACATTATTCGCTTGATAAAAATCCCGGTGCCTGCAGGTTCATCAAAAATAACAGAGGAAACGGAAAATCAATTTGCGGTGATGTAAAAGCTCTTCCGTTCAAAAACAAATCTTTTAGTATAACTCACGCATCTCTGTTGCTGCATCATTTTGATGAAACTGACCTGGTAGAAATCTTGGAATCATTTGTGTCACTCAGTCGTGAAGGGATAATCATCAATGATTTAAGAAGATCAATCCGTGCCTTTATGGGGATTAAAATACTTACAACTCTTTTTTCAAGAAGTGAGATGGTAAAAAATGACGGGCCTCTTTCAGTAAAGAAAGGATTCACATTCCAGGAGTTAACCGCTCTTATGAAAAAATTAAAGATCAGCCGCTATACCCTTAGAAAGAAATGGGCTTTCAGGTGGCTTTTGGTAATATTTATAAGATGACTGGAAATTATAAATATATTATAATAGGAGCTGGTCCTTCAGGGTCGGCAGCTGCATCTTTATTGGCATCCGGCGGGGAGGAAATATGTATTATAGAAAAAAAGAAATTTCCGCGGGACGTTCTTTGCGGAGAATTTTTATCGGCTGAAGTAATTAGATTCTTAAACCAACAGGGTCTCCGGGAGAAATTCCTGAAGCTGAATCCGCAAAGAATAAAATCATTCAGGCTTATAAATCCTAACGGTAAGGAACTATATTCTGATCTGAATTTTGAAGCTTTTGCTCTCAAAAGATCTGCTTTCGATAAGCTCACCCTTGATAATGCTGTTGACAAAGGTGCAGTACTCATGTCACCGGCAGAAGTAAATGATTTAAGTACAGATGGTGACAAGTTAAAAGTTTGTATTAAAAATGGTAGCGAAGCCAAGACCTTAACAACTGAAACCATAATAGCAGCATATGGTAGAAATAGCCCTTTAGATAAAAAATCCGGAAGATTCTTCTGCAGCATTAGAACTGGGATCAGCGGTGTTAAATTTCACCTGAATAAAAGTTTTTTTAATGATCCTCCCGAAGATGAAATTCGTATATATACGGGTGACGGTATTTATTGCGGAATAAATCCTGTTAATGATAATGACTTTACTGTTTGTTTTTTGGCCGGTAAAAAAAGGAATCCGAATACTCCAAAGGAACATATTAATTTTCTTCAAAAAAATAATAAACGGTTTGCGGATTTATTCATTTCTGAATTCGACAAATTCCTTCCTGAGATAAAATTTTATGGAACCTCCCATCTTTTTTTCGGAGAAAGAGAAAAATATCTTAAAGGTGTTTACTATACAGGAGATGCTGCAGGAATAATTGCCCCCTTAGCCGGAGACGGCATAGGGATGGCATTTCAATGTGCACAGGTTCTTACCGATCATCTGAATAATCAAAAGGCCCCTTCCGAGTATGGCAGTGATTGGAAAAAGCTGTTTGCTTCCAGATTAAGGACGGCAAAACTTATTCAGAATCTACTGCTTAGCAGCTCCTCAAGAGATCTTGCTGTGGTTGCTGCGGGATTGTTTCCTTCGGTGTTAGGTTACCTTATACGGCAGACAAGGTCATCAAAATAATTCCCGTTTAGTTATATTTGGATTGAATGATTTTATAGATATGACTTTTAGCTTGAAAAATATAGAGAAATTTATTGTGGTGGGGGACAGGGTACTTAATAAGACCCAGTAGAAGAAAATGCAAAGACTGCCTCAGGTTTATATCTTCCTCCCGGGGTTTCAGAAAAAGAAAAGATTCAAAGCGGATATATCATAAAAGCTGGACCGGGATATCCAACAGGGACACAGATTGAAGATGAACCGTGGAAGGAATCAAAAGAACCTATAAAGTACATACCTCTTCAGGCTAAGGAAGGAGACCTGGCTATATTTCTCCGTAAGGAGGCATTTGAGATTGAGTTTGATAAGGAGAAATTTCTTATTGTTCCTCAATCAGCAGTTTTACTCCTTATAAGGGAAGATATTCTGAATTTTTAAAACAAAAAAAGGGCAGATCTTTCAATCTGCCCTTAAGAATCATTCCTATTTCTTAGTCATCATTATTTCCATATTCTTCATTTCTTTATCACCAGCCATAATATACATTTCGAACATCTGCTGTTTATCTCCTAATATCTTTATCACTTCTCTGAATTTTTTATCGGCTTTTGTCTCTGGATCGAAATAGGAACCTGCCATATTAATGGTTTTGTTAGCTTCATCATATTTACCTTCACACGTCATAATGCCTGTCCCCATATTATCTATCCAGGAAGAAACGAACATTTGTTTTGCATTATCATAAGCAAATATGTTGATACCTTCGAAAGGCATACCCATCATTTCGCCTTTATGAGTTTGTTTCATATATCTTCCGCCGAGTATCATTTCTGATGTCATTGTGCCGGTGCTTACCTGAGGATCAGTATCGGGCATCATCCACATCTTTGATTCAAATGTCCAATCTCCGACTGATTTAGCCATCCACTCGTGCATTTTACCCGGCGTCATATATTCCTGCCAGGCTTTCATCTCTTCTTCGGTTTGTGCAAGTGATAAAAACGAAAAAGAGAAAATAAAAAGCATTACTGAAGAAATTCTTAGAAATTTCTGCATAGAGACTCCTTTGATTATTAAACATATTGAGGTTTGGGATTATGAATGGAAAACTACAAATAAGCCCTTTAAAAACAAAAACCGGACCTAAGCCCGGTTTTTGATATTAGTATTTTCAGGAGGAGTTACGCTTTATTCCCACCAGTCGAGAACTTCAAATCTTGATGACTTAAGATTGACCTGGGCATTTTCAATTGCCTGGTTGCTGTAATAAAACAAAGCATTTCCCTGCGCATCAAGTGATACGTTTTCACCAACCAGAATTGTTCCGCCGTAAACAGCATTATTTCCCTGAGCCTGGGTTTCAATAGTTGTCTGGCCGTATGCAATCAAAATACCGTAAAAATTAAAATTACCGTCAAGACTTATATTTCCATTCACTATCATTATACCATAGCCGGTTGCATCCAGAAAATGGACATCTCCGCTGCAGTAAGTAATAATCGGTTTGTCTATTGTGCCGAAATCAGCACCACCGGTATAACTTCCGGTTCCTAATATTGTATCAGCTGAGAAAATAAGTGCCTCGGTGATTGCCAGCCAATCGTAACCGCTGTTAACTGTGTATACGCTGGGAATGGCTCCGGATCCGACAATTTGATGGGATATCTTCTTGGAGATATCATTTACTACCATCGAACTATCGCCGGGAGTATCAACACCTACACCAGGCAAAGCTGCGCCGCCGCCTGCAGTCCCGTCCATATTAAAATCATAACCGCGAATATCAACGTTGCCGTTAAGGTTCAGATTGATATTATGAGATGAAATATAAAGAGCACTATGTACACTGGGCATCTGTACGGGAGTTCTTCTGGCAGTAGCTTTACTGGTATGGGTATACCCCATAAAAGTTGCAGTTGATTTGACTTTCAGGAGAGAATCGGGACCGTAAATGCTTACACTATAAGTACCGTTGCCGAAACTATTGCTGGGGAAATTCCCGCTGAGGGTTTTGTTCCTTCGCATTTTTTCAAAATACATTTCTATACCCGAATTTGCTATAAGACGGGCCTTTGTCGTTTTATAGAAATCTACGGTAGTACTCGTACTTGCATTTGCATTAGCATTAAGATTAATAATCATAATGGTAATGAGCACGGAGATTCCTAAAACGATGATTAATACACCTTTTCCCATTATATATTCCTCGGATTTATTGTCATTTCCCAGTAGCTAAATGGATACTTTCCTTCAACCGGCTCTGTGGATTCGAGCCAGAGTTCAACTCTTATAATTCTTATACTGTCGAGGACAGCCGTCGTTTATTCCTTTTGAATTCATATAACTGAACTTTGCATTTATCATACCAAGCGATGGACCTTTAGACGAATCTCTATTAACAATCCTGTAGAGGATCTTGTCCTTGGGATTTTGTGTCTGGGTCATCTCCGTGGAGTCGCCGACAAAATAACTAACTATATCAGTGGTCCCGTTTGAATCTATATCGCTGCGGAATTTAATTCTGTTTTTCCTGGGCAGTGATCATAGAAACGCCGTTATAGTTATACCCTATTTTTCTAAGATCGTGATCCAGCAGTGCAGCAAGAACTTTAGAATTCTGCTGCAGGCGCAGTTCCTGGTCTGAAGAAAACCTCTGAACTGTAGAGAACATATTCAGGTTAAAGACCATGAACATCAGCAGTCCGCCGATAATTGTTGAACCGAGAAGATCAAATATTACTGACATATTATTTTAATGTAAAAATAAATGAAAGATTAATTGGTTTTTTAAGAAAGGACTTGTTACAGTAACTCTGACCCGTTTGTAAAAAGTTTGAACATTACTCACATTATCAGGATTAGTGCCATCTACATATTCTACATATGATTGGACAGTATAATTTTCAGCGTGTGGTGCGCTTACTACCTTCGTATAATTATTATAATCATCAATATCGTCTGTTCCCGATAAATATTCTCCTGTTTCCATTCCAAGAGATCCGGGAGGTGTTAAATTACTTGGCGCAGCAGTCGGAAATGTTAATGTGTACTCATCAAATGATTTAACTTTGATTTCCTCAATTAAATCATCTGCAAGTGAAAATGCTGTTAGCGCCACTTTACTTTCAATTTCTGCAGTCGAGGTTTGAAGGACTGCAGTATTGAATCTTAAAGAAATTAAGGCAAGAAGTACCATTCCTGCCATAACAAGCATTGTTTGAATGTTTGCCATAGTAAATAAATTGTTTTCGTGAAAGGTTCAACAAATGTGCCCTGAAAAACGGGTGTTTTATCATTCTAAATGAAGTCTCATAATGAGTTAGGGGTAAATATAACATTATTTATGTAAAAATTTCCGATATTAAGTTGATTCATCTGAACGTCCATCGCAGCCTCCTATTAAAACAGACTCTCCTGCATTTTCTGCATTGAAAGAGTCCCGGCAAGTGTTTTTTTAAGTCTTTTTTATGCAAAGGTTTGTTCATTCTAATAAAAATATTTATTATTTCCGGGATTCTGAATGAATAATGTCCCAATATTGACCGGGCAGGAATTGGGCTGGTTTGGCTGAAATTAGGCCGGGCATTGGCCGCTCATTGTCCGGGCGTCGGCTGAGCATCAATCAATGTAAAACAGGTTTTCTTATTATAACTCTCTTTTCTTTAAGGGCTTAAATGATGATGTTGGCATACTCCTATCGTTATCAAGAATTGCGACAAATTTTATTGCCCTTTCTACTGTGTGTTAAAAAACCTGGATTCTGATAAAATACAGGTGTTTGTTCATCATTATTTTTTTATGATATGAATAAAATAGTTGAAAAAAGGAGTGTGAATAAAAGTTCAGGGATTTAACTATTTTAGAAGAAAAAAAATACTTAATATTCGACAAATAAAAGGACTGCAAATGACGGCAAATATAGATATCATTAAAAGCGTCTACTCGGGGTATAAGGACAAGATCGAACAGGTCAGGAAATTTTTAGGAAGACCATTAACATACACTGAAAAAGTTTTATTTACTCATTTATCATCAAACTCTAATAAAGATTTTAAACGAGGAAAGGATTATGTCGAACTGAACCCGGACCGTGTAGCAATGCAGGATGCCACTGCACAAATGGCTCTTTTACAGTTTATGTCTGCAGGAAGAAAATCTACTGCAGTTCCATCTACTGTCCATTGCGATCATTTAATACAGGCTCAGATCGGGGCTAAAGATGATCTGTTGAGGGCCAATGATGAAAACCGGGAGGTATTTGATTTTCTGGAAAGTATTTCAAAAAAATACGGAATAGGTTTCTGGAAGCCGGGTGCAGGAATTATACATCAGGTTGTGCTTGAAAATTATGCATTCCCCGGTGGATTAATGATCGGGACAGATTCCCATACTCCTAATGCCGGCGGTCTGGGAATGTTGGCTATAGGTGTGGGGGGTGCAGATGCTGTTGATGTTATGGCCGGAATGCCCTGGGAATTAAAATGGCCTAAAATTATTGGTGTAAAGCTTACGGGTCAATTATCCGGATGGGCTGCACCGAAAGATATAATATTAAAATTGGCAGGAATGCTTACCGTTAAAGGGGGAACCGGTGCAATAATAGAATACTTTGGAAAAGGGACAACCTCCATAAGCTGTACGGGTAAAGCAACAATTTGTAATATGGGCGCTGAAGTGGGTGCAACAACATCGGTATTTCCTTTCGATGATAAAATGGCTGCTTATTTGAGAATTACCGGAAGGAATGATGTTGCTGCACTTGCTGAAAGCCTTGCAGACCAGCTTTCTGCAGATAAAGAGATTTTTGAAAACCCGGAGAAATATTATGATCACGTTCTTGAAATAAATCTGGATGAACTTGAGCCATATCTTAACGGTCCATTTACTCCCGATAAAGCCTGGCCTATATCTCAAATGAAAGAAGCTGTAAAAAAATATGATTACCCAGAAGAGATAAAAGTAGCTCTAATCGGAAGCTGTACAAATTCCAGTTATGAAGATATTGACCGTTCTGCTTCAATCGCAAAACAGGCACTTGCAAAGGGACTAAAAACAAAATCCCAATTTACAATAACTCCCGGCTCTGAACAGGTTAGGGCAACTATTGAAAGGGACGGACAGCTGAAAACATTAAGTGATTTCGGCGGACTGATTTTAGCCAATGCCTGTGGTCCCTGCATTGGTATGTGGAAAAGAATGGATGTAAAAACCGGGGAAAAAAATACTATAGTAACTTCTTTTAACAGAAATTTTGCTAAAAGAAATGACGGCAATCCTGATACCCTTGCATTTGTTGCAAGTCCTGAACTTACAACTGCACTTGCAATTGCCGGGAAGCTTACATTTAATCCCCTTACTGATGAATTGATTAATGAAAAAGGACAAAAGGTAAAACTGGATCCTCCGGTTGGTGAAGAGCTTCCTCCGAAAGGATTTGTTACAGATGGGAACGGTTTTATACCGCCAGCTAAGGATGGAGAAAAAGTTGAAGTTATGGTGAACCCTAAAAGTGAACGTCTGCAACTTCTAAAACCATTTGCTCCCTGGAACGGAAATGATCTTGTTGATCTGCCGGTTTTAATTAAAGTTAAAGGAAAATGTACAACTGATCATATTTCAATGGCGGGATCGTGGCTTAGATTCAGGGGACATCTTGATAATATATCCAACAATTTATTGATCGGAGCTGTAAATTATTTTACAGACGAAGCAGGTAAAACAAAAAACATTTTTACAGATGAATATAAAACTGTACCAGAAGTAGCGCGTGAATATAAAGCAAAGGGAACGGGATGGGTTGTAGTTGGAGATGAAAATTATGGCGAAGGATCAAGTCGTGAGCACGCTGCAATGGAACCAAGGTACCTTGGCGGGATGGCAATAATAGTAAAAAGCTTTGCAAGAATTCATGAAACGAACCTTAAAAAGCAAGGAATGCTACCTTTAACTTTTGCGAACCCGGCTGATTATGACAAAATCCGTGAAGATGATAAAGTAAGTATACTTGGTTTAAAGGATATTAAACCGGAAAAACCTTTAAAACTCGTTATCAAACATTCTGATGGATCTTCAGATGAAGCTGTTTTAAATCATACTTTTAATGACACTCAGTTCAGCTGGTTTAAAGCCGGAAGCGCTCTGAATCTGATAGCACAAAGGAATAAATGAAATAATAAAGAAAAGAGAGAACATTTTGTTGTTCTCTCTTCATGAAAACTTTTTTGTATAATGTTTTAACGAATCCTTCCGTAGATTTCTATACTGTTATTCAGCCCTTTAATGATCTTCCTTTTTAAATATTTGCTTCTAAATTCATTAGAATAGACATAATTCATATAAGCAGGTTTAACACCATATTCGGTAATTATAAATTCGGGATTGTAGTGCCGGATAAATCCTGAAAGATTCTTATTAAAAATAAAACGCACGGCTTCGGGATTAACTAATCCTAAAATGTCCCTCACCTTTCCCTTAACCAGGTAAAATCTTAGAATTCCGATCTCATCAATTGCAACAATAGGATTATCAGCAGTATAATTAATATACTCAGCTGCTGTTTTGTACATAATATATTTTTCAGTAAAAGGTCCCGAGAAGGTCTTAAGCGGAAGAATTAAACCTACGGCAAATATAAGGATGATCAGACTCGCGGTAAAATTTCTGCTAAGGCTAAATGAGCTTATCGCCAGAGAAAAAATTATAGAGAATAGAATTGTTCCAGGTGTATAATACCATGGATAGGGAGGAGGATTCATTAATGTGTAAACTACAAAATATAAAAAGATCCACACCAGAAATAATATTACCGGCAACTCATAATATAAATTTCTCTTCTTTATCACAGATATTAACAATGACATTAATAGCAGAATAGTAAAGAAAAGTGAAGGTATAAATCCACCGGGGATACTTTTGAAATATCCCTGAAGAAAGATAAGGCCGGTTCCCCAGTAACCTGTCGACTGCTGCGCTATTTTAATTTCTACAGATGAGGAAAGAAGAGTGCCGAAATAAAAATAACTAAACAGGTACCAGGGTAAAATGCAGATTATTATAGTTCCGGTAAAAACTAACAACGATCTGAAATCTTTTCTGAATAAAAGCAGTATAAAAACGGGTAAAGCAGCTAAAACAGCATCGGGTCTGGCAAGAATAGCAAGTGCTGAAAACAATGCCGTGAAAAAAATATTGTTCTTAATAAACCAATAAAATGAAAATGTAACCAGAAATATTGTCAGGAACATTTCCATCCCTACACTCTGTTTTAATAAAGGGTTCGCGAGGAAAAGTATAGGAATAAAATACTGGAGAGGGAAATATTTATCCCGGTCAAATATTTTATAAAGAAGCAGTGATGTTCCTAAAAGAAATAATCCCCCTGAAATATGTGCTATCAGCGGGATTGAAATTCCGGTGCCATTAAGAATAAAATACAGAAGAGACAGAATTAATGTATATAATGGTGAGGTTGCTGCATTTATTTTTTCTCCAGGATTGAATACAAAACCTTCTCCGCCTGAAATGTTTGAAGCATAGGAATAATAAATATATGCATCATCAATCTGGACCTTCCAATACCCTGCCGTAACTAAAACGGTATAGACCAGGATAAGAAAAACATAGTAGTTCTTTATTCTGTCCAAATAATTGTCTCCATCACTTCATATCTGTCCTATCTGCAAAAAGATAGATAAAAGAAATTTGTTTTGACAAAAAAACAATATAAAGCTTAAAAAGGGATTCTATGACAAATGTAACACTTTACAGTCAAATATTATAACATCTGCTCTACGGTGATCTTTCCCAAATGATGAAATAAGAAATAAAAAAGGAGCATTAAAAATTACATACAATGCCTGCTTTTGCTCCCGGAAGAATGGAATTGTGCATATGTAAATATGAACAGGGGATCAGACAACTCCTATTGGATTTAATGCAATTACCCGGAAAGATCTGACCAAGCACTTATTTCCAGTCCTTTCTCTCCCGGTACCTAACCCCTTTAACCTTCATACAACCCTTCTTCGAGGGTAATGTTATAGTAGGCGTTTAGTAGGACATAGTAGGGGTTGTGTAGGGGGTAGAGGCTTTTTTTTGTCAGGTGCCTGGTCAAATTTTTCGTGGTATTTATATTGTATTGATGATAGTGAAGATTTACCCTCCCCAGACCTAATCATTCTCTCCCTCAGTTCCATTGAGCTGCCTCAAGTATTGGATTAATGGTTAAATAATCAATTTAATGCCTTTGGAGGATTTTTCGATTTAAAGCGATAAATTTATTTTAATTTATGGATCGAAATTGAAAAAAGAAGAAATCCGGCCAATACTAACGATTATCGAACCTTTTTTGTTCAGTTATAATTTATCCTGGACAGTAATGCATCACTTAAGGAAGTCCATCCATTTTAAATAAATTGATATATTTTCCTGGTGTGAATATATTGATTAGAATTATTAAGAACTTTATAAATTTGATCAGAATTCTAATATTTTACCTGTTATTTTCTTATTTAGCCTTTGGACAGGATGATGGTTATTTTAAAATTGCCAGGCTGAAATATAATGGCGGGGGAGATTGGTACAATGACCCATCTGCAGAGATAAATCTCTTGAATTACATAAAAACAAATACGAATATTAAAGTTAAAGCGGAATATATCTTTGTGGATCTTTCTACAGATGAAATTTTTAAATATCCCTTTCTTTTTATGACCGGACATGGGAATGTTGTGTTTTCCGGGGAGGAAGCAGAACGGTTGAGGAAGTATTTAGAGAGCGGGGGCTTTCTATATATTGATGATGATTACGGATTTGATAAAGCAATAAGGAGGGAAATGAGAAAAGTGTTCCCTTCGTTAGATTTTATGGAGCTTCCTTTTACTTATGGATTATATAAGGTAATTTATGATTTCAGTAACGGACCGCCTAAAACACATAAACACGATGAAAAGCCTGCGCGGGGGTATGGAATTTTTCTTAATGACAGACTTGCGGTTTATTATACTTTTGAATCAAATCCCAGCGACGGATGGGCTGATCCTGAAGTTCATAATGATCCCCCTGCTAAAAGAGAAGAAGCTCTTAAATTCGGAACTAATATAGTAGTCTGGGCGCTTTCAAAATAATGGGTACAGAATCAACATATTATCAGGATCTTATTGCAAGATTTAAAAATCTAAGCCGCAAGGAATTCACAATCCTTGCTCTGCTGGGCCTTGAAGTTACAGTTATTCTGGGAATTTCAGTATTCATCTCTTTTGCCGTTCTTGAAACTATTGGAAATTTTTCTACAGGCGTTAGAACTATCCTTTTTTTCCTTTTAATCTTTATAGTATCAGCTGCTGCAGGGTTTCTGTTTATTTTTCCAGTACTTAAGTATTTCGGGTTTGGGAAAAGAATAGATTTTTTCGAAAAGGCAAGATATGTCGGAAATAAATTCCCGCTTGTAAAGGATGATCTGCTTAATGCTATGGAACTTGTATCCGATAGTGGAACCCGTACATTGTACTCAACTCCTTTAATTGAAGAGGCCTTCAGAACAGTTTATAAAAGAACAGCAAATATTGATTTCAGTTCAATTATAGATTTTCAAAGAGTGAAACAGGCTTTCTATCTTGCTCTTGCCGTAACAACAGTATGTTTATTATTCCTTCTTTTTATTCCCGGTTTAAATGCTTCGGCTGCAAGATTGATCCAATTCAATAAAGAGTTTATTCCCGCCGGCAGATTTATATTTAAAATTTCTCCAGGTAATGCACAGATTACAAGAGGTGAAAACATTAACATTGCTGTGACAGTTAAGGGGAAAAAACCCGATAAGGTTTTCATCGCATTAAAGAATGAGGAGCAGACTGCATTTGAAAATAAGGAACTGGCGGCCGATTCTTCGGGACAATATAATTTATTATTAGGTGGTGTACGAAGTTCATTTAAGTATTATGCATTTGCTGAAGACAGTAAAAGTGAAGAGTTCAATATTGATGTTATTGAGCGTCCAATAATCAAGACCCTTGATATTACTGTGACCTCTCCTTCTTATTCCCGTATCCCTCAGCAAAAACAAAAAGATAACGGGAATCTTACTGCTCTGGCAGGGAGTATAGTTGATCTGACTATAACTTCCACAAAAGAGCTGGGAAATGCAGAACTTGTCTTTGATGATACTCTGGTAGTTCCTTTAAAACTGCAGGGTTCTGATGCAGTCGGGAGTTTTAAAATAAAGGGGGATCAGCATTATAAAGTTCTTTTAACTGATAATGCGGGAAATAATAATTTAAATCCTATCATCTATGAAATAAAAACTGTTTATGATTCATATCCAACGATTGAATTAATAAACCCTCAAAAAGATGCAGCACTTCCGAATGATAACAGAATTCCGGTTGCAGTGAAGATCTCGGATGATTTCGGCTTTTCCAGGTTAAGTCTCAACTACCGGCTTACATCATCAAAATATTCTGAAATATGGGATGAACCAAACGTATTGGAAATACCTGTAAGCAAAGAATTGAAAGAAGCAGATATTTCACATATATGGAATTTAACCTCACTCGGTTTGGCAGTAGATGATATATTAACCTGTTATGTTGAAGTTTTTGATAATGATGTGGTAACAGGTCCTAAATCTTCAAGAACTGCTGAATTCTCCATCAGGGTGCCCTCTCTGGAGGAAATACTTGCCAAAGCAGATCAAACCCATGGGGAAGTTCAGAAGGATATGCAGGAAACGATAAAAGAAGCCGAGGAGCTAAAAAAAACACTTGAAAAGATCGATCAGGATCTAAAGCAGGACAAAAAAGAGATCAGTTGGGATGAAAAAGAAAAAATTGAAAAGGCGCTTGACAAGTATGAAGAGCTGCAGCAAAAAATGAAAGATGCCGGACAAGAACTTTCGAAAATGCAGCAGGAACTTCAGGAAAATAATCTGCTATCAAAAGAGACTCTTGAAAAATATATGGAGCTGCAGAAACTTCTTGACGAGATGAGCGGCGATGATATGAAGGAGGCAATGGAAAAACTTCGTCAAATGATGGAACAGCTTAACAGAAAAAACACTCAAGAAGCCCTTGAGCAGGTTAAAATTGATGAGGAGCGATTCAAAAAAAGCATCGAAAGGACAATGAATCTGCTCAAACGCGTTCAGGTTGAGCAGAAAATTGATGAGTTGTTAAAAAGGACTGAAGAACTTGCAAAAAAGCAGGAGGAACTTCAAAAAGAAACTGATCAGAAAGATCTCTCTGAAAAGCGTGATCAAAATGAATTGATCCGCAAACAGGATGATCTCTCAAAGGAAATGGAAAAGCTGAATAAAGAAATGGAAAAGCTTTCCGAAAAGATGTCGGAAATACCCGATATGCCGGAGGAAGATATGGAGAAGGCTTTAGAAGAGATGGAGAAACAGGAAAATCAGCAGCTTTCCGAACAGGCAAAACAGGAAATGATGAAAAATCAGAAGTCCCAGGCGATGAAGAATCAGAAACAGATTTCCTCTAATATGAAGCAGTTGAATAAAATGATGCAGCAGATGCAGGAATCAATGATGCAGATGAATCAGATGCAGACTTTTACAGATATGATGAAGCTTCTTGAAAACTTGATAAACCTTTCCAAACAGCAGGAAGAACTGCGTAAAGAATCAGACCAGCTTGATCCCAATTCATCTCAGTTTAAGGACAATATGCAGGCGCAGGATAATCTCCAGAGGAACCTGGATAAAATTCTTGCCCAGCTATCTGAATTGTCACAAAAGACCTTTGCAATTACGCCGGAAATGGGGAAAGCCCTGGGGGATGCAAAAAGAGAAATGTCGAAATCACTTGAAGCAATGCAGAACAGAAACAAAGGTGAAACTTTCAACAACCAGGGGGAAGCAATGGGTTCATTAAATGAGGCAGCTTCAATGATGAAAAGTTCAATGGAATCAATGATGCAGGGAGGCGGTCAGGGAGGTATGATGTCATTAATGCAGCAGATGGGGCAATTAAGCCAGCAGCAGATGAATTTAAATAACTTAACCCAGATGCTTCAGCAGGGGCAGCAGGGAAAACTTTCTCCGCAGCAGCAGTCACAGCTTCAGAGATTATCACAGCAGCAGGATCTTATCAGAAAATCGGTCGAACAGTTAAACCGCGAAGCACGTGAGTCCGGGAAGTCGAAGTCATTACCGGGAAATCTTGAGAACATAGCAAAGGAGATGCAGGAAATTATTTCAAATATGAATACTCAAAAGCTTGATGATAAACTGGTGCAGAAGCAGGAAAAAATATTATCAAGAATGCTTGATATTCAGCGTTCTATAAATGAGCGTGATTTTGAAAAAAACAGAGAATCAAATACGGGTGAAAATATAGTTTATGAGTCGCCGTCTCAATTAAATCTCTCTTCAGAAAAAGGTAAAGATAAACTAAAAGATGAATTGAACCGGGCAGTAAGGGAAGGTTACAGTAAAGATTACGAAAATCTTATCAGAAAGTATTACGAACTTTTGCAGGAAAAGAAAAACTGATCCTATACAGGATCTATATGTACAAAGACCTTATTTATTTCCGACAGAGACAAAATTCCCTGCTGTACATTAAGCCCGATATCATGCGACTGCTCGGTAGTTACATTCTTATCCACATCAATATGTATTTCGATATGAAATTTATTTCCCACGTAGTGACTTTTTATTTCATTTAATCCCTGCACCCCTTCAGTCTTAAGTGCAATATTTGCAATTTCCAGTATAAGATTCTCGTCAGCCGCCTTCCCCATAAGATAACCTATATTTTCTTTCGCTATTTCATATCCGGATTTGAAGATAAAAAATGCGATCAATATTCCGGCAATCCCGTCAACATAGCGAAGACCCAGCTGCACTGCAACAAGGCTGATAACAGAAATTGAGGAAGCCAAAACATCATTCAGACTGTCAATTGCACTAGCTTTCAAGGCAGGACTCTTATGACTTTTTCCAATTGAAGACTGGTACTTCATCATTATTAGTTTTACCAGGATAGTAATCCCCAGCACTATATAAACCGGCAGGGTAATATTCAACGGTTCAGGTGCAAGAATCCTTTTAATTGACTCTTCCACTACATTTATTCCCACTACACCAGCAAACAGAGCTACAAAGAAGACGGCAATTGGTTGGGCAGCATTGTGTCCAAACTGATGTTCCTCGTCGGCTTTCTTCATCGACACCTGTACGCTGTATGTTAAAGCCACTGAAGAGATAATATCGGTAAGTGAATTGATGGCATCAGACATTACAGCAATAGAATTGCTGAATAAGGCCGCAAGTATTTTAATAGTAAACAAAAAAAGGTTTACCAAAAGGGATAATATGGCAGCTCTTTTCAATAATTTTGGCATATGCAAAGATAATCATTATCTGAATTTGGTAAAGCTGTCAGACCGGGTTTGCTTATTGAATTAAATGAGCCGGGTTTATTTTTAATATCTTTTATTTAATTTTAGGGTGCATTTAGGCGCAAGAAAGGATTAACTGTAGAATTTTAAGATAAAAAGTCTAATTCTTAATTGGTTTTTGACTCACAAATTGTAGATTTGTATAGTAAAATTAGGCTCTCTTAAAAGGTGAAAATTACTTTTTCAATTTTTAATATTCTGAGGAAATCCGGTGAGTAAATTAGTATATATTGTTGATGATGAACAGACGATCACCAAACTTCTAACGCATTGGCTGAAAGAAAAGCTCAAGTACGATATTGAGATTTTCAGTTCGGGGGAAGAAGTGCTTCGTAAATTAAGCCAGAAACCGGATCTCATTTTGCTGGATATTATGCTGCCTGGTATGGACGGGCTTGATACTCTCAAACGGATAAAAGTTTTTTCTGAGCACATTCCTGTTATAATGCTTTCCGGGCAGGCTAGTATTGAGGTAGCAATTGAATCGCTGCGGTTTGGTGCCTATGACTATTTCCCTAAACCGATTGATCTGCAGCGGCTTGAAACAGCGGTAAAGAATGCAATAAAAAATTATGAACTTACACAGGAATTAGAAAGACTGCGCAGCGATGTCCAGCAGGAATATAACTTTAATAATATCATTTCTGCTGACAGCAAGATGCAGGACGTTTTTAAGTTGGTTAATAAAGTGCTCAATAATGAAATAACCGTTCTGATTTATGGTGAAAGCGGAACCGGAAAAGAGCTTATAGCAAGGGCTATTCATTATAATGGAAACCGCAAAGACAAACCTTTCATTGTAGTTAATTGTGCCTCAATTCCCCGTGAACTGTTGGAAAGTGAACTTTTTGGTCACGAGAAAGGCTCATTTACGGGAGCGCATCAAAGAAAACTGGGTAAGTTTGAACTAGCACACGGGGGTACATTATTTCTGGATGAAATAGGGGAACTCGAAATGCTGTTGCAGGCTAAATTATTAAGGGTAATCCAGGAAAAAGAATTTGAAAGAGTAGGGGGTACAGAATTAATTAAATCTGACGTTCGCATAATATCAGCAACGAACAGGGATCTCCGTCACGCAGTAGAAACTAAACAGTTCAGAGAAGATCTGTTCTACAGGCTGAATTCCTTCCCAATTTTTATCCCTCCATTGCGTTACAGGAGAGGTGACATTCTGATTTTAGCTCAGAATTTCCTTGATGTCTTCAATAAAAAATTAAATAAACACATAAAAGGTTTCTCTAAAAAGGCCCTGAAATTTATATATGAATACAACTGGCCGGGAAATGTCAGAGAGATGGAAAATACAATAGAAAGGTGTCTGATCATCTGTGAGAAAGATGTTGTTGATCTGGATGATCTGCCGGTACATATAAAACAATCGGAGAATGCCTCCAATACTGACCTTAACGGCTCATTATTCTCAGACGATTATATAGTCCCGTTCGAAAAGATTAAAGAGGAAGCAATCCGTCACGCATTAAAAGTAACTAACGGCAACATTGTTGAAGCAGCCAAAAAACTGCAATTAGGACGCGCAACAATATACAGGCTTATGGAAAAATATAAAATTGAAAACAGGTCTGTTCTTCTTGAAAACTAATCTGGTAACCTGATGCACTTTACTAGAGAAATACAGAGCGGGTTCATAATTGAAAAAGTAAATTTGCCCAGAGCTACATTAAAGGAAGCTGATTCTTTTAAGCAGATAATCGAACTGGATATGAAAGATGGCTGGAAAGAGATACTTGTGGACCTCGCCGACTGTGAATATATCGATTCAACATTTATAGGTGCCCTTGTAATTTCTTTAAAGAAGGTTAAAAATGCCGGCGGAAATTTAAAGTTGATTGGTTTTCAGCCTGCCGTTGAATCGATGTTTGAACTGACAAGAATGTACCGTGTTTTTGAGATCCATAAATCCCGCGAAGAAGCAATCAAAGCGCTGAATAAATAAATGCCAAAAGATAAAAAGTGCGTTCTGGTTATTGATGATGATCAAATAATCCAGGAGCTCCTTAAATTTCATCTGGAAAGAGAACACTATAAGGTCGTCCAAGCCTACAATTCTGAAGAAGGATTTTATGTCCTTAACAACAATAAAGTAGATCTTGTTCTTTGTGATATTGTAATGGATGGTATGGATGGACTTGAGTTCTGTAAAAAAGCCAGGGAAGATCAGCAATACCGCCCCCTACCATTTATTTTTATTACAACCAGAACTTCTTTTACCGATAAAGTCAAAGCTTTGGAAGCAGGTGGAGATGATCTGGTTACAAAGCCGCTCGATTTTTTCGAATTGCTGCTCAAGATCCAAACTCTTATAAAGAGATCCGATATATATAAAGCCTATGGAATAAAGAAAGAACTTGGTCAGTTCTCTGCTGATGATCCCGAAAAAATCCTCCTTGTAGATGATGATCCCGTATTTACTAAACAGTTAAGTTTTGCATTAAAACAAGACGGGCTTAATTGTATGACTGCTCATTCGGCGTCAGAAGCCTATAATCTTGCCGTTAATTTAAGACCTGACCTTATTGTATCAGACATTCTTATGCCTGAAATTGACGGATATGCATTCAGAAAAATGCTTTCAGAAGATCCGGAACTCCATAGCGTACCTTTTATCTTTCTTACTTCCAAGGAGGGGGAGGATAGTATCCTTGAAGGGTTTAACTATAATGTTGTTGATTATATTTTAAAAACCGCTGGACCAAAAGTAATCTCGGCAAAAGTTGAAGCCATTATTAAGAGTCTGACTGCTGAGCGTAAGAAAGTAGTCAGAGAGATAAGCAATGCTGCAGAAGCTTTGAGGATTAAAATTGTTGCCGACCAGGTTCCTGAATTTGAAGGCTACTTAATTACACAATGGCACAATGAATATAAGGGAATTCCCGGGGGTGATTTTATTGATTACCTTCATCTCGATGAGAATACCCTGGCGATTATTCTCGGTGATGTAATGGGCAAAAAATGGGGGGCCTGGTATTTTGCATTCGCATACGCCGCATATATCAGGAGCAATATCAGGAGTGTAATGCAGAGTGATACCAGACCATCACCCGCATCGGTTCTAAAGCAGGTAAATAAATGTGTCTATGAAGATGCCCGAATCAGTGAGATCTTTGCAGCAATTTCTATGCTTATAATTGATAAATCAAAACATACTATTAAATATAGCGGGGCTGGGGATATACCCTTATTTGTTCAGACATATGGGTCTATAAATAAGATTTATTCAGAAGGAGTTTTTCTTGGCCTTACTGATGAAGGAAATTATCACGACCGCGAAATTAAAATGGATATCGGTGATAAACTTTATCTGCTAACAGATGGTATTCTTGAAACCAGGAATGCTTTAGGTGACCAATATGGAAACCGTTTGCAGGAATTATTGGGGAACTTACATTCGGATGAGAACGGTTTAGAAAAGATGAAGGAAGATTTTATGCTTTTCTCAGGTGGGCGCGCTGAAGATGATATCAGTATTATTTGCCTGAATCGAAAAAGCTGAAGATTATTCAGCGCTGAACTGAAGCTTTTCAGTTCTGTCAGCTAATTTTAACTGTTCTATTAAATTATCCAGATTACCTTCAATCAGTGAAGAAAGATTATATAACGTCAATCCGATTCTGTGGTCCGTCACCCTGTTCTGCGGAAAATTATATGTTCTTATTTTATCGCTCCTGTCACCGCTTTTAACCATAATTTTTCTTTGTTCCGATATACTATCATTATGTTCTTTCAGCTTCAAATCATATAATCTTGCGCGGAGAACCTTCATTGCTTTCTGTCTGTTCTTGAGCTGGGATCTTTCATCCTGACATTGAACAACAATTCCTGTTGGGATATGCGTAAGTCTTACCGCAGTTTCTACTTTATTAACGTTCTGTCCGCCAGCTCCCCCCGAACGAAAAATATCTATTCTGACATCTGAAGGATTAATATCGATTTGTACATCTTCAACTTCAGGCAGCACGGCAACAGATGCAGCAGAAGTATGAACCCTGCCACTGCCTTCAGTTTCAGGAACACGCTGAACCCTATGAACCCCGGATTCGAATTTTAGAGTCCCGTAAACATTATTCCCGCTGATAGAAAACACAACTTCCTTTATTCCCCCTAAACCAGTATCATTTAAATCTATGATCTCTGTAGCCCATCCTCTTAGTTCAGCATAGCGTGTATACATTCTGAAAAGATCAGCAGCAAAAAGAGCTGCTTCTTCACCCCCGGTACCTGCCCTTATTTCCATTATCACATTTCTATTGTCGTTTGGATCTTTAGGAAGCAAAAGCATTTTTATTGATTCTTCCATCTCCGATTTTTTATTCCTAAGTAATTCCAGTTCCTCTTCTGCAAGATGAATCAATTCTCTATCATTTACTGCTGCAATTACCTCCTCGTTACCCTCAATATTCTTTAACAGAGTTTGATACTTCTCGTAAGCATTAATTATAGGCTCAAGTTCGGTTCTTTCACGGCTAAGTTTCACAAGCTTTTCCCTGTCACTCAGGTAAGAAGGATCCGATAGTTGTTCATTTATTCGGTTAAACCTTTGCTTTATTTTCTCTAGTTTCTCTTGTAGATTCATAATTTCTAATACAAATAAAACTCAAATATAATAATGAAACACTGGAATGTAACCTATTAAAGGTATGCCCGAGGTGATTGAAATATGCTTTCCTAAAGGATATGGATAGCTCGGATTGATGGGGGATAGAGCTCGTGTGCGCCTGGTGTAAGTTCAAAAGACTAAAAAATCAGGTCCTGAACAAATTTCGATGAATAAGATCCTTCAAAAACAGGTTGCTTTGATATTACTAACAACAGAATTCGCATACTTTTGTATTTTCGGTTAGATAGAATTGCTTAAGACGGATTTTTAACAGATGGTTTTGCGGATGGCTGATGATTTAAAATTTACAGTTCAAAATGTGCTGATCGAACCTGTTTTCAATAATATTCATAAGTTTTCAGAGTTATTTTTAAGAATTAACTACGACGGCACTATTCTGGATATAACTGCCAATAGTAGTTATGAGCTTTATGTGCCGGATAAGCACATTATTGGGAAAAAAATCAGAGATATCCTACCGGAGAAAATTCATGACAAGATAGATGAAGCAGTCTTCCAGTCCCTCGGCAAAAACAGAGTAAAAGTTTTTGAGTATTCAACCGGGATCAATGACGGTATAAAATACTATAAAGCTAAATTTTTCCCTTCAATAAATAAACAGGTTATCGTAATAATAAATGAGATAACCAAAAGCAAGAGGACAGTAAAAGCTCTTAAACAATCTGAGAATAAACTACGGATTATCTGGGAAAATTCTAAAGAAGGTATGCGGTTAATAAACAGCAGAGGTGCAATCGTAGCGGTAAATAATGCATACTGTAAAATGTTTGAAATGGAGGAGTCAGAGCTTATCGGGAAACCCTTCAATATTATCTATAGAAAATTAAAAAGCGGAAGCCTGGATGAATCTCATAAATTATTCAGACAGAGATTCACTTCGCATTCAATTGAAAACTTCCTTGAATTGAAGGTTGTTCTTAAAAATGAAAAATCATTATTTCTGGAAATAGTAAATACATTTATTGAAGGAAATGAAGAAGGTCAGGGAGAAATGCTGCTTTCAATCTTCAGGGATATAACCGAGAGGAAAAAATCAGAGGAAGCAACAGCTTCACTTGCCGCTATAGTTGATTCTTCTAATGATGCAATAATAGGATGCACATTAAATGGGATTATTGATAACTGGAACTATTCTGCTGAAAAACTCTATGGTTTCACTAAAGAGGAAATAAGTGGAAATTCCTTTCTCAGAATTAATCCTGATATGGACGTCCGGGAATTCAGGCAAATACTGGAAAATATAAAAAACCATGAATTGTTCGAGCATTATGAAACTTTTGGTTTAAAAAAGAATGGTTCTAAATTCCTTACTTCAGTGACGATATCACCAATAAAAAATATAGAAAAAGTTGTTACAGGATTTTCTGCTATTGTAAGGGATATAACTGAACGAAAAAAAGCGGAAGTGATTTTAAGGGAAAGTGAAGAAAAATATAGGACACTTATTGAAACTTCTCCTGATGCTATCGCTCTTTTTGATCTGCAAGGCAATCTGATAATGGGCAATATTCAGGTAGCTAAGACTTTTGGCTTCAGAAGTACTTTGGAATTTGCAAGATTAAATATTCTTGGAATGATAAGCGAGGAGGACAGAAAGCGTTTACTCGTACACGCTAAACAACTAGAAATAATTGGCACTTTGAAAAATGTTCATTATAATCTTCTGAAAAAAAATGGGGAAGCCTTTTCAGCTGAGATAAGCGCTTCATTAATAAATGATGATTTGGGTGCTCCTAAAGCAGTAATATGTGTACTCCGCGATATCACTGAAAGAATAAATTCTGAGCTGGCACTGAAAAGATCTGAAGAACAATTCAGATCAATTTGGGAGAATTCGGGAGAAGGAATGTGTCTAAGTGATCCCGACGGAAAAATTATTGCAGTGAATAGCGCATATTGCACATTGGCAGGATTGGTAGAAGAAGAAATTATCGGGCGTTATTTTTACGAATTATATAATGAAAATGCAGCAGCCGAGAAAGAAAGGTACAGGCAGATATTTTTAGAACCGTCCATCCGAAAATCCCATCAGGCACAATATGCTTTTATCTCAGGAAAAACACTTGATCTTTATATTACCTATTCTGTTATCAACCAGGAGCAAAATCCGGTTCTGCTCTCAATTTTTCATGATTTAACAGAAACAAAGAAATCCGAAAAAGAATTAAGAAAATCCGAAAAGCTTGCAGCTATAGGAAAAATGGCTGCTTATCTTGCGCACGAAATTAAGACTCCGCTGGCTTCCATTAAAATAAATATCGATATGATGAGTAAAACTTTATCCTTACCAAAAGATAAGCAAAGAAGTTTCAGCATAATTCAGAAGGAAGTTAAACGTCTTCATAATCTTTTAAAGAATGTGCTTCAGTTTTCTAGACAGGTCGATCTGGTTTTTATGGATATAAATCTTTATAACCTCGTGAATAGTATTCAGCAGCTTTTTGAGCAAGTACTGCTTCAGAATCAAATTATATTTGTGAACAGGATCCCGGAAGATATTTCAATAATTGGCGATCAGCAAAAACTGTTGACGGTATTTTCACATCTCATAGAAAATGCGGTGGAAGCTTTACCTAAACGGGGGAGGATAGAGTTATTCTCAAATAAACTGGAAGATCAGAAAAAGGTTGAGGTTTATGTGAAGGATACGGGCGGCGGAATACAGAATACAAACCTGGTATTTGAACCTTTTTATACGACAAAACATTCTGGGACAGGACTTGGTCTATCAATTGCGCAGAAAATAATAGAACAGCATAATGGAACTATTGAAATTTATTCCTCTGTTCCGGGCGAAACCGTTTTTAAAATAGAATTAAATATGAGCAGGAAAAAAAATGGATACGATCCTAATAATTGATGATGATGAATCATTCGGTGAGAGTATTGAAATGTTTTTTAAAGATCATGGATTTTCTACCAGACGTGCAACTGATGGACAAAGCGGGGTAGAGCTTATGGAGAAAATTCATCCCGATATTATCTTAACTGACCTTAAGATGCCGTTACTTGACGGGATGGAAGTGCTTCAGCGCGTTAAGGAATTTGATGAAAACCTTCCCGTCATTATGATTACAGGTTTTGATGACATGGAAACAACAATTAAAGCTATGCAGCTCGGTGCTTATGACTACATAGAAAAAACTTTTGAACTAGATCGTATTAAAGCAGTTGTAAAGCGTGCAGTTGAGAGTAAGAAACTTAGCGAAAAACTGGTAATTGTATCAGGGGAATCAAATGAATACAGGGTTGAAAACAGTTTTATCGGAAAAACTCCCGAAATGAAGGAAATTCTTAAAAAAATCGGTAAGATTTCAGGTACCCGGGTTAATGTTCTTATTCAGGGTGAAAGCGGAACCGGCAAAGAACTTATATGCAGGATTATACATTATATAGGGATTACGCACGATTACCCATTCATTGCTGTTAATTGTACTGCTCTATCGGAATCACTTCTTGAAAGTGAATTATTTGGTCATGTTAAAGGATCATTCACCGGGGCTATCCGGGATAAAAAAGGTAAGTTCGAACTTGCAGGAGATGGGACAATATTTCTTGATGAGATTTCGGAAATATCTCCGAATCTTCAGGTAAAATTATTAAGGGTTCTGCAGGAACGTGAATTTGAAAGAGTCGGAGGGGAGTTTTCAATTCCAATGATGGCAAGAGTGATCGCTGCAAGCAATAAAAATCTTCAGGAGCTGGTAGAAAAAGGTAACTTCAGGGAGGATCTTTATTATCGCTTGAAGGTCTTTACAATTGATGTCCCTCCATTGAGAAAACGGAAGGAAGATATTCCCAGTCTCGTCGTTCATTTTCTCAAAAAAATTAATAAGGAATTACATAAGAGTGTTTATAAAATTCCTTTTGAAGTAATGGAGCTGCTCCAGAATTACGATTGGGTAGGAAATGTCAGAGAATTGGAAAATACACTACTTCAAGCCGTAGTACTTTCGAAAGGTGATGTATTAGAGAAAGAATTTATTTTGTTGAGCAGAGCTGTGGTAAGCAGCAGCAATGGCAATACAGATCGTACTAAGCTAAGTATAGCTGAGGTGGAGAAAGAACACATCAGGCTTGTACTTAATAACTGCAACTGGGATAAACAACAGGCCAGCAAGGTATTGGGAATTGCAAAAACCACGCTTTACAATAAAATTGAATATTATGGATTAAGAGAAGATTAATCTTATACAATTTCTGTGCGAACATTAATCTTTTTTTGAAATCACAGTTCAAAAATTGAACTGCCTTATCATCAATTGCCCTCATAAAGTCAATTTTGGTAAAAATAATAAATGGCATCTAAGTTGTTCAATCTTCTAAACACAGGAGATTAGGAAGGTTTATAAGATGAAATCAATTTATACTGCATTAGTTATTTTAGTAATCATTACTTTGAGTGCTTGTAAATCACAGGAACCGGTTGCACCTCAGGATCCTATTGGTACTTTAAAAGTAAAAGGTAAAGTCCTGTTAAATGGAGAACCCATTCAGGGGGCACTAGTTGCAATTGACGAAGTTTTGAATTGGAAGAGTACCACAAGCTCCGATGGTTCTTTTGAGATTAATGGTGTATCCAACGGAAATCACATAATATCAGCAAAAAAAGAGCTGGAGGAAGGGAAATTAGTTTTTCAATCCGCCAGTATAGTTACGGAAAATCCTGAAAATGACATCGGAACGTTAGATCTTCCTTTTCCAATTCATATGCAGCCGATAAATAATGTTCAGGTAGAAGCAGTACCGTTAAGCTGGGACAGAATTACAGGGGGGAATTTAATGGAATATAAAATCTACAGAAAGGACAGTCCCGGTCTTGATGAAACAACAGGACAACTTATATATTCAACATCAAATATTGATGAAACTTCCTATACTGATACTGATTTCAGAACAGGCAGAACATATTACTATAGAGTTTTTGCTTATCTTGAAAGTGGCAGATATACAGGAAGCAATATAGTAAGCACCACAATACCAGAAGTAAATATTGTGCTCAATGCCGATTTTGAAGAATCCGCAGCCGGCACTCTGCCTGACAATTGGGATCAGACACTCTCCGGAAATCCTCAATTCGACTACTTTGATGTAAGCTCTGAAAATGTTATTAGCGGCAGCTACAGTTTAAAAGTATCTTATATTGATTCCCTAGCCAACCCTCTTCCAGGATTTAACCCATGGGGCGGTTTAGTACAAACTATCAGTACAGCACATCTCAAAGCAGGTGAAGATTATACAATATCATTCTGGACAAGATCTGAGATAGGGAATATGCAGGTACGGTTGCTTAAAAATGGAAATTTTGATTTACCCGTAGTAAGCTATATCATCCCGAATGATCCGGAATGGACAGAACATAGGGTTAATTTTAAAATAGATGCTGAAACTACATACCTTGATTTGTGGATAAATACCAGATCCGGATTTGCTTCAAATGGCCTGGTTAAGGGTTATATAGATAATCTAAAAATAATTAAATAAAAATCTGAGTTCATAACAGATAAACCGGCATAATCAAAATGGTTATGCCGGTTTTGTTTTAAATAGGTTGATACCTGGATCAAATCAATGAATCAGAAATTGAACTGTTTATGCATTATTTGAATTTAAAAAAACCTATCGAAGGCATTATAATCCAAAAATTAGATTATTCGTTGGCATTTTAATTGAATGAGGCTATTAAACAATTTAAGCATATGATAGATGAGACAACAATTGTGGAGAATATGACAGGCCTGGTGATTTTTGAAGTTGCTAATCAGGAATTCTGTGTTGATATAAAGGACCTTTCAGCTATCCTGAATCCCGCAGGACTTAAACAAAAGATTCCTGTAAATGCCGATGAGGAAATTAAGGTTAACATACATGAACAGGATATTCCTATTCTAAGTTTTAAAAAGATCTTCGGATTTAAGCAAAAGGAAAATCATCTGGAAGATTTGCGTATCCTTATAGTTGAACTGAACAATAAAATATTCGGGCTAATGGTAGAAAAAGTAAAAGAGATTTTTACCGTAACCAGGGAGCTGAAAAAAAATATAAAATTTATTCCTCTTAAAGGGAAAGATAATTTGCTGGGGGTATTAAGATACGAGGGCAGATCTATTTATCTGCCTGATATTAACAAACTAACGGTTGAGACTTAAGTGAGAATTATGATGGATAAAGAAGAAATACTGCTTAGCCTTAAGGATATCGAATTCGATGAAGCTGTCTCTTATCAAATGCACTCGCGAATGTTTGAAATATTGGGATACCTTTCAAACGTTAGTGAAGATAACCTGCCACCGGAGGAACAGGAGTATTTGGAACGGGTAAAGGAATTAGGTAAAGATTTGTTGAATGAGATGCATATAATACTTGATTATTATAAAAACCAGCAGCAGGCACAGTTTTAAAAAACAGATACCTTTAGAAGCATCTCAAAAAACAAATAAACAAAATTTGATTAAGGAACATTAATGCATTTACAGATACCATTTTTGGATTTGAAAGCTCAATATCAATCAATAAAAGAGGAAATAAATCCAGCTATTCAGGACGTAATAGACGAAGCGGCATTCGTATTGGGAAGAGCGGTAAAAGAATTTGAGCTGAATTTTGCAAAAGCACATAAAGTTCGATTTTGTTCAGGGGTAAGCAGTGGTACTGACGGAAACCATCTTGCATTGTGGTCTCTCGGGATCGGCCCGGGGGATGAAGTAATTATTCCTGTAAATACATTTATTGCAACCGCCTGGGGTGCTAACTCTATGCGGTGCAAAACCTGTATTTGTTGACTGTAAGGAGGATACCTATAATATTGATCCGGCAAAAGTTAAAGAAGCTATTACTTCTAAAACAAAAGCTGTGGTTGCCGTACATTTATACGGGCAGCCTGCTGATATGGATGAATTAAGATTAGTAACGGATAGATACAATCTTTACCTCGTTGAAGACTGTGCACAGGCACATATTGCTGAATACAAAAATAGTAGTGCGGGTTCAATTGGAGATATTGCTTCATTTAGCTTTTATCCCGGGAAAAATCTTGGCGCTTATGGAGAAGGCGGGGCAGTTACAACTAACAATGAGAGCTATAGCTTTAAAGGTTCAGATGCTGAGCGATCACGGAGCGATTAAAAAGTATTACCACGAGAGTTATGGACATAATTACAGAATGGATGGTATTCAGGGGGCAGTTTTGAATGTCAAACTGAAACATCTCGAAAGTTGGACTAACTGCAGAAGAGAGGCTGCTAAAGCATATAATGAGTTTCTGAAGGATACTCCGGAAATAATAACACCAAAGGAAGAATTGATCGTAAAACACGTCTATCATCTTTATGTTATTCGACTTAGGAATGGTAATAAGGACTTAAGAGATAAACTTGCAGAATTTTCTAGAGAAAAAAGGAATCGCAACCGGATTACATTATCCGGTGCCCCTTCATTTGCAGAACTGTTTCAACCCATTGGGATATAAGAAAGGAGATTTTCCAACGTCGGAATCAGTTGCAGATACAATTCTTTCCTTACCAATGTATCCTGAACTCGCTAAGACCCAGATCGGGAAAGTAGCAGAAAGTATTAGTGAATTTTTTAGGAGCATTGATATGAATCGAGTTGAAAAAATAAGCCGGTTTAAATATTACTATGCATTGATTGGATTTTCTTGTTCTCTCTATCTCGTTTGTATTTACCTTGTATACAATGATGATGATAAATTACAGGCATGCAGAAAACTGATTACTCCCGTATTCCCCCTGTTAGTTTTGCTGTTTATGTTTTCACTGCTTTTAATATTTGAGTTCAACCGGCTTTATACAGAGGATGTTATCAGATCCCGCACCAAACAATTAACTGCTGTAATAAATCATTGGCAGCGGGAAGCTTTTACATCTTCCTTATAACACTGGTATTATGTCTTTAAAATCAAGGAGACAGGGCATTTTGTTTTGGCATTTACTGCAGTGGCATTTTTCTCTGTTGTACATTGTCAGGATTGAAATGCTGAGAGCATTTGTTTTAAAGGAGGCAAACACACTAAAAAGATTCTCCTGATTGGTAGATGGTTATTCGGGCAAGAAAAATAGTACAAAAGGGACTTAGCATCAACCGATTCCAATTCAAATATCTCAGGAGTTCTTGAAAGCAGAACTAAGTGAGGGAAAAGAAATGTTCTCAGATCTTAAGATATCAGGAGGGATAAATGATCTTGAATCTGTTACCTCTGCTGAAAACATTAATGAAGTTATAATCTCCTTTAATAATATTTCTTTTGAGGAACTCTTTGAAATAATAGACAAGTGTGTGGAATTGAATTTAAGAATAAAAATAGCTTCTGATATTTTCAAGATTATTCCGAACCATTTTAAAACAGAAACATATTTTGGCGTTAAGGTTAGTTGACCTTTCGCCTAACAGAAATTCCGCTCATTTAAAAAGAGTTATTGATATTATTCTGTCTTTATCGGGTATAATTATTCTTCTCCCTTTTTATTAATAATTTCATTATTGATCAAATTGACATCAAAAGGGCCCATTTTTTATATTCATCAGCGTGTTGGGTTAAACGGAAATGTATTTAATTTTTATAAGTTCAGGTCGATGACGGCGTCTGAAGAAGATGATCCTATAAGAAAAGAAATGATGCTGAGATTTATGAAAGAGGATATTAAACAGGATGAAACGGCAAAAATAATTAATAATTACAGACTTACACCCATAGGAGCATTTTTAAGAAGATATTCTATCGATGAACTTCCCCAATTATTTAATGTTTTAAAAGGGGATATGAGTCTTGTCGGTCCCCGACCTTCTTTACCATATGAATATGAGAATTATGAACCATGGCAGAGGAAAAGAGTTTCTGTAATACCCGGTTGTACAGGCGTATGGCAGATTACCGGAAGAAGCCTGGTATCATTCAATGAATCGGTCGTTTTGGATCTTTATTATATAAGCAGATGTTCGATCCTCTTTGATCTTATAATCATTCTGAAGACCATACCGGTTATAATATTTTCAAGGGGGGGGAAATAATGGAACTTAGTGAAATTATTATCTATTGTGTTCAACTATTCTTTGCTAGCGCAATAATAATAATAGTTACCGCATATACGGTTTACCGGATCAAGAAAAAGAAACCGGATGATTTGTTATAAGTTTTTATTAAAAAATGGAAAAGATGAACAGGGATATGGAGACAATGGTCTTCCAAACGAAATATTGTAAAGGAGATGATAATGAAAATAGCAATAGTAGGCCTGGGATATTGGGGTCCAAATCTGGTACGAAATTTTTTAGCTCAAGCCGAAGTTCAAAGTATTATTGGATGTGATAAAGAAATAGAAAGATTAAAATATATGAAAGGTAAGTTCCCGGGAATCGGGCTTACTGATGATTATAATGCAATATTAAAAAGTGATGCTGATGCAGTAGTAATCGCTACGCCGGTTGATACTCATTATGCGCTTGCAAAAAAAGCAATTGAGAGCGGAAAGCATGTCTGGATAGAAAAACCTTTTACCTCCTCATCTGAACAGGGAGAAAATCTTATTGGGGAAGCAAGCAAAAGGAACCTGATAATTTTTGTTGATCATACTTTTATTTACACCGGAGCAGTTAGGAAAATAAAGGAATTAATCGATAAACGGGAACTGGGAGAAATTATTTATTTCGATTCGGTAAGAATAAATCTCGGTTTATTTCAGCAGGATGTAAATGTTATGTGGGATCTGGTGCCGCACGATCTTTCCATAATGAGATATGTTTTGAATGATAAAAATCCTA
Source organism: uncultured Ignavibacteriales bacterium (assembly GCA_963764685.1). Taxonomy (GTDB): domain Bacteria; phylum Bacteroidota; class Ignavibacteria; order Ignavibacteriales; family Ignavibacteriaceae; genus CAVXTT01. The sequence goes on from CAVXTT010000017.1 coordinate 273,710, forward strand.
CTGCGAGTAACTGCAAATGGTATTGCCAATTTCTATAACCAGGAAAATATTGCCCACCTGGCAGTACACTTTGAAAATAAGGAATGCTTTGCTCATTTCCACGTTAATTGGACTTCTCCCGTCAAAATGAGAAGAATGATTGTTGCCGGAACTAAAAAAGATGCTTCTTTTTGATGATATGGAAAATTCGGAGAAGATTAAAGTATATGACAGCGGTGTTGATATAATGACCAAAGAAAATGTTCATAAGGCACTGGTTCAGTACAGGATTGGAGATATGTATTCCCCCAAAATTGAACAGACTGAAGCACTTTCTGTGGCTGCGAAAGAATTTATTTCATCTATAAATGAGAACAGGTTACCTCTGACCAATGCATTTGATGGTCTGGAAGTAGTAAGGATTCTTGAAGCCGCAAACAAATCGATTAAAAACAGAGGAAGCCTTGTTGAAATTCAAAACCCTTATTTCAAAACAAACGGGCGGCCGAATATCAAACATGCAGTGGGATTTTAATGGAAAACAAAAATATAAATAATGTTAACATCGGTAAAAATGTGAAGATATTCAGTTTTGTAAATCTCTACGGGTGTTCGATAGATGATAATTCTAAGATAGGTACGTTCGTGGAGATCCAGAAGAATGCTTCCATAGGTAAAAATTGTAAGATCTCCTCACACACATTTATATGTGAGGGAGTCCATATTGAAGATAATGTTTTTGTGGGACATAATGTCACATTTATTAATGATAAACATCCCCGTGCAACAAATTCCGACGGTTCTTTGCAGAATGAACATGATTGGACTGTTGTACAGACTTTTGTGAAAAAGAATGCATCAATAGGTTCCTCCGCAACTATTTTATGCGGAGTTACTATAGGTGAAAATGCAATTGTCGGTGCAGGATCTGTTGTAACGAGGGATGTTCCTCCGGATAGTGTTGTTGCCGGAGTACCGGCCCGGATATTAAAAAGTAAAAATGTGAAAATTGCGGTATAGACAGGATTAGAGAGGTACAAAATGAGGAAGATAATTTTAATTATTTCATTGTTATTAATTTCCCGGTTAGTCAGCGGTAGTGACGGATCTGCTCAGATCTTAAATCCGGGAGACGGTATAAGAATCACTATATATAATATTCCTGAAAAATTATCGGGAGATTATTTCATCCAGCAGGATGGGAATATTCAACTGCCTTATCTTGGACTAATTACGACAACTAACCGTAACTATGATGAAATCAGAAAAGAAGTAGTTGAAAAATATGATTCTTTATATAGAAATCCCGAGCTCACGGTACAGCCGCTTTTCAAAATTAATATTCTTGGGGAAGTACGAAATCCCGGATACTATGTCGTTTCCGATATTGAGAAGCTTTCGGGGATAATTGCTCTTGCCGGTGGCGAAACTGCTGATGCCGATCTTGAAGGTATTTATATGATCCGGGATAATCAGGAAATAGATGTTGGTTCAGAATCAGTTTATAATGCATACGGACAAGATCTTAAGCTGGAATCCGGCGACCGTTTCTATGTCCCGAGGCGCTGGTGGGTCGGTGCTCGTAATAGCGCAATAATTATTTCTGTACTTACTCTTACAGTTATGATTATTAGCCTCTTTGTAGATTAATATTGATTAGACAAAAGGATTGGAAATGATAAACAATAATGGACATAATAATAAGATAATATTAAGGAAGCAGGAAGAGTTAAGCATTGGTAAAATCCTGCAGGTCTTAATAAAAAGGAAATGGATATTGATTGGAACTGTTTCGGCAATTCTAATAACAATAATATTGTATAATTATCTCACAAAACCGGTTTATGAGGCATCGGTTCTCCTGAAGAAAGAAAAAACTGAAAAGAGTGATGCAAAGGATGAGTTAACCAAAATTATTAGTCTGCAGACTGAAGATGAAATTGAAACAGAAATGGAATTAGTAAAGACCTGGGATGTACTCCATAAAGTGATTGATGATCTTGCACTATTCATAAGCATAAATAAAATAGTGGAACCCGATGGTCATTCGCTGGAAATAAACCAGAATTATATAGACTACCGGACTTCAAACATTTCTTACCCTGTATTCGATAATGTACACTTTAAACCTTTAGACAAAAACTTCAGCTTTTTCATTGAAAAGACAAAGGTAGGTAATTATGCATTGTTCAATGCCGATACTGATAGTCTGATCAGTTCTACAGGAATTAATGAAGATGCATTATTCGAGCTGCCCTACCTGAAATTTAATTTCCGGTGGGATGATGCTCTGGCGGGTTCAAGGTTATATTTTAATGTGAACAGCTACTATATAACGATGGGGAACTTGAGGAATAGTATTACACTCGAACAGAAAGCCAAAACTGATGTCTTCCAGGTTTTTGTGAGTGCACCTTCTGCCAAAAGTGCGGCTCTGATTGCAAATACACTCACAGATAAATTCAGGGAAACAAGAATAGAACAACAAAAACAAACTATCAGATACTCTTTTGATTTTGTGGATAATAATCTTCAAAAAATTGAAAAGGAACTCCAGGATGCAGAAAATAGTTTGAGTAATTACAAGTCGGCTCACCAGGTTATGGATATCGAAGGAAGCTCAAAGGATCTGGTTGCTTTTATAAGTAATCTTGAAGCTGAAAAACTTCGGACTGAACTGGATTTAACGGAATATGAAAATAAATATGCCCAAATGGATGAGCGGCTTGAATCAAAAGGATTTTTTGATCAGACTTTTTTAACTCCACAGGGAACAGAATCGAATAATTCTCCTTTTTCCACATTGATGAATCAGCTCTCGACACTTGAATTGCAACGACTTGACCTGCTGCAAAAAAGAAAAGAGAGTCATCCTGAGGTAGTTAATATTGATGAACAGATTGATCAGGTTAAGAAGAAATTATCAAATTATAATGAGAATACTCTTACTTCTTATAATATCATTATTAATTCGCTCGATCAAAAACATAAGAAGCTTGCATCAATGATGTCGAAGTATGAATCAAAAATGCAGATGATGCCGGAGCAGGAAAACCGTCTGGCACAGCTTACCAGGCAGACAAATGTTTATTCTAAAATGTACACAATGCTGCTTGATAAAAGAGAAGAGATGAGGATGGCTGAATTAAGCAAGCTTCAGGATATTATTATTGTGGATGCAGCACACGAACCAGTAACTCCGGTTAAACCGCGAAAGTTATTTAATCTCATTGCCGGATTTCTGTTAAGTATGATACTGGGAACCTTCGCCGTATTTCTGGTTGAAATGAGAAGCAAGCGTCATATTAGTCTGGATGATGTAGAAAACGATTTTCCATTCACAATTTTTGCAATCATTCCGGAATACTCGAAAGAGCTTTATGAACAGATTAAATCTGCGGAAACTTTCCAGCACCGGTTCGTCACATTGATGAGCGCACAGGATGGGTATAAGGAATCCTATAGAGTACTTAGAACAAAAATTGCATCTGATATGGAAAATGAACGCAAAATTATGATGTTTACTAGCTTCGAGGAAAGTACCGGCAAGACCACAACAATTGGAAATCTTGGAATATCCCTGGCATTAGCAAAGAAAAAAGTATTGCTTGTTGATTGTGATCTTAAGAAGGGATCTTTGTCCAAATTATTCGATATACCATCAGAATCTCCAGGGATAATCAGCTATATCAATAAAAAGGTAACTTCACCATATATCTATAATAAAGCTGTGAAAACTCTTGATATACTGCCATCAGGAGGATACAGTGAATACTCCGGTGATTTTATAAGTTCTGATCGGATGAAAACACTGGTCGAACTTTTATATAACTCTGCATATGACTATATACTTTTTGATACCCCTCCCGTCACAAGAGTTGTTGATGCGCTGGTGCTTGGTAAAATTGTGAAGGATGCTGTTTTAGTTGTCCGACCGGGGTACACATTTAAAGAAAGTGCCACCTGGGGAATTCAGGAGATGAATCAATCAAAAATTAATATTAGAGGGATAGTGATTAATGCGGGGCAGATTCAAAGATCTACATTCAGACATCGTTATGGATATGGATACGGATATAAGTATGGCTATCAGCTGCAGGCCTAAAGTGGCAAACTCTGAGTTATGAATAATTCAAAATCTATGAACAATGCTTATTATTCCGTTAAACCTTACCTTCCAAGAGAGTGGCAGATATTTGTAAGACGGTATGTTGCCCGGAAAAAATTAAGACATTGCGAGGGTCTATGGCCCATACTTAAAGATTCCGGTAGACCACCTACAGGCTGGACCGGATGGCCCGAGGGAAAACAGTTTGCTTTCTTTATCACCCACGATGTTGAAACCGCGATAGGGCACGAAAAAGTGATCAGCCTTATGGAGTTCGAAAAAAAGATAGGCTTAAAATCATCATTCAATTTTGTTCCCCTGCGTTACAAAGTATCTGCTGCACTGCGTGATGTATTAACAGCTAACGGATTTGAAGTAGGTGTACACGGATTATACCATGATGGCAAGCTGTACAAATCAAAAAAAATATTTCTTGAGAGGGCGCAGAGAATTAATTACTATCTCAAAGAATGGAATGCAGCAGGTTTCAGATCTCCGGCAATGCATCATAATCTTGATTGGATCAGAAACCTGAACATCCAGTATGATCTCTCAACATTTGATACCGATCCTTTTGAACCACAGTCTGATGGAGTGGGTACCATATTTCCCTTTATAGTTCCGGGAACAGAATCAAGACCAGGCTATGTTGAAATGCCATATACCCTGGTTCAGGACTTTACTTTATTTATTATTCTTGAGCAAACGGATATCAATATCTGGAAAAGAAAAATAGACTGGGTTGCTGCCCACGGAGGAATGGTACTAATCAATGTTCATCCGGATTATATTAATTTCAATAACCGGCCTGATACGCTGGAAGAGTACCCTTTAAAATATTATGAGCAGCTTGTTGAGTACATTGAAACAAAATACTCCGGTTTATATTGGCACGCACTTCCGCGGGATGGAGCTTCCTATTTCAGAAAGTGTAACACAGTTTTAAATGTTCAAACTGTGAACAATATTATACTTATCAAAACATTTAAGGAAGTATCTCGATTTAAGAAAGGTTTGTCTAAAATCGAACCTATGACGAAACTCTTTAGAAGTTCCGGGCAGGTGTAATGAAAAAGATATGTATGATATCACAATCTACTTATCCCTTTGATCCAAGAGTAAAAAGAGAAGCTGAAGCTCTTGAGAAAAAAGGATATGAAATAGATCTGATATGTTTATTTGCCCCCGGGCAGCCTAAAACTGAAATTTACGGGAAGATAACTGTTTACAGAATTCTGAAAGAAGTAAATCAGGAAAAAATATATAAATATATATTTACTTCAATTATGTTTTTCATGTATACGTTTATCAAACTGCAGGTACTTTTTTCGAAACAGAAATATGACGTAATCCAGATTCATAATATGCCGGATTTTCACGTTTATACTGCGTTAATTCAGAAACTTAAAGGAGTTCCGGTAATACTTGATATTCACGATCTGACCCCGGAATTATTTGAGTCAAAATGGAAGAAGAATAAGAACAAATTTTTGATACCGATGATTATTCTCGCAGAAAAAATGTCAACCGCTTTTGCTGATAAAGTAATAACCGTAACGGAAGGATGCCGTCGTATCTTAATAAAAAGAGGAGTTCCGAATGATAAAATTACCCTGGTATTAAATACTCCTGAAAGTAAAAATTTCTACTTTAAAATTAACAGGGAATTCAATGCTATTGATGAAAAAGCTAAAGTTTTATATCATGGCACCGTTGCAGAAAGATTCGGCGTTCATATTGTAATTGAAGCATTTCAGAAATTCACTTCCTTCGTCCCCGGAAGCGTATTTAATATTTATGGCAGGTATGATCCCACCTATCGCGCCTATCTGGAAAAACGGATTCGGGAATTGAATCTGGAAGATTCCATCTTCCTAAATTCGAGGGTTAGCCTGGAGGAAGTGCAGTACATTATTACTGAATCAGATATTGGTGTAGTGCCATATGTAAGCAATTCCTATATGAATCTTGCCTTATCTACAAAAGCTTTTGAGTATGCGGCTATGGGACTGCCAATGGTTGCATCTTTATTGCAGACGCTTTCTTTAACATTTCCATCCAATTCAATTCTCTATGCCAGGGACAGGAGTCCGTCTGATTGGGCTGATAAATTACATATGCTGTGTATGTATCCCGATCTCAGGGAAAGTTTAGCAAATAATGCCCTTAAAGTAGTCTCAGGCTTATCCGGAGATAAAATGATGGCCAGATATGTTCAATTGATAGAAAGTGTAATCAAATATCCGGCTAATGGATATCAGGAAATAATCTCTTCCAATCAGATAAAAAAAATATCTTAAATCAGAAACATTAAAATTGTAAATCTGATATAAGGTCGAAAATCTATTATGGATAAATCCTTCAAGCTAAACTTTATTAAAGGTTCTGCGGCTGCCTCTATAGGAACGATTGTAAGTATCTGCTTTCATTTCGTCAGCTTTATGATTCTTACCAGAACTCTTGAAAAGCACGATCTGGGTATATATGTCCTGATACTGGCAGTCATTCAACTTGTTAGTCTTTTAAGCGGATTAGGTCTTGAAATATCAGTAGTAAAGTTTTTAGCTGGCGAAGAATCGGAAATTAAAAACGTACTCTTCCCCATCCTTATCCTTAAAACGATTCTTCTTGTGCTCGCTGCGGCACTGTTTTATGCAGGGGGCAGGCTTACTTTATATTTGTTCGGTGAAGAAATAGCCGGATACTTTATTATAATACCTGTAATTTTCATTTCAACCGGACTTAGAGATTTATTTTACAACATTCTCCAGGGTTTGAACTATTTTAAGAAATATGCAATAGCACAATCAACAACTGCCGTGTTAAGGGTTGCTATGATCATATTCATTGTCCTGAGAAAGGACCTGACTCTATTAAATTTAATTTATATTGAACTGTTTACTACCGCGGGATCGGCCATTATCCAGGCTTTTTTAATCCCATTCAAAAAACACTTTCATTTGCCTGCGTTTGAGGTATATAAAGATCTTTTAAGGTTCAGCATCCCGCTTTATATGAATAATGTTTTAACTTTTGTTTATGACAGAGTGAATATCTTTATTATCGGAGCCTATCTGAATACTGCAAGTATTGCCTTATTTGATGTCGCCGGAAGAATTCCGGATGCCTGCAAACGAATTTATCAATCGTTCATAATAGTATATTATCCAAATATTTCTAAACTCTTTAGTCAGAATAATAAAGAAGGTGCTGTAAGTTTGATGAATAAATCATTAGGATTTTCTTCTCTATTTTTTGCTTTTGTTACACTTCTCTCATTTCTGTTTGGGGAACAAATACTTACCCTTCTTTTCTCGCAGATTTATAGGGAATCAGCATTTGCGTTTTCCCTATTAATGCTAAATTTTTATTTAAGATCCTTATCTAACCTGCTCGGCTACACACTCGTATCAGCAGGATATTTCTCTGTCCCAGTCAAAGTAAACATTGTTTCTTCTATAATCAGTATCGGTGGCAGCTTATTACTAATACCCGCCGTAGGGTATATAGGCGCTGCCTATTCCCTGCTGCTGATGAATGTCTCATCAATGATTCTTTTCAATTATAATTTGAGAAAGAGGGAAATAAAACCTGATAGTATAAAATATTATAAGCCTGTTATTTTGATGCTTCCCTTTGCCTTATTAAGTCTTCTTATATCCTCACCGGTCCTTAAGCTACTTTATCTTGGTGTATTCATATTTATAAGTGGGTTTTGGCTTGAAGGAATAAAAGATTTATTCAGGTTATTTACAAGAAAAATCAAACTGAAAAGCTTGTAGTAAAATTAGAATATCAATTTAAGTTCTGCATTAGCAATCCAAATATTGAACTACGGCTATTAGAATATTCACCATTTAATCAAAAAATACAATTATTGAAATGGCATCATTTATGATTTTTACTTTTAAATCTATAATGAGTTTGCTTTAGGAGAAACTATGAATATAATATTACGATTAAATGCAGTACTGATTTTGTTGTTAATTTCGGGGTGTGATATTTTGAACACAGACCCGGATACCACCCCTTATGGAAACCTGAAAATAACAGGACAGGTTTATATGCAGCAGGATCCCCTTGCGGGCGCTACAATTCAGGTAGGTGATGTAGCTAACTGGAAAGTCAGCACAGATGATGCAGGTAAATTTGAGATATTCAGGGTTGCACAAGGTGAGCAGGAAATAAGGATTGAAAAATATCTTGATGACGGCAGAGTGGTAGGGCAAAGAACCAGGATCTTTTTATCGGAGCAATCAGCAGATTTAGGCGCATTTATTCTTCCCCAGCCAGGTCATATGTTACCGATTGATGTATCAACTGTAACAAGCAATTCGATAACAATTAAATGGGAACGAACCAATGACCCGGATTTTGTCGAATACAGAATCTATAGAAGCACAACTCCTGATGTTACTGAACTTTCAAGTGAAATGATTTATTCGACAAAATCGATCGATGATCTTGAGTACGCAGACCATAATTTCAGGACAGGTATACCGGCTTATTACAGGGTTTTTGTTTTTACAACTTATGGCCGTTATTCTGGAAGTAAGGTTGAAAGTGCAACTGCACCCGAATTAAATCTTGTTAAAAATCCTGGCTTTGAAGAAACATCAAATGGAACCTTTCCTGATTATTGGCTTGAAAGATTTGCAGGCCAGCCGCTCTTTAGATTCTTCTCCCTTACTGCTGAGGATAAAAAAGCTGGTGAATATTCATCAAAAATTACATATATAGAATCACAGGCTAACCCTGACCCTGAATCCGGAAGTTGGGGAGGTATCTATCAGCACGTGTTTACAACAAATATGAATTTTAACGAGACCTATACGCTTTCCTTCTGGCTTAAAATGGTTACCGGATCTGTTCAGATACGTCTTATGAAGAACGGTGATTTCAATCAGCCGCTTTTATTTGCTGAAATTCCCGCAGGTAATGACTGGCAGCAACATTCTCTTAACTTTAATATTGATCAGGACACAAGGTTTATCGAAATCTGGATGAATACAAAATCAGGACTTGCCCAGGGAGGCATTGTGACCGGATATATGGATGATTTATCCATTATTAAATAAATATTCTTAATCCGAACCTACAGAGAGGAAGTGCACCTGAACGGGTGCATTTCTTTTTAAGAGAGAGAATGAAAATTATTATGGTAGATGCCTCAATTGGCAATGATTATTCAGTTTGTTTATGCAATGGCCTTTACGAAAAGGGAATGGAGGTGCTGCTTATCGTCCCTTCTAATAAAGAAACCGGATTAACACATAAATTCCGGATGCTAAAATGGGCCCCTTCAAAGGATAAAAAAGAAAGTAAGATTAAAAAAATAATTTCTTATTTAAACTATTTCAGACGCATGTACAAATTGATCGGAAGCAGTAATAATTGTGTAGTGCATTATCAATTCTTCAGAAGGCGGGATGAGATACTCTTTTATTTATTCCTGAAAGTTACAGGGAAAAAGCTATTTCATACTGCACATAATGTGCTTCCTCATAGTGCAAAGGTGTATGATTTCCTTTTGCAGAAATTAGTATACAAGTGCAGCACCGGTATAATTGCACATTCGAATTTTATTAGAAACAAAATCATCACGGATTTTAATATTGTTCCGGAAAAGATCCGTGTGATTCCGCATGGGAATTTTGATTTTTATTTACCTATGGGAAACCTTTCAAAAGCAGCTGCAAGGAAAAGATTTAGTCTGAATATAAGGGACAAAGTTCTTTTATTTTTTGGAGGAATCAGGGACTATAAAGGGCTGGACACATTACTGAATGCCTTCAATATTATTAAGAATGAAGACAATTATAAATTGATAATTGCAGGCGCTCCACAGAATAAAGAAACGGAAGTAAAATATGAAAGTATGATCAGAGAGATAACCACGAACGGAAAGATACATTATAACTTCAGCTTTATTTCAAACGAGGACGTTGCTGCTTACTTTATTTCAAGCGATGTACTTGTACTTCCATATAAAAATATATACCACAGCGGTTTAATTCATCTTGCTTACTCTTTCAGTAAGCCGGTGATTGCATCAAGGGTAGGGGATTTTGAGGAAGTAATTGAAGAGGATAAAAGCGGTATCCTCCTCGATCAAAATACACCTGAAGATCTTGCCAGTAAGATCAGGGTATTTTTTTCAGATGATCAGAGGGCAAAAAAAGAAGAAGATATCTCCAAACTTAATAGATCAAAGTATTCGTGGGACAATATTGCAAATCAAACAATTAATTTTTATGAATATTTATGCTTGAATTGACTGATAGTTATTATCCGCAGGTAATAGAGTTTGGTGAAAAGGTTGAGAAAAGAAATTTCTATGCCATTGTAGCCAGAGTTGCATTCTTCATGGTCGTGTTCTTCAATATTTTTGGTACTTCACTCCCTTTCAGAGAAAGAATCCTTGATGTAAGTGAAGTTGCAACATCCAATATTACCAATCAGATTGTCTTTATAACGATGTTTTTTCTTGCGTTAATAGCTCTCATTCCAAAGATGCGTGTCTTCTCACAGTTCATACTTGAAGAAAAATTCCTTTACATATTTATCCTCTGGTGTGTACTATCGATGCTCTGGTCGGAGTACAGCTTCATTGTCTTCAAGAGATGGTTCCAGTTATTTACAATTGTATTTGCTTCAACTGTTTCCTTATTATACATAAAGAGTGATAAACAGATACTTAAATATTTAAAGCCTGTAAGTGCATTGTTTGTCATTCTGAGCTTTATATCAGTATTTACAATACCTGGTGCTCTTGATGATTACGGCATTTGGCGTGGCCTGGCAGCTTCAAAGAACCATCTTGGACAGGCTGCTCTCGTCTGTCTCCTGGTATGGGCTTTTGCGTTTAAATATGCAACTATTCCCGGTAAATTATTATCCTTCATCATAATGATATTATCCTCAATACTTCTCTTCGGATCAAAAAGCAGTACAGCGATGTTTGCATTCTTTATTTTATGTGGTGCGGGCTTTCTCTTTTTTATCGATAATCAGTTTAAAAAAATAAACGCCGGAAGGTTTCTCTCTTTTATTACTATTAGCTCGTTGATAATATTTGTTATATATGCCTTTATAGCAACTCCTGATCTGGTAAGTACCTTTCTTGGTTATTTTGGTGAGGATATCACATTTACCGGCAGAACAGATCTTTGGTCTGATATATTTCATGAGGCACAAAAACATATATGGCTTGGCACCGGGTATCAGAGTTTCTGGGTTATTACAAATAATGATATTCTGAAGCTTTACCAAATTTATATATGGCTCCCGAAACAGGCTCACAATGGTTATATAGATCTGATTAATGAAGTAGGAATTTTAGGTTCCGTATTATTTTTATTAATGATTATTTCCTATTTTCTAAATCTGCATAAGATTGGTGAAAAACAGATATGGACCTGGTTTATAATAGCTGTACTAATTGTTAACCTGCAGGAGTCGACTTTATTCCACGGGGGAGTATTGACAGGTTCAATTTTTATCCTGAGCTACCTTATTGTAATTATGAAAAAATTTGACCGGAACAATTTTATACTCTTATCTCAAAATGAAGACGATGAGGAGCCGGAATGATCTCCATACTTCATATTTCATACGAGCTCAGGGATAGGAAAAACAGGAAAATCACAACTGCAGTTAATAATCTTATTAAAAATTCACTCACTTTCTCCAATGCCCGCATCATAGACCTTATGAGAGTCACCAGTTTTAAGGAAGAAAAAATCCAGATAGATCAGAGAGGTCACCTTATTGTTAATGCATTCGGGCTGCCATATGGCATTTTATTAAAAAACCATCTAACCAGAGCACTCGATTTTGTCTCCGCTGCAGAAGAACAAAATCTTATTTCATTCAGGGATATCGACGCAATTCACGCTCACAAGGTAACATTTGAGGGATATTTAGGATATCATATTCACCGCAAGTTGAACATACCATTATTTCTTACGCTTAGGAACACTGATTTCAAGGTTTTCCGGTACAGACCTGATCTCCATCCTATGGCCAAAGAAATCCTGCAGAGCGCTTCAAATATTTTTTATCTTGTTCCTTCAATGCTTACCTTGTTGAGAAAACATTTCGGAAGAGAATTTTTTGAGAGATCACTGAGACATAAACTTGTGCACCTTCCCAATATCATCATCAGAGATTTTAATCCGGAGGTAAATCCAAAGCAAGATCCTTACTTTTTTACTGCTATGGGACTCACAAAGAAAGATGTGAAAGGGAAAAATCTGAAAAGGCTTCTTAAAGCTGTTGCAGAAATTAAAAACCTTCAGATTAATTTAAAGCTTGCAGGAAGGGGAGATTATGAATGGAAGGTAAAGAAATGGACAAGAAATTTTAAGCTCGAAGATAAGGTTGAATTCCTGGGATTCATCAACAATGCAGATATAGATAAATATCATGCAGCGGCAGCAGCATTTGTTCTCCCGAGTCTCAGTGAGTCATTCGGAATGGTTTATGCCGAAGCACTTTTTAATGGTACACCCATACTTTGTTCAAAAGGTGTAGTCGGGTTTGAAGGATTTTTTAACAACGTAGGCGTAGCAGTTAACCCTTATTCCGTAAATGACATAAAGAAGGGGCTTGTTGAACTCATAACAAATAACTCCTTTTACAGGAATGAAATAATACATCTTAAGAATACCGGTGCTTTCAGTATTTTCGATCCTAAAAATATAACCCGTAAATACCAGCAGGTTATGACGGATGTGCTGCCCGTTATGTGTAGTGAGTTCAGCTACGAACATTAAATATTATCATTTTGAATACTCAACTGCTCCAATATCTGTTGTTTTCCCCTTTTTCCGGTCAGCTCCTTTAAAATCATTATTAAATAACTTGATATTTTCTCCCGCATCTATGGCGGGGGATCCGGTTGTTAGATTTAGATCATTATCCAGCTTAGGATCAGCCATTATACTCTGCTGATCAAAACCTTCCGATTGCCATTGTTTAAAAGTCATACCCCCTCCCGCAGCAGGATAATTTACAATATTTCCATCTCCATTTCTGAAATAAAGATTATGATTAAAACTCTTTAAAGGATCTTTTATCCGGCTTGTCAGATTGATAATATATGCGGCTGCGGATGTAATAAAAATATTATTATATGCTTTTACATATTCTGCTTCCGTTATATAAAGATTATTGCTGCCCCTGCTTTTTAAAGTGTTATTATATAATTCGAGACTGCCGTATCCCTTGTCGAGATTACGGAATCCCACAACGGAAGCGAGAGTATTAGGGCAGTAAACTATATTATTATAATAAATATGCCTCCCTTGAGCATTTGTTGTATAAATTCCCTGTGAATTAGTCTTTAAGTTATCCTGATAAATAAAATTGCCGCTGATAGTAATATCCTGATCAAGGTAACTCTGTATACCATCCAGGTGCTGATCCGGCTGATCATTTCTTAGAATTATCTTATTATTCTCGATCCTGATCTTATTGTTACGTTGTGAATAAATACCATCGGTTTGGGCATTTATCATACCGGATGGAGAAGTAATAAAATTTCCGGTAATAATACAATCATTGCTATTTTCTATCAGTACCGCTCCGTGTCCTGTAATCAGAAAATCACAATTCTTAATAACTATCTCTTTACCATAAGCAATTCTAATACTTCCTTCGCCCACCGCATTCTTCAGATCTAAGTTGCTGACCTCTACAAAATTTGCTTTGTAGATATAGATATTATTATCCCTTATCTTTTGTCCGTCAATTACCGGTTTAGCTCCAGAACCGTATGAAGTAATCACAACTGGTTTTTTCCGGCTTCCACCAGATGAGAGACGGATTTTTTCATACCATACCGATCCTGATCTTAAAAAGATTGTATCTCCTGGATGAAATTTAGAATTATTAATAACTTCAAAGGTTTTAACTGCCCTATCGGGAGTATCACCCGGATTGGCATCATTCCCGTTAAGCGCATCTACAAAAATATTACCCTTCGGGTGAGGCGTACTGCAGCCTGAACCTGGAATTAAAAAGAGCATAATTATAAACAGGTAGTGCATTTTCATTGCAGCAATATATATAATGAAGTTGTTAGATGATGAGATTTACAATAAAAACCCCGACACGTGCCGGGGCAAGGAAGGAAACAAAAACTATATCTTATTTATTTGACTAAGGTCATCTTTTTTGATTCAACGAAAGAAGCTGTTTTTAGCTGATAGATATAAACTCCGCTTGAAAGACTGCTGCCGTCAAATTGTACCTGGTAATCTCCGGCACCTTTTGTCTCATTAACAAGAGTGGCAACTTCTTTACCAAGAATATCATATATTTTTAAAGTAACCTCAGATGCCGTGGCCAGCGAATATCTAATCTGTGTGGAAGGGTTAAAAGGATTAGGGTAATTTTGTGACAGGTCAAATTTAACAGGCGATTGATCGCCGGTATTATCTCCATTATCTTTAAGGACATACATACTTTCATATGCGCCGATGTCGGTACCATTCATTTGCGGTCTTAATCTTCCCCCCTTATCAAACTTGTATGCAGTCCCGAGATCAATTCCTTTATTTATGGCGCCTGAGACTGCTTTCAAAGTATAATTAGATTCAAGCCCTGGATTCGACAATACGCCATTTGATTCTAAACCAAGCGCCTGCCATTGAGAAAATGTTTTTATTGAACCATTATAAGATCCTGCTCTTGTACCTCCGCCATTATAATATAAATTATTGTTTACATTAGAAAAGGAATTTATTGTGGTAAGTTTAATTATTTCAGCACCGGTTAGTGTTGCAATAAAAATATTATTTTTTGCTATCAGGTTCGGGTCTTCGGTGACATATAGTACACTTCCGCCCCTACCTATTAATGTATTATGATATACTCTCACGGTTCCCGTGCCGGCAGTTAAATTCCTGAAACCTATTACAGCAGAAATGGTATTTGGGCAGTTGACCACATTATTAAAATATATGTGTGTACCTGAGCCTGTGGTTGCATAGATTCCCTGCGAGTTAAATGTTTTATTATTGTTTTGAAAAATATAATTATTCTTCAGGGTTAATGATTTATCTATATAACTCTGTATTCCATCGACGTGAGGTGTTGCTGCAGTGTTTGTAATTACAATACTATTCCCGTCGTAAGTATTATAGCTGTTGCGCTGTGAATAGATACCGTCTGTTTGTATATCAAATGATCCCGAAGGTGTTGTTATTGAATTGCGAGATACAATGCAGTAACTGCTATTTTCAATAAAAACACCGCCGTGACCTGTTACAAAAATCTGATTATCTGACACTTTAACGTTTGAAGCTGTACATACCCTTACCTGTCCCGAACCCGTTGCATTCTGCAGTTTAAAATTCTGTATTATTACATTATTCTTCCCATACAGATATATACAATTGCTTCTTGAATATGAACCATCGATAACCGGGTAATTACCACTGCCGTATGCGCCATAGATTATCGGGCTGCTGCTGGTTCCGGACGATTTAATAGTGAGGCTTTCGTACCATATTCCACCTTTTTTGAATAAGATCTGATCGCCGGGTGCAAAAGTCATTGCATTAACCTTTGCGATGGTTTTCCAGGCTGTACTGGTAGTTGTCCCGCTATTTACATTATTTCCAGATATATCGTCCACATAATATACTGTTGCAGAACTTACATTATATAACAAAAGAAATATGATCAGTAGTGCAGATTTGTTATACATTTTTTTACTCCTTGTCGTTGAATTCTTCCTATTGCCTTATTATCGAATCGTTGTAACTGAAAGGCTTGACTTACGGAGTTCAACTTATTCCCTGCACCTGGGGCATTCAATCGGGGAAACCCTGAATTAGAGGGCTCTGAAGCCTGATTTTTAGAGGTTAGGGTAATGTTCATTACCCTATTTATAAATTATCATCATTGCCTCTTCCATCCCTTTAACATTTTTAAAAAGATGGAGAAACAATCCAAAACAGCACTTTTTAAAAAGTGCAAGAAGAGTTTCAAATAAAAAAATAGCTATGGCCGGATGTAAACAAGAGAAATGAGATTTGATACAGGACCTGATTTACTGATATACCCTAAAAAGAGTTCTACTTAACCTGATATTTGTAGAAAATGGAGATTCAAAAACGAAAGTTTGATTTCAAAAATGATTCTTCTGTAATAGACAGATTTCACGCAGAGTTAAACCGGCTTTACATTGGGATCTAATTCGTAAATACCGGTAAAACAGGGTTGATTTTAGGCTTTTAAGAACATTACAATCCAGTTGGGGTGGGGTCGATAATTAAAAATATTTCGAAAGAATCCAGAGTTACGGGGAAAACACTATCAAGTGTGAACACGGACCAGGAACTATTTTTTTGCCCGTACACTTCTTTCTTAAATCCCCAATAGTCTTATAATAGTCTTACAATAGTCTTACAATGGTCTTACAAACCTCTTACTGCGATAAGACTATTAAAGGACTATTGAAGTACTTTTGAAAGACTATTAGTATGGTTAGCAGGAAATAATTTGATAAAACGATTAAAAGAAGTCGAATTGCCGGATAGAGACAAGAGAGGTTTCATAAATTAGGAAGTTTATTGCCTTCCACCCGAACGGATTTTCGGGTGGAAAGGAATTTTGTTATTTAAGCAGGGTCATTTTTTTTGTTTCGGTAAAAATGCCAGCATTTATACGGTAAATATATATGCCGCTTGCGAGATTGGATGCATCAAATTGAACTGAATAATTACCGGCGGTTTGTTTTGTATTTACGAGAGTTGCAACTTCTTTTCCGATTATATCGTAAACTTTAACTGAAACATCCGATTCTGAAGGGATTGAATATTTTATCGTAGTTGCGGGATTAAACGGATTTGGATAATTCTGCGACAGTTCAAATGTCTCCACAGTCTCTGTGCTTTCAAGTTTATTCATACTCATATTTTCATACGCGCCTACATCTACATTATACTGCGGTCTTGTACTACCAGCTTTATCAAATCTGAAAGCCGCACCAAGATTAACACCTTTATTCAATGCAGCGGAACCGGGGGGCAACTGATAATTATCTGTTAACTGGGGACCCGAATTAACTCCATGCAGGTCAAACCCAAGAGCTTTCCAGTCTGAGAAAGTTTTTATGCTGTATTTATATACAAGAAGTTTAGCATTGCCTCCGTTATAGTATAAATTATAGTCAATGACTGAATTTGATAAATCAGAAGTAATGTACATTACGCAGTAATTGGAACTCCTTGCAACAAAGATATTATTTTTAGAAATGAGGTTTGTATACCCGGAAACTCTCAGCACATTGCCTCCTTTACCAATAACAGTATTATGATAAAGGTTTAGCAAGGCTGTCGTTGATACAGGGTTATTAAATGTAATTACTCCGGCAACTGTATTAGGGCAATCAATAACATTGTTAAAATAAAGATGCGTGCCCGATCCGTAAGTTGTATATATCCCCTGTGAATTAGTTTTAAGGTTATCCTGTCTGATCAGATTATCGTGTATGGTGATATTCTTATCGAGATAACTCTGAATACCATCAATATGCTCTGTAGGGTGGGAATTGAAAATATATATATTGTTCTGCCGGTAAATATTTCCATTATTCCTTTGGGAATATATTCCATCGGTTTGTTTGGGGTATATTGCACGGGGAGTAGATATCTCATTACCTGTAATAGCGCAATTGCTGCTTTGTTCAATAAAAAAACCTCCGTGTCCTGTCACATATACCCTGTTCCTTCTGGCCTCTATATTAGCCGAGTATTTAATTCTTATAGTTCCGGCTCCTGTATTATTTTTTACTTCCAGGTACTCAATTATAACATTATGAGCTCCGTTGATATAAATACAATTTTCACGCAATAATGAACCGTCTATTAAAGGATAGCTGCCGGATCCATAGCTGGAATAAGTGATGGGGGCTGTTGAAGAACCGTCTGCTGTAATTTGTAGAGTTTCCCACCAGGTTTGTCCTTTCTTGAAGAGGATTTTATCTCCCGGAGAGAAGTAAAATGAATTTACTTTTGATATTGTTTTCCAGGCAGTTGTAACTGATGTACCTGAATTACCATCGTATCCTGAAACCTTATCAACATAGTAGACTGAGCCGAATCCAATCCTGCTTAAAAACAGGATACATATAATTATATATACTGATCTTAACAAAATGATTTACCTCCTGATTATTTTATAATGTAGGTATGAGGAATACCCTTATTTATTATGTAGTTCCCGAGTGGGATAAAAATGTTTTATGATTGATTTTTTTTGTGATTGTCTTTACAAATAAAAAAGATATAATAATGATTATCAGGTCAAGAATTTTTATTCATAATTATCTTATCTTAAAAAACCAGTAAAAATTTAAAAATTGATGATTACCGAGACAGATGTAGAACAGGCAAAAATTTTGGTAGTTGAGGATGAGCGCATTGTTGCAATGGATATTGCCTCTGCATTGGATAATTTGGGCTATAATGTAGTCGGTATAGCATCTTCCGGGGAGGAAGCAATAGAGCTTGTCAGAAGTCACCATCCGGAGCTGGTGCTCATGGATATCGGCCTAAGGGGAAATATAGATGGGATTCAGACAGCTGAATTTATACAGTCAGAGAGTGACACGTCTGTAATTTATTTAACTGCCTATTCAGATGAAAATACACTTGAGAGAGCCAAGATAACAGGTCCTTATGGATACCTCCTTAAGCCTTACGATAAAAAAGTTTTGCGCACTACTGTCCAGATGGCTTTGTACAAACGCAAGATCGAAGGGAAACTAAAGGAAAGTGAAAAGTGGCTTGGGACTGTTTTAAAAAATATCGGGGATGCCTTGATAGCCTCAGATACCGAAGGAGCTATACTGCTTATTAATCCCGTTGCAGAAAAGCTTACCGGCATTAAGCAGGCAGATGCGTTGGGTAAGGCGTTTGAGCAGATAGTAACAATTTTTCCTGAAAATAACAGGAACAGCAGTCTTTCTTTAAAACAATTAGGTAAAAATGGGAACGGGACTTCCGTTAAAGTACTTAAGAACAGATTATCGGGGAGTGAACGATCTGTTCTGACTACGGTTTCTTATATCAATGATGATAAAGGCTCGCTGATTGGCAATGTGATAGTATTTCACGATATTACAGAACAAAGAAAAGTTGAGAAGGAAAAGGAAAGATTATTCCAGAGGGTTCATTCTGCACAGGAAAGATTGAAGATCCTCTCACGCAGATTAATAGAAATACAGGAAGCTGAACGGAGACATATAGCCAGAGAGCTTCACGATGAGATAGGCCAGGTGCTTACTGCAATAAAGATTAATCTCCAGACAGCTTTACGACTAAAAAACCACGGAGAGATGCTTCCGCAACTGAATGAAAATGTTGAGCTGGTAGAAAATGCTCTTTCGCAGGTAAGGAGTCTTTCACTTGATCTAAGACCTTCTATGCTGGATGACCTGGGATTGCTATCCGCTCTGAGATGGTATGTTGACAAACAGGCTCAAAGAACCAATATAAGCGGTAAAGTAATTTCTTCAGTAAACAAAAGATACCCGCCGGAGCTGGAAATCACCTGTTTCAGGCTGGCACAGGAAGCTGTAACCAATATAATTAAACATTCCCAGGCGACTTCTTTTTCCGTTGAAATATGGGAGGAGAATGATGAACTTCATTTAAGGGTTTTTGATAACGGCATTGGTTTTAATGTTTATAATGCGGTGAAAAAAGCGATATCGGGAGCTACAATTGGTGTACTTGGTATGCAGGAAAGGGTTGAACTTTCAGGCGGGAGATTAAATGTAAATTCTAATCCTGGTAAAGGAACGGATATTCACGCTGTTTTTCCATTACATAAGAAAATTTAATTATGGAAACTATTAAAATTATGTTAACTGATGATCACGCTTTGGTACGTGCGGGAATACGATCACTTTTAAATGAAATGCACGATGTTGAGGTCGTTGCCGAAGCTGATAATGGCAGGGATGCACTGAAATTGATAGAACAGTCCAGTCCCGATATAGTACTGCTGGATATAGCAATGTCTGAATTAAATGGTTTGGAAACAGCAGTGAGGATATCTAAAGAATTTCCTGATGTTAAAGTTGCAATTCTCTCGATGCACTCGAATGAAGAATATGTTGTTCAGGCGCTAAGAGCAGGCGCGGTAGGTTACTTGTTGAAGGATACTGCGCCCAACGAGCTTGAAATTGCGATACGGGCAATTGCGATGGGAAAAGTATATCTGAGTCCCTCAATTTCAAAACACGTAGTAGAGAATTACCTGAAAAGGGTAACCGCCGCACCTGCTGAAAATGAATCCGACCAGAACATTTTTAATCTGCTTACAACAAGACAACGTGAAATACTTCAGTTGATTGCAGAAGGTAATTCCACCAAAGAAATAGCCCATAAGCTTAATGTAAGCGTAAAAACGGTCGAAACTCACAGGATGCAGCTGATGGAACGGCTTGGCATAAATGACATTGCAGGCCTGGTAAGATATGCCATCAGGAACGGCATAGTTTCCTCAAACCAGTAGGGTAAAAATCCTTCCCCTTTTAAGGTATTTCCTGATTGTAATTAAAGTTGAAATTTTGAAGATTTGACCTCAACATTAGCAGGAATTCTAATTAAGCCTAAAATTTTGTTCGTTGATGATAATCTCAATTTCATTAAAAGTGTATTAAGTTTTCTCAAATTGAATGAAAGCTTACAATTTGGCGGTTTTGCTTCCTGCGCTGAAGAAGCCATTCAAATGATCAGATCAGATAATCCGGATATAGTTATAATGGATATACAGATGCCGGGAATAGGTGGGATCGAAGCTACCAGGATTATTAAGAAAATGAATCCGGCAATAAAAATAATTATTATGAGTCTGCATCAGGAAGAGCAATACAGGGAAACTGCACGGTCAGCAGGCGCTGACGCATTTATTATTAAATCCCGTTTCGTGGATGATTTCCATACGGTGATTAACTCTATCTTATTGACCGGAATTAGTCAGTAAGTTTAAAAGTCCCTCCTTTTTATACCATACCTGAACCGTAATTCCTATATTTTAAACAGGAATTATCAATGAAATCTGAGATCTTCTATATATTAACATCCGGATGGTACGATTCGGGTAACAAGAACATTATTAAACTTTGTGCAACCGGTCCTTCCGGTTATGTTGAAATTCTGATAACTAATAAACCCGTCTTCTTTGTCAATAGATCTCTTCCCGGGGAGGAACTGGAAACTTGCTATAAAAGAAAGAATGTTGAACTTACCAATTTTTCGGGGGAGCCCCTTGATGCCGTTTATTTTAGTTCTCAATCCGATCTCAAAAAGTCTGCGCTGCAGCTTGAGGAAAGAGGGTTTATTACTTATGAATCCGATTTAGACCCTGTTAGAAGATATTTAATGGAAAAATCGATTTACTGCTCCATTCAACTAACAAGTGATCCTAAACCGGTAAACGGGATAAACACATATATAAATCCTTTCGTTGAGCCAGCTGAATATTTTCCTGAATTTAAAATTGCATCAATTGATATTGAAACCGGTGTTCGAAACAGCCAACTCTACTGTATCGGTATCCATATAACCGGAAAGGGCACTGATAGTGAAAAAGTTTTTATGGTCGGGAATCAGGAAAATACAAGAGAGGTAATTTTTTTAAAGAATGAGAAGGCAGTACTTAATGCTTTCTTTTCATATCTGAATGCGGAGGATCCTGATATTATTACAGGATGGCACGTCATTGGATTTGATCTGGCGTTTCTTGAAACGAAATGCCGGGAATACAAAATAGACTTTAACCTGGGAAGAGGCAGATCAGGAAATATGTATAAGTTCAGAAGAGCCGGAGGTTATTTTGCTTCTGTGGAGGGGAGATTGTTAATAGATGCACCTTCTGCTTTAAGGTCCGTATTCTATTCGTACGATGATTTTAAGCTTGAAACAGTAGCCCGGGAAGTGTTAGGGGAGGGAAAACTGATTGCTTCGGATCAGAACAAGGTTGAAGAAATAGAGAAGTATTTTCAGGCAGATAAGATTAAACTTGCAGAATATAACCTGCAGGATGCAGTTCTTGTAAATAAAATTATTAAAAAAACAGGAGTGATAGATCTGCTGGTGAGAAGGTCAATTATATCAGGTCTTGTTATTGAACAAATCGGAATGATGACTGCGGCATTTGATCACGTATACCTGCCAAAGCTCCATAAGAAGGGATTTGCAGCTCCCGATGTTAAAAGTATACGCTTGACCCGGCATGCTGCGGGTGGTTATGTAATGGATCCTCAGCCCGGTATATACGAGAATGTTATTGTACTTGATTTCAAGAGTCTTTATCCCTCTATAATAATGAGCTTTAATATTGATCCTCTGTCAAGGCTTAAGGCTGCTGAAAATCCTGTAAATACACCTGTGAATATAAGATTCTCGTCAACAGAAAATATCCTTCCGGGTTTTATAAAAGACCTTATGGAGAAAAGAGCTGAAGCTAAAAAAAATAAAGATAAACCGCTTTCGATTGCAATAAAATTATTGATGAACAGCTTCTATGGAGTAATGGGCTCTTCGGGGTGCAGATTCTATCACCCTGATCTGCCTTCTGCAATAACAGGAACAGGGCAGTTTCTGCTACTAGGGAGCAGGAGTTTCCTTGAGTTGAAAGGTTATAAAGTATTATACGGGGATACAGATTCGCTTTTTGTTGCCATCAATAAATCTGAAGCTGACGATCCTGAGGGAGCCGGGCATAAGCTTGCTCTTATACTTAACGATTACTGGCGGGACGAATTAAAAAATAAATTTAACACCCATTCATACCTGGAAATTGAGTATGAGAAGAAAATTATTGATGAACAGCCGGATCGTCGCGGTTCACGGCGGCCACCGCATCCGCGTCGAGGCCGTCGAACAGCCGTCTTGGCCCGCAGGTACGCCTCCATGTCGCCGTGGTAGTCGAGGTGATCGCCGGTCAGGTTGCTGAACACGCCCGACCGCGAACCGCAGGCCGTCGCAGCGGCCCTGGTCCAGGGCGTGACTCGAGACCTCCATCACCGCGTGGGTCGCGCCGGCCCGCACCGCCTCGGCCAGATAGCCGACCAGGTCGACCGCCGGCGGCGTGGTCATCGACGCTTCGATCTTGCGGGCCAGCAGGTCGTACTGCACGGTGCCCAGCAGGGCGGTCGGCTCGTCCGCCGTCTCGCAGGATCGACTGCACCAGATAGCAGAACGTGCTCTTGCCGTTCGTCCCGGTGATGCCGACGATCTTGAGTCGCTCTTCCCGCAGCGCCGCATCCAGCCCGGTCAGCACCGCACGCCAGCCGCCCCGCCGCGCCGCGGGCCGACGGCACCTGCAGGACGGCCACGTTCGCGCGGCACATCGACCGGCTGCTCGCAGACGATCGCCGCCGCCCCGGCCGCGACCGCCGTGATCCACGAACTGATGTCCGTCGGCCTTGGTGCCGCGAACGGCGACGAAGCAGGAGCCCGGCCCCGCCTTCCGCGAGTCCTCGACCACCGAGGTGAATGACTGGATCGACTGCCGCCCGCCCAATGCTCGACCAGCCCGGCCTGCTGCACCAGCCGACTGAAGTTCATTCCCTTTTCCCGCCCGCTCGACATGTTCCGCTACTCCCGATCGCACTTGCTGATCCGTCGGGATATCCTAACCGTCACTGCCCAACCATCGTCGCGTAGGCTGCTCAGTCTCCCGCTGCCGGTCCGTCGCACCCATGACCACCGGCCCTTCCGCCCTGGGCGGCACCAGCTCGTGCGGCACGTTCAGGTAGTTCAGCGTGAAGTTCAGCACTTCCTTCACCGCCGGCAGCGACACCGCGCCGCCATAGTAGCCGTTCTTCTTGGGATGCCGAACCATCACCAGCACCACCGCCGCCGGATCGCTCGCCGGGGCCGCACCGATGAACGTGCCCAGATACGCCCCGGCTCATAGCCACGCGACCTTTGCCGATGTGCGGGATCTGGGCCGTGCCGGTCTTGCCCAGGGCCTGCCAGTGATCCAGCTTGCACGTCCTTGCCCGTGCCCTCGGTGACCACCTTGGTGCAGCATCTCGACCATTTCGTGCGCGATGTCCGGATCCAGCGCCTGTCGCCGCTCTTCCGCCGCGGTGTGATCCTCGATCATCTCACCGTCATCGCCGACCACCGCCGCGACCACCCGCGGCCGCAGCAGATGCCCGCCGTTGCAGATCGCACTGAACGCGGTGGCCATCTGAATGGGCGTGACCGCGATCTCCTGGCCCATCGACACCGACGCCGTCGAGACCGACGTCCATCGCTTCAGCGGCTGCATCAAGCCCGCGGTCCTCGCCGAGCAGGTCGATGCCCGTCTTCTCGCCGAAGCCGAGCAGGTGCAGCAGTGTGGTAGATTCTGGCGTTGCCCAGCCGCATGCCCAGCGAATCGGCCATGCCGATGTTGCTCGACTTGGCCAGCACCTGATCGACGGTCAGCGCCCCGTACGGGTGCGAGTCGTGCAGCTGCGCGTTGCCGATCTGCAGCAGCCGTTGTGGCAGTCGATCACCTCCGTCGCGACGGGCGGCATGTGCGTCAGCACCGCCGACATGATGAACGGCTTGAACACACTGCCCGGCTCGACCGGGTCGGTCAGCACGCGGTTGCGCAGCAGGTCGAAGCGGCACGTTGCCGGCGTGGGCCGGATCGAACGTGGGATAGTTCGCCAGGGCCAGGATTTCGCCGGTCTTGGGGTTCATCACCACGCCGACGCCGCACTCGGCGTTGTGGAACTCGACGCGGGCCTTGAGCTGCTCCTCGAGCTTCTCCTGGATGTTGGTGTCGATGGTCAGCACGACGTGCGCGCCGTTCTTGGGTGCGACGTAGGAATCCGGCTCCTGGAACATGGCCCGCCGCTGACCGTCGCAGAACACCGTCCGCTGGCCGGGCGTATCTTTCAGCCGGGCGTTGTAGAACTTCTCGATGCCTTCCAGCCCCTGGATCTCGGGGCCGTTGACGCCGTGGCCTTCTCCGCTGACGTGCCCGAGCAGGTGAGCGGCCAGCATGCCCATCGGATAGGTCCGCCGGGTTCCCGCTGGACGCCGACGCCGCGCAGATCGAGCGACTCCAGCTCCTTGCGCTTGTTCTCCGGCCCGCGCCACAAGCACGACGTACTCCGGTCGGCATGCTGCTCGAGCTTGGCGAGGATGTCCGCCGCGCGACAGGCCCAGAACGCCGGACAGCGTTGTCGCCGTCCTCATCGGATCGTCGATCACGTGCGGATCGGCGTAGACCGGAACTGGTCGGTGCTGCCGGCCAGCACCCGGTATCGACGATCGAGAATGACCCCGCGCGAGCCGTGCAGCACGATGGTGCTGGTCTGTCGCTTGTAGGAGTACTGCCGCAGCTCCGGCCCCATCACGGTGTTGATGTAGACGAGCCGCCCGATCAAGGCCAGCAGGCACAGACACAACAGCACGATCAACACCTGCGCCATGCGCGGGCGTTGATCGATGCCGGCCGGACTTTGTCCCCGTTTGATTCACCGTTTCTCGCGGTACCTTGCTTCGCCCCCGCGCGGGGCACCGGAGGCAGCGGCCGCCGCCGGCCCAACTGGGCCGCTCGCTCCCGAATGGTCGGCGGCGACCGCAGCGTCCACAGCTTCATTTCCTGTGCCCGGATCTCCTGCCGGGCCTCGGTCTCCTCGCGCTGATACTCCTGAATCCGCCGCAGCACCCGGCCCTCTTCAACGCGAATGGCCACCACGGCGATCCCGATCGCCGACAGCCCGACCAGCAGCACCAGCATCCGCGGGATGGTCATGCCGCCATCCTTGCCTGGTCGGCAGCGATCGAACACCGGCTTGGCCCGAGGCACCTTGATCCGCTCGCCCGGCTTCATCTTCTGCGGGTCCAGCCCCGGGTTCAGCTTCTTGATCTCCTGCCACCGCTGGGACGACCCCAGGTTCTCGCGGGCGATGGTCTGCAGGGTGTCCTTGGGCTTGACTTCGTACCAGCGGTACATCTCGCCGCTCTTCGGGTCTCCGATGCCAGCAGGCTCTTGCCCGGTCGCGTCTCCTTCTCGCGGAAGGCCTTGGCTCCTTGGCGTCCTTGATCTCCTTGCCGTCCTTCCTTTCTTGCCGGGGAGGCCCTTACCATCCTTGCCGCGCTTTTCGCCTTGCCGGCCAACTTGTCTTTGGTGTCGTGCCAGGAGCCGACGGCTTGATGCGGTTGCCATCGGCATCCAGCTTGGTCAGATCGAAGGTCATCGCCTTGTCCGGCTGATCCGATACGGTCATCACTTTCTCGCCGGTACCTGCCGGCGGCTTCGCCCCGCCGGCACGAGGTTCTCTCCGCCGAGGTCGGCTTGCTCGCTTTGCGGCCGGACAGTCCCTGCTCAAGTTCTTCCAGGCTCATGGTCCGCGGCTTGTCCGTGACCAGGCGGGTGCCGGCCTTGACGAGCCCTCAAACATGTCCGGCGGCAGCTCGGGGATCACGAGTTTCTGCCCCTCCGCCACCGTGTTGGCATCCTTCAGCTCGTTGGCATTGACGATCAGATTGATGTACTTGGGGTTGGGCGAGCCGTAGTACTTCTGGGCAATCTTGGTCAAGCTGTCCTTGCTCTGAACGACGTACTCCGTCGCTTAGCGGCTGTCTGGAGACCGGCTTGTCGCCCCCGGAAGCCAGTCTCGGGCCACCCGGTCGAGGTGTCCGTCGGAGGCAACGAGACCATCGGAGGCGGAACGGTCGCGTCGGATCGGGAACCGGCCATCGGCGGTCGGGCAACGCGACGCGTGCTGCGACGGCAGCCGCAACTCGGAGCCATCGTCTCCCTGGCGGCTCGCACTCGCGAGTTCGCCGTGGCTTCGGCGGCATCGAACGCCGTCGGGTTCGGCAGATCATGGCCCGGTCGGCGTTCACCGAAGCCTAGGAGCCGGTCCGACCGCCTCGGCTGGGTGGGTGCCCGGCGCGGCAACCGGCGTGGAGGCGGTTCGGGGTGGGTGATTTCGCCCTGCACACCGTGTCCACGACCGGCGTGTTCGGCGAGTGTTCTGGGCGATCACCGTGACCGGGCTTTCGCCCGGCGGCGGGACCGTGCCCGTGTGCGACAGCAGCACGGCGAATACGACGATGAACGCCAGTCCGACAAGAAGCCCGATCTTGGTCTCGCGGGTCATCAGAACCTCCGTGTTCCTCGGTCAATCCGTTGTCACCATAGGCAGCAGTCTCAAGCCGCTGATCGGTGCCAATACTAAAGCACTCGCCAGCCCCCTCCGCTCAATCGCCGGCGTCTCGGTCCGCCGGGCCACCCGCAGTTTCGCACTGCGCGATCGGGATTGCGCCACATCTCCTCCTCCGATGGACGAACCGGTTTTTTGGTCTCTATTTCATACAGCGCAGCGCCGCTTGCGATCAAGGAAATCCTGCTTGACGATTCGATCTTCGCCGCTGTGAAAGCTGATCACCCAGCCGACCGCCCGGCCGTAGTCGCCGCGGCGCCGCCGCGCAGCGCCTGCAGGTTGCCCAACTCGTCGTTCACCGCCATCCGCAACGCCAGGAACGTCCGCGTGGCCGGATGAATCCGTTCCCGCCGCGATTCCGGCGACGTGCCCACCGCCGAACAGACGATCCGCACCAGTTGCTGCGTCGTGCGGATCCGGCCGTTGCGCCGCGCTTCACAGATGCGCTTGGCGATGCGGCGGCTGAAATGCTCCTGACTGTTAATCCAGATCAGGTCCGACAACTCGCCCTCGCTCAGGCTGTTGACCAGGTCCGCCGCCGTGCGGTTCAGGCGATCGTCCAGCCGCATGTCCAGCGGGCCGTCCTCCGTGAACGTCAGACCGCGAGCCGGATCGAGCAACTGGTCCGTGCTGACGCCGAGATCCGCAAATATCACATCCACCTGGCCGACGCCAAGTTCGTCGAGAACGCGCCTAATTCCCTGAAATTCGCCCGAATCAGATCGACGTGAGGGCAGGCGGCGCTGCGCCTGTGAGAAGTTCGCCGAGCCCGTTCGAGATTGCCCGGATCGACATCCAGACCGATCAGCCGACCCTGCTCGCCGATGGCCTGCGCGAACAGCCGGCGTGACCGCCGTGACCGACGGTCACGTCACACGACTTCACCCGGCTGCGGAGCAACGATGGACAGCACCTCGGCGCACAGCACCGGCTCGTGCTCGATGACTCCGCTCGTCCACGATTCGGACCTCATGGCGACCGTCGCCAACCCCATTGTACGCGCCGCCGGCGACACGGAGCGCAGAATCCATCCTGGCCGCGACCCGTCCGGCGACCGAGGCCCGAACCGCCCGCCGGCGACATCTGACGTGACCGTGCCGGCCGCACAAAAATCGGGGCCCCGTCCGGGCATCCTTGCCCCCGGGTACCCCGGAATTCCAGGACAGCCTCCGTGCCTACACCGCGAGCCCGTCAGGCTCAGCATGCTCCTGTTCCAGCGAAACATGCGTCGTGTCCGAGGTGGCGAACCCGCCCGCGTCGTCCGGGTTCGCGACCGGCACCCGGCGCTCGCGCTGCCGCGACCCATAAGACTCACCGAGCAATCCTTTGCTCCGGCGCCTGGAAATGAATCAGCCCGGCGACTCCGTTCGCTTCGTGCTGCTGAATCCGCTCCGGGCCTCTGAGGTCCCGCCGCCCGTCGCCCAGGCGCTGCGACCCTCGGTTGCTTCCTTCCCCTCCGCTTCCACGCGCTGCGGCATCCGGCAGCACGTCCTGTGCCCCGGTTGCCTGTACACCCTCTCGACAGACACACCGATCTCCTGCTACGGCTTCTCGCCGTGGCTGCGTGCATTCTGCTGGCCCTGCCGCAAGCAAGATCCGGGTACCGCTGTCGATTCTGCGCTTCCGGCGAACGTCCTCGTGATCCGCTCGATTCCACAGGACCAGGTGATCGCGGCACCGGTCAGTCGGTCACCTGACCGGAGATCCCGGCAAACTCGAGCAGCCGCTGAGCCAGCACCACCCGCCCCTGCTTGTCCACATCCAGCAGCACGGACATCGCATAGTACAGGTCCTCGAAGTCCTCTTTCTCCTGGGCCAAGGGCGACAACGAGGCGTGGTACTGCTCGGAGTACCGCTCGTAGTACTTGTCCGCGAACAGGCTGAGCGTGCCGCGCCGACTCCCCGGAACCAGGTAGAAACCCGGTCCCGTCCCGCTCCGGGTCCATGCTCGCCCGGATGTTGGCCGGGATGCAGAGTCGATTCTTGGAATCGATCGTCAGCTCGTACGTCCCGGTGTAAAGCATCTGCTCCCGAGATCCACGCCGCCTACACTTCCCCTTACGTCATCTCCACTTTATGGGCTTGTGTGGGAAAACATACCACAGCTTGCCACCAGGATCAAGCGAATTTTGCCCCGAATCTGGTAATTTTTACGGGGGGTTTCCGACCGTCTTGCCACGTGGGTCAATGGGTTGTATGCGGGAAGAGCACCCCCAACCCGGCTTAAGGACCGATAACTCGGTTCGAGCACATCCGGGAAGATCCGGGAAGGAGCAATGGGTGACAATGGACGCCGCTTCGTGTAACCTGACCCGCTCGGGTCCGGATGATCGGGCTTAATCCCGGGGTACAGCAGATCGATGCAGTGCGAAGGCCAAAGCAATTCGCCGCCGAACAGCAGCAAAACCAAGACCTTACGCTCACGCAGGCGGTTCTCAACGCACTGCCTTACCCTGTGTATGTAGTGAACGCCAGGACCGCGCGATGGAACTGCTCAACAATGCCGCCGCAGTATCCCCCCGCGAGCCCTACTGCCGAGCGATTCTATCCCAGATGGCGGCGGCAGAATGGCTTGAAACCGGTTCGCCCCTTGGGGAGCCCGAACGCACAAAGGGCCAACTGGTCTTCCACCACGTCGAGTACAACCCAGACGGCAGCTCCAGCAACTACGAAATCCCGGATCAGCCCCATCTTCGATGAGACCGGTTGTCTGCAGCGGGTGGTCGGAATGCGATATCGATACCACCCCCCGTATTCGTGCCCAGCAGCAAGTCCTGGAAAGCGAGGCTCGCCTCCGGCAGGTCGTCGAATCGCTGCCGGTGGTGCTCTCTTCGCAGTAGCCCCGCATTCGTCCCGACGCTTCTGGTATGGAGCGGTTGAGGACATCCTCGGCTGTACAGCCCAGGCTCTCATTGAGGACCCCGAGTTATTCGGCAGAATCGTCCATCCCGAAGACATCGCGAGGCTCCGACGCACGGCAGACGAAAGCATCGCCCGGAACCGCGGCTTTGAAACCGACTTTCGCATCGAGCACGTGAAGGAGCATCGAATCGTCTGGGTGCATTGCCGGACGGTGCCGATCCTGGATGAGGAAGGCAACGTCGTTCGCGTCGTCGCATCCTTGTGGACAAGACCGAGGAGCGACGGATCGCCGATGAACGGGAACAGTTGGAAGCCCGCCTGCAGCAGACGCAGCGGCTCGAAGAGCCTCGGCGTGCTGGCCGGCGGAATCGCCCACGATTTCAACAACCTGCTGACCATCATCGGCGGCAACGCCCAGTTCCTGCGGGAGACTGCGGCCCTCGACGCCGCCCAGTCCAAGGCCCTCGGCCGACGTCGAGACCGCCACCCGCACCGCCGGCGACATGGTGCGGTCCCTGCAGGCCTTCAGCCGCCCGTCCAAGCCCCAGATGATCGTGTCGATGCCAACGTCTTGACACAGGATATCTACCGGTTTCTTCGGCGGCTGATGCCCGCGCGCATCGAGTTCCGGTTCCAGCCGCATGCGGTGGCCCTGCTACGTGGCCGCCGATCCCGGGCAGATCCAGCAGGTCCTGACGAATCTCTGCCTGAATGCTCGGGACGCGATCGCCGAGACCGGCATCGATCTGGCGACCCGCACTCGTTACCGCCGACCAGTTGCCGCCGACCGTCCGCGGCCAGGCCGACCGGCCGGCTACGTGGAGATCGCGGTCGACGACACCGGCGAGGGGATGGACGAGCAGACGCTACGGCGCGTCTTCGATCCCTTCTTCACCACCAAACCCAAGGACCAGGGCACGGGGCTCGGGCTGGCCATCGTCTACCGCGATCGTTCAGGCCCATGGCGGGATGATCGACGTCGGTCAGCAACCCCGACAGGGCAGCCGGTTCCGGATCTTCCTGCCCCAGGTGCAGGCTCCGACACGTCGAGCGGGAGCCGCTGCCCGCTTGCACAACGGCACCGAGCACATCCTGGTCGTCGATGACGAGCCGATGATCGCCAGCCTGATCGGGACGATCCTGGAGACCGCGGGTATCACGTGACCATGGCCCATCATCCCGCACGACGCCGTCGCGCTGGCCGCGAACGCCGACGTCCGGGTCAACCTGGCGGTCATCGATTACGATCTGCCGGGGATGTCACGGCCCCGAGTGCCTCGCCGCCCTTGCGCCGCTGGCCCGATCTCAAGTGCGTCATGATCACCGGGCACCAGGTAGACGGTGTGGACCTGCAGGCGAACGCGACTGCTGACGAAGCCGTTCTCGCCCAGGCAATGCTCAAGCTCGTGCGAGAGATGCTCGATCGGACAATGAGATTCCGGTAGAGCCGGCTCGCGAGCCGGTGGAGACGAGCTCACAGGGTCCGCTTGGACGCAGGACGCACGCGGTCGAACGTCGGAGGACCAACCGGCCGTACCACCGGTCCGTCGCTCACGGCTCGACCAGCCCCTCACGAATGGCATACCGCGCCAACTCCACGCGATCGTGAATGTCCAGCTTGGCCATCAGCGAAGCCTTCTGCTTGTCGGCCGTCTTGTAGCTGATGCCCAGGATGGTCGCGGCATCCTTGAGGCTGACGCCGCGGGCCAGCACCCGCAGCAACTCGCGCTCGCGCGGGCTCAGCGTGCCCAGCCGGCTCTTGGGCGGATTCTCGCAGCTTGATTTCGTCGCCGCGGATCACCAGCCGGCTCATCACCTCCGGCGAGTAGTGGACGCGGCCCTGGGCCACGTTGCGGATGGCCTCGGCCAGAGCCGGCCACGCCTTGGCTCTTGGAGACGAAGCCGTTGGCCTTGACCCGCAGGGCCTGCTCGAGATGCTCGTCGTGCTCGTAGGCGGTGACCAGGATGAACTTGCGTCTCCGGCGCCCGCGAGCGGATGATCTGGATGGCATCGAAGCAACTCAGCCCGGGCATGTCGATGTCCATCAGCACCAGATCCGGCTTGAGCTCGAGCACCTTGGTGATGCCGTCGTCGGCGTCTTCGGCCACGCCCACGATCTCGAAGTCGCTCTGCCGTGAGAGGCTGTCGGCCAGGCTGTCACGCACCAGCCCGTGATCGTCGACGATCAAGCAGTTTGATGCACTGTCGGCACTGGCGTGAGTGTAGCCATGTACACCTCCCTGGCCACAGAAAGATGAGGATGTGAACGATGCGAATTGTAACAGCGCACCGCTCCGCCACGGTCACGCAAGCCAACATCTGCACGAGGTGCACGACGAAAGGACATTCCAGAGGTTCACATGCGTAGCACTTACCGTCGATCGCTCGCGCCCAAGCGGTCGCATCCCAGATCGGAAGCGTCCATCCGCCTCCACATCACCCTCGACGATGCCGCGCCGAGCCCAGAGCCGAACATCTCGCCCAGCTGGCACGGCAGTCCGTCAGACAGCAGACCGCTGCATTCCTTCGGCAATCGCTTCAGCGGAACCCGCGCTCGACGAGCAACCCGGTCTCTCCGTCGCGGATCAGATCGCGGTTCCCGGGCACATTGGTCGCCACGATGGGCAGGCCGGCCGCCATCGCTTCCAGCAGCGAGTTCGGCAACCCTTCGGTTCGCGAACAGAAGACGAACAGATCGGCCGCCCTCAGCAGACTCGGCACATCCGATCGCTGGCCCAACAGCAGGACGCGCTCCTGCAGCCCATTCTCGCACGATCAGCCGCTCGACCGTCGGCCGGTACGGGCCGTCGCCCACGAGCACCAGCTTGAATCGGATCGATCCGGGCCAGCCTTGCGGCAGGCGGCCAGCATCTCCTCGAACCCCTTGATCGGGTCCAGCCGGCCCGTCCACAGGACAAGTTCTCCTCCGGCGCGACACCCAAGCTGGCACGGTCGGCGGGCGCGGCCGCGGCGATGGCCTGCGTGTCCACCGCCCCCCACTCGCATCGCAGCCGCTGCCGCGGGATGCGCGCTCTCCGATGCAGATGCTCGAGCACCGACGGCGAGTTGGCGATCTCGCACCGGCACAGCCGGCACGTGAGCCTGTCCACCGAGCAGGTGCCACGCGCCGCTCGACCTCGACCGTCTGAATCTCGCAGAGGATTCGCGAGGCCGGAACGCCGGCCAGCGGCCCGACCAGCCGTGCCGCGATATTGGCATGGAACAAGCAGGGCGTGCAGGATGTCGGGCGGGTCGCTCAGCAGAAATCGCCACAGCCGGCCCAGGGCCCGCCAGTCCCGCGCCGACCGCGCCCCGCAGGCCAGCACCGGAATCCCGGCCGCCCGCAGTTGCTCGCCCACCGGCCCCTCGTCGGCCAGCGAGATGACCTTGATCTCGAACTCGATGCGGGATCGAGCCGCGTCGCCAGGCGGTACAGGTGCAGCGGCACCCCGCCCACCTTCAGGTCGGTGATCAGGTAGGTGAGCCTGATTCGTCTGTGGCCCGGCCGGCTGCCATCGCACGACAAGCCTACGCCTGCGGATGGGTTCTCGATCACCGCCCGCACGTTCCCGCCGTGCTCCTCCAGCAGCGCCTCGGCCTGCCTCGCGCCTGACTTGCCGAAGGTGCATGACGATGGCGGTCTTGACCCGGCCGTTGGCGGCGTGCAGCAGTTCAATGCCCTGCTCGCGGCTCACGCCGGTCACGCAGGGCGATCATGCGGCCGCCGCGGTCGACGAGCTTGCGGTTCGCGTACGCGTTCACGTCCACCATCAGGTTCTCGTAGACCTTGCCGATCTGCACCATCGACAAGCGTCGTGACCATGTTGAGCACCAGCTTGGTGGCCGTGCCCGCCTTCATCCGCGTCGAACCGGTGATGACCTCCGGGCCCGGTCAGCACCCGGATGGAGACATCCGCCTCGTCCGGGCACTGCTCCTCCGGCACGCAGGCGAAGAACACCGTCTTGGCCCCGCGTTGCTTGGCGCAGGCGATCGCACCGTGCACGTAGGGCGTCGTGCCGCCGGTGGCGATGCCGAACACGACGTCGTTCGGCGCCGACGTTCCGCTCGTCGATGGCCGCCGCTCCCGCCTCGCTCGCTGTCCTCGGCCCCTTCGACGGAGCGGAACATGGCCTCGCGGCCGCCGGCGATGATGCCCTGGACCATCTCCGGCGGCGTCAGGAACGTCGGCGGACACTCGGAGGCGTCCACCACGCCCAGCCGCCCGCTCGTCCCCGCCCCGACGTAGATCAGCCGGCCGCCGGCCCGAAACGCCGCCACCACCAGTTCGATGGCCGCGACGATGTCCGGCTTGGCCGCCGCGACCGCCGCCGGAATGGTCGCATCCTCGGCGTTGATCGACGTCGAAGCCTTCGGCGATCGACATGCGATCGATCGTCATCGAGCGCGAGTTACGCTGCTCGGTCAACAAATGCCCACGATCCTGCATACAACAAGCTCCAACGCCAGTAAGTCCGGAAGCGAGACAACGACGGTGTGGGTAATGTAGCGGCGAGACTTGCGTTGTCGATGAAGCGAAGATCGGAAGGACAACCTGGAATCTGCGGATTGCAGGTGGGCGGCACGTCGACGTGCAGGTTGGTCGGTCCGCGGCCGCGGCCCAGGCACGGGTTGTTGCGGATGGCCTGGGTCACGAACGTCTTGGCCCCGCTCGATGGCGGTCTTGAGATCCTCGCCGCGGGCGAGCCGGGCGGTGATCGCGGCCGAGAAGACGCAGCCGCTGCCGTGCGTGTTCTGGGTCGGGATGCGCTGACCGGGGAAGCGGTAGATCTCCCCGTCGCTGTACAGCACGTCGGTGGCGTCGTCCTGTCAGATGGCCCGCCCTTGACCAGCACGTGCCGCGGGCCCATCTGCGCGATGGCGGCCGCCGCCTTCTCCATCGACGCCTGGTCCTCGACGCTCATCTCGGCCAGCACGGCCGCCTCGAGCGAGTTCGGCGTGACCAGGTACGCGTGCGGCAGCAGCTTGGATCGCATGACCTGGGCGGCGTCGTGGTCCAGCAGGGCCAGCCCGTGCTTGCTGATCATCACCGGGTCGACGACCAGCGGAAAGCTGCAGCCGGCCAGCCGCTCGGCCACGGCCTCGATGACCGCGGCCGTGCCCAGTGCCCCGGTCTTGGCCGCCTGAGGCGGAATGTCGGCCAGGACGGCGTCAAGCTGGGCCAGCACGAATCGCGGCTCGAGTGTCTCGACCGCGATCACGGTCTGCGTGTTCTGCACCGTGAACAGGGTCACGACGGTCGTGCCGTAGACGCCGTGCTGGTGAAACGCCTTCAGATCGGCCTGCAGGCCCGCCCCGCCTGAGGGATCCGAGCCGGCAATAGTCATGGCGACGAGGTTGGACATCTCTACGTTCTACTCGATTACCGCGGGAATGGCCCTGAAAGGCCGTGAGGAAACCAAGTTCAGCCGGGGCAAACGACGGGGGTAGCCGTCGGAGGTTTATGTTACCGGACCCAGGCTGTCCGATCAAGCCCACGGCACTGGAGCATCAATCGAACCATTGCCCGCCAATGTCGACGGCTGGGCCGGCAAAAGGCCAGGATGAGGCCGCGTAGAGAGCCCCCGGATCCCCGCGGCCCCGTCACCTCTCTGCCCAGTCGAGCCAGCTTGATTGACTCGCCATCCGGGATGACTTCGATCGTCGGGTCCGTCCGGATCGAGTCAATGACAATTATGACTGCCGCGGGTCGTGTTAGCGGACCGGGGCTGTTGGATCAAGCCGAGCGCGATAGATCATTATCTGGCGTCGTTTAGAGGCAAAGAGGAGGCGACAGACGAACCACCATGAACTCCGGCCCGGCCGACCCGACCTGTCCAAAGGTGGCCGTGCTGAGTTTTATATCGTACGAGACACATGAGACGAGTTCGCTGTTGTCTCTTAAGACGGTGCGGGACGAGAGGCAGCTTTCACCTCTCTGCGGTAAGCAGTGACATTCGAGACAAGTCGGTGGGTGGTACCGGTTTCTTGCCGGCCCACGAAAGGAGCCTGACATGAAGCCGATGCTCTCTGCTGTCCTGGTCGTGTTGACTGTTCCAATGACGACGTTCGGTGCGACGATGTCGGTCACGGTGAACGGGGCGGCTGGCCGTGACGGCCTCGCCCGGCCAGACCTTGGTGGTGGACCTGCGCCTGAGCGACCTCGCGACCGGCGCTGGTCGGCTTTGAAGCCAGCCTTTACGACCTGGGCAACACCGGCAAGCTCTCCATCGTCGGTGCGACGGCATCGGATGCCCGCACCTGGGGGGCAACCTTCAACACCGCCGCCGGCGACATGCCTTTCGAACGCGGATGTTCGAGGCCGGCTGAACCCCACGAGCAGAGACCTGGGCTGCATTGCCATGTCGCCAGAGTGGCTACGGGCCAGGCTTGTATCCGTCGATCGTGGAGAGCGTCAAAGTGCTGGTCGCCTCTTCGGCGACCGCCGGTAACACGCTCACGATCCGCTTGAGCGATCTGTTTCTGGTGGACGTCAACTTCGTCCCGATCCCGGTCACTGCCGGGGCCGACTTGACGATCACCGTGATCCCCAATCAAGAGCCGGATGCCGATGGCGACGGCGTGCCCGACGCGAAGGACAACTGTCCGGAGCAAGCCGAACCCGGACCAGGCCGACACCGACTCCGACGGCATCGGCGACGCCTGCGACGCCTGCCCGAACGATCCACTGAACGATGCGGATCATGACGGCCTCTGTGGCGATCAGGATGCCTGCCCGAACGACCCGTTGAACAATGTGGACCACGACGGCATCTGCGGGGACCAGGATGCCTGCCCGAACGACCCGCTGAATGATGCGGACCACGACGGCATCTGCGGCGATCAGGATGCGTGTCCGAACGATCCGCTGAACGACGCGGATCATGACGGCATCTGCGGCGATCAGGATGCCTGCCCGAACGACCCGCTGAACGATGCGGACCACGACGGCATCTGTGGGGACCAGGATGCGTGTCCGAACGATCCGCTGAACGACGTGGACCAGGATGGCATCTGTGGTGATCAGGATGCGTGCCCGAACGATCCGCTGAACGATGCGGACCACGACGGCCTCTGCGGCGATCAGGATGCCTGCCCGACGTCCGATACATCGGCGACGATCATCATCGATGGTTGCGATACCGGAGTTGCCAATAAGCCGCTTGCTGGCGGCTGCACCATGGCGGACGAGATCGCCAAGCTTGCCGCAGACGGGCGGCCACGTGTCCCATCTGATCAACGAATGGAAGAAGGCCGGCTTGATCACGAACAAGGAGAAGAATCGCATCCAGGACTGCGCCGCCAGTGCCGCCACCTCCACGCCCGCCTGCCACAACGGCGCCGCCTGGGAAGATGAAAGAAACACAGACGGTTCAGACATCGACCGAGTCAGACGTGTCCACCGAGGCCTTGCTCCGAGCCTCGGCCCGGGCTGCGGAGCGGGCATCGCCGGAGGCAGCTCTGCTCAGTCTGGCGGGCCTCGTCCTGCTGTGCGGACGCCGGCAGGGACATTGAGCATATTCCCTGGTCCGCATCGTTGTTTGTCATCCGTTGTCGGTTGTCCGCCGCTGGGTCCGTGGCCACGCTTATCCGTGGCCACGGACCCGATTCTTTGAACTAAGGTAGTCCAATATATGATCCCTCTAAAAGATACCCGCAGGCCGTCAGCCGATACGATACCAGCCCGGCCGCTGAGCATCGGTCGTTCGGCCCCGAAGCCGTTCTTTGCGGCAGAGAGGTACAAATGGCGACATGGCGGCATGAACTCGTTGACCCGCCGGCGGATCCGCGAGCCCGCACACTGTGGTTGCAGCATGGTGCCGGCTTCATCGTCTTTGAGGATGTTCGACGCTACGCGATGGAGAGGATCGACCCCACGCTCACAGCGCGAAGCGCGTGCCGCGGTTCAGAAGGGTATCGACGACGCGGTGTACGGGCTCATGATGATTATCGACGGTGTAACCGGCAGCCTCTCGAACGCGAGCCATACCGTCTACATCGACTTCATCGTCCGCCTCGCAACACGCGGCAATTCGAAAAACGGCGGTGTGCAATCAGAGGTACGACCTGCGAAAAGGTGACGGAATGTGCATGGGATACCACGACTGGCTCGAAGGTGATTTCGGGAGGAATCCAGTCGTGGTGCCTCGGTCGGGCACCGAGTCATAGGCCGTACGAGGCACTGCACCTGACCGGGGCCTCAGCGACGCTTTTGGCGATGCAGGCCAAGGAGCCCAAGGTGCGGGTGTCTCTATTGGGTCTCTGCAGTTCACTTTGCCGGTTGGGTGGCAGTCGCTCCGTCGCGGTGGAACTGCTGGTCGAGGCGGTTCCAGGTGGCGGCCAGTTCGTTGAGTTTGTCGGGCATTGTGGCGGCCAGGTTGTTGGACTCGATGCGGTCGTGCGGCAGGTCGTACAGTTCCCAGGCGCCGCTTGTTCTCCGACTCGCTGACGAGCTTCCAGTCGCCGACCCGCAGGGCGCGGTTGCCCTCGTGGCTGCCAGTAGAGGCACTCGCGGGGGATCTCCACATCTTGGCGAAGATCGGCACGAGGCTGCGGCCGGGCAGCGGCGGGCGCGGCTTGGCCGTTGAAGCTCGGCGGGGGCACTACGCCGGCCAGTTCCAGCACCGTCGGCACGAAGTCGATGATGTGGGCGGGCGTGTGCCGCAGCGAGCCGCCGTCGCGGATGGCTGGCCGGCCAGTGCACGATGAACGGCGTGGAGATGCCGCCCTCGTGCACCCAGATCTTGTGCCGGCGGAACGGGGCGTTGGACGCGCTGGCCCAGCCCGGCCCGAGGCACAGGAACGACGTCGGCCGAACCCGGATCGGCCGCGCGGTCGTGCCCGTCGCCGCGGACCATGACGCGTCGCGTCGGCGCCGTTGTCGGACAGGAAGACGATCAGCGTGTTGTCCCAGGCGCCCATCTTGCGGATCTGCTCGAGCACGCGGCCGATCTCGCGGTCCATGCGGTCGACCATGGCCGCGTGGATGGCCATCTTGGTGGCCTGGAACTGCTGCTGCTCGGGCGTCAGGTCGTCCCAGGCGACGGCGTGCTCGATCTCGCCGGGGCCGAGCATGTCGAGCCACTTCGGGCTTGAAATAGCGCGGCGTGAAGTGCGGATCGAGCGGCGACAGGCCGCAATCGACGATGCCCATCTCGCGCAGGCGCTGCCAGCGCTGCTCGCGGATCGCGTCCCAGCCCTCGCAGGTAGCGGTCGCGGTAGCGGGCGATGTCCTCCGGCAGCGCGTGCAGCGGAAAATGCGGGGCGATGAACGCCAGGTACAGGAAGAACGGCTGCTCGCGCGTGCTTGGCCGCGTGCTCGCCGAGGAAGTCGATGGCGTGCTGGGCGATGGCGGTGGTGGCGTAGTAGCCGTCGCCGGGCTTGACCGGCGGCAGTTGCTGGTCGTCGAGGAAGTGGGCCTTGGGCGTGAAGTAGCGGTCCCAGTCCTCGAACCGGTACGAGCGATCGAACCCGCCGGCCAGCGACCTTGCCGTCGACGTGCCACTTGCCGGAGTGATAGCTGCGATAGCCGGCCGGCTTGAGCAGTTGCGGGCAGCAGCGCCGCCCACGCCGGCCGCTGCCGGGCGGGATCGCGGTTGACCTGCTGGGCGTAGTAGCCGGTCATCAGGCAGGCCCGCGTCGGCCAGCAGCGGGCGGTGTTGTACATCTGCGTGAAGCGCAGGCCGCCGGCGGCCAGCCGATCGAGGTTGGGCGTGGCGATCTCGCCGCCGTAGCAGCCGATGTCGGAGAAGCCCATGTCGTCGGCCAGGATGAGCACGACGTTGGGCGGCGAGGCCGGGCGGGATTCGGCGGTCGGCGGTCGGCGGTCGGCGGTCGGCGCTGGCCCGGCAACCGCGGCGCCGGCGATGACCAGATAAATGCACACCGATGTGAGTGAGTGCCTATACTTGTTCACGTGCGAGCCCCTATGCTGCTGGCTTGTGCATCTGGCACTGTAGTACCCTACCCGCTTTAACGCGTTGCCCGCCGCGATACTGTGTCGGAGTTGTGGTGATTGCTCGCCCGTCATAATGCGACATTTTTACGGTCACGTCAAAAGTAGGCAGGATGTGCATAGAACATGTGCAGAGCTAATCGAGGTCGGGATGCCCGGCCCGTGCCCAGTTGTTCATGGCGTCGATGACGGCTGGCTGAAGGCGTCGGATGCTGTCGATGGTGCGTTTGGCTCCGGTGACGGTCGTGTAGGACTCGGGTGGGCCGAAGTAGAACAGCCGCTTTCCGAAGTCCACGTTGTCATCGTCGGCCATGTCCTCTGTCGGGGAGTAGAGCATGAAACTCTTCCCGCCGAGGCGAACGATAGCTTTGGATTCGTTCACGACCTGGCTGATGCGAACGGGCGAGTAGCCAGGGGGAATCTGGCCGATCGCCTCTTTGGTCAGCATGGGCCACTGGCGCTCTCGGCCTGCCTCGATCTCGGCGATCTGCTTGCGAAGCTCGGCGATTTTGCTCGCCCGAAGCCGGATTTGTACCTTGTCCCGCGGGTGTGGCTTGATGCGGATGGCTGCGGCCAGCTCTTCATCCAGCTTGTCAAGCGTCCGCTCTTTCGCATCCTTGAATGCCTGGATCGCGTCATCGAATTGCCTGCGGTTGTCGGGCGATAGCGAATCCCACAGGCCGGCAGGGCGGGATGCGGCGGGGCGGCTCGCTGGGCGTTTGGCGGCGGGCCTGGTGGTCGGGGTGGCCGCGAGCATAGCGGCAAGCAGAATCGCCGGTCCCATCGCCAGTCCTCCCGCCCCACTTCCGGGGCTACGTCACTTCGACTGCTTGCCGTCCCGCTGGTGCATGCAGAGGCGAGACGCCTGTGCCACAAAGCGCTGGACCATCAGAACACCAAGGCGGCCGCGGTTCAAGTACTGGCACGTTTCCGGCCTGGCGGGGATAATGCCGGGCATGAAATCACGGACGTTCTCGCTGATCGGTGTGGCGATCCTGGCCGTCGTCCTGAGCTGCGCATGGTCAACGGCCCCGTCGCGGGCTCGGCCCAACGTCATCCTCTTCCTGGCGGACGATCTCGGGGCGGCGGAACTGGGCTGCTACGGCAACCGCGAGCACCGGACGCCCAACCTCGACCGGTTGGCCGGCCGAGGGCTTGCGGCTGGACACGTTCTACGCGACGCCGCTGTGCACGCCCACCCGCGTGTGCCTGATGACCGGGCAGTACGGGTTTCGCAACGGCTATCTCGGCATGCAGAACGAGGCGTTCTGCCCGCGCCGGATTCGCCGCAGCGGGCGATCGGCAACCACTTCACCATCGGCGACCTGATGAAGTCGGCCGGCTATGCGACGGCGCTGGCGGGCAAGTGGCAGTTGCCGGGCGAGATCCCCGACGCTGATCCACGACTGCGGCTTCGACGAGTACCGGATGTGGGCCTACAAGCACAACCTGCCCAAGGGCGTCGAGCACACCGGCCGTTGGGAGGGCGAAGGGCAGACCAAGACCGCCCGCTACTGGCATCCCTCCATTGTCGAGAACGGCAAGTACCTGCCCACCAAGCCGGACGATTACGGCCCGGACCTGTTCATGGACTTCGTCGTGGATTTCGCTCGCCGCCACAAGGAAGGAGCCGTTCTTCGTCTATCACACGTCCGTGCTGACCCACGCCCCTCACGAGGAGACGCCCGACCCGGACCATCCCGGGCAACGGCTGCGTGGCGGCTTCAAATCCAACCTGGAGTACCTCGACCATCTGATGGGCCGGCTGCGGCGAAGCCTCGAGGAGAGTCGAGCTCGCGAAGAACACGGTGGTGATCTTCGTGGGCGACAAAGCGATACGTCG
>CAVXTT010000018.1:0-329401 GCA_963764685.1 uncultured Ignavibacteriales bacterium
GATTGCTGCATGGAATTCTGTTACAAATGAATTTACCGGAGCGGTAACAACTGCGGCGAGATCTACAGGTACTGCTTCCATCGATTTGCCTGCATCATGGGCTACTGGTCAGGCCTTGTCCGTGTATGTGGGTTTCAGTAACCCGTTAACAAAAAAATGCAGTGATAGCCAATATACATTGGCTACCATCGTAGCATAAAAAAGTTCGGTGGTTTAAGGTTTAGTAGTCAAGATCCGTGCACATGAAAAACCGACCAGTCAAAAGGGCCCGATTTTTATCGGGCCCAATTTATAAAAAAAGTACCATGGAAGTATTGACCACATCACAACTCGAAGCATTATGCAAGTATCTATCAGAAGCCACTTACATTTACTATCCTGTTGCCACTTCATTCTTTCACGATTTGTACGTTACTGGATGCAGGCCGGAAGAGTTATTAAGGCAAGATCTTTGGGCATACTAGACCAACAACAACCACACTACAGCCTCTCAAAGGAAATGCAACCAGAACTTTCAACAGTTCCATTCTGTCACCTTCACTGATATTCGCAATACAAAACAACATTGCGCCGTACGATGGATTGACATATCGGCAACTTAAAGCCGTTTTGTATAAGTTGATTCCAGCATTGAAACCGCAAACAGAATTTAAAACTGCTATTGATTACATGTTTCGCTACAATAGAGTAAGGCAGTATGATGCAGAGGGAAAAACATTGTCAGAAATACAAACACTCTTTGGATGGTCTTCTACAGCATTTGCCAGCTTATACTTATCTCAAACTATATACATTTCTTCAGAGGTGCCGTATTGGATTTACAACAGAATTACAGATGATGCAGATAATTATTTAACGGATGCAGATGGTACCATTATCACATATCCATAAACGAAATCAGAAACCATGGCAACAGCAAAAAACTATACAACATTTCCAGCCGGCACCTACGATACTTCAAAAATCTTTCTACAAGCAGATCCGGCAACAGGTGAACTCGAAAAAATAAACCTGCCTGCAATCCCTACAGGTCAAAACAGGTTAAAGATCTTCTACACTGATGAAGCAAATACAGGTGGAGTAAACAAGACTTACAACAGTTACACCATGCCAGCCAACACACTTGTAAATGATGGTGATCAGATAACGGTGCAGTTCTTTTTTGAAGTGGTTGGTGATGCTGTGGCCAAATCAATCGTAGTGTTTTTTGATAGTACGTCTTTCACTTTTTCACTTTCCGGATCTGCCACGTATGGTTACTTCAAAATGGTCATTACAAGGGTAAATTCAACTACATATCTGCGGGAGTATCAAAACATAATCGGCCAGCCTTTTGCGTTGTCATGTGGCTACAGTAGTACCTCAGTGGATTGGACAACAGCGATTCCGATAAAAGCTACCTGCAACACAACAAACAGCAATGCAGTGATATCAAAATCTTGTACTATTGACTACACTCCGGCTGCATAAATAATTGGTAAAAACATTGTTACATAAAAAACCTTTTTATATCTTCGTAGTGCCTCTAGCCGATTCTGGGGAGTTTTGGCGAAGGGTGACAGTCGAAGTAAGACATAAAGGCATTCAGCAAGCTAACTGAATGCTTTTTTTTGTGCCATATAGTCAGCCAAAAATGTTGCAAATAAGACAATCAAATACTTACTTTGATTGTCCCCAAAAAACTCCCCATGCGTAGCATTCAAAACAGCAGCCCCCCACCTTTAAAGCAATCAACAAATTTTAGTACACCTCTATTGGCTTGTCATAGCATTTATTGCTTGTCAAAACCCTTACCCCTCAACTCCCCCTCCCCATGCATGTATCAATTCCAGTGATGCAACTCCGCGGCAATTCATGTCTGGTCTATCAGCAATACCAAGATGCTTTTAAAAAAGGTCCGTCATTGAAGCGAAAGGAAAATATGAAGGTCACTAGGCAAAACAGGTACAACGGGCAAATGTCAGCAGGTGCAAAAAAGAGGCTTGCCAGGTCACTAACATTGCTAGTCCAATCGACGGAAAAAAAGTGGATCTACAATGAAGTTACAAAGCGAATGATGCTGCATAAGCTTTCATTCATTACGTTAACAGTTTCCGATCCTTCGGAGTTACTGACTGCTTCACAGGCTTTCAAATTATTGCTGAATCCTTGGTTGCAATGGCTGCGCAGAACAATAAAATGCAATACATACATTTGGAAAGCAGAACTACAGGAAAACGGACAAATTCATTACCACGTCACTACACCAGCATTCATCCCATGGAGTAAGATCCGGGACAAATGGAACAACCTACAAAAGAAAGCTGGTTTACTGGATAATTACTACAGCAACAAAGGTCATTATGATGCTAATTCTACAGATGTACATGAAGTTCAAAATATCAACGATCTAAGCAGCTACATGATAAAATACATGTGTAAGTGTGAGAAAGATAATCCATGTGAAAAAGTGCATCAGGCAAAAAAGTTTGAAAATTCTGAGATCGCAACACTCGGCGCCATTCTATCCAATGTACAGGCTTCAGCACGGAATGCAGTAGAATTAGATGGTAAAACATGGGATTGTTCCGACAACTTAAAAAAGAATTCATACTTCAAAGTAGAGATGAGTAATAGACATTTTGAAGACATGGAAAAGCAGGTAGAAACAGGTGAGGCAACCCGTTATGATGGTGAAAGGTTTACAATTTATAAATTTTGTAGTCCAGTGCAAGAAAGGGTTTTAAGTAGATCAGAGGTAAGTCAATACAGTGATTTTTTAGCAGCAGTAAGGAAAGGCAATGTATATGAATATCCAAAGGAAACGATCGACACTCCTCCACCAGATCTTTTAAAGAAAAAATGGAAACGTAAGAAATTGTATTTGCCAGAATTGTTTTAAAAGGCTGCCCAGCAGAATACGGATGCGGATGGGGCTCGTTCATTAAGTATGCAGCTGAAAAATATGGCGTACAGGCTGTGGGAATAACTGTCTCGAAGGAACAGGCTGCATTGGGGAAAGAATTATGTAAAGGACTTCCCGTTGAGATCAGACTGCA
Organism: uncultured Ignavibacteriales bacterium; assembly: GCA_963764685.1. GTDB lineage: Bacteria > Bacteroidota > Ignavibacteria > Ignavibacteriales > Ignavibacteriaceae > CAVXTT01. The sequence continues at coordinate 3,039 of CAVXTT010000018.1, forward strand.
GGATTACAGGGAGGTCAATGAAAAATTTGATTATATAGTTTCTGTAGGTATGGTTGAACACGTCGGTTATAAAAATTACCGTACTTTCTTTTCAGCTGCAGAAAGAAACCTGGCCGGGGGAGGATTGTTCTTACTTCATACGATAGGCGAGGTCATTTCAACAAAAAGTAATGATGCCTTTTCGCACAAATATATTTTCCCAAATGCGATGCTGCCTTCTATTACCCAGCTTGGAAAGGCGTTTGAGGGTTTATTCGTTATGGAGGATTGGCAGAATTTTGGTGCCGATTACGATAAAACACTTATGGCGTGGTGTCAGAATTTTCGAAACAACTGGGATTCTATTAAGAATAAATACAACGATCGTTTTTACAGGATGTGGACATATTTTCTACTGTCCTGTGCCGGTGCTTTCCGGGCAAGAAATAAAAATCAATTATGGCAGATCGTGCTCTCAAAAAACGGAACTCCCGGAGGTTATATTTCTGTGAGGTAAATAAATGCCTTATTTAAGTTCAACAATTGAATCCTGTTTTGAGAAACCGTGCCAAATAATATCGATATTCTTCATCCATAATACTTTCCTTTGAATTAGAAACCCGAAATTGTAAATTTATTCCCCTAATTGAAAATATAAAGAGAATAACGTGGAGAATACTTATAAAGCCGCAGGTGTGGATATTGAAGCCGGTGACGAAACCGTAAGAAGAATTAAATCACTTGCAAAATCCACTTTTAACAGCAGTGTACTTTCAGATATAGGACTCTTCGGAGGATTTTTTCAGCCTGATCTTTCGAATATTAAAAATCCGGTACTGGTATCCAGCGTTGACGGTGTAGGCACTAAGTTAAAGATTGCCTTTGCAATGAAAATTCATAACACAGTTGGTCAGGATCTTGTAAATCATTGTGTAAATGATATTGCTGTGTGCGGGGCTAGACCTTTATTTTTTCTTGACTATCTCGCATTCGGGAAACTTGATCCTTCGGTTGCCGAGCAGATCATAAAAGGATTTTCAATAGCCTGCAAAGAAAACCAATGTGCACTGATAGGAGGGGAGACTGCAGAAATGCCGGGGATGTATAAAGAAGATGAATATGATATGTCCGGAACCATTGTAGGAATTGTTGATAAGGAAAAAATTATCAACGGGTCGGCTATTAATAAAGGCAATGTTCTTATTGGTTTTCCTTCAAATGGTCTGCATACAAACGGATACTCCCTGGCACGGAAAGTTTTGCTCGAGAAATTCAATCTTAATATTAAATTCGATGAACTTAACGGCACACTCGGCAGCGAGCTTCTCCGGATTCATAAACCATATCTGAGACTTATAGAACATCTCACACAAAATATAAACATAAAAGGATTTTCACATATTACCGGCGGGGGAATAATAGGGAATACAAAAAGAATATTGCCCGGGGGCTTAACTCTTAAAGTAAACTGGGATTTGTGGGAACTGCCGGCAATATTCAGACTCATCCAGGAAACCGGAAAAATCAGCGACGAGGAGATGAGAACTGTTTTTAACCTTGGCATCGGTCTAATTGCAGTTGTATCAAAAGATGATGAACATAAAGTTATTCGTTTATCTAACGAACTTAATGAACATCCTGTTGTTATCGGGGAGGTTGTTTAACATCGTAGAAACGTCCAGGCGGATCGTTGTGAGCTTGAAATAAAAACATTCTAACTAAATTAAGATTTAAGATTAATTCTTCTTTATATGAGTAAGCCATTCTATTTAGAAGAGGTAATCGGGGGTAAGTCAATTTAGGTGTGGTAATCTTAAATAATTGTCTAATCCCTGCCTGTTTTTTGCCCGTAGTACCTCGAATTTCTCAAAATTTCATTTCATTCAAAGATTCCTCTATAGATCAGGAAAAAAGCTTTTTCAGGCATTTTTCCAATATTTGGTTTTGCCCGGACGATGCTAAAATAATGATGAAAAGGTGTTCGGACAGGTTACAGGCAAAAAGGGTATATTTTTGCCCGAGCACTGTCTAAGCGCCTTCCGAGCACTGTCTGACCAAGACCAAATTTGAAATAGGTACTTTAAAAATTTTTATTAAAATTTTAATCAGGAAAGTAATAAAAAAAGGGCAGCCTCCGGTTCAAAGAACTGCCCTTTGATGCGGTTAAATTCTTACCGGTTTACATATTCAACCAGTAAGAAACTTTTGCCATGAGAATATTATTAGAGCTGCTGTTCCAGAGGTTGCTTGCATCCCTGCTTAATGCGACTTTACCGGGATTATCAAAATTAGTTTTATCGTGCGTCCATACCAGGAAGAATACCGAGCCAGGCAGGAATTCCCACCTTAGAACAACATTGCCCCTTAATGATTTAAAATTGAAATCGGGATTACCAAATGAAAAAGTTTCTGCAGGACCATTGCCGTCGGGATCAACAGTATACACATTCTCATTTCTATCAACTGTTATTTCAGATCCATTTTCACCATACGTGTTTGTTTCAAAAGTACGGGGTTTGGCAAGCTCTTTATAATTCATATAATCACCTGCAGCAAAAAGAGGCTGCATATAGAGCTGTAAACTTAACCTTGGAGTGAATGTCCAGTCTAATCTTATATTACCGCTTATCGTTTCCTGGAAGATCTCTGCAAATACATACCTGCCTCCGTAAGTATTTACTGCTGTGGGGTCATTAAAACTTCCCACCCATTCAAGGGCATCATTCCGTTTATTATATGAAGGACCGATACGCAGATTTATAGTGAGCTCGGTTTCCAGGAAACTCCGAACTCGAAATACATTGCTTTTGTTCTCAGCTCATCATAATTATATTCGGCGTATGCATCCAGGATAAAAGGTTCCCGGTTGTCGCTGTAAATATTTGTATTAACAAACCAGCCGGAAGGATACTTAGCCATCGGACCGCCCCGGGTAAGTCTGTTCGTAAGGTTTGCAGGATTATATCCTGCCCTGAATCCGAAGCCGTAATAATTCGTGAATTCAAAATTCGAAAATAACATATAGCCATTATCGGTCTCATCCCCGTCATAATTAAAGCCCCTCCAGTTGGATATATAAAAGGACTTGCTTCTGAATATCCCCTCGGGTTCAAACCACCTGTATCCTAGCACAAGATGTGAATTTATAACATCGGCACGAAACTGAAAACCCAGGTCATTAACTTCATAACCGGGAGAAGCCATTCCAAAAGCTGCATTGATATAAAAATTTCCCTTCTGTTTATTAAAATCTACACGCCCGATATATCCGGAAAGGGAAGTTGCGGAACTATCGAGCCTGTAATTTACTGCATCGGGACGCTGAAGATATCTTAATGGTGATTCCTGCAGCAGTATAAGATAATCTTTTGTTCCCTGCACATACGAGCCGCTTAAATATCCTTTTATCACGTAAGTGTCTTCTTTATCTAAAGTTACCCATCCATCGGTACCATAAACAAGTGCATTATCCGCAACTATGTCATTCATCCCGCTGTATTTATCCCGGAATACAGCTGTTCCGATAAATCCCAGCCCGTGTCTTCCGGCCTGGAATTCTTTCTGAAGTCTTCCTACACTGTAATTTGTGAGGGGTTCAATCTGCTGTTCGGATATACGTGCCTTCATTGTTTATTGTTGCAAATGTTCTTGCTGTTGTTGCATTAATAAAACCAAGCGACCATTCCTCGGAAACCTTTCCCGTCAGTTTTGCTGCTCCGATAATGGTTGTTTCATCGGGACGGTCAACATAACCGGGATCAGTAACCGGTCCGCGGGGTTCTCTTCCGATTCTTCTGGAGTAAAAAATTTCAGGATTGCCCCAGTTGAAGCTCCAGTTATTATTTGTGCCTCCACTGCCGAAATAAAAAATATTATTTCCCTCAATAAAAAAAGGACGCTTCTCTTCATAATAAGTTTCAAATGCGCTCAGGTTTACAACAGCAGGGTCTACCTCAACCTGTCCGAAGTCGGGATTAAAAGTAGCATCAAGTGTAAGGTTAGAGCCTAGTCCAAGTTTCAGATCCCCGCCTATCTCCTGATCATACTGCTTTTCTTTATAAAAAGGATCATTTGGATCGTGAATGAGGAAGCTGGCTTTTGATACAAAATAGGGAAGCAGCTCAATTCTTTGTTTCGAGTGTACGCCATCTAATCCTTCGAGCGTTGCAAAATGTGAAACAAACCCGCTCTCCTTTTTGGGGATCATAACAAGATAGCTTCTCTCCTGTTTCCGCTGTATCTCTCTTTTAAAATTTATTCCCCATTTCATACTGTCGGATTCCTTGAATCGTATCTGGGTAAACGGTATCCTCATCTCGATATTCCATCCTTCACTATCTTTGGCTACCGCGTAGTCCCACACTCCGTTCCAGGAATTTTCATCCCAGTCATCATTGAACAGAGTCCCATCCATTACAGAGCCGGCGGAGTTTATACTAAAATAATACCCGGTTCTGTGGTCGTAATAAGGGTCGATAAAAACAGTAAACCAATCGGATTCATTCCAGTAATCCCTTCTGGCAAGATGACCAATTATTGAATCGGGGTGAGAGTCGTAAAGTTTTGCAGCAATATAAACGGCAGATTCATCATAGCTTACCCATACAAATGTTTTTTCGGAAGCCGGCGCCCCTTCTACAGGATCCTTTTGTGTAAATGTTGAGATGGGGGGTCTTACCCAGAGGGTTTCATTTAAATGTCCGTCAATTTTAGGTGCCGTATCGGCTTTTACACTCTTTACGGTAACTTTTTCCCCTATTTTACCTGAAACCGCCGGGTAAAATGAAACGTTAAAGAAGAATATAATCAGTACTGCTCTTATTATACATCTCATACATCTAATCATAAGCCCATACTACTTTTTCTGAATTAGACTATGAAATAATAAAAAGGTTGTAGAATTGCTATCCCTTAATTTATTATTCTGACCGCTCATCATAAATTTATTTTAGCCGGAGTTTTTTTATTTTAGGGTATAAAAAAGGTTAAAATAACAGGGGCAGTTTTCGAATCGTCGGTGATCAGCCTTTTATGTTTAATTACCGGACCCCTCTTTTAAGGAATTTTTTAGCAGCTGGATTAATGAAATATATATTATTGCTCATTTCAATATTTACTCTGGCGGGATGTGACGAAGGTATTGCTCCTGTGCCCGCAGGTGAGAAAACTGGTTTCAGCGGCAGTATTACTTTTTCCGGTGAATGGCCCGATACTGTTCAGAGGACACACCTTGTAGTATTCCGCGATCCGCTTCTATCAGCCGCTGATTTTAATATTCTTAACCTGAGCTATGTGGGACCAGGTATCCCTTCCGGTGTTGAGGTGTTTGATTATAATTCAAATGATTCTGCATTAGTTACTATTGGTGCAGGGACTTATTCTTATGTGGCTGTGGCGCAATCCACTACCCCGGAGGTTGTGCTCGAAAGATGGGCGTGGTATGTGGTGGGCGTCTACTATGCTAACGGGGATTCTACAGTGCCGGGTAAATTGGTTATACCTGAAAATACTCTCGTTAAGGATATTAATATTCACTGCGATTTTAATAACCTTCCTCCTCAGCCGCCGGGGGGATAAAGGTATATTATGAAATATGCATTATTTATCGTTATAATTTTTTCACTTGAGATTTTCTCCCAGGGATATATGATCAGAGGTGTCGTATCCGACAGTGCAGGACTGCTTCTATCCGGGGTGAATATTTTTGTTGCTGAAACAGATTATGGCACAGCGACCGGTACTGATGGGAAATATGTATTCAATAACTTAAGACCCGGAAAGTATACTCTTCAGTTCAGTATGGTGGGTTATAAAAAAGAAACCAGGGAAGTAAATATTGTTTCCCGGGCAATTGAGCTGAACGTTATTCTTTCACTCCAGCCTGTTGAATCAAAACAGGTTGTAATTACAGCAGCCAAGCACAGGCAGGTGCTTGAGGATCTTTCCGAAAGTGCTGAGATCATTTCCGGGGAAACATTTGCTCCGAGAAATTATATCACACTTGAAGATGCGGTAAGATATGTCCCGGGGGTTATAATGACAGACGACCAGATGAGCATACGCGGTTCAACAGGCTACAGCAAAGGAGCCGGCACCAGGGTACTTCTTGCGGTAGATGGGATACCAATGTACCAGGGGGATACGGGAGAGATTATCTGGGAAAGCATCCCTCTGAATGAAATTGAAAGAATTGAAGTTTTAAAAGGCGCATCAAGCTCCATTTACGGATCTACTGCAATTGGAGGAGTGGTTAATGTGATAACGAGAAGAGTGCAGCCAGGTCCAAGTACACAGTTCAGTGTTTACGGCGGGGCATATGATAAGCCGTATTATAAAGAATGGGATTGGTCAAGCAAATACCGGTTGTTCAATGGCTTATCGTTATCGCATTCTAATAATATCGGGAACCTGGGATTTACAGTTTCATTAAAAAGACAGCAGGATAACGGCTACCGGCAGGACGGTTATTTTACCAGGTATATCGGCTATCTTAAAACCATCTATAATTTCTCACCATCCTCTACGTTGCAGTTATTATTCAACTCGGTTAACCAGAACAGCGGTAATTTCCTATACTGGAAAGATTCGAGAAATACACTTATTCCTCCCGATGCGGATCAGGGGCAGAAAGTAGTTTCCAACAGATATATGCTTGGAATAATATATAAACAGTTATTAAGCAGCAGCTTCTTCTTTAATTTCAGATCAGGATATTATAATACAAAGTGGGAAGATCAATCTACCGGGAGAAATTCTTCTTTATCGCAGGTATTCAGGAATGAACTTCAGGGCACTTTGAGTATCGGCAGCAGCACGATGCTTATTGCCGGAATAGAAAATTCTCTTGGAAAAACCGAGGCGAACCTCTTCGGCAACCGTTCTTCTTTCGGGGCAGGAGTTTACGCAGAGCTTGAATATAAGTTTGCGTTTCCTCTGACAGTCAGCGGAGGAGTAAGATATGATTATAATAAAGTTGACTCTATTGATGCAACCGATGCAGTTTCACCCAAGGCAGGAATAAATTATAAGTTAACGGACAACTTAATATTCAGATCGTCTGTCGGGAGAGGATTCAGGGCACCGTCACTGGCTGAAACGTTTGCCTCAACTGTAACAAACGGTATAACTATAAGGCCTAATCCAAATCTTAAGCCGGAGACCAGCACTTCCTTTGAAGTTGGTGCACTATATAAAATCAACGAACATATTTATTTTGATGCGGCATTATTCCAGAATGAGTTTTACGATTTTATTGAACCGGAACTTAGAGTGGATGAATCAGGAAGCAGCTACGGGGTGTTCGATAATATTACACGTGCAAGAATTCAGGGATTCGAATTTAAGCAGGATTACTATTTTCTTGATAATGCCCTTGGTTTTTCCGCATCATATGCTTATTTATGGGCAAGGGATCTGAATACAGGGAAAGCATTGAAATACAGACCCCGCCATATGGCGCTGATAAATATAAATTATAAATTCCTTAACTTTGAAACTGGAATTGGATTCAGATATTCGAGCAGGGTAGATGAAGTTGATTCCGATCTTATAAAATATACACCGATTGTGGATGGGGAAGAACGAGTTGATGTTTATGTCCTTGATTTTAGTCTCGGATATAATTTATTTTCGTATGGCATTCCCGGGCGAGTTTTCTTGAATGCTAAAAATCTTTTAAATTATTATTATATAGAACTCATCGGTAACCTTGCACCGTTAAGAAGTTACTCTATAAACGCAGAATTTTTCTTCTAATAATTTTATACTAAAATGCTGATAGATACACACGCACATCTGTTTTACCCCAACTTTGAAGAGGACCTTGATGATGTAATAAATAATGCAAGGACAGCAGGTATAGAATATATACTTGTCCCTGCAACGGATCTCCCTACATCAATAAAGACAGTCGAGCTCTGCAGAAAATATCCTGCTGTTTACGGTGCTGTGGGGGTTCACCCTCACGAGACAAAGGATTGGGATCCTGCAATGATACAGCAGATCGAGGAACTGGCTGCTAATGATAAGATCGTTGCTATCGGTGAAATAGGTCTCGATTACCATTATGATTTTTCTCCAAAAGAAAAACAGATAGAGGCATTTAAGGCTCAGCTGGAACTTGCGGTAAAGCTGGGCAAGCCTGTTGTTATTCATAACAGGGAATCGGATGAAGATATGATGTCAATTATCAGGGATTTCTGCGGAACGGGTTTAAAGGCACAGTTCCATTGTTTCAACGGAACCCTGGAAGATGCATTAGAGCTGCAGGATATGAATCACTTTATTTCCTTTACCGGTAATATTACATTCAAGAAAGCTGATGCACTTAATGAAATATTATCAAAGATCAGTCTTGATAATCTTCTGCTTGAGACAGATTCCCCGTTTATGACTCCCGAACCTTTCAGGGGAAAAAGGAATGAGCCTTCATACCTAAAATACATTTCAGAGCACGCAGCCGAAATACATAAAGTTTCGGATGAAAGTATGCGCAGGATAACTTCATTCAATGCATTCAGGATGTTTGGCATAGGGAGCGAACCTCATACAGCATTTACATATAAACTCGGCAACACCATTTATTTGAATATTACAAACAGGTGCGACTCCGATTGTGTATTCTGCAAAAGAAAAACAGAACCTTATCTTGCCGGATATAATCTCCGGATGTCTAAAGCTGAAGAACCGACATCCGATATCTATATCTTCGGGATCGGCGATCCCACATCATATGATGAAGTTGTATTCTGCGGTTTCGGTGAACCTACCGTTAGATGGGATGTTGTTAAAGAAGTAGCGCGGTACGTAAAAAGTAAGGGGGGAAAGACACGATTGAATACAAACGGGCACGGCAGCTATATAAATAAACGGAATATCGTGCCTGAGATGAATGGATTGATCGACACTGTGTCAATTAGTCTTAACAGTTCAGATCCGAGGCAGTATGCCGAGCTGATGCGCGTGGAGACAAGACTATTCAACGAGATGATACAGTTTGCAAAGTCTGCAAAATCATATGTAGATAAAGTTGTAATGTCGGTTGTTTCAATTGATCAGGTAGAAATAGATAAAGCCAGAAAGATAGTTGAAGAAAAAATAGGTGTTGAGTTCCGGGTCAGGCACTACTTCTGATTATATGGAACCATTCAGGAAAATAGTACTAATCGTAATATTTTCTTTATTAAACTTATTCCCGCAGAATGCTGACAAACTTAGAAGCAGGATAGATGCAGTTCTATCGGGTAAAGACTTTTTTGAAAAAACCACCGTTGCCCTTGAAGTATACGACCTTACTTCCTCTAAATCATTATATTCCCTAAACAATAAACTTCTTCTGCGCCCTGCTTCCAATATGAAACTGCTTACATCTGCAGCAGGAATAATATTTCTGGGGAATTATTATTTCACGACTTCATTATTGTACACCGGTGACATCATAAATGGTGTCCTGCTTGGTGATTTATATATAAAGGGGGGTTGTGACCCCGGCTTTACATCCAGGGAATTAGATTCTCTCATAATACCATTAAAAATACTTGGTATAAAAGAGATATCAGGAAATATTTATGCTGATCTTTCTTTTAAGGATGATAAGTATTGGGGAAAAGGATGGATGTGGGATGATGAACCTTCAAGTGATGCACCTTATTTATCCGCGCTTAATATTAATCTCAACAGCGTAACAGTTTATATAACTCCTTCCGATTCTTCAGATCATCCCCGCATAAGGACAGAACCGGTAACCTCATATTTTACCATAGATAACAAGGCGATTAACACTAATGGTATGATTGAAGCTGACAGCCTGCTGGTTACCCGCGACTGGATGAAACGGACAAATAATATCATAGTTTCCGGAGTAATAAATTCAGAAGATACAACCGAAAGGTATGAAAGGCTTAATGTATTTGATCCGGTCAGTTATTTTTTTAGTCTCTTTACTGAACGTCTTGCTGAATATCAGGTAAGATTTAAAGGGAAACTTCTCATCGGCACATCTCCTTCCTCTGCAGAGAAGCTATTTATTTACCGCACAGCATTGGATTCTATGCTAAGTGCCATAAATAAATCAAGTGATAATCTTACTGCAGAGATGGTCTTATATGCTCTTGCAGAAAAATATTATGGCAGACCGGCTGCCGCGGAGAACGGGCTTCTGATGATCGACAGCCTGATAAATCTGACAGGATTAAATCCAGCGGATTATAATTTGGCTGACGGCTCAGGCGTGAGTCATTATAATCTTATCTCTGCAGAAGTTTTGATTTCCCTTCTGAAATATATGTATTACCAGCAGCCTGAATTATATGAAAAGTACCTCAACTCACTTGCCGTAGCAGGAAAGGATGGTACTTTAAGTAAAAGAATGATCGGAACTATGGCTGAAGGAAAAGTACACGGAAAGACAGGCACCCTGACCGGGGTGAGCTGTTTATCGGGATATATTGATGCGTTGTCGGGTAATAAGATTGCTTTCTCCATAATGATACAAAGTTTTGCCGGGGATTCAGCTTATGCGAGGTACATACAGGATGAACTCTGCAGGATAATAACCGGGTATTAAATGAAAAACCTTTGTATCCTGTACGATGAATACTTCCTTTTACACCAGCCTGACTTCTTTCACGCAGAGAATCCTTCCCGTTTAAAAGCAATTCTTGATTATATAGGAGAGAATGAACTTCCCGGTAAACCTGATTACATATCTCCTGTGAAAGCATCTAAAGAACAGATTACTGCTGTCCATTCTGAAGCATTATACGACTATGTCAAATCTTCAGTTGAAAACGGAAAGAGAATGCTTGATCCTGATACCTACATTAACAAGTATTCTTTTGATGCTGCCCTTCTTGCTGCCGGCAGCCTGATTAATGCGTCGGACCTCGTCTTAAGCGGTGATTACAAAAATGCGTTCTGTGCAGTACGCCCTCCGGGGCATCACGCCACAAGATCAAGGTCGATGGGATTTTGTCTCTTTAATAATATAGCTGTGGGAGTGCAGCACGCAATTGCTGATCATAAAAAGAATCGTATAGCCATTGTTGATTGGGATGTTCATCACGGGAATGGTACACAGGATATTTTTTATGAAACAGATAAAGTACTTTTTATAAGTCTTCATCAGCATCCGTTATATCCGGGAACCGGTCTGCAGTTTGAAACAGGATCGGGTGCAGGTAAAGGATTTACACTTAACTTTCCTCTCCCTCCCGGTACGCCGGGAAGGATATATATTAAATTATTTGAAGAAGAAATAACTGCACGTCTGAACGAATATGATCCCGAAATGCTTTTTATATCCGCCGGGTTCGATGCGCACAGGGAAGATCCCCTTGCCGGGATGAATCTTACAACTCAGGATTATGGAGTAATCACGCAAATATTAAAAACCTTTGCCGATCAAAAAAATATACCGGTAATTTCTGCGTTGGAAGGGGGTTATAATCTTAGTGCTTTATCTCAGTCTGTTTACGAACATTTACAAATATTGAGTTCCTGAAATGAAATATTATAAAGAATTTCTTGTCAGCGCCGAGCCATTTATTCCCGAGATACTAAGCAGCGTTTTATGGGAGCTTGATATCCAGGGTATAAATGAGGAGGTAGGCTGTCTTAAATTATTTGCATCAGAAGAAAGCAGCGTTACAGTTGATGCAATTAATTTATTGCTTGACAGACTTAAAGCAGAAAAAATGATTTCAAACAGCAAGGTGGAAGAATATCTCTGCGAGCTGAAGAATTGGAATGAGGAATGGGAAAAAAGCCTGCCGGTAATCCATATTGATGATAAAATTATAATCAAACCGACCTTTCGGGAATATGAAGCAAGGGAGGGGGAGATAGTTATCGAAATTGATCCTAAAATGTCGTTCGGGACAGGGGATCATCAGACAACAAAATTAGTCCTGCAGCTTATGCAGAAATATATTAAACCGGGAGATAAGGTACTTGATGCGGGATCCGGTACGGCTGTGCTCTCTATTGCCGCAGCTAAATTAGGGGCAACAAACGTTACTGCATTTGATATTGATGAATGGAGCTGCCTGAACGGTAAAGAAAATATTGAGCTGAACAATGTAGCCGGTATAGTAAAATTATATCAGTGTGAAATAAACCTGATAGAAGAAAAATACTTTAACCTAATCCTTGCCAACATCCAGAAAAATATACTAATTGCAATGGCAGGGGAAATAGAGAAGAGAATTAAAAAGAACGGTGTGCTTATTCTTTCGGGACTTCTCATTCCCGACGAGCAAGAAATAATAGCCGTATATTCATTATTAGGCTTCTCCAGGTTAGAAACAAAGGGAATGGATGAATGGATTGCCGTAGTATTAAGAAAAACAAAATAGGATAAACCCTCTTCATTTTAACACCTCAATATTGATATTAAAAAGATAATTCTTTAGTTTTTCGTGGGTTGCTAAAATTCCTTCAATAACTTACGGGGCAGGTTGTGAAAAAGATCCTTTTAGTTGAAGATGATACTGCGTTAGCCAGAGGTTTAAAAGAAAGTCTCGCTCCCGAGGGATATGATGTAGAAATATGTCCCCGGGGCCTGGACGGATATAACAAAGCTCTTAACGGCGGGTATGACCTGATACTTCTTGATCTTATTCTTCCCGAGAAGAACGGCTTTGATATATGCAGGGATCTGAGACAGCAGAGTATTGCCACACCTATTATTATGCTCACCAGTAAAAAAGAAGAGATTGACAAGGTTGTAGGACTCGAGATCGGAGCCGATGATTATGTTACAAAGCCCTTTAGTCTGAAAGAACTTATTGCGAGAATGTATGCCGTGCTCAGAAGAAATACGGCTGTACTTTCCGACCCTAAAATGTTAAAGATAGGGGATGTTATTATTGACTTCGAAAAGATGGAAGCAAACAGGAACGGCACCGAACTGAGGCTTTCTGCAACCGAGTTTAAGATCTTGAAGTATTTTCATCAGAATGAAGGGAAGGTGATCTCAAGGGATAAATTCCTTGATGATGTCTGGGGTTATGATCAGTTCCCAACAACCAGGACAGTTGATAATTACATTCTATCACTCCGTAAGAAAATTGAGGAGGATCCCGCCCATCCACTGCACCTATTGACTGTTTACACAATCGGTTATAAATTTATCCGGTAAGTAAAGAAGAAAGGATTACAATGGCCGAGGAGAAAAAGAATAATGAAAAGAAGATCGGGGATGAGGCAGTAAAAAGAGCTACCGGGAAAGAATGGAAGGAATGGTTTGAGCTGATCGACAAGGCAGGTGGGAAGAAAATGGAGTCACCAGCAAATTGTAGCAGTAGTTGCTCAGCAATTTGGTACAGGTCTCTGGTGGCAGCAGATGGTTACAGTACAATATGAGATGGAAAGGGGATTAAGGGAAAAACATCAGACACCGGACGGATACCAGATAAGCAGAAGCAAAACAATAAATGCTCCTGCTGACGTACTGTTTAACGCATTTAAGAATACTGCTGTACGCAAGAAGTGGCTGAAGGATCCGGATATAAAAATAAGTTCAGTAAGCGAAGGGAAATCATTAAGAGGCAAATGGAAAGAAACTATTGCAATTGATGTTAACTTTTTCCCAAAGGGTACTGAAAAGACGCAGGTAGTAGTGCAAAACAATAAAGTAAAATCTCCAGCCGAAGCTGAAAGATTAAAGGTGTACTGGGAAAAAGCACTGCTGAAGCTTGGGGAAATAACCTCGCAATAGAATTGTGTGCAAGGGAGTTTTCTCCTCTCAATTTGACACAGTAGATCATTAATATACATTTGTACTCATAAGCCTTTGAAATTCAATTTAAGGGGCATAAAAAACACTGCCGATTTGTATTAAAAAATCATTTCTTACCTGATCAATTTGTACTATAAGAGTTTAGAATCTGGTATTCTTATTGCTTGGTATTTTCCAGAAGGCAGATATTCCTTTTGGGGATATAGGTTACACAAGCGACTTAACATTATAATATAACCGGGGGACCATTTTAAGGAGGGCTTTTGAAAGGCGTCAGAATACCGGAACATATCCTGAATCCCGACGATAACATACTTTATTCAATCGGGTGCAAAGATGACGGTACATATTTAGAGAGTGCATTATTGATTTCAAAGCATTATGCTTATGTTGTGGGAAATTTCACTGTGCTGGAGGAAGAGAGAACAACAAATGTTATAAAAGGCTTTAAAGTTATTGATTTGAAGTCAGTCTTCGATGTTAAAGAAATAACAACAAGATATTCTTTCCTGATAACATTATCGATGATTTTTTCTCTTATCCTCATCCTTTTCTTTACAGGACACGCACGCGTACCGCTTATTGATCCATTACCATTTTATTTATACGAGACAGTAATGTCACTGGTGGCAGTGGGTACACTTATATTATATATTACCCTCAGAAAGAAATTCATTCTCCTGCGTATAAAAGGGGGCAGGGTACAATTTAGGGAACGTGTCAATGATCCTGGCGCGGTAAGAAAAGTACAGGAAATTATCTTAAAGCAAAACAGAATTAATTTGTCGGTATAGAATCATTAATTTTCAGTGTATCAGTAACCAGCTAATCGTAATTAAAAACCCTTCCGCCTGAACGACGGAAGGGTATAATTATTTGGAAGAATATTATTTACTTTAAGAGAACCATTTTCTTCACTTCAACGAAACTTCCTGCTCTTATCGCATAGAAGTATATACCCGACGGGAACTCAGCTGCATTCCACGTAATCTCATATCTACCTGCTGACTTCTCCTCATTAATAAGAGTCCCGAGTTCATTCCCGAGTATATCGTAAATTTTTATTGTTACCGGGGAAGCTGACGGTATTGAGTACCTGATTGTAGTATTAGGGTTAAAGGGATTCGGGTAATTCTGTGACATATTATATTCGGTTACAGTTCCGGTATTATCATCTACGTCTGTAAGGTTTTCATTATACCTTGCTATATTAAAGGAGGGATGTCCTCCGGCCTGGTAGAATGCGCCTGCAACATATACATCATCGTTTACCGGCAGCATTTCGAATATAAAAGTACCAACGATACCACTTCCGCCAACGGCAGACCAGCTGCTGCCATCCCATTTTGCAATATTATTGATACTAAGAATTCCAACGCTCTGGAAAATGCCTGCCGCAAAAATATCAGTTCCCACTTTTTTTATGTCAATTACTTGTCCAATGACACCGCTGCCTAATGCTGTCCACACTGTATCGTTCCATTTCGCTATACCATTTGCTGGCAAGCCGCCCGCTGTTGTAAAATAACCTCCTGCATATAGAATGTTACCATCCTTGTAAAGTCCATAAACCGAATTATTTAATCCGGTGCCCAACGCAGACCAGGCAGTGCCGTTCCACTTGGCTATCCTGCTTGCAGGGATTCCTCCTGCGTTACTAAAAGCACCGCCCACATAAAGATCAGATCCGGAAACCAGTATGCGGTATACCGCCCCGCTTGTTCCTGTTCCAAGTCCATTCCAGGCTGTTCCATCCCACCTTGCAATATTATCATAATATGCTAATATATTAAAATCTCCGCCGGCAAACAGGTTTGCGCCTACCTTAGCTAATGTGTAGACAGGACCTTGAATTCCTGGTATTGCCGACCAGGATGTGCCATCCCACTTAGCAATATTGGTTGCAGCTATCCCGCCGACATTAGTAAATATTCCTCCAATGTAGATATTGGAACCGTCACTGATTATATCATAGAGCCTGGATCCTTCAGGCATATTCCCGAATGCTGTCCAGCCGGTGCCATTCCATTTTGCCAGTGCATTGCTTTGAATATTACCGATACAGGAGAACATCCCTCCTACATAGAGTTCGCCGTTATGCAATGCCATTGCATAGACATAATATCCGGCGCCCTGATAATTACCGCTTTGCAGCGCTTCCCAGAAGGAACCGTTCCAGGCTGCTATTCCAACAGTTACTACTCCTCCGGCTGATGTAAAATCTCCGCCGGCAAAAATCCTGCTCCCTACTTCTGCCACTTTACAAACCTGACCTACGATACCCTGGCCAAGTGCTGACCAGGAGGTTCCGTCCCATTGTGCAATTCCGTTTATTTGCAATATACCTGAATTTCTGAAGGTACCTCCAGCATAAATATATGAACCGGCTTTAGAGAGACAGTCAACACTGCCGTCTGCAAAACCATTCTGGAGAGGAGTCCAGACCGTATCATTCCACCTTGCAACTCTTGCAGCATTTACCCCGCCAATATTTGTAAAGCTACCCCCCGCATATAAATTATTATCAATTGCGAGAATAGCGTATTGACCGGGCCATTTGCAGCGGCACCGACTGCACTCCACGTACTTCCGTTCCATTTTGCCAAATATTTAATTGCTGCTGAGTTCATGTGTTAAGAAATCACCTGACGCATAAAGATCCGATCCTTTTATTGCAAGTGATCTTTACATTGTCGTCAGCCCCTGTCCCAAGACTGCTCCAGACTGCTGCCGTTCCATCGTGCAATTCTGTTAGCCGGGTAAGTGAATGCTCCTCCTGTATAAATATTTGTGCCTAATGCAACGATAGAAAGTACTTCACCGGATGTACCTGTTCCGAGCGCCGACCAGACTGAGCCGTCCCATTTTGCTATATTATTTACTACAAGACTTCCAGCCTTATCGAAATATCCTCCCACATATATATCAGAGCCGGAAACTGCAATGGCTTTAACTCTGCCATTGACACCCTCACCCATTGCAGTCCAGGTATAGCCATCCCACTTTGCAATATTATTAACTCTCACATTTCCAATATGACTGAATTGACCACCGGCGTAAAGTAAGGGTTCCTGTATAGACAAGTGTATGGACATAACCTGTTACTCCCGGCAATCCGTACTTGGTATCCCACTTTTCATCACCTGGTATCGGGTAATCCGGTGAAGCATTATTGCCGGGGCGGAAATAAGGCGTCCCCTTTGTATCTGTAAAAAGATTCCATCCATCCATATTTACAGTGCCAGTATACTGGACATCCTCTTTCAGATAACCTTTGTCATCGATGAGATCACCGATATTTTTCCCCTCCTGTGCATAAAGAAATGAGAAAGCTGGAACAAACAGCATGATCAGAAAACAAATAGTAAAGAACTTTTTCATACGACCTCCTGGTATGTTGAATTGATTTAACTGTTCCGACGTAAGGACCAGATCAAATACATCAATAATGATTTAATAATTATAGAAGGATCAGTGCCGTACCGTAAAAATCCTGAAGCGGGTATTTCGTATGGTGAGGAGTTATCTTCCTGACGTTTGGAAGATTGAACGAAGAGAAAATAAATAGCAATAACCGGCAAGGCATTAATCTTATTCAATTCACGCGCGTCCGTTCTGTTAGAGAACCATTATTTTCGTGCTTCGGTAGAGTGTCGGGAGTGGTTAAATCGACTGCTCTATCGGAGTAGAGAGAAACTACAATACGAATTTACGTAAAATTAATTGCCTTTAGCAAGTAATACTTAATAATTAGCAAGCTTTAAATAGGAGCTTATTAACTTAGGTACTTAGTAATATAGTAACTTAGTAGCATGAGGATTTTCCAGATTCCAAAATTCCTAAATCCCTAAGTTCCTAAATTCCTAAATTACTTACCTGATGCTTTTCAAAATGTCTACTATGGTTCGTATTTCCATAGCAGCCTGGTAGCGGGTGGGGATTGAACTCTTTACTTTTTTCCGTGCCACTGTTCTTGTTTTATTTATTACTATGGCTTTTTCGGTTAGTGGCTGGTCAAAATATTTGAGGAAGTGTGAATCTTTCGACATCCAGTTGTGGTCAAAAGTATTTTTATTATCATCCAGTACTTTCATCAGCGCAATTTCAAGAATCTGTTCACATAAGGCAAGGCAGGCTATATAGCAGCCGGTGCTGTAACAGATCTTTAATTCCTTTAAGTTTCTCAGCAGGTCCTCTTTATATACCACATTCAGTTCAAGTTCAGAATATGCTGCTGCTATTTCTGAAATAGTTACAGGGATCTCATCCTCCGGTTCAAACAGTTCATTTATTTTCTGCAGTATTAATTCATCAGTTACAAGATGTATGATTAAAGATGAATTCAGCCGGTAGGCAAATCCGTGTCCTGATTCCCCGAATGTTGATTGGAAATCTTCAACTACCTCTTTTTTGTTTAAGAATTCCAGGGTACTTGCAACAGCTGACTTACAAGTATTCCTTATAACGGGATTTTCATTCGCTTCAGTATAGCTGCTGCACTCGCTCTTCTGGTTTTCTAAAGCATCCCGGATTAAAATAAGGGCTATATCTTTTTCGCTCATTTATACGTTGGTTTAATTTACCGGATAAGTTCCCCGGCCCAAAAATTTTCCCTGTTCAAAAATAAACACCCCTGATACAAAGGGCAAGCGGTTAGTACGGAAGTTCGGGAGTCCGGAGGTGCGGATGTTGATTATTTATCAAATTTGGTATAATTGCAAAGGAAATTATAAACGACATTTATTCTTTAGTTGGATGGAATATTAAAACACTATGAGGTTTGATATGAATTATATAAAAATATTTCTGTCGTCATTATTGGTGGTTTTATTTT
The DNA here is from genome assembly GCA_963764685.1 of uncultured Ignavibacteriales bacterium. Classification (GTDB taxonomy): domain Bacteria; phylum Bacteroidota; class Ignavibacteria; order Ignavibacteriales; family Ignavibacteriaceae; genus CAVXTT01. The sequence goes on from CAVXTT010000018.1 coordinate 21,590, forward strand.
TTTATTCCTGTAATGATGATACCAGCAGTCCCCCGCCGCAAGAGCCCCATGTTAAAGACACGCTTGCTGTTTCCTTAAGGGATGCAGCCTATAGAAGCATATCGCTTAATATTCATACCGTTCCGCTTGATACTATTTCTTCCGTACGGTTGTATAGAATTGAAAATACAGAAAAGATACTTGTTTCAGAATATTCATCAGCAGTTAAAGATACTTTCATAGTCGATGACGATAACGGCGATGGTCTGCTGCTTAATACTTCTTTCTTATACTTTGCAGTAATGGCTGATACCGCCGGTAATGAGCACGACAGCAGCAATATTCTGCAGGCTGCTACTATGGATACAACAAGTCAGAACTATACATTCCAGGAAACACTGATCGGTGAGGCAGGGAGCTCGCTTAATGATATCTGGGGTTCGAATGGAAATAATATCTGGGCAATCGGAAACATAAGAATAAATGATAAATCTTACGGTGCCATCCATTGGACAGGCTCAGAATGGCTGCCCGACAGTACTGTTTCAGGTAATGCGATTTTTGGTTTTAATGAAAATGATGTTTGGACAGCAGGAACGGGACTCTATCACTATGACGGCAGTGTGTGGGCAAAAAAAGGGGAAACCGACAGTATCCTTATTGCCAATGCACCTTATAACTGTATATGGGGAGCATCCTCATTCAGTATCTATCTCGGCTGCAATAATGGGAAAATAATCCGGTGGGATGGATCAAAAGCTGCGGTGCTATATTCAGATAATAATATTCCCCTGAAGGATATAAGGGGATACACCGATAATTTTATTCTTGCCTGCGGGAATCAGGGAACCTCTGAAGTGCTTATTAAATACGAAAATAATTCCTGGAGCAAAACAGCCGGCGAAAGCTTTAATTCTGTTTACATAGTAAGTCCCAAAGATTATTACGGTGTCGGACGTCAGATAAAACGATACAGATATGGATTATGGTCTGTGGTTTCATTTGATGTCTACGGGTATAATAAGATCAGGGGAAATGTTACAAGCGGAGAATTAGGAATAGCTGCGGATCTCAGCACGGTATATATTTATAACGGTATAAGGTGGACAAGACTGGAAATCACTCTTGCAGGGACACCGCCGCCTCTTAATTCAATTTACCTTTATGGGAATAAATTATATGCTGTGGGATCATTCGGCGATAAGGCAAGGATTGTCACCGGTACCAGAAATTAAAAACGGGATTCAAAGTGTCCGGGGCTATATATTTCTTTCATGCGCCTAAATGCGGCCTTCAATAGGCTGAAATATATGCTTTTCTTAAGAAAAGATTTGCAGTATTCAAATACCAGCAAATCATATTAACCATATTTTAGCTAAAAATAACGATGCCGGGACAATCCCGGGATAATGCTCAAATATTGCCCGGACGGCATTTGGGCAAAAAAGTAGTTTTTAGGCCGGGCATTGTCCGTGCATCGCCTGAGCGCCGTCCGCGCATAGCGAAATTTTTTGTTGGTGTTTTCTAAATCTTTTGCCTACCATTTGTCATGATACATTTGATTGATTAAACACATATATGCTTAAAAAGGGAGTAATTTCGCCTTAAAGAACAAGGACTTGCATTAAGCAGTCTAAGAAAAAAATCAAAAGTCCTGTATTTGTTCAATTTACTGCAAAACTCTTCCCGAAATGACCTTATAACCGGTGAGATTTATTTGTTTAATTAGGCAAGTATCTCTATATTTTGGGTCGTTTTTTGCTTTTTTAAGGGTAAGATAATGTATATAAAAATAGCAAATTTAAGCGACGGTGACCATTTTTATGATTTTGATGAGAATGTTTCGAAAATTGGTCTTACGGCACCGTTCCTCGGAAAATTTAGAGCAGATGTTAAGCTGACGAAATCTCATTCTCAGATTATCCTCAATACACAGCTTGATCTGCCTGCAGATGTTTGAATGTGACAGGTGTACTGTTGATTATAAGACTTCCCTGAAAACCTCATTACCAGGTGGTCTATTTTTTCAGCAAAGAACCATTGAGCGACGAGAAGTGATGATCTGATTTATCTTAATCCTGAAGCTGATCATATTGATATCAGCAGAGAAGTAAGAGATTATGCTTTGCTTTCAGTGCCGATGAAAAAATTATGTTCCGATGATTGTAAGGGATTATGTCCCGTGTGCGGTCAGGATCTGAATGAAAAAGAATGCGACTGTCCGAAGAACAGTATGGATCCCAGATGGGAACCGTTACTAAAGATTAAAAATAATTTAAATAATAATTAAGCACGGATAAACAATGCCAAATCCAAAACGTAAGATGTCTAAAACCAGAAGGGATAAAAGAAGAACCCATTATAAAGCCACTGCTCCGGCATTAGGCACCTGTTCTAATTGCGGTGAGATGAAACTTACCCATCGTGCCTGCCCTTCCTGCGGTTATTATAATGAACGTTCTATGTTCATACCCAAAAGCTGATCAGTCAACAGCATTCCCTTCCATATGGACAACCCCGAACCCCGAAATAAAAAGTGCAGAATAGTTGTTGATGCAATGGGGGGTGATTTTGCTCCCCGTAATGCAGTTTTGGGCGCCGTAGAGGCTTATAATCAAAAGAAAGATTTCGAGCTTCTTCTTGTCGGCAGAAAAAAAGATATTTCCGCAATACTGACTGAGAATAATATCTCATTCAGCCTAGAAAATATCATCAATGCCGCAGAGGTAATTGAAATGAGTGATTCTCCGACTGCTTCCCTTAAAGCAAAACCTGATTCATCAATTGTAAAGGGTGCCGTACTCGTAAGAGATAAAAAAGCAGATGCATTTGTTAGTGCCGGAAATACCGGTGCTGTAATGGCTGCTTCTACTCTTATTATCGGCAGGATACCCGGAGTGGGAAGACCTACAATAGGAGCTTTTATGCCTAATGAATCAGGTATTTCAACTTTGTTCGATGTAGGTGCAAGTGTTGATTCGAAACCCAGACATCTGCTTGAATACGCAATAATGGGTTCTATTTTCGTAAAGGAAATGTACGGGATAGAAAATCCTAAAGTGGGTGTGCTGAGTGTGGGAGAAGAAGAAACAAAAGGAAATGAGGTATCTCTTGCTGCATATGCCCTGCTTAAGGAATCGAATCTTAACTTCATTGGAAATGTTGAAGGAAGGGATATCTTAAAGGTACAGCACACGTTATTGTCTGCGATGGCTTTATTGGAAATATTTTCTTAAAGTTCGGTGAGGGGGTGCTGGGTTTGCTCAAATATCTGTTTAAAGATTATGCATCAAAAAGCTATCTGGAATAAAATTAAAGATCGGTATGCTAAAGGATCTCTGAAGGATATTCTTAAAGATTTTGATTACCAGGAACATGGCGGAGTTCCCCTTCTTGGGAGTAAACGGAATTACAATAATCGGTCATGGATCAAGCACAGTTAAGGCTTTCAGAAATATGGTATTGCGTGCAAATGAAATGTATAAAACAGATCTTGTAGGGAAAATAGAAAAATCAATTAATCAATATTCACTTACACATTAAAAAGTTTTATGTCTAAACACACTAAATACAATGCAGTTATAACCGGTGTTGGTATGTATGTTCCCGATAAGGTAATGGACAATGCATACTTTGAAAAGATTGTTGATACAACTGATGAATGGATAAGGACCAGGACAGGAATTGTGAAAGAACGAAGACTTCTTGAGAACGGAGCAACAAGTGTTCTTGCTACTAAAGCAGCTGAAGATCTTTTAAGGACACAGCAATATTCACCCTGATGAGATTGATGTAATTATAGTTGCAACCGTTACACCGGATATGTTCTTTCCTGCAACTGCCTGTCTTGTGCAGGATAATATCGGTGCAAAGAATGCCTGGGGATTTGATCTTTCTGCAGCCTGCTCTGCTTTCTTCTTTGCTTTTCAGACAGGTGTTCTCTTATCGAAAGCGGCAGTATAAAAAAGTAATGGTTATCGGGGCAGATAAAATGAGCTCAATAGTTGACTATACCGACAGGAATAACTGCATTCTCTTCGGAGATGCTGGTGCAGCATTCTTACTTGAGCCTACAGAAGATAAAAATTATGGTCTGCAGGATTCACTCCTTAAAACTGATGGTTCAGGACGAGAGAGTCTTTATATGAAGGGCGGCGGAAGTCTTAATCCTCCAACTCATGAAACAGTCGATAAGAAGATGCATTTTATTTACCAGGATGGTAAGGCTGTATTTAAAGTTGCCGTTAAGGGAATGGCAGATATTTCCTATGAGCTGATGCAGAAAAATAATTTAAAAGGAGAAGATATTGCATATCTTGTACCTCACCAGGCAAACCTGAGAATAATTGATGCTACTGCTGAACGAATGGGAATAACCAAAGATAAAGTTATGATCAATATTGATAAATATGGGAATACAACTGCTGCAACTATTCCTTCCTGTCTAGTTGAGTATTACCGTGACGGAAAAATGAAGAAAGGGGATAAGCTTATTCTTTCAGCTTTCGGTGCCGGCTATACCTGGGGAGCTGCTTATGTTGTCTGGTCTATGGAATAGATCAATATGAAAAAGGCTTTTCTTTTTCCCGGACAGGGATCCCAGTATGTGGGAATGGCAAAAGATCTTTATGATAATTCTGTTGAAGCCAAAGAAATGATTAAAACTGCTGATGATGCATTAGCAGTTAATCTATCACATATTATGTTTAATGGTCCTGAAGATGAGCTGAAGCAGACAGAATATACGCAGCCTGCAATTTTTCTTCACAGTTTTGTTTTATTTAGTTTGATCAGAACTCTTCATCCTGATGCTGCCGCAGGACATTCATTAGGAGAATATTCAGCCCTGGCTGCATCACGTGCAATACAATTTTATGACTGCATTAAGCTGGTAAGGTTCAGAGGACAATCAATGCAGCAGGCGGGAAGAGATAATCCCGGTACAATGGCTGCAGTAGTTGGACTTATCTCCTGAAGTAGTTAAATAATGCTGTAAGGAAGCATCGGATGCAGGTATTGTACAGAGCGCAAATTTTAATTCACCGGGACAGATAGTAATTTCAGGTTCCATACCGGGAGTAAAAAAAGCAATGGAGCTTTGCAAAGCATCAGGTGCTAAACTTGTTAAAGAACTTGTTGTAAGCGGAGCATTCCATTCACCATTAATGCAGTCAGCAAAGGATAAGCTTAAAGACGAAGGTTGAAGCAGCAGATATTTATAAGGCACGTTTCCCTGTATATGCAAATGTACTGCACAACCGTGAAATTGAAGCTGAATGATATCAGAAGAAATTTATTTGAGCAGGTTACCTCTCCTGTAAGATGGGAAGAAACAATTCATAATATGATTAATGATGGAATAGAAGAGTTTTATGAAATTGGTCCCGGTAAAGTGTTACAGGGACTTGTTAAAAGAATAAATCCTGATGTAAAATGTTTCGGGATTGATAAATATACTGATGTGGAGAAGTATCTCTGATGGAAAAGATAGTAAAAGGATTAAAGATTGATCCAAGAATATTTACATTTAAATTCGGATGTAAATGTATCGGGGAATGTTGTTATTATGGTGTTTATACTGATTTAAAGGAATCTGAGCATATTCTGCAGATTAAAGATAAAGTAATTTCCTTAATGGATGATTCACAGCCGAAGGATCCTTCCTTATGGTTTGAAGAGCCGGAGGAAGATGACAGTTTTGAATCAGGTATTGCAGTCGGTACACGAACTTTATAATGATAAATGTGTCTTTCTTGATAAAGATGGATTATGTACTCTTCAGAAACTGGCATTAAAAGAAGGTGTTGACCAGTGGAACTACAAACCTCTTTATTGTATATTATTTCCATTGACTGTCTTTGAAAATACTTTAACCATTGATGATGAGCATATCGACAGGCTAAAGACCTGCAATGCAGAATCAGCAGTGAATTTATCTATTTATGAAGCCTGCAAAAGTGAACTGCTCCATTTCTTCGGTGAGGACGGTCTGGAGGAAATTGAAGAAGTACAGGACTGAATATCTTAAAGAGACTCAAAATGGAGTTTTAAATGGAAAGTAGAACCAGGCGGGCAATTGTTACCGGCGGGTCAAGAGGGAATAGGGAAAGCTATTGTTAAAGAACTTGCAGCAAGGAGCTGCTGCGGAATTCTCTTTTCCGATATAGCTTTCGTTTATAACAGCTGTGAGGAATGTGCTGATGAGTTGATGAAAGAAATGTCCGATGTATCCGATGCAAAGATTTATGGATTCAAGGCTAATGCAACCTCACTAGCTGATGCCCAGGCAACGGTAAATGAAGCTGTTGAAAAACTTGGCGGAGTTGATATACTTATTAATAATGCAGGAATTACAAGGGATAACCTTCTGCTTAAAATGACTGAAGAAGATTTTGAACAGGTAATTAATGTTAATCTTAAAAGTGTTTTTAATTATACAAAAGCAGTGCATTAAACCGATGATCGCACAGAGATATGGAAGAATTGTGAATATTGCTTCTGTTGTAGGTTTAATCGGAAATCCGGGACAGGCTAATTATGTTGCTTCAAAAGCAGGTGTTATCGGATTTACCAAGGCAATGGCAAGAGAGCTTGCAGGGAGAAATATTACTGTTAATGCTGTTGCCCCGGGATTTATTGAGACAGATATGACCGCCAAATTAAACGAAAAACAAAGAGAGACCTTGCTTCAGAATGTCCCGCTTAAAAGAATGGGAAAACCGGAGGATGTTGCCAGAGTTGTTGCATTCTTATGCAGCGAGGATGCAAACTATATAACCGGTCAGGTTATAGCCATAGACGGCGGAATGACGATGTAAATTTATTTTAGAAAACAATCAATATTTAATTAAATTAACGTATCAAATTATTAAGGAGACTAAAATGGATGTAGAAGCTAAAGTAAAAGAGATTATAATCGATAAACTTGGTGTTGAAGAATCTCAAATTACACCTGAAGCTTCTTTTACAAATGACCTGGGTGCCGACTCGTTGGACATAGTTGAGCTTGTAATGGGTTTTGAAAGCGCGTTCCAGGTATCAATTCCTGATGAAGATGCTGAAAAAATTTCTACAGTCGGCGACGCAGTAAGTTATTTAAAAAACAAGTTAAGTTAAGGGCATAGTAGTCGGGAGATTATTCCCCGGCTATTCTTTCCGACGTTACTTCCCTTATGCTGGAACTATTTTCACCCCGGAGAATTTATGAACAAAAGGAGAGTGGTTGTCACCGGAATGGGTGCAATTACTCCTATCGGTATTGGATTAGAAGAATACTGGACAGGCACTGCTTGAAGGCAGGAATGGTATAGGTCTTATTACGAGATTTGATACAACAGCTTTTGATACAAAGTTTGCAGCAGAAGTTAAGAACTTTAATCCCGATAACTGGTTCGATAAAAAATCCAGTAAAAAGGATGGATCTTTTTACGCAGTATGCTCTTGCCACTTCTGATATGGCATTTAAAGATGCCGGTCTTGATAATATGACCAACAGTAAGGAGAGGATCGGAGTAATTTACGGCAGCGGTATCGGCGGTATGACTACACTTCAGCAGCAGCATTGGGTATATTTTGAAACTAAAGATCCCCGGAAGAATAAGTCCTTTCTTTGTCCCTATGATGATCTCCGATATTGCTGCAGGTCAGATTTCCATAAAGTATGGATTTAAGGGTCCTAATTATGCTACCACATCAGCCTGTGCAACATCTTCCCATGCAATAGCCGATGCATTTATGCTTATACAAAGAGGCAGTGCTGATATTATGCTCTGCGGAGGCTCTGAAGCAGCCATTACGGAAATGTCAATAGGCGGATTTAATGCAATGAGGGCTCTTTCTACCTGGAATGACAGGTACTGTGAAGCATCCCGTCCTTTTGATAAAGACAGAAATGGATTCGTTATGGGAGAAGGTGCAGGTACACTTATTCTCGAAGAACTGGAAAATGCAGTTAGCAAGAGGTGCAAAGATATATGCTGAAGTTCTAGGAATAGGACTTACCGGGGATGCACATCATATCACTGCTCCCGCACCGGGAGGAGAAGGTGCAGTCCGTTCTATGAAAGAGGCGATCAGGGATGCCGGGATCAATACTAGTAGATATTGATTACATTAATGCACACGGTACTTCTACCCCCTATAATGATGTTAATGAAACACAGGCTATAAAAACAGTATTCGGAAAACACGCCTATGATATGATAGTCAGCTCTACAAAATCAATGACCGGACATCTTCTTGGCGCGGCCGGTGGCATTGAGGCTATTGCCACTATCCTGAGTATTGTGAATGATGAGATACCCCCAACTATCAATCTCACTCATCCTGATCCCGGAATGCGATCTTAACTACAGCCCGCTTAGTACCTACTAAAAAAATTGTAAATTACGCAATCAGCAACACGTTCGGATTTGGAGGACATAACGCATCACTTCTTTTTAAGAAGTATACGCAATGATTTTATGATTTTATCCTGGATAGTAAAAAAGCTTAAAGAACGGGAAGTCAGAAAAAATCAGAAATATATATCCCGTCTATTTACTCCCCAAAAATTTTCTGAACTTGAAAAGATAATCGGTTTCCATATAAAGAACAGGGCATTCTTTATCCAGGCACTGATGCACCGCTCCTTCCTTGAACAGAATTCAGATTATGATGTATCGAATGAAAGACTGGAATTCCTGGGGGATTCTGTTCTTAATTTAATTGTTGCCGAGTATTTATTTATCAGCTTTCCCGATATGAATGAAGGCTTCCTGACCAAAGTCAGATCCAAGCTTGTTAACAGGACAGCACTGGCAGATGCTGCAGACAGGATAAAACTTTCGGATTTCCTGCTTGTAAGCAAAAACCTTTCAAGTTCATTTACTAACGGATCAAGAACTGTACTTAGTGATGCATTTGAAGCTCTGATCGGGGCTGTCTATCTTGATAACGGACTTAATTCGGCTAAGGATTTTATTGAGAAGACACTGATTGAACCTAATTCAAAAGATGGCGTATATCTTATTGATGAGAATTATAAAAGTCAGCTCCTTGAATATGCACAGGCAAACCGCCTTGAGAATCCATTATATGTTGTGGTAAAAGAAGAAGGTCCGCAGCATAACCGCATATTTACGGTACAGGTTTCAATCGGGACAAAAATATACGGTGTGGGGATCGGCAGAAATAAAAAGGGAGCCGAACAGAAAGCTGCTCAGGCTGCACTCGAAAAGATCACGCAGCAAAAATATCAGACCAGTTAAATCTTCCCCGTACTGAACTTTTTCTTTAATGCCTCACAGACTACCGGGGGCACAAAATCACTAATATCACTATGAAGTTCTGCCAGGTTCCTGATTATTGATGAGTTAAGGTAAGTATATTTTTCATTCGGCATCAGGAAGATGGTATGAATATCCGAAGCAAGCTTCCTGTTCATTAACGCCATCTGGAATTCAAACTCGAAATCACTTATTGCACGCAATCCCCTTATAATACCTACTGCTCCAACATTATGGGCGTGATCTACAGTAAGCCCGTCAAAAGAATCGATTTGAATATTATTAAAATTTTTAAGACTCACTTTAAGAAGGTTTAATCGCTCCTCAAGGGTAAACAGGGGTGATTTGGAAGGATTAACAGCTACAGTAACTACAATTGAATCAAAGAGTTCACTTGCACGTTGTATTATATCGATATGACCGTAAGTTACGGGATCGAATGTACCCGGGTAAATTACTCGTTTCATAGCAACCTAAATTATTGTATCCGCTAAATTACGGTTCGTGCAATTAAGCAGCAAACTCTTACCTGGCGGCTACACCGGTTGCATTCTTGCCGATATCCAATACTTTAACCAGCTGTTCGGTTTGTGTATCGTAAATGCAGAGCATCGCTGTTCGATCCCTTCCGGTTATAACATATCTTGGAATAAAATAGTCCAGGGGATCGTTATTTGAACAGCTTGCGTAAAAGTACCTGCCGTCTGCAGTCAGATCTGCACCATACAGTCCGTGAAATACGGAACTTTCAAATTCCCTGGCTATCGACCAGCTGGTTCCGTTCTTTACAATAGTAGTAATAAACGGTTCGTGCATCGAAACCACGTATAATTTGTTTCCGTCTGATGAGATTCCCATCTGCATAGGATGGTGTTTAATATCGAGCACTGAAATTATCTGTCTTGAGGAAACATCCATAACTAATGTTTTACTGGAAGTGCGGCAGTTTATATAAAGGTATTTGTCATCAGGGGATAAGTAAATATGCATCGGCTCGTGCTCAAGCGTGGCACCGGAAGATAACAGAACCTCATCTTCAGCTTCCATAGTTGCAGCGTTTACAATTGAAATCCTGTCGCGGCTCATATTCGCTACATATAAAGTACTTCCGTCTTTTGTGAGAGCCAATGCGTGAGGTAATCCCGTAACCGGAAGAATTATTTCCTTGATCACCTGCATTGTGGATGTATTAATGGCATAGATTGAGTTATAAATGCTTGCAGCTGAAGATGACCTTGATACAAAAGCAGTTAAGCCATCGGGGCTTAGAGCGATCATACCGGGCACCTGCAGTCCGCTTGTCATTGCTGTTATCTGCTTTGTATTCCTGTCGATCTTCAAAAAGTACCCGCTTGATATTAAGCTGACATAAAGATAGTTATCCCTTACCTGGATATTATGAGGCTGATCCAATCCGCTTGTATTAAGATTAACATCAATTATTCCTGAAACCACCTTATGATCCATATCGATCTCATAGATCATATCATCTCCCTGGCTGCAGACATAAGCCTTCGGCGTTCCTGTAAATGGAACGTTTCCCTGATAATCCTTTGCGCCGTTATCGATCCAGTCCTTAATTGTGCTGATCTGGGTGTCGCTGAGCTTAGGCATCAGATGAGGCATCCGGTAATCGGGGTTATCTACATTCCAGGCAATAAGATTATACAGCAAACTTCTTTCAGAATTAAACGGGATAACAGCTTCTCCGCCGTAAACAGTTATATCTTCAGAGATTTTCCCGTGATGGTGGGAAGAGCTGTCAGCAGGTCTGCCGATTGATCCTTTAATAAGATTGTTCCAGGATGTTAATGATAAACCGTGCTGGGGATTTGTTTCCCCGTGGCAGCCCGATGCCGTACAATTATTGGCAAATATCTCGGCTACTTCACGTTTTTCAAATCCATTATTAGTTTCATCTACAGCAGGGGCAGGATTATTTACATCATCCTTACAGCCGGATACAATCAGGGTAATTGAAATGACTAAAAATATATAAGATATAATCTGTTTCATTTGCATAATAATTAATTAAAAGGATCAGCAGCCATGCTGATCCAGATGATAAAATTATTTAATTAAATTCATTTTGATGAATTTTGAATGCCCGTCAGAAGCTATCCGGGCGATATAGATTCCGGAGGTAAGTTCTGCAGCATTAAAATCAACTGTATAGCTTCCTGAAGGTTTTACCTCGTTAACAAGGGTTGTAACCTTTTCACCAAGACTGTTAAACACTTCAAGGTTTACGTGAGATTCGGACGGTATGGTAAATTTAATTGCAGTAGATGGATTAAAAGGATTAGGATAATTCTGTTCAATGGTGAATTCCGGAGCAGAGTTAAAATCAACACTGATTGAATTATACTCTTTTTCAGTTCCGTCAAAATCATATTGTACGAGCCTGTAGAAATTCTTTCCCTGCACAGGGTTCTCATCTTTATAGCTGTATCTGCTTATTTCTGCCGTAGTTCCGTTACCAGTAATGAAGGCTAAAGTTCTCCAGTTCTGATCATCGAATGATTTCTGTACCTCAAAGCCCCTGTTATTTTGTTCAGTTGCTGTAGACCAGTTCAACACTACAGAATTATTTGATGCGGATGCAGTGAATGAAGTTAACTCAACGGGCACGGGATCAAGCAGGAAATCCACCATATATAACCCGGTGCTCATATCAGATACGATAACATTTCCGGAGGGCAGATAAGGCCAGCATCCCCAGGCGCCGTCATAAGATGTGTTGGGTGTGGGGTATGTATCATACTGTCCCACTTTAACAGGACTAACAGGATTTGATACATCGAGTATAACCAGGCCATCGGTGTAATATGCAACATATGCAAAATTCCCTCTCACGAATACATTATGAACATGGCCGCCTGTCGGCAACTGCCATTGTGGAACGACAAGATCCCAGGTACGGTTGTGAAGATCCCATACTGTTATATCCCTTACATTGAATTCCTCGCAGGCAATAAAATATCTTTTATCCTCGGTAAGCCATCCGCTATGAGCATATATGCCCGGCAGGGCGGTACTTGCATTTACTCTTACCGGGAGTGATTTATTTCCAAGAAATACCATATCATATGTATCTTCAGATGAAGCATATGCGGTATCATTCCATACATAGACATCGTGTATATACCCGCTCGTTGTATAATATGCAGTTCTAACCGGGTTAACGGGATTTGTAAGATCAAGAATGTGCATCCCTCCGCCATTATCAGTACCGACTATATAGGCATAGCCATCATGTATATATAAATTATGTGCTCTCTGGAACCAGGTGGTAACAGTATTAACGAGTGTTGCAGAAGCAGGAAGTTGAGAAAGGTCTACTATCTGTAATCCTTTACCTGTTCCGGTTCCTTCGGTTACAACATACATATAATGACTGTGTGTTTTGATCTCTCTCCATAAAGAAGGGGGTCCGGGAATGAAAGCAGCCTCTACAGGAGCAGCAGGATTTGTAACATTTATAATTGATGTACCATGCTGGGTTCCCAATAATGCATATTCACGTCCCTGGGCATCAACATATCCCCAGCAGTCGTTATACCCTATGGATGGATAAGGATTTAAACTTCCGAGCAGAACGGAATTCTGCACCTGCGGAATAATTGTTATTGAAAATAAAATTAGAAAAAACGTTAGATAGAACTGTCTCATTTGGTCTCCGGATTATTTTAAGAGAATTATATTTTTAGATTTGCTGTAACTGCTGCTGCTGATTACAACAATATAATTCCCGGATGATACCGGGTAATTAAAATTGTTTTGGCCGTTCCAGGAATAGTCATATTTCCCGGGTAATAAATCATTATTGAAAATGGTGAATACTTCTTCTCCTAATGAATTATAAATTTTTATCTGATAAATATTATGTTCAGGTATTTCTGCTGCAATATTTATAGTCGAATTAAACGGATTAGGAAACACCGAAATGTCCAAACCGGAAACTATCGGGGGCTTGTATCCTTCAATGCCGGTAACCAGCATATTTCTGTAAAAATACACACCTCCTTTTATATTACCGATGAACAGATCGGGATCGGTATCTGAATCTACATCACAGAAAACAGGTGCAGTTAAGGCACCGGTATAGCTCTCTGTAAAATGATTAGTAATTAAATTCCATATAGGAAGGACATTTGTCCCATCATTTTTATAATAAAAAGTATTTCCCGTCCTGTTTCCGGTAAAAAGATCTAAATCTCCGTCATTATCATAATCAATCAGGTGGGGAGTACTGTTGTCGCCAACATCAACAGATTGAAAATACAAAGGTTCCGGTTTAAATGAAAATACTGAAGATGTACCGTTGTTCTGAAACAAAAATACTTCACCGGTGAATCCTCCCAATACAAGATCAATATCGGAATCGTTATCAATATCAATAATGAATGGCCTTGCAGTTAAACCGGCATCAATAATCTGCTGGCTCTCATCTTTCAGTGTATCTATAAAAATAAAATTAAAATCAGCTGTAGTTCCCTCATTCCTGTAATAGCAGATTGTACCGTCAAAATTACCAACCAACAGATCCGCATCCCCGTCATTATCAAGATCGGCAAGTGCAGGGGCCAATGACAACTCCCCGGTTATTCCTCCGGCAGCGGAATCAATTAAATTAAATGAGGGGGATACGGCAGTGCCTGTATTTTGAAAATAAAATATGCTTCCATTCGGATTTTTAGATGAACCAAGGAAAAGATCCTTATCACCATCATTATCAATATCGATGAAGCAGGGAATACTCTCTGTACCGGCATCAAGGGTAGGGAGGAAGCTGCTGGTAATAAAATTAAATTCAGAAATGATATTGTTCCCTTCATTCCGATAGAACATCAGTGTCTGTGGAACGGTTGGATCGTACAGCACCGAAATAAACATATCCAGATCATTATCTCCGTCGATATCTGTAAACCTGGGCATATTAAAACCGCTGGTCTTAATACTGTCTTCATTAGGGGGATAGATCCTTAATGTAACCTCAAGATCGGGTACTGAGGGTGTACCGATATTTTCAATGAAATAGATACTCTTGCTGAAGAAGTCACCCCAGAAAAGATCCTTATCACCATCATTATCTATATCCGCAAAATCCAAAGAACTTGCCCCGTGAGGATTATCTGTTGATATAATTATAATATCCTGCCATTCATTGGTAATAAACTTAAAGTTATATTGAGCGGGTGTTCCCGTATTTTCGTAAAATGTTAAAGTGCCGGCGGAGTTACCTGTAATGAAATCCTTATCACCATCAGCATCCACATCGCAGAATAAAGGATTGGAACTGAATTCAGTGAAGATGGGATTGTTGTCCTCATCATACATTGTATCGGCTTCTGTTATAAAGAAAGGAACTGCAGCTGTCCCAACATTCTTAAGCAATCTTATATAATTATCTGTCCCGCTTGTGAATAAGTCAAAATCCTGATCATTATCTATATCAGCCAGGTAAAACCAGTTATGCACACTGAAGCCCTGTAATTGAGTCAGTGAGAGATCGTACTGCGGGTTCTGGGGTGTTCCCGTATTGCTGTAATACCCATAACTGTCATCGCTGTCAAGGAAAAGTATATCCTCATCCCCGTCATTATCGATATCAGCAAACTGGAATTCAAAATTATTGATCCCGCCCGAGAATATATTTTTTACTGCTCCACCGGGGTCGGTGAAGGGTATTGAATTAAGTTCTCGTTGATAGGTCTGTGATAAATAAAGGGGAGCAGAAAGGAAAAAGATTAATAAGTAATTTCGTATAGGCAAGTATCTCCTATTATTTTAAATGGTTCTTTATTCAAATTCTGTTCATCGTCTTTTCTGGTCTGTACGGAACGCTCAATTATAATACTGCCGTCCTGACTCAGATATTTATTTGTGATAAGATTTTTTACAACCTTATATATATCGTCCTTGAAAAATGGCGGATCCGCCACAATTAAATTGTAATCCTGATCATTATATAAAGCAGAAAACCTCAGGGCATCCATTTTGAATATTCTGCACTTTTCTTCGAGTTTAAGGTTCCCGATATTCTCTTCCAGGTTTTTATATATCTGAAAATTCTTTTCTACAAAGTCAACGCTGCCTGCTCCTCTGCTGATACATTCAAATCCAAGTGAGCCTGAGCCCGCATAAATATCAACTACTTTGATCCCTTCAAAGTCGATCCTGTTTTCCAGAAGGTTAAAAAGAGTTTCTCTCACCCTGTCGGTTGTGGGACGTATAAGCTTTGAATCAGGTACTGTAAATCTTCTGCCTTTCAGCTCGCCCGCAATAATCCGTAATTTCATTTTGAGGAGTTTGTAATAATTATAATTGGAACAGCCGGCTTAAATTACTCAAGAATGCAAATAATTCAAATTATCAGGCAGTGCGGATTGCGATGCCTGCGGCAGGGGAGAATGAGTTAGCCCTGTTGGTATAATTCCGGTTTGCGAAGATACCTGATCCCGGCTGAAGGTTTACAAAAGGATTAAACTGTATGAAATCAATTTTTAATACCTTTCTTAATGATTCCGCAAGCGAAGGGGATATATCTTCTCCGCAAAGATAAGCTGACCTGATTAACTCTTTCTCCACTTTAAGCCAACCACCCGGTTTTGTCTCCCGTTCAAGATATGTCGGAATCTCTGCGGCATCGTTAACAGGGATGACCTTGAAATAAATAAGTTTGCCGAAAGAGGAATATATAACAGATAAATACTTATTGTTAAAATAAACACTCAATACCAGGTCCTGCTCTGCCGTGGGCTGGGATACTGATAATGCCCGTTCGGAAGCAATATGAATATTATCTACAAATTTTAAGCGAAGACTATTCTGCCGGCAGAATTTATCAAGCAGCAGCAGGTATTTCCTTTGCAGACCTATTATAACTGCAGTGTTGAATTCTGAATGGTTTCCCTTTTCAACTTCGATATACTGAACAGCGATATCTTTTACAGGAATGAAAGGATACAAAATGGACAATTGGAATCTGAATTCCTGCATCAGGTCAGGGTGCAAAAGAGTGTTATCATAAGGGATCTGCATAATATAGAAGAGCTCGAACGGGAGAGTGAATGAAACTGTACCGCTTTGCAGTGATTTTTTTATTGCCAGCTCACTGAATGCTCCCTGAAGAAGGGAGCTGATCTTTGGCTCCTTATCGGATTCAAAATTGATGGATTCTGTAAAGAAAGCCTCATCAATATTTTCTACGGTATACTGATCCCCTCTGTTCATAATTTCAACAAGCTGTATCTTAGAGCCTGTTATATTTAATCCGGCGTGTCCCTCAAAGGGCATCGGGTGCTCCGGCTCTTAAATGATTAAAATCCATTCTAATGATTCTGCCTGTAATAACCATAATTTTTAAAATATCAGTTCCATCAGTTACTCAACAAAAATAAATTTTTTAATTTTATCATATTTCTTTTCACCTATACCTTTCACATTCATCAGACCGGCTGTAGTCTTAAATCGTCCGTTAGTTTCCCTGTAAAGCAGAATATTTTTTGCGGTAGTTTCACCAATTCCCGGAAGCAAAGTAAATTCGTTAAGTTCTGCTTCATTTATATTTATACTTTTTTCTTTTAGCAGGTCAATTCGTTTTTTCCCCTTTGTTTCTGTTTTGTTAAAATCCAAAACTTCCTGCTTATAGTCAACTTTTGAATTCATTTCAGCATTACCACGGTCTGTCAAAGCTGATGCTGTCGAGTTGAATATGCTGTCCTGGGATGAGTAATCAAATTTCTGAAGCGGTACCAGATCGTTAAGGAAGAAATATTTATAAAATAATCCGGTAAGAAGAACGATAAGGAGGAACAATATCGCCTTCATCTCGGTATTTGTAAACCCGGCTGCCCGGGATATTTTATTCAGCATCTTTAATCTTAAAGTCCGAATCTTTTGAAGAAATTCTTTTCATCCGCTCCCGGTGATTTACGGAAGTTCGGCAGGGATGCAAGTTCCTTCAGCAGTTCCTTTTCCTTTTGGGAGAGTTTTTTAGGTACATCAACATTAACTTTTACATACTGGTCTCCTGAACCAGAATGATTAAGATGCCTGATCCCCTTATCCCTCATCTTAAGCAGCTTGCCGGGCTGTGTGCCCGGTTCAATCTTAAGGCGTGCTTTTCCTGTCAATGTGGGTACATCAACATCCGCACCCAGCACCGCTTCAGGAAAACTTACAAAAAGATTATAAACTATATCATCCCCTTCACGCACAAAATACTCGTGAGGTATTTCCTGGAAGACAACCATAATATCCCCCGGATGTCCGCCTCTTTTACCGGCATTGCCTTCACCGCGCAATGTCATATAGCTTCCTTCACTTACACCGGCTGGTACATCAACTTTTAGTGTTACCTCATCCTGAATTCTTCCGTCCCCCATACATCTGCGGCAGGGTTTATCTACAACAGTACCCTCGCCTCCGCAGTTGCTGCAGGTTTGAATATTAACAAACTGACCGAATACACTTCTGGAAACGGATTTCACTTCTCCTGTTCCCTGGCAGACAGGACAGGTTTTTACAGCAGTACCCGATTCTGCGCCGGTGCCTTCACATTCGGGACACTTTACCTGTTTCTTTATTTTAATTTTTTTACTTACCCCCTCGGCAATTTCCTCGAGGGTCAGTTTTAATGATACCCGTAAATTTGATCCCGGCGTACCGGTTCCCCTGCGTCTTCCTCTTGATCGGGAAGAAGTACCGCCGAAGAAATCATCAAATATCGATGAGCCGCCGAATATATCAGAAAAATGAGAAAAGATATCGTTAACGTCGGAGAATCCAGGAGAGCCGAACCCGCTTCCTTTAACAGCCTCGTGCCCGTACCTGTCGTATCTTGCACGTTTATCCTCATCATTTAATATCTCATATGCCTCTGCGGCTTCTTTAAATTTTTCTTCGGCTTCTTTATTATCCGGATTTCTGTCGGGATGAAACTGCATCGCAAGCTTGCGGTAAGCTTTTTTCAGATCATCTTTAGTTGCATTCCGGTTAACCCCAAGGATCTCGTAGTAATCTCTTTTTGCCATATTGATCAGCCGTTCTCATCTGGATTATTATTACTGTCTTCGGATTCAATTGTCTTTTCCGGTTCAGCATCATCGCTTACAACAACCTTCGAATGCCTGATTACTTTATCATTATACATATAACCTGTTTCCAGCTCCTCAATTACAGTATGGGGTTTTACATTCTCTGCTTTCTTCTGAAGAAGTGCTTCGTGATAGTGCACATCGAATTCCTTCCCGACTGCCTCAATTTTTTTAACCCCCTGCTCATTCAGTATTTTTATTAATTTATTATAGATCAGGTTTACCCCTTCTTTAATCGCATTGATATCTGCTGCCTCATCCATATGCGAAAGCGATCTTTCAAAATCATCAACAACCGGGAGTATTCTTCTGATGAATCCTTCTGCACCATACTTTATAAGGTTAAGCTGATCGTTCTCTGTTCTTCTTTTATAATTTTCGAACTCGGCAGCTTTGCGTAAGAATTTATCCTTGAAGGCTGTTAACTCCAGCTCAAGCAGTTCAATTTTATTTTGTAATTCTTGTTCTTTTGTATTGGTGACTTCCTGATCCTGAGTATTTTCTGTCCCCTTATTTTCCTGATTTACATTCTCTGCCGCATTCTGCTTATCGTTACTTTTTTTCTCTTTGTCTTTCATAGCTCCCTATATTTCATTCCTGAATATGTTTGATAGAATTTTAGCCGTATAATCTACAATTGCAATTATTTTAGAATACTCCATTCTCTTGGGTCCAATGATTCCAAGTGTACCCGAAATATCTCCGATCTGATATTCCCTCGTAATATAACTGTACTCCTTAAGCTTCGAATCATCATTTTCGCTGCCTATGGAAATGTATACCTGGTCTGCTGCATTTTCAGATGACTTTTCCAGGATGTGAACAATTACATCCCTGTCCTCAATAAGTTCTATGATGCTCTGGAATTTACCGGGGTCATCAAATTCAGGCTGCCTGATTATATTTTTTGCACCTGTAATAACATACTTATCAACGGGTCTGTCCTCCTTGAATATTTTATCTACCGAATCAAGGAAGAGGCGTATTATCGGCTGCTCATCTGATTTAATATCACGCATACGCTCACCAAATGTGGTGCGAATTTCATTTAATTTTAATCCGCTCAGCCGTTCATTAAGAATATTCTGAATATACTCTGTCTGACTTGATTTTATACTGCTTTGCAGTTCAAGTGTAATAGTTTTTACGAAACCGGATTTTATACTGATCACAACAAGGATCCTTGTTGAAGTAAGCGAAATTATCTGGAGCTTTTCCAAAGTACCGGAATCAATTTTTGGATAGGTAACATATGCAAGCTGATTTGTAATACTTGAAAGAAGGGCAGAGGTTATATTGATAAGTTCATCGGTTTCGTTACGGGTTTTGTCGAGACTTTTTGAAATTTTTCCCTTTTCAGAATTCTGAAGTTTCTGGATATTCATCAGCGAATCTACATAAAACCTATAGCCCTTATCAGTTGGAATTCTTCCAGCCGAAGTGTGAGGATGATCAATGAATCCGGAATCTTCCAGATCAGCCATAATATTCCTGACAGACGCAGGTGACAGCCCGATATCATATTTTTTGGTGATATTGCGTGAGCCGACCGGCGAGGCAGTTAATATGAACTGCTGGATTATATACCTTAATATATTTTTTTCTCTGTCGTTTAATTCCATAACGAATCTAAATGCCAAACTTTCAAGACTGCAAATATATCAAATAAATGAGATTTTTTTGAGCTAATAATCAGGTGATTGTTATAAAATAAAAGACGGGTGAATGTTTCATTTCTCAAATTCTCCCTTTAATACTTATGTAAACATAGAGCAGGAAAGCTAATTTTTCAAATTGAAATATAGAGAATCACTTTGCCTCAAGTTCAATCAAAAAAGACATTGTTGAAAAATTATACAACTAATTTTCTAATTGACCTGCTAATCCTCCTTTAATCCTGATGAAATCCTGATGTAATCCTCATAATTGATCGATTCTGAGGATTAGATGAGGATTAGATGAGGATTAGATCAGGGTTAGAAATAATAGTTGGATAATTTGCTTTATAAATTTTTATATGGCCGCTCCAAAATGGTCTGAAAAACAGGAATTGAAATAAATGCATTGTAAAAATGCTGTTATTGTAACGAATGCTTAAAATATATTTAAATGGAATGCCAGGAAGGAATTTTTATCAGGATGAGGCCAGGCCGTAGGAAATCAAAAACTAAATGGTTCTTCTCTTTAGAACTATCGGACTAATGAGGGATTGAACCATACACAATTTTTCCGCCGAAAATTGTCGTTTCTACCTTAACTTCTTTTATTTTAACCGGGTCAATTTCAAATATATCTTCGCTAAGAATAATAAGGTCGGCATATTTACCCGGTTCTATACTACCGGTTAATTGCTCAGAGAATCCTGCATATGCACTGTTAAGTGTATAACATTTAACTGCGTCCTGTACAGAAATTTTCTGTTCGGGGATCCACCCTTCAGGATTTTTGCCGTCAACAGTTCTTCTGGTTACTGCGGCATAAATTCCCATTAAAGGATTAACAGGTGCAATAGGCCAATCGGTACCGAAACAAACTGTTACGTTGTTTTCAAGAAATGATTTGTAAGGATGAGTGTATTTAATTCTTTCTTTGCCGATCCTGTTTTCTGCCCATACACCGTCATCAATGCAATGATACGGCTGCACGGAAGCAATAATATTATTTTCACTGAATAAATGTAAATCTTCAAAGCGGACGTGCTGGGCGTGCTCAATGCGGAATCTTCTGTCCCGCTCAGGATTGTTCTGCTTAATTCTTTTGTAAAGATCTAAAATATAATAATTGGCTTTATCTCCGATGGCGTGTATACATACCTGGAATTTTTCACGGTCTGCTGCAAATGACAATTCATCAATTTCGCCGCTTGTAATAAGATCGCCTGGCAGTCCCTTGTTTGTTGTATCCCCCTCATAAGGATCAAAAAACCAGGCAGTGCTGGCACCAAGTGAACCATCAGAATAAGCTTTAAGAGAACCTGTCCTTAAAAGGGGAGTATTAGATTTCAGCAAGCTCCATTTTTAAAACATCCTGATATTCCTTAAGAGGAAGCCGTGAATAAATTCTGCAGGTAAGTTCTCCTTTTTGTTCAAGGTCTTTAAGAATTTCAAATTCCTTCATATCCGTTATATCGTGAATCCCCGTAACTCCATATTCACGCAGATGTTCAAATGCTGCCCTGCCAGCCTCAATATAATTCTCTTTAGAGGATGCAGGTAAAATTTTATTTACCAGGTCCATAGCATTATCTTTAAGAATCCCGGTCGGTTCACCCGTAACCGGATCCCTCTCGATCTTACCCCCTTCGGGATCTTTCGTCTCTTTTGTTATCCCTGCCATTTTAAGGACTACTGAATTAGCCAGTGCAACATGCCCATCTATCCGGTCAACAAATACCGGCGTTTCACTGGAAATGCTGTCGATCAGTTCTTTGCGGGGCATTTTTTTTGATTTCCAAAGCTCGTGATCCCAGTAGCCTCCTGTTATCCATTTCCCGTTATGCTGGGAAATATATTTTTTAAGGATAGTGCAGAACTCTGCTTCAGAATGAGCAGGCCGCAGATCAATACCAATAAGGTAAAAGCCCCCGTTGAAAAAATGCATATGCGCATCGATAAAACCGGGCAGCATCAGCTTACCCTTAAGGTCAATTACTTCGGTAGATTTATCAATAATTTTAGCGGCATCATCGTCACTGCCGGTAAAAACAATTTTATCCCCATCAGTAATTACTGCTTCTGTTACCTGGAGATCAGCATTTACGGTGTAGATCTTTCCATTTATATAAGCTTTTTTATTTGATTGAGGATTCATAGAAATCGTTAAAAATGCATTTA
This sequence comes from uncultured Ignavibacteriales bacterium, assembly GCA_963764685.1. Lineage (GTDB taxonomy): Bacteria > Bacteroidota > Ignavibacteria > Ignavibacteriales > Ignavibacteriaceae > CAVXTT01. The sequence goes on from CAVXTT010000018.1 coordinate 43,769, forward strand.
AAACACAGATGATAAATATTTTCATTTTGCTTAATGGAATGAATAACAAAATTAACTATTCTGCCCAGTGCAATTGAACTACCGGACTGAAAAATAATTATTGTACTGAATATATATAATTTGGTCTGAGATATACGGGATGGAATCCCATATTGGTAATATTCAAAAATGATTGTGATTTTTTCTCAGCAGTGTTCTGAGCCGTTTCAACAACAAAATGTCTGCATCCGCTGGATATTCCATCAACAAGTCTTTTATGGATCATTGCTAATTGCGAACCGAGACTTCTGTAAGCTTTCAATGTGGCTGCAAATCCCATCCAGCAGTATTCCCCTTCAATATAAGAGCTGGCGGCAGCGATTGGTGTCCCGCGGTAATATCCCACATAGTGATGCCAATTATTCTTCCCGACAAAATCCCTGAACAAATGAACAAGCTTATCATTCCATTCAAATGCGGAGTAGACTATCGATCCCCAGGTCTCAGCCTGATCAGGATTTATTTTCATTACAGCAACATCGGTGAATATTTCTTTTGGATCTGAATTGTCCCTGTACAGCTTAACCCATTTATTATAGAATGTATAGCCGGCAGCATCGAGATCATTTTGTAATTCAGGAGTCAGAAGGTCAGGATAAATTTGAAGAAAGAACCTTGGAATCCCCACAGCACGGAATTCATCCTTGAAGCTGTTCAATAACTTAGCATCTGTCATGCCGTCAAGTCCGAATCCTATTACGCGGTTAAGAGCAAGTGTGTTGGCTGCCTTTATGAAAGTTAATTGTGAGGAGCCGAAACTTTTATAGCCGGCACCGAGCAATTTTTTCGTTTCCGGAGCAGCAGATCTGAGGATATCTAGCCAGGAATCGCTTTCAATAACCTCAAGTCGTCTTTTTATTGTATTATCCAGATCAAACATAGATATACCTGTATTATTTCAGCAGGATCATCTTTCTGCTTTCAGAAAAATTTCCTGCCTGCCTGCCGGTCGGCAAGGCCTGAAGTGTATAAAAGTATACACCGCTGGAAAGGGAAGAAGCATTAAATTCAGCTTCGTAAACTCCAGGTTTTTTTTGTCCTTCAAATAGTACGCTTACCAGTTTTCCCGATATATCGTACACTTTCAAACTTACAAAATTTCCTGCTGAATTGTCTGGTATAATAAATTTTATTCTTGTTGAGGGATTAAAGGGATTTGGATAATTCTGTAATAATTCAAAATTATTTAACAACAGGTCAATACTTATCTCAACGGGATTTGAGTATGTAAATTTCCCATCGTAGTCAATCTGCTTCAATCTGTAATTAGATTTCCCGTTTAAGGGTGAATTATCACAATAATAATAATCGCGTCTGATAACAGAGTTATTTCCCTTTATAAAAGCAAGAGATTCCCATTCATTTTCATTACTTCCTTTCCGTTCAATCTCAAACCCTGAGTTATTCATTTCTGAACCGGTAGACCAGGATAAATTAATTGAGTTCTCTCCGGCAGACGCTGTAAATGAAATCAATTCAACCGGAACAAACGGGACAACCTTGACCACGAAATCAGGACCGAAGTTCCACTTATCCTGACTATTTGGAATCCCATCGAGATTTACACTTTGGGCAACGGAATAAATTGTATCCCATAAAACAGATGAGGGAGCAGTATAAGAAAACTGCCAGTATACAGTATCTCCTGAAAATACTTTTGGAGTGGTATGTGTAAGTTCAAGATCAATTTTTTGTGATGTGCTGTCGCCCGGTAAAAGATTACCCGTTCTGGTGGCCACATTAAATCCCCCTGCTATCTGGGGACCGCCTGTAAGATAAACTCTGTAGGTAACTGTCTGATTCACCTGAACAGAATCAGGTCCTTCGATCCAAACGCTTACATTCTGATCAGGTGTAATATTATGACAGACGCAGCCGTCTCCATTAAGTTTTGTCAGGCCGACAATCCCGTGGCTGTACTCGACAGATCCATAAAAAATAACGGTTATGAAAATGATGGAAAGTAAAATATTAAATTTCATTGTCCCTCTTATAATCAATGATTATGATCAGGGATCGAGAGACCCTCTGCAGGTCTCTCGATTCCCAATTGAAATGTTAAGTAAATTTATCTAAGAAGCGTCATTTTTTTAACACTCGAGAAAGATGATCCGTCAATCCCGTTTGCTTCAATTGAATAGAAGTATATTCCGCTTGAAAGGTTTGATGCATTAAAATCAACACTATATGTCCCGGCTGCGTAATCTGCCGCATTAAAAGAGGATACAACTTCACCAATGGCATTATAGATATTAACTTTTACTTTAGCATCCACCGGAAGTGCAAAGCTGATCCTGGTAGAAGGATTAAAGGGATTAGGATAATTCTGATTCAGACTATATACATCAGGCGTATAACCATCTACCTCTACTGAATGTGTGTAGGTGAATGTTCCATCAAAATCTAATTGCTTAATTCTGAAATATGATTTTTCCGAAAGATTTTTTAATGTAAATGAGTAGTGCTGCGCTCTGGTGGAAGTTCCGGCACCATTTATAAAGCCAACGCTTTCGAAATTGATATCATCCGGGCTTCTTTCAATCTGAAAACCTCTGTTATTGGTTTCAGTTGCGGTGCTCCAGGAAATAACAACATTATCGTCTGATGGAACTGCGGTAAATGATGTAAATTCAACCGGTACAAAGAAAGGTGAATCTAATTTAAAGAAACCTGTACCCTGAGCTGCAAAGACAGTTGTTGTATCGACAATATAAACTGCATAATTACTGGAACTTATTGAAGTTGGCGCCCAGGAAAGTCCTCCATCCTTTGACATATAAATTGTACCTCCAGAATACATCCCTGTAAGGACATAATTTGAAAGTGTAGGGGATACATCAACACCCCACATATTCTTTGAATTAAAGAAGGGGATAGGTACCCAGGTAGCGCCGTAATCACTTGACCTAAGGAATCCACCTCCGCCTCCCCATTTGGTAGCATAGGCAATTCCTCCTGATAAGCTTATCGACCGCTATGGTAGGAATCTCTCCGCTTGTACTATAAACCTGTATCCAGTTCTGTCCATAATTTGTGCTTCTGAAAATTCCTGTACCGTTATCTCCAATTAGAATAATGTTTGAACTGTCACGGAATACTTCTATATCACAGGGGGTTGAACAACCTATTACAGAAGTTACAGTAGTCCAGGTAGTGCCAAAGTCAGTTGACTTCATAAAATTAGAGCCGCTCATAGTGTAGACAGTATCAGGGTTTTTATAATCAACTGTCATCGGTATACCGAAATAGGAAAATGAAAGTCCGCTTGCTGTAGCTGTCCAGCTGGCTCCATTATCAGTTGTTTTTACAATTTTATCAGTTGTCGCAACAAGTACTGTATTGCTTTGATATGCACTGATTATTACGGCTTTAATATTAGTCGAAGATGGGATATCAATTCCAAATTGATTGAAAGATTCCCCGCGGTCGGTGCTTTTATAAATCTTATTCACCGTACCAAAGTAAATAATATTGCTGTTTGATCTATCCACGGCAATCGGGTTACCCAGACTGCTGCCGCTGCGCTTCAGAACCCAGGTATACTGCGCAACAGACACCACAGAAAATAATATGAGAAAACAAAATATTATAAAATATTTCATAGTACTCCTTTGAGTTAAAAATTTTTTATTAGAAGTGTGCTAAGTGAATGCGAATGAGCGAATAATATTATATAATTTATTTTATAATTACAAGTAGTTGCTAAATAAATTAAATTGATAGTTAACAATACAAACTATTTGGAATTATATTTGAAAAAGCCGTAAGTTCATTCTTCTTAATTATGAAAGTTCCGGGAAAACCTTAATGAATCTTGATGTTCTTATTTTTGCCGCGCATCCGGATGATGCGGAATTGGGGATGGGGGGCACCATCTGCAAATTGACCAACAATGGTTATAAAGTCGGCATTATTGACCTTACAAAAGGAGAGCTTGGCACCAGGGGTACCCCGAAATAAGGCAAAAAGAAGCATTCCAGGCAGCAGTAATTCTAAAACTGGCTATCAGGGAAAACCTGGATATCAGGGATGGGGAAATCAAGCTTACAAAAGAAAATATCAGAAAAGTTATACTTGCTATCAGAAAGCATAAACCGAGAATAGTCTTTGCTCCTTATGAAAGGGACCGCCATCCCGACCACTCTGATGCAAATAAGCTTATTAAAGAAGCATTCTTTTCTGCAGGATTACAGAAAATAAAGACGTTCGATAAAGAGGCTGCACAGGATGCCTACAGACCACGAAAAATATTCTATTATATGCAGACCTACACTTTTGAGCCCTCCTTTATTGTGGACATTTCTGATACTTTTGAATCTAAAATGAGAGGGGTAAATGCTTTTGCTTCACAGTTCTTTGATCCGAAAAGTAAAGAACCTGACACCTTCATCAGCAGTCCCGAATTTATGAATTATGTTGAGTCCCGTGCCCGCTTTTACGGCTTCCAGATTGGAAAGAAATACGGTGAACCCTTTTATTCGGATGAGAAGATAGAACTTGATTTAGCCGCACTACTAAAAAAATGACTTCCGCACATCCGCACATCCGGACTTCAGCACTAAATTAGATTTTTGCTTTTCTCAATCTTAAGGAATTGCTTACAACACTTACCGAACTTAACGCCATTGCTGCTGCTGCAAACATCGGGTTCAGCAAACCTAGCGCTGCTATTGGAATGCCGATGATATTATAAATAAAAGCCCAGAATAAATTTTGTTTTATTGTCTTTATCGTTTTCCGGGAGAGTACTATTGCTTTGCTTATTCCTCTAAGATCAGAACTTATTAACGTAATGTCTGCTGTCTCGATAGCAATATCAGTCCCTGTGCCGATTGCTATACCTACATCTGCCTGAGCAAGAGCGGGGGAATCATTTATACCGTCACCTACCATTGCGATTATCTTTTTGTCCCCCTGAAGTTTCTTCACTTCAGATGCTTTACGGTCAGGAAGCACTTCAGACAATACTTTATCTATCCCTGCAAGCTTAGCAATTGCCGCTGCAGAATTACTATTATCCCCGGTGATCATTATCACATCAATATTTCTCTTTTTAAGTCCGGCTATGGCATCCACTGAAGTATCCTGGATAGTGTCGGCAATTCCTATAATGCCGGATAATTTTCCGTTTACTCCAATATAAATTACCGTTTTCCCTTCAGAGGCTATTTTATCTGCAGAAGCTGAAACACTATCCAATCCTATGGCGTATTCTTTCATAAGGGCAGCATTACCTGCTGTCACAGCTTGATTCTCGACTAAAGCAGTAATGCCCATTCCGGTTACAGAATTAAAAACTTCAGGATCGATTATTCTGATCTTTTTTTCATTAGCATAATTAATCACTGCTTCACTAAGAGGATGCTCCGATCTTTTCTCAGCAGATGCAGCAATTGCGATAAGTGCATCAGGTGTTAGTCCATTTAACGGCACTATATCAGTTACTTCAGGCTTTCCTTTTGTTATAGTCCCGGTTTTATCTAAAACCACAGTATCAATTCTATGTGCGCGTTCCAGGCTTTCTGCGTTCTTTATTAATATGCCGTTTGATGCACCCAATCCGGTACCTACCATAATTGCTGTTGGTGTAGCCAGTCCCAATGCACAGGGGCAGGCAATAATCATTACAGCAATAAAGTTCATAAGTGCCGCACTAAAGGGAATACCAACTATAAAGTACCAGGTAAGAAAAGTCAGTACCGCAATACTTATCACAACAGGTACAAACACAGAAGCGATCTTATCAACAAGACTTTGAATTGGTGCTTTGCTTCCCTGGGCTTCTTCGACCATCTTTACTATTTGGGCAATCATAGTATCCTGCCCGACAGCAGTTGCAGTAAAGTTGATGGTGCCGTTCTTATTTATTGTACCGCCGATAACTTTATTTCCTTTACCCTTTTGAACAGGAATACTTTCACCGGTAATCATTGATTCGTCTACATAGGTTGTGCCGCTTATTATTTTCCCGTCTACCGGGATTTTCTCTCCCGGGCGGACAATCACTATATCGTTTATGCGCACATCAGAAATTTGAATATCTGATTCGTTATTATTTCTTATTACCCTGGCGGTCTTAGGCTGTAGTCCCATCAGTTTCTTTATAGCTGATGTGGTTTTTGACTTAGCGCCCGCCTCAAGGAGTCTGCCCATCAATATCAAAGTTATGATTACAGCCGCAGTATCAAAATAAATATGCTCTGACGGATCAGTTATATTTAACCAATGAGGAAATAATACAGCAATGGAGCTGTAGAGATACGCTGCCCCTGTACCAACGGCTACAAGAGTATTCATATCAGAGGTGAATTTCTTTGCAAGCTTCCAGGCAGCAGTAAAAAATCTTTTGCCTGGAACGAACATAACAATTGTAGTTGCAACGAAGAGAAGTTTATTCAGCTCATCCATTGAGAAAGGAGATATACGCATAAACCATCCGGTCATTCCAATCATATTCAATGTCATTATCGGGACAGCTAGCACGAGACTCAAAATAAAGGATGATCTCAAAGATCTGTAATTTTTCTCCTGTGGTGAATCTCCGTCCGTTATAGATATTACTTTTTGTCCCTCTGCTGCAGAAGGTACGACAAGCTTATAGCCCGCATCCTCAACTGCAGCCGAAAGATCCTCAAACCGCACCTTTGACTCATCAAAATCGAGTGTTACCTTCTCCGTTGCCAGGTTAACATTTACATCACCTACGCCTTCTACTTTCTTCAAGGTTTTCTCAACGCGGGCAACACAGCTGGCACAGGTCATCCCTTCTACAGGGAGCGTTATTGTTTTAACTTTCTTTTCTTCCATTTTACTAACTTATACTCTTAACATGGTACCCGGCATTCTCTACTGCCCGGATTATTTCTTCATCTTTATATTTTGTCTGGTCAAATTTTACTAATGCTTTTCCGATCTCTATGTTTTCAACAAAGACATCAGGTATTTTACTTAATTCTTTTCTTACAGCCATGACACAATGACCGCATGACATCCCCTCAATATTTAATACTTTAGTGACCACTTTTGTTCTCCTGGTTTTAATTTACAGCTCAAAAATAAGATGCAATAAATCAGAATGCGTTACATAATTCCATTAAAATGTTACAACTTATTCCACTTTCCGTTAAATTTTCTTTATTCTATTTATTCCCTATTTTTGCCTGATTTCTCCATATTAAGGATTCCTAAATGTTTATAGGTCATTTTGGTGTAGGCTTCGCAGCAAAAAAAACTGACAGCCGTCCTTCTTTAGGGACATATTTTATGGCATCTCAGTTTATCGATCTTCTCTGGCCAATATTTCTGCTGCTTGGAATAGAAAGGGTTAAAGTAGAGCCGGGTAATACTTCATTTACCCCCCTTGATTTTATCTATTATCCTTTTTCACACAGTTTATTGAGTGTTTTGATCTGGGGACTTCTCTTCGGACTCGTTTATTTTCTGTTAAAGAAGAATCTGAGGGTATCAATCATAATGGGACTTCTTGTATTGAGTCACTGGATACTGGATTTTTTGACTCATCGCCCTGATCTCCAGATTATACCAGGTGTAGATCTTTTTGCCGGGATCGGATTATGGAACTCGGTATGGTTAACAATTATAGTTGAGGGAGTAATATTTATAATAGGGGTAATCTATTATGTAAGTGTAACCAGGAACTTTAAACAAGAAGGGGAGTGTCGGATTATGGAGTCTGGTTATCTTTCTTATTCTGGTGTACATATTAAATATTGTCGGTCCTCCACCTGAAGATGTAAAGGCAATCGGATATGTAGGATTATCTCAATGGCTGATAATATGGTGGGCGTATTTTATTGATAGAAATCGCAGCGGAGAAAAGGGATGAATGGAGGAATGGATGATTGTATGAATATATACGGTAGTTTTTTGTTCTTTGTTATTAGTTCTTAGTTCTTAGTTGGGAACTGAGAATTACTCAGTTACTTTATCTATCGGTTTTCGATGGCTGCCGGTTAAGTTTTTGAATTGGCTTGCAGGCATACCTGTAATTTTCTTAAACTGGTTGGATAGATGATTTACGCTGCTGTACCCAAGCCGGTAAGCAATTTCGCTTAATGTTTCCTCTCCGTATTTAAGCAGCTCTTTTGCTTTTTCTATCTTCTGAAGAATGAGGTACTGCTCAATTGTTACCTGCTCAATGGAGGAAAATAAGTTGCTAAGATAATTATAATCAAGATTCATCCCGGAGGCGAGCAGCTCGGAGAATTTTAGTTTACTTCCAAGCATCTTTTCATCATTGATATATTTAATAACAAAAAGCTTTATCCGTTCTATGGTTTTGGCTTTTTTATCTTCAAGGAGCTCAAAACCGCTGTCTGTTAATACGGATCTGATCTTATCGTAAGGAATTGACCCCGGAGTGCCTTCAACAACAGCTTCACCAAGTGTAATGCTCAGAACTTTTAGTCCAAGCTTTTCAAGTTCTTCTTTAACAACCCGTATACACCTGCCGCATACCATATTTTTTATTATCAGCTGTGTGCTTTCCATTTATATAGTTTTATATATTATTAAAAATTACTGATGGAATTTAAACATAAACAAGTTATTTTAGTCAGGAAACTGGAAGCTCTTATGCAAAATAATCCTAAACCTGATTATTCCGGATATTCTTCAGAAGAATTAATGGATATCTATATCAGTATGGATAAAGATAAGGATCCTGAGACTGCCCATGCGATAGAAAAAGAGCTGAGGGAAAAATTAAATGTACCGCAGCAGACAGTAAACAAAGGATTTGATCTTTATGAATTCATGCATCTCCGGCGGATCGGTTTTATAACAGGTGTTATTCCCGGTATCGGTATCCTCTTTGTTATATTGAATATTATGCTGTCACCAACAACGGTTCATATTGACAGCTATTACCCCAAACATCTTTATCTTCATCTCTTCATTTTATCCCTTCTTGGTTATGGTGTATTCAAAAGAAGCATTACCGCCGGCATCCTTCTGGTAATTTATATTATTATTATGCTCTCATTTTATTTATTCAGATAGATCGGTAAGTAAAGCTATGGACTTATTTATAACCGACTACTCCAAATATTCAAAAAAAGAATTGATGGAACTGTACCTGCGGCTTGACAAAGAGAAAGAGCCTGAACTGGCACATCTGCTTGAAGAAGAAATGAAGCTTAAACTGGATGAAAAATCTCCCGAACGCACTAAAAGAAGATTTAAGCTTCCGTTATTCTTTGATTATTCACCAAAGTGGAGAAGGGATTCTCCTACAACAACAATACTTGCTTTAAGCTTTTTTACAATGATACTCAGCAGCGTGATGTCACTGACGGGACTGCACAACTCATTTCTTTATTTCTTTCTGAATATAATTGTATTCGCGGGTGTAGTTCTCACTGCTTTCCGCAGCATCGCAGGAATGATAATGCTTGTCATTTTTATTTTATATAATCTTTACAGGTTATTCTTTTAATAATAAAACCGGGAGGAAGGTTATGGAGCAGGGAACCGAAGAGAATTATTCGCGTCTTACTTCACGCGAGCTAATGGATTTATATCTCAATACAAATAAAGAACTGGAACCTGAAAAAGCAAAAGCCCTTGAAGAAGCTCTGCGCTCTAAGGTTAGTGATAATAAGGTCTCTGCCGGACTTAGTTCGGCAGGAGTCAGCTGGAGAGAAAAGAATATATGGCTGCCTGTTATTGCAGCTGTGTTAATAATTGCTTCCATCCTGATGCCGTACCTGATGCCATACTTATATACACCTGATTCTTCTTCAATGCTTACTGTATAGTCTAATTAATTTAGGATTGGTAATATCGGTTATTTCAATACTTCTTTTTGCTGCGTTTAAAGGAAGTATAACTGCCGGGATCATTCTTGCACTCTATTTTCTATACTTTTTATTCGGAAGGTTTATTTTCTAATTTATCCTTCAGCGGTAATTATTTATTCCAATTCGCTTCTCATAAAATTGCGGTCTGCAATCCATCCCTTTACTGCAAACTTTAAAGCAAAGCAATAAAGAAAGAAAATAACCAGTGGAATGTTCAGGAGACTTACCTTGATCAGAAAATCAGCATTGACGAGGATTATTACAACTGCCGGCAGTATAATCAAAATAAAGAAAGAAGTTATCCACTTATATTTTTTCTCTTCATAAAGCACCTTGATCATAAAAGGGGCAAGTGCTACTACTGCCAGGATAACTATGGCAAGCAGGATGACCCACATCCAGCTTAAGAATAGAAGTACAGATGCGGAGAGTTCATAATCAAGCCACTTTTCGAGAGTTACAAGTTTGTTATTTACAGGCGTAGTTCTTTCCACTGCATCACACTTCAGGATATTGACAAGGAAATTATTTTATTTTTAGTCAATATCAAAAAAAAATTTGATATACAGACCTATTTGAATGAGGTCGTATAACTCGCAGGGAACTGACCTTTCAATTCTGTGATTCTTTATATAGGATTACAATTGATTGCCTATTTTAGGTAAAAAGCAAAAAAAAGCATATTAAAAACTTGGACAGCTTTTAATATGCTTAAACAGGAGTTAAAACAAGTCCGTAAAAGGATTATTGTTTCAACTGCTAATAAAAATATTCTGAGCTGACATTCAATGTATTTTCAATGGGCTGATTATAAAATCCCCATAAACATATATGTCCCAAATGATGGAATAAGAAATAAAAAAGGAGCCATAAAATTACAATGCTTGCTTTTTGCACCCGGATTTCGGAATTACGTATATATTTACAGGAACAGAGGATCAGACAGCTCCTATTGGATTTAATGCAATAATCCGGAAAGATCTAACTAAACACTTATTTACAGGCTTATCTGTCCCGGTACCTAACCCTTACAGCCTCCATACAACCGTTCTTCGAAGGTAATGTTATAGTAGGCGTTTAGTAGGACATAGTAGGGGTTGTGTAGGGGTTAGAACTATTTTATTGTCAGGTGCCAGTTCAAATCATTCGTGTTGGTTATATTATATTTATGATTGTGAAGATTTACCCGCTCTTAGCTTAATTATTCTTTCTCTCCGTTCCATTAAGTTCTGGAGCCTCAAGTATTGAAGGAATGGTTAAATAATCCATTTAAGACCTCCGGGGGTGCAAAATGATAAATTTATTCTATTGGCTGAATTGAAATTGAATAAAGAAGAAAAGAGTCCGATACTAACAATTATCGAACCTTTTTTGCTTAGTTATAATTTAGCCTGGAAAGAAACTGCCTATAAAAGGAATAATGAAGATTTCATCTGGTATTAATTGCCTCCTCTAACCGGCTTCTGTAATGAGTATTTCCTTTCTTTCTGATTTATCGATCCAGCAGGTTAGCACAATATCCCCCGTAACATTAATAACTGTCCTCGACATATCAAGGATTCTGTCCACTCCTAAAATAATTCCTATACCTTCCGGTGGGATTCCGACAGTTTGAAGAACGACAACTACCAGGGGAAGAGACCCTCCGGGAACCCCTGCAGTTCCAACTCCAGCCAGGATAGAAAGCAGTATGATAACAAGCTGAGAACCTATTGAAAGATCAATTCCATAAAACTGAGCGAGGAATAACACAGTTATTCCCTCATATAATGCTGTCCCATTCTGATTTGCAGTAGAGCCGACGGTCAGGACAAAATTTGTAATATCCTTATCAAGTTTTAGTTTTTCATTCGTTACACGAATTGAAGTTGGAAGTGTAGCATTTGAGGAACTTGTTGAAAATGCAGTAACAATTACTTCAGTAATATTCTTGAAAAATGTAACTGGATTTGTCCTTACCAGGTATTTTAATATTGCGCCATAAGTAACTATACCATGAATGAGAAGTGCCCCCAGGACAATAGCAACGTAGCTCATCAGCAGTGATATTACTTTGAAACCGAGCTGGGATGTTGTCGTAAATATAAGAGCTGCAACACCATAGGGTGCCAGCTTCATTGCAAAGTCAATTATCTTCATTAGTATATCATAGGTGCCTTGCAGAACCTGGTTTAAACCTTCAGTTCTTTTCGGATCTACCATAGCCATTGCTATCCCGAATATCAAAGCAAAGAACATTACGGAAAGCAGCCCTCCCCCCCGGTATCCAGGATCGAATGCATATACGACTTCGGCAAAAGGATTCCTGGGAACAAGATCAATGATGATTTGAATCAGATCTTTTGATTCTTTTGCAGTTTTTACAATTCCTGTAACGGTCTCCGTTCCGGAAATGGTCTGTATAAGAACTTCCCTGTCAGTCTCTGAAATTTGCCTGCCCGGCTGGAAAAGATTAACGGCAGTAATTCCTATCAGCACCGAGACACTTGTAATTACAACGGTAAATGCAATAGTCTTTAAGCCTATCCTTCCGATTTTACGCGTATCCTTAAAGTCGGCAACACCCAATACTATTGCTACGAATATCAGGGGAACGACAATCATAAAGATCAAACGAAGAAAGATCTGTCCGAGCGGGTATGAAAAATAATTGATCAGCCACTGGATCTGCTGCTTATCAGTAATAAAAAGATTGGCTGTTATACCCAGGACTATCCCAACGAACAGACCAAGTAGTATCCTCGAGTGAAGCTTCATCCGGTTAGAGATTTTTGTGTTTTATAATAGTAATTATATAACTTTCACTCCAATTTAATATAATATTCTATTATTTCTTGCAGGGGATCTTCAGGAACAAATTCATCGGGATGATTAGTTTAAGGAATATTATATTTATTTATTAAAATCTAAACAGGAAACATTATGCAGCTGGAGCAACCGGTTCCGGAAAGTCAGGCTCACGAATTTAAGCGTGAGCTCGGTTTGTTTGATGCAACAATGCTCGTTATCGGCGCAATGATTGGATCGGGAATATTCATTGTAAGTGCAGATATTGCACGAACTGTTGGCTCCGGCGGGATGCTTATACTGGTATGGCTTATTACTGGGGTAATGACTCTTATAGGAGCCTTGAGCTATGGGGAAATGGCAGCAATGATCCCAAGAGCAGGGGGGCAGTATGTTTACCTCAGAGATGCCTTCAATCCTTTAACCGGTTTCTTATACGGCTGGACCCTGTTTATGATTATTCAAACAGGTTCGATAGCTGCGGTGGCGGTAGCATTTGCTAAGTTCACAGCTGTGCTGATTCCCTGGTTCGGTACGAATAATATCCTGATCAGTCTTTTGGGATTAAAAATATCCGCTGCACAGATCCTGGCTATCGTGAACATTGCGTTTCTCACGTATATAAATATCCGGGGGTTGAAAGAAGGGAAGTTTGTTCAGAATCTTTTTACTGTAGCTAAAATTGTCTCCCTCATTGGGGTAATTTTGCTGGGGATAGTCCTCGGCTCAAATATAGAAGCTGTAACTGCCAATTTTTCAAATATGTGGAATTCAGAATGGCTTCACATAAAAGATGGAAATATTGAATGGATACAAGCATTATCCGGATTCTCAATAGTGGCAGCCATAGGTGTAGCTATGGTAGGATCGTTATTTGCAAGCGACGCCTGGAACAATGTTACATTTACCGCGGGTGAGACAAAGAATCCTAAAAGGAATATCCCGCTGAGCTTACTATTTGGTTCACTGATCGTTACAGTACTCTATATTCTGGTTAACGTTTCATATCTCCTGGTCCTATCCCTTAAGGGGAATCCAAATGGAACGACTGTTTCATCATTAGGAATTCAATTTGCAACTGAAGACAGGGTGGCAACTGCGGCAGCACATATGTTTTTTGGAGAAGCAGCTGCAATTGTTATGGCTGTTTTAATAATAATCTCCACATTCGGCTGTAATAATGGTATGATCCTGATGGGCGCCCGTGTTTATTATGCTATGGCTAAGGATAAATTATTTTTTACTTCTACCGGAACTCTTAATAAAAACTCGGTCCCTGCGAATGCTCTTATCTTTCAGGGTGTCTGGGCATCGGTATTGTGCCTGAGCGGAACTTACGGCGAACTTCTGGATTACGTGATATTTGCCGTGCTTATATTTTACATTCTTACAATTATCGGCGTATTTATACTTAGAAAGAAATGGCCCGATGCCGAGAGACCTTATAAAGCTTTTGGATACCCGGTACTTCCTGCATTGTATATAATTCTGGCTTCTGCGATATGTGTAATTCTTCTTATATATAAGCCCCAATATACGCTGGCCGGGTTTGATCATTGTTCTGCTTGGTGTTCCAATCTATTTCGTTTTAAAAAGAAAATGGGCATAATAATTAATTATTTATTGGGGGAAGTTTTTATTGTGGTAGTTTGTTAAAGAAAGTGATGATTTGATTCCATTTAATCAGGATATCGATGATCTGATATTTACCTTTAAGAATAAGGATTACGGAGCCTATAAACTGCGAAAGGATTATAAGCGCAACCTGCTTTATTCTATGTGGTTTGTAATTATAGTCTTTACAATGCTTACTGCGGGACCGTTTTTCTACAGGATACTTTCTCCTGAAGAAGATATCCCGGTTAGGAAAAAAAGAATCGTACAAACTATTGAGCTTTCAGAGCCGCCTTCAATTGACGTAAATAAAAAAGTTAACCCGGAAGAGACTCCGCCGCCGCCTCAAACAACTAAGAAGTTAACTTCGCCGGTAGTCAAATTAGACGAGCTGGTCAGCGCCGGTGCAGAGTGGATAGCAGACACGGTTGGCTTGCAGAATATATATTCAGAAAATACACTTGATGTGCAGATCAAATATCCATATGGATGGACATACATCGATCAGAATGTTAAAAACAGGCTTGATGGAGTAACCTTTTGGGGATCACCTAAAACTTATAATCCGCCTCCTTATATTCACCTGGAGGTAGTTGATAAATCTCTTTTCAATCCCAAAGAGATTCAAATACACCAGGGAATTTGATAACTATACCATATATTATAATGATTCGCAGGAATTATCGAATCAATTTACAAGACTTATATATATAAGGACTGAAACAAGTGTTGATTATACTTTCAAATTAATAATGAAGGGGAGAGAGCAGTTTGCAGACTTTGAACCTGTGTTCTTTGGTATGCTGAAAACTTTTTCCTTCAGGGATTAAAAACCTACTACTAAAAAAATTGCCACAATCAGTTTTGTGGCAATTCAGAAATTTCTTCTTTACTGAACCTATAAGTTCAAATTAATTAATCGACCAACTCGCTATCACTAAGCTGTCTTACTTTGCTATGGTTCTTACCATAAAAGAAATATATTAACAACCCGATCGCCAGCCAGACAAATAATCTTAACCAGTTTTCTTCGGGAAGTGAAAACATCAGGATAAGACAGGTAATTATTCCCAAGTATAGGAACTAATGGAAATAATGGAGATCTGAAAGGCCGGTGTGCATCCGGATGGGTTCTTCTCATTATAAGAACAGCTGAGCATACAACAACAAAGGCAAATAAAGTTCCGATGTTTACAAGTTCTGCCAATACTCTCAGCGGTAGCAGTCCGCCCAGTATTGCAACGAAAATACCGGTGAGTATTGTTGATTTCCAGGGGGTACGGAATTTTTCATGTATTGCACCAAAAACACTTTCCGGCAGCAGACCGTCACGTGCCATTGCCAGGAATACTCTTGGCTGGCTAAGCATCATTACAAGCAGAACAGAAGTAATCCCTGCGACAGCACCGAGTGAGACAACTAATTGGGCCCATTCCAGCCCCACCTGCTTAAAAGCATTAGAAACTGGAGCATCGATATCGATTTTATCGTAAGGAACCATTCCGGTGATCACTCCGGAAACAAGAATATAGAGGACGGTACAGAGGATCAGTGAAGTTATTATTCCAATGGGTACATCTCTGTGAGGTTTTTTTGCTTCTTCTGCGTGAGTAGATACGGAATCAAATCCAATATATGCAAAGAATATCATCGCAGCTCCGGCAAGTACTCCTACTGGTGCTCCTCCCGGACCTGTCTGTCCCCATATGGTATTGCCGAAGATGCTTATACCCGTATATCCATAAGGGGCAAAGGGTTCCCAATTAGCCGGGTTTATATACGTTGCACCAAGAGCAATGACAAGGAGTACAACTGCAAGTTTGATTACTACCATTGTGGCATTAAAACCGGCACTTTCCTTTATCCCCTTAACCAGGATCATTGTTATAATAAGGGCGATCACGATAGCAGGAAAATCCACAACAGAACCAGTAGGGATAAATTGCCCTGAAAGGTTATCGAAATCAAAAGGTGCTTTAGTCAGCCCCCGCGGCAGGTGTACTCCGAAAATACTCAGGAAGTCCTGAAAATAATGCGACCAGCCGTGTGCAACAGTTGCAGAAGCAACTGCATATTCAAGTATAAGATCCCACCCGATTATCCAGGCGAACAGTTCACCCAGAGTAGCATATGCATAAGTATATGCCGAACCGGCAACCGGTACCATTGAAGCAAATTCTGCATAGCATAAGGCGGCAAATATGCAGGCTATTCCTGCTGCGGAGAATGAAAGAATAACTGCAGCACCTGCTTTATCGTGTGCAGCCACACCTGTAAGGACAAATATCCCCGTTCCGATAATTGCTCCTACACCCAGGCTGGTAAGCGCAACAGGTCCCAGGATTCTTCTTAACCGGTTCTCACCCTGTAATTCCTGCAGTAAGATGTGCAGAGGTTTTTTAACAAATAATTTATTCACCCGGTGATTCCTTTATTCAGTGATAAGATAATGGTAGATGCATAAATTTAATTTTCGATTGGCTAAAATAACAAGTGTTTCGGGATATTTACAATCATATTTGCTTTTATTTCAGACCATACTGAATGCAGTTATCGCAGTTACCGCAGTTCGGCTCATCATAAAATCCGAAGTACTCTGATATATATACTCTTCTGCAGCTTTTACTTTTAAAGTAATTCACCACACTGAGGAGCTTTTTATTATCAGACATTAGTTTGTCGTTCATCCATTCTTCGTTATGGAGTTCTTCCGGCAGGTCACCGGTAAGCTGAAGATCCTTTTTCTCAATATCCCCTTCAATAACTCCATATCTGTCGAGCATTCCCAAAGCAGTTTCAACACGGAAATCTTTTCTGTTCTTGAAATTGAGCTGCTCCCTTAAGTATTCGATTCCATAAGCGTTTACCTTCTGCAGATCACGGGTGAGAATATTGTATAGTGCTGAGTAAAAATCGCTGCCGGGATTGGACCATTTTATAAAATCCATTTGAATATAAAGATCCTCCTGGCTGTAAAGAAGTCTGCAGACTGAATCCTTACCATCCCGTCCCGCTCTGCCTATTTCCTGATAATAGGATTCAATTGAAGATGGAACTTCAGCGTGAATAACGTACCTGATATCAGCTTTATCTATCCCCATTCCAAAAGCATTTGTTGCAAGTATTAAATCCTCTTTCCCGCTCATAAAATCCCTCTGCCTGCTTTTTCTCTCACGGTCAGGCAGCTTGCCGTGATAAATTTCGTGATGTAATCTTAAAGAGGAGAGTTTCTCAGAATATTTTTCAAGTGATTGTATCAGCGCAAAGTATATGATACCTGATCCTTTATACCTGCCGGTAACATCAATTATGGAATTTATTTTCTCTTTATCGTCAAAAACATCTGCAGCTTCAAGTTTAAGGTTGGGGCGCTGAATACCGGTATGAAATGTTTTAACATTTTCAGTAATATTAAGCTTACTAATAATATCCTGCTGTACTTCCGGGGTTGCAGTTGCGGTAAGGGCTATAGTAAGAGGATTGCCGATATATTCCCTGAACTCCCCGATTCGTGAATAATCGGGACGGAAATCGTGTCCCCACTCTGAAACACAATGTGCTTCATCTACTGCGAGAAGTGATATCTCCGCTTTACTGATCTGTTCAACAAACTCCTTCTTCCGGAAGCGTTCAGGAGTAACATACAGCAGTTTGATCCTTCCGGCCAGAAAGGCATTCAGCCTGTTCTCACGCTCATTCTTATTGAGTGTAGAATTTATGAATCCTGCCGGGATATTTTTCCTGCGAAGTGCATCAACCTGATCCTGCATCAGGGCGATTAATGGACTTATTACAATAGTCCCCCCCTTAATCATCAACGCTGGAACCTGATAGCATAATGATTTACCGCTTCCTGTGGGCATAATAATCAGGCTATGCCCTTCATTCTTTAAAGTACGTTCAATTACATTTTTTTGTTCAGGTCGGAACTCATCAAATCCGAAATACGTTTTTAGTACAGTCTCAGGATTATTATTTTCATTTTGTTCCATATTACTAAAATAAGAGAATTATTGTCAAAAGATCAGTTGTACATTCTTGTGAAAACTTTGGATTTCATTTTTCGCAGCAGGAAAATCAAAAAAAATTAAATAAATCACTTCGATAACACTTAGCTCATAAATGGTCCCAGACGTCATATAGAGTCCTTTGTAACGGCATGTAAAGCCTTTATTAAGAGACTTTTTCAGAGTGAAGCCTGCCTTTTGGAAAGTCTTATGCAAGGTATTATAATTTTCCTTGAGCGATTTATGAGCAAAGTTGTAATTCGGTGCTGAAATCGTATTGTTTCCGCCTAACCTGTGGTCCCCAAAAAAAGATATCCGAATCCCACGACATCAGATTTAAGAACTCAGACACATTACCATACCCGACCCACGCAATTATTTATATCATTATTTATATCGGGATTTTCGTTAAATTTAAGTTTACTTTTTGGAAAATTATGATAGAAACTACAGGGCTGACCAAAGTTTATTCAAACTCGTTCGGCAGGAAAAAAGTTGAAGCATTAACAGGACTCGATCTTAAAGTTGAAAAAGGGATAATATTTGGACTCCTGGGACCTAACGGAGCAGGGAAAACGACCCTGATCAAACTACTTCTCGGGATAACTTTCCCTACTGAAGGCTCTGCAAAGATCCTTGATGAAGCAATCGGTAATTATAAAATTAAATCAAGGATCGGTTACCTCCCTGAAAATCATAAATATCCCCCATATCTAAGCGGCGGCGATGTACTGAGGTTTTTTGGGAGACTCGGCGGGATGAGTAAACCGCATCTTGAAACAAGAATTGATGAAATGCTGCAGCTGGTAGATCTTACAAAATGGAAAAAGACAAAAGTTAAAGCTTATTCAAAAGGAATGATGCAGCGTCTTGGATTAGCCCAGGCGCTTCTGAATGATCCGGAACTCATATTTCTAGACGAACCAACCGATGGAGTTGACCCTATTGGTAGAAAAGAGATCAGAGACATACTTGTAAGATTAAAGGGAGAAGGGAAAACTATCTTTCTGAATTCCCACCTGTTATCAGAGGTAGAACTTATTACCGATCGAGTTGGTATTCTCAATAAAGGGAAACTTTTGAAAGAAGGAACTGTTAAGGAACTGACTGAACGAAAGCAGGAATTCGTTATCTCAATTGAAGGAGAACTACCCCTGAATATTGAGAGATTGCACCTCGGGAGAATATCCGATGGATTATATTCTGCAAAGGTTAATGATATAAGTGAGCTTAACAATATTCTGGATTTGCTTCGTCAAAGGGGTGTTATGGTAAAAGAATTCCATCAGCAGAAGAACACGCTGGAAGATATGTTCATCTCATTAATCAAGGAAGCAGAGGGAGCAAAGAGATGAATAATATTTTAACTATGACCTGGTTTACCCTGCGGGAGGCTTTCGCAAGAAAAGTATTTATCTCCTTTGCTGTTATTTCAATAATTGTTTTGATCATAACTGCTGCAATTTTCTCTACAGTTGATGCAGAGGTAATTAAAGAGTCTCTGAAAAATGAACATCAGGGAGGGATAGGACAAATAGTTGCTGCCCTTCAGTTGATGATAATATCGCCGCTCTCAAGTCTTGCGCTTTTACTTGCAATCTTTACCTGCTCCAGTTTCGTTCCGGTAATGCTTGAAAAAGGAAATATTGATCTCCTTTTGAGCAAACCTGTATCAAGAATGCAGATGCTGACAGGTAAATATCTTGGCGGGATCCTCGTTGTATTTTTAAATATCGCTTTTCTGGTTATCGGGGTATGGTTAATAATCTCTTTGAAATTTGATCAGTGGAATTATTCCTTTCTCTGGCTGATTGCAACCATTACCTTTACTTTTGCTGTTCTCTATGCAATCATTGTCCTCCTTGGTGTAGTTTCAAAAAGCTCTGTCCCGGGGATGATGACTGCTTATTTTATTTTCCTCATTGTCAGTCCGCTTCTTTCTCTTGCAAAAGATCAGTTGAGGGTTTTGTTCGAAAGTGATCTCCTCAAGGGGATCGTTGATACATTATATTATATTATTCCAAAGACAGCAGAGCTGATGGGGAAGATAAATTTTGATCTTGCATCAGGTAAGGGAATCAATGATTTTCAGCCCATCATAACATCATTTTTGTTTTTACTTTTAACGTTTGGCTATAGTATGTATTTATTCAATAAGAAAGATTTTTAATGATAAAGAAATGGATATCCGGTGTTTTTGTTCTATTACTCTTTTTATCCGGCTGCGGGAAAAGAAACAGCCTGATGTACTGACGAAGTCACAGCAGGAGATGTTTTCTTATCTTCCCTCTGAGACACAGTTTGTGCTATATATGAATCTTAGCGAGCTCAGGAAAACTGAATTCTGGAATGATTATTTCAAATCTTCAATTACCAGGGATACACTGAATAACTGGCTTAAAGATTTCGAAGCAAAAACAGGAACGGGATTAAGTCAGGGAATATCTGAAATAATATCTTCCACTACCTGGGACGGTAATGATTTATTCGGAGTAAGGTTTGACAGAAATTATGAGAAAGTAAAAGGCTACTTCCTTGATGATAACAAATTTTACAAAGAAAAGACTGACGGCAATGTAATATTTTCTTTGAAGGATGGTTCTGATGCAAAATTCTATTTTGCTAAAGATGATCTCCTTCTGATCCTTAAAAATGAGAAATATCTCAAACAGCTTCTAAGCGGAACCAGCAAAAAGTTTGATAAAGAAAACCGTCTCTTCTCAGTTATTCAGAAAATAACAAAATAAAAATCATTACTGGATGGCTACGACCAGGGGAGGATTTGCTGCGGGAATGATAAATCTGCTTACCGGTGGTAAAGACATTCCCGTTAAAAAGATCATCTCCTCGGTAAATGAGATCAGTCTCTCAGCATACTTTTCAGACGCTGTTGATATAACCTCTGTCTGGGGCTGCAGCGATGCGCAGCACGCTAATCTTTTAGCAACAGGAGTAAGGAGCGCATTAGCGATGGACCTTCTGGCGGGGAAGGATTATGCATTAAATGAGTTGATGAAAAAACTCGAGATAGACAGAGAAGCCCGGGAGGTACATTTTGAAATTAACTTAAACAAAGATGATTTAGCCGGCTTAAAAAAGCTGGCTGAAAAAAAGAAACTCTCACAACAAAAACTATAGGTTCGATAAAATGCCCGAAGAGAAATTAAAACTTGAAGATCTGTTAGGTAAGACCCAGGCCGAGGACGATGGAGATCATATAAATACTGTTGCTATTATCGGCGCCGGCATTATGGGACAGGGGATCGCTCAGACGATTGCATCGTCAGGCATAGAGGTGCTGGTTATCGAAAAAGATAACCTGCGTCTTAATGATGCCAAAGAAATGCTTGAAGAAAATATGGATCGGGAAATTAAACGGTGGGCTCTTACCGGTTCAGAAAAGAAATCCGTAATGAGCCGGATAAAATGGGAAATTGCATTCGACAAGATTAAGACATGCGATCTTGTTATAGAAGCCGTCGATGAGGATTTTGAGCTTAAGATGCAGATTTTCCAAAAGGTTGACTCACTGGCTCCCCTTAATACTATACTCGTATCCAATACATCTACTTTAAGCCTTACAAAAATAGCTGAAAGCACCTCCCGGCCCGATAAGGTAATCGGTATGCACTTTCTTAATCCCGTTCCTAAAATCCCTCTTGTTGAATTAATAAAGTGCCTGCATACATCAAATCAGACCGTAAGCAAAGTAAAAGAATTTGCCGCCAGGATCGGGAAGACTGCAGTTGAGGTTTATGAGTATCCCGGTTTTGTAACCACGCGCGCAATAGTACCCCTTCTAAACGAAGCAATGTATATTCTCCTTGAAGGAGTGGCGGACGCAAAGGATATTGATACTGCTATGAAGCTGGGCTATAATTTTCAGCACGGTCCTCTTGAAATGGCTGATATGATGGGACTGGATGAAGTCCTTGCCTGGATGGAAACACTCTGGAAAACCCTGGGTGAACCGAGATACCGTGCCTGTCCGATATTAAGAAAACTCGTACGTGAGCAGAAACTCGGAAAGAAAACGGGAGAGGGTTTCTATAAGTATGACGATCTGGGAAAAATAATTTACTAAACTAAAAACAATCCCGCTTTTATGCAGGATTGAGGAAAATAAAATGAAAGTACTTGTATTAAACTGCGGAAGCTCATCTATAAAATATCAGTTCTTCGATACGGATAAAAAATATGTGCTTGCAAAAGGCCTGGTTGAACGCATTGGAATGGCCAGTGCCGTGCTTACTCATAAAAGATACGATGATGATGAAATTAAAATAGTCGGAGAAATACTTGATCATTCAATTGCCATTGAATATGTCCTTGGAGTAATGCTCAGTAAGAATCATGGTGTTATTGATGACAAAGAGGATATAGAGGCTGTAGGTCACCGTGTGGTGCATGGGGGTGAAACATTCTCCGGCTCGGTATATATCACGGATGAAGTTATTAATGTTCTTCAGGATAATATTGAACTTGCGCCTCTGCATAATCCTCCGAACCTCAAAGGTATCCAGGCAGTAAAAAGAATTCTGCCCAATACTCCTCAATGCGGTGTATTTGATACTGCATTCCATATAAAGATGCCGCCCAAGGCTTTTCTTTACGGCATACCTTTCGAATTATATAAAAAATATAAAATAAGAAGGTATGGATTCCACGGAACCTCACATCTCTATGTATCACGGGAAGCTGCAAAGCTTTTAGGAAAAGATATTAAAGAACTGAAGATCATTACTGCGCATCTCGGAAACGGCTGCAGTATGGCAGCAGTTGATAAAGGTGTCTCCGTGGATACAACAATGGGCTTTACTCCTCTCGAGGGACTACTTATGGGCACAAGAAGCGGTGATATTGATCCTTCCATTATTCTCTATATTATGGGGAAAGAAGGTTTATCGATGAATGAAGCTGCTACACTTCTTAACAAGCATTCCGGACTTATCGGAATAAGCGGCGAGAGCAGCGATATGAGAGAAATAATTAAAGCCGTAAAGGAAGATCATAAAAGAGCAAGGAATGCATTTGAGATTTTCTGTTACAGGATCAAGAAATATGTAGGTGCATATACTGCTGCGATGGGAGGACTTGATGCTCTTGTATTTACAGGCGGAATAGGCGAGAATTCTTCTGAGGTCCGTGAAGAAGTATGCCGGGATATGGGATTCTTCGGTATCGAACTCGATGAACACAAGAATAAGAACAGGGAATTACTCCTGTCACCGGAAGGTGCAAAGGTTAAAGTATTCAGGATCCCGACCAATGAAGAACTGGTTATTGCCCTTGATACTGCAGAAATAGTTGCAGAGCTTAAGACGGAGAAGGCGGTTTCATAATTCAAAGCCGGTGATATAAACTTCACCGGTTTTATTATATTAAATCTCTGAACTTAAAAGGAATATTAATTGAATCTCGAACTGTTTCTTCTTTCCTTTATTCCTTTGTTTGTAGCTATCGATATTATCGGTACTGCACCTATATTTCTTGGTTATACCCACGACATACCCGATACCCACCGGCGCAAGCTTATTGTTGAGGCTATCCTTGCTGCATTTATTGTTGCAAATATTTTCCTTATCTCAGGCAGGCTTATCCTTAACTTTCTCGGCATTACAATAGATGATTTCAGGATAGCCGGAGGGATTATTCTTCTGATTTTATCAATTACCGATATAATGTCCGCATCCGGTTCATCGGAGACGAGAAGAAACCCCGGCAGCGATATCGGTGTTGTACCATTGGGAATTCCCCTCATAATGGGTCCTGCCGCCTTAACTACAATACTGATCCTTGTCGACAATTATGGTTATGTGCCCACGATAGTTTCAATGGTCCTGAATTTTTTTATCGTATGGTTTGTACTTGCAAATGCCCGGTGGATTATTAATTTTATAGGTACGGGCGGCTCGAAAGCATTTGCAAAGATTGCATCTTTGTTCCTTGCCGCCATAGCAGTTATGATGATTCGTGTAGGAGTGTTAAATATTTTAGCTTCAATTAAGTGAAGGATTAAATATGGAACTCGGAATTAAAGATAAAACTGTATTGATAACAGCTTCCAGCATGGGTATAGGCAAAGCTGTTGCCGAAGCATTTGCCTCGGAAAAGTGTAAAGTAGCGATTTGTTCAAGAGACAGAAAGAATCTTATTGCTGCTGCAGACGAAATTAAAAAGAGACAAGGGGTGGAACCATTCTGGTGCGTATGCGACTTAACGCGTCTTAAGGATATTGAGACAACATTTAACGAGGTTGAGAAGCTATACGGCGGTATTGATATTTTGGTAAATAACTGCGGCGGTCCCGCTGCAGGTGTCTTGAATGAAATGAGTGAAGAAAAGTGGGGCGAAGCATTTCAGCAGGTGCTTATGAGCGCAGTAAGATTTTCCACACTCGTGATGCCGAAAATGCTTGTTAAAAGCTGGGGCAGAATAATTAATATTACGTCAATTACCGTTAAGCAGCCAATCGACAACCTGATACTTTCAAATACCTTCAGGGCCGGGATACTTGGTTTTGCCAAATCTTTAAGCAATGAAGTTGCTAAGCATAATATAACCATTAATAATATTGCACCGGGGTTTACATTAACTCACAGGACCTATGATCTTGCGGTTCACGAGTCAAAGACAACCGGCAGATCGCACGAAGAAATATTATCCGAAATGGCTAAGAATATTCCTATGAACAGACTTGCAGGTCCCGAGGAAATTGCCGCAGGTGTTCTATTCCTTGCATCCCAGCAGGCATCATACATTACCGGAAATACAATTCATATTGACGGCGGCTGGGTGAAAGGGATCAGTTAGCATCTATTTTGATTAAGCAGCTTGAAATAGTAATTCCCTCCCACGAAATCAGGAACAAAGAGTATCTTTATATCAGGGCAGCTGAGGCTTCAGGTAAAAATATTGCAGAAGTAAATGCTGTTATTATTCGGAAGCGGTCAATTGATGCACGGAGCAGAAATCCGGTCTACCGTCTGGTTGTTGATGTATTTATCAATGAACCTCCTGCCGAAGAAAATATTGAGATAAAGTATAATCCTGTTGGTGAGGTGAAGCGTGTAATAATCACCGGGTTCGGTCCGGGAGGAATGTTTGCTGCACTTCGTTTAATTGAACTGGGGATCAGGCCTGTAGTTGTGGAGAGAGGAAAAGATGTGCAGGCAAGGCGAAAAGACCTGAAAGCAATACAGCAGGATAACATTGTAAACCCCGATTCCAATTACTGCTTTGGTGAAGGAGGCGCGGGAACCTACAGCGACGGAAAGCTTTACACGCGGGCTACCAAAAGGGGAAATGTAAACAAGATCCTTAGGGTGCTTGTGCAGCACGGTGCACAGCAGGATATTTTAATAGATGCCCATCCTCATATCGGATCAAATATACTTCCAAAGGTTGTCCAAACTATAAGAGAACAGATCTTAAGGTGCGGCGGGGAGGTACATTTTAATTCCAGGTTAACTGATATTCTTATTGAAGAAGGAAAAGTGAAGGGGGTTGTTGTAAATAATGAAACAGAAATTTTAGGAGATGCATTAATTCTTGCGGCGGGACATTCTGCAAGAGATATTTATTATCTGCTTCATTCAAAAGGAATTCTGCTTGAGCAGAAAAGCTTTGCGATGGGAGTAAGAATAGAGCATCCCCAGAAGCTTATTAACAGTATTCAATACCATTCTGAAGAAAAGGATGAGAATCTTCCTGCAGCAAGCTACAGCCTTGCCTGCAATGTTGAGGGAAGGGGAGTATATTCATTTTGTATGTGTCCCGGCGGAATAATTGTTCCTGCTGCAACAGCACAGGAAGAGATTGTAGTAAACGGGATGTCATTATCCAGAAGGGATTCCCCCTTTGCCAATTCGGGATTCGTTGTGGAGGTTACACCTGCCGAATGGAAAAAGTACGATGCTGAATATCCGTTTGCAGGGTTAAAGCTGCAGCAGGAACTTGAACAGAAGGCATTTGAACTTGCAGGCAGAACTCAAAGAGCACCCGCACAAAGGGTTACTGATTTTGTAAATAAAAAAGAATCTGCTGATCTACCGGCTGCATCATATATTCCGGGACTTACCCCGGCCGCGCTTCATAAAGAGCTGCCCCGCTATATTTCCAATGCGTTAAGAAAAGCACTGTTTATCTTTAATCAAAGGATGAGAGGATATTATACAGACGAAGCTGTTATTGTTGCTGCAGAAAGCAGAACAAGTTCACCGGTTAGAATACCAAGGATTAAAGAAACCTATATGCATCCACAGGCAGAAGGACTTTTCCCATGTGGTGAGGGAGCAGGTTATGCAGGCGGTATTGTATCAGCAGCTATCGACGGGGAGAACTGTGCAGAAGCAGCTGTAAAATATATAGTCCGATAGTACGATGGGTTGATAGTACGATAGTGTGATCTATACAATGTTTCAGGCTGAAACTTCCAAATCATAGGTGATATCAGGGGCTTTGTCATTATTCACCTCTTTAATCTTATTGATAATAAGGCTCCTTTGTTCGCTATTTTTAACTTTCCCGTAAATACGCAGCTCACCCATCTCCTCATAATGGTGAAGCTCTCTGACGCCAAGCTCTTTCATCAAGTCTATCACCGGTTGATATTTGGTTACTAATGGCATAACTTTTTTTACTGCAATAATATTATATTAAACCTTTAACGGCGTGATTAATATTGCACATTGAAAACACACCCTTTTAATTACTGTAAATAAATGAAGATAAAATATTTTGTAACTCAATCTGCTCTCCGTAAGTGGTATGAGAAGAATTTTGATAAAGAAGATGAGCTTTGGTTAGGGTTTTATAAAAAGGGTACAGGTAAGCCAAGTGTTACCTGGCCGGAGTCAGTTGATGAGGCACTCTGTTTTGGCTGGATAGATGGTATAAGAAAATCCATCGATGAAGAAAGATATATGATACGTTTTACCCCCCGGCGGAAGGGAAGTATCTGGAGTGCAGTGAACAGAAAGAAAATAAAGGAGCTGAATAAAGCTGGACTGGTAAAGCCGTCCGGGCTTACGGCATTTAAACAGCTCGATGAAAAGAGAAGCAGAATTTATTCTTTCGAGCAGGGTAAGGTGCAGATATCAGAGCAATATGAGAACCAAATTAAAGCAAATAAAAAAGCCTGGGGATATTTTCAAAACCTTCCCCCTTCGGCAAAAAGACCATCAATATGGTATGTGATGAGTGCAAAGAGAGAAGATACCAGGGAGAAGCGACTGGAGCTATTAATCAAATGTTCAGAGCAGGGGAAACGGATACCACAATTGGATATAACCAGAAAGAAATAATTATGCCCCATTATGCTGCTTTTCTGCGCGCTGTCAATGTGGGTGGAAGTAAAATAATCAGAATGAAAAATTTACGAAATGTATTTGAATCATTAAAGTTGAAAAATGTAAGAACATTTATACAAAGCGGTAATGTGCTGTTTTATTCTGATTTTCGGACCACTCCTAAGCTGCGCACTGGCATTGAAACACAATTGACCAAAAGTTTTAATTATGAAATAACTACGATGATCAGGAGTAAAAAAGATATTGAGAATATCATTAAAAAGAATCCTTTTGCTGAAGAGAAGCTAGGTAAAGATCTTAGCCTTTATATAGCACTACTTGGAATGATACCAGGAAAGAAAACCGCAGAGGAGTTTCTTTCACTTGCCGATGATAATGAAAAATATGTAATTATGAAGGACAATGTTTATTGTCTTATAAGAAAGAATGTCAAAACCCGCTTCTCGAATAACTATATCGAAAAGAAGCTCGGGTTAAATGCAACAACAAGGAATATGAATACAATCCAAAAGATATTTGACATATTGATTACTCCATCCCGAGTCAATTCCTGATATTACAATCAGCGTCTTATATGGGAAAAATAAAACCCGTTCGGACAGGCTGCCCCGAATAACCGGTAAGTTAATAATACTCAGCAGCCTGTCCACTTGGAATAAGCGAATACCCTTGTACGGACAGGCTGCCGCGAATAACCGGTAAGTAATAATACTCAGCAGCCTGTCCACTTGGAATAAGCGAATACCCTTGTACGGACAGGCTGCCCCGAATAACCGGTAAGTAAATAATGGATGGCAGCCTGTCCTTACTATCAATTATCGAAGCAGTAATTCTCCAAGTCAATTGCATTAATTCTCTAAGCAATTCTTTAAAATCAAACGATCATGCCCATTGCTTTCGATATAATTTGGTGGACAGCCTGATTCGTAATGTAAGCTGATTGATTATTTGGGTCAGGCTGTCCGTACAGGGAGGATTGCACGTTCCAAAGTGGACAGCCTGATTCGTAAAATAAGCTTGGTTGATTATTTGGGTCAGGCTGTCCGTACGGGGAGGGGAAGGTTGTAGTTAATACTGAACAGAAGTCGGAAACCATAAAGTTTATTTTAATGCGGGAGGTCTTTCAACAGGTGAATATTTTTACGAAATTAGAGTTGGAAATTATTTTTCAATTAAAAAGATTTTACATCTTAAATAACTTTGAAAAATTTAATTATAATTTGTCTTATATTATTCAGTATTGAAACTTCTGCACAGTACACAAATGTCAGGGTTAGCAGTCCCGGCAGTTCTGATCCGGAAGAAGTTTCAATTGCAATCAATCCGCTGCACCCTAACTATCTTGCCGCAGGCGCAAATATCACATACTTCTACTCTTCTACTAACAGCGGCAGTACCTGGTTACAGAAAACTATGAGCTCCTCATTGGGCGTCTGGGGGGATCCGGTCGTAATTTATGATGGTCTAAACAACCTTTATTTTGCACATCTGTCGAATCCTATCAGCGGATACTGGATAGACAGGATCGTTGTACAGAAATCTACCAATAATGGTACTACGTGGAATGACGGCTCGGGCATAGGATATAATTATCCCAAAGAACAGGATAAACCATGGCTTGCAGTGGACCTGCAGAATAATCGATATAATAATTACCTGTATACAACCTGGACGGAATTCGATAACTATGGCTCCTCTAATCCTGCCGACAGTTCAAGAATTCTTTTCTCCAGGTCAATTGATCGGGGCGTTAGCTGGAGCGCTCCCGTTCGTGTAAGCGACAGAGCCGGCAACTGTATCGACAGCGATAATACCACAGAGGGTGCTGTCCCTGCAGTAGGTCCCAATGGCGAAATATATGTTGCCTGGTCAGGACCATTAGGAATTATGTTCGACAGATCCTTCAACGGCGGACTTGCCTGGGGAAATGACATATTTGTCGCAAGTCAGCCTGGCGGATGGGACTTTGATGTGCCAGGAATATACCGCTGCAATGGGATGCCTGTAACAATCTGCGATACAAGTCATTCTACTACAAGAGGAAATGTTTACGTATTGTGGGGTGACCAGAGGAATGGGACAGATAATTCAGATGTATTTATTATAAAGTCTACAAACAACGGCATAACCTGGGGCGGTCTTGTAAAAGTGAACAATGACCAGACAGCCAGACACCAGTTCTTTCCCTGGTTAACCATAGACCAGACTACCGGCTACCTGTATGCTGTTTTTTATGACAGAAGAAATACTTCTGGTGCCGCTACAGATGTTTATGTTGCACGTTCAAGGGATGGAGGTAAATCTTTCCACAACTTCAAAGTGAGCACAAGTTCTTTTACTCCAACTTCAAATGTGTTCTTCGGAGATTATACAAATATTGCAGCGTTCAACAAAAAGGTATATCCCATATGGATGAGATTGGATGGGAATCTTAGTGTGTGGACAGCACTGATTGGTGATTCATTAAATAATTGGGGTATTCACCCTGATTTCATTTCATCAGTTTCGGATGGTAATGTAAATTTATACTGGCAGAATGAGACTGAATTTAACGGTACATGGCTTTGAGGTCCAGAGAAAAATGAATGAAGAAGATAATCAATCCGGGTGGATAACTGTCGGCATCATTGAATCCAGCAGCAGCATTTCAGAACCAGGATATTACAGCTTTACCGATCAGCCGTCTCAGCCGGGAGAGTATGTATACCGGCTGAAGCAATATGATCAGCAGGGAAGATATGAATTTTCAGATGAAATTAAGGTTAATGTTTTTACAAACATAGAATTTACACTCCATCAGAATTATCCTAATCCATTTAACCCTTCAACTACTATAGGTTATTTTCTCCCCGCAGCCACTCACGTCACTCTTAAAGTATTCAGCTCGTCAGGCGAGGAAATAGCCGAACTTGTAAACGGTTATAAAGAACCGGGAGAGCACGAAGTAGAATTTAATGCTGATAACCTCAGCAGCGGTGTCTATGTTTATAGGATTTCCGCAGGTGATTATACTGCTCTTAAAAAGATGATACTGCTGAAGTAATACTGCCCCGCTCAAGCTAAAATAAAAACTATCAAAAAGACTTTTAACCGGGATATATTTTTACGAAATTAGTACAGGGGAATTTTATTCATTTATATCTGAAATAGGTCAATATGAAAAAATTAACTTTACTTTGCTCTTTTTTATTCAGTATTCAGATACTTGCCCAATACACAAACGTCCGTGTGAGCAATGCCGGCAGCTCAGATCCGGAGGAAGTTTCCATCGCAATCAATACAATGAACCCGAACCAGCTTGGAGCCGGCGCCAATATTACTTATTTCTATTATTCAAACAATGCAGGTACAAGCTGGACACAGAAAACTCTGAGTTCAAGTCTTGGGGTCTGGGGAGACCCTGTAGTAATCTATGATGGTCTGAATAATTTATATTTCGGCCACCTTTCAAACCCTATCAGCGGTTACTGGATAGACAGGATCGTAATACAGAAGTCGACTGATAATGGTGTAACCTGGAATGACGGAGCCGGTATAGGTTACAATTATCCTAAGAACCAGGATAAGCACTGGCTTGCTGTTGATCTTCAGAATAATTCTTATAAAAATTATATATACACAACCTGGACGGAGTTCGACAATTACGGTTCAAGCAGTCCCGGAGACAGCTCACGAATCCTGTTCTCCCGCTCAACAGATCACGGCACCACCTGGTCACAGCCTAAAAGATTAAGTGAACGTGCCGGCAACTGTATAGACAGTGACAATACTACAGAAGGAGCAGTTCCTACCGTAGGCTTAAACGGAGAAATATATGTTGCCTGGTCGGGTCCGCTCGGTATTATGTTCGACAGGTCATATGACGGCGGCATGACCTGGGGGAGTGATATATTTGTAGCTAATCAGCCCGGCGGATGGGACTTCGACGTACCCGGAATATCACGCTGTAACGGAATGCCTGTAACGGTATGCGATACAAGCTATACAGCTACAAGAGGAAACCTTTATGTTATGTGGGGAGATCAAAGAAACGGCACCGATAATTCCGATGTTTTTATAATTAAATCTACCGACGGCGGAACTACCTGGGGTAATACCGTAAAGATTAATGATGATGCCTCTGCAAGACACCAGTTCTTCCCGTGGATGTCGGTCGATCAGACAACAGGATTCCTTTATGCAGTTTTTTACGACAGAAGGAATACAACCGGTGCTGCAACAGATGTTTATGTAGCCCGTTCAATTGACGGGGGGGAGACATTTGATAATTTTAAAGTCAGTCAGTCTTCTTTTACTCCAAGTTCCAGTGTGTTCTTCGGCGACTACACTAACATTGCATCCTTCAACAGAAAAATATATCCTATCTGGATGAGAATGGATGGGGGAGCATTGAGTGTATGGACCGTCCCTATATATGATACAACACAAGTTCCTGTTGAACTTGTTAATTTCACATCCTCCATTGCAGGAAATAAAGTAAACCTGAGCTGGCAGACAGCCAGCGAATTGAACAACAGGGGCTTTGAGATACAACGGAAGTTCTCTGATGATCAGAACAGATCTCAATGGGTTACTATAGGATTTGTTGAAGGAAGTAATACAACAACGGAAATTAAATACTATACCTTTACAGATCAGCCTGAAGCACAGGGAGAGTATTTTTACAGACTGAAACAATATGATATGGACGGAAAGTATGAATACTCTCACGAGGTTCAGGCGGATATTATGTCGGATATACAGTTCACATTACATCAGAACTACCCGAATCCATTTAATCCTTCCACTACCATAGGTTACTATCTTCCTGCTGCTACTTATGTAACGCTAAAAGTTTTTAATACCTCTGGAGAAGAAGTAGCAGTGCTTGTAAACGGCAATACCGAAGCCGGCGAACACGAGATCGAATTTGATGCTTCCAATCTTGGCAGCGGAGTTTACGTTTACAGAATGACCGCTGGCGACTTCACATCTCTTAAGAAAATGATCCTGGTTAAGTAGTATGATAGTTCGATAGCCAGCTCGCCAGGGACAAGTTCGAAAATTTAGAGCGGTCAATGACCGCTCTTTTCTTTTAAATCGTCGAAATAAGTACGATGGATCAACAGGTCTTTTGGGATTATTTTAGAAGTATTAAACCGTATAAAGCACCCAAGGGAAGAAATTATATCCGCAACTATTAACAACTACGAACTAAGAACCAAGAACTAAGAACTATTTGTCCAACCACCACCCTTTAAAATGATCAATAGTCTTACAATAGTCTTACAATACTCTTACAATAGTCTTACAATCATCTTACTGCAATAAGAGTACTAAAAGATTATTGAAGCACTATTAAAAGACTATTACCATGGTTAAAAGAAAATTCTCAGGCAAATGACTTATAATGAGATAATTTAAGCAAATTTGATAGATTTAATCCTCAATAATGAGTTCATAAATTATCCAACAATAGTGCACATAGAAAAATATCCTGGCCACAAATCGCACAGTCGTGCCCCATATTTTGACAAAATGGCCGTTTTTGGATAACTTTATTCTTTAAAATCTTAAAAAAACGAAATGATTGAACAGTATATTCCGGTATTTCTTGTACTGGCAGTAGCGGTGGTTTTTGCTGTTGCTACTGTGTTTTCTTCCGGTATTTTTGGTCCCCAGAGACCAAATCCTGAAAAGCTTTCTACCTATGAAAGCGGGATGAAACCTCTCGGCACCACAAATGAGAGAGTTTCCGTAAAATATTACCTGGTTGCAATGTTTTTTATAATATTCGACCTGGAAGTGATCTTTATCTACCCCTGGGCTGTTCAATTCAAAAGATTATTTGCGGAGCTGGGAACATCCGTGTTTGTATCGATGTTAATATTTTTGATAGTACTTGAACTAGGTTATTTATACGCATATAAAAAAGGCGGATTTAAATGGGATTAGAAGCAAAATTAAAACAGGATAGTTTCCTTACTACCTCACTCGATGCTCTTGTTTCGTGGTCAAGGAAAAATTCCGTATGGCCTATGCCAATGGGTATTTCCTGCTGCGCTATAGAAATGATGGCTACCGGCGATCCTAAATATGATATTGCACGCTTCGGCTCTGAAGTTATGAGATTTACTCCCCGGCAGTGCGATCTGATGATCGTTGCCGGTACCGTTACTTATAAAATGGCTCACGTCGTTAAAAAAATATGGGACCAGATGCCCGATCCGAAATGGTGTATTGCTATGGGTGCCTGCACTTCTTCGGGCGGAATGTACAGGTCGTATAATGTTGTACAGGGTATTGATCAATTCCTTCCGGTGGATGTTTACCTGGCAGGATGCCCTCCGCGTCCCGATAATCTTCTTAATGCCCTTATTCAGATACAGGAAAAGATCGGAAGAACAAAAGCACGCGAGTTTCAGGATAAGCCGATGCCTGAACTTAATATCCTGCAGAATTAATTTTAAATATGGAATTAAAAGAACTGGTACTTGAAAGATTAAGGGAAAAATTTCCCGGCTATAATATTGAACCTGTCGAATACAGGGGTGA
The DNA here is from genome assembly GCA_963764685.1 of uncultured Ignavibacteriales bacterium. Taxonomy (GTDB): domain Bacteria; phylum Bacteroidota; class Ignavibacteria; order Ignavibacteriales; family Ignavibacteriaceae; genus CAVXTT01. Next base: position 77,882 of record CAVXTT010000018.1, read on the forward strand.
GCTTACAATAATTATAGATAAGCAGAATGTTGTTGAGATCTGTAAGTTTCTTAAAACAGATCCTCAGCTCGAGTTTCTTCTCTGTGATGATGTTACTGCAATTGACTGGGCAAGGAGAAAGAACCGGTTTACTGTTGTATATCATATTTTTTCCTTAAAGAATAAGTTCAGACTCCGTATTAAAGCAGATGTCGATGAATCAGATCTGAAGATCGATTCTATTGCATCTGTCTGGAAGACAGCCGACTGGCACGAACGGGAAACATTCGATATGTACGGTATAATTTTTAATAATCATCCCGACCTGAGAAGAATGTATATGCCGGAGGATTTTGAATATTTCCCCTTAAGGAAAGATTTCCCCCTGATGGGTATTCCCGGATCACTTCCGTTACCGAAGAAATAAAATATTATGGACAGATTACAAAAAGATGAAGTTCATCCGAAGATAGTTCAGAGGCTCCTGGATATCGACTCTGATATTACTGTGGATGAAGCTTTAGAAAATGAAATGATATTGAATATGGGACCGCAGCATCCTGCTACGCATGGTGTACTGCGCGTCCTTTTAAGACTAGATGGTGAAACAGTTATTGCCTCTGTTCCCGAACTGGGTTACCTGCACAGGGGATATGAAAAGATGGCTGAGAATATGTCATACTTCGAATATATTCCTCATACCGACAGACTCGATTATCTATCCCCGATGGCAAACAATGTTGCCTGGGTTCTTGCAGTTGAAAAGCTTGCAGGAATTGAAGCCCCTCCAAGAGCACAGTATATCAGAATGATGGTTGCTGAGCTTGCGCGTATTGCTTCGCATCTTGTTGCAGTTGGCGCGCTTGCAATGGATGTCGGTGCGCTTACTGTTTTCCTATGGACTTTGCGTGAAAGGGAAAAAATTCTTGATATTTGGGATATACTTTGCGGTGCAAGATTTACGAATACATATACAAGAATAGGCGGCGTAGCAAATGATGCACAGCCGGAAGCTCTTGCTAAAGTAAAATGGTTTGTTGATCAGTTCGATGAAAATCTTGATGAGTGTGAGAATCTTCTTAATACCAACAGGATATTCATTGAAAGAATGGAAAATGTGGGTGTGATCTCAGGAGCCGATGCAATTGATGTTGGATTAACAGGTCCAAGTCTCAGAGCCTCCGGTATTGATCTCGATCTGAGGAGAGCAACACCCTACTTATTTTATAATGATATGGATTTTAAGACAATCACTTATTCGGAAGGGGATTGTCTCGCCCGCTATTTTGTAAGAGTTGATGAATGCCGTGAGAGTGCAAAGATTGTCAGACAGATACTTCAGAAAATGCCTTCGGGTGATATTTCCCTCAACCAGCCTAAGAAAGTGCTTCCGAAAAAAGGTGAAGTATATTCAAAGATGGAAGAGCTTATTCACGATTTTATGATAGTAAACTTCGGTATAAATCCTGCTCCGGGAGAAATTTACTCTGCAGTTGAGAACCCTAAAGGAGAATTAGGATTTTATCTTGTTAGTAAAGGTGAGGGACATCCCTGGAAGTGCAAGATAAGATCACCCTCGATGGTAAACCTCCAGGCACTTCCGCAGATGGTGAAAGGGTATCTTGTATCGGATATTGTTGCAATTATCGGAAGTCTAGATCCTGTAATGGGGGAAGCTGATAAATAAGAAATTAACTATGGAATTTAAGTTTACAGAGGAAAATCTTATCAGGGTAAATGAAGCAATAGGCAGATACCCGTTCAAACAGGCTGCTGTAATGCCTGCATTGTATATTGCCCAGGAGCAGAACGGCTGGATCTCATACGAGGTAATGAAAGAAATTGCGAGCGTTTTAGAGATTACCCCTGAAGATGTACTTGGTGTTGTTACATTTTATACAATGTATTATCAGAAACCGGTAGGAAAATACCACGTGCAGGTTTGTACCAATGTTTCCTGTATGCTTCGAGGCGGATATAAATTGTATGAAAATGTAAAGCAAAGACTGGGAATAGATCATATGGGTGTAACACCCGACGGAAAATTTTCACTTGAAGAAGTTGAATGTATGGGTTCCTGCGGTACAGCACCGATGATTGCCGTGAATGAAGATTTTTATGAGAATCTTGATGAGAATAAACTGAACCAGTTACTCGACTCTTTTAATAGTAGAAATTAATGGAAAAGATAGTACTTCCCGAAATAGAAAATTTACACCAGCTTGATGTTTATATTAAGAACGGGGGATACTCGGCAGTTACAAAAGCTTTCTCTCAATCCCCTGATGATATAATCGACCAGGTTAAAAAATCTGGTTTAAGAGGAAGAGGCGGCGCGGCATTCTCGGCAGGACTCAAATGGAGCTTTATGCCTAAGAAAAGTGATAAGCCGAAATACCTCTGCATAAATGGTGATGAAAGTGAACCTGGTTCTTTTAAGGACAGACAGATATTTGAATTTAATCCCCATCAGCTTATTGAAGGAATTTTAATCACTGCCTATGCCATCCAGGCAAAGATCACTTATATCTATATAAGAGGCGAATATCATAAGTGGATAAAACTGATGCAGAAAGCCATTGATGATGCTTATGCTGCAGGTTATATCGGCAGCGGGATGAAAGTAAAATTCGGTAATGATTTCATCTGTGATATTTATATCCATAAGGGTGCGGGCGCTTATATCTGTGGTGAGGAATCATCGTTAATGAATTCACTTGAAGGGAAGAGGGGATACCCGAGAATTAAGCCTCCATTCCCTGCTCAGAATGGTTTGTGGGGCTGTCCTACAACAATCAATAATGTTGAAACAATTACAAATATCCCTCCCATAATTAATAAAGGATGGGAATGGTTCTCAAAGATTGGTGAGCCGAAACATCCGGGGACATTATTATACGGCATAAGCGGTCACGTTAACAAACCAGGCATTTACGAACTCCCTTCAGGAACTCTTCTTACAGATCTGATCTATAAATATGCAGACGGCATACCCGGAGATAAAAAAGTTTTATGTGTTATTCCCGGCGGGTCATCTATGCCGCCGATAAGAGGGGATCAGATCGAGGGAGTAAGAATGGATGCGGAGTCGCTTAAGACAGCCGGTTCTGCAATAGGCACAGCAGGCGTTATGGTAATGGATGAGGATACTGATCTGGTTAAAGTGCTTGCCAGGATAGCAAAATTTTATTACCACGAGAGCTGCGGTCAGTGCACACCCTGTCGTGAAGGCACCGGCTGGATGTTGAAGATACTTAACAGACTTGTCGAGGGAAAAGGTTCAACACACGATCTGGATCTTTTAATTTCTGTAGCAAATAACATTGAGGGGAACACAATCTGCGCGCTGGGAGAGGCAGCAGCCTGGCCTGTAAAATATATGGTTACCAGGTTCAGAGACTACTTCGAACAGAGAGTAGTTAGAGAGGTTGTTCTGCCCGTTGCTAATAAAGTACACTCTCTAAGAGGTACTGCAATTCCTTTGGCAGATATTAAAAATTAAAGTTCTTAGTTGTCTGGTTCTTAGTTCTTATTCACCCAAATAGACTCCTGGATTACCGCGCTACATTTAAATAAAGAAGGACGGCTCGCGCTGTCCTTTCTAAAACTAGGAACCAAGAACCAGGAACTAAGAACAATTATTTAGCCATAGCTGCGCGCTGTCCCATTTCCCTGTCAAGGAAGAAGAGACCCTGCTTGCTGTCCCCAACAAGCTTCATCCTGTCGAGTATCTTCATTGCAGTAGATTCCTCTTCTACCTGCTCATTAATGAACCACTGCAGGAAGCTTGTAGTTGCGTGATCTTTTTCTGTAACGCCGAGATCGACAAGGTCATAGATCGATTTGGTTACGTCCTTCTCATGATCATATGTCTCCTGGAATATTTCGCCTGCAGATTTCCAGGTAGTCTTTGGGGCATCGATTTTCTGAAGCTCTACAATGCCGTCCCTGTCGTGAATGAATTCAAAAATCTTCATTGCGTGTTCATACTCTTCTTTTGACTGCAGTTTCATCCAGCTTGCCATACCTGTAAGGCTGTGCGACTCGAAGTAAGCTGCCATACTGAGGTATAAATATGAAGAATAGAACTCAGCATTTAAATGTTTATTTAAAGCCTTAAGTACTTTTTCCTTTAACATATTCTTTCCTTTAAAATTGGGGGGATAATGAACTATAAATCTATGAAAATAAGGGATTTACTGCAAATGTAAATAAGGTGCTGACGTGCGGAGGTGCTGTCGTGAGTCGAAATAAAGAAGGCGGCTAGATGACCGCCAGTTAAATTTTTATTAAGAGTGTATTAACACCATTATTTATATACCTTGAAGGGATCTGGTTAAATCCGATTCAGAAACCAGGAACTAAGAATCAGGAACCAATTTATTCAGACATTCATCCATTCATCCATCCATCCACTCATCCCTTCATCCCTTCCTTCATTCCATCACCAGAACTTCTTTAACTCTCTCCATCGCCCAGTCGATCTCTTCTTTTTTGATTACGAGAGGGGGAGCGAAACGGATTACGTTATCGTGTGTTTCTTTACATAGTACACCCTTTTTCATTAATGCCTCACAGAATCTTCTGGCCCCCTTGGCTTCAGGATAAAGTTCTACACCGATGAATAATCCCTTGCCGCGTACTTCCTTAACGTGTTTTGATTTCACTTCTTTCAGACAGGATACAAAATATTCTCCCATTTTAGCTGAGTTCTCAATAAGCTTCTCTTCAACGAGAACTTTTAAGCTTTCCCTTGCAACAGCCGCTGCAAGAGGATTGCCGCCAAAGGTTGAGCCGTGATCACCGGGATTAAAAACACCAAGAACTTCTTTATCGGATAAAACTGCTGATACAGGGTAACACCCGCCGGATAATGCTTTACCGATAATTACTACATCGGGACGTACATTGTCGTGCTGGAATGCAAATAACTTACCGCTGCGTCCTAAACCTGATTGGATCTCATCAGCTATGAACAGAACATTGTTCTTTTTACAAATCTCCTGGACTTTTTTAAGATACCCTGCCGGAGGTACAATTACTCCACCTTCTCCCTGGATGGGTTCAACAATAAAGGCTGCCGTATTTTTAGTAATTGCTTTTTCCAATGCTGCAGAATCACCATAAGGTATTATTTTGAAACCGGGGGTAAAGGGACCATAACCGTCACGGTATTGAGCTTCGGTAGAAAAGCTTATTATTGAGACAGTTCTGCCTGCAAAGTTATTTGCACAGGCTATTATTTCTGCTTTATCATTTTCAATTCCTTTAACCTTATATCCCCATTTACGGGCAGCCTTTAATGCTGTTTCAACTGCTTCGGCTCCTGAATTCATAGGAAGCACCATAGCATAGCCGGTCATTTCAGATAGTTCCTTGTAAAGGAACGGGAGCTGATCATTTCTGAATGCTCTTGAGGTAAGAGTGACTCTTTCGGCCTGTTCCTTTAGTTTATTAATGATACGCGGATGACAATGTCCCTGGTTTACAGCAGAGTAAGCAGCAAGGCAGTCGAGATATTTATTTCCGTCAACATCATACATCCATACACCTTCGGCTTTCTGAACAACCACATTCAGGGGATGATAATTATGTGCACCGTATTTTTCTTCGATTTCAATATAATCCTTAGTAACCATAAAATTCCTTATAAATTGAGATTGTTTTTATACACAAATTTACCTTAATACTGCTGTTGGGACAAGTCGCAGAAGAAATTGGATTAAAGATAAACTATGAGTTTAATTTATACTTTGGACCTCTCCCTAACCCTCCCCTTGCCAGGGAGAGGGAACAGAACAAGTACTTATGTCCAGTAAATTTTATCAGCCTCACGATTCAAAAAATATATCATTCTCTACCCAAGACTAAAATTTTGCTTCTCCCCTCTCCCCTGGCAAGGGGAGGGGACGGGGGAGAGGTCCCTTGCACGCCACCTCTCCTTCCGCATTGTACTTCTTCCATTTTGAAAGTATATTTTTTGTTAAAATATTTAAACGAATGGATATCAAGACTGTTTCATTCACTGTTTCCTCGAAGGGAAATACAGATATCATAGATGTTACATCTGAGATCAGGAAAAGATTAATAGAGACCCATCTTCAGGAAGGAAATGTATTGGTCTTTGTTAACGGTTCTACTGCAGGAGTTACTACCATCGAATTTGAGCCGGGACTGCTTAAAGATTACCCTGCGTTTTTCCGGAAGGTTGTTCCTGAAACAGCAAATTATGAGCACGACAATACCTGGCACGATGGCAACGGACATTCGCATATAAGGGCAGCACTCCAGGGGGCATCATTAACTGTGCCTTTTATGGATAACAATCTAATGCTCGGTACCTGGCAGCAGATCGTGGTAGTTGATTTTGACAATCGTCCAAGAAAAAGGAATATTATACTGCAATTCACCGGGATAAAGAATGAAAAATAAAATCCTGCTATCTGTTCTGCTTTTAATAACTCTCTCAGTAAACGGTTATTCCTGGGGGGATAAGGGACATCAGATTATTATGCAGAAAGCTTTACAGATTCTGCCTGTTGAACTTGGCTATCTGAATAACTGGAAGGACTACCTTAGCGCCCAGGTGCTTGATGCCGATAACCGTAAAGCAGCAGATAAAAGCGAAGGACCAAAGCATTACATCGATATGGATTTTTATCCTGAATTCCTTAAAGGGGAGATGGTCTTAAATAAGGATTCCCTGTTGCAAAAATATGGGCAGGATACTGTTACCAGGATAGGACTGCTACCCTGGGCTACTCTTGACACCTACAATAACCTGATCACAGCTTTCAGAGAAAAGGACAGGGATAAGGTATTAATCTTTATAGCTGATCTTGCACATTATGTGGGCGACGGCCATCAGCCAATGCATACTGTGCTGAATTATGACGGACAGCTTACGGGACAAAAAGGAGTGCATTTCAAATATGAAGTTACAATGCTCGATAAATACCTGGATTCAATCGATAGTTCTACTGACTCCGGTATTCCCGGGATTAGTTAATAACCCGGAGGAATATATATTCAGCTATATCTCCGATTCGAATTTCAAAAATGATATTCTCCTTGCATCAGATAAAATTGCATCGGCGAACTCTGTCCCTCAGAGTGAAGATTATTACAGGATACTCTGGTTCAGGACAAAGAATCTAACTGCTGAACAGCTTGATCTTGCAGCCGCATCTCTTGCTGCTCTTATCTATACTGCCTGGAATAATGCCGGCAGACCTTTAATGAATGAATTAAACTAAAATGGAAATATGAAAAGAATACTTACTGTTTTACTGATTGTTTTTTATGGCTATGCCTTTGCACAGGTGGTTACTGTCCCTGAATATGCTACAGAGAACGATTCGATCAAAATAATTTTCGATGCAACACAAGGGGGACAGGGAATGATGGGCTATACCGGGGTTCTTTATACACACACCGGTGTAATAACAAGTACAAGCGGAGGCGGCTGGTCGCACGTAATAGGAACGTGGGGAAACAATACAACACAGCCGTCACTTACAAGACTTGGTCCCAACCTCTATGAATTGGTAATCGGGAATCCAAGGGTATTTTATAGTGTTACTAATCCAAATGAGCATATTCTTAAGCTTGCATTTGTATTCAGAAGCGCAAGTGCTTCACAGCAGACGGAAGATATCTTTGTCAACTTGTATGAAGCCGGATTAAATATTGTTGTCCAGAATCCGCAAGTCTCAGTTCCTTATGGTGATCCCCTCCGCTCTCCTGCATTTGCTAATCCGGATGATACAGTTAATATCCAGGTTAGTGCAGTACAGATTGGAACATTAGTTCAATCATTAAAACTTATACATTGATAATAATCTTGCCGCCCAAAGTACAACAACACAGCTTTCATATAATTTTATCGGTGCAAATTATACAACAGGCGGGCATAGTACAGTTGTTATCGGAACAGATACTTCCGGTTCACAGGACACAGTTTCATTCCTGATGTTTGTTAATCCTGTTGTGCAGAATGCACCTCTTACCTGCAGGTACTAGTTCCCGGCATAAATTATATTAACGGGAGTACTGTTACGCTTGCCTTATTCGCTCCATATAAGGAATTCGCTTATGTGATCGGCAGCTTTAACGACTGGAAGGTGAACACAAATTACTTTATGAAAAGATCACAGGTAAGTCGCCGACTAGTGTGGTCTGGTGGATTACCCTAAATGGTCTTACACCTGGACAGGAATCAATATTCCAGTACCTGGTCGATGGAAATATCCGTATTGCAGATCCTTACTCCGTAAAGATCAGCGATGGTGATGATCAATATATTAACAGCAGCACTTACCCTAATCTCATTCAATATCCTTATGGTAAAACAGGATACCCGGCAACTGTAATACAGACAAATCAGGCACCTTATCAGTGGCAGGTACCTAATTTTCAGAGACCCGCAAAGACCGACCTGGTTATTTATGAGCTTCTGATAAGAGATTTCCTTTCAACGCATAAGTACTCAACACTTGATGATACTTTAAATTACCTGAAGAGTCTCGGCGTAAATGCAATCGAGCTGATGCCGGTAACAGAGTTTGAAGGAAATGAAAGCTGGGGATATAACCTGAGCTTTCATTTTGCTGCAGATAAATATTATGGTCCGGCAGTAGATCTGAAATCATTTATAGATAAAGCTCACGAGATGGGATTTGCAGTAATAATCGATATGGTGCTTGAACCACGCATTTAATCAGAACCCGCTGGCAAGACTTTATTGGAATACGGCACTCGGAAGACCTGCCGCCAATAATCCCTGGTTTAATGAAGTATCTCCTAATCCTGTATATTTCTGGGGGAACGACTTTAATCATACAAGCATTCATACAAAAAATTATGTAGACAGGGTAACTAAATTCTGGCTTACCGAATACAATGCAGATGGTTTCCGGTTTGATTTTACAAAGGGTTTTACCAATACTCCCGGGGACGGCGGGGCATATGATCCTGCAAGGATAGCCATATTAAAAAGAATGGCAGATAAGGTATGGGAGGTTAAAAATGATGCATATGTAATCCTTGAACATTTTACCGATAATACCGAGGAGAAGGAATTATCTGATTACGGAGCAATGCTTTGGGGCAATATGAACTCAAAATACAGCGAAGCATCAATGGGTTACCACGATCAGGGTAAATCTGATCTGAGCTGGGGATCATATAAGACAAGAGGATGGAATTATCCCCACCTTGTTACTTATATGGAGAGCCACGATGAGGAAAGAATAATGTATAAGAATCTCCGGTACGGCAATTCATCCGGATCATATAATGTCAGGGATATCAGGGTTGCTTTAAACAGGATAAAAATGTTATCGGCATTTTTCTTTACAATACCGGGACCCAAAATGATCTGGCAGTTCGAAGAGCTCGGGTATGATATATCAATCGATGACCCCTGCCGTACCTGCAACAAGCCAATTCTCTGGAATTATTTTAATGACATGAGAAGGCGTAATGTATACAAGGTATTTGCTGCACTTACTGATCTGAAGAAAAATTATGATGCATTTAAAACAACAGATTACGAAATATCAGTTGTAAATTCAGCGAAAAGGATAAACCTTTATCATCCAACAATGGATGTAACTATTATAGGAAACTTCGGTGTTACTTCCGGAACTCAGAATCCTAACTTCAGCAGAACAGGGAGGTGGTATGATTTCTTCAGCGGCGACAGTATTGAGGTTACAAACACTTCATCTCAGATATTCCTTGAGCCCGGAGAGTTTCATATATATTCTACACTGCGTCTGCCTCCGCCGGAGCCTGGAATACTGCTTGATGTAGAAGAGATACACAATGAATTACCTGTAACAGATTATTATCTTGAGCAGAACTATCCTAATCCGTTTAATCCGTCCACTGAAATTATTTTCCAGGTAAAGGAGCCCTCTGCTGTTTCTATAAAAGTATACGATATACTCGGCCGTGAAGTAAAGACCCTTATGAATGAAGAAAAGAATACCGGCACATACAGGGTAACCTGGAACGGGGAGGATAACTCAGGCAGCAAGGTAACCTCCGGAGTTTATTTCTACAGGATGGATGCCGGGGCATATGCATCTGTTAGAAAGATGATGCTGGTTAAGTAATTATTATTTCTTTTTTTGGATAAACAGATCTGGTTATAATGGCGGCACCTCTCATAAAAAGGTGCCGCCTAGTTTTACCTGCCTATAGCCCAAACGTCCCTTGTTGATTAACAGAATATTTCATCGGCGTACCAAGAATATCCCTGATAACCAGGCAAAGTATAAATGCAGCTGACTGATATTGATCAATCATTTCGCAATCAACAGGCAGCTTGAAGTTAAAGATATTACCTTCGATCAGTAATTCATCCTTAGCTGAGAGAGGAACGAAGAGATACTCTTTAGTATCATCTGTTTTATCGGTCAGCAGCATTACCCCGTGCGGAGAGATAGTCAACTGATCATTTTCTTCGAATCCTGCATCAGCAATTGAGACAGTAACTTGTAGGAGTTTATCCGCATAACTGAAGCTGAGCACTTGTGCCGGGAATAATTCACCCGAGGGCACGATCTTCAGACGGGTAATATCCCAATCATTATTATAAATAGGATAATTTATACTCATCTGTCGTTCAAATCCTACACCTCCGGGCAGGAGGGATTCATTCCATAAACCTTTGAGAAGATGGTTTTTTGCTGTACACGCTGCCATCTTTCTCAGCAGTATAAACCTTTTCTGATTATTAATAAAAGGCACTGTTGGTTCCGGTTGATAAGGAATCGGGGCAGTATAAATAAATACTTTTCCCCTTCTTCTGCGAAAGACAAGCTTACCAACTTTACCTGACGGTGCACCAAGTACGGAACAATGAAGTTCTGACATTGTATTTCCTTTTTAATTAGTTATTTAGAATTATTATTTAAATCCGGGAGCATTACAGCCCACTATATATAATACTCCCGAAACCATATACGGCTGACCTCGGTAAGTAATTGCTTTCCCGGGAGTATAATGTAAAGGCTATGAGGAAGAAAATTGGAAGACTTTATTTCTAAGGCATTCAGTTCGTTTACAACTGCCCTGAAGATATAATAGAAAAGTCTTTTACCTGTAAAACTGACGAATGGGATTTGTAAAGATTTTATAGGGCCTTTGTAGGGGTTAAAGGAAAAGTTTTGCTCGGCAGCTCAGACGATTTTACCACATAGTTCATATAGAAATTACATAGACTGCATAGTCCTATGTGAACTATGTCTTTTCTATGTGAACTATGTGATAAATTCTTTGCTATCCGGCAAATAAAAAAGACCTCTCATTTATCTTGCTTTGTTCAGGAAATATTCTATAAGTTGAATATACAGATACGGGAAACTTTAACGGGAGCGTTCAGTTACGGGTAATTTTAATTTCCTTCTCTCATTTCTTTTCTCTTATTCGGCTTATCAAGTCAGGAGGGCGCTATGACTAAATCTTATCTGAGTCTGCTTATTTTATTCTTTCTAATCTGCCAGGGATGCGAGGATGATAATAATATTACGTCACCTCATTATAATGGTGAGTTACTTGGCAAATGGGAATTCATTAGCAGCACCCCTGGTTACTGGACGTCATTGAAGTACCTGATAATCAATCCTGATAATTATTTTTATTTCCTTTATAGTTATGATGAAGGGAATGATATGCATAATATTGAAAATGGTGTCTATACCATCACCGGAAATCAAATCAACATAAGCCAATTCGGTATATACATATTTACCATCAAGGGGGATACACTCGAATTAACTTCTCCCGATAACAGTCTGAAGTTCGTACGGAATAATAATGCCCCGGATCCGGATGAATGGGTCATTCCCATAAAAATCATCAAAGAAATTCCTTTAGCTGATTCTATAAAAACGATTGGAGATATCAGTTTTGATGGTACCTTTTTCTGGGTTTCCGGCAGCTATAGCAACATACTTAAAATAGATACTCTGGGAAATTGTGTTTTATCTTTTCCAATTTTTAACAGCGGCGGCGTTACTTATGCAAACGGGAATTTGTGGGTCTCCAGCGCAGATACGTTAAAAAAAATTAACCCGATGGACGGCCAGACTGTATCATTTATGATAATACAAACGAACTATTCTTTGGGTCCATTATCTTATGAGGATGGGTATATCTGGTCAAAAAGCGGGAGTTCATACTTAAAAATTAATGAACAGACGGGGGAGATTGTTGTTAGTTTTATTTCCAATTATCCAGGTAGTACCTACGGTATAGAATTTTTAGACAGCCTGATTTGGACACCGGATTGGGAGAAGATTTATTCAATTAGTACTGTTACACACAGAGTCATCAAAAATTATCAGCACCCTTATAATTCGTCCAGTATCAGAAGTCTTGGATATGATGGTAAAAATTTCTGGACTGTGAATATACACTATGAATCCGATTTATTTTATCTGGAAAAATTAGATATGCCCCATTAGTTAAATAACTAAAAAAAGCTTATGCCTTTTATGGACATTATTATTCACTTATCAATGTTTAGCACCCGGAGATGAAGATGATCAAATATTATATTAAAATCTTATTTGTCATTTCGATAATATGGTGCGGCTGTGAGAATGACGAATCACCTACATCTCCGACTCATTCTGCAGATGCTTTAATTGGGACATGGGAACTAAAAAGGGCCGAGCCTGCAAGAGAAGAGTCGTGGAAATATGTAATTTTTACATCTGAAAATTATTACTACCAGCTCTTAGGTTCGGGTAACAATCTACATGATATATATCAGAGCGTATTTTCAATTACGGAGAATCAAATTGATTTCAGCCGGAGAGGATTATATATTTTCAATATCAGTAATGATACCCTTACATTATCTACCCCGGATTATGTGCTGTATTTTGTTAAGAATAATAATGCACCAACTAAAGATGAATGGGTGATACCGGTGAAGATCCTGAAGGAAATACCTTTACCCGGCATTCATGTAAGGGATATGACGTTTGACGGGGCTAATTTTTGGCTAACAAACGGGGAGGATGAAATAATTAAAATTGATTCACTTGGAAATGTATTAACATCATACAAGCAGATACTTCATACCGGGGGGATTACCTGCGGCAATGGCGTTTTATATGTTTCACATATCAGATCAATAAAAAAGATAGATCCCTCAAACGGTGAAATTATTTCTACATTGGAGATTCAGTCAGATTATTCATATATAAGATCCCTGGGTTATGAAAATGGTTATATCTGGGCAATGGATTTATCAGGTTATACTTATACAAGTTTTTATAAAATTGATGAACACTCCGGAGGTATAATGGACACTATTGATTTTTATCAACCCTACGGAGTTGATTTCGAAAATGGACAACTATGGACCTCCACACAATTTTACGTGTATTCTATAGATGCAAATACCGGCAATGCAATTAATACCTATGATATCATTGACCCCCATGGCTATGGATTAGCAGCCATCAACTATGATGGGAATAATTATTGGGCAGGTTTTTACAACTCTGAAACTAATTCATATTCTTTAGTGAAGCTGGACATCAAATAAAATTTTAACGGGAGGCATTGATTACGTGTAATTACATCTTCTTCTCTTACTTCTTTTCTTTTATTCCTATCCGCTCAGGAGGGCACCATTATTCGTATCTGTTAATTGGGAAATCCAAAATGGAATACGAAGATGTATAAGTTGCTATCTTTCCTTTGCTTTCAAAGCCTGCTGTTGGCTCAATTTGAAGATCCTAGTTCATTGATTTTTCAAATTCCAAATGTTTGGGAGTCCCGGCTCTATGTCTTTGATATAAATAAGGATGGAGAAAATGAATATATAGTTTCTGTAATACATCAGGATGGGGTTGGCAAAATATATGCCTTTAATAGAGAGGGAATAGCTTTACCACATTTTCCTTTCCTGATGCCTCAACATTCATTTCCCTATATAAATTTATACGATAGCATTTTGATAGCTAGTTATGTTTCTCTTGCTAATGATAACGCATATTTCCTGGGAATTAACTCTGATGGCCAGCAGGTTATTCCAGAAGTGTTTGCAGGAGAGTACATGCATTTTTCAAGAGACCCGGTAATTGCCGATATTACCGGTGACGGTAAAGAAGAAATTATTTTCTTATATGCGGAAGGAGAACCCCCGCAAACTAGTTCCAGACTGATCTTTTATGATCCAAGAGAGCTTAATATAATTGCAGAACTCACAATGCCGTACGCGCAGGTTCCTCCGTCAATTGGAGATATAGACGGAGATGGTATCAATGATGTTATTTATGAAACGGGTATTATTTTTGATAATCAAGTAACCCTATGGGCTTTTAAAGGCGGTGGTACATTAATAAGTGGATTTCCGAAAATTATAAGCGGCACTACCTTTTTCGCTGGTGTTCATTTAGCCGACTATCTCGGAGATAGCAGACCTGAAATTATACTTCAGATTAGTAATTTTCCCAATAGTGTTATAAAGTTACTAAGTCCTGAAGGAGAAGAACTTCTAACCCACTCATTTTATACTTATATGTGGGGAGGATCACCTTGTACAGCTCTGGGAAGATACTCTGAAAATTCATATGAACCACCTACTCTAAATGTTATCAGAGGAGATCGTCTTTTTTATATAGATCTCATGAACAATATCAATGATTTCATTACCCTGAGCTTAGGTGGCGGTGGCATTACTACGTACAGAACGATAGCTGCTGATACGTCTGATTCAAATTTGTTTACGGTTGTCGTGCAGGCTGACGTGTTATTTGGAAATGATAGTTCAGCTATTTTTGTAATTAATGAAGCTAAACAGATCACTCAGCAAATTAGCCTGAACACAACCGTTGTGCCCCAACTTTTCGATGTTGAAAATGATGGTCATCTGGACATCTTGTATTCCTTTAATAATTCTTTTTATAAAATTCCGGATTTTTGTGAATATGACGCCGATAAAATTGAATGGCCGTATGAAAAGCATGATCCGGGAAGAACGTCCAATTATAATTACGGTGATACTGTTGTTCCCGTTGAACTTAATTCATTCACAGCTATTGTAGAAGTAAACGATATATTGCTTAACTGGGCAACTGCAACAGAAACAAACAATCATGGATTCGAGATTCTCCGCTTCGCTCAGAATGACAACGATGGATGGAACAAAATAGGTTTCGTTCCCGGGCACGGAACAACAACAGAAACACACCATTATTCATATTCAGATAACGATATTAAGCCCGGTAAGTATCACTACAAATTAAAACAAGTAGATAACGACGGTTCGTTTGAATATTCACAGATTTTAGAGGTAGAAATTCCATTTGTTAATAAGTTTTCACTTTCCCAGAACTACCCAAATCCATTTAATTCATCAACCTTGATCGGTTACTCTATACCTGAATATTCAAATGTAAACATTAAAGTTTTTGACATCCTGGGTAATGAAATAGGAACTCTTGTTAGTGAAGAAAAACCTATCGGGACATATAGCGTTACCTGGAATGCAGCGGGATTGCCCAGCGGAGTGTATTTCTGTCAACTAAGGGCTGGTTCCTTTATTGAAACTAAAAAAATGATTTTGATGAGGTAACAACATTAGTGTAGTAGGTAAAAGTTATTTGATTAAATTCTTCTGCCTATAAATTTCCGCAAGAATAATCCCTGCAGCGGTCGAAACATTAAGGGATTCTGCCTTCCCAGTACCCGGTATTGTTATTTGCCTGTTCAGGTTTTTGATTATGGCTTCAGAAGGACCCTTAGCTTCGTTTGAGAATATCAGTGCCATATTATCCGGGAACGCAGTATCATAAAGACTCTCACCCTTTGTATCTGTGCAGTAAATTTTATAGCCCGAGTCCTTAATTTCAGGAAAGAACTTATCAAGTTCAGTGTTTTCATAAGTGTTCACATGGAAAACTGAACCCATAGCAGCCCTGAGTGTTTTGGGATTATAGATATCCGCACAGCCGTTACTTAAAAGGACGTCCGTTATTCCGAACCAGTCGCAGGTTCTGATAATAGTTCCCACGTTGCCCGGGTCGGAGATGTTATCGAGTACTATTAATATCTTACTTTTTATATGTGCCGGATTAAAGGCAAGCTTCTTTTTATGGAACACAGCAGCAATACCTTGTGGGGTTACCATATCGGTCAGTTTAATAAATTCTATATTTTTTAATACCTCAGTACGAGTCCGTGATTCCATATGTGCAAACAGATCGGGATTTGTTTCTTTGAACTCATTTGAAATAAATGCAATCTCAGGTTTATAGCTGCTGTTAAGTCCCTCCAGCACATTCTTTTCCCCTTCAATGATGAATTTATTCTCTTCATTGCGGAATTTCTTCTGAAGCAGCGAGGCGTAATATTTCAGTTCATTCCTGGTGATCATATCAACGGCTTATAATTCTGGGAAAGATTCCCTGCCTGATCTTCGGCAAGCTGTTTTAGATATTCCCAGGTGTAAATTCCTGTATTATGTCCATCCTTCCAGGTAACCTGGATTGCATAACCTCCGACGGTATCTATAGCTTTTACATTGTACATTTCCGGGTTAGCCATCTGCGGTTTTGGCGGTCTGTAAGTTCTCAATAGTATTGTCTCTCCCTTGCAGCTCGCACAGGGACATTCGTCTCTTAAATATTTAAGGTCTATCCTGCTTTCCGTGTCATCTTTCCAGGTTATCACTAAGGTATTCTTGTTAGCAATTTTTATCTTTTTTGGACTCATATCTTATTTTATTTTAGCAATATAAAAATAATTCAATTTAACCTATTTGTATACCTGCTGATTATGTAATATAAATCATAGTTAAAAGGTAACACTGAAAGGTTACATTCAACAGTCCTGTTCTCAATTGAAATTCCCCCGCTCATTAACTAAGTTTAAATATTAAATTATTAAAAAAGGAGTTAAAAATGGCAGTTAAAGTAGGAATAAATGGATTCGGAAGAATTGGAAGATTAGTATATAATGCAATAGCTGACAGAGGTCTTCTTGGAAAAGAAATAGATATTGTAGCTGTTGTTGATGTAAGTACCGATGCAAAATATTTTGCTTACCAGCTAAAATATGATTCTGTACACGGAAAGTTCAAAGGAGAGATCTGTACGGAGAAAAGTAAATCAGACCTCGCAGAAGATGATACTTTTGTTGTTAACGGTAATAAAACAAGGTGTATTCTTGCAACAAAAGAACCTTCGCAGCTTCCCTGGAAGGAACTGGGAGTTGATTATGTAATTGAATCAACAGGATTATTTACTGATTCCGAAAAAGCAAAAGGACATTTAGCAGCAGGTGCAAAAAAAGTTATCATTTCAGCTCCCGGTAAAGGTGATGTAAAAACAGTAGTACTGGGTGTTAACGACCAGGAGTATGATCCTAAAAAACATAATATTATTTCCAATGCTTCCTGTACAACAAACTGCCTTGCTCCGGTGGTACACGTTCTGCTTAAAGAAGGAATTGGTATAGAAACAGGTATAATGACTACAATTCATGCTTATACTGCTACCCAGAAAACAGTTGACGGTCCTTCAAAGAAAGACTGGAGAGGCGGCAGGGCTGCAGCAATAAATATTATTCCATCAACAACAGGTGCTGCAAAAGCAGTAGGTGAAGTACTTCCCGCAGACAAAAGGAAAGCTTACAGGTATGTCATTCAGAGTACCTACAGCAGATGTTTCTGTTGTTGATCTTACATTCAGATCAGAGAAGGATACTTCAATTGAGGAGATTGATAGCCTTGATGAAAAAAGCTTCTGAAAGCTATCTGAAGGGAATATTAGGGTATACAAATGAAGAAGTTGTATCTTCTGATTTTATTCACGATGAGCGTTCTTCAATTTATGATTCACTTGCAACATTGCAGAATAACTTCAAAGGAGAAAAGAGATTCTTTAAGGTGGTTTCCTGGTATGATAACGAGTGGGGTTATTCCTGCCGTGTTGCAGATCTTTTACTTAAAATAGCTAAAATGAAATAATAAATTTTCAGAGGGATGAATAAGTTTCATCCCCCTTTTCCTTCCCAATACTACAATTCAGAGGCGGCAATATGAACAAGATCTCTATTGATAAGGTAGATCTTAAAAATAAAAGAGTCCTGGTACGTGTGGATTTTAATGTACCCTTGGATGAAAATCTTAAAATAACTGATGATATAAGAATTACATCTTCACTTCCTACAATTAAAAAAATAATAGATGCAGGCGGAAAAGCTATCTTAATGAGTCACCTTGGAAGACCTAAAGGGAAGCCCAATCCTAAATACAGTCTTAAAGCCTGCTGCAGAAAGATTAGGTGAACTGCTTAATAAGGAAGTTAAACTTGCTCCTGACTGTATCGGCGAGGAAGTAAAAAAAATGGTTAATAATATGAAGCCTGGGGATGTTATTGCTTCTTGAAAACCTGAGATTTCATGAAGAGGAAGAAAAGAATGATCCTGAATTTGCACAGGAACTTGCATCACTTGGTGATGTTTATATAAATGATGCATTCGGAAGTGCACACAGGGCTCATGCTTCAACTGAAGGTATAACCAAATATATTAAAATAAATGCTGCAGGTTACCTGATGCAGAAAGAGCTTGATTATCTCGGAAAGGCAATTGCTGAACCTAAAAGACCTTTCTGTGCAGTTCTTGGTGGAGCAAAGATATCAGGTAAAATTGATGTTATTACCAATCTGCTGGATAAGGTGGATACACTTATTATCGGCGGGGGTATGGCATTTACTTTCTATAAGGCACAAGGGATGGAAATAGGAAAATCTCTTCTTGAGGCGGAGAAAGTTGACCTTGCAAAAGAAGTATTGAATAAAGTAAAAAACTCAAAGGTTAAATTCCTTCTTCCGGTTGATATTGTTGCAGCATCGGAATTCAGTAATGATTCTCCGGCAGAGATTGTAAAAGCAGAAAATATTCCTGCTGATAAAATGGGACTTGATATTGGTCCTGAAACAATTAAACTATTTACGGATGAACTCTTAAAAGCCAAAACCATGGTCTGGAACGGTCCAATGGGAGTATTTGAATTTGATAATTATGCAAAAGGAACATTTGCATGTAGCAGAAGCTCTTGCTGAAGCTACTAAAAAAGGGGCAGTAACAATTATCGGGGGAGGAGATTCTGCAGCAGCTATAAGCAAGGCAGGTCTTGAGGATAAAGTATCTCACGTTTCCACAGGCGGGGGAGCATCACTAGAGTTTCTTGGAAGGTAAAATACTTCCCGGTGTTGCAGCACTAACCGATGCATAAGGTATGATTTAGTTATTAACAAATTGATTTATATTATTATTATTATAAAGTGGTTTTAAGCTTTATCTAATTAAGGAAATTTAATGGCTCTTTACGACAGAAATTATTATAAACCGGGAGGTTTCGGAGGCTTCAGCTTTTTTCCCCCGGTTATCAAAAATCTGCTGATCATAAATGTGGTGGTCTTTTTTCTTCAGATCATTATGGAACAGATTACATTCCAGGGATACCCGGGATGGTATGTAATCAATAAATGGTTTGCACTAAATCCCATACACGGAATGGATGCGGCAGGAAAGGAGTTTAATTTCCAGATATGGCAGCTTATAACTTATCAGTTTATGCACGGGGGATTTTCTCATCTTCTGTTTAATATGTTCGGGTTATGGATGTTCGGAATGGAAATTGAGAATATGTGGGGCTCTAAAAAGTTCTCTATTTCTATCTGCTCTGCGGAATAGCAGCAGGCTTATGTCACCTTTTCTTATCTCCCCTCTTTGGTTCAACACCCGCAGTAACATTAGGAGCTTCAGGAGCGATATATGGAGTTCTTGCTGCTTTTGCACTTTTTTTCCCGAACAGGTATATCTTCCTTTATTTCTTTATTCCTGTAAAGGCAAAATATCTTGTTGCCTTTATCATTATACTTGATTTCCTTCTTATTAACAGTGCAGGGGATAATGTTGCTCACGTATTGCACATCTTGGAGGTGCACTTGCCGGAGCCTTATTCATATTCTTTGATAAGAATTCCAGTGCCGAGTTTAAAGATCTGTTCAGAAAGAGGTTCTTTCAGCAAGCGGGGTACTACCTATAATCCATTCGGAGGGATAGGCAATGTATTCAAGAAAAAGCGGAAGAAAAAGTTCAGGACGCCAAATACTATGACATAAATGAAAAAAAGGAAGAAGTAGACCAGGCTGAGATTGATAAGATCCTGGATAAAATAAGTCAGAGCGGTTATCAGAATCTTTCCGAAAGAGAAAAACGGATACTCTTTGAAGCCAGCCGGAAGATGAAGTAAATGTTCCGGTTGATTTTACCTGCTGTATTATTAACAGTTATATTTGCCGGCTGCTCAAAGCCCCACCTCATTGAAGAGAATAAATTTATTGAAGTCTATACCGATCTTGTGATTGCCCAGGATACTTCTGTTGTACAGGGAGAATGATTTCAATGTTAGTTAAATCCAATGTGTTCAGGAAGCACGGAATAACCGGAAAAGAATATAACGATACTCTTGACTATTATAATGAAGATCCGCAGCGCTGGGATGAGTTCTTTAAGAAAACACTCGATCGGCTTGAGCGGCTCAAGAAATCATACGAGAAGAAGAAGCCTTCAGCTTAGCGGCTGCAATTCTTATGAGGGAATAAGAGACTTCAACGGGTAGTCTTGATTTCAATTCCTTCAGGTCTTTATAACCCCTCCTGATCTCATCACCTATCAATTCAAATATCTTATCGGGGAACAAATAAGCGATATCAATTTCCGGATTATATTCAATTATTGTTTCTATCTGTAATGAAATTACCGCCTCATTAAGCTTCCTGAGAGAAGCAATATCTTTAAGTGAAAAACCCTTTACCACCAGGTTGTAAGTTTCTTTTATATCCGGGGCAAAATTTATTCCTGTGCCTTCTCCCTTACCTGGTTTGTCGGAAGACAAAAGGTTAATAGCACTTATCATTTCTTCCCCTATTTTGAAGTACATTCTTTCATTTGTGCCTTTTACAGAAAGGAACTCCGCCTGGTTCTTAGGACGTTTGAAAACTATTTCTCTTAGAGTATCGTCGGGACAAATAAGATAAGCAGCCTGCATAAATTTTTGAGAGGCAGCTTTCCTTATTTGTCTTAATGTATTAAAGATCTCAAGATGTTCGTCATAGTTAATGTCTGTAACTTCATCTTCAATTAACCCGCGGGAGCTTAAGAAATCATATCCTGTCTTGCTTAATATCAGAACCCGGGTGTTGTTTTTATCCCGGGAGATATAACCCGAAGAAACAAGATTTCCTATTGTTTCCTTCAACTCAAGTCTCTGGTACCCACTTAAACTGCCGAAAGTATCAAACCCGGAATTAGATTCACGCCCGCTGGTACCAAGGACAATCCTTAGCAGAGTAGTTTCATTGATATAATCATTGTTAAGATAGATAGTCCTCAGGATTATTTCTTTGATATATTCAATGCTGGATTCGGGCATTGTGAGCTCTGATGAACACTTATCGCATTTACCGCAGGTGTAATCGGATGAGGCGGCACCGAAATATTCGAGTATATATTTAAACCTGCACTCGTGGTAGTAGGCAAACTGGACCATCTTATCCAGTTTATTATTCAGCCGTATAAAGTTCTCATTTATTTTTTTGTAATCAAGGTTCAGTCTCTTGCTATTTACCCTGGGCACGGTTAATACAATACTGTCTCCTAAACTGGATTTATTATAATTGATTATACCGAGGTTATCCAGTATTGTAAATGCCTCATCGAATTCCGATTCCGTAAGTTCCTGCTGGGCTGCAAGCTGGGGTATTGATATATGAACTTTCCTTGTAAACAGATCGCTGCCGTATTTTCTTAAAAGAAGAAGGATTGCTTCTTTAAGAAGACTATTGGTTGAACTTTCAATAAACTCTCTTAATTTATTCTTTTCATACAGGACATGTATGCTTGTCCTTTTTTCATATTCATTAAGTAGTTTTAGATACCCTGCTTCAGCGAGTATTTTTAATGCCGAATGAAGCAATCCCTTATTGATTTCCTTGCCGCAGCAGGAGGAAATAAAATCTAAATTAACAGGAATCTCCTTACTGCTCATTGATCCCTCTGCAACTCTGCCGAAGTCGCACAGGGCATCATAGATACCGCAGATGGTTTCCCTGTCGGGATTTGAAGATGAAATAAAATAGTTCTGAATGTTTATATCGGGTTCGTCGAAGAGAAGGAAAGTATATGAAGGCTCACCGTCCCTTCCTGCACGTCCTATTTCCTGGTAATAATTTTCTATCGAGCCGGGAATATTATAGTGAATAATAAGCCGTATATCCTTTTTATCAATGCCCATCCCGAAGGCATTTGTTGCAGCAATTACCTGGAGCTTATCATTCAGGAAATCCTCCTGTACCTTTTTTCTTATCTCCTGCTGAAGTCCTGCGTGATAGAATCCGCACTTGATCTTGTGGAGATTTACGAATTCGGATGCTTCTTCTGCTTTTTTTCTTGAAGCACAGTAAATAATGGCAGGGGTCTTAAAAGCTTTAACGAGCTCGATACACTTTTTATTTTTTTGTTTTGTGAATACTACATTCAGGTAAAGGTTATTACGTTCAAATCCTTTTACAAATATCCGGGGGTCCTTTAGATTCAGCTGTGCAACAATATCCTGTACAACCTCAGGAGTTGCAGTTGCTGTGAATGCCGAGGTACGGGTAACAGAAATAAACTTTATAAAATCTTTTATTCTTGTATAGCTGGGTCTGAAATTATGTCCCCATTCGCTGATGCAGTGTGCCTCATCCACAAAAACAAAGGAAGGGGAAAGGGCTTTAATTCTTTCCGCAAAAGCAACATTATCAAGCCGCTCCGGGGCAATATACAGGAGCTTTGTTTTACCGTAGGCAATATTCTGCAGCACCTCTTCTGCATCCCTGAAACTCATACTGCTGTTTATGAATGCAGCGATATTAAACTGCCGGTTGAGATTATCCACCTGGTCTTTCATTAAGGCGATCAGGGGAGATATTACAATTGAAAAACTCTCTGATATTAAGGCAGGTATCTGATAACAAAGGGATTTCCCGGCACCGGTAGGGAGGACAGCAAGGACATTCTCATTATTTAATATCGCATCAATTATTTCTTTTTGTGCCGGTCTGAACTCAGAATATCCAAAATGCTGCTGTAAGGCTTCGAAAGGAGTCATAAATCCCAAAAAATCTGTTTAATAATCTACAACTTTAATATAAATTTAATAAATTAATTAAATGATTTTTTTATTAATTGTAATGGACTTTCCTTTTAATCCTTCAATGGATAATTTATTTACTTACCCGGAGATAGTATGAAATCTTTTCTGACACTTTGCTTGTTTGTTTTAACATTTATTTCAACACAGGGACAGCTTATTTACCAGGGGCAGATGATGGATAATTCAGTATATTCACAAGTGCTCCTGAAGAGATTAAACATTCAAAAGCTTTTATAAGGGAATGGCAGTTCTGGGAGACCAGGGCTTACCCTGAGGGATATATTCCTGAAGGAGCTTATGTGAAATCAATCGGACAGCGTGATGCAATGAGAGATGCTAAACGCTTCATATGATGATAATATTACCTGGGTAAGTTTAGGACCTACGCCGGGTGCATATTTTAATTACGGCAATATATCCTCAAGAATAGTTACAGGAACTTATCATCCAACAAATCCCGATATTATCTATATAGGTCCTGCCAACGGCGGTGTCTGGAAATCAACTAATGCAGGTGTTAACTGGACACCATTAACAGATAACCAGCCTTCAATGGCAATGGGATGTATTGTGCTTGATCCTGTAAACCCGGAAATAGTCTATGCAGGTACGGGAGAGGCAACTTACAGCGGTGCATCTTATTATGGTGCCGGATTGCTTAAATCAACTAACGGGGGTACATCCTGGACACATATTACTTCAGGACTCCCGGTACGTACATATTTTTCGAGAATAGTTATCCGTCCCGGTCACAGCAATGAACTCCTTGCAGCATTGGGTACTTCAGGTCTTATTCCAGAGTACTGATGCAGGATTAACCTGGTCAACTTTAGTTGGCGGAAGATGTGATGATGTTCTTTTTACCCCATCCGGAGATACAGCCTTTATAGTAGGTTCCGGAACAGGATTAAGAAGATCTGTTGACGGCGGACGTACATTCACTGCTTTCGGTACAGGACTGCAGACAGGTGTAAGAACTCATTTCGATTACGGCAGATCAAATCCCGCTTATATGTATGCAGCAGTTCACGTGAGCAGTACGGTTAATATTTATAAATCAACAAATTATGGTGCTAACTGGACACTCGCACTCGGAAGTCTTGACGGCGGCGGTCAGGCCTGGTATGATCTTTATTGCAAAGTTAATCCCTTTGATCCCACCAATGTTTATGTAGGCGCGATCGATGTTTTCAGATCTACAGATGCAGGAACTACATTTACGAATATTACAAACGGCTATGCCGGGGGGAGTGTTCACGTAGATCAGCATTTTCTTTTCTTTCACCCGACAGCACAGAATACCTTTTTTGTATGCAACGACGGAGGCATTTACAAGACCGTGAATAACGGCGACTACATTCGTCAATATGAATCAGAACCTTACCCTTACACAATTCTACCGTATTGCAGCAAGTCCCCACAACCCATCAATGATTATGGGGGGCACACAGGATAACGGTACACAGCTGACCAATGCTACATTAAACTGGAATGCTGCATTCGGAGGTGACGGAGGGGAAGTATGTTACAATCCTTTCGATCATAATTACATTCTTGGTGAATCCCAGAACGGCGGTCTTGTAAGAACAGCCAACGGGGGCGGCAGCTGGAGTAATGCAACTACAGGCATCGATATGAGTGAATCAGGAGCCTGGGTAGCACCTATAATTGCACATCCTACAGAGAACGGCTCGTTTTATATTGCAAGAAGAAAACTTTACAAAACAACAAATAATGGCATTAGCTGGACAGCAGTATCCGGTTTAATTGGAAGCGGTACAATAAGGGAATTAGCAATCAGTTATTCTAATCCTTCAATAATATTTGCCAGTTCAGGAAGCGTACTTTATAAATCCACCAATGGAGGAGTTAACTGGAGCAGTATCAGCAGCGGACTGCCGGGGAAAACTATAACAAGCGTAAATATTCATCCCGAAAACCCTGATATAGCAGTTTTGAGCGTATCCGGATTCGGAACCAACAAGATCTATAAAACTACCAGCGGGGGAACCGGCTGGGTAAGTATCAGTGCCGGTCTTCCTGATTCACCCGGTAATGATGTATTGATTTATACCTGGGATCAGACTAATCCGGAAACTTATTTTGCTGCCCTGGATAATGGAGTTTATTATACAAGGGATAATGGTGCTACCTGGACAGAAACATTTGAAGGTTTACCTAATACCGTAATTATACATCTTGATTATGCTCCCACAACCCATACTTTAAGAGCAGGCACTCATGGCAGGGGAGTATATGAGGCATATATAGATTTTTATGTCCCTGTCGAACTTGTGTCATTTACGGCAGCCAGGGAAATGGACGGGGTAGTACTTAACTGGTCAACAGCTACAGAGTTGAATAACAGAGGCTTTGAGATTGAACGTAAGCTGAAGAACAATGAATGGCAGACGATAGGATTTGTCAAAGGAAACGGTACCGTTTCGGAAACCAGGGAATATACATTTACGGATGATATTTCTATGTTGTCATACGACGGCAGAATACTCTACAGGTTGAAACAAATGGACTATAACGGTACCTCGGAATATTCAGATATAATTTATATTGATGTGAATATGCTTCCTGCAGGTATAGCTTTATTCCAGAATTATCCGAATCCTTTTAATCCTTCCACCTCGATCAAATACTTCCTGATAGAGGAAAGCAATGTTAGATTATCGATCTTTAATTCGCTTGGAGAGAAGAATCCAGACTCTCGTAGATGAGGTCCAGAACTTCGGCTATCACCAGGTAAGCTGGAATGCATCTGATCTTGCTTCGGGAGTATACCTCTATTCAATAGAAGTATCTGATCTTAAAGGAAATGTAGTATTTAAGGACTCTAAGAAGCTAATCCTGACAAAATAAGGGAATTAGTTCTTAGTTCCTGGTTCTTAGTTCTTAGTTGTGTTTTATTTCCAATAAACACAACTAAGAACCAGAACCAACGTATCTAAATAATGAAATCCCACTCACGACACAAAAACTAAGAACCAAGAACTAATATTCCTACATTCATCCATCCATCCATTCATCCCCTTGTACGGGAGATTGCTTCGTCGAAGACTCCTCGCAATGACTGCCACAAAAACGAAGAACTAAGAACCAAGAACTAATATTCCTACATTCATCCACCCATCCATTCATCCAATTACATGAGATTGCTTCGTCGAAGACTCCTCGCAATGACTGACATTTAATTCATCCATCCATCCATTCATCCAAGTTTTTCCATTCATCCAACTTCTTTCATTCATCCACATCCTTCACAAATATCACCAGCAGTCCCGCCAGTATCATTGATACTCCTCCCAATACGAGTGCGTATATTGCCTGCCGTTCAAATAATGTGTTCATTAAAAATCCTAATATGCTTGCTGCAGTAATTTGGGGAATTACAATAAAGAAATTGAAGATGCCCATATATACTCCCATTTTTTCGGGAGGAAGAGAACCTGCAAGTATTGCATAAGGCATTGCCAGTATGGAAGCCCAGGCCAGACCTATTCCCAGCTCTGATAACA
This sequence comes from uncultured Ignavibacteriales bacterium, assembly GCA_963764685.1. Classification (GTDB taxonomy): domain Bacteria; phylum Bacteroidota; class Ignavibacteria; order Ignavibacteriales; family Ignavibacteriaceae; genus CAVXTT01. The sequence continues at coordinate 104,627 of CAVXTT010000018.1, forward strand.
ATAAAATATTCGGATCCTTAATTACATAAAAAGATGCAAGTGAAAGTCCGCCTACCACCAGTGAAATAAAGTGAACAGTTTTCCTGCTGGTCTTTTTAGCAATCCATACAAGGATAAACGCCATTACAGCAGCAAAGCCGTTGTAGACAGCCATCAGAACACCAACCCAATCGGCACCTTCATTATATAATGCGGAGGAGGCATCAGCAGCTCCAAAAACGTGATGTGTAACTGCAGGAGTTGTATAGATCCACATTGCAAAAAGCGCAAACCAGGAGAAGAATTGAACAAAGGCAAGTTGTTTCATTGTCTTCGGCATCTGGTAGAGGTCTGTTATTATAGCAAAGAATCCTCCTTTAACTCTTTTGCGTTTTGCAAGCATAGAAGCAAGGATCTGCAGAAGTCCAAACACTGCTGCGCCTACGAACAGGACGTACAATCCGAGATCCATCTGGTTATAAAAAAGATAAATGGTTACTGCACCGCCCGCAGCCAGCCAGATCAATCCTCTTTTTAAATAAACATAGGAAGGAATTTCACCCAGTGTTTTTCTTGCGCTCTCCTTATTTTCATATGCATCATCGCGGAATGCCCTTAGCTCATCAGGGGAATATTCTTTTGAGCGGAGTACCGTCCACACCACTGCAAGTAAGAATACAACACCCCCGACATAGAAAGAGAACTTTACAGAATCAGGTATTTCTCCCGGCGGTGCGGTATTAGAAATACTGAACCAGTTTGTCATCATATAGGGGAGTGCGGAGGCAACTACTGCGCCGATACCAATGAAGAAACTCTGCATTGCAAAACCCTGTGTGCGCTGTTCCGAAGGAAGCATATCACCGACAAATGCACGGAACGGTTCCATAGAAATATTTATTGAGGCATCCATTATCCAGAGCATTCCGGCGGCAATCCATAAGGCAGGTGAATTAGGCATAAATAAGATCGCTATGGAGGCAAGAATTGCACCTGTTAAAAAGAATGGTCTTCTTCTGCCCAGGCGGTTCCAGGTCTTATCGCTCATATGTCCGATAATAGGCTGAACTATTAATCCTGTCACCGGGGCGGCTATCCAGAGTATAGGAATTGCATCAATCTGTGCACCAAGAGTTTCAAATATCCTGCTCACATTTGCATTCTGCAGTGCAAAGCCGAACTGAATTCCAAGGAACCCGAAACTCATATTCCAGATCTGCCAAAAACTTAGTAGAGGCTTCTTCATATAAGACACTCATTATTTAAAATATATTAGGAAAAAATCAGTATAAATAAGGAAGTTTCAAAATACCTTATCTTTGATTACTACTGAAACCATATCTGTCCAAAATACCAGAATCAGATAATGGTTTCCATATAATCTAATAGCCCACGGTTTCTAATAGCCCACGGTTTCTAGGGTCGTTGCATAATTAGAATATTTTATTGATAGTACAAAGTTTGGTCTGGATGATAAGAATATATAGCTGGGTAGTGTAGTGTATCTTGATGGAATGAGCTCTCTTTCTAAAGTGCTTTATTAATCTCTTAAGATTTTGGACAGCAGCTATCATATAGGACCTTTTATGTGCTTTATCCAGACCTCTGGACATAAACTTTCTTAACCCATGACTGTTCTTTGCTTCTGCAAATAGCCCCTCTGAGATCGTCTTTCTTAAAATGTATGCTTCTTTTGCCTCTGGAGTTTTTAGCCTCTGCTTTAATCTGTCATATTCCTCATAATAAACGCTCTGCCTGACAGTTCTAAACTGAGAGTTGGGACAAATTTTTCCTTAAGAGAGCATCCGGTGCATTGACTTTTTCTACTCATATAGCGCCGGCACCTCCTCCCTTTATCATATGTATAACACGTTAACCCCTTCGGGTTTGGAATATTAAACATAATTTTCCCGAACTGGGATTTACTCATCAATTTTTTTTAAGGTTCTGCCTCCCACCACAATCAGGTGCTTTCCCTTGGTTATATGTTCAAGATTGGTAAACCCCTTGAAGGGGTTAAGAATAATTTTGTTTTTATTCAACCCCACGGTTAAAAACCGTGGGCTATTTGTATGAAGTTGGGGGTTTAATTTAGAGAATTGAGGAATCTGTTTAATTTCAATCAATAATAAGTGTTTTATCTAAACTCTAATTTATTTTGAACAGCAGTGATTGAAACAGGGTATATATTTTTTTTATTTTCCTGTAACCGGTAAAAAAAATTATAATGAACCAGTCTGATCTTAATAACATATTGTCATCCGAAGGTTCCGCCCTATTCTATACTCCCCCTCAAGGGAAGAAAGGAACCTCTCTTATTTTTAAAGATCCAAAGGAAATATTATCTGCTTCTGATGCCGCTTCGGTAAAGAGGATCCTTAACAAGACTGAGAGACTGATACATTCAGGATTGTCAGGCTTCATCCTTGCGGATTATGAGGCAGGATATCTGTTTGAAAAAAAGCTGCATAGGTATATTGTTCCAGTGAAGGATCACCCAGTAAAAATATTCCTTTACAAAAAAGATAATATTACTGAGATACCTTCAGGAGAACTTCATTTTTTCAGCAGCGGGCAAAAAGAATATTCCCTTTCCGGTTTTCATTTTAATACATCAAAAAAAGAGTATACGGCAAATATTGAAAAGATTAAAAATCTGATTAGGGAGGGGGACACTTACCAGGTTAATTATACCGTGAGGGGAAAGTTCAGGTTTAAGGGAAATCCTTTTGGGTTATTTAAGGTGCTGCTGTTTAATCAGTCGGCCTTATACTCAGCATTTATCAATACCGGCGGCAGGTATATCCTATCTCTTTCACCAGAACTCTTCTTTTCAGTTGCGGGAGATGAAATCGTTACCAGGCCGATGAAGGGTACGCTTAAGAGGACAGATTTATATTCAAACGGTGGGGATAATCCGGAGTTTCTTAAACAGAGTGAAAAGGAAAGGTCCGAAAACCTGATGATAGTTGACCTGCTAAGAAACGATCTGGGCAGGATCTCCCATTATGGATCAGTAAAAACAGAAAAGCTCTTTCAGGTTGAAAAATATGAAACGCTCTACCAGATGGTATCTACCATTCGCGGTAAGTTAAACAGGCAGACAGATCTGTACGACATCTTCAGGAATATATTTCCCTGTGGTTCGGTGACTGGAGCCCCTAAGATCAGAACGATGGAGATAATCAGCGAACTTGAAAAAGAGCCGAGGGGAATATATACCGGATCCATCGGTCTGCTCTTCAGTGATAAAAAAATATTTAATGTGGCAATACGGACATTAACCATAGATAAAAAAACAGGAGCCGGGGAAATAGGACTAGGCAGCGGCATTGTGTGGGACAGCAAGCCGGGTAATGAATATAAAGAGGTAATTCTGAAAAGCAGATTCCTTACAAAACCGGATCAACCATTCAGGCTGATTGAAACGATGCTGCTGAAGGATGGAATATTTTTGTTTAAAGAAGAACACCTTGGGAGGCTTGAAAAGTCATCCCGGTTTTTCCTTTTTAACTTTGACAGACACAAAATCACTCTTCATTTGAATAAAATATTAAAGTATTATCCACGGGGGGAATTTAAAGTAAGACTTCTTCTTTCAAAGGAGGGGAGTGTTGAATCAGAAGTCCTTCCGCCGGCTAAGCAGGAAGGGGAGATGAAGATTATAATTTCTGAGAAGCGAAATCATTCAGCTGATAAATTCCTGTACCATAAGACCACAAGCCGTAAAGTTTATGACAGAGAATATCATAAATACATTAAGCAGGGTTTTTTTGATGTAGTTTTTCTTAATGAGAATGAAGAAATATGCGAAGGTGCCATATCAAATATTTTTTTAAGAAAAGGAAATGTGTGGTACACACCGGAAATCACTTGCGGCTTGCTTCCCGGGATATATAGAAAATTTCTTCTTGATAATCTTGAAAAGGTTAGTGAGACAAAATTATATCTTAATGATCTGATTGCTGCGGATGAGATCGTTCTTGTCAATTCAGTCAGAGGGAGAATTTCAGTTGATAAAATTTATCACAAAGATAAAATCATTTTTAGGAAAATGCCTGCCCACCACTGGAGAGGATGAATAAATATCGTCATAGCGAAGGAGTCTTCTAATGAAGCAATCTCACGCTCCTTTCCGGGAAGAAACAGATCTTCACCAATTCGGGTTGCCCTCTGGCATTCGAGGACTGCATCAACGGAAACGCTATCTGGAACGGGTGCCCGTAGCGAAATGCTATCCTGGCGAGTACTCGTGCTGAACGCTATCTGGGAGTGGGTGCCCAAAGTGGAACGCTCAGTGAGCGTTCCTTACACAATCCCTTTACCCCTGAATTACTTGTATGCTATCCGGGTAAGGCGAATAAATAATTGGAGGTTGCCTGTCCTCCACAGGGGTTCGATTTATGTTATACCCATCATTCAATAATTTCTATTTAACAACTATTTAGGTGTTCGAAGTACTTTTTCATAAAAACCATCCAATTATTTATTTACCAAATACCATCAGGAGCGTGTCTGCAGCGTCTCTGGAGCGTGTAATCGCGTTCCGGGAGACGCTTGAGATATGCCCGTTAGTCGCTTGTGTTATGCGTGTACAGATATTTAGTAGATACTTTCTTTCATTTTGCTCTAAAAATGCCCTTTCTGTAAATTAAAGGATTCGTACAGACAACCTGTCCATTAGAACGAATATTTGATATTAACGAAGCAGGTTGTCCCTCCTTAATCAATGGAAGTCTCAGATGTACGGACAGCCTGACCTTAATAATCTAAAAGCTTATAAAACGAAGCAGGCTGTCCTCTCATTATTCACGCAGCTGTTTTTTATTTAAGAAAAGAATGAGATTAAGAATAGGGGGATTCCAGATAGAATTGTAGTAGATGGAAATTGCATCGGGAGAATAGAAATTTGAAACATTGCGGGAATGAAACCCCCTCTCGTAAAGGGACGTATTTTTGCTTAAAATTTAATATCTTGCTAAAAACTATATTTCTAACTTTGCGGCCCTTGTATGAAGAAAGATCCCTCATCAACTGTTACTCGTAAACAAGAACACCTGGAATTGTCCCTCTATGGCGACGTGGCATTTAAACAAAAGACCAACGGATTCGAACAGTACGACTTCAGGCATTATGCCGCCACCGAAATAAGTCTACAAGAATATCAGCTTTCAGACCGAATTCTTAAAATATAAAATCAACTATCCCTTCCTGATATCCTGTATGACCGGGGGGAGCCTGGAAGCGGAAAATATAAACGCACAACTGGCTCTTGCTGCAGAAGAATTAAAAATCCCGATCGGCGTGGGAAGTCAACGGCAGGCTATGGAAAACAATGAATTTCATAATTCATTTAGGATCATAAGGACAAACGCTCCTTCAGTACCTGTCCTGGGAAATCTTGGTGCTGCACAAATTGTAAAAATGGATTCATTCGATCAGGTAAAAATTATAATTGATCTGATCGAGGGGAATGCACTGGTCGTTCATATAAATCCTCTCCAGGAGCTGATGCAGAAAAACGGTGAACCGGAGTTTACAGGCTTACTGAAGAAAATGGAAAAACTGGTAAAGCAGGTTAAGGTACCTGTCATTGTTAAAGAAGTGGGAGCCGGTATTTCTAAAGAAGCTGCCGGACGGCTTTTGTCAGCAGGTGTTTCGGGTATTGATGTTGCCGGTGCAGGGGGAACCAGCTGGTCGGGTGTAGAGATACTTAGAAATAATGCCGAAGCAGATGAGTTCTGGGATTGGGGACTGCCGACCTCTTACTGTATTAAAGAAGTTTATGAATTAAAAAAGAAATATAAGTTTGTCCTGATCGGCTCGGGAGGAGTGAACACTGCTTTTGATATGGCAAAAGCTTATGCCCTTGGTGCTGATATTACAGCATCGGCGAGAATTGTGTTAAAGGAGATGGATTCCGAAGGAGTAGAAGGGGTCATCAATTTAATCAATGGATGGTTCAGCACTCTGAAAAAAATAATGTTCCTTACCAATTCAAAGGATCTTAAACAGCTGAGAAATAAAAAACTGGTCAGAAAGGATAAGCTGACTTGAAGGGGGATATCGATAATTATTCTGCTCTCTACGAAAAGGAGAGACTGAGAGTAGAAAAATATATTAACAGCTGCCTGGACAGCCGGCAGCCTGACTCATTATATGAACCGGGGAAATATATTCTTTCCAGCGGAGGGAAAAGACTAAGACCTCTGCTTGTGATTTTTTCTGCCAAAGCCGTTGGATCAAAAAGAAACTTTTATAATACTGCCACGGCAGTGGAACTTCTTCATAACTTTACACTTGTTCACGATGATATAATGGATAATGCCGATATGCGGCGGGGCAGGGAAACGCTTCATAAAAAATATGATCTTAATAAAGCACTGCTGGTGGGGGATAGTCTTCTTTCAATAGCATATGAACTTCTCTTAAAGGATCTTAAGGATTCACAGGCTGACATTGTTTCTGCATTTCACCCAGAGCCTGGTTGAAATATGCGAGGGACAAAGCCTCGATAAGGATTTTGAAACATCCGATCAGGTGAGCATTGATGAATATTTGATAATGATAAGGAAGAAAACAGCAGAAATGCTTAAAATGTGCTGTAAGATCGGAGCCCTTGCAGGAGGCGGATCCACAGAAGAAAAGAATGCTCTTTCTGCTTATGGTATTAACCTCGGTATTGCTTTCCAGATACAGGATGATTTACTTGATGTATTCGGTAATGAACAGGAATTCGGGAAGACTATCGGGGGAGATCTCAGTGAAGGTAAAAAAACTTATTTGATACTTAAGGCTTTGGAACTGGACAACGGTAAATACAGCACCGAGCTCCGTAATTATATCAAAAATAAAGGTATATGTGATGACCAGGTGCCCCGGTTTAAGGAGATCTTTAAAGAAACGGGCGCTCTCAGTTCTTCGGAGGAGGCAATAAAAAATTATACATTAAAAGCCTTAAGATCATTAAAGAAGTTAAACAGCCGGCAGTATACCGGATTTTTTGAATGGCTGGCAAATACACTGATATACAGAAAACATTAATGATCGAAAAAACAGTAAAGATAGTTAATAATGCAGGTCTGCATACAAGACCGGCAGCGACGATAGTAAAGCTGGCAGCAAAATATAAATGTGAATTTTATATCTCGAAGGACGGCTTGAACATTAACGGAAAAAGCATAATTGGAGTTATGACCCTTGCAGCTGAAATGGGTTCTGAAATTTTACTCACTTTCGACGGTGAGGATGAAGCTGCTGCAGCAGAAGAAATATCCGACTATTTTAACCGTGGATTTGACGAGCTTTGAGAACATTTAAACAAATATTTACCGAAGCTAAAAATAAGATACCCGGCGTAGCTGCGGCTCCGGGAATTGTTATGGGGAATGCTTATCTCTTTGCTAAAGAGAAAATTTCAATAGGCGACGGTGCCATCTCAGATCCTGAAGAAGCAATAAAAAACTTTGATGAGGCACTTGCTAAATCAAAGAAGGAACTGAATAAGATTCTCAGTCTTGCCAGGGAAAAGATGGAAGATACCCGCGCTGCTATTTTCGAAGCCCATCTGATGATACTTGATGATCCTGTACTAATCAGCACAATTAAAAACAGGATCGTAAAGGAAAAGCGGCTTCCCGAATATATCGTTGATGACGAAATCTCAAAGTACCAGCGCCTGATGAAAATAGCTCACGAAGCTTATATGTCTGAACGGGCTAATGATATCGATGATATAAAGAACAGGATCATCAGGAACCTGCAGAAAAAAAGATGGGAATCAAAGATCCGGAAGGATGTAATTGTTGTAAGCGATTCATTGACCCCTGCGGATACAATTCTGTTATCAAGAAATAATATTCATGCCTTTGTTACCGACCACGGCGGTATTACATCTCATACTGCAATTATTTCCCGCTCGTTAAATCTTCCTGCCGTCGTAGGAACACATAACTCGACAATGGTAATTAAGGAAAACGATTTCCTTATTGTTGACGGCTTCCACGGTTTTGTTCTTGTTAATCCTGATGAAACACAGATTAAGTTTTTTGAAGGTAAAATAAAAAAGCTTGGGGACCTTCAGAAAGAACTTGTGGAATTTGCAGATAAACCCTCTACAACATTGGATGGTACAGAAATAGGATTATATGCCAATGTCGATGTAACAGGTGAAATTGATGTTGTTATTACCAGCAATGCAAAGGGTATCGGTTTATACAGAACAGAACAGATAATCGAAGAATCTAATGATTTCCCGAACGAAGAGGAGCAGACCAAAGCGTACACAAATCTTGCCGGAAGAATATATCCGGGCATTGTTACAATCAGGGCTTTTGATATCGGGGGAGATAAAGTTAAGTTTTTGGATTTTAAGGAACCTAATCCATTTCTCGGGCTTCGGGGGATCAGACTGCTGCTTGATAATATTTCATTATTTAAGGGACAGATAAGGGCGGTATTGAAAGCCAGTGCTAATAAGAATGTCCAGTTTATGCTGCCGATGATTACTACCCTTGAGGAGATAAAGAGCCTCGAAAGCTGTAATAGAAACCTGCAAGAAAGAGCTTAAAGAAGAGGGTATACAGTACGATAAGCACATAAAAGTCGGGATAATGGTTGAAGTCCCTTCTGCTGCTGTTATGACATATGATTTCGCAAAAGAGGTGGATTTCCTCAGCATCGGGACAAATGATCTGATCCAGTATTTAATGGCTGTTGACAGAGGAAATGACCTGGTATCGGGTTTATACCAGGAGTTTAGTCCGGTTATTATAAGAACAATTTCCCATATAGTAAAAGAAGCCGGCAGGGCAGGAAAGGATGTAAGCATCTGCGGAGAAATGGCAGGCGATACTTTCGCCATTCCATTGCTTGTCGGTCTCGGATTAAAATCCCTGAGTATGGCACCCTTCACAATACCCTATGCTAAAAGGATCATTCGTAACATTGAATTTATCAAAGCAGGCAAGCTTGCTGAAGAGTGTCTTCTCCTTTCCACAAATTCTGATATTGAGCACAGAATAAAAAGATTCTTCTCTGAAAATCTAATAACACGAACACAGGAAGTTATATAAGGTATATGAATATTCAAGATCAGGTGCGGAAGTTCGATCCTGCAGACCAGTTCAGCGTACTCATTAATTCATACAGGCAGATTGAATTTGCCTGGAATAATAAAATAGATGTCTCATCAGTTAAAAACGGATTTAATAAAATAATAGTAAGCGGTCTTGGAGGTTCTGCTATCGGTGCCGACCTGGTAAGGGAATATACCGGAGGGGATCTTAAGCTCCCTTATTTTGTCAACAGGAATTATACACTGCCCCCTTTTGCCGACAAAAATACACTAATAATTATTTCATCTTATTCAGGAAATACGGAAGAGACTGTTGCTGTCCTGAACCAGGCAATTAAGATTGGGTCAAGTATAATTTGTATTACGACCGGCGGAAAGGTTGAACAAATTGCAGAATCTAATAATCTTCCTGTGGTAAAGGTGCAGCCGGGGTTCCAGCCGAGATATGCGTTAGGGTTGGGATTCTTTTCACTTCTTAAAATTCTGCAGGTATTAAAAATTATTCCAAATGGACGACAGATCAGGTTAAAAAGATAATATCTCTCTGGAAGCAGAAGGGGAAAGAGTATTCTGAAGAAGGGAACAGCGCTTATCTTTTCTCACAAAATCTAATAGGATTTATACCTATAATTTATTCAGCAGCAGATATAACTTCGGCTGCCGGATACAGATTTAAATGCCAGTTTAATGAGAATTCCAAGATTCATGCATTTCACAATGTAATTCCGGAATTAAACCACAACGAAATAATAGGGTGGGAAACATTCAGCGAGAGACAGTTTAATTCAATTCTGATCAATCTTAAAGACCGGGATTACCCGGAACCGGTTAAAAAAAGATTCAGCATCACTTCTGAACTTGCACGGAAGAATGGGGTGGAGGTTTTGGAACTTGAGGGACACGGGGAGGATTTCAAAACCCGATTAATGGATTTGATTTATTTGTGTGATTGGATAACTTATTACACGGCTATAGTCAGAGGAATAGATCCGACTGAGATCAGGAATATAAATATTCTAAAAGAGAGACTGGCGTAATTCCCTCCCAGGGGGATTAATTATACATTACATAAACAGATGAGATTCAGACAGAGATTCTATTGCTTTTTTCTGCTTGTACTTCTATCAACTGATGCAGTCCTGCCTCAGTTTTTTTATTTCGGCAGGAACAAGGTACAGTATGAAAAATTCGACTGGAAGGTCATCCGTACAACTCATTTTGATATTTACTATTATAATGAAATGCAGCAGATAGCCGAAACCGGGGCATATATTGCCGAGAACGCTTTCGATGAATATAAAGTAGTTTTCAATCATATAGTTATCAGCAGGATTCCTCTTATATTCTATAATACATCCAATCACTTCCAGCAGACAAATACTACACCAGGATTTATTCCTGAAGGTGTAGGCGGATTCTTTGAGTTTATAAAGGGGAGGGTTGTAATCCCCTATACCGGTTCTTTGAATGACTTTACCCATGTAATCAGGCACGAGCTTGTGCATGTATTTATGACAACAAAAATAAGCCGCATACTCTCCGATCACAGGATGACGACCGGATCGCTTCCTCCATTATGGTTTGTGGAAGGAGGAGCTGAGTTCTATTCAACTAAACAGGATGCCCAGGCTGAGATGGTTATGCGTGATGCCCTGATAAATAATTATTTTGTCGGTCTTGAAGATATGTATCAGATCTACGGCTCATTTTTAATGTATAAGGAAGGACAGAGTTTCCTGGAATATGTTGCTGATGTTTACGGGAAAAAAAGGGTCATGCTGCTTATCGATAATTTCTGGATGTACTCAACATTCGAGGAGCTATTAGAACACACATTGGGCAGATCATTAAAAGATATTGACAGTGATTGGCTTTTCTATCTGAAAAGAAAATATTACCCATTAGTTACCGATATGGCTCCGCCTCGTTTTGAAGCAGAGAAGATTACTGATTTCGGATTTAACTTCTCACCTGTCTATTCAAGGGTAGATACCAGCGAATATTATTACTTCAACGCAAACCGTGATGGGTACTCATCCCTTTACAGGCTAAAAATCCATACTGCAGAGGAGGAGTATCCGGAACTTGTTCTCCGGGGGGAAAAAACACAGGAGTTTGAAGCATTTCATTTATTCCAATCGGGAATTGATGCTTCACCGGGGGGGTTGATAGCATTTGTTACCAAATCGGGAGCTACAGATGCCGTTCACCTGTATTCTACCAAAGAGGGAAGTATTATAAAAACATTTCAGAGGAAGTTCCTGATCAGTATTTCATCTCCTAAATTTTCTCACGATGGTTCCAGGCTTATCTTCAATGCAGTGGATCAGAAAGGTTTCAGTGATCTTTTCATAATAAATATTGCAAACGATTCTCTTGTAAGGGTGACAAATGACATATATGACGACCGGGATCCGATATTCGGCCTGACAGAAAACCAGATAATATTTTCGTCAGACAGAACTGCCGGCGTTTACGAAAGAAAGTATAATATCTTTTCTTATGATCTCAATACTAATGAGATAAAATACCTTACTTATTTTGATGCTGATACATTTTCACCGGCATTATCTCCTGGCAAAAATTACATGGTAGTGGCATCCGAGATTGATGGTGTAAGGAATCTTTGGCAACTGTCGATAAATAATGATGAATTTTCTGACCGGCTGCAGGCAGATGACTTTTTTTATGACGAATGCTTTCAGCCCCTCTTTTGCCGGAGATTCTTCAATCATATTTACCGGGTTTGAAAACTTTTCATTTAATATTTACAAATACAAACTGAAGGATACAATTTCTCAGTCCAATTATGCTGTAATGGAACCTGAAATAAACCGTCAGCCCTGGAATCCTTCATTTCTTTCGTCTGAAAGCAAAAAGGAACAGATCAAATATGAAAAAGAGTTTACGCTTGATTATGCCCAGAGCCAGATATCTGTAGATCCGGTTTATGGGGCACGCGGAGGAGCAATACTATATGTAAGTGATTTATTGGGAGATGACATCTATTCGTTTTTAGTTTACAATACGGCTGAGACACAAAGTGAGTTTTTACGAAGCTTTAATGTTGCCATTCAAAGAACCAATCTCAGCGGCAGGGCTAATTACGGCTACGGGATATTCAATTATAGCGGGCGAAGGTATGATTTGCAGGACCCCGATGAATATTTTTTTGAGAGAAGCTTTGGAGGATATTTTCTGATGTACTTTCCCCTGTCAAAATTTCAGAGAGTGGAAGCTGGAATATCTATGGCCAATTCGGACAAGCAGGTTATTGAAGGAGTGGTATGAGCGAAAGGCTTTACTGGTAAGTAATACACTTTCCTGGGTAATTGATAATACAATGTGGGCATCTACAGGTCCTGTTGACGGTACGCGTGCAAGACTTATTTTTGCCTATACCGGGGATGTAAAATACAGTAACGTAAATTATTTTACGGTAATTACGGATGTCAGGCATTACCTGAGATTAGGCTACCGGAGTGCATTAGCTCTGCGAGGTGCGTTGTTTTATAACGAAGGCAAAGAAGCCAGAAGGTATTATGCAGGCGGAAGCTGGGACATCAGGGGCTATCCCAGATTCTCCATACGCGGGGAGAAGCTGTGGCTTTCATCTTTAGAATTACGGTTCCCCTTAATTGATGAGATAAATTTAAGATTCCCCTTTATTAACCTGGGATTTGTGGGACTACGCGGTGCCTTGTTTGCTGATGCAGGAGGCGCCTGGGATAACAAATACCAGGAAAGCATTGGAAGTGTAGGATTCGGGTTCAGGCTTAATCTCTTCGGAGTGATAGTACTGCGGTATGATATAGGCAAGATCATTCAGGATAATTTCTACAGGTTCCAGCCGGGACTTTTTTACCAGTTCTTTTTTGGATGGGATTTTTGAAATACATTATAGTGTTTATCTTCATTATTAGTGTTTATGGATGCGGTCCTTCGACCATTAAACTTAATACAGTAATAGATGATTCCTCATATTCAATGTTCGGGAAAGTACCTGAAAGGAATTTTTACCTCCCTGTTGAAATTACAGATTCAGTAGCCGAGAAATGGGAAGCTGAGGTGAACGGGAGCTTTACAAACTCGTCGGTAGCGGTTTCTGATTCATTTATTTTTATAAATGATCTGTCCGGCAGAATTACCTGTTTCAGGACCGATAACGGCAAACGTGTAGGACAGCTTAAAAACTCAGGAACAATATTTTCTACTCCCGTGATTCATAAATTTCTTGTCATTTATGCTGATGCTTATAATTCTGAAGATAAATCTGACCTTATATTTTATGATTTTTCGTTGGGACAGACGGCTAACCAGGCAGAGGTTCCCGGAAGAGTACTGACGCAATTAATAAAGACCGGTGACGGTGTCATATTTGTTACTGAAGGGGGTACTATATTCAAATACAATTTCCGGGGGCTCAAGATATGGGAACTCAGTACAGGAATATTTGTACATTCATCTCCTGTTCTGGATCAGAATAAAATATTATTCGGAAATGATGCAGGTGAGATAATTGCAGTTGATGATCAGACAGGAAAGCTTTTATACAGGAAACAGATAAGCTCTCCCATTTTCGGCAATGCATCAGCCTCTGAAGGATTAGCCTATTTAGGAAGCAACAATGGTGACCTGATTGCTATTGATATTGAGACCGGGAATGTGGAATGGAATTATGAGAGCGGAGCAGATATTGTCGCCAATCCTGTGTCTGATAATAACTATATTGTAGCCGGAAATCTTAAAGGGGATATATTTAAGCTGGATAAAAGGAATGGTACGCTCATATGGAAAAATAATACGGGGGGTGTTATAAATGCCACACCTTTTGTTACAATGAACAGAATTATTGTTCCGGATCTTTCAGGGCAAATATTTTTTCTGGATTACAAATCAGGTGAAATAAAAAAAACTTTAGTATATCCTTCAAGGGTTCGTTTATCACCTTTGATTGTTGGGAAGAATCTGTATATCGGAATTGATAAAGGCATATTGAAGAGTTATGAAATATTTTATTAGTCACTTCATTCTGATATATGCTGTATCGCTGAGTGCACAGGATTGTAAAGCCCTTCTCTCAATTAATACTGATAATGAGCTTGCCTTTGTAATAATAAATAATGAAGCCCCGGTTAACGGTAAGAACTCAAGTATTGAATTAAACCCAGGAACTTACATTGTAACTGTCGGGGAATCGTCCGACCGGTGGGATGCAAAAACATTTATTGATACTGTTGTAATTACCGGATGTGAAAAGATCAGCAGAACGTATAATTTTTTCAGGGAGTCAATGCTGAAGACCGAACCGCCGGATGTTTATGTTTATTCTGCGGATACACTGGTTGGTCATACACCGTTGTTATTACCTCCGGATATTAAAATTATCTCATTGAAAAAGCCCGGTTATCAGGACCTGATTATTAATGTCACTGATAAAAACCTTAACGATAAGATTGATCTAAAACCTCTGACTACAAACAACGATGAGAATTTCTTTGAGTCTACACTGTTCTATTATCTTTCCGGCAGTCTGCTGGCACTTGGTGCAGCTACTGCCTATTACAAACTTAAAGCTGATGATAAATATTCAGAATACCAGGTTACCGGTAATGAGGCATTGCTGGAGGAAACACAACGCCTGGATACTATAAGCGGTGTTACGTTTGGATTATTACAAATTAATTTTGCTCTTTTATTGTATTTTTTTCTCACGGATTGAAAGTATAAATGATAACCGTACTTGATGCCATAAAACTATCTGCTGATTTTCTTACTACGAAGGGAGTTGAATCCCCGAGATTAAATGCTGAGATAATGTTATCCCACATATTAAAATGCAGAAGATTAAACCTGTACCTTTCATTTGATCAGCCGCTGCAGGAAGAAGAAGTAAATACTCTGCGGGAATTCATAAGAAGAAGGGGTCAGGTCTGAACCTTTGCAGTACATACTTGGAGAAGTAGAATTTTACGGATTACAAATTAAGGTAAACCCTTCAGTTCTTATTCCGCGTCAGGAGACAGAAATTGTTGTTGAAGCTGTACTTGAATACTGCAGGAATAAACCTCCCCAAAAAATTCTTGATATCGGAACCGGCAGTGGTAATATTTCAATATCTCTGGCAAAACATCTTCCTGAAACTATGATTACAGCAATTGATGTTTCGCTTGAGGCACTTGAGACAGCTAAATGTAATTCAATTGATAACGGTGTGGGAGATAGAATAAGCTGCAGACTAATTAATATAATTACCGACGGGGATCAGCTGCCTCAGGATTTCGATCTTATTGTTTCAAACCCTCCTTATATCGGCAGGGAGGAATTTGATAAATTGCCTGCGGAATTAAGAGTATACGAACCGGCAGGTGCATTGACAGATAATCTGGATGGCTTAAGTTTTTACAGGAAGATAATTTCGGATGCCCCTAAATGGCTTAAGAAAGGAGGAGCCTTATTCTTTGAAGCCGGGGAAGGGCAGTCAGGATTGATCAAACTGGAAATGGAACAAAACTCTTTTCACAACATTATGATCTTCAAAGATTATCTTAATATTGATCGCGTTGTTTCCGGAGAGTTATTTTGAGAGTAATTATACAACGGGTTTCTTCGGCAAGTGTAAATGTTCCTCAATGTAATTACTTTGAAGAAATAGGATTCGGAATGGTGATACTTTTAGGGATCCGGGTCGGGGATAAGGAGGAGGATGCTGTTTATCTTGCTGACAAATGCTGTAATCTCAGATTCTTCAATGATCAAAATCAAAAAATGAACTTATCCGTTAAAGATGTCGGCGGGGAGGCTTTAATAATATCTCAATTTACTCTCTACGGGGATACCGCAAAAGGGAACCGTCCCGGTTATACCGATTCCGCCAAACCGGAAGAAGCCATTCCATTGTACGAATACTTTATTAAAAGGATCGAAGACACAATTGGAAAAGACAGAGTGAAGAAAGGTATATTCGGTGAGATGATGCAGGTTAAAATTATTAATGAGGGACCGGTAACTCTTACAGTTGATTCCAAATGAAACCCTTTCTAATGATATTTCTGGATGGTGTGGGTATAGGTGAAAATGACCCTGCGAAAAATCCTTTTTTCAAATACGGCTTTAGAACCTTTAAGGATTTATTTGGTGATATTCCTTCACTCTCTAATCCTGTCCTTAGCAAAGATGGAAGATTTCTCTTTCCGGCTGATGCTCTGCTTGGAGTGGAGGGACTTCCTCAAAGCGGAACAGGACAAACTTCAATATTCTGCGGTATGAATGCTTCGAAGTTCATTGGTAAGCATTTTGGTCCTTACCCTTACTCCTCTCTTGTTTCCATAATCAAAGAAAAGAATATTTTTATTGACCATATCAGGAGGGGACAAAAGCCTTATTTCATAAATGCCTATCCTTCAGTGTTCTTTGATTATATACGTTCCGGTAAACAGAGATTAAGTGTTACTACGCTTAGCTGCAGACTGTCGGGAATGAGATTAAATAATTTCGAAGATGTTATTAATGGAAACGCATTAACTGCGGAGATAACAAATGAAAGATGGAATTCCCGTCTTGGTTACGACCTGGCAATTATTTCTCCTGAAACCGCTGCAAGAAGGCTTCTCGGGATTTCGGCTAAGTATGATTTTACATTGTATGAATATTTTCTTACTGATCATTTGGGACACGGGAGATATGAAGAGTCAACCGAATCCACACTGAAAACTCTGGATAATTTCCTGTTCACGGTTATATCAGAACTCCCCCCGGATTTTAATCTGCTTATCTGTTCCGATCATGGAAATGTTGAAGATCTTTCAGTTAAGACTCATACATTCAATCCGGTTTTAACAATTGCTGCCGGACCTGATGCAGAAACGATGTTTTCACAAATAAAGGACCTGACGGATATTAAACAAACAATACTCAATCTGTCGGGATGAAGAGATTTCCGGCACTTAATGTTACATTTGCTTTCACAGGGGGAATACTTCTTCATTATTTTTATTCTTTCAGTCCACTGCAAATAGCCGCAGTATTCATCGGACTCGTAATATTAATTTTATTCACATTCCTTTTAAGAAAACCTTTAAATAATCCTGTCAATGTATTTGTGCTGTATTTGTTGATACTTCAGGCGGGGAACTTTAACGCTTCGGTAAACCGTGAACAAATGAACCTGCTGCCTCCTGAAATAATTAAACAGCCAGGTTTTACGGTAAACGGGAGAATCGAAGATGTTAACCTGATAAGACAGGATAGGATTTCTTTTATCATAAAAGCCGATTCAATTCACTACGATTCTGTATTATACAAGGGTTGTATCAAACTGGTTGGAGAACTACGCATTGAGCAGCCGGCTGTTCGTGATTCCGTGTATGAGGTCATTTATCCGGGTCAGCAAATTCAGCTAAGCGGGCTTTTTGTAAAGGGGAGGGAAACAAGAAATCCCGGAGAGTTCGATTATAATAAGTACCTTCGGGACAGGAATATAAGCGGCATTCTTAGAAGCACCTTTCCTGATGACCTGTTAACATTGACCGGAAAGAGGGATGCGTTAAAATCCTTAATCTTCAGCTGGCGTAAAAACATTGATGAACGTATCAAAGAACTTCATACTCCGGAAACGGCATCTCTTCTGCGGGGACTTTTACTGGCTGACCGTTCGGGAATTGATTACTCCGTAAGGGATGCGTTCATAAATACTGGTGTAATGCATGTACTTGCTGTTTCAGGACTCCACACAGCATATATCATCCTTATTTTTCTGATAATCTTCGGAAGATTTAATTTAATCTCACGTTCACTGTTTACTATTGCCGGTCTAATATTTTTTCTTCTTATCACAGGAATGCAGGTGTCTGTTTTACGTTCTGTAATAATGAGCGTGTTGATAACAGCTGCTCTCCTAAGCAACCGGAGTACAAACATTTTTAACTCACTGGCTGTAGCTGCATTGACTATACTAATAATTACTCCCGGCGAGATCTATGATCCTGGATTTCAGCTATCTTTTACTGCAGTACTTGCAATAGCATTGATCTATCCTGTCATACGGGATATTCTCCCGGCACGGCTTAACGCTCATCCATACCTGAAGTCGTTTATATTATTTGTTTCTGTTTCATTGGCTGCTCAGATTGGAACTCTTCCTATCACAATATTTTATTTTGACAAGCTTTCCCTAATCGCAATAGCGGCAAACATCATTGTTATTCCGCTAGGTGGTGTAATTATTGCCAACTCTGCGGTTACTTTAATCCTGTCGTTATTTGTGCCGCTGATTCCATCATTATATGCCGCAGCCAACGAATTGTTCACAATGATGATGTATAGATCGGTTGAATTAGCTGCTGGTGTTCCCGGCGGGTTTCTCTGGGTAAATAATTTCTCCACCGCCGATATAATTATAGCTTATGCATTCATCGGTTTTTTCTTTCTGATCTTGAAAAGGACGCGCTTATCAGGCGGAACAATTATCTCTTTTTTAATTTTATTTAATATGATTTTATTTACCACCTTCAATGATAAAGACATTCTGTCTCCTGGAAAATTAAGTGTTATGATGATAGATGTGGGGCAGGGGGATGCATTCCTTATCGGAACTCCGCAGGGAAAAACAATACTGATCGATGCGGGTCAGGCAGATAAATTCATTGATAAGGGAGATCAGGTAATTTTACCGTTTCTGAATCATTTGAATATTAAACTAATTGATTATGCATTTATAACTCATCTTGATCTTGACCACTATGGAGGTATTGTTTCACTTATATATAATAAAAAGATAAAACATTTATTAAAACCCCCTCCTGATTATAGTACTGAAGACGATAAATTAGAAAATTTCCTTAAGAAAACAGGACAGTCTTTTTCATATTATGATAATGGTATAATGGTAATTGATGAATTAAGATTTTATATATTAAATGATTACAGGAATAACAGGAGTCTTTCAGGAAATGATGCAAGCGGTGTTTTTAAGCTGACTTATGGGAATACCTCTTTTCTATTTACCGGGGATATTCATACCGCAGGAGAAAATTATTATATAAATCGCTATGGTAACTTTCTCTCATCAAATGTTTTAAAGGTGTCTCATCACGGAAGCAAATCAAGTACATCGGGAAATTTTATTAAATTTACCAGACCAGATTTTGCTCTTATCAGTTCCGGTTACAAGAATCGCTTTAAACATCCTTCAAAGGAAGTAATTGAAAGACTTGTTTTGGCAGGAACTAAGATCTTCAGAACTGATTCAGCGGGTGCTGTATTAATCCAATCCGATGGTAATAAAGTACACCAGAATGGATGGAACAATTAAAATCTTTTCGGATATTTAAGTACTAAAATAAGGAAATTTATGAGTTCAGACCCCAAAGTTGCAGTTATTATGGGTAGTGATTCGGATCTTCCCATTATGAATGAAGCCGTTGCCGTCCTTAAGGAGTTTGCTGTTCGCTGTGAGGTTAAAATTATCTCTGCTCACCGGAGTCCTCATTACCTTGCAGAATATGCAGAATCAGCTTATGAACGAGGTATAAGAGTGATAATAGCCGGTGCCGGGGGAGCAGCTCATCTGCCCGGCGTAACAGCAGCATTTTATCCGCTGCCGGTTATCGGTCTTCCTGTTAAATCTAAATCTCTGGACGGTATGGATTCATTGCTGTCGATAGTGCAGATGCCTTCAGGTGTTCCTGTTGCAACAGTTGGAATAAACCAGGCAAAGAATGCTGGTCTCCTCGCCATACAAATTCTTGCAGTTTCCGATAAAGGCCTTCTTGATAAAATGATTTCATACAAAAAAAGAATGGCAGAGGAATCGATAAAGAAGAATGAAAAAATAGCTGGCAATTGACTTAAAGATTATTACACGCTTGAAGCAATCTGAGAAATCAATTCGACATTTCCGGTGGTAATGATTTGTTCTGCTGACAACCGAAAGTATAAATTTTATAAGCTGTATTTATGACGGATACTAAGGCGTGGTGCATCAATTTTCTCCCCGATAAACACTTGATTAGATTAAGTAATTACAAAAATACAAAAAGATTTGATATGCGTTATTGAAATTAATAATATTTTTTTTTGTACATACTTGACTTTATATTTCGAATGCGATTATCTTACATCAATAGAATTAAGGGTATGTTATCTTAGTTCTTATTACCACAAATTACTTTTTCACAAACGGAGGTTTCATGAAAAAAGTTCATCTATTTCTTTCTATTCTTGTTGCAGTTTGTTTTATCTCGTCTGCATATGCTCAGGAAAGTCTATTCTCTATGGCTCCAAAATACAGAACCGTATATGCCCCGCCGGCACCGGAAGCTGTTGTTGAAGTTCACTATGATGGAGAAAATTTTGATGCAATTGGTTTAACTTCAGGCGGAACATTTGAAGTTGCTGCTCAATTCAAACCTGCTCAATTAGGTACTTTGGTAGGCGGACAATTGATTCAGGTTAAATTATACATCAATGATCTTCCCAGTCCGGCAACATTAAAGATATATGATAATGGTACTGCGACAACACCCGGTGCACTATTGCTTTCACAGCCTCTTACCGCATTAACGGGAGCTGCCTGGAATACAATAACATTGACAAGTCCAATCGTTATTGATGGACAGGATCTTTGGGTTGCTTATGAAGTTACACATACCGCCGGTTTATTTCCCTGCGGATGCGATGCTGGTCCTGCTGCCTTAGGCGGCGACTGGATCTACACGGGCGGTGCCTGGCAGCGTTTATCAGTTATTGCACCCACTCTGAATTATAACTGGAATATCCGTGCACTTATCGAAGAACCAGCAGGCGGTCCTGGTGCTCCTACAAATCCGAACCCGGCTAATCTTGCTACAGGTGTTGCTATTACTTTAGCTAATCTTACCTGGGCAAATCCTGCCGGTACAACAGGAAACGAAGTTATATTTAATGGTACCACCATTTATACCGGCGGCCCTGTAACAACAGTTGCAGTCCCCGGTCCATTAGCATATAACACCAATTATCAGTGGCGCGTTAGAACCATTGATGGTACAGGTACAACTAATGGTCCAATCTGGAGCTTCACTACAATGCAGAATCCGAGTATGGCAATATGTGATGATTTTGCTGCCTGGAACTGGACAATATATGGTCCCTTAGGATTGACGAACTGGGGAACAAACCCGACAGCCAATGCCGGTGGAACTTCTCCTGAATTAAGACTTAACTGGTCTCCTCAATTCGTTGGTGATTCCTGGATCCTTTCACCGATGGTTACCAATGCACCTGCAGGTACACCTATTGAATTGACCTTCAAACATAATGGTTGACTGGTATTCAACAACATTTACATTGAACGTCGGTTATACAACAAACGGCGGAACATCATTTACTACACTCTGGACGATAAGTCCGACTGGAAATGTTGGTCCTGAAGTAGTTGTTGTTCCGAATTTCAACTCCCCGGGTAACTTCCAGTTTGCTATAGGCTTCAGCGGTGATTCATTTGAAATCGACTACTGGTATATAGATGATTTCTGCGCAGGTATAGTTCCTGTTGAACTGAGCAGCTTTACTGCTTCAGCTCTTAACGGATCAGTTAACCTCAACTGGACCACAGCTACCGAAACCAATAACAGAGGTTTTGAAGTTCAAAGAAGTGTTGTTGGCAGCGAGTTTGCTACAATCGCTTTCGTTGAAGGACACGGAACAACTACACAGGTTCAGAACTATTCTTACAACGATAACAGCTTAAGCAATGGTACCTATACATACAGATTGAAACAAGTTGATCTCAACGGCGCATTCGAATATTCTTCTGCAGTTGAAGTTGATGTTAATGCTCCATCAGTATTCGCATTAGCTCAGAACTATCCGAATCCGTTCAATCCAAGTACAACGATCAATTTCAGTCTTGCTGTTGATTCAAGAGTAACCCTGAAAATATTTGATATTCTCGGTCAGGAAGTTGCTAATCTGATCAATGGTGATATTGCAGCCGGATCACATACAATTAACTTTAATGCATCAGGTTTAAATAGCGGTATATACTTCTATCAGATCGATGCAGCCGGGTTAGACGGCAGCAATTTCTCATCAGTAAAGAAAATGACTTTAACCAAGTAATTTATTTACTCACTGAGTTACAAAAGTCCGGCAAATGCCGGACTTTTTTTTTGATTCTCAATTATTTTATTTAAAAAAATCCTACTAAAACTTTGTTTTTTTAAAAAAAAAGTGTAAAGTTATTAGTAATAAATATCGTTTATTACTAATCCCTATTAAAAGGAGGGCTTCCCACACAATACAGTATCAGTTTTTCAAAATATTTTTTCTTTTCTTATCCGAAGAACATTTATCTCCGGATAATGTCTTTACATAACTTAATATAAGGAAAGGTCAATTATGAAATATCTGAAACTTTTTTTAATTCTTTTCACACTAGCTTTTACTGTTTCGACTGTAGCGCAGGATAGGGACGTCAGTCCAGTTCCTTATCAGAAACATCACAGCCAGAACATTGAAGCAATTTGGGATGTAGAATTAAATATTGATATTACCGCTGCAACTGGTGCAGCAGGAAATGCAGGGGGCGAATTCGACGGCACTTACTTCTATACAACAAGATGGGCTTCAAACCTTATTCATAAATATTCCAACACAGGCGCTTTGATTGAACAGTTCACCATTCCAGGCGTAACAGGACTGCGTGATCTGGCTTTTGATGGAACATATATGTATGGAGGGGCAAATGCCAATACCATTTATAAAATGGATTTTGTTACAAAAACACTCATCAGTACAATTACTTCCCCTCTAGCTGTCCGCAACATTGCCTATGATGCTGCCAATGATGCATTTTGGGTCGGCAACTGGGATACAGATCTTGTTCTTGTCAGCAGAACCGGAACAACCATAGCATCGATTCCTGCCGCTACTCACGGCTTTGCCGGTATGTATGGGACCGACTGGGATAATGTAAGCCCTGGCGGACCATATCTCTGGGTATTTGATCAGGGCGGTGGTGCAGGTTTGCCTCAAATAATTCATCAGCTGCAGTTACCCTCTGGTATTTCAACCGGTGTTACTCACGATGTAATTACCGATATTAGTCCTGGAGATGTGTCAGCTATCGCTGGAGCATTATTCGGTATGTCAAATTTCGTTCCAGGTAAATACTCTTTAGGTGGTGTAGTACAAGGTACTCCGGATAGATTATTTGTATATGAAATAGCTACTACCGGTCCTCCTTGCCCGGTTGGCGCAGCCACAAATCCGACACCTGCAGCCAATGCTGTTAACGTTTCAATAAATGTTCCTACACTTTCATGGACAAATCCAACCGGAGGGGCGGCAGCATTGAGGAACGATGTATTCTTTGGAGATAATGCCGGAACTATGACACTTATTCATTCCGGTTCTCTTGTTTCATCAGTTCCTGTTCCGGGTTTACCACTGCAGTTCAACAAAAAGTATTACTGGAAAGTTGTAGAGAAAAATGATACTTGCTCCGGAAACAGTGCTATCTGGAGCTTCACAACGGTACAGAATCCAAATCTCGCTATTTGTGATGATTTTACCGCTTTCAACTGGACAATATATGGTCCCTTAGGATTAACGAACTGGGGAACAAACCCAACAGCCAATGCCGGAGGAACTTCTCCTGAATTAAGACTCAACTGGTCTCCTCAATTCGTTGGTGATTCCTGGATCCTTTCTCCGATGGTTGTTAATGCTCCTGCCGGCACACCGATTGCATTAACGTTCAGACATATGGTTGACTGGTATTCAACAACATTTACATTGAACGTTGGTTATACAACCAACGGCGGAACATCATTTACCACACTCTGGACGATCAATCCGACTGGAAATGTTGGTCCAGAAGTAGTTACCGTTCCGAATTTTAACTCCCCGGGTAACTTCCAGTTTGCTATCGGCTTCAGCGGTGATTCATTTGAACTCGACTACTGGTATATAGATGATTTCTGCGCAGGTATAGTTCCTGTTGAACTCACATCATTTACTGCCAATAGTTCCAACAATAATATTTCACTTAATTGGTCGACTGCAACTGAAACCAACAATAAGGGATTTGAGATTGAAAGAAGTCTCAATAATGGTGAATTCACATCAATAGCCTTTGTTGATGGTTTTGGAACTACTGCTCAAACCCAGAACTACAGCTATACAGATAGAGGATTGGGTAATGGGAATTATACCTACAGACTGAAACAGATTGATTTCAACGGCAGGTTCGAATATTCTCCAGCCATTCAGGTCGATCTGAATGTCCCCGCAGTATTTTCACTCGATCAGAATTATCCGAATCCTTTCAACCCGACAACAAATATTAACTTCAGTCTTGCTGTTGATTCAAGAGTAACGCTGAAGGTATTTGATGTATTGGGACAGGAAGTAGCTAATCTCGTAAATTCAGACCTGACTGCAGGTTTCCATACGGTTACCTTTAACGCTTCAAATATCAATAGCGGTGTATACTTCTATCAGATTGAGGCTAAGGGAAATAATGGAACAACCTTCAGTTCAGTAAAGAAAATGATTTTAACCAAATAAAATCATTTTAATTCTTTTTAATAAGTCCGGCTCTTAAGCCGGACTTTTTTTTATTCACCACACCTATGCGGATTAAATTTTATTAAAAAAAAGCTGTTTGATTCTTGTGTTTTTGTAAAAATTTTATAAAATTGAAAGAAGCTTAGGGGCATTTATTTGCACTTAAGCCTGAATTAGGAATTCATTGTTCACTTAAAAAACATAATGCAATAATTACTAATTTCACTAACCAAAAGGATGTTATATGAAACGTTTAGCTTCTTTATTCCTGGTACTTCTTTTCTGTGCTTCTCTTCAGGCACAATATGCTACCTCCCGGGAAGTTGCCCCCGGAACCCAGTACACCGTAACTAATCCAAACCCAATTGAAGCAGTATGGGATGTATTATTTAATTATAATGCAACAACAATCACTACTGCTGCAGGGAATGCCGGCGCAATTTACATTCCCACTATAAATAAATTCTGGACAAGCAGATGGGCAACCAACGTTGGTCACGAATGGGCTTCAAACGGCACATCAGCCACTTCCTTCACTTTTCCTTTCACGGGAACCAGAGGTATGGTCTTCGACGGGACAAATATTTATTGTTCCTGTAACAACACTACCGTTCAGAAAGTTAATCCGGTTACAAAACTTTCAACAGGCACAGTGTCTGTAGTAGGTGCTCCAAACGGCGCAAGATTTATTGCCTATGATCCGGATGGAAATAGCGGAGCCGGTGCAATAATCGTTGGAAACTGGACAGCTCCTAATCTAAACTTCTATGTTTTCAGTTTAACCGGTACCTTATTAAGAACCATTACCAATACACAGGCAAGTTGCTATGGTTTGACTTTTGATAAATGGTCCAATCCCGGTACACCATACTTGTGGGTATTCACTCAGGGAGCAGGCGCGGGCACACCTCAATTAATTCTGCAGATGAATTACACTACAGGTGTTTATACTGGCGTTCAGCACGATGTAGCGGTTGATGTAGGTGCAGGTCAGACTGGCCCGATTGCCGGCGCTTTATATCTCACAGGAAGTTTAAACCCTGATAAGTATGTCTTAGGCGGTTTGCTTCAGGGTGGTACACCTGGAAATGATGCCTTATTCGGTTATGAATTGGCACCCATTCCTGTTGAGTTCACATCATTCACAGCCAATGTTGTAGATAAAAGTGTTACGTTAAATTGGTCCACTGCCACTGAAACAAACAATAATGGATTTGAAGTGCAGAGGAAATCTGTTGATGGTTCATTTTCAACAGTAGCTTTTGTTGAGGGTCATGGAACAACAACAGAAGCTCAAAATTACACCTTTATTGATAACGTTGAACCAGGTCAGTATTTCTATAGACTGAAACAAGTAGATTATAATGGCTGGTATAAATACACAGATGAAGTTGAAGTTAATGTTACTGCACCTTCAGTATTTGAATTAAGCCAGAACTATCCTAATCCTTTCAACCCAAGCACAACAATCAATTTCAACCTTGCTGTTGATTCTAAAATCTCTGTAAAGGTATTTGATCTGTTAGGACAGGAAGTTTCTTCACTGCTTAATACTACTTTACCTGCAGGCGCTCATAATGTTAATTTTAATGCCGCCGGATTAAACAGCGGTGTTTATTTTTACCAGTTGGATGCTTCAGGAGTTGACGGATCAAACTTCTCTTCAGTTAAGAAGATGATCTTAACCAAGTAATAAAATTTTATTACTTCTTAAGGGCTGTCTGAATAAGACAGCCTTTTTTATTTATTCCTTTGAGCAGTGTATTTTATTTAATAAAATATCCTGCACAGAAAAACATTTAATATATAAATAAGGAGTGCTTATGAAATCTTTATTCAGTGTATTTATTTTTCTGATCCTATCCTCCGCTCTTTTTGCTCAAACTTACCAGGTTCCTGAAATTCTTTATTACAAATTCAATAACGGCTCAACAACTACTCCCAATTATGCCCTTCCGGGAAGCGGTACTAACCCTGCAATTTTGATGAATATGTTTAATGGTCCTGGAGGACAATTCGACAGTGCGCTTGTCGGCAATGCAGGAACAGGTACAACCACATATGTTAACTCAGGATGGAATATGGATATCGGTACATCAAACTGGACCATCGCACTGTGGATAAATAACTATCCTGCAACATCTTTTGCCTATATTTTTGGCAATGATATTACAACAAGCTTCAGGTGCTTCAGCGCCGGTGCTGCCGGAACCGGTAATATTACTTTAAGGGGAAATGGATTAGCGAATGTAAATGCGGTTGGAGTACTCCCGGGACCAACGACCGTTCATTTTGTTTATGACAGCAGCATCCCTGAAATAAGAACTTATATAAACGGAGTCTTTAGCGGTGCCGTTGGACAAACTGCTCTGAACCTTTCAGCATCTGTCCCATTTAAAGTAGGAAGCTACGGCACTGCTGCAAGCATTCCGGCAGGGTCACTGCTTGATGAATTCCGGTTTTATAACAGGGCGCTTTCGGCTAATGAAATTACTGATACCTGGAACCAGACACTTCCATATATAGTACCCGTTGAACTGGTTTCTTTTACCGGAACAAATCAAAATGGAAATGTAGTCTTGAACTGGTCTACTGCCACAGAAACAAATAACAGCGGTTTCGAGGTGCAGCGTCTTACTCCTGACGGATGGCAGAATATCGGTTTTGTACAGGGTTATGGCACAACAACTGAAAGACACCATTATTCTTTTATTGACAACTCTGTAATATCAGGTTCTTATACCTACAGACTAAAACAGATTGATCTTACCGGAACATTTGAGTATTCACCTGAAATTCAGGTTGAAGTAGTGGTAGTTAATATTTATAGTCTAAATCAAAACTATCCTAACCCTTTCAATCCAGGCACAACTATTAGCTTCAGCCTGGCTGTTGATTCTAAAGTTAGTGTTAAGATATTTGATCTGCTGGGACAGGAAGTTTCTTCCCTGGTAAATACAACACTCCCTGCAGGTATTCATGATGTTAAATTTAATGCAGGCGGATTAAACAGCGGTGTTTATTTCTACCAGATCGATGCTTCTGGAATTGACGGATCAAACTTCTCTTCAATAAAGAAGATGATCCTGGCAAAATAGTGTGGAAGTGCTGAAGTTCGGAAGTGCGGAAGTAAAAACTCCGCACTTCCGTACCGTGATCTGAACCCCCGGATAAGTATTTTCCCACCATCTTTTAAGGTATTTAACCCTATTATCAACATTGCTACTGTAAAAGCTAATTGATAGATTTACCCCGTTATTTATCATTAACTATAAGAGTATATGAAAAAAACTATTTTCTTCGTACTTACGGCAGTTTTATTTTTCGGGTGCAGCGGGAAGTCGGATAAGGATTATCTCAAAACAGCCCAGGAAAGCATAAAAAATAACAAGATCCCGGAAGCTGTTGCCGCTTATGAAACACTGGTAAACGAGTTTCC
Source organism: uncultured Ignavibacteriales bacterium (assembly GCA_963764685.1). Taxonomy (GTDB): domain Bacteria; phylum Bacteroidota; class Ignavibacteria; order Ignavibacteriales; family Ignavibacteriaceae; genus CAVXTT01. The sequence continues at coordinate 132,673 of CAVXTT010000018.1, forward strand.
CGATAGTCCATCAGCACCAAAGGCACTCTTTGAGATTGCTACATTATATCAGAACCGGATGGTAAAGAATGTATCGGAGAAAGAAAGCCTGGAAAAATCAGCAGGATACTTCTGGCAGGCTTACGAAAAATATCCTCAAAGCAAGGAAGCTCCAAAAGCTCTTTTTATGTCGGGATTTATAAGAGCAAATGAAATGCATAATTATGCCGAGGCTACAAAAATTTACAAGCTCTTTTTATCAACCTATCCTGATAACGAACTTGCAGGTGCAGCTAAACAGGAATTAGATAATATGGGACTCTCTCCTGAAGAGATCCTTCAGAAAAAAGTGGCAAGCCAGCCCTGAGCTGATCAGGGAAATGTTAACCGTTGAAACGGTTATAATGTTAATTCTTTTTTTAAAGCCCATAGTTAAAACTATGGGCTGTATTTAAACAAAAACAAATTAAATACTTATGCCGGAAACTGTACAGGATTTCAGGAAATATCTTGATCCTGCAATTATTTCAAAATTAAACTCGCTCGAACTCCGCGCACGACTTGTTGTGGAGGGCTTTATGGTTGGACTGCATAAAAGTCCTTACCACGGCTTTAGTGTTGAGTTCACAGAACACCGCCCTTATCTCCAGGGGGATAATCCAAAGGATATCGACTGGAAGGTTTACGGCAAAACGGAAAAGTATTTTATTAAGCAGTATGAAGAGGAAACAAATCTCCGCAGTTATATTCTTCTGGATACCAGCCGTTCAATGAGCTTTGCAGGGAAGCCCAATATTCCAAAACTGGAATATGGTATCACGCTTGCTGCGTCGTTAGCTTATTTAATGATAAATCAGCAGGATGCTGCCGGCATTGGTCTTTATTCAGATAAGCTGAATAAATTTCTTCCGCCGAGAGCAAGCCGTGCTTATCTCCGCGAAATATTGAAAACGCTGTCAGGTATTACTGCCTCTGATAAGACCAATACATCCTCATCACTTCTGTCAATTGCAGAGAAGATAAAGAGAAGGGGACTGGTCATTATCATTTCAGATCTGTTCGATGAAATAAATTCAGTACTGCACGCGTTGAAAAGATTCCGTTCATCTAAAAATGAAGTAATAGTTTTCCAGGTACTTGATCCGCTGGAAAGATATTTTTCTTTTGGAAGCGATGCTGTATTTAAAGATATGGAAACAGAGGAGGAGATGACTACGCGTCCTTACCAGATACAAAAAGCCTATAAGGAAGCAATGGAGGAATTCCTTTCGAAAATAAAAACGGAATGTCTGAACTCAAATATTGAATACAATCTTATAGATACTTCCATCCCCTTTGATAAAGCCCTTTTCAGCTATATCCAAAAACGCAGCAGGTTATTTTAAAGTTTTGTGGCTAAAGCCCGATGTATTTAGTTATACTATCCACGAGCTTAAAGCTCGTGGCAATGCAATGTTTCTGAATAGCCGCGCGCTTCAGCGCGTGGGTAGATAACTACTCCCACTAGTTCAGGCTTTAGCCAAATCTCTTGAAATATCTCCAATTGATCAGGTAGTTATTTTTAAGATATAATTTCTATTCTTTATTATTTTAGCATCCCTTTAATTTCATTGAAATATTTATCTGCAAGCTCTCCTGCTTTTGCTTCAGCCTTTGCTTCAGTAATAATTCTGATTATCGGTTCAGTATTTGATTTTCTTAAATGCACCCAGTGATCCTCAAAATCTATCCGCAGCCCGTCTTCTGTGTTAATATTACCCGATGCATATTTCTGTTTTAAATGCTTAATAATTTCATCGGGATTATTCTTACCCAGGTCTATTTTTTTCTTTGCAATAAAATATTCAGGCAGATCTTTTTTCAGATCGGATAATTTTTTGCTGAACTCTGTTAGATGCTGAAGCGTAATTGCAATTCCCGCCATTGCATCGCGCCCGTAATGCAGTGCAGGAAAAATAACACCGCCGCTTCCTTCACCCCCTATAACAGCATTTACATCTTTCATTTTCTGAACAACATTAGCTTCTCCAACAGGCGAGCGGTATGTCTTACCGCCGGCACTTTTTGCGGCATCCTCGGCGCCTCTTGTTGTTGAAAGATTTACTACTGCATCCCCTTTTTGTTTTGAAAGAATAAACTTAATAGCCTGCGTTATTGTATTTTCTTCGCCGAAAGGCTCCCCCTTATCTGTAATTAAAACAAGACGGTCAACATCGGGATCTACTACAATTCCCAGGTCAGCTTTTATTTCTTTTACCTTCTGCATAGTTTCTTTTAAATTTTCAGGAAGCGGTTCCGGCATACGGGGAAAAATACCGGTGGTTTCGCAGTTCATTTCATAAACCTCACAGCCGAATGATCTTAATAATTTCGGGATGCAGTAAGCGCCTGCACCGTTCACACAGTCGGCAACTACTTTAAACTTTTTCTTTTGTATCTCCCCTTTGTTGATGAACTTCATATTCAGAACATCGTTAATATGACGATTCAATGCTTCCGTATCTTTTGTCAGCTTGCCCAGTTTATTCCACGGCTGAAAGAAATTTCCGCCGTCGTTAAGTTTTTCGAGAAGTATAAAATTTTCCTCTGCAGTCATAAACTGACCGGTGCTGTTTAATAATTTCAGTGCGTTCCATTCATTCGGATTATGACTCGCCGATACTGCAATTCCTCCTGCAGCTTTCATATTTTTAACAGTATATTGAACTGTAGGTGTTGGGACTATCCCGATATCAACTACATCAAGTCCCTTGGCAAGAAGCGTTCCTGTTACAACCGATTTAACCATTTCCCCTGAAATTCTTCCATCCGTTCCAATTACTATTATCCCTTTTTGAATAAAATCGGCATATGCAGAAGCATAACTGACAAGGACTCTTGGATCCAGTCCGTCCCCAACTATTCCGCGAATGCCTGAAATACTGACCATTAAAGTTGACATCAAAAGCCTTTAATTTTGAATTTCAAAGTAAAAAATAGTAAATCCCTGGTAATATCGGATTATTCAGATTAATATTTTCACATTCGAAATGCCCGGATCATAAAATGGTTCATTATTACCCCCTAAACTGCTAGGTTGCGGCTTTTTTCAAATAGCTCCATCACCTTTTCTTTGTTTTTAGATAAAAAATTAAGGTTCCGATAAATGGTAATATACTTAAATAACGAGGATTGGCCTTCTAAACCTGATACAATCCTGATGTAATCCTTATCTAATCCTCATATTTGGTCAATAGTGAGGATTAGATGAGGATTAGATGAGGATTAGATGAGGATTAGAAGGCCAATCCAGGTATTAGTTTTTAGAAATTTTTTGTATAAAAATTATACAGCAGGGGATTTATTAATTCCAATGAAATTTCCGATTTAGAAGGGGAAAAAAAGAAATTTTCGGAAGGTTGACAGCATTTCGAAATATTTCTGTTAAATTAAATTATTTAGATTTAAAAATATGACACATAGAAAAACAGAACGCATCAATGAATTATTGATAGAATATTTTGGAATTCCCGTCACGCTCCTATGAATTTCCTGATCCTCTGGATATGATAATTGCTACAATTTTATCCCAAAACACGAATGACAGGAATTCCTATCGTGCATATAAAAGTCTGAAAGAAAAATACCCCCGCTGGGAAATGCTTGCTTCTGTACCCGTTACTTCTATTGAAAAAATTATAAGGATTGCAGGGCTGGGGAAACAAAAATCTGCCGCGATAAAGAATCTTATAAAGTCATTGATCAAAGAAAAGGGAAGAGCTTCATTAGATTATCTTTCAGTAATGCCGGATGATGAAGTTTTAGATGAGCTTACAAAATATCCCGGTGTGGGAGTTAAAACTGCAGCCTGTGTATTGCTTTTTTCTATGGACAGAAATATATGTCCCGTAGATACCCACGTACACAGGACCCTTAACAGGATTGGAATTGTTGCAGCAAATTCTCCCGTTAAAACTTTTATAATAATAAATAAAAATCTCCCTGAAGGGATTGCTCATTCATTTCATACAAATCTTATCAGGCTGGGAAGGGAGATCTGCAGACCGGGGTTGCCTTACTGCTCTATATGTCCCTTGCTGAGGATCTGTGTATTTAAAGAAAAAAATCTTCTGCCGCCTCCCAAAAAAAATACAGTTCCGTTTATGCTTTTAGATAATGTATGATTCTGTGGAGCCGGGTAGCCGTAAATAAGTAAAATAATGTTGAAAAAATGCGGATACATAAAAAAACAACAACCGTACTTGTTACGTTAAAACGCAAGTACATCAACGAGATTAGACAGGATTTTCGTTCGAAATAACCCTGTTGATCTGCTGTATTCAATACGTTATACTTTGTACCTGCCACTAGCTGAACCGTTCTCTGTATCCTTTAAAAGATTTTTGGGCAGCTGTGCCAGGTTTGAATTATAGAACTACCAAAACACTCGGATTCTATTCTCCAGATTTTTTAGGGATTGAAAAGTTGGAAAATTGTGATTTATGTTTCAAGTAGTTTATAATATGTATTTTATAAGTTCTGGTTAAATAACGAATTAAAATTCCATTATCAAAATAATAATTGACTTTGTTAAAAGTTTCATCTAACTTTTATCGGGTAGGTAAATATATTTGCAGGATTTTAGCAGGATTGTGTTGGCTTTTTTTATTTATACATAGAATTTTACCTGTTAACAGTAACAGTACTGTTACCTTTTTGCATTTTGCAAAACTTATTTTTTCTAATCCTCTTTAATATCCTCCAGACATTTTCGCAGGACAGCATTAAAATTAATTTCCTCAGAACTGATAAAATCATATGAAACAATTCATAATTCTTTGGTCAATTCTCACTATAAATTTGAATATTTTTTCACAAGGCAACATTGACATAAGACATGATTCAGGGCCGCAGGAAAGTCCTATTGAAAAATATAATCCTCTTAATAAAGTGAGACATCTTCCATTACATAAATTTTTATCAAATACAGGATATTGGGCTGAGGTAAATCCTCGAGTCCCACGAGTAGATTATTATGGGGTTTATCTCAGAAACCAAGACATCTGTTTTGCTGTCGGTGAACTCGGCACTTTAATAAAATCAACAGATGGAGGGCTTTCCTGGGCCGATAAGTCATTTCCAACTTCTAAAACACTTTTAAGAATTCACGGATTTGAAAACTTCATTATTGCAACAGGTGTGGATATTATCTTAAGGAGTACAGATTATGGAGAAACATGGGATAGTTCTAATGTTCAGTTCAATACAACTTTTTGGGGTGTACAGGTAATGAATGATTCTATGTGTTTCCTGATAGGTCGTTCTGGGGAATTTCTTAAAACCTTCAACACAGGAGATACATGGGAAATTGATACATTAAGCTATCCTGTGCTTTATTGGGATTTAAAGTTCATGGATAATGATACTGGTTTTATTAGCTGCAGTAATGGAATAATGCTAAAGACCACAAATTCAGGAGAAAACTGGATCATAAAGCAGACTGGTGATCAGAACAGCCTCTATTCTATTGAGATTCTTGAAAATAAAAAAATAATTACTGCCGGTAGCAGTGGTAAAATTTACTATTCGTCGGATTATGGTAATACATTTCTGCAGTCCAATGTTCCCATTCAATTCACAGTAGAGGATTTAGCTTTTGCAGATGATAATATTGGTGTTGCAGTAGGGCAGGCAACGGTTACTAATGGCATAAATAAAACAACGGATGGAGGATTAACATGGAATTTGCTTTGGGCTGAAATGGGAAATCTTAATGTTGATTTTATTTCGGATTCAGTAGGATATAACGTGGGTATGGACTTAAGAGTATATAAAAGCACTGATAAGGGTGAAAGTTGGGATAAGGTGATTATTAATGATAATCTTACTTCAATCTCTTCGCCTAATGACAACTCTGTTTATCTTTTAGGTTATGCAAATATTTTCAAATACTCGAATAATCGGATATCAAAAATTAGTTCACCTGGAGCAGGAAGTAGTGGTACTGTGTATTTCACTTCCGATTCAATTGGATACATTTCTAAATCTGATGCACATTTATTTAGAACAACCAATGGAGGCTATGAGTGGATTAAAGTTGATAGCAGTACAGTTCTTACAGGCTCAACATCTATTCAATTTATCGGGGAGACGGGTTTCTATCAGTCAGAAAATTACCTTAAGAAATCGACAACCAATGGCAATAATTGGGTTCAAATTCTTGCTGGCTCAAATTTTAAATCATTTTACTTTATAGATTCTCTTAATGGCTGGATATCTGGTAATAGTCTGTTTAAAACTACAGATGGAGGAGCTAATTGGGAGTCACTCACATCTATCGTCTTCCAGGATATTAACTTTATTGATCAGGATACTGGATATGCTATCTCAGGCGTGTTATATAAAACAACTGATGGAGGGCATAACTGGAATATTATAAATGGTGCTACGGGACGGTACTTACAAGTAATTGATACATCAATGATTATAACTATGTCGGAACAGGGGAAAACCTTTATCTCTTTAGATTATGGATTTACTTGGACAGATTACAATTTACCAGGTATCTCTAGATTTCTTAAATTTACTAGTAAAGCCAGAGGATATTATGTCGGAAACATGGGTCTTTTTTTCTCCTATTTTGATTCGACACATGTACCTGTAGAACTTACCAGTTTTAATGGCAGAATAGAAAACAATAAAGTCATTCTCTATTGGTCAACAGCAAGTGAATTAAATAATAAAGGATTTGAAATACAGAAAAAAAACTCTGAGGGACAATGGTATAATATTGGATTCATAATAGGAAATGGGACCACCACAATGTCTAATGAGTATATTTTTATGGATTCTAATCCTACTATTGGTGAAAACCAATTTCGACTAAAACAGATCGATTATAATGGGATAATTAACTTTTCTAAAGTGCTTACACTCAACTACAATTCTCCATTACTGTTCAAATTATACCCAAATTATCCTAATCCTTTCAATAGTCAGACAACTATTGTTTTTTATCTACCAATCGATACCAACATTAATATTAAAATATTTAATACACTTGGTGAAAAAGTTGATCAATTGTATTTATCAAATCTTAAGGCTGGATTCCAAAGAATAATTTATAATGCGAATCATCTTAACAGTGGGGTTTATTTTTATACTACCTCATATAGTACATCAGAGCAGAGGGGAAAGATGTTATTAATTAAATAAAAAAGGAGCTTACCATGAAATTCCTAGTTCTCTTTCTGCTCATGTTCATTTACATCCATCCGCAAGATTATCCTGTTAATAATTTTTCTCCAACCAATGAAAATATTGCGAAACCAGATGAGGTACTGGTCGTATATAAAGACACGACCCAAGATTATTTAGATACAATGTCTATTCACATTAAAAACTACTATATATCCAAAAGAGGCATACCTGGAGTAAATAGCTTAGGGCTCAACTTGAAAGAATCAATAACAATTGATGGTCATTTAATTGAATTAATTTTAAATGGTGAAGTAATATATGATCAAAATTGGCAGGAAATTAATACGAATCATGCCTGGAGGTATTTTAAGACTTACATCATGGATCCAATTCAGAACTATCTAGATACAACATATGTCAGTGGTGTATCCTTAAGAAATACAATTAAATATATCGTGTTATGTAAGGGAATGCCGCTTAAAATAAATCCATATGTTGAATATTCGGGAAACAATCAAGATAGCAGAAAAATGGTTTGCGCAGATGGTCTTTTATGTTTCTTATCACAAAATGATCCAAACTTCTCTATCCTTAACCTTTTTGGGACCACTTATGATCAAATAGGAAATCCGTACTTTTATGTTGATAAAACTTTTCAATGTACTTATCGTTTTAAGAGTAATTATTTTGGAGATTCTAATTATAAAATAAATTATTTAGTGTCACGTCTGGATGGATTTAAATATAATGATGTTATTGATCTAATTGATAGGGCATCAACCCCTGATCTGAGCGGTAACAACCTGTTTCTTCTGGATGCCCATTATACATATGGTCCTGGAGTATACTCGTTGCGATCTGATGCCAGTCGCGCTCATATAAATCTAAACAATATTGGTTATAACGATTCTTTGGATCTTTCTGATAATCTCATCTATTCAGCGTCAATGCCAGTAATTGGCTACACATCTTCCGGCAAACATGCTGGGATGCCTGTGAATTATAATTATTTATTCACCTTCGATAAACCCGCAGGAGCAATATATAATACATATGAAAGTTATAATGGATTCTATATGGATACTTTGAATCTATGGAATAGACAAGATAATCAAGGAATGCTTACTGAGTGGGTACGCGTTGGAGGAACTGGAGGTGCCGGACACACTTATGAACCGACTGCAGAAACAATTAGCAAAGATAGCATCTATTTCCCCCTTTATGCAGTGGGTTACTCTATGGTAGATGCAGTTTTCCAAGGTATTCCTTATCTAGCTTATCAAAATGTTATAGTTGGTGATCCCCTTACCACAGTCGCGTGGGGAAAACAAAATATCACTTATAATAAAGAGATGTCAGATACAAATCTTGTGATAGATACTTTAAACATAGACATCGGCGATACTCTCATTGTAAGAAGCGGTTCTTTTATAAAACTGCAGAGGTATGGGTTCATAACTGGGTTGGGAAGATTAATAGTAGAATCAAATGTTACATTCACAAGCGAAAGCTGGGCACGTTCTCTTCTGCTTGCAGCTGAGAATAACCATCCTAAGTTAGTTTGGACAAATATTAATATAATTACTCCCATTACGCGATATTTGATTTATAAAAAATATGGTTCTGGAAGCTGGTCTCAAATTACTTCTACATCATCAAGAACCTGGGTAGACACGACCGTAAATTTTGCAACACTATTTGGTACAAGTGTCCAATACAAAATAAAAGCTGCAAATGACAGTGAAGAATCAGATTACTCAAATACAGTTAATACATCTGTTACAAGGGCGAAGGAAATGGCTGAGGAGAGTTTAAACAACTTCTCTTATACACTAGAGCAGAATTATCCAAATCCCTTTAATCCTACAACCTCAATAAAATACGTCGTCGCAGAAGACGGTTTCGTTACTCTTAAAGTATACGATATTCTTGGAAACGAAGTGGCGACGCTGGTAAACGAATCACAATACCAAGGAAGCTACGGAGTAATGTTTAATGCCTCCTCGTTATCAAGCGGTGTTTATATATACAGATTAAAAAGCAATAACTTTACTAGTTCACGTAAAATGATTATTCTGAAGTAAAATTATTGTAAGGAATTTATCTAAAGCCAGGGCATTTGCTCTGGCTTTTTAATTACTGTATAAACTCAGTTTCTTACTGCATTAAACATTTCTTGTTAGGTACATTAAGAAAATCGGGATTGTTGGTGAAGGTCTGGGTAATAGCATCAAACTGCTTTAATGTGTCTGGGAAGACTTTACTATAATCTCATTTTCCTTAATTTTACATAAATCAAGACACTCATCTCATAAAAACAATAGGAGAACTTTAATGTCTAATTCGTTAGGATTGATCGGATATGACTATGTAGAATTTTATGTAGGCTCTGCCAAAATGTGGGCATACTGGCACGCCAAAGCACTTGGTTTTGAAATTAAGGGATACCTGGGACCTGAAACAAAGGTAAGAGACAGGGTATCTTATCTCGTCTCTAAAAATAATATCAATATAATTCTTACTTCCGCACTTAAACCTGAAAACTATGAAGTATCCTCATTTATTCAGAAGCACGGCGACGGTGTAAAACGGTGGGCGCTTAAAGTAAAAAATGTAAAGCAGGCTTATGAAAATGCGGTAAAGAACGGCGGTATTCCTGTGCGCACTCCTAAAATGTATGAAGATGAGCAGGGCTGTGTTGAAGAAGCTGCCATAAAATTATATGATGATTCTGAAATAGTTTTTGTTAACAGGGATGCATATAAAGGAATTTTTAAGCCGGGATTCGGGAAACCGAGACAGCAGATAAAAATCACTGCCCAGGACAGCGGACTCAGGGATATTGATCATATAGTCGGGAATGTAAGGATCAATGAACTGAATCTCTGGGAAAATTATTTAAATAAAACATTGAACTTTGAAACCTTCATTGAATTCGGACCGGGTGATATCTCAACCAAATATTCTGCACTTCTTTCAAAAGTTGTGCGCTCAAAAGAAGGAGCCCCGATAAAGAATCCTATCAATGAACCGTTTGAAGGAATGAAGAAATCACAAATTGAAGAGTATATTGATGAATATGTCGGCTCCGGTATTCAGCATATTGCAGTAACGACAGATAATATAATAACAACTATCGGCGCATTAAGAGAAAACGGAGTTGAGTTCCTTTCTGTTCCGGATACTTATTATGAAGATCTTAAAAAACGCGGCTTTGAAGTAACAGAGGATATCGAGGAACTTAAGAAACACGGTATCCTTTGCGATACAGAAGGGAAAGGCTATCTGCTGCAGTTATTCACCAAACCGATAGGCGACCGTCCTACATTCTTCTATGAAATAATTCAAAGAAGAAAAGGTGCTGAAGGATTCGGGCAGGGTAATTTCCAGTCATTGTTCGAATCTATAGAACGGGATCAGATGCTTCGCGGAAATTTTGATAAATAATATAAAAAGGAATATATTATGCCGTATTATGTAAAGCTGGGAAAAGTACCTCCGAAGAGACATACAACGTTTTATAAAGATGACGGAAAATCATTATACCGCGAAGAACTCTTCAGTACAAAAGGTTTCTCCGGTATTTATTCCAATAAGTATCATCTGTATATGCCTCCGCAGGTTGACAGCATCAGGGAAGTTAGTGATGGATAGACGTTAATGAATGGAATGATGCCCCGCTGCAGTATTATCACTTCAAAACTCATCAGAAAAAATCAGCACGGAAATTTCCTTACTGCGAGAAATGAATTCTTAAAAAATGATCATTGTGTAATTTCAACTGCCGGGGTAACCGAAGATACCGATGCTCTTTTACCGAAACAGCTATGCACACGAGATTGTTTTTGTTCATCACGGCAGCGGTGAATTCCTTTCCGAGTACGGCAGACTCCCTTTTCAGCAGTGGGATTATATAGTTGTACCGAAAGGGACCACCTACCAGATGAAATTTGATTCTTTTAATGATGTGAAATTATTTATTATAGAATCAGATACTCCATTTGATATCCCGCGTCATTTCAGAAATGAATACGGACAGCTTACAGAGGATGCCCCTTATTATGAAAGAGATTTCAAGCCGCCCCAGTATATGGAACCTATTGATCAGAAGGGGGAATTTAATCTAATATTAAAAGTTTCCAACAGGCACTTCGAGTATAATCTTCCTCATCATCCTTTTGATGTTGTAGGATGGGACGGATTTTTATACCCGTATACATTTAACATACAGGAGTATGCTCCTAAGGTAGGGAAAATTCATCTGCCGCCACCCACTCATTTAGTTTTTACAACACAGCATTTTGTTATTTGTAATTTTGTACCAAGACTATATGATTTTCACCCTGATGCAATTCCAGCGCCGTATTATCATTCAAATGTCGACAGCGATGAAGTACTGTATTATGTATATGGTGATTTTATGTCGAGGACCGGTGTGGAAGAAGGTTCAATTACATTGCATCCTATGGGCATTCCCCACGGCCCGCAGCCCGGCAGGACAGAAGCCTCTATAGGGAAAAAAGAAACAGATGAATATGCCATAATGATAGATACATTTACACCGCTTCACGTTACTAAAAATGTTAAGGATACAATGGTTGAAGATTATCATCATTCGTGGCTTGAAAAAGCATAAACCGGAAACACCTTATTGATTAAAATACCGGATCATGTAGTAAACCTGAAGCCTTATAAAGCCGGTAAACCTATTGAAGAGCTTCAGAGGGAAAAGGGACTTACAAGGATTGTAAAGCTGGCTTCAAATGAAAATCCATTAGGTCCTTCACCGCTTGCCGTGGAGGCAATTCTTAGTCATACCGTTGACCTGCACCGCTATACAGATCCTTCGGCATATAAACTTGTTCATAAAATTGCAGAGATATATAAGAAGAAGCCGGAACAGATTGTAACAGGCAGCGGTTCGGATTCTTTACTGCAGTATATTGTAACTGCCTTCAGCGATGATGATGATGAAATATTAACTTCCGCAGGGACATTTATCGGGTGGTATGTTAATACAAATAAGTACGGCAGGAAATCAACTCTTGTCCCTCTCAACAACTATCATTTTGATCTTGATTCAATAAGCAGTGCTGTTACTGCAAAGACAAAAATAATATATCTTGCTAATCCCAATAACCCAACCGGTACAATGTTTACGAGAAAGGAATTTGAGAAATTCTTAAGGAGATCCCGATCTGATATTTTAATAGTACTTGATGAAGCATATACAGTCTATGCGGAGCATATTCCGGAGTATCCTAACGGTTTGGATTATGAGTTGGAAAATCTCATTGTACTGAGAACACTTTCAAAAGCATACGGACTTGCAGGGTTACGGATCGGCTTTGCTGTTGGTCCTGCAAATCTTGTTAAAGAACTTTATAAAGTTAAGCTTCCTTTTGAACCAAATGCTCTGGCCCAGGAAGCAGCAATTGCAGCTTTTGAGGATAAGGATTTTCTTAACAGGACTGTTGAGCTGAACCACTGGTCGCTGAAAAAGATGCAGCGTTTATTTGATGAGCTGGAAATAAAGCAGGTACCAACAGCAGCAAATTTTATCCTGATACTCTTCCCGACCGAAGAAATGACTGCGGCGTTTAACCAGGAATGCCTGAACAGAGGATTGATACTCAGGCACGTGAATACGTTTGGAATTCCAAACGGGATAAGAATAAATTCGGGTACTGAGGACGAAACCGAATTTGCCATAGCAGTTATCAGGGAAGTATATTCCATCATTCAAAAAAGATATTCGTAAGAATGTTGAAACCACCTGAAGGGAAAAGAAATGAAGTTTGTTTCATATATTTATAAAAATGAAGAGCGATTTGGGATTATTTTATGAAGATAGAATATATGATCTGCGTGAAACTGCAAAGGAATTAAATATTGATCTCCCCGGGAAAATGAAATATTTCCTTGAAGGTGAGGAAGCTGCAATGTCCAGGGCATTTAAAGTATTTAACAGTATCCGGGATAAAAAAAATACTGTATCATTAAAACAGGATGAAATAAATTTAATAGCTCCTGTTCCCAGTCCCGCTTCCTGCAGGGATGGTTATGCATTCCGCCAGCACGTACAGACTGCCAGAAGGAACAGGGGAGTGGAGATGATTCCTGAATTTGACCAGTACCCTGTATTTTATTTTACAAATCACAATGCAATATTCGGTGAAGGGGATATTATAGTCGAACAGGATCATCTTAAGAAATCTTGATTTTGAACTTGAGGCAGCAATTGTGATCGGAAAAAGGGGAAGGAATATCTTATCAAATGAGGCTGATAATTATATTGCCGGGTATATTGTAATGAATGATCTTTCTGCAAGAGTACTGCAGATGGAGGAAATGAAGCTTAATCTGGGACCCGCAAAAGGAAAAGACTTTGCCACTTCAATCGGACCTTACCTTGTTACCCCTGATGAACTGGAAGAATTTAAAATTGAAACAGAGTTCGGAAATAAATATGATCTGAGAATGACTGCATTCCATAACGGGAAACAGGTATCCGACGGGAATATGAAAGATATGAACTGGACATTTGCAGAGATAATTGAACGTGCTTCATATGGTGTTGATATTTTCCCCGGTGATGTTATAGGATCGGGAACTGTAGGTACCGGATGCTATCTTGAATTAAACGGCACTGCGGCTTTTGAAGCTAAAAAAAGAGGAGAGGGATTTAATCCTGTCTGGCTTCAGGATGGTGATACAATTGAGCTTGAAATTACTGGACTTGGCAGATTAAAAAATAATATAGTCCTATCAAACAATAAGTATTCAATTCTCGCAAAGAAAAAATTAGAAAATGCTTCATTACGAACCTAAGGATCTCACAGTACCTGAAGTACACCGCCTTTTGCTTGGCGGCGTAGCCCCGCGTCCTATAGCACTTGTATCTACTTTATCAGAGGACGGAATAAATAATCTATCTCCTTTTTCTTTCTTTAATGCATTTGGTTCCAATCCTCCTGTAGTTGCATTCTCACCTTCCCGGAGGGGGAGGGATGGAACTTTAAAGGATACATATAATAATCTTATTAAATCAGGCGAATGTGTAATACAGTCGGTTACATATGACATGGTGGAGCAGATCAATCTTGCTTCTGCAGAATATTCTCCTGATGTTGATGAATTTATTAAAAGCGGATTGACCCCGATAGATTCTGATCTTGTAAAACCAAAAAGAGTTAAAGAATCTCCATTCCAGATGGAATGCCTGTTGAGGGATATGAAAAGCTATGGTGATAAAGGATCGGCTGCCAATATTGCAATTTGCGAAGTAATAAAATTCCATATCGATGAGGATATTTTTGCTGATGGAATAATTCATCCTGATCTGATCGACCTGGTGTCCAGAATGTCGGGAGATTTCTATAGCCGTGCCAGCGGGGAATCTTTATTTACCATTCAGAAGCCCTTACAGAAAAAATGCATTGGGTATGAAGGACTGCCGGAGCATATAAAAAACTCAGAAGTTTATACTGCAAATAATCTTGCCAAATTAGCTAACCGGGAAAATCTTCCCTCTGGAAGTGAAATAAAAGAGTTCATTATGCAGACCGAAGCCGATATTATTCCAGGGTTTACCTCAACCGAGCAGGCTTTTTACCGTTACCGCAGACAGAAAGATCACAAAAAAATGTTTAAGGCAGCATTAATTTTATCTAAAGAAAATAAAAGAAAGAGAAACTGTTCATCGAACTTTCAGCTAAAACAGCACTTGAAAATAATGATACTGATTTTGCCTGGAAGGCAGCGATGGCGGTAAAATTGGATGAATGGATGAATGGAGATAGATGGATGAATGGATGAATGCATGAAATGGTTCTTAGTTTCTTAGTTCTTGGTTCTTAGTTAAGTAATATCAGAAGTTTTTGTAGCGAAGTTCACCTGAATACTTCAGGCAATCAAAAAATAATTAAAATAATTATGGCAACACTGATTCATATATTCATACATTCATCCAATAATCCATTCATCCAACTTCCTTTTATCCAACCCATTTATCCATTCATCCATTTATCCACTCATCGATTTACCTATGCCTTCTAAAGCTCCTCTCTGGATCCCCTCTCAGGAGAGGATAAGCCGTTCTAATATGTCTGCTTTTATGCGTTATGCCGAGCAGGTAACCGGTAGACCTATTGCTTCATATAAAGATCTGTATGAATGGTCGGTAAATGATATAGAGGAGTTCTGGAAATCGATATGGGTAATGTCGGGCGTTATACATTCAAAGAGTTATGAAACAGTTCTCGACAGAGAAGTTATGCCGGGAGCAAAATGGTTCCATGGGGCAGAGTTTAACTTTGCTGAAAATCTGCTTAAGTATAAAGATGAACATCCTGCGATTATCAGTATCAGGGAAAATGAACCGGTTATTAACCTGAGCTATAAGGAGCTTTTTGAAGAAGTAAGTCGCTGTGCCGCAGGACTGAAAGCTCTGGGGGTTACAGCAGGGGACAGGGTCGCGGCATATATTCCAAATATTCCTGAAGCGGTGATAGGAATGCTGGCTTCTGCAAGTTTGGGAGCATTGTGGTCATCGTGCTCCCCTGATTTTGGAGTTCAGGGAGTGATTGATAGGTTTGGTCAGATCTCCCCGAAAGTATTATTTGCTTCAAAGGAATACTCATATGAGGGTAAAATTATAGATTGCAGGGATAAAATTAAGGAGATTGCGGATAGAATAACTTCACTTGAAACGGTAGTTTACATTGATAAATTTTATGATTTTATTGGAGATAAACATACATCTGAAATATCTACAAAAGGCGATAAGTACCTAAATTATAATCAATTAACATCTTTATTTGATCATCAACTTTCATTTAAGCAGCTTCCGTTCGATCACCCTGTTTATATAATGTATTCTTCCGGTACAACCGGTAAGCCGAAATGTATGGTTCACGGTGCAGGAGGGACCCTGCTGCAGCACTATAAAGAACTTGCACTGCATACAGACCTGAATAGACACGATAAAATAATATACTTTACTACCACCGGGTGGATGATGTGGAACTGGCTGGTGAGTTCTCTGCAGGTGGGAGCAACCATAGTACTTTATGACGGGAGCCCGGTATATCCCGGCACTGATATATTATGGAGAAAGATTGAAGAGGATGGGATTACAATATTCGGCACAAGTCCTAAATATCTTTCACTCTGTCAGAAGAGAAATTTAATACCTGCAAAACAGTTTGATCTTTCAGCATTAAGAACAATTTTATCCACTGGCTCCCCTTTATCGGCAGAAAACTTTAAGTGGGTTTATGAAAGTGTAAAGGGGGATATCCAGCTGTCATCTATATCAGGGGGGACAGATATTATTTCCTGCTTTATGCTTGGGTGTCCTGTTCTTCCTGTCTATGCCGGGGAGATCCAATGCAGGGGATTGGGGATGAAAGTTGAGGCTTTTGATACAAACAGTAAGTCAGTGGAAAATAAAAAAGGAGAGCTGGTATGCACTAAACCATTTCCTTCGATGCCGGTTTATTTCTGGGATGATCCTGATGGTGAAAAATACCGGCAGGCATATTTTAATGTTTATCCCGGCATATGGCGTCACGGTGATTTTATAGAGATAACAGACACCGGAGGCATAATAGTTTATGGAAGGTCGGATGCCACATTAAACCCGGGGGGAGTAAGGATAGGTACGGCAGAAATTTATAATATTGTTGAATCAATTGAGGAAATAAGCGATAGTCTTGTAATTGGGCAGAATTGGAATAATGATGTGCGTGTAATTCTCTTTGTAGTTTTAAAAGAAGGAATGGATTTGACTGAAGGTCTTATTAACAAAATAAAAAAAGAGATTAGAAACTCAGCTACACCCAGACACATTCCAGCCAAAATAATAAAAGTAAAAGATATACCCAGAACATTGAATGGGAAAAAAGTAGAAATAGCAGTAACAAGAATTATTAACGGGGATGAAACTGCAGAAAATAGAGATGCAATTGCCAATCCGGAATTATTAGAGCAGTTCAAAAATATTGACGAATTGAAGATCTGATCACTTTTGCTTTAATGTGGTCTCGTATGTTCTTTTTCTGGCAGTTTTTTTAAGCGCAATTGCAATCTGCTTAATTTCCATTAGTGAGGCTATTTGATTTGGATACAAAAAACCCGGTTCTTTTTGAACCGGGTTCTTGTTACAAAGAAAGAAAAATATCAGAAAGCGTATCCTAATCCAATTGTGAAAGCAGTAATATTCGTATTGTGAGTACCAGGCATATTATCTTCCGAAGCAGTAATTACTCTTTCTGTTCCGATCAGATATTCAAGTCCTGCATCAATTGTAAAGTTAGATACTTTATATCCAGCTCCGATAGTAACAGCATTATAAGTAACGCTGGGGAATAGAATATTATAAGTTTCATCGGGAGCCGGAGCCGGGTCGTTATAGTAACCAGCTCTTAGAGCAAGATTTTCAGTGAGCGTATACTCTGCACCAAATCTAATTTGTGTTGCATCTTCCCAATGAAGAATGAAATTTCCATTTTCTCCTACTACAGTTTTCCAGGTATCATTTTTGAATTCAGTAACAAGCACATCTTCACTTTCTGACCATTGGCTGTATTGAGCATCCAAAGTAAAGGTTAATTTATCGAATGGAGTAAAGGCTATACCGCCGGCTACCCACATCGGCCAGGAAACATCCCTGTCAAATTCACTTTCGGGAGCACCTGCCGGGGCTAATGCTGGATTTTTAGCAGTACCACTCATTTCGACAGTTGATTTTGTTCTGAAAGAAGCTCCGATACTGAACATTTTGTTAATCTTATATAATGCACCAAATGTTGCACCGTATCCTATACCGTCAGATTCCTCTGAATATTGTGCACCGCCTCCACCTGGCCGTTTCAGATCGAACATTCCGTAGTAAAGATTAAATGCTGCACCTATGCTGAAGTTTTCGTTAAACGAATAAGCAATCACGGGAGAGAAATTGATAACCCCTATCTTAGTCATCCATTCAACACTGGTACCACCACTGAAAGCTGTTAGATCATCCCCATTCCATTCTGTGCCTATTCCGGCAGGAATATAAACCCCAAGACCTATCGTAAGTTTTGGATCCGGATTAAAACTCATATATCCCATAAAATTAGGTGAGATATAATGGTTAGCTTCTGATTCTGCATCAATATGGGCAGGATCGTATGTATAAGTAGAGACCGGGATTACATCAGTTGCAAAGACAGTGACATAATTTCCCTTAAGAAGGGCCAAACCGGCAGGATTCCAGTAAATGGCACTGTAATCACTTGCCAGGCCTACAAAGGCTCCCCCCATCCCAAATGCACGGGGGCCAATACTGTTTAGACTCAAACCGTTGGGGAGAATTGTTGAAGAAAGCAGGATAACTGCAGAGAAAGCTGATAGTAATTTTAGCTTCATAAGAACGTTTCCCTTCGAGAGGTGTAATAAAATGTTATTTACACGCGAAACTTAACAATTATCAATAAATATATACAATAAAAAAATTTTTTATTTTATTCTGCTTATAATTACATCATTCAAATTAAGAGAAAATTGGAAATGAGAATTTTACTCCCGGTATTTATAACAATAATTGATACTTCCTTCCTTTGCCCAGGACTTCCAGATAGAGTTCCTTCCAGCAAAGAAATTCTATAAACCTTATTACGCTGATGCAATATCACCACAGTTTTCGTTATCGAAACATCTCGAAACAAGCGAATGGTTCGGAAACATTGGTAATGCATTTCAGTTTGCAGATATAACATTATATGAACTGCCGGTGCAATTAACCGCTGCCGCAGCGGCTTTTAGTACAGTTATTAAAACCCCGGGACATATACAGGTATACACAATCGATTACCTGGTCGAGTTTTATTCTGACTTCGCGATTCAGGAAAAATTAACCTTACGGTTTCTGCTGGGGCATCTGAGTGCACATTATGCAGATGACGGTATAATTGAACTTGGACATTATCCAATAAGCTATGTAAGGGATTATGTAGGGCTTCACGCCCAATACAAAATTAATATTATCAACGGAAGGATTTACTGCAGGAGTTAATTATAATTTTCATAATGAACCTGTTGATGAACATTTTTTAATTCAGGCTGGGGCTGAAGGAGAAAAAAAATTTTCTGATATCATTTCAGTCTATGCAGCACTTGATTTAAAGCTCAAATCTGAAGTAAATTACGGAAGCACTCAAAGTTATCAGATTGGATTTAAGCTGAACGGATCGAAAGATACAGCTTTCCGGTTAGCATACACACACAGGAGAGGTTTCGAGGAAAGAGGTCAGTTATACGATCTGAAAGATATAAAGAATACTATTGGTTTTTATTTTGATTTCTAAACTTAAAACTATTTTATTTATTGTACTTTTTGGTTTAAGTCCTCTTCTTGCTCAGGTACAGAAAGAGCCGCAGGATTCCTCCGGATTCCTTAATGGCAAAACTATATCACTGGCAGCAGTCTCGGGCATCTATATTGCCACAATGATAGATTCATATGTTACCTGGTGGAAAGATGATCAGCAGCCGTTCAGTTTTATGAATTCAAACTGGCTGGATAACCCGGGGGAATATGGAATTGATAAATTGGGACATTTCTACACATCTTATTTCTTCTTTAAATTTCAGAAGGGTATTTTTCTGCTGGGAGGCTATAGTGATGCTACGGCAGATATTCTTTCCGCATCATTAACACTCGGTATGGCTTTAATAATAGAAGTAGGGGATGGGTATTCCCAATATGGTTTTGATGTAAAAGATCTTATCTCAAATATCAGCGGACTAACCTATGCCTATCTGCAGGGGAAAATTCCGGTGCTGAATAATTTTGATTTTAAGTGGAGTTACTTTCCTCCCGGACGGATGGCAGTTCCCTCCGAAATTCAGCAGTCATTATGACGGACATATTTACTGGCTCTCCTGTAATATTGCAGGATTATCTCCCTCCACCGTCGGAAAAATATGGCCTGCCTTTTTACATCCGGCTGTCGGTTACAGTGTAGGAAAGGGAGCAACTGAAAGGGAATTTATTATTGGACTCGATCTTGATCTGTATTACTTCTTAAAGTCAGATAATAAGTATATTGACTTCACCGGTAAAACCCTTAACCTTTTTCATTTACCAATGCCAGGTATAAAGCTTTATGAAGACAGACCTGCGGAATTTAAATTACTGTTGCTTAATTAAGTAGATATGTAGTTAAATTATTCTAATATATTAATTTTTATTATTACAAAATGTCATTTCATAAAATTTCTGAAGAGGGTGTTTCAATTATTACCGTTAACCTGAAGCATGCCACAACAAAAGAATCCGGTGAATTCAAAAAGCTTGTTAACAGCGAAGTTGATAATGGCGTTAAACATATTATCATAGATATGAATGAATGCGAATATATCGACTCAACATTTCTTGGTGTTATACTGGCAGCATTTAAAAAAACAACTGCGGTTGGAGGGGATATCAGGCTTGTTGGTTTTAAAGCCTCTGCTCAATCGGTAATGGATATAACCGGAACATCACGGATCTTTAAAATTTATCCTTCCATCAAGCAGGCGCTCAGCAGTTTTTCAACTGCCGCCTGAGGAACCTGCCGTCCGTAATAATTTTATTGTACGCTTGAAAGAGTTTAGTAAATTTGCTTTAATAATAATAACTCTTAAGACCGAAGATGTCTAAAACAAGAATTCTTCTCTGGTTTTTCCTGTCCACAGCTGCTGCACTTTTAATATATAATAGTCTCTTTGAGAAGGTTCACCCTCTCGGAGGTCTTAACCTCAAGATTGATGAATCCGAGATCCGGCAGCGTTCAGCTATTCTCCTTGATGATTTTAAAATAAAAACCGATAGCCTGAAACCGGATATAACACTCATTTCCAACAAGGATCTAATGCAGCAGCTCCAGGTGGAAAAGGGATTAGACCAAGCTAACAGACTTATGAGAAGTGATATTGCTGTTTTTTACTGGGATATCGTATGGTCTAAAAAGGATCGTTCAAATATTACAATATCAGGCTCAGGGTCGCGCCGGAACCGTGATTCCCGGGGAGAAGATCAAATCAGTTTAAGTTATTCAGTCAGAGGAGATCTTTTAGAATTTACAAGATACGACCTTGACTCGGTAAACCTTAAGAAAATAACATTCGATGAAGCCAGAGGGATCGCTGATTCTTTTCTCGTAAAATATACTTCGCTTGAAAATATCTCGACTGATTCATTAAAATTCTCAGACACGGCAATAAATCATTATACACTAAAGACTGAGGAAAAAAGCGAGAGCGGAGATAGAACAGAAAACAAGTTTATCTGGACAGGAAAATCAAGATATCTGAATAATGATATGAAAGTTACACTCGTCCTGTCCGGGGAACTGGTCTCAAATTTTAAGATCGAGGAGATCGTTCCCTCAGATAAATATTCAAGCGATATTCAACCCATCTTTCACGCGATAGCACAAATACTTTTCTATATAGTTATATTTATTCTGATTGCAATTGTAGCTTTCAGAAGGATAAGGGCTTTCGAGATAGGATTCAGAACAGCCGTCATTATGGGACTTCTGACTGCAGTTCTTTTTGGCATTGAGCTGTATTTTATGATAGGAGATCAGCTGGGATGGGAAATACTTCTCCCGCTTCTTCTGGGACCTGTACTTTACGGTGCTGCAATAATTCTGCTCTGGGCAGTAAGCGAAACAATTACAAGAGAAACCTGGGAGGAAAAATTTATATCCACAGATCTCCTTACAAAGGGCTACTCGCTGCATTCTAAAATAGGTACTGCTTTTTTAACAGGTTCCTCCGCCGGGTTTTTGATTGCTGCCATCTGGCTGCTTTTATTTTATGCAGCATCATTACTTTTCCCTGTCTCATATATAATTGAAGATAATCAATTCCTTGGCAACGTTAATTCAGCTGCTCCCGTTTTTACACTTTTTATACATAACATATATGCCGCAATTTTTATTGCTGCGGTATTTTTCCTCTTCCTTTGTTCAGGATTAAAAAGAAGGTTCAGTACATTTCTGCCGCTGCTGCTTATAACATCAATTTTATGGGGCAGCGTAAATATGGAAAAGATAAATCCTGTTTACCTTGCTATAATAATTGAGATGGCAGCAGGCGCACTTCTTGTTTATCTGTTTTATAAAACAGATGTTCTGACTGTGATTATAGCCCTTGCTGCTTTCAATATGATGAGCGGTGCATTTACTTTTTTCAAATCAGGCAATGTGAATTATTCAGAGCCGGGGTATTTACTGCTGTCATTATTTGTCCTCCTAACCATATATTCGATAATTACACTCTTTACACAGGATAAAGTGACCGATTTTAAGAATATTACCCCCGCATTTGTTAAGAATATTACCGAGCGTCAGCGGCTGCAGAGGGAACTTGAAATAGCGAGAGATGTACAGATGAGTTTTCTTCCGCAGCGCACACCGGAGTTCAGCGGCTTACAGGTTGCCTCGCGCTGTCTCCCTGCACTGGAGGTCGGCGGAGACTATTATGATTTTGTAAAGCTCAGTGATAAGAAGCTTGGCATCATCATAGGTGATGTTTCCGGTAAGGGTACCCAGGCAGCTTTTTATATGACATTGACAAAAGGTTTCCTTAAAGCACTTTCAAAAATGTCGGAATCATCATCCGAAATGCTGATGAAAATGAATGAGCTCTTTTATGAAAACGTGGAGAGAGGTACATTCATTAGTATGATATACGGAATATTTGATATCGAAGAGAAGACACTAACCTTGGCACGTGCCGGTCATAATCCGGTAATTGCCAGAAAAACAGCTGCAGGAACAATCCAAAAGATTGATCCAAAGGGCCTCGCCTTAGGTCTTGAGAAAGGGAATATCTTTAATAAAACATTAAAAGAAATGAATGTCCCTTTTGAACAGGGAGATGTATTTGTCTTTTATACAGACGGCTTTACAGAAGCAATGAATAAAACTAAAGATGAATACGGAGAAGAAAGGCTAAGTGAAGCTGTTGTAAAATATTCAGACCGCTCAGCTGAAGAAATTATGGATGTAATCTTTAACGATGTAAAAGCGTTTATAGGAAAAGCCAAACAACACGATGATATGACAATGGTGGTGGTGAAAGTAAAATAAAAATTTTTTAGGTGTGATATAAAGATCATTCTGAAAATTTTATTAAAGTACATATTGACATTTATCCTGCTATTTTTATTTTTGTATCAGAGATAAGGACTTCGGTTCTTGTTTCGGTTTTAATACATTATTAATTTAATTATTAAAATTGATGGATAGTTAGTACACGGCGTCAAACCCGTAGAAGGCTATCCATCTTTTTTATACCCGCCGTTAAAATATTTTAAGGACAAAGAAAAAAATTCTTATCTTTAATTTATCAATCATTTTTTATTTTCCTTAATGCTCAAACCTAAATTATTTACTCTTCTTAAAGATTATAACAAGAATACATTCATTTCCGATCTGTCTGCCGGGGTCATTGTGGGAGTAGTTGCACTTCCACTGGCAATAGCTTTTGGTATTGCGTCAGGTGTTTCACCTGAAAAAGGGATAATTTCCGCCATTATTGGAGGCTTTATCGTATCCCTGCTGGGTGGAAGTAAAGTCCAAATAGGCGGACCTACCGGAGCATTCATAATTATTGTTTACGGTATTATCAATACTTATGGTGCTAACGGGCTGCTTATTGCAACAATGATGGCGGGCACGATTTTAATGATAATGGGGTTTGCCCGGTTCGGCTCTATGATAAAGTTTATACCGCACCAGGTAGTGGTAGGTTTTACCGCAGGCATTGCTTTGATAATATTTTCCACACAGATAAAAGACCTTTTGGGATTAAATATTAAAGTACAGGATCCGGATTTCTTTGGTCAGTGGGTAACTTACAGTCGGAATTTGTCCTCAATCAATTTCTACGCACTTGGTACGGGAGTATTTGCTCTTATAATAATAATTTTTATTCCCCGTATAACCAGAAAGATTCCCGGTTCGCTGATTGCAATAATTTTAACAACAGCAATTGTCTATCTTTTTAAGCTGCCGGTAGAAACAATAGGAGAGAGATTCGGTAATATCTCTGCTTCAATTCCGGCACCATCAGTTATCCCTGTAAACCTGAGCCTGATAAAAAATCTGATACAGCCTGCTACAACAATTGCATTGCTGGCGGCTATTGAATCACTTCTTTCTGCTGTTGTCGCTGATGGTATGATAGGGGGGAGACATAGAAGTAATATGGAATTAATTGCACAGGGTGCGGCAAATGTTGTTGTACCTCTTTTCGGAGGCATACCTGTTACAGGAGCTATCGCTCGTACTGCAACTAATATCAAGAACGGAGGCAAAACTCCTGTTGCAGGGATAATCCACGCGGTTGTATTATTACTGATAATGCTTTTCTTCGGCAAATATGCATTGATGATCCCTATGGCTGCACTTGCGGCAATACTTATTACTGTTGCTTATAATATGAGTGAGTGGAAGAGTTTTATCGCCCTGCTTAAGAGTCCCAGAAGCGATGTAGCCGTACTTTTAACAACATTCGGGTTAACTGTCATATTTGATCTTACCCTGGCTATCGAGATAGGAATGGTACTTTCCGTATTTCTATTTATGAGGAGAATGGCAGCCGTTACGAATATTGAGGTTGTCAGGAGAGAATTTAAGGATGATGGAGATGAAGAAAGTTACGATCCTATGGCAATAGACAGGAAATCTATACCTGACGGGGTAGAAGTTTTCGAGGTAAATGGTCCTTTCTTCTTTGGTGCCGCTGAAAAATTTAAAGAGGCGATGCGCTTTATTGAAAAGCCGCCTAAGGTCAGGATAATCAGGATGCGGAATGTGCCGGCGATCGACGCTACGGGCCTTAACGTGTTATCGGAACTTTTTAAGGAATCAAAAAAGACAAATACCCGTTTAATACTTTCCGGTGTGCACGCCCAGCCGCTGATAGCTCTGGAAAGGTCAGGATTTTTAAACACTATCGGTTCTGAAAATATCTTTGCCAATATAGATGATTCCCTGATTGCAGCAAGGAAATATCTTGGTTTAATGGTCACCGGTTAAGCGAAAGAATTCACACAGCAATTATCAAAACAAAGTATAATTAAGGAATAGTGATCCCTGTCAAAGTACTTATTCCTGTTAAACTGTTAGCTTCACTATTGCGATGGAAAACTTTATCCGGACAAATATAAAGCGGTATTACTTTACACTTTTTATAATTTTAACGATTCTTATTGCATTATCCGGGGTAGCATTTTATCAGATCCGTAAGACCGATCTGATACGGGAAAAACATTCCGAATTATCTGCAATAACTGATCTGAAAATAAATCAGGTGTATTACTGGAGGGAAGACAAGGTTGGCGATGCTGAAGTTATTACAGAAGATCCTTTCTTTATTTCCAGAATAGATTTCTTTTTCAGGACAAGGAATAAAAGCGATCTGAGGGAAATCAATGAGTGGATCGATTCATTTATTGATCATAAAGGCTATTCTCAAATAAGTATTCTCGATACAAAATTAAGAAGAAGGGGAGGGGATTTATCGATGAGTATTCCAGACTCCAGTTTTCTTCATAAGGTAATTGAAAACAAAAAAGCTGTCGTGTCTGATCTTTATATGCTTTCCGACAGTTCGATCGTCATGGACTTGTACGTACCTCTTGCTTATAAGAAAACCGCAGGCGGGAGAGATGTCGGGTTGTTAATACTGAGAATAGACCCCGAAAATTATCTTTACAAAATTTTAAAAGGATGGCCAAATTCAAGTCCAACCTCAGAAATAGTTTTATGGAGAAAACAGGGTCCGGATAGCCTTGTCTACCTGAACTGGGTTCGGCATTCTCCCAAAAGACCTTTCTCCCAAAGATTTTCTCTTGAAGATATAGACCGCCCCGTTAATCAGGCATTTAAAGGAAAAAGAGGGATTGTGCAAGGGAGGGATTACAGAGGTGTGCCTGTACTTGCAGATATTGAAGAGGTTCCGAATACAAGCTGGATACTTATAGCTAAAACTGATCTTGCTGAAGTGTATGCTCCTCTAAGGGAATTAACTTTTTTTGTCCTTCTTATAGGTATTGTGTTAACCGGAGCAACAGCCGCTATTATCGGTTTTCTTTTCAGGAATCAGAAGGCAGCATTTTATAAAAAATTATATGATGCCGAACTTGACAGGAAAGCACTGGTTAAAAATTTTGAGTTCCTTACGAAATATGCAAACGATATTATTCTTCTTACTGATGATAAGGGGAACATAAGTTATTCAAATGAGAAAGCAACATCTCTGTATGGCTACTCGGCTGAAGAATTAAGGCGGATGAACATTAAGCATCTGGATGTCTTAAATTCAAAGGAAGATATACAGAAAATATTTTCAGATGCATCAGACCAGGGGGGATTACTATATGAAGCTGTTCATAGAAAAAAAGACGGTACTGCCTTTCCGGTCGAATCAAGCTCACGTTTTATTGAAGTTGAAGGGACTGTATTTTTCCAGAGCATTGTAAGAGATATGACTGAAAAGAAAAGAGCCGAAGAGCATCTTTATAAAACCTTAAAAGAAAAAGAAGTACTGCTGAAAGAAGTTCATCACAGGGTTAAAAATAATCTTCAGACAATTAACAGCCTCCTTAATCTGCAGGCAAATACCATTGACGACGATAGAACCCGAAGAATTTTCCTCGATGCGCAAAACAGGATTAAATCAATGGCTTTGATACACCAGGAATTATATACGGTCGATCTTGCTAACATTAACACAAATAAGTACATACGCTCCCTTGTCTCTCATCTGGTACATTCATTTGATATTTCACCCGATAAAATAAAGATCACGGAGATTATAGAAGACAAAATGATATCGATTGATCTGGCTATTCCTCTTGGTCTGATCATTACTGAGATTTTATCAAATACATTCAAGCACGCCTTCCCGGACAGCCGTAGGGGAAATGTAGTTATAGAATTGAAGCAAAATGAGAACGAATCATTTTTAAGAATTTATGATGACGGCATCGGCTTCCCTAAAGGATTCGATATGTATAATTCACAAGGACTGGGAATGCAGCTAATACTTACTTTAACGGACCAGTTGGATGGTACTATCGAAGTGCATAATGACAAGGGGACAGAATTTATACTCCATTACCACGAACCCACGCTGGTTGAAATATAAAATAGTTGTACACCCGGAAGGATTCGAACCCTCAACCTTTTGATCCGTAGTCAAACGCTCTATCCAGTTGAGCTACGGGTGCATAAATCATTAAACGGGATACAAATATATTGCCAAAAAGTTATAATTTCAAAACAACTTAATTGAGATCATTTCTGATTTCAAGTCAAGGGGCTGGTTGCTGCAGGTCACATAAGAATAATACCTTAAAAATGCACTGTTATTATTTGTATATTCATAACAGACAGATAAATAAACTACTCACCCTATCCGTCTGCAATCAAATGTAATTTGTATTTCTCCAGGCAGAAAATACAATAATAGATTTGGACTATTCAGGCTCAGAATTTCCAAATAAGATCCTCACAAGAAATTAATTAATATCTCACATATCATAAGGTAAGTTAAATGAAAAAATACAGTACTCTTTTTCTTCTTCTGCCGACGCTTTTTTTCTTGGCGGCATTCCATCTTTCGCACAAAATGAAAATGCAGAGAGACTTCCCGTTATCAAGGATGAAGTACGTGACAGGTTCATTGAACGGAATCATGATATCCCTCCACAAAAAGAAAAGAATGGCGAACTACCCAAAGAAGAGGCTCTGGTTCCGTCACCGGAAGGTGTTGACGTATTAGTAAATAACAATACAGGTGGTACTGCAACCGGGCAGTTCACGCAGAGTGAAACCTCGATCCTGGCTTTTGGGAATAATGTGGTAATCGGTTTTAATGATGCAGGTTCTTTTGCATCCGGCAGTCACTTTACCGGATGGTCTTACTCAACCAATAGCGGCGCATCATTTATTGATGGCGGTGTACTGCCTGCCAGCGCAATAGGAGATGCCGGCGATCCTGTCCTCGCACGTAATGAAACTACGGGGAGAATCTATTTTGCAACACTCGGTTTCAACGCTCCGGGGAATATTCAGGTCTACCGCTCCGATGATGGCGGTATTACCTGGTCTCCACCTGCTAATGGCACGCCCGGTGGAAGTTCCGAAGATAAAGAATGGATTACAGTAGACAATTTTGTTGGGGCAGGTAACGGCAATGTTTATCTGATATCTCGTCGGTTTAGCGGAGCTACAGGTATTTATGTTTACCGCTCAGTGGACGGAGGGCTTACGTTCAGCCCCGGGGTGCTGATCGATCCGGGAAACCAGGGTGCATTTATTGTAGTCGGTCCCGATCACTCAGTTTATGCGTTTTGGTACGCAGGTCTTAGCGGCCTGAGAGTTCGTAAGTCGGTCGATCAGGGCCTTACATTTGCAGCACCTGTTACAGTTGCCACCGGTCTGGTTGGAGGAGTTAATGGGGATCTCGGATTGGTCGGTATCAGACAAGGAATAGGTACCCCATCAGCTTTTCGTTCCAGCGAATTTCCTCACGTAGCCGTTAATCCTGTAAGCGGGCATCTTTATGTTACTTATGATAATAAAGCTGCCGGTGCTGATAAGGCAGATATTTTTTATGTAATGTCCACCGACGGAGGTGCAACCTGGAGTGCTCCTGTTCGTGTTAATGATGATGCAACAACAACTGATCAATGGATGCCCACAATTGCTGTTTCACCTAATGGCGCTAATATCGGATTTTTCTACTATAGCCGTCAGGAGGATCCAGTTGGTAATAATTTATTCAAGTACTATGGACGAACCGGAATAATCTCCGGCTCATCTGTTATTTTGAATCCAAGCTTTCCTGTAAGTGATGTTGCTTCCCTCCCCGAATTTGGCCGCGATGACATAGTTAACCTTGTCTATATGGGAGATTATAATCATGCTGTAGCCACAAATTCAAAATTTCATGTAGTATGGGCCGACAACCGGTCTGACTATGCAGCAGGTCCTCCTCGTAAAGACCCCAATGTTTATTATGAAGGCATTACAATTGGACCTCCCTGTCCCATTAATCCGGCTACAAACCCAAGTCCGGCAAACGGAGCTACAAATTTAGCAGTTACCGGTAATACACTCTCCTGGACAAATGGGTCGGGTGCCACACAACTGGAAATATGGTTTGGTGAACTTGGCAATGTTCTGCAGGTGTACAACGGCTCCCCAATTTCATCTTTTTCGTTAGCTTCGTTTGAACCATTGGACTTTAATAAAATTTACCAATGGAGAATAGTCGGGAAGAATGATACCTGCAATGTCGGCGGTTCTTTCTGGTCTTTTACAACAATGCCCGATCCAAATTTAGTAATCGATTCACTTTTCTGTGAACCATTTGAATCCGGACTGGGGGGATGGACAATCACCAATGACGGCGGAACAGCAGGCTGTGTCTGGATGATAAGAACTGCACCTTTCCCCAATGCATACACTTTACCCCCCGCTGCAACCGGTGGGATAATGACCGCAGATGTTGATGAATGCGGAAGTGGCAGCTTAATGTTATCGACCGCAACTTTAAACCAGGCATTCGATTTCTCGATTTATACAACTGTAAGGACTGGAATTTGATAATGACTGGCTGTTTTTGCGGGCAACTGATGAAGCCCACGTCGAAGTAAGCGTGAATGCCGGGCCCTGGGTTGGTGTATGGGATAAAGTAGGTGTAAGTGTTCGTAATTCCCACGAAGTTGTTGATATAAGTTCTGTCGCAGCCGGGCACGCGAATGTTAAATTCAGATTAAGATCTGTTCAACCTCTCTGGGACTGGTGGTGGGTGCTTGATAATTTCTGCCTTTACGGAGAATACACTTTAAGTAATACATTCCCGTTAACAGTAAATGTCGCAAATGGCTGGAATATGGTATCAATCCCCGGTTTACTTCCTACTAATCAAAATGTTACAACCTGGTGGCCGGGTAAGGATCCTACAGCTGGAGTATTTAAATTCCAGGGTGGATATCAACCTGTAACAGTGGCAAGTCCGGGAATTGGTTACTGGATGAAGAATCTTGGTGCCCAGACTTATAATACAGGCGACGAGTGGCCCGCAGGCGGTATACAGAAGGTAGCGCACGCTCCGATAACTGCGGCGGCCGGATGGAATCTTTTCGGAGGATATGAACAATCAGTTCCTACTTCCGGACTGACAACAACACCTCCTGGACTTATTACTGGATCAGTCTACGAATATTCAGGCGGTTATGTAACGGCAACAACACTCACTCCCGGTTACGGTTATTGGGTTAAGCTGACAGGCGCAGGATCCATAAATATTCCTTCAGGCCCGGCTGGCCCAACTAAAGTTGCTAAAGGACCGGCGACAGAGAATCTCGGTAAGATTATTATTATCGATAATGCACAGAAGAGCTACACACTTTATACAGTAAATAATGAAGCAGATCTTAGTCAATTTGATCTTCCTCCTTATCCTCCGCAGGGAATGTTCGACGTCCGTTACTCAAGCCAGAGATATGCTGAGAGACTAGGCAGTGCACCTCAGGCAATAGAGATGACCGGAGTCCAATATCCTGTAAAGATAAAAGCAGATGGAGTAGGTATCATACTTTCAGATGAAACAGGAAAGGAAATTGCAAGACTGAAGACCGGAGAGGAAATAACTATAAATTCAGCGGGCAAGTTGTTTGCTGCAGAGAATGTTATTCCTTCGGTATATGCACTCGAGCAGAATTATCCTAATCCGTTCAACCCGAGCACAACTATTCAGTTCAGCATACCTGAAGATGTTCAGAATGTTAAACTGATAATCTACAGTGCATTGGGAGAGAAGGTAGCCGAACTTGTTAATACAGGACTTCAGGCCGGTGTATATAAATATAACTGGAATGCATCTGATGTTTCTTCCGGATTATACATATATCAGATTGTTACTAAAAACTTTGTACAAACCAAGAAGATGATGCTTCTTAAGTAGTTGATTAGTTCTTAGTACTTAGTTGGAGCGGTTCGTATTTGAGCCGCTCTTTTTTTTGTGATTTTTGAATATAATATGGGGGTGTCACTAACCAATCATAATCAGAATCCGGTGTTGCATCACAGCTATTTAATATTTTGATTTAGGGACATTCCGGCAAGCTAAAAAGTCAATATAATATCCTGTGAATTATTTTTAATCATACGAGGATTATAATGACTACCAAAATATTGCTGCTGCTGTTCGCACTTGCACTGCTAATTACCGGTTTTATGATTTATCAGCAGGAAGACCATCCAG
This sequence comes from uncultured Ignavibacteriales bacterium, assembly GCA_963764685.1. GTDB lineage: Bacteria > Bacteroidota > Ignavibacteria > Ignavibacteriales > Ignavibacteriaceae > CAVXTT01. The sequence goes on from CAVXTT010000018.1 coordinate 164,152, forward strand.
GCAAAAAAGTATTTATGGATTCAAAATGCACTACCTGCCACACGGTTCAAAGTCAGGCGATTACGATGAAAACCACGAAGAAAAATATGGTAGATCTTTCATCAGTCGGTACTGTTTACCAGGCAAACTTTATCGAAAAATTTCTGACGAAACAGGAAAAAATAGAAGACAAATCTCATCCGCAGGCATTTAAGGGAAGCGATGAACAATTGGAACAGCTTGCCGAATGGCTGACATCCCTTAAACAGGAAAAGACAGAAGGAACCGGCGATGCAACTAAGGAGGATAAAAAAGATACAACTAAAATTAAAATTCACTGAAAGACATTCAGGCGATTCTGACCAAATCATTGTTATTTACAAAGCTTCCCGGAATTTCATCCGGGAAGCTCTGTAAAAATTAACTCTGCCGATCAAAATTACACACCAAGGACTTTATTTAGTCCATTAACGAAATCCACTCTCCATTTTGATGAAAAATATTGAGAGGATCGAGCTTTTCCATTAATGAAATGTATTCAAATTATACCATTAAATAATTCAGGGTTTTGCGTGAGTGCGGTATGACTGCGGCATAACTGCGGCTAAAAGCCTTTTCAGCCGCACTCATGCCGCACTCATGCCGCACCCAAGCCGCACTCAGAAGGCAATGATTATCTTTTAATAGTTATTTATTTTGAGCGAGATTAGTGCCAGTACAGACTTCAGATTGTATAACGACTGTGAAAAAGCCAGGTAATTCATAATAAAAAGTAAAATTTCTCCGGTGCTCAAAATTTTATTATCTGTGTAATCCTTTAATTCGAATCTTTTTATAATTATTTTTAGCCATTCAAAATCATTCAAACCAAAGGTGTATATGTTTACAGGTGTGGGTACTGCTCTTATTACTCCATTCGACAATAACCTTAATGTAGATTATAATGCATTAAAAAAGATCACTGAACATCAGATTGCAGGTAAAGTTGACGCAATAATCGTACTTGGAACTACCGGCGAATCCCCCGTAATCTCTGTAGAAGAAAGAAAAAAAATATTAGCCCAGGTGATTGAAACTGCCGGGGGGAGAATAAAAATAATTGCAGGCACAGGTACTAATGATACTAAAAAAGTAGTCGAGCTGAACAAAATAGCCGAAGATCTGAAAGCTGACGGAGTGTTGATCGTAAATCCATATTATAATAAAGGTTCCCAGGAAAGTCTTGTTCATCATTATAAATATATTTCAGAAAGGACTTCACTTCCGATAATACTTTATAATGTTCCCTCCAGAACCGGTATGAATATACTGCCCGAGACTGTCGTAAAAATACATCAGGAGTGCAGGAATATCTCGGCAGTTAAAGAAGCAAGCGGCAATATCTCACAGATAGCTCATCTAATATCTATAAAGGATGACAGTCTGACTGTCTTATCCGGAAATGATGATCAGACACTTGCTATAATGGCGCTTGGAGGAAAAGGTGTCATTTCTGTATTTTCAAATCCCTATCCTTCACAAATGAAACATGTAACGGATTCACTTCTTAAGGGGGATATGAATGCTGCGCGGCAATATAATAACATGTACCTTGCAATGATGAATGCACTCTTTGTGGAAATTAGTCCTGCACCTGTTAAATATGTTATGTCAAAGCTCGGTTTCTGCGAAAATATACTCAGACTCCCAATTATCCCTGTAAGTCCAAAGACAGAAAAATTACTAAATGAAGAAATGAAGAAGTATTCCTGATGCAGACTAAAATTATTAAATATGGTGTGATAGGTTCTAACGGACGTCTCGGGGCGGAAGTAATTAATGTCCTGAATGAAAAAAAGTATGACCAGGTGCTAAGCTATAATCTGGATGAAGAAGTTGTCGATGATAAACCACAGCTCCTGATCGACTGTTCTCTGCCAAGCTGCTTTTGCAACTACAGTTTCTCTTGTTCAGAAATATAACTGCCCGCTGATTATGGCAGTAACCGGACTGGAAGCCAGCACAGATAAATACTCTTAAGAAAATTTCCAGGTCTGTACCTGTTGTGCAGAGTTATAATTTTTCTACCGGTATACAGGTAATGCTTAAGCTTACAGAAATGGCTAATGAGAAATTGAGGGACTGGGATGTTGAGATTACTGAAACCCATCATCGATTTAAAAAAGATAAACCGTCGGGTACTGCTAAAATGATCAGCAATGTTTTTAAGGGGCGAACAGTAAATATCAGTTCACTGCGGCTCGGAAATGTTCCGGGTGATCATACTGTTAGTTTCGGCGGACTGGGGGAAGTACTCTCTGTTACTCATTCGGCAACATCCAGAAGAACGTTTGCAGAAGGTATTATGCTGTCGGCTGAGTTTATCATTAAAAAGAAAAATGGTTTCTATTCATTTACCGATGTAATATTCAATAAGTGAGAAACAGTTATGGATTCTTATGAGATTATAAATTATATCTCCAATGCCGAAAAGAAAACTCCTGTCAGGGTTTATCTTCAGGGAACATTAAACTATATTGATTTTAAAGGATTGGAATATTACGGGAATAATCTGTCTGGTATTCTGTTCTGTGAATATTCTGTATTTCAGGATTTTTATGAGAAGAATAAAGAATATCTAACAAGACACCGTATAGAAATCGATAGAAGAAATTCAGCTATTCCGCTTGCAGATCTTTCTAAATATAAAGCGCGTATTGAACCGGGCGCAATTATAAGAGACTTTGTTGATATTGGAGATAACTGTGTAATTATGATGGGGGCTGTTTTAAATATCGGGGCAGTGATTGGTGAAAAGACAATGATAGACATGAATGTTGTTGTGGGCGGAAGGGCTATAGTGGGAAAGAATTGTCACATCGGCGCAGGTGCTGTCCTGGCCGGTGTCATTGAGCCGCCGAGTGCTGATCCTGTATTTGTTGAAGATGATGTTTTGATTGGTGCAAATGCAGTGGTACTTGAAGGAGTTAAAATCGGCAAGGGAAGCGTTATTGCTGCCGGTTCTGTCGTCGTAAAAGATGTTGAACCGTACTCCGTAATGGCAGGGGTTCCTGCAAAAATGATTAAAAAAGTAGATGAGAAAACAAAAAGTAAAACTCAATTGATGGAGACCTTCAGGAATCTTTGAAAGTAGTTGTTCAGAAATACGGCGGCAGCTCATTAGCTGACATTGAAAAAATTAAGCAGGTAGCCCGGATAATAATTGCGGTTAAAAATGAGGGCTTTGAAGTTGTTGTTGTTGTTTCTGCTATGGGAAAAACAACAAACTCATTGATAGAGCTTGCACAGGGTATTTCGCCAAATCCTCCCAAGCGCGAAATGGATATGCTGCTTAGTACCGGTGAGAGGATCACAATGTCGCTTCTCTGTATGGCATTGATAGAATCAGGAATTGATGCTATTTCGCTTACCGGTTCCCAGTCAGGAATAATTACAAATGATAAACATAATGATGCAAGAGTCATTGAGGTAAGGCCTGTCCGTGTACAGGATGAGCTCGAAAAGGGAAAAGTTGTTGTAGTCGGGGGATTCCAGGGAGTCAGCTATAAACGGGATATTACTACTTTGGGAAGAGGGGGATCTGATACTTCCGCAGTTGCTCTAGCGGCTGCTTTAAATGCAGAACGCTGTGAAATATATTCTGATGTCGATGGCGTCTATACTGCAGACCCTTCCCTGATCAGGGAGGCAAAACATCTTCCTGAAATCTCTTATCAGCAGATGCAGGAAATGTCTATGGCTGGAGCAAAGGTTCTCAATGCCCAGGCTGTTCAGTTTGCCAAGGAATCAAAGATTGCAATTTATGCCAGGAGCGCATTTAATCCAGGCAGGGAGACACTTGTAAGACTCCATCCTGCGGGAGCTGAAAAAGGAGTCAAAGCTATTGTTCACGAAAAGGATATTGTTAGGGTAATCCTGACGGGGGAGATGACGGCGAAATTTCAGGATATTGTTTCCTATCTGGATGAATGCCAGGTTCCCATAAAAGAACTGAATATTATTTTCAACAAAAGATCAGCTCTCTCGAAATTTTCATTTATAGTTTCTATAGCAAACATTTACGGATGGGAAAAAATAAGGAACGAGCTTGTTGCTGACTATGGAACCGATATTGATTTTGAGTATGATTATTCTGCCGTCTCGCTGATCGGTGAGGGGCTGAACAGGGACAATTTTATTCTATCTGAAACCGTATCACTGCTTAATAAAAATAACATTTCGGTTTTGGGAGTCACTACTACTTCATTCAGAATATCAATTCTTGTAAAGCAGGATAAGACAGAAGAATGTCTCGATCTGCTCCACAAGAAGTGGATTGAACTGATCTGAGAATTAAACAGGCAGATTAAATTGTTAATCGTACAAAAATACGGCGGCAGCTCGGTTGCCGATACGGCAAAAATAAAAATCATTGCAGAGAAGATCAGAGCTAAAATCCTTACCGGTAAAAAGCTGGTGGTAGTGGTATCTGCAATGGGGAAGACAACCGATAATTTAATCGGACTTGCAAAGGAAATAACTTCATTGCCATCTCCCCGCGAACTGGATATGCTCTTAACCACAGGGGAACAGGTTACAGCAGCGCTTTTGTCAATCGCATTAACAGAGATTAAAGTAAGAAGTAAATCATTAAATGCCTGGCAGCTTGAGATAGTAACTACAAGCAATTTTAATGAAGCAAGAATAAAAAATCTTAAAACTGATAAACTGCTCAATGCACTGCTTGTAAATGATGCAGTGATCGTAACGGGTTTTCAGGGCATTACAGAAGATGGAGAAATAACTACACTGGGAAGGGGTGGATCTGATACATCGGCAGTTGCCCTGGCAGCTTCATTAAATGCCCCCTGTGAAATTTATAGCGATGTCCCGGGTATCTATACTACCGATCCGAGATTATTTCCGCAGGCGCGAAAATTAAAATTTGTTACTTATGATGAGATGCTTGAGATGGCAAGTTTGGGAGCAAAGGTGCTTCACAGCCGCTCAGTTGAGATAGCTAAGAAATTCGGAATAAATATTTATTGTGCTTCAACATTTTCTGATGAGGAGGGAAGCTACGTGATAGAAAAAAATATTGAACAACCCCTTGTAACAGGTCTGAGTGTAATGGATGACCAGACACAGGTTACACTTACAAACCTTCCGCTTGATTATACGCTTGTGCAGAATATTTTTGAAAGTGCGGCAAGGGAAGAGCTGAATGTTGATATGATATCCATAATAAGCAACTCGGGATTAAATATCTCATTTACAATCGTGGAGGATAAACAACAGCATATGGAAGTTGCACTGGGACATCTTCTGAAAGATCTGCAAAGCCTGAATATTCATTATCATACCGGGTATTCAAAAATATCAATAGTGGGTGTGGGGATGAAATCCAGCAGCGGTGTTGCTGCAAAATTCTTTAATGCATTAAAAGGAATACCGGTTAAACTTGTTACCACATCCGAAATTAAAATATCCTGCCTGGTGGAAAAAGAATTTAAAGAAAAAGCGATAAAGGCTCTGACGGGAGCATTTGAATTATGATGATCACACCTGTTGAGCTTAGACATAAGCTGCACCGGAATCCGGAACTGGCATTTAATGAATATGAAACTACTAAGCTGATTAAAATCAGCTGTCGAAGCATTGAATTCTAACTGCCTGAAGATCCACACTCCTTTGGAAACCGGACTGCTTGTTGAGTATAAAGTCAATGGGGGAGATTATGTTCTCTTCAGGGCTGATATTGATGCTCTTCCGGTAAAAGAGGAAACCAGTATTGATTTCAGATCTGAAAATAATAATATGCACGCCTGCGGACACGATGTTCATACGTCTATACTCTATTCATTTCTAATCGAAACAGTAAAAAAAGGTATTGATAAAAATATCTTGTTCCTTTTTCAGCCTGCAGAAGAAAGCGGCGGCGGCGCAATGAAGTTTTATGGAACGGGAGCATTTGACAAATTCATAATAAAAAATGCATTTGCACTTCACTTAACAGATGAATATCCTGAGAGTACCATCGCAAGTACAAAAGGAGTATTATTTGCTTCATCACTTGAGATCGACATTGAGTTTTTCGGGGTAAGTGCCCACGTTGCATTTCCTTATGAGGGGAAAAATGCATTAAGTGCGTTGAGATTATTTCTTGATGCAGTAGATAGTCTGCCGAAAAATTACTCCGAACCTTTCGTTTTTGGTACAGGGAAAATAACTTCCGGTGAAGTAAGAAATATTATCCCCGCTTATGCCAAATTGGAAGGAACCATCAGGAGCCTAAAAAGCGAAAAAGCAGAAGAGTATGCGGAAAGACTGATTGTTATTCTTGAATCCGTAAAACAAATTACCGGGGTTGATTACAAATTACAGAGAGGGGCACACTACCCTGAAGTTGTTGTTGACGGGGGATTGTTTGATAAGATTAAAAATGTTCTGCAAAAGAACTATTCATTTATCGACTGCGGATATAAAATGACAGGGGAGGACTTTGGTTTCTTTTCACAAAAATATCCATCCTTTATGTTTTGGCTGGGTACTTCAAGAGGGGAGAGGTACGGACTTCATAACCCCAGGTTTCTCCCGCCGGATGAAATTATAGACACTGGGAAAGAAATATTTACGGCTATTTTAAATTCAGTTGAATAGGTATTATCGGGATTAAGTTTCCAGGTGTTCAAAAGAGATACATTAGGAAAGGTAGTCTCATTTTGAAATTAGAATTGTCTCCAAACTGATAATTATTTTAAGAAATAAGCTGGCACTCCGATTGAACAACTATCACCGTTGTGACCCTTTTTTAAGTTTTGCCCGGACCTGGGAGATATAAAAGAACTCGAGGGCACTCTCAAGTCCGGGTTAGTTATTCTGTAACAAATTCAGCCCCTTCAGGAATCTCAGGACTAACCAACAGCACTTCTTCCTTTAATAAAGCAACTTTACCCGGTTCCATTCCTTTTTTCTTTACCACATATTTCTTGAAAGTATATGATACGGGTACAGTACCGGCTGTTTTTGCCTTGCTGTGGTAAGCAGCAAGGGAGGCTGCTTTCTTTAAGATATTCTTCGGGATATTTTCTTTAGCCTTATCATTTCTTAAAACTACATGGGAGCCGGAAACACTTCTTGCGTGGAACCAGTAATCGTTCTGTTTAGCAAATTTTGTAGTGAGCAGGTCATTATTTTTACTGTCCTTCCCCACATATACAAAGTAAACTTTATCTATGATGTACTGCTTGAATTTGCTGCTGATATCTTCTTTCCCCGGAGAATGGACTTCATCCCTGATCTTCAGTTCCTTCATAATCGCTTCCAGCTCCTCTTTTGTATTGTGCTCTTCAAATCTCTTTTTAATCGAAAGAAATCTTTGCAACTGTCTTTCCGCACTATTATGTAATAGTAATGACTTCTCATAATTTATCTTTTCATTTCTCGCTTTCTCATAATAAGCATCAATGTTCTGCTGTGCAGACTGCGCAGGATCAAGTCTAATTTTTATCGACCCACCCCCGGCATATACATCCTGCACCTCAATATCATTATTTCCTTTGTGGAGAGAATATCGGTTTATCATAAGCAGCTCTGCTGTTCTGCGGTACACATCTTCCCGGCTGCCATTTTCGATACGGGATTTTAATTTATCGATCCGCGAAGTGATCTTATTAAGTTCTTTTTCTAATAATCTCTCTACAGCTTTCTCCCTTTCAACAATCCATTGGAGCTGAAACATCTTACTAAGGTAATTGTTCAATGCGGGGAAATAAGAATCGAATACTGTCTTCTCGGTAAAATTGAATAAATGAAAAGTCTCCGGTGCAATGTGAAGGTCGTTGTTATTTTTATCATAGAATATCGCAGGTCTGGAATTGATAAAATCCATTATTACGTGTTTTAATACAGCATTAAAATCCCCCGGTGCGCTTATCCTGGATTTGCATTCTGCAATAACTTCCTTGCTGATGAATGGATATTCTTTTCTGATGGCATCAGAGTCATCTGAGGTCATAGATGGGAAATTATACGCTGACGTATATTCGCGTGATCTCAGTTCAGTAATCAGGGCTTCTGAAGATCCTTCGAAATGGTGTTTAAATAAGTGAAGGTCCTGTCCGTTAAGGAAAACAAAATTTGTAAACTTTCCTCTGATCATAAAATAGAATTTACCTGCGGAAGTAATTATTTTAATAATCCTGTCATTAACAGCAATCTCACAGTCTGATAATGAAGCTCCCTCTGCTTCCGGAAAAAGATCAGTCACATTTTTTCTTGCTCTTCTGAAATCCTCTTTTACCGTAAGATACGGGTGTCCGGGATTTACACACACCTCAATGAAAAATCTCTCTTCGAGTCCCGAAGTGCATTCAATAACTATTTTATCCTTCTCCTGGGAATAAATATTTCTGATCTTATGACCTTCAAGCACTCCGTTGAGCTCAATTACGCTCCTATTCAAATAAAAGTAGTTCCTGTACATTCCAGCCTTACATTATCAACTAAAATTAAGAATTATTTATTTAATTGTTATATTCGCTGAATTAAAAATTAACGGAGTTGCGGTGAATATTGCTGTTTCTTTGAAGAGGGTTAAATCGGGATTTCAGACTTCCTTCTGGGTTGCAAACTTTATGGAGCTGTTTGAACGGCTGGCTTATTACGGACAGGCAACCATACTTATGTTGTTTTTAAGAGATCATTTAAAGCTTCAGGAAACAGAAGCCGGAACTCTTTCTTCAGTATTCGGGGGTTTGATTTATATGCTGCCCATTTTTGCCGGAGCCCTGGCAGATAAATATGGTTTTCGAAAAGCTTTCTCCTTTGCTTTTTTTGTGCTGGCTATCGGGTATTTCCTTATCGGCTCTACTGGAATGGAACTGTTCTCCGGTTTCTATTCACATTTTAATCTTTACTGGATCCTGTTTGTTATACTGGTCTTCACTGCAATAGGCGGGTCATTCATTAAACCAAGTGTTCTCGGTACTGTTTCTTTTACATCTACTCCTGAGACCAAATCATTAGGCTATGCTATTTATTACTGGCTTGTTAACACCGGGGCTGCTATTGGTCCTTTACTTGCTTTCCTGGTAAGAGATTCTTTCGGCATTCAGTTCGTTTATATTGTATCCGCATTAAGCTGTGCACTTATGTTTATTACTACGCTGCTGTTCTTTAAAGAACCGGAGATAAAGCTTGCAGAAAAGAAGCAGGAACTCAAGACAGTATTTAGGAATATGATTAAGGTGCTTGGTAATTTAAGATTTGTTACACTGCTTGTACTTTTCGGATTGTACTGGGTACTCTTCTGGCAGTTCTTTATAGTTATACCCCTCTATATTACGGATTATATTTCGTCGACCGCTCCAGTCGAGATAATAATTTCGATTGGTGCGTGGACGATTATTGTTTTTCAGATACCTGTAAACAGACTCACCAAAAATATTCATACGAGGACAGCCATATTCATAGGTTTTATATTTGCGACCGCATGCTGGCTTCTCTGGCTTCTATTCCTGCCTGCACTTAAAGGTGTCGAACTTAATATCTTGGGATTCAACGGGATACCTGCAGGGATTCCATTATTAATGCTCGGTATATTCCTTTTCTCGATAGGAGAGCAGACCCAGGCGCCGAGATTTTATGAATATATATCTGATATTGCTCCTCCTGAGCAGGTTGCTTTATTCCAGGGATATGCATTTTTACCGATCGCCTTTGCCTGGGGCTTTGGAGGTACAATGGGGGGATGGCTGTATGAAAATTTCGGTCCCAGGGGATCAAATGATCCCTCAATAATCTTTCTGATTCTTTTTCTGATCGGTGTGGCGGCAACCCTATTAATGTATATTTACAATTTTTATATTGAACGCTCAGAAAAAAGAACGGTGTAAATATTCTTATAAGAATTCAAGGGTTATTGAGTGCTCCAGGCTACGGAAAAGGTCATTGAGTGTTTTCGAGTCCTCGAGAAAATGTATCGAAATGACCGGACAATACCGGTATATGGATGATTCGAACTGTCCGCCCTTGTGGCTTCGATACATCCGCCTGCGCGGACACTCAGCCAACAGGCTAGCATCTCTTTAAACGGATACATTGAAGACCCAGGTGAGTGTTCCGAGTCTTCGAGAAGTATCGAAACGACCGGAAATATCCTGAATCCTTTTTGCCTGAGCCGCTTCAAATGATGTATATAAAATAATGATTAGGTGTTAATAATGATTTTTAAACAGATACGTTCCGTTGATGGAACCGGTAATTTATCATATGTCATAGCAGACTCTGATACAAAGAACGGGATTATCATTGACCCGAATATTGAAGATCTTAACAGCATATTTGATTTTATTACCCGTCAGATGATTTCGCTTAAATATGTAATAGATACTCATACACACGTTGATCATATTTCAGCTGCGGGGGAATTGCAGAAAGCTTTCGGAAGCAGACTCCTGATGCACGGGAATACTAAGAACAAATGGGAAGCTGTAGAGGAAGGAGATAAGTTCGGGATCGGGGAAATCTTAAGAGCAAATGCGGCACTCGAAGTAGATCACTATGTAGATGATAACGAAGAATTGATCCTCGATTCATTAGAGTTAAATTTTTTATTTACTCCCGGTCACACGGATAATCATATTTCAATCCTCCTGGGGGATAAGGTCTTTACCGGAGACTTGTTGTTAATCGGGCAGGCAGGCAGAAGTGATCTTCCCGGAGGTAACCCTGCAGACCAATATAGCAGCTTATTTGAACGGATACTGACCCTGCCGGAGAATACAAAGATTTATCCTGGGCATGACTATGAAAACAATGAATTTGCTTTATTATCAGATGAAAGAAAAAATAATCCCTTCCTGCAAAAGCGGACTCGTGAGGAATACGTTAATTTTGTAAAAGATTTCTTTCCCCCGATATCCGAATTTACAGAAGGGGGAAAAGCTACACTTCAGTGCGGAATCAAAAGAGTTATAAAAGCAAATGATGAAGGATTTCGTAATATTAATCCTGACGAGTTATATGATTTGATTAAAAATGATAAAGATATCTTCCTATTGGATGTCAGGGAACCATATGAACTGAGAGCTTTCGGTGCAGTACCCGGGGTAGTTAATATCCCTATGGGAAGTATAATGTCGAGTATGGATAAGTTCCCCAGGGATAAAAAAATCATAGTGATCTGCCAGCACGGAAACCGGTCATATGAGGTTGCTCATTATCTGGCTGCTCACGGTTATCCTGAAGTATATAATCTTGAAGAAGGAACAGTTTCCTGGCTTAGGAAATATGGTAAAACCGTCAGTGTATGAATGAATTTTTAATAATCGGAATAATATCCTTTACAACATCAATCCTTTCAGGAATGCTTGGTCTGGGAGGTGCAGTAATTCTTATTCCGGCCTATATCTATATTCCTCCTCTTTTTGGATTGGAACCATTTGATGTGAAGCTGATTGCCGGAATGACAAGTGTCCAGGTCTTCAGCTCTGCATTAACGGGAATATTGCTTCACAGGAAAAGAGGTTTTGTTAATAATGAAATAATTTTGAAAATGGGTATTCCATTACTCATAGCATCGTTCTTGGGTGCGATACTCTCCAAAGCCCTGGATCCTGATATAATATTAGGGGTCTTTGCATTTATGGCTCTTTTCGGGTCTGCACTTATGATCAGAAGAAACGATGCAGCTTCAGCTGATCTTGAGAAGGAAGTCAGGATAAAAACCATTCCGGCTGTTATAATGTCTGCTGTAGTAGGATTCTTTGGGGGTATTGCAGGTGCTCCTGGTGCTTTTATTCTAGCTCCTTTAATGATCACCATATTAAAAATTCCCATACGTATTACAATCGGCTCCACTCTTGGAATTGTTTTGCTTTCGGCGGGTTCTGTCAGTATTGGAAAGTTAATTACAGGACAGGTACCGCCAGTTCATACGATAATTGCAGTCCTGGCTACTATTCCCGGTGTATGGCTGGGAAGTATGCTAAGTTACCAGCTGAATGTGCGGGCTTTAAGATTAGTTCTGGCATTCCTTATAACCGCAGTCGGTATTGAAATGTGGTTTCATATCTTTTTCCCCTGAGATTAGTCTTTTTTGTTAAATAATTACCTGCTTTTGATTTAAAGCAAACCTGGAGTCTCCCTTTCCCCCCTGATCTAATAAAACAGTGTCCGACCAGATGTTCGTTATTTTGTAAAACTATTCTATATTAATACCTTATTTTTACCCCTTTTTATAAAATCATATGGAAAATAGACATACCGATCTTTCTTCATTGAGGATAGACCGGTCAGATGAAAATAAAAGTTCATCTTTGAAGAAAACTATATTAATAGGTTCAGTAGTTTTAGTTTTACTCCTGGCAATCCTGTTTTTTTCCGGATTACTATTCCCATCCGCAGTTGAAGTTACAACTATTACAGCAGTTATGCAGTCAAGTTCAAAATCTTCTGCAATCTTAAATGCAAGCGGATATGTTGTTGCTCAGCGGCAGGCATCTGTTGCATCAAAAGGAACCGGAAGACTCGTCTATCTTGGTGTTGTGGAAGGTGACAAGGTAAAAAAGAATCAGGTTGTCGGCCGCCTCGAGGATAATGATATCCGCGCACTCCTGGATGAAGCAAAAGCTAATCTGAATCTTAATCTTGCGGATCTAAAGGATGCAAAGAATGAGTATGAACGTCAGCAGGCATTATTTAAGACTGGTTCAAGTTCACAGCAGACTCTTGATGCAGCTGAATCCCGTTACAACAGGGTACTGGCATTAATTGAAATAGCAAAAGCCAGGGTAAATGCTGCGGAAGTTAATCTTGAAAATACATTGATCAGAGCACCTTTCGACGGAACGGTCTTAACCAAGAATGCGGAGATAGGAGAAATAGTTGCCCCATTCGGTGCAAGCTCAACTTCAAGGGCTGCCGTTATTACAATGGCAGATATGAAATCCCTTCAGGTTGAAGCTGATGTATCGGAATCCAACATTGATAAGATCAAAGTAAACCAGGATTGTGAAATAACTCTTGATGCATATCCTGATAAAGGATACCCGGGTTATATATTTAAGATAGTCCCCACAGCTGACAGGTCAAAAGCAACTGTACTTGTTAAAGTGGCATTTAAATCTTATGATAATCGAGTGCTCCCCGAAATGAGCGCTAAAGTGGATTTTCTTTCTGAGCCGCTGCCGGAAGGAGAAAATGAAAAAGCGAAACTTATCATTCCTGAAAGCTCAATTGCTACAATTGGAGGGAAACAGTTTGTATTCACTGTGCAGGATAATAAGGCAGTGCAGAAAGAGATTACAACGGGAACTAAACTGAATAAATATCGTGAAGTTACTTCCGGGCTTCGTCCCGGAGATGTAATTATTGAAACAGTAAACGAGAAAATTAAAAACGGCACCAGTGTAAAAATATCAAATAAGGAGTAGTATGTCGGTTCTAATTCAACTAAGAAACGTATCTAAATCTTACTGGCGGAATAAAATAGAGATTCCTGTGCTTAACGATCTTACCCTTGATATTAACCAGCAGGAGTTCATAGCCCTGATGGGCCCTTCCGGGTCGGGCAAAACAACTCTGCTGAATCTGATTGCGGGCATTGATAAACCGGAAAAGGGAGATGTAATTGTGGGGGGAGTAAACATTTCCAAACTTAATGAGAGCGAGCTGGCTAAATGGAGAGCCAATAATGTAGGCTTTATATTCCAGTTTTATAATCTTATTCCTGTTCTGACTGCATATGAGAACGTAGAATTACCACTGCTGCTGACTAAGCTTTCAAAGAAAGAAAGAAAACATCACGTTGAAACGGCTCTCAATATTGTTGGATTGGGGGACAGGGTCTATCATTACCCGAGACAATTGTCCGGCGGACAGGAACAAAGAGTTGCTATTGCACGCGCAATAGTAACCGATCCGGTGTTGCTTGTTGCAGATGAACCAACCGGCGATCTTGATAAAGTATCTGCCACAGAAATTCTCATTCTGATGGAAAGATTGAATGAAGAATTTAATAAGACAATTGTAATGGTTACTCACGACCCTCACGCTGCTGAAAAGGCCAGTATAATCAAGCATCTCGAAAAAGGTGAACTTATCGAGGAGGCTGCTTGAGAATACTTAAATTAGTTTTTAAGAATTCGTTGCGGCATAAGCTCCGCAGTACCTTAACAGTTTTGGGTATTGCAGTTGCTATTATCGCATTCGGACTATTGAGGACTGTCGTAACTGCCTGGTATGTTGGGGTGGAAGGATCGAGTGCAAACAGGTTAGTCACAAGACAGGCAGTATCCTTTATTTTCCCTCTTCCTTATGCTTATCGTGACAAAATTGCTTCAATTGAAGGAGTGAAGAAAGTATCTTTTGCCAACTGGTTTCAGGGTGTGTATATCGATAAGAACCAGTTCTTTGCGCGGCTTGCTGTGGACGCCCCGACAATCTTTGATGTGTACCCTGAATTTCTTATTACGCCTCAGGAAAAAGAAACATTCCTTAAGGAAAGAAATTCCTGTGTGCTCGGAAGGGATATTGCAAAACAGTATAATCTTAAGTTAGGGGATGTAATGACAATTGAGGGAGATATCTATCCCGGCAGATGGGAATTTGTGATCAGAGGAATTTACCAGCCCCGCGATAAGACAACTGACGCTACGCAGATGTTTTTCCATTGGGAATATCTGAACGAAAGAATTAAACAGGAAGTGCCGCAAAGAGCTAATGATGTAGGCTGGTATATTATTCAAATAGATAATCCTGCACAGTCTGCGGAGATATCAAATCAGGTTGATGCTATGTTCAGGAATTCAAGAGCTGAGACAAAGACAGAGACAGAAAGAGCATTCCAGCAGGGATTTCTAGCCTCCACAAGTGCTATTATAACTTCAATGAATGTACTTTCATTCGTGATCATTGGAATAATAATGCTGGTCCTTGGCAACACTATGATAATGTCGGCACGCGAGAGGACAAGGGAATACGCCGTATTTAAGTCACTCGGTTTCTCAAGGTTTCATCTTACAGGTTTAATTATGGGGGAATCTTTATTTATTTCAGGTTTAGGAGGGCTGCTTGGCTTATTATTAACCTTTCCCATTGTGGCGGGATTTGCCAGCTTTATTCCGAAGGGTTTCTTCCCAATCTTTCAGATAGAACCCATTACAATTACTTTCGCTATTCTGGCATCTGTTTTAATTGGCGTAGCGGCATCTATTTTCCCCATACACAAAGCTTTGAATACAAGGATAGTTGATGGATTCAGGTTCGTAGGATAATTATACTAAAGGATATTATGAAAATACCACTTAGATATACTCTCAGAAATTTCAGATCCAGAAAATTAACAACCGGTATAACCTTGTTGGGCATTACTCTTGTCGTATTTGTTTTTGCTGCTGTTCTTATGATGGCGTTCGGTATTCAGAAAACACTCCAGTTAACTGGATCTGACCAGAATGTAATCGTTACAAGAAAAGCAGCAAATGGTGAGATATCCAGCCTGGTGGACGGTGAAACACAAAATGTTGTCAGGACACTCCCTCATATTGCTAAAAACAGTTCAGGCACAATGCTGCTTTCAGCTGAACCTGTAGTAATAATTAATATATCCAAAAAGGGGGGCGGTTTAAGTAATGTAACTGTTCGTGGAGTATCACCAACTGTAAACGAAATCAGACCACAGATTAAAATAGTTGAAGGAAGAATGTTTACATTTGGTGTAAAGGAACTGATCGTCGGCTCTTCTATTCAAAAACGATTTATCGGTGCTTCCATAGGGGACGTAGTAAAGTTTGCCGGTGACGACTGGAGAATAGTCGGGAAGTTTACTACCGACGGAAGCGGATTCGATTCTGAAATATGGGGCGATGCTCTTCAGCTTTTAAATTCTTTTAACAGGGGAAATACTGTCTCATCTTTAACTCTAAAACTTGATGATCCTTCAAACTTTGCAGATTTCAAAAGAACTTTTGAATCCGACAGGAGGTTAACTCAGTTTGAACCTAAAATAGAACAGAAGTTTTTCGAAGAGCAATCAGAGATGATGGCAATCTTCATAAGGATACTCGGGATATTCATTACAGTCATTTTCAGCTTCGGATCAACTATCGGAGCAATGATAACGATGTACTCTGCAGTTGCAAACCGTACTGTTGAGATCGGCACTATGCGCGCACTGGGCTTCAAAAGGAGAAGCATTCTTACCGCTTTTTTAATTGAGTCGCTGTTTATTGCTCTGGCGGGAGGAGTATTAGGATTATTACTTGCGTCGCTGCTTCAGTTCTTTTCAATCTCTACACTTAACTTTCAATCGTTCGCAGAGCTTGAGTTTTCATTTGCACTGAATTCTTCAATAGTAATTACATCAATGATCTTTGCCCTGGTAATGGGTTTACTTGGTGGATTTCTTCCCTCTGTCCGTGCAGCACGGCTTAATATTGTAAATGCACTCAGGGGTGGTTAATCTGCGTCAGTGTAATTATTGAATCACCTGGAACACGGAGTCAAGCAGGGTACCGTCTACCCATTTAATGACTGCAACCACCTTTTCTTTATTCACTTTCGGTTTCTGAGGTACCCCTCCGCAAATCTCATCAACTTCTTTCTTGATCTCCCCGATCTTTCTGATTGGCAGAGATGAACCTTTAACAGCTTTGATAAGATCTTTACGCAGCGGGTTTATTGCTATGCCCCGTTCTGTTATAATAACATCAATAAGTTCTCCCGGACCGCAGAGAGTTGTTACATTATCAATAATCACCGGTATCCTGTCCCTGAAAGAGGGGATTGCCAGTATTGTACATTTGGAATAGAGACAATTCTGCCACCCGCCTATCCCGTGAAGCAAATATCCGTCTGAATGAGTAACAACATTAGCATTAAATTTTACGTCTACTTCGGTGGCACCGAGAACAGCGGTGTCTACTATTGAAGCAAAATTACCCTTGCCGTGAAAATTATAGCTGGTGAAGGGGCTCGTATTAATATGCCCCTTATTATCTCTCATAGAACGTACGCCATCAAGATCGAATGTCTGCCCGTCAAGGATATAATCGGTCAAACCTTCTTCAAGCATCTGTACCAGGTATTTAGTGCTGCCTCCTCTTACAAATCTTGCTTTTATTCCCTTTGCTTTCATTCTTTCCTTAAGAAATAAAATAAACGCAAGTGTGGTTCCTCCCGCACCTGCCTGGAAAGAAAACCCCTGCTTCATAATTCCGGCATCTTCAATAAACTGTGCTATATACTCAGCGATGAGGAGACGGTCGGGACTCTTGGTTATTTCGGTCGTTCCCGATACAATTTTTGAAGCATCTCCCAGAGAATCAACTTGTACTACATAGTCTACATTATTTCCCTGTATCTGCCAGGGCAGGCAGGGAAAAGGTATAACGTTATCGCTAACCACAATTACCCTGTCTGCATATTCGGAATCCGCCAATGCAAAACCTATAAGACCGCTGGCAGATCTGCCGTTTACACCGTTGCAGTTGCCAAACGGATCAGATTCAGAGGCAGCAATAACTGCTATATCTATGTGAACTTCTCCATCCTGTACAGACTGATAACGTCCCCCGTGAGACCGGAGCACGCCTATTCCCTTCATTTTACCCAATGAAGTGAACCTGCCCAGGGGACCATTCATACTTCCCTCGATATGATGGATTGTCTCATCTTCCAGGTATTTTATAAGATGTTCGTGTACGGGGAACGAAGCACTGGGGAACCACCTAATGTTTTTTATCCCCATCTCCTTTATCGTATCAAATAAGATATTAGTAACTGCATCACCATTCCTCAAATGGTGATGAGTAGAGATGGTCATTCCATCCCTAAGCCCAGCTTTCTTTAATGCTTCCTTTAAATTCTTAACTACTTTATTACCATCTTCCGGATAATCAATACAGGTTCTTACAGGAGGCTTAGCTTTGACCCCTGCAGGTTTGAATTTGTTAACTCCCTTAAAGGGAATTTGTTTTTCTCCGTTTACTTCATCGGGAACCATTCTCCCCGCGGCATTTTTAATTAACTTCATCTTATAGTCTTATATTATTGTTTTTTAATAAGTTATAGTGGTTATCTTCCATTGATTATAGCAGTCAAGAGGTCATATTCTCTGCCATTTTTATAATTTTCAGAGCTCTTTTAACAACAGGAGGATCGATCATTTTACTGCCGAGAGCAACCACGCTAAGTCCTTTTTTCTCTGCATCCTTAAATGCATCAACAATTTTCCTGGCTTTTTCAATCTCCTCAGGGAGTGGTTTAAAAGCTTCATGTACAACTGGGATTTGTCTCGGGTGGATACATCCCTTTCCCTCAAATCCGAGGGCTTTTGCTTCCAGCACGCTTTGCCGGAGAGCTTCCATATCGTTAATATCTGAAAATACAGTATCGATTGCCTGAATTCCTGCAGCCTTGGCAGCATTGACAAGCATTTGTCTGGCAAAGATACTTTCCTTTCCTTCATTAGTACGCTGTGTTCCAATATCTGCCGTGTAGTCCTCCAGACCAATGGCAAGGGCACAATTCAATGCAGATGCAGAAGCGATCTCATATGCCTTTATAATTCCCTTTGCGCTTTCAAGGATAGGCATAATGTATATTTCACTCGCTATTTTATGCTGTTTCCTCAGCTTGTTTAGTTCTTTTTCAACTTCGAGGATCTGTTCAGCGGATTCGCACTTCGGGAGCAGGATAACATTAACATTATGCGGAACAACAAATTTCAGGTCTTCAATTCCCTTCGGAAGCTGGTTAATTCTAACCATTCTTTCCGCATTGTAAAAATCAACACTGCGGAGTGCATTCCTTACAAGATAACGTGCAGAATCTTTCTCTGAGGGGGCAACACTATCCTCAAGATCGAGGATTATTCCATCGGGTGAATGAAGACCTGCATTAACAAAAAACTTCGGCTCATTACCCGGGAGATATAACCTGCTTCTTCTGATACGGTCCCTTGGGGTAGAATAATTATTCTTCTCGTGCATCGGAAAGAGGTATTCCTTTTTTATATCGGGATATATTCTTTTTAATGCAGCTTCAAAGCGTGCTCCGATAATAAAGGGGAGTGCTCCCGCATCTTCTACGGATATTTTTGCATTCTTTATATCAAAGAAATTGCAGATATCAATTATCTGTTCTTTTATCGAGGCACCATATAAGGTTTCAACTTTGCTGTTGAGATTAATCTTTAATCCCTCACCGGCAATCTTAATCTCAATGAAACAATCGGAGCGTACTTTATCTCCTTTTTGTCCGGCTGAAGCCTGAAGTATTTTGTTCATATATGTTCCGGGTTAAATTACTAATGCATTCATAAACTCACGGGCAGAGAGACCCTCACATTTGAAGATCCTGTCCTTAATCTGTGCCTGCCTGGCTTTTTCAATTACCGGCGATGCCAGCGCATCAAATTTATTATCAAGATCTTCCATTGTCATTGGTTCTCTCGGATCACCTTTCGGATATTCGAGATATTCCGAAAACTCCCTCCCGTCCTTTGTCCTTATCACTACTTTTGAGGGCTGCTTTTCAGGGAACATCTTCTCAAACTCTGTGGATGCTTCCCCCTTTATTTTATCGATAACTTCCCATATTGCAGGGTCCTTCATTTTCTCTTCAGAGAATGAATTGGTCGTTATTTTATGATCGACAAGGGCAGCGGCAATACAGTATGGGAGGGAGTGATCAGCTGTTTCGCGCGACTCCGGTCTGTATTTATGAGGATCGAATAAAATATCGCAGGCCCTGGCAATTGTTGTAACAATAACACTTTCAATCTGATCATATTTAATGTTATTCTTGGTAACTGTTTTGAGAGCTGCAGTAATATGTGTATGGGTTAACGCTTCAGTAGGGAAGGCCTTCATACTACACTCAAGTATT
Organism: uncultured Ignavibacteriales bacterium; assembly: GCA_963764685.1. Lineage (GTDB taxonomy): Bacteria > Bacteroidota > Ignavibacteria > Ignavibacteriales > Ignavibacteriaceae > CAVXTT01. The sequence goes on from CAVXTT010000018.1 coordinate 184,003, forward strand.
TTAAAATTCCTACCCAGGTCCCCGGTTAATTTATTAAGATCCCACATCCATTCTCCCAGACCCTCGCGTCCTTTCATTTTAGCAGGCTCTACCTTCTGATTCTTAACATCCCATCCGAAGAAGCAGTCCATAAATCCTTCTTTCCCTTCGAATACAGCTTCGGTTCCGGAGTAACCTTTCTGAGCCATTAAAGCAGCAAGAACACCCGACTGCACAGCCATCGGGTCTACAGTATTTTTCATCATAGTTAATTTACCTGCAGTGGGACATCCGATAGTATGATTATGCGAGCCGCTGATGCCGATTGCATTTACCATTTGATCGGGGGTCAATCCTAAGATCTTTCCTGCAACAATTGGTGAAACGAATTGAGTCAACGTTGCGTGGTGCCATTTCCTTTCACGAATTCCGGGAACGGCAAATTCACACAGCCTCTGTTCAAATTCATATGCCAGGACAATCGCAGTGATAACTTCCTTCATTGATGCATTTACCATTTCCGCTAAAGATAAAGCAGCAGGTATTATATCGGATGGATGTGAAGGATCTTCCTTCCAGTAGATATCATTAAAATCCAATGAGCGTATCATTAAGGAATTTATAAGCGCAGTACTGACTGCCGGAAGCTTATCTCCAAAACCGATCACTGTGGACTCTGGCTTTCCCCCCATTTCCTTATATATATCACGGATTATATTAACATCTTTTGTGCTGTATGCACCAAGCGCGCAGCCCACGGAATCATATAAATATCTTTTAACTTCATTAACAACGTTTGGCGGAAGGTCTGAGTATTTTAATTTAACTGCAAATTCCGATATGGTCCTGGATATTGATGTGCTCATTTGATCATCCTTAAAGCTTTAGTTGTTATTTATATTTTTTCTTACCCACTCTTCAAGACCGCCGTAAACGATAAGCTCCTGTGCAGCTTCACCGACCGGATCGATCTTGTAAGTATTTCCTCCGAACGTCAGAGACAGAATTAACAAAATCTATTCTGACAGGAGTGCCGGTATTTATTGTCAGCTTTTCAGCTCCGTATTTCTTCTTCAAGTCCCTGGTCAGTTCAGGGCATTCGATAAGCAGATAACCGTTATTTAAGGCATTCCGTTTGTATGTTTCATTAAATGATCCTGCCAGTACAAGTTGTATTCCTTTATACTTTAATGCTGTTGCCGCCTGTTCACGGGAAGAGCCTGTACCGAAATTAAACCCGCCTGCAAGAATGTCCCCCTTGTTTGCAATCTTTACAAACTCATTATCATAATTTTCCATAACAACCTCCGCCTGCTGCTGCGGGGTGAAGTCATCTATATAGGTATACTTGCCGGGGAATATTCCATCTGTGTTCAAATTGTCCTGGTGGCAGAATATCAGATTTCCCTCCACAACAGGATTAAATCCTTCAATAATTTTTACACCTGCAGATAAACTCTTTTTCTTTTCATTAATTTTTATTGAAGCAGTTATTTTAGCAGGGGAGTCACCAATATTAAAATCAATTATTCCGCTCAATGCCGATGATGCAACAACAGCCGGAGAAGCCAGGTAAGCCTGCGCATTCGGTGATCCCATTCTTCCCTTGAAGTTTCTGTTTGTTGCGGATATGCCTACTTCACCATCTTCAAGGAGTCCTATACCGAGTCCTATACAAGGACCGCATCCCGGCGGAAGGGGAATTGCACCTGCTTCAATTAATTTCTGCCAGTCACCTCGCCTTTCGCTTTCCGCCTGTACTTCACTCGAGGCCGCTGCTATATAGAACTTTACTCCTTCAGCAACCTTTTTTCCCTTTATTACCTCAGCGGCTTCTGAAATGTCATCAACCCTGCTGTTTACGCACGATACAAGATATGCCTTATTAATTTTTACTTTCTTCTTTCTGATCTCTGAAACAGGAGACATCACCTTGACTGTATTGGGACCCGATACCAGCGGTTCAATTGTCGACAGGTCAACTTTAATTTCCTTTGCATAAAAAGCATCCGCATCGGCTGCAGGAATATTGGATTCAAGTGAAGCAATGGTTTTGGCATTTATCCTGGGATGTACACCATTCCCTTTTTTATCTGAATGAACACCTTCGAGCCCTCTTTTAGAAATGAACTCAGCTCTTTTCTTCAGCCACTTTATTGTAGTTTCATCGATTGGAAATACTCCTGCCAGTGCTCCCCATTCAGTTGTCATATTTGCAATAGTAAGTCGTTCATCAAGAGTTAAGGATTTCAGCCCCTCACCGGTAAACTCGATTGCGTGATTAAGCACTTCGTCGTTATTAAAGAATCCGCACAGGGCAATTATAAGGTCTTTTCCTGTTACTCCTTTTTTTAATTTTCCTGTTAGCTCAACCTTTGCAATCGGGGGTACCTGCCACCAGGTTCTTCCGGTTGCCCATATGGCAGCGGCATCTGTTCTAACAATCGGAGTACCGAGACAGCCAAGACCGCCGTACATATTGGAATGACTGTCAGAAGCGACTGCCATTGTTCCCGGAAATGCATATCCCTCCTCGCACATTATCTGATGCCCTATACCTCTCCCGGCAGGATAGAAATCCGCTCCCATTGATTTCGAGAACTCTTCAATCTTTTTATACTTCTCTAAATTCTTATCGGTCTTATCCTGTACATTATGATCCAGTGTATGAACTACCTGTCCCGGATCTGCTAATTTTGCTGCCCCAATGCTTTTGAATTTTGGTATTACTGCACCGGTATTATCATGTGTCATTACATAAGCAGGACGGATGGACAAATAATCACCTGCCTGCACCTTGTGGTTCTTATCCAAACCTACAGCATATTTCTGTGCTATCTTTTCAATTAATGTTTGGCTCATATCATCCTCTTCTTTTAATCATTTATGCTTTAAACGGATCGAAGGAAACAAAATCAGCGTGGTGTACAATTATCGATTCCACCGTCCGCATTCCCAGGTCTCCTTCTTTTGAATGCGTAGCAATTATATGCTGCACATCAGGGGGTAAGCCGAAGCGGTCTGCTATAGCAAGTCCGCTGAAAGGATGTCTTACAAGTTTTCCCGCATAGCTGGTGGTAAGCTTGCCGTCCACAATTTCGTATTCCAGCAGTTTCCCAACATCTATAAGTATAGCCCCTGCAATCAATATATCCATATCAATTTTAATCTCATCCCCGAAATTATCTTTCATCCTTTTCGCGATATCAACAGCAAGCTGGACTGCTGTTCTTTTATGATTCATAAAACTGATTTTACAATTCTTTAAGCAGAAGAGAAAAAGGAATCTTATCCAGGTCATCAACAGAGAGTACACTGTTTTCGATGGCATAATGCCAGGCTACCAGGACTTTTTCCCTTAAATCTTCATTATGGATCCAGTTAATTTCCGGCCAGATCTCCAGTACTTTTTCTTTTTTAACTTTCATTTTAGTCTTTGCAGTTTGATTCAAAAAAAATAAGGGCTGATCCTGTCAGCCCTTTAATTGTTTCCTATAAATTTTTTATAATCGCATCGGTCATCTGCTGAGTAGTACAGGCGCCTTTTTCAAATACATCGGGTCCGCCTCTCAGCTTCATCATATCATATGTCTTTACTTTCCCTTCTTCAATAACTTTTGCAATTGATTTTCTGATCTTATCTGCTTTAGGTTTTTCACCGATATGATCGAGCATCATACAGGCGCTTAATATCATTGCAATAGGATTTACAATCGAGGGATTTAGTTTTTCATATTTAGGAGCAGAGCCGTGGGTAGGTTCAAATACAGCAACCTCTTCACCGATATTTGCGCTGCAGGCAAAACCGAGTCCGCCTACCAATCCTGCAAAGCCATCACTTATTATATCCCCGAACATATTTTCAGCAACAATAACACCATAGTCTTCAGGATTTTTGGTCAGCCACATCATCTGTGCATCGATGTTAGTATCCCACAATGAAATGTCCGGATATTCCTTTGCAATTTTCTTCCCTTCATTCAACATCATTCCCGAAGTTTCCCTAAGGACGTTAGGTTTTTCACAAACAGTAACATTCTTATAGCCGAACTTCTTCGCGTATTCAAAGGCAGCACGGATTATTCTTCTGCAGGCATTGCGCGACATAATCCTTGTGGAAACAGCCAGATCTTCATTGGGCACATCTTTAAAGGCTTTCATTTTAGGATGAGACTCAAGTGCCTCCCTTACATTCTTCGGCGGATTTGTCCATTCAACTCCTGCATATAAACCTTCTGTATTCTGTCTGAAGATAACCGCATTAACAACAGGCTCTTCGAATCCACTTTTGCTTCTTCTTATAAAGTTTAAAGGATTATTCTTAAACGACTGGCAGGGACGGACACATATATCAAGATCAAAGTGCTGGCGTAAGCCGACGATCGGGCTGAAGTATACAAAACCCTTATTCTGCAGTTCCGGCTTCAGCTCCCTGGCTGCGGCATCTTTTGGTTTGCTGGTTATTGCTCCGAACAGACCTATTTTATACTGTTGTAAAAGATCAAGGGTTCTTTGGGGTAATGCATTTCCTTCGCTGCACCAGAAGTCCCAGCCAATATCGGCGTGAACATAATTGGCTTCGAAACCAGCTGCTTTTAATACTTTAATTGATTCAGGAAGGACTGTTTTACCGATACCATCCCCCGGCATTGTTACTATAGTTCTTGGCATAAAAGAAGACTCAAAAATTGTTAAAAATACAAATGAAAATTAGATATTAAGGCTTTGCCAAGCAAGGAAGTGAACAGCTATAATTGGTAAATAACCCTTGATCGGCTTTATGGATCCCCTACAGGGATCAAAATAAATGTTCGATAGTTCGATAGTCTCGATGGTTAGAAATGTTTAGGTTATTGTAGCAATAAGGGCCTGTCATTGCAGAAATTCCCGAACAAAGCAATTCCGCCTCAGTTGATAAACAAAACAATTTTGTGAATAGGGGATTATATGATTGAATAATTAACACATTTCCTGGTACTGAATACCCTGGATTCCTTAAAGTTGATATTCTCCGTTAGAGCCACTCATCGAACCATCGAACTATCGTACTATCGAACCATCGAACCATCGTACCATCGTACTATCATACCATTGTACTGTCTTCGTGCTTATCAAAATCTATAAATCTGATCAGGATAAGTGTTAAGCAATACAAAAGGCAGAAAGGCAGCCAATACATATTCCCATCCGAACATTTCTTTAAGGGGACCAATCATACCTGAGCCGGCTGCTATCCCAAGGTTTGCGATGGCCATATATAATGTAAACTGTGTGGCGGAGATATTTTTGGAGCACAATTTCATTGCGGACGCATATAACGCAATATTGTTAAAAGTAAGCAGGATATAAAATGAAATGATAAAACCCACAATGAATTCTTCATAAACCCATAAGTTGTTAAAATAACAGAATGCACCAACTACGAATGTCAGTCCCGCTAAATAGAGAGATATCATTCTTATCTTACCAAGAAGATCAGTCAGGACACCGCCAATAAACATTCCTGCAAGCCCGGAAATAACATTTGCCGTTGCGAAGATCTGCGAATAATGTTCATTGGTCCAACCGATTTTCTGAACTGTGAAAATTGAGAGTGAGGAGGTTATCAGCCCTTCTCCGATTGACGAAGTAAATATGGCGAAACCCATTAACAAGCTTACCGGGAGTAAGAAAGCTTTGTAGAGTCTTTTAAATATTGATCTGAAGCTATGCAGCTGAAGGGCATTTGCTGCAGCGGAAGCACTTCCTTTGGTCCAGGGCAAAACCTTCTCGCCTGGCCGTTCTCTTAAAATCAGCGGAATAAAAAAGGTAATACCTGTAAACAATGCGAAGCAAACCATTGTAAAGGAGAAGCCGTAATTGTTCAGGAGCCAGCTTGCCGTAATTACTGTAATCGATCTGCCTAATATTTTTGATCCCCACATAACCCCGTTTGCTCTTGCCTGCTGATCCGGGGGCAGAATATCTACTGCCAAACTATCTACAGCTATATCCTGAACAACTATAAAGAAGTTATTTATAAAACCTATTACCATCAGCAGCAGAAGGTGATCAAGGGGATTGGTAACAAATGACATAATTAATAGACTTAGTATTAATCCTCCCTGTCCGATTAAAATCCACGGTCTACGCCTTCCCATTGCAAGGAAAGTAAACCGGTCCATAAATGGTGCATTGATTATCTTGAGGCTCCAGGGTATTCCCAGCACAGCAATATACCCTCCTATCTCACCCGGAGTTTTGCCATATAGCGCCATCCAGGCAGGAACGGCATACCACAATAATCCGCTTGGTATTCCCTGCGCAAAATATAAAATTGAAAAAATTATATAACGCAGTGTGCTGCTGTCCGATAAAGCCGGAAGAGCACTAAATTTTAAAGCTTTAATTTTAACCACATTGTTTAAGAAATAATGCGGCATTATAAGGAATTGACAGCAATAAAGGAATAAGAAAGTTAATGAATAAATAAGGTTTCTATTTTATCACCGTCTTTCTTTTTCTTTAGGATCATTTCAGCACGATCATCTTTCTGCTGATTACTTTTTCTCCGGCACTCAGTCGATAGACATAAACTCCTGAGGAAAGGGAAGAGGCATTAAATTCTGACTGATAATACCCGGGCTGCAAAACATCATTTCTTAACTCGGCAACCTTTTGCCCCAGCAGGTTATACACGCTAAGATTTATATGTCCTGCATCTTCAATGGAGAATTTAATAGTAGTTGCAGGATTAAACGGGTTAGGATAATTCTGCCCTAAAGTAAAATTCACCGGAAGGATGACAGTTGCCTCAACTGTTTTTGAATAACTGAATGTTCCATTATAGTCAATCTGCTTTAATCTGTAATATACTTTTGATATATCTTCAAGATCAGAAAGGTCATTAATAAATGTATAATTATTTGTTTCTGATGTTGTACCGTGCCCGCTTACAAATCCAAGAGTTTGCCAAATACTGTTATTTCTTCTTTCAACTTCAAAGCCGAAGTTATTTGTTTCAGTGGAAGTAGACCAGCTAAGAACTACTTGATTGAACTGAGAAGTAGCAAATAAGGCAGTAAATACCACTGGCACAGGGTAACCCCCTGTATTTGTTTTCAGTATGTTTCCACCGAGGCCTACAACTGTTATAGAATTAAAATCAGTAAAAAATGCATCATATATATGTCTGTCTGTTCCACTTATTTGCAGGCACCAATTTGCTCCGCCATCAGTAGTTCTAAGAATAATTCCCGTGGTTCCTACCACTACTCCATTACTGGAGTCCCAAAAAGAAACTCCCAGCAAAATACCACCAACTCCAGGTTGTTGAGTATTCCAGGTTATACCTGTATTAGTGGTTTTTAAAATGATTCCCCAGCCTACTGCAATGCCGTTATAATCATCTGTAAAACAAATATCCCATAATGTTTGTGTTGTTCCGCTATTTTGAAGGAACCAATTGCTTCCGCCATTTGTAGTTTGAAGTATCGTACCAGTCTTACCAACTGCAGTACCGTGGTTCACATCAGTAAAGGTGACCCCATAAAGACTATTAGATGTACCACTCGTTATTACAATCCAGTTATTTCCGCCATCTGTGGTGCGCAAAATTAAACCTCCTTCCCCTACTACTATTCCAGTGTTATCATTCAGAAATACGATGTCATAGAGATTAATATTCGAGCCTGTATACTTTTCTGTCCAAGTGTTACCTCCATCAGAAGTTTTTAAAATTGTTGCATAACCAACAGCAAAGCCGATATTTGAATCGATAAAAAATACGCTTTCAAGATGATGTAACCCGCTTTGCTGCAAAAACCAGTTTTGTCCCCCATTGGTGGTCCTTACTATTACACCGGAATAGGCACCGAACCCTCCTACCGCTACACCTTTCTGAGGATCAGTGAAATATAAGCCGTACAAGGAGTTTGTAAACCCGTTCGAATGATTAATCCAGTTATTACCACCATTTGTGGTGCTGATTATTGTACCTGATTCACCTACAGTCACAACAAAATCAGCTGAACTAAGTACGCAATTTAATTCGAAAGTTGTTCCGCTCTGTTGAGCAATCCAGGTTTCCCCCCCATCGGTTGTCTTCACTATATCTCCGCTCCAGCCAATTGCCCACCCTTTAAGCTCGTTCGCAAAATGAATTGAGTTCCTATCAACATAATCATTTAATTTAATTATCCAGTTATTTCCGCCGTCTGTTGTTTTATAGATATAGGAGCCAACTGCCCAACCTACATACTCATTAATAAAGAAGACTCCTTTCACAGGTGTGCCGGTATTTAATTTTGTAAACCAATTATTACCCCCATCAGTGGTCTTCAGGATTTCACCCCAGGAAGATGGATAATTCTGGTAGCCGCCAACAGCGTTACCAATCTGATTATTAATAAATTGTACATTTAAGAGGTCAGAATTTGTTCCACTTGTCTGAGTTACCCAACTATTCCCTGCATCACTAGTTCTTATAATAACGCCATAATTGCCGACAATTGTTCCGGTATCATTACTGGAAAAGCAAACAGAGATTAAATCGCTGATTGTACCGCTGACTTGTTGAAACCAGGAAATCCCTCCATCAGTTGTCTTCAAAATGGTTCCTGAAGTACCAACAATAAAACCCTCAATTGAATTAGTAAAATATATCCCTCTAAGATGATTGGTTGTTCCTGAGAAGAGAAAATCCCAATTTGTTCCCCCATTTGTTGATCTGAGTATTGTGCCGCATTGTCCGACTACAATTAGGGTATCCGGACTTATTACAAAAACGGAATTAAAATTTACTCCTGCAGGAAGAGGATTCTGCCATACCCACCCGGTATTCTGTCCAAAAGGAGTAAATTGGAGAAACCAGGTTAGAAGAAATATTTTAATGTACCTCATAATACGGACCTAACTTTTTTTTGCTTGCTATTTAAGCACCACCATCTTCCTGCTGATCACTTTCCCCTCTACGCTTAATTTATAAACATATACTCCCGAGGAAAGGGAAGAGGCGTCAAAGTTCGTCTCATAATATCCCGGCTGCAGAACTTCGTTCTTTAACTCTGCAACTTTTTGCCCCAGCAGGTTATAAACACTAAGATTAACAAGCCCCTCCGATGCAACGGAATATTTAATCTTTGTTGCAGGGTTAAACGGATTAGGATAATTCTGCTCTAATGCATATTCCATCGGAATATTTACACTTACTTCCACAACATCTGAATACTCAAAGCTTCCATCAAGATCTACTTGTTTAAGTCTGTACAGCCAGACACCTTCCGTGACATTCTTATCCTTAAACGAATATGAGTGCTGCTCAGAGGTTGTACCGTTACCTTCCACAAAAGCTATATTCTGCCATATCTCATTATCTGACTTTCTCTCAATATTAAATCCCCTGTTATTGGTCTCGGTAGATGTAATCCAGTTAAGGTAAACTGCATCATTATTATATTCAGCCGTAAAACTGGTAAGTTCTACAGGGGTTCCTCCGTTTATCGTATGAAGCATCAAGCCGTCACTTCCACTGGCCCAGCCTTTGTTGTTATCAATAAAAAAAATATCATATAAGGTGGCGCCGGAATTAGAATACTGAGTAGTCCAGTTAATGCCGCCGTCGGATGTATATAGAATGCCCCCGCCGGAAACATACCAGCCTTCAAGCGGATTTATAAAAGAGAATCTGTTTACCCATGAAGCTCTTTGGTTCCACGTTATTCCACCGTTGGTAGTGCTGTAAAGACTCCAATCGTTTATGACCCACGCATTAAGTGCATCAAAGAATTGCATTTGCCCGATCTGATTCAAACTGTCTGCCGGATATGGCGTCCAGGTATCTCCGCCATCTGTGGTCATTAAGATCGAATTACCATCAAACATTGCATGGCCACCGCACCATCCGGTATCCTGATCTAAAAAATAAAGGCAGCCAGGCAAGAGCCCATAGGAATAGATATCCACATTTTGCCAGGAAGAACCTCCGTCACTGGTTTTATATAATACGCCGGCCATGTCCACTTCAGTGGCAATTCCATTTGATGCGTTAAAGAACAATAAATCAGTAAAATTGCCATAAGGTAGACTGTACACCTGCTGCCAGCTGTTTCCACCATCAACGGTTTTGATAAGTCTGCAACCAACTGCATCCATATCTGTAAACCATCCAATATTTTCATTAAGAAAGTATCTTGAAACTACCGGTCCATCTGTTGAATACTGTAGTAACCAGTTTTCACCTCCATCCGTAGTTTTATAAAATTTTGAAGGATTACTCCCTATTACCCATCCCGTATTGGGTGTTACAAATTGAATTCCGCCCAAGGGTGAGGTTGTATTAATATTCTGATTAAACCACTGCCCGTCAGCTTTAAGTGATAAGAGCAGCAAAGCAATAAAAAGAAACTTAATTCCCACTTAATCCTCCTGTGTTAATTAAAACTTTATTTACTTCTATCCTTCTTCTTACGATAACAAATGATTCGGGGGATGAGGTCATTTAAGCACTACCATTTTCCTGCTAATCACTTTTCCCCCTGCACTCAATTTATAAACATAAACACCCGAGGACAGGGAAGATGCATCAAACTCTGTCTCATAATATCCCGGCTGCAGAACATCATTCTTTAACTCTGCAACCTTTTGTCCCAGCAGGTTATAAACACTAAGATTAACCAGACCCTCCTCTGCAATGGAATATTTAATTGTTGTTGCTGGATTAAACGGATTAGGATAATTCTGCATTAACACATACTCCTGAGGCAACCCCACAGTAACTTCAACAATATCAGAAAACTCAAAGCTGCCGTCGTAATCTATCTGCTTTAGTCTGTATTTATAAATACCATATTTTAATTCAGAATCTTCAAAACTGTAACTTGTCTGCTCTGTGGTTGTTCCATTTCCCTGCACAAAACCAATTACACGCCACTCCGCTCCCTCTCCTTCAGAAGGAGAGGGTTGGGGTGAGGTCCTCTCAATTTCAAAACCTTTATTGTTTACTTCGGTTGCAGTTATCCATTTAAGAAGAATGCCGGCATTATTTGTTTCTGCAGTAAATGAAACGAGTTCTACCGGCAGGTAACAGCCATATGCGTGATATGCACCAATACCGTTATTTCCTGCAAGTACAAAAATGTAAAGTGAATCAGTATCGCCAGCCAGGATATACTCAACATCTCCGAAATTATTGACTGAGGTATTATTGCCCATTGAAGGAGTGTGACCCCAGAGATCTTCCATATTCTCCAAATGATTTAGAACCAAATCTGCGTACTTACCACTGTAATTATATGTAACATAAAAATTACTAATATTTACAGATTTGTCTATTAGAAGGTTAATGAAAAATTTTATACTGTTAGTAGATGGTGATATAGCTGAATCAGGAGATACGACTCTGCAAAGAACCGAGTCGTATTATAAACCCTCGGAAGCCGGTTATCTGAATTGACAATGTACCCTCCCGAGTTATAATAAAGATACGTATCGAAAAAGGCTGACAGGTTATTCCCCTGGCTTCCGTCTGATAAAGTAATAGCATTTCTTAAAAAAGGAGGATTTGAATTATCAGATATAAAATCCATTATTTTATCTGATCCGGAGGATCCTGTAGTTAAATGTCTTTTTGGAGGCCAGATAAACTCATCCGAAACATTTAACCTGTCACCAAGCCTGAAATTTGAGACAGAATCAATAACTACAAGTTGAGGAGCAGAGTTTAAATCTTCCCACATATAAATCTTGAAAGGATCCGAAGACTGCATTTTCTGTAAGGTTACAGGCATAAATGCCCGGGTAGACAAATAAACCGCTGACAGCTGATATATCACTCAAGGCAAGCAAGCCTCCGGATATTCCTGTAGTATTCAGAGTTCCGACAGAATCTCCTGTCAATGCATCCAGTATAATTACAGTCGGTACTGCAGCATCAGCTATCACTAACAGTTTGGCAGACCAATCCCAGGTAAATGCGATCCCTCTCTGAAGATTCGAAGTAGTTGAAAACCAGGAAGGCAGATTACCCAGTGCAGCAGATTTCTCCCATTTACGAATAAACTGGGCATTGCTGCTGCTTATGATTAAAAATATTATAACACAAATATGTAATAAATGTTTCATACAAAACTCAATAACTTGTTTTAAATGATAAGGGATAATTTATTTTATTACTATCCTGCGGAAATGTCAGAGAGGCATTAAGAGAGAAGAATAAGAAGACAATTTCTGAATGAATTGTTCATTACAAAGTTGCTTTCTGTTTGGGCAAAATGTAAGAACAATATTTCTTAAAGTCTACCGTATGATTACCATTTTTTTATTTAGCGGCTGATTTATTTTTTAGCAAAAAGCAAAAAAAACTTTAACGATTACAAACCATTATGGATCACCAACTGTTCAGCTTAATCAACAAAGAAGTATAATTTCCCCATCCGGGAAAGAGGACCATAAGAATGTTAATAAAAAAATTTCCCAGGACTATTATGCTGATTAGCCTGCTAATTGTCATCTAAACCTGATGTAACCCTGATCTAATCCTCAGATTTGGGCAATAGTGAGGATTAGATGAGGATTAGATGAGGATTAGATGAGGATTAGATGGCATTTGATGATATTAGTTTTTAGAAAAAATTTTATTAAAAATATTGCTGTATTGGGATAAATTCAGTCTGGGCTGAAATTTTTCCTGGGTATTAAATAAGTTGGGGCCGGAATCTGTTTTTATCCTATCCGTTAAGAAACAAAAATTAAGAACTTAGAGAAGAGCGACATTTATACTGTATTATTTTGCTACAGAGTTAAATTTTTGATATTTTCTGCAAAGTGTAAATTTTTAATAAATGCACTCTATTTCTATTCCTGATAATATTTTACTGCTTACAGATTAAATGCTTCTCAAATACGCGGACAGGAATGGCACGTCTAATCAAGCATACATTTTAACTATACCAGGTGTGATCTAATGGGTCCTGAGAATATTTTCAAAACTGTGTGGGATCATTCCCTTGACGGGATGAGGATCCTGGATGAATCGGGCAATATCATCCTCTGCAATAAAGCATATGCCGATCTGATATGTAAACCTGTTAATGAAATTACAGGCAAATTTGTTACTACGGTGTATGATGTCTCCGATCATTCCCGCATAACACAAAATTATAAAAACAACTTCAAGCATAATCTTGTAAACCAGAGGGGAGTAACTACCGGGAAATTATGGAACGGCAGAAGGGTATCGCTTGAATATTCTAATTCAATTATACGTGACTCTGAAGGGAGACGTTTCTTAATAACTATCTTCCGGGATATTACCCAGCGGGAACAGGACCAGCTTATGCTGAAGCAGAAGGATAAGCTTCTGCACGGTATAACCGAGGCGACAAAAGCTCTTCTCTATGCCCCTTCATTTGAACAGGGTATGAACAGCGCGCTCGAAATTTTAGGGGATTCCGCCGGTGTTGACCGTGTATATATTTATAAGCATATGACTGATTCTGATACTGAAGAAATGTATCTCAAACTCCTGAATGAATGGGTAGCACCTGAGTATGAGGCACAGATAGAAATTCCTGCCCTGCAGAAACTTTCTTACTCAAGATTCCAGTCGCTTAATTTTTATGAAAATTTTAACCAGGGCAATTCTCTTAAATTTAATATAAATGCGCTGAGTGAAGATCTGCAGAATCTTTTTATCGATGCGAAGATCAAAAGTATTATACTGGTCCCCATAATGATCGAGCAGAATTACTGGGGCTTTATCGGCTTCGATGAATGTACATCGGCAAGGGAATGGAATGCCGATGAAGAATCGCTTCTTACAACTATGGCGTCAACAATAGCATCTGTTATCAGGCAGAATGAGATCCTTCAGGAGCTTGAACAGAAAAATAAAGAGCTTGACCAGTCGGTATTAAAAGCCGAAAGCGCAGCACAGGCAAAGAGTGATTTCCTTGCCCTGATGAGTCACGAAATACGGACCCCTATGAACGGGGTGATCGGTATGACAGGACTGCTGATGGATACATATCTTACCGATGAGCAGAAAGAATATGTCGAAACCATCAGGATAAGCGGCGAACAGCTGCTTGTGATCATTAATGATATTCTTGATTTCTCTAAGATAGAATCAGGGAAACTGGAACTCGAGCATCAGTCGTTTAACCTGAGGGACTGTATTGAAGACTGTCTCGACCTCCTTGCCCCGAAGGCAACTGAAAAAGGAATTGACCTTGCCTACCTGATCGAAACAAATACCCCGGTTTCAGTTGTGGGTGATGTAACCCGCCTGCGCCAGATACTTACAAACCTTATCGGCAATGCTCTTAAGTTCACTGAAAAAGGGGAGGTCTTTATCAGTGTTTCCTCACCGGCACAGCTTAATAATTTTTATGACCTGCAGTTCTCGGTCAAGGATACCGGGATAGGAATACCTGCTGATAAAATGGATAAGCTTTTTAAAGCATTCAGCCAGGTGGATTCATCAACTACAAGAACACACGGGGGCACGGGGTTAGGCTTAACGATAAGTAAGAGACTGACTGAATTAATGGGGGGGGATATGTGGGTGGAGAGCAATGACGGGCAAGGGACAACTTTTTATTTTACGATAAAAGTAGAAGCGGCTCCTCTTGATTCTAAAGTTTATTTCTACAGTCAGTCGCAATATCTTAAAGGAAAAAAAGTCCTTATTGTTGATGACAATGCCACAAACCTGAAAGTATTAAGACTTCAGGCAGAGACCTGGGGGATGGTATCAACTGTTTTCGAATCACCTTTTGATGCATTGAATAAACTGCGCGACGGCACTCAATATGATCTGGCTATATTTGATCTGCAGATGCCTGTCCTTGACGGTGTATCACTAACACGGGAAGTGCGTGAAATTGAAAGCTGCAACAATCTCCCGATTATAATTCTTACCTCCCTTGGAAGGAAAGATGATTTTATAAATACCGAGCCGCTGAGGATCTTTTCAGTTATTAATAAACCGGCAAAGCAGGAGCAGCTTTTTAATATTATACTTGCTGCCGTTACAGGGAAGCCCCAGGAAGCGCGTAAATTCAAGTGGAGCAGAACGGCTAAACAGGCATTATCGCTTAAAGTCCTGCTTGCCGATGATAATATTGTGAACCAGAAAGTTGCAGGGAGACTTCTTTCCAAGATTGGCATCGAACCTGATCTTGCGGCTAATGGTCTGGAGGTGCTGGAGGCATTAAAGAATGTACGTTACGATATTGTTCTGATGGATATTTTTATGCCCGAGATGGACGGGTTTGAGGCAACACAAAAAATTATTGAAACATACCCGGTTGAAAAACGTCCCGTTATAATTGCAATGAGTGCAAATGCAACAGATTCAGACAGGACGCATTATCTTAAATCTGGTATGAGTGATACAGTAAATAAACCGATCAGGGCAGAGGACCTTGAGCAGTGTATCCGCAAATGGGCAGAGGTAATACGTGAGCAAAAAGATAAAATTATTACACGTCTTAAGGAGCATAAGGCCCCATTGCGACTGATAGACGAGAGTAAAATTTCTTTCCTGCAGGATATTCAGACAGAAGCGGATGTAGTTTTCTTCCTGGAACTGCTTGATATATATATAGCAGAATTCCCGAAGCTTCTTAATTTTATAAGGACAGCAATGGAGGCTAAAGACAGGAAGAATCTGATTTTCTATTCACATAAACTAAGAGGGGGGAGTCTTACATTGGGGATCGAACAGATATCGGGTATCTGCTACAGGATAGAGGAAGCGGCAAAGAATAATGATTTCAGTTCCAAAACTTCGGATCTGACCGAGCAGCTTATAAAAATGTTCGGAACCATTATCGATGAGCTCGATCTTATAAAAGAAAAATATTCGAATATGAATAGTTGATTGTTTATTAGTTGATTAGTTGATTGGTTGATTAGTTGATTGGTTGATTAGTTGGTGGGTAGGTGTTTGGTTTGAATAGCCACGGCTTTTGTTTAGCCACTGTCTCACGGCAGGCAAGCTGGGGCTTTTATTGAAACGAAGAAGATGATTCTGATGAAGTAATAAACTAACTTAATGCATCTGTTGGATATATTTTTCAAAAGAGGAAAAATATGAAGGTAGTTGTATCCTTGCTTTTTATCTTTTTATTATCGAACCATATCTTCTCACAAAGTTATTTCTACTCATTTGAAAATACGTTTTCGGGCTGGGATACTACAGGCATAGACCTGCAGCTGGGGGATACAACCATAGCCTGGTCCATTCATCCCAGTGATGAAATGGCAGTAGATTCCTCTTTCTCAATGCAGTATCACCTGGAAAATTATAACGATGCCGGTAAGATATGGATCCAAAAAGGCTTTAGCGTTGAGCAGCAAAAAGATTACACCGTTGCTGTAAATTATAAATTTGCATCAATGGATTTTGGATTGGCCAATTTGTGGGAGATTATTACAGGTGTACATCTTTCCCCTCCGGCAACTGCCCAGCAACTGATGTATCAGGGGCATACAGGAAATGGATTCAACTTCGATACAGGATACGTATGGCTCGATAAAAGTTATGAATTTAACATCAACTCAGATACAAGTAATAATCTTTGGATAGTAATTGGGATATGGGGTAATTGGGAGGTTGCAAGAACATATTATATTGATAGTTTATCAATCGTGATCCAGGGGACGCCTACCAGTCAGGATGAGGATGCAGAGTCTGTACCTGATTATTTATTATATCAAAATTATCCCAATCCCTTTAACCCTGCAACAACAATAAGCTATACCATACCAGAATATTCAGATGTTATAATTAAAGTATTCAATATCCTCGGCAGTGAAATAGAAACACTTGTTAATGAAGAAAACCCCGCAGGGCATTATGAAGTAAACTGGAATGCAGGTAATATTCCGAGTGGAGTTTATTTCTACCGGCTACAGGCAGGGGATTTTGTTGAGACAAAGAAGATGATTTTGCTGGAATAGTCCGGACCAGTAAAAAAAAATTAAGCAGGTGATCCATCTGAGCAGTTTACTTGCTGTGTCAATTTATCTTGCTTAATTTTACCGGAGAGCTTTTTAACCTTCAGTTCTGCATTTATTGCAGACAGCATTCAAAGGGATCGGGTTATGAAATTATTATATGGTATGATTATCCTGTCGGTTCTGGCAGTGAGGACTTCATTTACACAAGAGGATATACCAGGTCAGCTAAGAATTCCAGTTTCAGAGATCCGCAAAGAATCAACAAGCAATTTCCCTTGCATATTTAATCAACACCTTGCAATACAAGGATCAGGAGCATCAACCTGGTGAGTTTACTATGCCCGGGAATAATAATTTTATAGAAGTCCCAAATACCGATACCCACTTACCTTCCCTCTGTCCTATCAGAACAGCGGTCATCTTCTTCAGAATTTTATAGACCTATGGAAGCTGTTTCGGATACGGAGCACAATACCTATACTTATGACACTTATGGAAGATTAATTGCCTTAGTATCTCAGAAGAAGATCAATAATAACTGGGTGAATTATTATCGCCGCACATATATTTTGGATGATTCAGGAAACTGGCTGCAGTTTTTAACAGAAATGTGGCAGAATAATGTTTGGGTAAATTACTACCAGGGGATATATGATTATGATGCCGAGGGGAACTTACTTGAAAGGCTGTATCAAATCTGGTCGCAGAATAGTTGGGAAAATGATTACAGAGCAACCTGGACATATAACGCTTACGGACAGACATTGACTGATATCGGACAGCACTGGTCAAACGGTATGTGGGTAAATGAAGGCAGGAATGTTAATGTATACGATGGTAATGGAAATCTTATTACTCATACATTCGAAACAGGGGCAGGTGTAAACTGGACCTATGTTACGAAGTATAGCTATACCTATGACGATAATGACAAAGAACTAACCTACTTATACCAGACCTGGTTAAATGGATCCTGGACCAATGTAAATAAACATACAAACACCTGGGATAATAACAGTTATCTTATCAATTCAGTTTTTGAAAAATGGTATAATAATAATTGGTTGTTTGATGGTCGGTCTACTTATACTTATGATAACAGCGGCAATAAGCTTACTGCTGTTTATGAACAATGGGATGGCATTCAATGGGAAAACACATCAAGATATGAGTATGCATATAATAACAATAACTTTATGCTTTCAGAGCTATACCAACATTGGATTCAGGAGATTTGGGTAAACTCAGCCAGATACACCTGGACATATAATAGTGCCAACTTTCTTCTGACCGAACTAAGGGAAGACTGGGATAACGGGGGATGGATAGGACTTTCAAGGCTTACACGGACATATAATTATAACAACGATATGCTGTCCGAGCTCAAGGAGTTTTGTGCAACCGGCATCTGGAGAAATAGTCAGCAGCAGTTATTTAATTTCGATAACTTCGGTAACTGTATAAGGGGAGAAAATTATAAATGGGAGAACGGTGCCTGGAACAATGTAAGGGATTTGGTGGTCATAAGTTATAATAATCGTAATGATGATATGCCGTTTTATTGTAAATGGGTGGATGTGCAGTATGATTTATTTACGCACGCTGCTGATACAGAACCGCAGATGAGTTATGTTCTTGGCTATAACTTTCCTAATCCATTCAATCCGTCAACAACTATCAGTTATTCCATTCCTAAATATTCAAATGTCAGCATTAAAATATTCGACATCCTCGGAAATGAAATACAAGTACTTATCAACGAAGGCCAACCCAAAGGTTCATATGATGTTATCTGGAATGCCTTCGGTTTACCGAGCGGGGTCTATTTCTACCAGTTTCGAGCAGGAGACTTTGTTGATACTAAAAAGATGATATTGATCAAGTGAGATATTTCGGTGAAGAAAATTCCAATATCTGCTCTATCTTTGCGTTATTATTTTATCAGGCTTCGGAAAAGAAGCATTTATATTCGTTGTAGGGTAATATGAAGTTGTTAATTGCTATTGTTCTTTTATTCTCATCTTGTATTCTGTTCTCCTGTAAAGATAATCCTTCATATCCGGTAGATAACACCCCTCCGGGTAAAAGAGATTATGTCTGGAGTGTTGATAGCATAGATTATGCTTCAGTACCAGGAGTGATTGGATTAAATTCCATCTGGGGAAGTTCTCCCACAGACGTTTGGGGCGCGGGGTACACCGGATTATCTAAAAATTGTTTATGGCACTATGATGGAACGAAATGGAGCCGGGTGGTTTGGAATTATGACAATGGTCCGAAAATCTTAGGAGGAGTTTGGGGCACTGCACAAAATGATGTATGGACTTTCGGCACCCGGATAACCGGCAACCCGGATGCGTCAGAACCCTTTGTAATGCATTTTGGCGGGTATCATTGGTCTGAGCTTAATAATAATACTGACCAGATGCCTGATGGGTTTACTGATATTTACCCGATAAGAAAAGACCATTTCTGGGTTTCCTCATACCACGAAGTATCTGAATATAAGGATGGCGTATGGAAGAAGTATTTTATCGGGCAAAACTATCAAATACAATCCGTCGGGGGAAATGGAATAAATGTATATTTGACAGTCTATCCTTATGGTCCGGATTCTCTGTACCTGATGCAATTAATAGATGATAATTTTCGCATAGTAGATAAAACGACACTACTATCAGCCGAAGGGGACTTTGGGTATAGTGGATTATTATTCGCGAATAACAAAATATATACTTTCCAGAGGAGTGTATTTTCCAAATTTGATGGTAATTTATTTATGAAAGATTGGACTAAAGAATTAACCCTGGATAACGGGGGTTTTTATAATTCATTTGCCGGAAGTAATAAAGACATTTGGGCAATTGGAATAAACACATTACCGTATCACTTTAATGGTGAAAACTGGAGTCCTATTTTTATAGGTGAATTACATCAGGAAAGTCACTTTACAGGTATCTGGGGGGATGGGGAAGAGATATTTATGTGTGATAAACAAAATGGGATAGTATATCACGGAAGATAAAATTCACATATTTATGGAGCAATCAAAATTTTTTCGAACAGTAAAAAACTCTATATTTGCTCTAATATTTACCCGGGGCTATAGCTCAACTGGGAGAGCATTCCGTTCGCAACGGAAAGGTTGGCGGTTCGATCCCGCTTAGCTCCACATTATAAGTTATGGCAGAAAAAAAAAGAGCGCCGCGTAATAGAAGTCTTACTCTGAACAGGGAAGAAATAAAAAGATATAAAAAGAATCTGCTTCAACTGGGTGAAACTGTCTCTTCATCTCACATTTCCAATAAAATTATCAATCAGGATGTATTTAAGACCCTAAGGTACCTGCCTGATAATTTTATTGATCTCCTCTTTATTGATCCCCCATATAATATCTATAAAAAGTTCCATAATAATTCATTCAGGGAAATTGCTTCCAATGAATATGAAGAATGGATCGACTCCTGGTTAAAAGAACTGGTAAGAATGGTAAAGGATAATGGATCAATCTATTTCTGCGGGGACTGGCGTTCTTCCTCAGCAATACAAAATGTGCTTGAGCGGCATTTTATTCTCCGCAGCCGTATAACCTGGGAAAGAGAAAAGGGGAGAGGCGCTAAATCAAACTGGAAGAACTGCTCCGAGGATATCTGGTATTGCACTAAATCGGATGACTATAAATTTAATATCAAGGATGTAAAGGTTAACAGGAAAGTCCTTGCTCCATATAAAATAAACGGAATACCAAAGGACTGGGATAATGATACCGGTATACGCACTACTCATCCTTCAAATATATGGACAGACATTACCGTCCCCTTTTGGTCGATGTCTGAGAATACTGACCACCCGACACAGAAGCCGGAAAAGCTGCTTGCCAAGATAATTCTTGCTTCCTCAAACAAGGGGGATATGATATTCGATCCCTTCCTCGGATCGGGAACTACAGCAGTAACAGCAAAAAAGCTTGGAAGAAAATATTCGGGTATTGAGAAAGAGGAGATCTATTGCTGCTATGCAGAAAAAAGACTTGAGCTTGCAGAAACCGATAATTCTATCCAGGGGTATAAGGATGGCATTTTTTGGGAACGGAATTCTATTTAAGAATCGTGCAGACGTTCAGACGTGCGGTCGTGCGGTGGTGCGGTCGTGCGGGCGAAGTAAGGAGTCTGTTTTTTTCATTGCGAATGAGTCTTCGAGTGAAGCAATCCCCCATTATGCGTCCTGGCAAATATCTGAGGATTGCTTCGTCACGCTAGAAGGGATTTCCTACCCGAGGCAGACGGGCTCGCAACGATTCTTTAATTAGGTCTCTTCTGTTTTAATTTCGTCCGCACTCCGAACCGCATCCGCACGATTTTATTTTACGCACTTCCAGACTTACGGGATTTTATTTATCTTTGCATTCCTTTTTGGTGCAGGTTAATAAGTTAGTACCCAACTCCGTCAGGTCCGGAAGGAAGCAGCGGTAAGTACGATGCTTATGTAATCCTGCACCTTTTTATTTTTCAGGTACAGGAGGAAGAAGCAGTTCGAGCACTCCTTTTCCTAAAGCAGGCTTTTTACCAAAAGATATTTTTGCTGCAGCGGATTTCTTGAACTCGACATATGCCTCTGTAGGAGAGATAAGTCCGGATAGCTGGTTGGAGAGATCAGGCTGATGTCCAACAAATAAAATATTCTGTGCATTAAGATAATTTGCGAGATCAATAATATTCTCCGACTTGCTCCCCGGTGCAAGTTTTTTATCCGTGATTATCTCATTCTTACAGTGCAGGACTTCTAAAATTATCTTTGCTGTCTGCTGAGCCCTTGCGAGGGGGGAAGTAAGTATATAATCGGGAGAGCCGATGTACTGTTTCAGAAGCTCTGCATTTTTTCTTGTCCTTACTTCACCGGTGGCAGTAAGCTTTCGTTCTGAATCCTTGACACCGGGAGAACTATTCTCGGCATCCCCGTGTCTGAATAATATAATATTCATAAACTGTTATTATAGTTAACAAAAATAATTGTAATGTATTTATGGAACTCAATCATATCCCTGCTGAGCTCCTTTCCCGCCTTAGTATTCATCAACTGATCCATATGATCTTTTGAATCTGCGGTCAGCTCACAATAGTAGCTGTACTTATCTTCAAGCAGTAAATTTGCTTCAACTGCAGCTGCTTTAATTTCCTTACCGGCAATTTCAGAAATGTACTTAAGAGTATATTCGCGGAAATGATTTACTATCTTCTCTTCGCCGGTCTTTTTAAGGAATACCAGGGCCTTATACATCAGCAGTCCATACTAAATGAATTAATGATCTCTTCGAAAATTTCTTTGTTTTTGTAATAGGAAGATTTCGAACTCTTGAATATCATAAGGAATTTATTCTTTCCACAGGAGTACTCAAAAAGCTGAAGATAACCCTTCCCTGATTCTATTTTCTGACTGAACCTCACCTTGTATTTACCCTGCGTGGTCTGAGGCAGAGGGAGACGGACATACATTTCGGAGGAATCCTTCTGTGGTATCCGTATCACCGAAATTTCTGCACCAAGCTGTTTGTTAATGAATTTAGTTCCTTTCATATTGTTAACAAGGTAATCCGAAATGGTCAGATCGCTGACTTTCTTCCATTCTTCCTTAAATGTAAGGGAGAACCCTTCATTACCTGTACTTAAGGAGGTAGCGTTTGAAGAATCGGAATCTGAATTTATTCCTGCAGAAACAAGTGCAGATGCTGAATCAGTTATCTGTGGATGTGCTGGCTCTTTTTTATAAGTGTTTATCACCTCAAGAACCATCTGCTGAAAAGTATTGCTGGCAGAGACATATTTCTTTTCACCGGCATTATATGTAAATACATCCCCTTTGTCAGACTGCTTCCGCTTGCTTAAAGTTGTAATCTTAGTGGTGATCCGTTCATTGTTCAGTTCTTCAATCACCTGGCGCACTTCCAGTTTGGGTGTTTTTAACGATGCAAACATATCAAACACCGGGTATACTTCATTAGTATCCAGTCTAATCAGCTTAACCTTATTAATTTCTATCTCATCCTTTGAGAGAAAGCTTTCTTTCAGAAGCAGAAGCTCTAAACCTTCCAGATTAAGATCTTGTACACTCAACTTTCCGTTCAGGTTCTTATCGAGGTAATATATATTCAAGGCTGAATCATAAACTGCTGCACGATTAAATACAGGAACAGGAGTTCTCAAGCAGAACATAATAGTATCTTTTACCTGATGCGGTTCTTATTTCTCTTGTAATAACCTGGTTATAGGGCTTTGGAGAGGGTATTGTGGGATCGGTGATCATCGAAAGGGAATCATTAGCTTCTTCATCTCCTTCAACAGCCATTGCAACCAGTTCTTTAAGCTGGTCTTCATTCTTTATGTATTGCGGCTCGATCTTCTTTTCTTCAGCGCATCCGGCAAAATAAAGAAATAGAATAACCGGCAGTATCAGGATAAGCTTTTTCATTTTCTGGTTGTGAATTTAATAAAATTCTTTAGAACATTAACCACATAGAAAACATAGAAAACCAGAAACAGCATAACCAAGAACTAAGAACCAAGAACCAAGAACCAAGAACAATTTTTTCCCATATCCATTTATCCCTCCATCCACTCTTTAATTTTCTTAATTGTCAGCGGAGCGCTTCCTTCATAATGGTTATTCACATTTACAAAGAGGTCTATTTCCTTGCTGCGGAAATAATTTATCAGTTCTCTCAGCTGATCTAATTCTTCATCTTTGGGTTCTATTATTTTATTCCATTTCTTATTTGTTCTTTCTTCAATTCCTTCCCGGTCAGGACCGTGAAGACGGACAATTGCAGGTACTTCAATACAGTCTCTGAATGTCTGGAATACCTTAAATATTGAAGGCATAAAATATCCCTGCAGCAGGACAGGGGAGAGGGAATTCTTTTTCAGAAAATCAAAATACCCCGATGTCAGGTAATTAGGATTTCTGATCTCTAACGCATAGATAAGATTTCTGTCGAGTTCAGACACAAAAGATTCGAAGCGTTCTATGAACTCTGCACAGGAATCCATCTTTTCTTTATTGAGGTACTCGAATTGGAATATAAGAGGTCCTGTCTTATTTCCGAATCCCGATATGCTCTCAAGGAACTGCTCAAATAAACTCTTATCGAGGAAATAAGGATTAGGTACCAGAGGATCTGTTTTCCCTTTCCTATATAAATGCGTAAGAGTAATGCTGTTGGGTACTTTTATCGAGAATAGAAAATCATCAGGCACGGAATCAAGTATCCTTTAACGACTTCAGTATCAGGCAGTGTAATGTCATCTATCTTATGCAGCGACCAGAACCATTGGTCTATTTCAACAGTGTCATAATACCTGCTGTATTCCTGAAGATAATTAATATTTTTTGCATCTGAATATATTATTCCTCTCCAGGAATCATATTTCCAGCTGCAGGTACCTATTCGCAAAAATTTAGTGCGATGGGGCGATGGTTCGATAGTGCGATGGTTCAACAAGGCTTATACTAAAATGTTGATTTGTAAAGGTCATCAATTTTATTAATAAACTCATCCAGTTTGGAGAGTTTAGCTGTAACCTCAGAGTTACCGGGTTTTATCTCCAGGGCTTTCTGGTAATATTCTCTTGCTTCAGTGTATTTTTTCTCTTTGATAAGGGATTCTGCTTTGGTAACGTTATCATTAAATTCTCTGTCGATTTCCGGCTGTATCTTTTTCATTTTAATCTTATCACCATCGGAAGCAACAATGAGTTTCCTGAAATCTTCAGGATAGCCGATATTCTTAGGATTAAAAGATTCATCCTTTGTAACGCCATCCATATATTTCACGATCAGGTCCTCGCCAAGCTTTTTCCATTTGCGGATAGTATTATCGGCTGTTTCAATTGAATAATTATTCAGGAATTCACTAGCATCGCGTCTGGAGGTTTTTGAAAGCTGCAGTGCTTTATCCTCTATCTCTTTTTGTTTGGCAAGGTAAGATCCCTCAAGTTCCTTTTGAACTTTTGTCACTTCCTGTACCATTATGCTATAGCGGGGATATACATAGTTTGAAACAAAATTAAATACCCAGAAAGCAGAGTCCCAGCTGAACTTCCCGAATGAACCTCTGCCGACTTCATAGTTGTATGGCATTTTTACCATAGAGGCATACATCGGATTATAGACAGTCATATAGCTGTCATCAACCCCGAACCATAAAACTCCTCCCACTTCATCAGGAAGCCAGGAACGAGACTGGCTTACAAAAGAAAAGCCTGTCTGCGGAGTTGATATCGGTCTTTCATTAAAATACTGCTGACCATCATACTCCCATACCAATGGTCTCCAGCGGTAGGGCATTTGGTATGGACCCGCAGCTACTCCCTTAGTCATATCTAGATCGGTTCCTTCAAAATGATCACGCATAAGACCCATTACATCTTCAACACTTATCTTTTTTACAGGCTTAACGAACAGGGGCATTCTCTCAAGACTCTCGCCGCATATATATGAATAATATTTTTCCATCTCAGGATTGATTCTCCTGAACAACGACCATACTCTTCCGTCGCAGAACCTGATGGAGCCGAAATCTATCGGGGCATAAGAATCAGAAAAACTGAAGTCTTTATCTTCGCCGGTGAAGTAACCTTTCTCCCTTGCAAATGAAATTACATCCGGTGCATATAAACAGTTGTCAGGATCATTCAGAGGGAAGGTGGTTATTCTCGACATATTGGCGTGTGCACATACATAGCCGTCAGGAATTCTTTGTGCAACCCAAACGGCACCTTTGTTATCGGGACCCTTTCCGATCATCTCCATTATCCAGACCTCATTGGGATCAGAAATGCTGAAAGATTCTCCAGAGCTGCAGTAACCATATTCAGCAGCAAGATCCGTCATTATTTTAATTGCTTCCCTGGCTGTCTTCGATCTTTGCAGGGCGATATATATCATACTACCATAATCTACTATTCCCCCGGGATCAACCAGTTCCTCTCTGCCGCCATAAGTAGTTTCACCGATTACCACCTGGTATTCATTCATATTTCCTACAACATTGTAGGTTTCCCTTGCCTGCTTAATTTTACCAAGAAATTTACCGGAGTCCCATTCATAAACTTCAAGCCAGGTTCCTTCCGGATACATTGCGGCAGGGTAATGAGATAATTCCCCGTACATATGATAAGAATCGGCAGTATAGGTAATCATAGTAGAGCCATCCGCCGATGCTCCTTTGGTAACAAGAAAATTAGTGCAGGGGTAAATGTTTATGGAAGTTAAAATTAATAAGCTAATGTATAAAAACCGTTTCATCAGGAACCTTCGACTTTTTGAAATTTAATTAAACAATTTAGGAAAAAAAATTATTAGTGACGAGAGCTTTTATATGTCCAGGACCTCACCCCCGGCCCCTCCCCTTGCCAGGGAGAGGGGAGTAGGGCACTGTTATTTGTAGGGTTTTACATTTATGATTGGATTGATATTAAATTCTTTTTCCCCTAAAAAAAAGAAATACAATTTATAGAATTCAAAGAGTAACAATATTTTATTAATCAGGTAAGCTGATAAAAAATTACTAAACCTCATAGATCATGCCTCTGTTCCCTCTCCCTGGCAAGGGGAGGGTTAGGGAGGGGCCCTGAATAGTATCACAAAAACACTTATATTAGTTAAGCACGATTCAAGGGGATTAAATGATACATCTTTTCAACCGCATACCAGAAAAAGAAAATCGCAGACACTTACGTCAAAATTCAACAGAAGCAGAGAAACTTCTGTGGGATTATCTCAGGCATAGAAAGTGTGCTAATCTTAAATTTAAAAGACAGTACAGTGTTCGCAAATACGTTCTTGATTTCTACTGCTCCTCCTGCAGATTAGCAGTAGAATTGGACGGAGAGGTACATCTTGATAAAATAGTTAAAGCACACGATGATATCAGAGATACTTACCTCCATAAATTAGGAATCAAAGTATTAAGAATAAGAAATGAAGAAGTGTTTGATGATATAAATGCTGTGTTAAAGAAGATTAGAAAAATTGCAGAGTGATACCAGGACCTCTCCCCCGGCCCCTCCCCTTGCCAGGGAGAGGGGAGTAGGGCAATGTTATATATAGGGTTTTACATTTATGGATTGGGTTGATATCAAAACAACTATTGTTCCCTCCATTCCCTTAAAAAAAGAAAAACAATTTATAGAATTGAGAAGAGTGGATATATTTTATTAATCAGCTAAGCTGATAAAAAATTACTAAACTCCATAGATCATGCCCTGTTCCCTCTCCCTGGCAAGGGGAGGGTTAGGGAGGGGTCCCTTATGGCGATAAAACTTTTGCTATGCAGATATATTGTTAAAATAACTCACCAGCACTTCCGCTTTTTTACTTCCTACAATCTTTGCAAGAGTTTCAATATCTGCTTCTTTAATTGCTCTGACGCTGCCGAGTTCTTTTAGCAGGAGATCTGCGGTGGCAGGACCTATTCCTTTAATTCCTGTAAGCTCTGTTATTATGGTCCTTTTGCTTCTCCGCTTCCGGTGGAATGTAATAGCAAAACGGTGTGCTTCATCCCTTATCTGCTGAAGGAGCTTTAATCCCGAAGATGTTTTAGGTATTGATTCTGCTTCAGAGCTGTTGGGAAAGAAAACTTCTTCAAGACGTTTAGCAAGTCCTATAATATTGTAATTACTGATATTTAGTTCCTGCAGGATCTCCACAGCACTGGATAATTGTCCCTTACCCCCATCCACCATAATAAGATCAGGTAATGGGATATTCTCATTAAGCAGCTTGGTGTATCTTCTTTTGATTACTTCGCGCATACTTGAAAAGTCATCAGGACCGGTAACGCTATTAATTATAAACTTTCTGTACTCACTTTTTTTAGGCTTTCCATCTTCGAATACCACCATACTTGCAACGGTATCTGTTCCTGCCAGGTTTGAGATATCGAAACATTCAATTCTCTTCGGCAGCATACTTAACCGCAGATCACGCTGAAGCGCCTGGACAGAATAAGGGACTTGCCCTTCATTCTTCATCTTCTGGAGTTGAATTTCCTTCAACTGAAGCATTGCATTCTCTTTGCACATCTTAACAAGAGATTTTAATGTGCCTCTTTGAGGTATACAGAAATTAATTTTTCTTCCTGCTTTTAACCTCA
This sequence comes from uncultured Ignavibacteriales bacterium, assembly GCA_963764685.1. Classification (GTDB taxonomy): domain Bacteria; phylum Bacteroidota; class Ignavibacteria; order Ignavibacteriales; family Ignavibacteriaceae; genus CAVXTT01. The sequence goes on from CAVXTT010000018.1 coordinate 212,075, forward strand.
GGTATTCAAGAAGCACATCGTTATCCAGCGGCTCGCTTTCGATAACAATTTCTTTTGGTATATCGACCAGCTCGGTATAATAAAACTTCATTGCCGAGGATAATATCGTTGCACTTTCTTCCCCCTCTTCAATAGATAACCTGAGCTGTTTTTTACCCACAAGCTTACCGCTCCGGATATTCAAAATGGTAGCTGCGGCATCTTTCCCTTCAAAGGCAGCGGCAATTATATCCCTGTCCTCAAAATCATCACTAACAATTTTTTGCCTGGAGGAAATTACACTTAGTCTTTCGATCCTGTCCCTCAGCTCAGCAGCTTCTTCAAAGGCAAGGTTATCGACAGCATCATTCATTTTAACCGACAGGTCTTTTATAAGATCATCGGTCTTTCCCTTAAGTACTTTCTGTACTTCATTTACCATATCATTGTAAGCCATAGCGGTGATTAATCCCTCGCAGGGACCGTCGCATTTTTTAATATGATAATCGAGACAGACCTTAAATTTCTTTCTTTCAATTGCTTCGGGAGTAATATTCAGCTTGCAGCTCCTGATCTTAAAAACCTGGTTTACCATCCGCAGTGCAGATTTCATACTCTTAACATCTGTATAAGGCCCAAAGTACCGGGAGCCGTCCTTAATCAGTCTCCTGGTAGGATATATTCTCGGAAAAAGTTCATTGGTAATTTTAATGTACGGGTATGACTTATCATCCTTCAGGTTAACATTATAGCGGGGCTTCAAATCCTTAATGAGATTATTTTCAAGAACCAGCGCCTCTACCTCAGTATCCGTTACAATGAGCTGAATATTTGTTATTCTGCTTACAAGGGCGATTGTCTTGGGTGCAATAATTCCACTGTGGAAATAAGAGCGTACCCGGTTTTTAAGGTTTCGCGCCTTACCAACATAAATAACCTTCCCTTTTTCATTAATAAACTGGTAAATACCAGGTTTTGAGGGGAGATTATCAAGAATATTTTGAATTTCAGCGTTCAAATCAGACCGTCTTTTTTGTCCCTAAAATTAGACTATTTAGGTTAAGAAATAAACAGTTTAAATAAGTCCCGTCGGCGTTCGCTTTAATTACAAACAAAAAATTTAGTTAAATTTTTGCATAAATTTCTAATCAGGGGCGTATCAGAAGGGAGACAAGAAGCGTCTCTAGAACGCGAAAAGACGCTGCAGACACGCTCCAGAGACGCTCCTGATACGCTCCAGAAGATAAATTGTGCTTAAAATTTAAAGAAGTGCTGAATATTTCAACAATTGGAACGGTTTTGAAGGAAATTTGAGATATTTAGAACCCGGTCGGTTCTAAGGAGCTAATTGTTTTTAGCGCCTTCTTTTATCCAGGTCTTTATACCTTCGATTTGATTAATAGTCAGCACCGGGTATCCTACCGGCGGCATAGGGGTAGCGGATGAGTAGCCGGGATCTATGGTCCAGACCATCCTGCTGTTTTGAGGTTCACCGGGGAAGACAATACCGGGGTCAGCTGTGGCACCTGCCCAGGTAGTAAGAGCAAGTCCACCGGCGCGGGTTGCATCTTCGTGGCATCCGGAAAAATTGCATTTAACTTCAAATACCGGCTGGATGTATTCAATGTAGCTCACATTAACTGAAGGAATTATCTTACTGTCTATATCCTTCCCGGTAATCGTATCATCACAGGATACAAGGCAACACGCTGAAAATATGAGTATAGCGGCTAAATTAAAAAAATTCTTGGTCATCAATATTAAAATTAAACGTTTCTATATACCATTTGCAAGACAGATAGTTCCTCAAAGTAAATATGCAGGGACCTCTCCCTAACCCTCCCCTTGCCACAGGGTGAGGGGATAGGAATGTATTGAGGGATTTAGATTTAATTTAATTCTATCTAACTAAGAGCTAAGAACTAATTACCAGGAACTACTTTATTGGGTTATACTAAGGTACTATCGTACCAGGCTAAATTGGAATTAATATCAAAAAATGTTTAAGTTTACCAACATAAAAAACCCGGGGCTATAGCTCAGCTGGGAGAGCGCTTGAATGGCATTCAAGAGGTCAGCGGTTCGATCCCGCTTAGCTCCACTAAAAAAGAGCTGCTGTAAAAAAAAGCAGCTCTTTTTTTATCATTTCATCAAAATGAGCTTCTTTGTTTGGATAAAATTTCCTGCCTGCATTTTGTAGAAATAAACGCCGCTTGGAAGATTACCTGCATTCCATGTGAGTTCATAAGCCCCTGCTGGTCTTTCATCATTAACAATCGTTTCGATTTCGCTGCCCATAATATCAAATATTTTGATTGTTACAAGAGACCTTACTGGAACTGAGTATTTAAACGTTGTAAAAGGATTAAAAGGGTTTGGGTAGTTCTGGCTAAGAAGAAAGCTTATATCAACATTACTTATATCGGATACATCAGTTAATAGAAGGTGTGTTCCATTAGCTTCCATTAAAGCAGAACCACTCTGAGTATAGCAGCTCCATATTACTGTAAGTCCAATTGAAGAAAATGCTGTATCATAAAGACCTGGACTTATTTTATTTAATGACCTCCAATCGGGAGTTCCAGGAAATTGTATTGAATCCTGCCAACTGATGCCTCCATCTGAAGATCTTTTGAAGCAAAGTTTATAAGAATTAAGTATGTCCTCTTTCCAGGAGAAATAAATATTATTATTCATTACTGCCAGAGAGGGATGTATGGAATTTCTCCACGCAGTATTAGTAATATTGATCTTTTCTGACCAGGTTAAACCTTCATCTGTTGACTTCCGGATAAATATTTCTCTTGGATTGCCGAAAACAGGCATAGGATATTCCCTTTCGTATGCGACATAAAGAGTGCTATCCTCTGATAATTGGAAGTCTAGTAAACCATAACCACAAGAATCATCAAGTATCGTAAAAGAAGAGTTGAAATGCAGTCCTCTGTCAGTAGACTTAGTAAAAAACACCGTGTCTTCTAGTTTCCATAAACAATATACATTGTCGTGAAAAGCTTTTATTCGAGCCATATCTGCATAAGGTGCTAACTGATTTACATCAGACCAGGTAACTCCATAATCAGTAGATTTGGTAAACTGGAGTTTAGGTCCGTCTCCATTCCCATCTAGGTATACCATATAAAGTGTCTGATCTTCTTTTGCAATCTGAGGGTTGGTACAGTCATCTTGGGAAATTATAATTGGTTGTTCAAGCCAGGTAGCACCTCCATCGGTTGACTTTTGAAGTGCAATTGTTGATGAGTCCAAAGTATTTTCATAAACAATGATAATTGTGTCAGCCCCATATGCAATTACTTCTGGATAATAGGAGTGTGTTGAAGTGCTGAAACAAAATGCACTGCTCCAGGAAAGGCCAGAATCTGTAGACTTTTTAAAGTATAATTTAGCATTATTTACTGGTACGATTTCACGCCAGGCAATGAAATAATTTGATCCCTCATAGTACATTGATAAGTCTTCTGCTTTTTTGTCAACATTTCCGGAAAGATAATAAGGAGGATTGAAGGATACTTGAGCAAAGGCCCCAAATGAAAGAATGCAATAAAGGAATAAAAAGCTTTTCATTATGCCTTTGGAAGTCACAACAATGAATTAAATATTTAAATTATACCGGCAATTTGATACTATTATTTAATAGAATCAAATAATTTACTTTAAGGTATACTTTGAAATGTCACAAAATAGAATACCCTCATTCTTGTTGTTATAAAAACTCTTAGTCTATGCTTATTTTAAAAATATGAAAAATAAATTATTTACACTGCTGATCTTGCTCCTGGTTTTTTACGGTTGTGAGAAAGAGTCCGGCACAAATCCTTTGAACCTGACATTTGAAATACAGCCCCTGAATACGGGAAATACCTGGTACTATATTGATTCAACAATGAACGGGGGAGAGTTAAATATTGATTCAATAAGAATTACTGTTTCAGGCAAATACTACATTGAACGGTCAGCCGAATTCGCAGGGAGTAGCACAATGGGATATATACAAGAATAACATTTTTCTTAAGAGAAATCTCTTAAACCTTGAAGAGGATGGATTATATCATTATGCGGAAATAAATAATGACGATACTCTTTTTATCAGAAAACTCTGGGCAAAATATCCCGTAAATGTGGGGGATCAGTTTCTTGAACCGAAATACACTTATAATTCCGGAACAGGAGAATATGAATTTACCGGAAATTGGAAATGGCACTGCGTAAGTATTGATTCCCAGATAACAATACATAGCGGCACCAAAATATTCTGTCATATCTTTCGTGCAGAACCGGAATCTGGCAAAGAGGTCTACCTGATCTACGCACTTAACGTTGGTTATGCGGGTTTGCAGATCAACCAGGATGGTGAAAGAATCTTCCGCGAGATCCTTATAAACTACTCTCTTAAGTAATCATAGTAACTTAGGGCCTGGTAAATGTAGTTAAATAATCAGAAATGATGATTCCTCCACTAATCAACTAATCAACCAATCAACTAATCAACTATTTTTTTATCTTTACCGGCGATGTATATTTTCCCCAGAAACTCATACTATAAAGATATTCTAAATCTTGCCCTTCCCGCTATTGCGGGACTCTCAACGCAAATGGTGGTATCGCTTGTTGATACAGCACTTGTAGGCAGACTTGAAGAAGCACAATACGCACTGGCCGCAATGGGGCTGGGTGTACTCGCAACCTGGGCTATAGTTAGCTTTTTTTCCAGTCTTGCAACAGGAACCCACGTGCTTGTAGCAAGAAGATACGGGCAGAAGGATTATGAGGCGTGCTCGAAGACCCTTTACAATTCAGTAATCAACGGACTGGCGGTTGGTACAGTTGTTACTATCATATTTGTTCTGGCGTCCAGGAATATTGCACATTTCTTTGCTGCAGATGAGATTGTTGGTGATTATGCAGGAGATTTTCTTTTCTTCAGATTTCTCGGTATTCCTTTCTTTCTTGTTTCAGTCTCCTTCAGAGGGTTCTTCTTCGGGATAAGCAGAACTAAGATATTTATGTTCTCGGGGATTATGACAAATGTGTTAAATATTTTCTTTAATGTTTTATTGGTTTACGGTAATCTCGGATTTCCCAGACTCGGGGTGGCCGGCGCCGGTTTAGGATCTACTTTAGCTACAGTTTTTGACTCTTTGTTTTACTTTGTCATAATATTGTTTCCCACGTACAGAAGGAGATATAATTTTTTTAGAAATTTAAAGTTTGACTGGAAAATCATCAGAAGCATTTATAACATATCTCTCCCTGTTTCCTTTCAGAATATATTTATACTTATCGGCTTCCTTGCTTTCGTATCAATTACAGGATTGATCGGTACGAAGGAACAGGCTGCCACTCAAACTGTTATAAGCACACTATTTATGTCTTTTCTTCCCTGTTTTGGATTCGGAATAGCACGTACAAACTTTGGTTGGGAATAATCTTGGCTCCGGTAAATATAACCTGGCAAAGATATATGGATTTGAAACTGCAAAAATAGCAACTTACTTTACTCTCTTTCTCAGCTTCTTTTTCATTGTAACACCTCAATGGGTTCTCTCCATTGTTACAAATGACCAGTCGATAATTGAAATGGGAAAACCTGCTTTGCGTATTGCAGGGTTTGCCCAGATATTTTATGCTACGGGAGTTGTTCTGGCAAACGGACTTCAGGCTGCAGGGGAAACATTCTTTGTAATGATGTCGGAAGTAGTTACAAATTTAGTTTTATTTGTTCCGCTTGCCTATTTAATGGGAGTTGTATTAAAAGGAGGTCTAAATTGGGCGTGGGGAGCATTACCGGTTTATATTATCCTCTACTCGCTGGTTATATTCCTGAAATTCCGCAGGGGTAAATGGAGATATAAATATATCTAGTGCGGCTAAATGAAATGGATAGACTGCCGGTTCATTTACAGGCTTTCAGCCCTTTCATTTGTGCCTGTCCCTGGATAGATGTATGAAATTGGACTGTATTATCCCTTTTAACCGTTTGATGCAGAACAGCACATTTTATTTCTTCTTGACATTCTAATTTTTGAGAAATATATTTTAACCGTGAAATTAAGATTAGTTCAAATATGTGGTTTTCTGCTGATCGTATCTTCCGTATTGGCAGGTGCTTATCTTGAATTCTTTCACGCACGGAGTGAAGGGGAGAATGTAAAGCTGGAATGGAAAACGGGCGATGAAAACAATCTCAAACATTTTATCGTTCAGCGCAGAAATCCTAACAGTTCATATATTGATGTAGCCACCATCCCCCCCAAAGGGAGCAATTCCTTTTACACATACATTGATGAATCTGCCTATAAAATCACAGATCTTATATTTATCTACCGCCTGAAGATCGTTGATTTAAACAACTCGACTTCCTACTCCTCCGAAGCATCTGTTACTCCGAATATTTCAGGGGTAAAAAGAACCTGGGGCAGCATCAAGGCAATGTTCAGATAATTAATGATTTTTTATTCCTCCAGGTCTTACTCACATAACGTCAAATATTTCTATTTACACTCTGCTTTTTTACTGATCTCATTATTGTTCGTTTCCTGTTCCTCCTCCGGCAAATTTACAAGCAAAGAAGAAGTTAAGATTGAGGAATCCGGAGGGGTGCCTATCCGGGTACTCCTGAATGAATCAGAAAATTCATTTACATACGTTGTTAAAAATCCCATTATAATCGAGGATCCTTCAAAAAAATTAGCTTCCGTGACGGCAGGTAACTCATTACAATTTATTCCGGACGGTGCAGGAATAAAACTAAAAATCGGGGATAAGCTGTATAAGGCTGAATACTTTCTGCTTGATAATGAAGACAACTCCCCGGTTACAAAATTTAACGGCAGCAGTTATTCAGGTGTCATAAAAGTTGTAAGTTCCGGGAACAAAGTAAATGTAATCAATACATTAACGCTGGAGGAATACTTAAAAGGTGTTCTGCCGCTTGAAATGCCGGTCGGGAAAGGGGAGGCTTATTTCCAATCGTATAAAGCTTTCGCAATTTGTGCAAGGACTTATGCAGTATACCAAATTAAGCGAGGGGAGACTTCTATTCGATATTTATGCCGATACCCGTGACCAGGTATTCGGCGGCAGCGGTAAGGGAAACCAGCTTTCTGACAAAGCTGTTGATGAAACAAAAGGAATGATCCTTACTTACGATGGCAACCCGGCAATTATCTACTATCATTCTACGTGCGGCGGTATGACAGAAAATGTAAAAAATGTTTTCGGCAAAAAGGACCTGCCGTATCTTCGTGGAATAAAAGATGGTGATATAGCATACTGTAAGGAATCCCCAAGATTCAGCTGGGAGGAAAATTATTCCCCCCGTACATTCATAAACCGATTATATAATGCGAAGTTAATCACCGACACTAATTATGAACTTAAGAAGATACATATAGCAAGCCGGTTCGAATCGGGAAGAATAAATGAATTGCAGATACTGCTTAATGATAAAAAAAATAATCCTAAAATGCTCAGCATTTACGGTAATGGAATCCGTTCCATAATCCGTAACTCGGATAATTCTTCCATTTTAAGAAGCACTGCCTGTAATATTACCTTTAATGGCAGCAATATAACTATCACCGGAAATGGTTTTGGTCACGGTGTAGGACTTTGCCAGTGGGGTTCAATGTATCTCTCTGCTCACGGGAAAAATTATGAGCAGATACTTTCTCATTACTATCCCGGAACAACAATAACCCTCTTAGATGATTAAAACCGGTCTCCCAATTTACCTTGCTTCCAGGTCACCCAGAAGAAAAAAACTTTTGGAGCAGATAAATCTGAAATTTAAAGTACTCGATGTGGATGCGGATGAAAGATTCAGAAAGTCGGAATCCCCTATAGTAAATGCAAAGAGGATCGCTGCAGAAAAAATGGAGAAGGCAAAAGAGATAATTAAAGAGGGATTAATTATTACTGCTGACACAATAGTAGTCCTGGATAATAAAATACTCGGAAAACCTTCAGATGGTAAAGACGCAGCTAAAATGCTTAAGCTGCTCAGCGGAAGGACTCACTATGTTGTTACCGGGTTTGCTGTATATAATACTGCAACTGGAAAGATGTTTCTTGATTATGAAAAAACATCCGTCACCTTCAGAAAGCTTGACAGGGATGAAATAGAAGAATATGTAAAGTCCGGAAGCCCTATGGATAAGGCAGGCGCTTACGGTATACAGGATGATTATGGTGCAGTGTTCATTAAAAAGATAAATGGCTGTTATTACAATGTGGTTGGCCTTCCGCTTGCAAAAGTGTATAATACATTGCTGAAAGCAGTATAAGTGTTAAAAAAAGTTAAAAAAAATATTCTTATTTCTATTGCTGCTGCCGGTTTGCTGTATCTCGGATTTACTATCTATGCTGATTTTGACCAGGTAATATCAACATTCGCCAAATTTAACTGGCTGTTATTTCCGCTGCTGCTTTTTTTATCTGCACTCAATTATATCAGCAGGTTTCTAAAATGGGATTATTATTTATCCGTACTAAAAGTGAAGGTCAGGAAAATGGATTCGCTTGCTATCTTTATGTCGGGATTAATAATGAGCGTCACCCCGGGTAAAATGGGTGAGCTTCTAAAAGCCTATCTGGTAAAACAGATTAATGGTACTCCGATAAGCAAAACCGCTCCCATTATATTTGCTGAAAGAATAACGGATTTTATTTCTCTTAATACTTATTGCTCTTGCCGGTGCATTTTCTTTTGATTATGGAAGACCGCTCGTTATCGGTACGGGAATTTTCTTTCTTATCGTAGTGGTTCTTATAAGCAATAAACAGCTTGCTTTGGGTATTATTTCCCTTTTTGAAAAGAACAGGTTTTTTAACAAGCATTTGAAGAGTATACATTCTGCTTATGAAAGTTCATATCAGCTGCTGCGTCCCGTGCCATTGATTAAAATGACTCTTCTGAGTTTTGTCTCCTGGTTCTTTGAATGTTTGGGATATTATATCATTCTGACTAATTTTGGAATGAATGTTGGTCTTTTATGGTCGGCATTTGTTTATGCATTCTCAACTATTGCAGGAGCAGTTACAATGCTCCCGGGGGGATTAGGTGTAACAGAAGGTTCTCTTACTTTATTGATCATCAAATCTGGTTTTCCTAACGATATAGCAGTTGCATCAACTTTTATTATAAGGGCAGCTACACTTTGGTTTGCTGTTCTGGTCGGTATTGTAAGCGTTTCATTTTATCAAAAAAGATTCGGTCAGATTGCAGACGAATCAATTATCAATCAGTTTCAGGAGTAAAAATGGGTAAGTTCAAAAAAATTGTTGTGCCAAAAGAAGGAGAAAAGATTACAGCCGCAGAGGGCAGACTTAACATTCCCGATAATCCAATAATAGCTTTCATTGAAGGAGACGGCACCGGTCCTGATATATGGAATGCTTCTAAACTTGTTTTTGATGCTGCAGTTAAAAAAGCTTACGAAGGGAAGAAGAAAATCGCCTGGATGGAAATCTATGCCGGTGAAAAAGCACTACCGCGCTATGGAAAAAACACCTGGCTGCCTGATGAAACGGTTGACGCGATACGGGAATATAATGTAGCTATTAAGGGACCGCTGACAACTCCTATTGGCGGAGGTATCAGAAGTCTTAATGTAGCATTACGCCAGCTGCTGGATTTATATGCCTGTGTAAGACCGGTAAAATATTATGCGGGTGTACCCAGTCCGATGAAAAGACCCCAGGACCTGGACATTGTTCTTTTCAGGGAGAATACGGAAGATGTTTATTCCGGGATAGAATTTAAGTCAGGCAGCAAGGAAGCGTTGGACCTCATCAGGTATTTAAATAAGAAATTTGGAAAGAAAATAAAAATACCCACAGGTATCGGCATTAAGCCAATGAGTGAATTCGGATCGTCAAGACTGGTAAGAAAAGCTATCGAGTTTGCGAGGGATAATAAAAAGAAAAGCGTTACCCTGGTGCATAAAGGTAATATTATGAAATTTACCGAAGGTGCATTTAAAGAATGGGGCTATAAGGTTGCAGTTACGGAGTTTCGTGATCTGATTGTTACTGAAGAAGAACTTTACTCTAAACATAACGGTAAATTGCCTGATGGAAAGATCTTAATTAAGGACAGGATTGCCGACAGTATGTTTCAGCAGCTTTTATTAAGACCGGGTGAATATGAAGTTCTTGCTACACCTAATCTTAACGGTGATTATCTGTCAGATGCTGCCGCTGCACAGGTTGGCGGGTTAGGAATTGCACCGGGTGCAAATATGAGCTATACGACAGCAATTTTTGAAGCCACGCACGGTACTGCTCCGAAATATGCAGGACAGGATAAAGTAAATCCCGGATCGTTAATTCTATCCGGCGTAATGATGTTTCAGTATATGGGATGGAATAAAGCCGCTGATTTGATTGAAAAGTCAATGAAAAAGACGATAAAATCTAAAGTAGTTACATATGATTTTGCCCGGCAGATGAGCGGTGCCAGAGAAGTAAAAAGCTCTGAATTTGCCAGTGAAATTGTAAAAAATATGTAAACCTAGGATGTCACGCTTATTAGAATTTTCTTGATTTTGAGAGGGGTGCTTGTTATATTCTTAACCGCTAAATATTTCTAAAAGGAGAATTAATTATGTCAAGAGAAAATAGTGGTCTGAGTAAAGGATTAATGATCGGTTTCCTGGCAGGAGGTGCCATCGGAGCAATTTTAGCCTTATTATATGCACCTAAAAGCGGCAAAGAGTTACGGAATGATATCAGGAATAAAACAGATGAGTACCTGGATGATGCTGAAAAATATATTGCCGATGCCAGGGATAAGGCTAAAGATCTGATCAATGAAGGTAAAAAAAGATCTGAAAAGATCATTACCGATGCACGGAGCAGATCAGAAGAACTTCTGAAGGATGCCGAAAAAATCTTTACAGATGCTAAAGTAAAAGCATCGGGTGCGGTTGCTACCGGTAAGGAAGTGCTTGAGAATGAAGCAGCAAGACTTAAAACCGCTGTAAAAGCAGGCATTGATACTTACAAGGAAACCAAGAACAACTCTAACACATAATGACTGTAGAAACAGTATTTACCATCCTGTTAATGGTTTGTGCATCTGCACTTTGTGTTGCACTTGTTGTATATATCGGGAGAATAACAAAGTCGATTAAAGAAATTGAAATCGATATGAAGGATATTTCTTTACAGTTGAAACCATTAATTGCCTCAACAACAAACCTGAGCGAAAAACTTAATAAATTGTCGGAAGAAGCAAAGAAGCCCATTAGTGCTATAAATGATATTGCAGAGGATATTAAGGACAGGGTTGATACGGTGCTTGCTTTTGAAGAGAAATTGCGCGAAGGGATCGAAGAGCCTGCTTCCAGGCTTATTAGATCCCTTTCTGCTATTGCTAACGGGGTGAATGCTTTTTGGAATGCCTACAGAAGACGTTAAAATTTTATATAACATACCTTGAACCTATGGAGGAAATCCCTTGAAAGAATATGGACCTGAATCAGTACGCAACATTGCGTTCATCGGGCACGGAGGGTCCGGAAAAACTTCCCTGTCCGAAATCTTACTCTTTTCCGCCGGAGAGATGAATCGCATTGGGAGCATCTCGGAAGGCAACACAGTATCAGATTACACTCCCAATGAAATAGAAAAACAAATCTCTATATCCACTTCTCTTCTTCATCTCGAATGGTCTAACGTAAAAATAAATATACTTGATACTCCCGGTTATTCCGATTTTGTCGGTGAAGTTAAAGGTGCATTAAAAGTATCAGATACGGCTGTAATGGTTTTGAAATCAGCTGAAGGAGTTGAGGTAGGATCGGAAATAACTGCAAGATTCATTAACGAGTTTAACGTACCTTCCTCAATCATTATTAATAAAGTTGATAACGAACATTCGCGTTTTAAGGACACACTGGCACAGGCAAAGGAAAGAATAGCAAACGGTGCCGTTGTTGTAACTTTCCCTGTTAAAGAAGGGATGAATTTTGACAGTATTGTCGATGTTATTAAAATGAAGGCATACACTTATGGTGCACCCGCTTCCAAGAAAGTCACAGAATCCGATATACCAAAGGAACTGGTTTCTGCAGCAGAGACCTACAGGACAGAGCTTATAGAGAAAGTTGCAGAAACTTCCGAAGACCTGATGAATAAATATTTCGAAGAGGGAACATTAACCGCCGACGATCTTGAGAAAGGAATAAAAGCAGCAATGGTGAAGGGAAACCTGACACCTGTTTTTGCTCTTTCCTCAATTAAAGCTGTTGGTATAAATAATTTTCTTGATTTCGCAGTAAAATATTTCCCTTCTCCGCTTGACCGCGGAGGAGTTAAAGCATCTCTGAAAGATAAGAACCAGACAGTTGAAATTAAACCCGATCCTAAAGGAGAACCGGTCCTGTTTGTATTTAAAACAGTTGCAGAACAGCACGTGGGTGAACTATCACTGTTCAAAGTATACTCGGGTACTATTGCCGCAGGAATGGATTTAATGAATGAGACGAATGGAAAAGGGGAAAGAATAAACCAGCTTTCAGTTTTGAACGGCCATAATCGAAAAGAAACGGTTAAGCTGCTTGCGGGTGATATTGGAGCCGTTGTAAAATTAAAAGATACCCATACAAATAATACTCTTTCTTCTAAAAATTTTGCCGCCGTTGTAGCACCCATTTCATTTCCTGAACCTATAATCAGGGCAGCTATTCATCCAAAGGCAAAAGGGGATGAAGATAAAATAGCTTCGGGACTGCATACACTGCACGAAGAAGATCCTTCCTTTAATGTTATGTTTGATCCTGAAATATCACAGACGATTATTTCGGGGCAGGGAGAACTTCAGCTTTCACTTGCAGTTAAAAGATTGAAAGAAAGATACGGTGTTGAAGTTGATCTTGTGGAACCAAGCGTTCCATACAGGGAAACAATCAAAGGAAGAGTCGATGATGTTGAATATAAACATAAAAAACAATCCGGCGGAAGAGGACAATACGGACATGTCCATTTCAAAATGGAACCCTTACCCAGAGGCAAAGGATTTGAGTTTGTAGATGCAGTTGTGGGCGGCGTTGTTCCGGGCAGATTTATACCTGCCGTTGAAAAAGGTATACTGGATGTCCTTGAAAAAGGAGTAATTTCCGGCAACAAAGTAGTTGATGTAAGAGTAACACTTTTTGACGGTACTTATCATACTGTCGACTCTGATGAAATGTCATTCAAGCTTGCAGCAGCACAGGGATTCAAAAAAGGATTCCAGGAATGCAAGCCCTGCCTCCTTGAACCAATATATGAGATCGAAGTTACTGTACCTGAAGAATATATGGGAGATGTAATGGGAGATATTTCATCCAGGAGAGGTAAAATAATTGGAATGGATTCTGATGGTCATTTCCAGATAATTAAGGCAAACGTACCGCTGGCTGAACTCTATAAATATTCCTCTACTCTCAGGAGCTTAACCCAGGGTCGCGGAGCTCATAAAAGAAAATTTGCTTATTATGAGGAAGTACCAAAAGAAATAGAGCAAAAGATCATTGATGACTATAAAAAGTCAAGAGAAGAATAAAACTTGTGAGGCTGTCTCAGGGCAGCCTCTCTTTTTTTGAGGATAAATGGAAAAGCTTTGGTCCCCCTGGCGTTCACAATATATTGAATCATTTAAACAGAAGGATCCGGAGAATAAATGCATTTTCTGTAATGCAGCAAAGCTGGATGTGAACGATCCGGATAATCTTCTCGTGGATAAAGGAGAACTGACATTCACAGTTCTGAATTTATATCCCTATAATAACGGTCACCTGATGGTAGTACCCTATACACATACTGATAGTTTTACTTCTCTCAGCAAAGAAGAAAAAGCAGAAATAATGGATAAGCTCCAGGCGGCAGAGCTGGCAATAAGAAAAGTTATGTCCCCTGAAGGATTTAATATCGGGGCTAATATCGGTAAAGCCAGCGGTGCAGGGATCGGTGATCATATTCATTTTCACATAGTTCCGAGATGGAATGGAGATACTAACTTTATGCCTGTTTTAGGTGAGGTTAAAGTAATTTCGCAGGATCTGCTTTTAACTAAAAAGAATATTGCAAAAGCATTATCCGATCTCAGGAACCTTTAGATCTGTTGTGATATGCCGGTAGAACGGCATACTCCGTTTTTATTAACTTAATATTCAGGGTTTTAATGAAATATTTATTTCTATTTCTTTCGCTCCTTATCTTTGCCTGTGAAGAGCAGGATAAAATACTGGTTGCCGGGAAGGACGGACTACTATACGAACAGGGGAGTACTGTTCCGTTTACGGGTATCGAGAAGGGCTATGTTCACAGTAAATTTCTTGAGTACGAAGTAGTAAACGGTGAAAAGCACGGTTATTTCAAAGTGTCCGATTCGCTGGGACATATTGAAACATACGGATATATAAGCCATAATAAGTATGAGGGGCAGTGGAAGTATTTTTATCCTAACGGGAAAATCGAATCATCCGGATATTTCAGGAATGATCAACCCTCGGGGGAGTGGAAATGGTTCTACCCGAACGGTATTGTTAAACAGGTCGGTAAATATTTTGAGGGGAGGGAAGAGGGGGAATGGAGATATTTTTCTCAGAGCGGAGAACTTATGATGGTGAAAATATTTAAAGAAGGTCAGATCGTTGAAGAAAAAAAGATCCCTGATAATAAATTATAAAATTTTTTTACTTGTATTCCTGTTCCCGGTGATGTTTTTTATTTCCTCCTGTTCATCGGGAAAGCCCGCTGTGGAGGAGGAGAAAAAGACTACTGAAACAGCGAAGGAGGTTGTTAAGGATCCCACCCGAAAACTCCTATTCTATGAGATAAGAGAAAGGGAGTATATCCGTTCGGCACATATTAAATCTGTAGAGAAATTAGCATTTTCATACGACAGGAAGAAGAAGCCCGTTCCCGAAGGCAAATTATCCACTATTACATATAATGACAAGGGAGTAATTACAAAAACACTGAACTACGGCAGCAATAGTGAAATAAGCAGCACCTTTGATTATTTATACAGTAACGACACCGTAAGAGTTGAATCCCGGAAATATTCTCCGGTAGGCGAGCTTGAAAATATCTTTAAATATGAATACGATGATGATGGTTATAAAATTAAATCATCACGCTATGGTCCGTCGGGAGTTTTAGAAAAATATTATACTTATGAATATGATGATACAGGTAATCTTATAAAAGAAAACTGGTACGACGCTTCCGGTGCAAAGGAATTCTCAATTCTATACCGCTACGAGAACAATAAACGGTCTGAAACTGTTTCTTACGATGGCGGGGATAATATTGTAAGCAAGTACCTATATAAGTATGATGACGAAGGAAATATAGTTGAAGAGATCAAGTACGACGCTGATGGTAAAGAGGTTGGGTTTATTCAATACATTTATTCTTATTATTAGACATTATTAGAAAGGCCTCCTGCAGGGATTGCGCGCGTCATTGCGAGGAGTCTTCGACGAAGCAATCTCCCGTACAATTAGAAAAAACGTTTATTGCAATGGATATTTGGATAAATGGAAGTTAGGAAGGTTCTTGGACGGCGCGTCATATGATCGGCACTCCTAAATCTTCATACATTGCTGGAATGAAACCCCTGACGGGGTTTTAAATATTTTAGGGTTTTTTTTCTACAGATATGAAACCCCTCACGGGGTTTTGGGGCAATCCATTATTCTAAGGCTGTAGGCCTTCTATTACGGTAGAAAATGTATCCTCCCAATGCATTGATCCCTGATAACAAAAAAATGACATTATTGTATTTCGTCATTAGTAGGAGTCTCCTGCCCGCTGCCCGCCCGCGTAGCTTCGATACAACCCTTCGGGTCACTCAGCCACCGGGCTAGCTTTTTTTAATAAAGAAAACAAAAGGTCACTGAGTGTTTTCGAGTCTTCGAGAAAATGTATCCCGAAGGGACAGGTCGAAGTAACCGGACACTGGCGATAAGGCGTCATTAGTAGATGACAATAAAGTGATTGCCTTTATTTGACAAACTATCTGGGAGTGCCCATAGCGGAATGCTATCTGGGGATGGTGCCCTTAGCGGAACGCTCACTGAGCGTTCCTTACATAATACACGAATCTGCCATACGGCAAGGACAGGTCAACTTCGCAATATCAACGAATTATTTATTCAGGGTTGACCTGTCCGTACACAGGTTGTCTTTTTTTATTGATTGCCCGATTAGTGTAGAATATTAAAAGAAAAGAAAAATTCTGTAGGGATAGGTGGCGCGATTGCGGATAATTAGGTAGTAATTGCAAACGCCACCTGTCCTTCACGGATCAGAGCAGAATGCTTCAGGGAGTGCCCGCAGCAAAATGCCATTCGGGGATGGTGCCCTTAGCGGAACGCCATCTGGGAGTGCTGCCCATAGCGGAACGCTCACTGAGCGTTCCTTACATAATACAGGAATCTGCCATACGGCAAGGACAGGTCAACTTCACAATATCAGTGAATTATTTATTCAGGGTTGACCTGTCCGTACACAGGTTGTCTTTGGAATGAAATCCCTGACGGGGTTTTAAATATTTTAGGGTTTTTTTTCTACAGATATGAAACCCCCTCACGGGGTTTTTGGGCAATCCATTATTCTAAGGCTGTAGGCCTTCTATTACGGTAGAAAATGTATCCCTCCCAATGCATTGATCCCTGATAACAAAAAAATGACATTATTGTATTTCGTCATTAGTAGGAGTCCCTGCCCGCTGCCCGCCCGCGTAGCTTCGATACAACCCTTCGGGTCACTCAGCCACCGGGCTAGCTTTTTTTAATAAAGAAAACAAAAGGTCACTGAGTGTTTTCGAGTCTTCGAGAAAATGTATCGAAGTGACCGGACACTGGCGATAAGGCGTCATTAGTAGTTGACAATAAAGTGATTGTCTTTATTCGACAAACTATCTGGGAGTGCCCATAGCGGAATGCTATCTGGGGATGGTGCCCATAGCGGAACGCTCACTGAGGTAGGTGCCCGTAGTGGAACGCCATCTGGGAGTGGTGCCCATATTGGAACGCCATCTGGGAGTAGTGCCCATAGCGGAACGCTCACTGAGCGTTCCTTACATTTTTGCACCATCGAACCATCGTACCATATTGAAGTTGTCAGGCCCTAATGGTGTTGAAAAAATAAACACCAAAGCACCAACAAGAATTTAGTTATCAAATATATCCAATTTGTCTAATAGTCTTACAATAGTCTTATAATAGTCTTATAATACTCTTACAATAGTCTTACTGCAGAAAGACTATTAAAACAGTATTATAAGAGTATTGAAAGGGGATTAAAATACTTTCAGACAAATTATGATTAAATTCTTTACATATTAACGGTAAACAGAATTTTGACGGAATTGCAAAAAAAATGGGGCGCGGTGTTGTTAATTGTCCTATATTAGCTTCTTTCGTAAGACAAATTAAGGGGAATATGAAATTTCTGCACAGTCCACCTCATTTCCGGTTTACGTTTAAGTGGTCAGCAAGCCGGACATCAAACAAAATAACTATCCAAAATTCATTTAATAAGGAGCTTTATGGCTATTGTTGGAAAACAAATTCTCGGTGAAGTAACCGGATCAGTCGGTGATGTTGTATTCCGGAACCGTAGAGGTAAAACTGAAATGTACCCCAAACCTCTTCCGTACAAACCATCAGACTCACCGCCAGCGTGCAAACAGCGGGGTTCGTTTTCTTTTCAGAGAAAAACGGCTGCTGCCATTGATAAGATATATCTTTTAAAAGAGCTTTGGAAAAACTCCCCTTTACCCGGATATGCCTCCTTTGAAAAACAGATGACCGTTAATAATAAGAAAATCTCAGGCCCTGAAGATATTTCAGCTATAAGTCTTTTTCCCCCGGGCTGTATGTTTAACGCAGAGCTGAAGAGTTTTCATCTTGACGGGGATATTATTAAAGTTACCGTGCACCCGCTGAACTTATCCGATCCCTCAGAGTTGTCGGTAGCCGATATTTCTGCTCACGGTATTCTGATACTTACTGATCCCTCCGGCGATGAGTATCCTTTCGAATATTTGCCGCTGAGTTCGGGAGGTATTCCCTACAAGAAAGATATAGAACTGAACTTCTCCTTTCCTCTTACAAATCCTGATAACGGAACCTTCACGCTGTACAGGAAGCGCCAGTTTGTAATCTGCCTGGTTATGCGTGGACGATCAGGCAAAGCAGAACACTTTTCGGTAAATCTTTCAGGAAGGATGGACGAGGTAGCCCCTTAAGTAAAACAGCATTTTCAGGAAGCTGCAAATGATGCTGCACCTTTAATATTTTCTCTGCACATAATAATAATGTCCCGCAGTCAGCGGGACTTTTTATTTTCTTTTGACGTTCACATTTTAACAAATATCAGTGCCCCTTCAGGCAGTAAGCGCCGTTTGTAAATACTTCTGATCTCGACACTCCCTTTAAGGTTAAACATTGCTGTGTAATTCAATCTTAAATTATTTTAGAAAGAGAGTACCGTACTAATAGGGTTTATCTTTAGTGTAATTACTTAATAAATAGCATCTGATTATTTTGAAGTATTAAGATTTTTTCCCTCAGTGCTTGCTTTTGATTAAACTATTTCTATAAATTCAATATACATTTTGGGAGGTTTATTATGGCAGCCCAACCTATAAATGTTTTTTCTCGCCTTACTATACAATATTTTTTAATTCTAAAAAGAATACTATCCACACTAATTGTTCCAAAGAGAATTTTATGAAAATTATATTTTCAATGATCATTATGTTTTTGTTGAATTACTCGCTTTACCTCACAGAGTTTCTCAGATGAATTATACCTGCAAAAATTATTGATAGTGCAATAAGAAGAAAATAATGAAAACCAAAAAACACAATTTCATAAGGTTATTTATACTGGCACTCTTAATTACAACTCTAAGCTGTAAAGATACTGTAACCGGACCGCCCGGAGATTTACCAGGAAGAAGAGATTATGTGTGGACTATTGATACACTGGATGCTTCCGAGAATATTTATGGTCGCATGTGGGGTAGTTCTCCAAAGGATGTCTGGACAATAAGTTCAAGTAACTGGGACAAATCCTTGTTTCATTTTGATGGTGTTAATTGGCGGAGCTTTTCTATTAATGGAATGTTTAATTTAACTGCTATTTATGGGTTTTCGAACAAGGATATTTTTGTTGGAGCTGATAATGGAAGCATCTGGAGGAATAATGGATTTGGTTGGAATTTATTTGCGAAACTAATAAAACCAGGGCTTGATTATTTCCTCTTCGAAAATATATGGGGGACATCGTCTTCTGATTTCTATGCTGTTGGATCTGGACCCGATACAAACGGTTTATATAATAGCAGCGTTATTGCTCATTTTAGCAACAATAATTGGATAATGTTAAACACTGATACTCTAAAAGGCGATGTTGTTCATTTATATAAAAATGGAATCGATAATCGAACTTATTTTCGTTTAACTAAGATTGGTGGTGTGTTACATGTTGACAGTACGATCATTTACGAAATAAAAGACTCGAAATATGTAAAACTATATAGCAGTATTTATGCTAAGGGACAACAAGCCGATATTAGCTTAATTGACGATGAAGTCTATTTTATTTTAGGAAATAATATTTCCGTTAGACGAAACAATGAGTTTAAAACCATATTAAATGTAAATAGCTCTGATTTCTATCAACGCATTTGGGGAAGAAATTCCAAGGACATTTTTCTTTTAATGACAGATGGTTTAGTGCATTATAATGGCAAAAATCTTGAATACTTATTTCATTTCAAATATCCTGATTCTGGGACACAAATATATGGTGCTGCTCTCTTTGATAAGGAAGTTTTTTTCCTCGTTGATGAACCACCAACACACTTAAGATTGATCTATCACGGAATATTAAAATAATAACTTACAGAGGTAAGAACCTATAAATGCTTAACTAGACAATATTAATTAAAAAAGAGCTGGTGATTGGCTTAGTAAAGCCAAGAACTAACCGAAAGTAAAAAGTAACTAACCCGGGGGGGAAATATATAATACAAACAAGAGTTTGTTTGATCGTTCACTGGAGAAGACGCCGGACATAATTTAGTTGCAAGACAAGTATTCTCTATCTAATTCTTTTGGAAAATTCTTAGGTAATTCTTAATTTTACCCCTCAACATTTAGCAAGGTGATACTTCAAAATGACAATTTCATTTTTGGAGTGTTGCCACGGAAATAAGCCAATTTCAAAGTATCGGGCCCATAGCTCAGTTGGTTAGAGCATTTGACTCATAATCAAAGGGTCGGTGGTTCAAGTCCATCTGGGCCCACAATACAAACCCCGTAAATAAGACGGGGTTTATTGTTTTAATGTCAGATACCTCTGAAGAAATAAAGATCAACATCAACACCGGCAGCAAAAGCTATATGTGCAGGGGAACCGGAAGGTGCAATAATACTGTCCAATGCAAGAAGGTTTGTATCCCACTGCTTTAATTCAACTTCATATAGCGGGTAGGGCATATGATGTACTCTCCCTGTTAAAAGCTGGTTCCTGTTCCTGTTGTACGCAAATAATAAATATCTTTCGATCAGGAAAAATTCAAGCGAGTCTGCCTGTGCAAAGAACTCTTTACCCTTTGCAGTGTATCTGAAAATACTCCCCTTATCAATTGATTCCCTGTCCCTCTCTGCCCTGAAAAAAATTTCCCTGCTGCCCGGATCCTTCATTGCAGTTATATTTGAATAATAATATGGAAGGTGCAGCTGGCGTGCCAGCTGAACTGCAATACGCTGACTTGCATCCAGCGAGTAGAACCAGATACCGGGCAAGCCGTTACTGTCGTGTACATAAGTACGTACATTTACTTCCTTAAAATCAGAAATAGCAGGAATAGAAGGGAGCAGTATCGGGCGTACATCATATAGAAAAAATGGAACTATCCCGATGTAAGCTTTATTTTCAAATGTATCAATGTATAATCCTCCAGGGAGAGTGTCTTGAAGATATGATGCATCCATTTCCCAGTGGAGAAAAAGGAGGTCCCTCCATTTATGCTTCATAACCGGGAACTCATTTAGCGGCTGGAGTCTTAGCTCAGTCCTTTGTGCTGTTGTGGGTCTTCTCATACCAAGAAAATAAATAACCCAATATTTAAAATTGTGACACGTTATACTTATGAATGTCACAATCGGAATCAGTGCTGTCCAGATTAAATTGAATTATAATAAAAAGATGATGATATAATAACTTTTGGGCAGTCTGTGTATTAAAACCTGGAACAATCACCTCTCTAAAACAATGACAGCTGCGGGGAATAATGCATATTAGGCTTAAGTGGTTAATCAGCGCTTAAAGATATCTTCTACGATCCGTATCAGCAAAATAGAAATGTCGATGGATTGTTTTTTATTCTAATGTTTTGGGCAAATGCATTATTCCTGCCGTGCAGCCTTATCCCCTTATTCTGCTTCCTTAAAAGGACTGGTATCCTCAGTAAATCAGCATCTGCTTAACTGAAATACAAAACTTTTCCTGAGCCTTAGTAGCAACATACACCCACAAACTCTTAACCTTATTAGCTTATCTGAGAGCAATTTATCAGCAGAATTTCGCAAGGTCCTGGATAAGCTAATAAGGTAGTTAAGGTTGGGGGTGGTACTCGTTGCTACTAAGGTTTCGAACAGATTTCAGCAATATCATTTTGCCTGCCTGATAATTGACTATCAATAACTAATGACTTTAAGGTTAAATAATTTGTGATCAATACAAATTTATCACCTTTTTATGAGGGACTCTTTTTTACTCTATCGTTTTGGACAGGTCTGATTGGAATAAAATAATTCTAATCTCTTTTATACCGGGATTATTTACCTTCAAAGAAACACACTGTTTATAGTATATTTATTATTAAAATATTTATTTAACAGTTTTTAATATTCTTTTAATGAAAAATTGTCTAAAAGAGAAAAGTGATACAATTCTTGATAAAAATAGTCCTCCTGATAATTCTTACACTTACAGGTACTTTATACCCCCAGAGTTACCAGGGGCGTTCTGGTAAAATAAGCGGGAGAGTTATTGACGCTGAATCTTCCAAACCTGTTGAATATGCAAATGTTGTAGTATTCAAAGAATCCGACAGCACACAGGTTACGGGAACGATTAGTAATACAGAAGGTAATTTTACTATCGATCCTGTACCCCCCGGAAAGTACTATATAGACGTTCTTTTTATGGGATATGAAAGGGTAAGGATTGCAGGACAGCAAATAGGCAGGAATAATCCATCTTTACAGCTTGGGGATATTAAGATCAAACCGTCATCCGTTAATATGGAGGATGTGGTTGTTGAAGGAAACAAACCGGCACTGACCTACCAGATAGATAAAAAAATAATAAATGTTGAACAGCTAGGACCAACAATTTCAGGTAATGCCGCCGATGTACTTGAAAATGTACCTTCTGTAACAGTAGATGTTGAAGGCAATGTGAGTCTTAGAGGCAGCAGCAGTTTTACGGTTTTAATTGACGGCAGACCAACTATAATGGATCCGCAGGATGTACTGCAGCAAATACCTGCAACCTCTATTGAATCAATAGAGATCATTACCAATCCGTCAGCTAAATACAGCGCTGAAGGTACTGCGGGAATAATAAATATTATTCTGAAAAAGAACAGGAACTCAGGGATATCCGGGATCATTAATGCCAGCGCGGGATTGAATGAGAAGTATGGAGGGGATGGACTTTTTGAATACAAGGATGGGGATATTGCTGTGAATGCCGGCTTTGATTATAATAACCGGAATTTCCCCGGCACAGAACAAACTATTAACCACATACTTTAATGAAGGAAATACTACCACGTATTCTTCTTCAGGAGATTCCCGGAGGGAAAGAGAAAGCTGGGGATTGAGAGGAGGTGTCGATTTAAGTTTGAGTGAAAACGATCTTCTTAGTCTTGGCGGCAGGTATAATGACAGGAAAATGAACAGGAGCGCTGCCCTGGATTATGAGAATACATCGAATTCGGGAACCGAATATTTTATAAATAATACTCTTACCGAAAGATCAGGCAATTCTTTTTCCCTGAACCTTGGTTACAGGAAAAGATTCAACACAACAGGACACGAAATATCCGCAGACCTGGTATTCAGCAAAGAAACTTCAGATGACTATTCACTTACTGAAGATGTTCAGGATGGTATAATTATTAATGGCAGGAAGACAACCGAGCAGGGACCAGGTGGTGAATATAACGGTCGTCTTGATTATGTCCTTCCTTTTAGTGAAACCAGCAGACTGGAAGCCGGGTATGAAGGACAGGTTGAACTCACAGATGAGCTTACCGGATTTCAGGAGTATAATCCTTTAACCGGAATATATGATCAGAATTCACAATATGATCAGGATGTCAGCTTCGATGAAAGTGAACATTCACTCTATTCAATTTATTCAGGTAATCCCGGTAAGTTTGGCTACCAGCTTGGTGTAAGAGGGGAGTATACTAAAAGGTACACAAATCTTAAAACCAGCGGAGAAAGTTATAACATAGACAGATGGGATTATTTCCCTTCAATTCATACCTCATATAGCTTCTCTCCCTCGCAGCAAATTATGGCAAGCTATACAGGAAGAATCAATCGTCCCGGCGGCTGGGCAATGGAACCATTTGTTACCTGGGTAGATGCTACTACTGTACGCCAGGGCAATCCTGAATTATTACCTGAACTAATAGATTCGTACGAGATCGGCGGGCAGACACTGCTGGGGATATTTTCAATAAATGCGGATATATATTATCACCACACAAATAATAAAATTGAAGCGGTGCGTTCAGTCTATGCGGAAAATGTCACTCTGCAGACCTTCGAGAATGTAGGGAAAGACTATTCTTTGGGAACAGAGCTAATGGTAAACTTCGGGATATCTGATTTCTGGGGTGTGAGTTTAACAGGCAACGCATATGATTACAATATGGAAGGAGCTATAAACGGTGCACCTTTCTCAAGGAGCAGTTTCAACTGGAGAGGCAGAATAAGCAATAATATCAGTCTTGGCAATACAACACAGATGCAGATCAATTTTATGTATGCCAGTCCAACGGTATCTTCACAGGGCCGAAGAGAAGAAATGATGTCCTCTGATGTTTCGCTGAGACAGGATTTCTTTGAGAAGAAGCTAAGTCTTATTCTCCAGGTAAGAGATGTTTTCGGATCGGGCCGCTTTGAGTCTACTTCCCAGGGACCGGGATTTTATTCCTATAATTATATGAAGAGAGAATCCCCGATAGTAATGCTTACTGCAAAATTCAATATTAATAGTTATAAGCAGGACAGAAAACGTGAGCAGGATGATAATGTACCGATGGATGGGGAGGAGTTTCAATAAATTATTATTCTGCAAAGCCGTCACCGATGAAAGAGATTTTAATCTTCCCTGTACTCCTCCTGTATGAACTGCAACGATTGTTGACCCTTTAGGAAAATAATCTTTCCTGATCAGGTCAAATATTCCGAACATCATTTTACCTGTATATACCTGGTCAAGCGGAATACCAAACTCTGTTTCAAAATATTCAATAAAATCCAGCAGCTCTGTAGTATATTTAGCATACCCTCCGAAGTGGTAATCAAAAATTAAGGTCCACTCTGAATTAACTTTTGTCTGATGCTTCATCAAGTAAATTATTTATATCCCTTTCAAGAAATACTGCTCCTTTAAGCACGGGGAAACCGAGTACTTTTTTATTCCCGCTGCCTGTTATAAGTCCTGCAATTGTACCTCCCGTTCCGCAGGGTACACAGATATAATCATATTCAATAGAAATGGACGCAGGAATTTCAGAGCAGCCTTTTACGGCATAACTATTTGTACCTCCTTCAGGAATTAAATAGAAACTACCGAATTGCTCCCTTAGGTTATTTATTATTTCGTCATCTTTCTTTCTGCGATATAAATTCCTGGGCATATAGTGAATGTTCATCCCGCACGATACGGCAAATTCAAGAGTGGGGTTAAGCGGCAGGTGTTCCTCCCCCCTGATTACTCCTATGGTATTAAATCCGAACATTACTCCAGCCGCGGCAAGCGCATAGATGTGATTGGAATAAGCCCCGCCGAAACTAAGAAGTGTAGAATCTCCTGCATCAGCTGCCGCAGCGAGATTGTTTTTCAACTTATACCATTTATTGCCCGAAATATAGGGATGGATCAGGTCTTCACGTTGAATAAATAATCCAATGCCTTTTGTTTTGAAAAGAGGGATTTCAATTTTTTGAAGAACAGCGGAGGCGGTATTTATTTGAGGAAGCACCAATTAGTTTACTGAGTAATTTCAGGTAAAGTAATTTCGAAATGTGCACCTTGATTATTAAATGCTTTTATATCGCCATCAAGCTGCCCAACAAGTGAATGAATGAGCTGCATTTCAGGTGTTTCTGTCCAAATGATATTAAAATTGTCGGGCAATTATTTAAGATAACTGTATAAATGATTCAAAAATAAATAATTAAAACCTAATTATTTTATTCCGTGATACGAACCACATAGTATTACATATTATAAAAATAATTGACAATAAATGAGACACATTTATTTACTGCAGCTTTTCCGATATTACGCTATCTTAATTATTCAAATTCAGAGGAGCGTAAATAAATGTCAGGAAATTTATTGGTTATACCATACGGTGATAAATGGGCGATTGAAGAAGAAGACAGCGACATTAGAATTGTACACAATACCAGGGAAGATGCAATCCGGGAAGCCAGGAAAATGGCAAGAGATAAAAGGGTGGATATGTCGGTAAGGGACTCTTCGTCCCCTACAAATGAGTAATATAAATGGGCGCAAGCCCATTTATATTGTCAAAGTGAGCCTTATTTTAAAGATGCCAGGAGCCGGGTGTACTTGTCCAAATATTCTCCCACTGATTTTCTTCTATATTGCATTATAAATCTTGGATGTTCCAAAACTATAATTTTATCGAAGATCTTTATCTGCTCATTTATTTTTTCCAGGAAGTATGCGTTCTTCTTTCCCAAAGACACCGCTGAACAGGCATAGCTCCGAATCGAGACTGTCTCTTTAAATTATTATAGATATATTCTTTTACTGCCTTATACAATTCCGGTGTATCATAATAATTGATATTCTTTCCGTTTTTTATAAGTGCAAGTGGAAATAATGCTGTAAGGTAAAAACGGGAAAAGAAATCCCGGGGACCGCCCATCCGGTCAATTAACTGGTAAATAAATGTGCTGGAAAGTTCTCTTTTTTGGGGAAAGTCATTATGGATCCCGCAGTAACTTTTAAGAGCAAAAGGATCTGTAAAAGGTACACCGGTAATGCCTCCGCCGAATCTTCCCGGATTTATTCCAAGAATAAAAATCCGTTGACTGCCATTATCGTAAAATTTATTGAAGAATGAGTTCACTATTTCAATAACTTTTATTTCTGTATAGGGATTAAGAATAGAAACAGGGGAGGGGATCGAGGGAAGATTTAAATTAAGAAAATAGTTAATTGCTTTTTCACCAAATGAAAGTTCCTTACTTGTCATCAGGTCTGATTACTTTAAACCTTAATCTTAAAATACCTTCATTAAAATCAGAGGATATGATTTTGAAATCCCCTACTTCTGACGTATTCCTGACGTGGATGCCGCTGCAGGGACAATCATCATAATCTCCAACCGAAATTATTCTAACCGTATCTCCTGCATTATCGGGGAGCCGTTCAAGATTAAAAATACTTCCCGCCTCGTCTCTGTCATAAAAGGTTTCAAGCACCGGAAGATTTTTACTGATCACTTCATTTACCTTCAACTGAACATCTGATATTTCTTTTCCGGTAAGAGCACGGTCAAAATGATAGTCGCATTTAGATTTTTTCTTCTCAATGTGTGCACTGAAAGCCCTTCCGCATTTGAACATACTATCCATTGTTCTGTTCAGGATATGCTCGGCGGTATGCATCGCAGGATCATATTCTTTATTTGCGGTTACCATACATAAGATGTATTAAAGATCGGTTTCTCCAGCCGGCCTGGTAATCATATTTTACAAAATAAATTTTAAGATCAGCCTGGTAATCATAATCGGTAAAATATATTTTTTTGTCTGCCTGGTAGTCATATTTAGTGAAATACCAGAGTCCCTGTTCAACGGCCTGATAATCATAATCTACTTTATAAACAAGCAGATCGGCCTGGTAATCATATTCGGTGATAAAGACCTTTATATCTGCCTGGTAATCATAATTTGTTGAAAAGACCTTTTGGCCGTTGATATTAATAACGTTCAATAAAAATAGAATTACCAGGAGTCGCATCATTTTTATACAAAATAAAGAACAAATTAAATAAAATTACAGGGCAGGTCAACGGACATTTATATTCCCGGGATCTGCAATTTTACAAAAAAAAGCTCCTTATCCGTTTAAGGATAAGGAGCAGGGGATCCTTTTAATGAGAGTCGATCAGGGGGTTTGAGTTTACAAACAGGTGAACTCCCTGAATTTCACCTTCTCTGAAACCTGGTATAATTATTTTGGAACTATTATCCGGCCGCTGGAGATAAACCAGCTCATCGGCACCGGGTTTGTCTATATATGCAAAAGCTTCAATCACATCGGGAGTCCATGGCAATGCGGAAATTACAAGCTGTTCTTCTCTGATTTGCCAGGTTGAATATACTCCTCTGAATCTATGGGAATCCTCGTAGGGAGGAGTCAGGTCAACTTCTGAAACCCTGTTAAGAACGAACGCTTTAATTTCTTTAACAGGTTTATCCGCATCCAGTCTCAGCTTCATAGTTGTTGAACCCGGCTGATTGACGAAATATAAAGCGGGTTCACCGTTAGCATCGGCAATACGATTTCCATAAATAACCATTACAAACAGATCTTCCACATCCTCGATGTTTCTGTCAATTTGAATATTAACATTCTGCATGGTTTTAGTCGCTGGAACATTCCAATCCAGTACTTTTACTTCTTCAAAGCTTTGAAGATAGTCATAGGGAAACAGGTATTGTCCCTCAGACGTTTTAGTAGCTGTTATCTTTTATCGGGTCGGTAATTGTCTCTGAGCAGGACATTAAAATAACCGCAGCAAACAAGGCCGTTAAAAACAATATTTTTTTCATATTTACCTCCTTTAGGTATAAGTATCATAAAAATTTTTTACAGCTAAGCATTATTTAATAAACATCAAATCTTAACATATCCTTGTACATTTTGAGATACTAAAAATATCACTGATTTACTATGGTACAACGCAATGCTAGAATAAAATCACATAAAGTGACAGGTAAGTCCAAATTTGAAACATAATTGAAGATTTGCTCCTTAACTGGATTTAGGTACAGATTTTGAAATAATTAGTAATTAACCGGCCCGGTACTTATGGGATTCCGGTTACATCCGGGGAAGTAATTTTGATTTAATTTAGATTATTCTTTAAAAAGTGATATAACAGGAAGAATAGGTTATTAATTGAAAGGGAATATATATATTTGGTTGTCATTTTTATTTTATTCGTCCGGATATACCATACGAATGAGGCAGAGACTTTCAAACTTATTTATGAAGCCGGCTATTATGGAAAGCATCCATTGTAAATCATATAGGAGATGAGCGCAAATGGAGAATGCAATCAATAAACTCTCTCAATTGATAGAAGAGTTAGTTGCTATAGAACTTGTTAATATTGCAGTTAAACTGAGTAACGAAAAAAATGATCCGGATATTCACAAGCAGATGGAAACTGCTTTGGAATATGTTGTTGAGGCCAGGAAAAAAATTAAACGAGCGTTAACCTATCATACCTGACAGCATTTACAGGGTGAGCTAATACAATTCAGTTTTCGGGCAATAGTCCTTCCACACTATTTTTATGCATTGAAGCCTTTATAATCAAGTACCTATTTTTACATTATCAATTGGGTCTCGTAAGATACCTGATGGGAAATGGGACTTCCGGTTTTTATGCTGGAAGTCTTATTTCTTTTAAACACCTGATAATTTTAAGATTTTCCGGTTTAACAAGGACGATTTCAAGTTTTTCTTTGGCGGCAAATTCTTACTCTTTTTTCTCTGCTAAAAATTTCACCCGCCCTAAAGCTTTGGGAAACCTGACCTTAAATGTTTCTTCCTGTCCCGGTGGAACGTCGATATTAACCCTCAAAGTGGTAATGTTGTTATTTTCCTCCAGCGAATAACTCTCCGTTCCGCCAGTCCATTCTTTTTCTCGTTCATGCTCTCCGCTATCCTTTGTATCAGCCATCTGCCTGAATGACACAAATTCGTTGAGAGCAAGCTTCTCGATCAAACTCGTCACGCCGTAACCGGATACGGAGGAAATAAACTGCACTTCGTTGCCTTCCTTCATCTCTCCGACCATATATGTTCCTTCGTCGATAATGTTTGCCCATTCCCGTAATGTCTTGTCCTCCCAAAGAGTATTCCAAACTTTTACTCGGCTGGTTTTTATTTTAATTGAAAATTGCAGTTTTTGCATAGCTTTATTTTAAAGGTTTACCGCCATTATCTTTGGCGGTTTGACGTATTGCATTAAGAATGTCTGATTTAGTCAAATTACTCATATTGTTTTAAATTCCAAATTATCCTCATAATGTTCAAACGTAGGTGTGCTGAAAGTATATTTTTTACCTTTAACATTCATTCGAAAAAGGCGAGCCAACGACTTCATTTCTTAACTGGCGGAGAGACAGGGATTCGAACCCTGGGTCCGGCAAACGCCAGACAACGGTTTTCGAGACCGTCCCATTCAACCACTCTGGCATCTCTCCAAAAATTTGAATGTAAAAATACAAAAAAGAACTTTATGAATGAGATTTGAGCTTCTGAGGTAAATTATCTCATTCTAGCCGAAAATGAGATGAACGGCAAAAATGAGGATCAGACCTGAAAGAAAAGATGTGATTACCAATCCTTTGTGATTCTTAAGCATTTCTCCCAGTACAGCATGAAAAGAGAGATATATAAAGCCGCCGGAAATATGCGACATTACAATTCCGGTAATTTCAGGAGAGAATGTTCTTTCTAGAAAAAGGTATCCGCCTACAGCTCCAAGAACGGTAACCAGTTCGACAAGAATTACATACAACAAAATTTTTGAGCGGACGTACCCGGCACTGAACATCAGGGCGGCTAAAGCTAATCCTTCGGGAAATTTATGTGTAGTTATTGCTGCAAATACCGACTCGTGGTGCGTTTCAGAGCTGCCGGTTGTGATCGCAACACCGTCAAGAAAAGAATGGATCGATAATGCTGTTAAAAGTGTCCATACAATTTCAGTGAATTTTTTAGTAGTCTGCTCGTCAAAATGGGATGCCGAGCAGGCAGGACATACGTGTGCAAAGTATTTACTGATAAAGAAAAATAAAAGATATCCGGAGGCAAGACTAACGATAAGTTCAAGAATGGGGATGTATTCTGAAGATTCAGGTAATAAAGTAAATGCTGCTGCACTGAATAATGCACCGGCAGAAAAAGAAATCAATGCGCACAGCTTCTTATGATCCAGTTTTATTGTAAAAATCAGCAATGCTCCTGCCAACGCAGAGATAACCGGAATAAAAGCTTTTACCAGGACATCAGTCATAATAATTATATACGGGAAACGATCTGAAGGAGTTTAAATTAAAAGTGCGGAAAGGGGGAGATTATCCGCCTTCCTATAAATATTCATAAATTAAGCCAAAAATATACTGTTTTACCACCCGGTTACCAAAAAGCTACTCATTTAATTTTTATCTGAAAGAATTATTTAATTGGGATGTTATCACTCCTTATGGTAATAAAGATTTATCAGTTTGCTTTAATTGATAATACCACTCATACATTGGAATAGTCACAGGGAATGCAGCTATTCTTCCGCCAAATCCAATCAGCTTATATACAAATGTATTTAGTTCAGAAACTTCGGTTCGTTCAAGCAGATGCTCATTAATTTCGATTGAATATTCTCTGGCATACTCAACCGTTTTATCAGTTAAAATTCTCTGCAGTTTCTCTAATTCAAGTTGAGTCCTGATAAGATTTTTCTGATCGGCAGATAATATCCCTTTTTTACCGGAATCGATAAACTCATTTAATTCATCGTCACTTACTTTTGCGGAACCATAAAAGGATTCCATCATCATTTGGGCGGAATAATATTCGCGCCACATGCCAATCATATTTTTTACATCTTCACTATTGCCCAAACCTTTCTTGATCCCTTCTCTGACGATCATTTCATCTTCAATAAATTGGCGCACTGCCTGGCTGAGTGCTATTTCCAATTGATCCTGAGAGAGTTTCACAATTTCAATTTTCTGATAAAGCAGGTAGTATAGAAATTCATTTGCTGTTGCATTTCCATCATCAAATCTGATAAAAGGTGAACTAAGATCCGGGTGACTTAGGGAACGGAGAGTCTTCATAATATCCTTTTCAGAGAGAGTAAGGTTGGGCAAGGAGTCATCCGGGCTTGCCTGGTGATCCTGTAAAAGGACAGAATACATGGAATTAAAAATTTTAGAGAAAATTTGTCTGTCAGCTTCAATACTTTTGCCTCCGATCAGGCTATCGAGATAAGCACCGCCTGCTTTCTGAACCTTCCGGTCCCTAAGAATTTTTATAACAGAATTTCGGGTCTGACTGCCAGAGTTCGTTGCAGAGGGGTTTTCATTCTTTTCTAATACTTTGAAAATAAACCATCCCTCTCCTGATTTAACCGGCTGAGATATACTCCCCGCAGGCATATTAAAAATAATATTTTCTAAATTCTCATCGCCGAGTGATCCCAGGACAATTCTTACAGGTGTACTTTGTAAACTGAACTCCTTCCTTGTTAAAAGAATAGAATCAAAATCAGCTCCTTTAATAATCTTACCGGCTATTTTGAAGATTTCCACAGAATCTTTTGTGGAAATGATCTTAATGAATATTTCAAAAGAAGCTTTTTGTAATCCCTCACTTATCTCTCTGCCGGATACTATTATTTTGGGTTCAACTTCAGTCCTGTATAATTCATCTTTGATCAATAATCTTCTTAAAGATTCGAGAGAATATTTCACAGACTGCAGTGTATCAAATCTCTTCTCGTGTCCTTTAAGGTACCAAAGTTTTTCTGCAATCAATGAATAGAGAAATTCTTTTTTTATCGTACCCGGATCCTCACTCGAGTAATTAAGATGAGGCATAAACTCGTAGCGGTTTTTGAACCCCTCCACTGTAATTTCTGATGAACCGGCCTTTGCCAGGATACCCGTTTCACCCTGACTATATGTAATATCAGGAAAACAAATTATTACCAGTGAAAGTATTAGGAGTCCGGTTTTTGAGATATTAATTAGAATGCCGGCCATTATTCTTTCACACTCCCCATCATGATTCCGCTGATATAATATTTTTGAAGCACAAGGAATATTATTATTACAGGGATTATAGTCAGCACAGAACCCGCCATCATTAGTTCCGGGTCGCGTGAATGTTCAAGCATAAGATTAGACAATGCGACCGGAAGGGTATACATCGATTCATCCGTCAGTGCAATGAGAGGCCAGAGAAAATCATTCCATGTTCCAATAAAAGTAAATAGGCCCAGAGTTACCAGAACCGGCACGGCAAGCGGAAGAATTATTTTACGGTAGATCTGGAAATCAGTTGCACCATCCATTTTTGCTGATTCGATGAGGCTATCCGGAATAGAAAGGCAGTGCTGTCTCATTAAAAATATTCCGAATATATTCGCCATTCCTGTAACTATGACAGCCATATAAGTATTAATCAATCCTGCTGATTTAAGCATTAAAAACAGGGGAAGCATCGTGATCTGACTGGGGACAATCATATTGATCAGCAGCAGGCTGAAAAGTTTATTTTTACCTCTGAATCTATACTTGGCAAAAGCATATCCTGCCATAGAATTGAAAAAAAGTGATAAGAATGTCACCGTAACTGAAAGGAATAAGCTGTTAAAAAAGTTACTGGTAATATTTAACCTGGTGAATAAGGTTTGGTACTGATAAAGAGTAATACCATCCGGAATAAATTTAGGAGGGAAAACGCTGGCCTCACCATCTGCCATAAATGAAGCTGAAAGCATCCAGATGAAAGGAATAAGTGTAGCAATAGATGTAATAATCAGGAATAAATATAAGAATGTCTTTTTCATTTTACCTGGAGAGAACTTTTTTGAACCTTAAATTGAATGAGAGTTACCAATAAAATTATAAAGAACAAAACGAAAGCAATTGAGGCAGAATAACCCATATTCCACCATCTGAATCCTTCCTGGTACATGTATTGCACAATGCTTAATGTTGAATTCAGTGGTCCGCCCTGAGTCATAATATATGGTTCGGCAAAGAGCTGGAAATAACCGACAATTGTAACAATACTTATGAACAATGTTGTCGGGGCCAGAAGAGGGAGTGTAATCGATTTGAACTTTTGCCATTCTCCCGCGCCTTCCAGAGAGGCTGCTTCATAAAGATCCTCAGGAATATTCTGCAGACCTGCGATAAAGATTATCATGTTATAACCGAAGCTTTTCCATACCGCCATAATCACTATGGAAGGCATTGCCCAGTTTGGATCACCAAGCCAATCTACCGGATTTATTCCAACCAGCCCCAGAAAATAGTTTAGTATCCCGAACCGTGGGTGATAAATAAATCTCCACACAATGGCAACAGCAACAAGAGTGGTAACATATGGAATAAAATAACTTAATCTGAATACACCTTTGATCTTTAACAATTTGGAATTCAGAAGCATAGCGGCGCCCAGTGAAACAGCGATAGAAAGCGGAGTTGCTAAAATAACATAATATGAAGTATTCTTAAGAGATAACCAGAACAACGGATCAATAAAAAGTTTCGAATAATTTTTAATGCCAACGAATCTTACAGTACTCAAATCCCCCAGAGCATAAATATCAAAATCCGTAAAACTTATAATAAAAGCTGCAATGACCGGAATGAAGAAAAAAATGAGGATTGATATTAAAGCAGGTGCAATAAAAAAGTATGCTGCTGTGGAAGTGAATGAATAAGATTTATTCCCACCTTCGTTAGCCGGTTTATTTTTCATCCGCAGCACCCTGGAGCCATCGTCTTTTTTCTAAAATATTGTCAACATCTTTATCGAGACTGCTTAAAGCTGCCTTAATGCTTATCATATTTCTGGCAGAAAGTTCTGCGTACTGCTGAATCTTTGAGAATGCAATCTGTTCCCATTCCGGAATCTTAGGAGTAGCCGCTACATTATTAAACTGCTCATAAAAAGCCTTCATATAAACATCGTTGGCAATTGAAGAATCTTCCCAGGCTTCTTTCACCGCAGGAAGATTGCGGAGAAGCTTATAGAATTCCACCTGTGTTTCCTTCTCAGAAAGATATTCAATAAATTTCCACACTTCTTTCTTATGTTCAGAATTTTTAAAAATTACCAGACTCGAACCTCCTGCAAGTGAGACTCCCGGATAGCCGCTTTCATTTTTTGCAGGCAGCGGTGCAGTAGTCCATTTATCAGCTAAATATCCAGTCATCCATTTTTTATATTCATTTATATTCCAGGGACCCGAAATGTATATTGAAAAATATTCATCCCTGAAAGCCTGGTATACGTTTGTCACCTGAGATATTCCTACAGGTGCTAAATTCTCTTTATGGAACTTTATCAGAAATTCAAATGCCTCTTCAAACTCTATTGAACTGAAATTGCTTCTTGTATTGTTATCTTTAAGCAGTGATGCATTGTTCTGAAGACCAAAAATAACGAAGGGAGCCCATTCATTTGTAGGCAGATAAATAGCGTATTTTTCTTCCCCCGGATACAAATGTTTTATTTTCCTGCAGAGATCATATAATTCATACCAGCTCCTTGGCGGGTTTTTATAGCCGGCTTTTTCAAAAATATCCGAACGGTAAAACATCAGGCGGGTATCAACATACCAGGGGATTCCGTAAACTGAGGAGTCAAGGATATTGGTATCCCAGATTCCCGGGAAGTATTTTTCTTTTTTAATAATATTGGATTCAGCAATAAACTTATCCAGATTGATTATTGCGTTAAGAGAGGAGAACTGAGGAACCCATGTATTTCCAAGCTGACAGGCATCAGGGGTGTTATCACTTGCAAAGGCAGTAATAAGTTTTTCCTGTGCAGCTGTCCACGGCACTGCCTGAACCTTAACTCTTACACTTGGATTTCTTTTTTCGAATTCCGGAACAAGTTTTGTAACATACTCGGCTTCAGATCCCATCGCCCAGAAAGTGATTACTGTCTCTTTACTATCGTACTTAGAGCATGTACTGAATAATATCGCCAGAAGAGCAAAAAGAGAGAGATTTATCAGCTTGCTGATCTTCATAAGGGATTTTATTTTATTAGAACCATTTTAGCTGTCTCAATTCTGTCAAGGTATTGTATGGTTAAGAGATAAATTCCTGACCCCAGGAGAGTACCGTTTTGATCTATTCCGGACCAGGTGATTTCATTTCTTCCGGATGTAAATTCCTTGTCGGCTAATTTTATCACCTTCTGCCCTAAAACATTATAAATATTGATCACTACCTTTTCTTGTTTAGGAAGAGTAAAAACAATTGTAGTAGCGGGGTTGAAGGGATTGGGGTAAGTGCCGTTTATTTTGAAATCATTTAGTTTACCTTCAATATCATTAATCCCCGTGGTAGAATCAGGAACAAAACCGATTGAATCAAGCATTGCAGAGATTTCAGGATTTGCCATAAAATTTTCCCATAGCAGACCGCTTCTGTAATTTTCGATCATATCAATTATAGGTCCCTGGTCAATAGAAATATAACTGGCTGCAAACCAATTAGCATCTAAGTTAAAGGCATCTTTAAAGCCATACTCCCCCCAAAGATTATTATAATAAGTCCTGTAAAAATTTTTCAAAGCGGAAAGTGATTCACCGGGTGTGTACGGCATTGAAGACAAAGCAGCAGTAGGAGCTATTGTACCGTTATCGTTAACATAAGGTTCGTGTGCCGAGTAACCCCAGGGGTTATCTGATGCCGTTAATCCCCAGGTATCAGGTCCATATCCATTATGACCTTGAGGATTGGCAATGGCGTATGCCCTGTTAATTAATGTATGATTGCGGTTATTCATGAAATAATTACAGTAGTTATCTTTTTTATTCCGCGGGTCAAATCCAAGAAAGGAATAATGTGCATAGAATAATGGACCACCATAGGGATCACCTACCCAGAGTTTATAGCCATAATAAGTTTGATTTATGAAGTAACCGGTAGAACTGGCCCATCCATCATAGTAAAGACGGGAAGGTATGTTGTATGACGGGGAAGCAATAGCCAGCAGATAAGTTATCATTGTTTCATTATACCCTGTAATTGTAAAATTCATCTGCCAGCCATAGCTGGGAGACCAGTGCCAGTAAAGTAAGTTACTGGAAGAAGTTCTCCTGTACCAGGACCATTCCACAGTTTCCCAGATCTGGGTAATCAAATTTCTGATCTCAATTTCTTCCGGGGTAGGTTGATCAAAATACTGCCTTGCAGTTAATAATCCCTGTACCATAAAAGCTGTTTCAACAAGGTCGCCGCCGTTATCATACTGACTGAATGGAATAACCTCACCTGTCGTGCCATTCATCCAGTGGGGGAAAGCTCCATGGAATCTATCAGCTTTTAAAAGAAGGAAATTAAGTATTGTCAACATTCTTGCAGCTGACTGCTGCCGTTTTACAAAACCTCTTTCCGCTCCTACAAGCAGCGACATAACTCCAAAGCCTGATCCTCCAGTTGTTACAATTTCTCCTGATCCAAGTCTTTCTCTCGTTAAGCCCGATACGGGATGTGCATAATCCCAGAAATATCTGAATGTTGACCTTTGAACCATATCCAGAAATTCTTCGTCGGTCATATTATGGGTTATTGTTACTACACTGTCGCTTAAAGGGGATTCATTACCTGCAAGATCATATGCACTAACCTTGAATTCATTTGTAATTCCTGCTGAGCCGATATTAAGCCAAAGGTAGGATTTTTCCTTAGGCAAATTTGTATAAAAAATAAATTGTCCTGCGGCTTTCCTGTAAACTTTATATCCTGCCAGATCAGTTTCAGCATTATTATACCATTCTATGTCAACATGCTTTTCGTAACCGAATCCTTCAACGTTTTCGGGAGTTGCAGGAGGAATGGTATCCAGAGTTGCGGGATTGGAATAGAAAGCTCTGACAGAGGGGACGAGCAAAAGAATCAAAGTTGAAGTAAATAATATTTTTCCTGCCATTTACATCAACCTTCTTATAATCTCTCTTTAATAATTTCATAT
The DNA here is from genome assembly GCA_963764685.1 of uncultured Ignavibacteriales bacterium. Lineage (GTDB taxonomy): Bacteria > Bacteroidota > Ignavibacteria > Ignavibacteriales > Ignavibacteriaceae > CAVXTT01. Next base: position 249,403 of record CAVXTT010000018.1, read on the forward strand.
GAGAAGGGCTCCAAAACAAATTTCCTGGAATATACTTTGAATTCCTTCTTCTGATTATGATAATTTAATAAAAACATATAAGAATATTTTAACCCCTTTCGGATTATGAATTGAATATCAGGATCAGACACCTTTGCCTCTCTTTTAATACCATCCAACATGATAATTTTTTCTAATAACTGAAGGTGTTCATCAGTTGTGTATCCGAAAGCATAACCAAGGATGGAGACCTTACCCTTTCCGATCCTTTTACTAATACCGCATACTTCACCCTTTTTGGTTCGTGAATTGACCTCAGATTCCTTATCCTGATAAATCTGTTTATCGGTAAAAGATGTAAATACATCCTTGATTCCAAAAGCATCTACTTTATTTGAACTGCCTGATTTTGAAAAATTTAGCTTAAATTCATTTTTAAGAATGGTACAGGGATTAAGATATAAATCTAATGTTGGTACCGCAGGATAAAGAACAAGATTTCCGCCATTCTTCACGTAAAGGGCAAGAAGTTTTTGTGTTTCCGGATCCATAAGTTCGGTTGTTACAACCCAGAGTTGTTTATACTTTAAGAGCATTTCAGGAACAGCATTTTCTAAATCGCTGATATCGTAATTGAAATTCAATGTTTGAAGTCCCCGCAGCAGACCGTTGAATAATATCTCCTCACGGATAAAGCGAGGATCTAATTGAAGTCCCAGTTTCCATATATCAAGTTTTTTCTCTTTCAGCAGCTGAGATGATATAAGTTCTGTGCAGAAATACGGAATATATAATCCAACGTTTATATCGGTTCTGGATTCACTCATTAAGATATTGGTTTTCTCCCAGTCAATAAACCTGTTAACCTTTTTAATAACATCATACAAAGGGTGCTTACTGCCATTTGTATCAAGTGGTGTCTGGTAGTAGAATGTTTTTCCGAAAAATCCTTTCCCCTCCGGATTTGCACCCTGCGAGAACATATAATAATTCATCCCTTTTAAGCCATGTGCAATGGAGCTAAAGTAAAACATTTCAAGATCTATTATATCGCTTTTAACATGATGTTCGCGCGTGCCTGCCTGGAATTCTGCTGACCATACAGGGCTCTCAGGCTGCATGGCTTCAAGGATTTTGTTGCAGGCCAGATCAGAATGAGCATTTCTGAATGAAATAAACTCCGGTATATGATCTAAGCCGAAAGAAATATCTTTTCTTGTTCTCATAATTTCCTTATACGTGCTGACCAGCATCGGCAGTTCGGAAGCATTGCCATATATCCATCCCGGAATATTATGAGTAAGCTGTACAGTGATCCCAAAAGATTTAATCTTCCGGGCAAGTACATCAAGGTATAAGGCATAATAATAACGATAGAACAAATGAAAATCATAATACTTACAGTAGTCTTGCTTATTCTCTATCTTCCGAACGGGTGCAGAGACATCTTCAAAGGAACTAAAATTTGTCCCGTATACTGAATTCAAGACACCGATTGTCTTATACTTATTTGATAGAAATTCAGTATATAAATTTAATACTGAACTATTATAGTCAATCCTTCCTGACAGCCATTGGAAAACCCCAACCTCATTGCATAACTGCAGCATAATTACGGGGCCCCCGCTGCTTTCCTGGTATTTTGCAATGACTGGCATAATTTGATCAAACCAAAGAAACACATAATGTAAAAACTCTTCGGACATATATGACATTAAATCATAACCGATTATATTTCCATTCTCATCCTTTGCGTGAGCATTCTTGCCAATACGATCCAGCAACCAGCCTGGAAGACCCTGATTGGCGTATTCAGCGAGTATATAGGGCCCGGGCTTTACAATCAGGTCCAGTCCGATCTTCTGACAAAGTTTGATAAACTTAATAAGATTTTTTGCTGGATGAGTCTTTCCCTTGAAATCGAATTTATTCTCTTCATATTCATGCCACTCCCAGGGAATATAGGTGGAGACAGTGTTTGCACCTGCTTTTTTTAATAACCGAAGGTGTTTTTCCCATACATTAGCATCGAGCCGGAAATAATGGATCTCTCCGGATATAAGAAAGACCGGGTTTCCATTTTTAACGAAATACCCGTTTGAAGATTTAAAACTCATTTATTTTATTACTTTTACAGAAAAATTAAAACTTAATAAGTAATGTTTATTACTGCAGGAAATTCTTTTATAATAATTTTGTCTCCAGGATAGTCCTTCAATTGATGATCACCTATTAAAACTTTTTCAGGCATTTTTGATCCATTAAAGTTTTTTAATACAATTCCACCGGGAGGCATCTTAATACTGCCGTAAATATTTAATGTATACTTGTTATGATCTTTTTTAATTGAATAAGATAAATCACCATAGTAAGTAGGGAGATTTTCAATTGACATTCCTGTTGGAGAATCAATCCAGTCCTGGTATAAAGCTGCCCCGATTACGAGGGAGGAGTCATATTCATTTTCGTAGACAAACATTGAACGGACAGCATTAATAAAATCAGACCCAACCCATGTATGCGGCATATCCCCTATATAGCCGGGATACCTTTCATTTTTCCAGACTACTTCAGCCCAGTGATTCCATTTATGCGGTTTCCTGTCATTCAGGAAATAATCTATTAGCTCGTGTGCTTTTTCAGGTTGATCTAAAAAGATGAATGAGCCGATCAGGCGGTTCTCATAAGGAGTATAACCTGCCCACTCAATTTTATTATCTCTCCTTTGTTTGAAGAACTCAAAGTATTTATTAAAAGTATTTAACGCAAAAGGCGCGGGCAGTCTATTAAGTTCATTACAGGGCGAAATCGCCACAGTGGTTGAAGTTGCATCGAAGTCGCCAAGCTCAACACAGCCTGGAATATAATCTATCCTATGTTTTTGAATAGCCAGATCCAGTGATCTGTAAAGATTTCTTCTGAACTCATCCCCGGCTGCCGAAATGGATTTATATGTTTCCTCTTCTCCTAATATTTTTTGAATTGCCGCAGCATCTTTAAATCCTTTCAAAGCAAAAAAATCGTCCCAATAAGAATGCATAGGTTTTGCACTATATCCTTCGTGGCTGATTGATTCAGGAAGAATACCATAATAGGGTTTTAGTGTATCATTGTTATATTCTTCAGTTGACCTTTGTGCAGTCATTTCATTCAAATAAGATACAGCTGACTTTACTTTATCATTCAGGGATCTTAAAAATGTTGTGTCATTTGAGAAGTTAAAATATTCCTTCAAAAGGTATATGAATTGTCCGTTACTGTCATTTTCCGGTACAGGGTCAGGTCCTCTTGAATCAACGACACAAGGTACCTTTCCATTCTCATATATATATACAGAATACCAGTTGATAAAATCTTTCACTTCATTTACAATACCTGATTTTAATAAAGCTGAAGATGTTAATGAGCCGTCTCTGATCCAAGATCTTTCATAGGATCTGGAGCCAGGTTGAATGCCGTTCCTGTCTCTATTAATCAGGATATATGCAAGATTGGATCTATATGTATTAACAATAATATCAGCAGATTCCGGAAGATTAAAATTAATATGGTTAATTTTCCCTGCCCAGAAATCAATTGTCCGGGACAGATATTGTTCAATAAATTCCTCACTCAAATTCTCAAATCCTTTTTCGGAAGGAGAGAAGGGGACCGCAAGATAAATAATCTTTTCTTCTCCCTTATTCAGAATAAAAGAATATTTCAGACAGCCGCTAGCAAGATTTCTTTCATCCTTAACGGATTTGTTTGCGGGGACTTCGTTTCTGAGTATAAAGGAAGTAATATCACCTTCATCAAAAGCAGCAGCCCCAAAACCATCTTCTTTAGTCACGGGGATTATATATTTATTATTATTAATTAAAACTTTTCCATCTGCCCAGTTTATAGAAGAAATTTCTGCAGCACCACCTGTAATATTTAACCATTGATAATATGGATAAACCTGAAACGGTCTTATTGCGAGATAGAGGCTGCCTTCTTTTTGTACAGGTGAATTATTCAGGACTTTATATTTCAAAAATAGAACTGAATTATTTTCTGTACCTGCGGCAAACACGGTTGTTTTTAACTCAAGCCCTTCATATTCCCAGGTAACGGAAGGTACCGGTAGATAATCCTCTACAAGTGATTGCTCTTTTTTAACATTATTCCATGAGAGCATTTGCTTATCTATATAAATAAAAGGTTCAATGGAGAAGCTCTTTTTATCTGTTTCCACCATACCATCTTCATTTACAAGAGCTTCGTGAACATCACCGTTAACTCCTGTAATTGTCCAGAATGTACCTTCTTCGTTAAAATACCTGGGATAATATCCTCGCGGGTAATCTTTCGCTATATTTATTAAAAATCTGTTCAGATCATTCTGAATACGCAACGTTTTTAACACTTATTTCTTTTATGCCATATCCCTTTCCATTGCTGCTTTTCAGTAATTCTATTTTAATAAATGCTGCATCTTCTTCCTTTAACCTGATATAACTTTTATATCCACTTGTATTATTAACAGAGTATACTTTTTCCCACTGTTCGTTCTCACGGGTGAGATAGACGTTAAATTTTTTTGCATAATCAATGGAGTCCCAGTCAATTACAATTCCTCCAAATTCTTTTCTGCCGGAGAGATTAAGAATTATATTCTGATTATCATCATTTCCGCTTTTCCATTCTGTATCAGTGCGGCCATCACTAATATTTTTAACAGAAAGATTATCTCCAGATATTGATGAAACAGTAACTATTGGATGAATGAGAGAATTATCTTCAGGAGGAAGTTCATCAAACTTCAATTCATCAATCCACACACTACCTTTCCCACCTGAATAAGATGCTATTGTGAACTCAATTTTATCAATCCATTTTAATGAATGATCATCTGCCGGTCCCCAGGCAAAAGTTATGTGTCTTTTTTTAATTTTAATTTTCTTCCATTCCGAGGGGAAAGCGAAATCCCTGTTATTTACCCACCAGACATTTTGGCCTGTGCTGTCGAGAAATTTTATTTCCAAATTATTGCCGGGAGATTCAGCTTTTATATAGAATGTGAACTGATAATTTTCAGGAAGCTCCAGGGGAATATGTCTCTGAATTCCTCCGTAACCTGTTCCTTTTGTAAAGTTATAATCCAATCTTACTGCTGACCCTTGATAACCAGGGGCTGATGAAATTTCAACATCAACTCCGTCGGCCTTATAAATTGTCCAGTTGCTTAATGAAGATTCTGAATCAAATGATTCTAATAATCTTTCTTGTCCCCAAAGGATCTGAGTCAAGCATATTATGGTCAAAATTGAGAAGGCATTTTTCATAAAGTCACAAATATATTTGTGTTAATTAAATTCTCTCTGCCATGAATTGTTTAATTAATTTCAGAGGGTGCAAGGTTTATACAGCCATTAATCCATACTAGTTGTTGTAAAACCTAATCTGTTCAATCCTTTTTGAATTACAGGATCTTTCATCACATAATTCCATATAAGTCCCGACCTGAAATTTTCAATCATTAATAAGAGAGGACCCTGATCAATACCTATATATTCTTTATTAAACCAGTTCAGTGTGGGATTGAATGCATCAACATAACCGTATGGTCCCCATAGGTCTTTACCATATCTTTCATTAAAGGCTATGATAGTCGGAATAACTATCTCAGGGGCAAAAACAATTGATGAGATAGCAGCATAAGGAGCAATTGTGCCGTCATCAAAGTAATTCAGATCAGGTCCGCTTGTACCTCTGCCGGCATAAGCTAAAAATTTTTTATTATCAAAATTGTAGCTTTCACCCGGTCCATCACTGGCAGATATTCCCCAGCAAAGTGAATCATATCCTGTCCATTCTTTCGGGTTGTCAATAGCATATTGTCTTTGAACATAAGTTGCTCTTCTGGAGTTTTCAAAGTAGTCTATCCCTTTTTCTCTCACCAGGTAATCCTGTAATCCTTCTGGATAAATAAAACAAAAGGAAAACTGATGACCGAACAATGGAGGGAATGCTGCATGTGAAAGGCCGGGGTAAGGGGTTATCCAATCATAAGTTTTTAACCATGATTTATAAGCAGCTTCGGCATTTGTCATCCCGCTGCCGGCAGCAAGAACATAAAGGAATAATGCTTCATTATATCCGGTCCAGCCTATTTTGTGCAATCCATTTTCAGGTGTCCAGCCCATTGAAATCGTGTGAGGATGATCTGCTGTTTCGGGCATTTCGAAGAAATCCCAGTTCAACCTTCCAATTAATTTAGCTGACAGGTTCTTTATCTCTTTTTCGCGGGTATTCTCTTGATCGTAATAATTCCTGGCAAAAATAATTCCCATCATCAACAGGCCGGTATCTATAGTTGAAAGTTCACAATTCCATTCACGTGTTCCGGAATTCATTCTAAGAAAATGATAGTAAAAACCCTGGTAACCGGCAGCATTTGTATCTGTACTCTGGATAGAATTTATAAAGAATTGTAGGATGGTAATGGTAATTTCTGCAGCTTCAGTCCGAGGTATCCATCCTCTTTCGACACCAACGGCATAAGAGGGAAGTGCAAAACCGATGGCAGCGATACTAGCAGGTGCCCAGTCAGCGGAACGATCCTTTACCAACCCATTCTCATTATTTCGCTCCTGCATAAAAAACCGGAATGTTTTTCTCTGTATTGAATCTAATAGGACTGTTTCTTCAGAGGATAATTTGTATTCGGGTTTTAATATCTTTTCAGTCTGACTGCTGCAGCCGGTCGACAAAAAAAGAATCAGGGAAAATAAAACAATACAATTTAAGAATTTATTCAGCATTTTTGTACTTCGATTTAATTAAAACTTAAACCAAGCGTAAGCCGGTGTGTTTCTGCCAATCTTCCATAATCGGCATAAGCATAATCAAAGCGGATCCCGTAAGTTTCCTGTATATCCACCTTAAATCCTACACCTAGAACCAGGCCGCCTTCCAGATCAGGTAAAAATAAATTGCGGTACCCTCCTCTGAGAAATACAAACTTAAGAAGGTTCAGTTCACCGCCTAAATTAACACTCTCGGCATTATCGTTTGGATGCAGAGCATCAGCAGCTAGCAGAAGGCTGTAATCGCTGCTGAATTTGAACACATATGATATACCTCCTCTAAAGATCACCGGCAAACCAAAGCTGCCGGTTCTAAATTCTGCCGGAAGATGATCGTTATCGCCGTATTTATCAGGGTCAAAATCATAATTTAAAAAAAGGTCCCTTCCATCATACGAAGCTTCTGAACCAAAATTAGATAAGCTTGCTCCAAGTGTTAAGGCGTCATCTAAAATTTGATACTGTACGCCCAGGTTCAAACCAAAAGTTGAAATGCTGCTGTGCCAGATTGTTTCTGTAATATAGTTGACTTGTATTCCTATGCTTACTTTATCCGTTACCATTAATCCATACCCCAGGCCAAAAGCCATATTTTTAACAGAGAATCTTTCACCAGTACCCAGCGGCTGCTCTACAGTCCTGACATCCATCTCCCCTGAGTTTAATACAGTCACCGCAAGGGCAAAAGTTCCGATATTTTCAATACGTATTCCCGCGGCTGCATAATTGTAGGTTATATCGGCGAGCCATTTATTAAAGGTAAATTCAACATCACTGTCTGGAATTTTTCCAAGGCTTCCCGGATTATAGAACATAGCTGATATTTCACCACTTAAAGAAGCACCGGCATTTCCAATGGCGGCTATACGGGAACTGGGTTCAATCTTAAGGAATTGACCGATTGTTGTGCCTGTTTTGCTCTGTGCAATCAATATAGTTGACATCAACACAGAAAAAGTAATGATCAAACAAAAACGGGAATATTTTATTCTTTCCATTTTAACCGCCATCATTATTTAATTACTGCAAATTTGCCAACGTAGGAGCCAACACTTCCTCCATCAACATGAAAAATATATAACCCCGGGGCTATATCAAGGTTATCTCTATTTCTGAGATCCCAGGTGACAATCCCTTTATTAATATTTCCATCGTGGAGCAGAGTTTGAATGAGTTCCCCTGTTATCGTATAAATTCTTACAGTACAATTTGCAGGTAAATTTCTAAATTCAATTTTTCGTTCTCCTCTTCCTGATGTGGCAAATCTTTGGGGTTCAAAACTTGCTGCACCAACGTAAGGATTAGGAACCACATAAGGATCCGGGAACTCATTTTTAGCAAGTTCAGGATCAATATACCCGGCTTTTGACAAGAATGTGAATTTATCCTCACTGGTAAATGGGACTAAAAGTCTCAGTTCATAAACATCTCCGGCGACTGGCGGTAATAATGGTGCAGTACCAAATCCTATCGTGTCCACTTCCAGCTTCCAGGTTGCTTTACCTGCTGCAGGATTATCCTTAGCAGCGGTACGGATCTCAATAAAATCCTGATGAGAATCGAGAGTGCCGCTTGAACTTAAGTTTTTATCAAAATAAACAAATTTCAATTTTATCTCTCCGGTATCGGTTAAGGCTGTTACTGTGAACTTCACCGGTCTGGCAGGCGCACCTATATCTGCAACCGAAGTGTCAACAAATGAATCGCTGAAAGCAATGTTTATATTTTCAGGATATCCTATTCGCCGAAAATTAATAGGAAAAGCAGTAGAGTACCGGATCTTAACAGGAATATTTGTATTGCTGTTTCTTACCAACTTAGTATTTGTCGAGTCAATTTCTACATTTTGTAATGTGGAGATAACTGGAAGAATACCACTGCCTGCAGGTCCGGTTCCCTGGCCTTCCAGATCATTCCCAAATAAAAAAAGAGTATCGCCTGTCGTTTCATCTTTCATCATATAATCTTCTGCTCTAATACTATCGTCATTGCTCGCGAAAGAAATACTGAATATGTGGTTTTCAGGGACCAATTCAGTATTAAGTACTTTTAGATTTAGTTCACCAGCACCATCGCCTTCTGTATGAACTACGTTCAGAACTTCTGCCCCTACATATCCAACTGCCGGGGGATTAGGGTAAAGTTCTACAACATTTTTAGGAAGTATTGTTCCTCCCCTCAATGATTGACTTACAGTAATTGCATTTTCTGAAGGATAAATCTGAATTGAGTCTACACCTCTGTCATAAGAACAAAGTGCATAAAAATATCTTTGACCATTGTTTACAGAGGAATCCCTGTATGAATGCATCAACCCTGTTTCATCACCAAGAAAATAGGCGACCCCTTCAACAGTGGTTTGAGAGAACCCATAGATCCCGTTTTTAAGATCAAACTGTGCTACCGGTTTACCATTGCCGATTGGTCTTGATCCGGTGCCTGTATAAATGACCTGTGGATCTAGAAATGCCGGATCCGTGCTTCGGTATATTCTATAACCTTCAAAATCATTGTTATTGGTTATCGGATCGAATGCACGTTCGGCAGCATTATCCCAGTTTAATTGTACAAAACCATCCCCGGCATACCCGTATAAAGTTGGTAAGGGCGGCGGTACTGCAAACTGGTAATTAGCTTTATAAATTTGCTGAACTACTGAAGTTGTTACTCTTAACTCTCTCAGGTTTGCACCAAAACCAAGTGCGAGACTAAACCTTTCCGTACTTTGCTGTTCCAATACGAAAGGACCTGACGCAAATAAAAATCCTATATTATAGTTCAAAGCCAGCGGAGGACCGAAAGCACTATCCGGATCACTGAAGATATTCCATAACCTCTTTGGCCATTCCTTACCGTCATCGAAGAAGACAATTTGATCAACTTCGGAGGATGGATTTCCTACCCCTGCACGTATCCTGTTAAGTTTGAAACCTGTCAGCCCGATCTGATCTGATTCATCAATATCTGTTCTGTCAAAATTAGTTTCCCCGTTTGTCGGTATTCCATCCATCTCTCCGGTATCGTTTGTTCCGAAAATTCCATCAGCGCCTGTATCATAGTATTCAGCAACCCAATCCAATTCTTCATCGCCAGTCCACCATACGCCGGCAATATAAGCTGGTCTGGTTTCAATAGGACTATAATAAGTTTCAAATTTTTGAACATCATAGTTTGCATTTACATAATTCAATATCGCTTCCTGTCCGATAATCTCAATACCCGGACCGCTGTTTCGTTTCTCATTTATTATGCCGTCCTGATCGTTATCGGCTGCATCAACTGCATTACCAGGTGTTTCAAGATAAGAGTACCCAAGGTAACCAGTCGGTCCTTTTACTCCATTTCCATTCTTATCCCACGTATATACAAGGTTCAAACCAATTTCATTATCATAGAAGGCGTTATCATCGTCTGACTCAGGAATTCCGTCCAGACCAACTGCCGAACCGCCTACGCCTGCATCCATATATAATCCGAATATCACATTATTATTGTAGGTCGTTGTTCCTTCGTTAGTAATATCATAATGAAAGAATATTACATATCCCGCCTGCGGGTTTGCCCATTGAAATCCTCTTTGTTCAACTCTTAAACCTAATCCCCGTCTTGTATTATCCCTGGAATCAGGGAAAAAGCTCCATGCATCATAAAAATTATCATCGTAAACAGTCATACTTTCCTGGTCAGCCTTGGCGATTTTACCAAAGTAACCATTCCACGAATTGCTCCATCCGGGGTCATCAGGATCGAGAAGTTTATCATACCACTGTTGCGGGCCAGGTTCTTGTGTCAGTACTTATGGCAGGGGATTCCGCAGTGTTAATTGCATTATTGGGTTCGAAGTATCCAAACCTGGGTTCGAATCTCATCGTTTTATTAGTAGTTGGACTGGTACCTTGTCTTTCCCTGAAAGCCGGTTTCCATTATGTATGCAGGATTGCCATTAGTTTGAATTACCTGTGCCAATACGAACGGGGTAGTGCCATCACTGTAATTTTCACCCGACCCTTTAGGTATCTCTACTGAATGAAATATCGATAGATCCACATTCAATGGATCATCCGGGTAATCACCCACCATTCCATAGCTTCTGTATCTTGTCCTTATGAGGTTTGCATCGTGATGGCCGATTCTTTCCGCATCAATGCTGCCCCGCCATTCAGCTGGAACAGGTGTGATTATCTGAGCCTCAGCCTGAAAAGTTAGTAAACTCAATGAAAAAATTAAAAAGAACCGCCGGCATCTCATTAGGTAAGAGGAGATTGATTGTAAATCATTTTTTTTCAACATAGTTATAGACTCCTGATTGAAATACCAAATTCTATCCTTCTGGGTTCATAGAACCTTGAGGGATCGTAAAGCGAAGCCTGCACAGTTTCAGGGTACAGAGAATAATCGGGACTTCCGGTATTGGCAAAGACAAATCCATTTACAAAATTTGTATTCAATACATTAAATACTCTTAAAAAAACACTGAGATTCACTACTTCAAGATTAAAATATTTTTCGCCCCTGAGATCCAGCAGAAAATAGCTTTCCTTTCTCCCTGAATTTGGCATCCTGATCGGCACCAAATCCTGATCCGATCTCTGGAGTATAAGGCTGTCCACTGCCAAACTTCAGGATTGTACTAATGGAGAAATTATCAGGGAGAGTATATACATGCAGTTAAATTAAGTGTATGTCTTTGATCCCAATCGAAAGGAACATACTTTGGCCGGGGATCCTGACCTGCAGCTGCCCTGTTAGTGGTTTCTCTTGGATCGCTTGAATTACCGTCGGCAAATTGCAGAGTGTAATTCAAAGATGAACTTATATTTGAATAATTCTGCTGGAAGAGTGAAACAGTTAATCCGTATATAGAACCAAAATCGACATTCGTAAATCTAGAATAATCTGCAGAGTTGTAAGTTTCAATAAATTCTGTTCCCAGAAGGTTAGTGATATCTTTATAAAAAAATGATAACTGAAGTCCGAGTAAATCTGACACTGATTGTTTAAATCCAAATTCATATTGAGTAGTGAATTCAGGCTTAAGATCTGGATTTCCCATGATACCATAACTGATGCTGTTTGCAGCAAGATCACTCAGAATGGAGTAGTCGGCATTTCCATAAAGCAAACTAAGCGCCGGCATCTGATAAAAATGACCATAAGAAAAATAAACAGAAGAAGTTGCCGACATAGGAAAATTTATTCCAAGTCTGGGTGCAATAACAGTTTTAATTTTAGTATCCACGAGGGTGGATTGGGGAGCCCCCTGAATGGAGTTGGCAGGGTTTCTCAGGTCATCAGGTATCTGAGCATCCGGATCATAATACTCAAAACGGACTCCTGCCCTTATGACAATATCTGAAAGTTCAATCCTATCCTGAATATAAGCTGCAAACTGTTTTGGATAATATGAACTCAGACCAGGCATCTTCGGAAACTGATATACCGGTTTAAGGATTTGAACTCCATTTTCGGTTGTGACCACAAAAAATCCCGGAGGACCAAACAGTATATCAGAATATTGGAATTCTAATCCTGATTCAAAAAAATTAATTCTATCAAGCTGCCAAACAAGTTCACCTTTACCAATAACTGAATTTGTGTTTTGCTTATACCTGCTCAGATCAACACCCTGAATTATTGCTCCATCTTTAAAATTTGCATCGCTCTTTGGCTCTCCTGCTGCAAGATACCTTTCGTCCATCAAATCTTTATATTTATAGCTTTGATAATCAAAATAATTCTGCCGGACATTAAGCTGATATAACATCTTTGGGGATAGGGTATGAGTAAAACTGATACCATGCGATAATGAGGTTGAATAATTTTGTGGTATTCCATCCGGATTGATCCTGAACCCGTGGTTATAAAATTTTCTGTCTGTTTTATCAAAAGTCAACTGATAATTAAATTGCATAGACGCGATAGAGTAGTTACTGAGTTTAAATTGACCGCCCCACTGATCAGTGGTTGACATTGGTACAAGTTTACCGTCTCCTGTTGGATTGTAAACCCCGGTTTCAAAATCATTCCGGTCAGTTGGAATAAACTCCCTGACTCCGAACAAATACCCTTCATTATAATTTCTTAATCCGCTTACTAAAAAAGTTGTCTGAGGCAAACCGGTTGGTCCCATTAAGGATAATTGATAATATTGGATTGCCGATGGTTTGTAGGTATCATTGTTTGGATATCTTTCACTGTCGGTTGTAAAATAATCCCCGAGATAACTTTCCATAGAAACACTGAATTTTTCTCCGCCAGATTTAAGTACTGTATTAACAACACCGGACATAGCCTGTCCGTATTTCGCATCAAAAGTTCCGCTTATAACCTGAACCTCTTCTATTATAGACCGGTCGATTTCCATTATCGGCGAATTTGTAAAAGGGTTGTTAACTGTTACCCCGTCAAGCTGGTACTGAACTTCTCCAAGACGTCCCCCTCTAAAGTGTCCGTCAACAACTCCTGCCTGAAGGTTCACAATTTCGTCAAGATTTTGAACAGGCAGACTTCGTATTTCTTCCTTATTTATTGAAGAAACTGTACTTGTCTGATTAAAATCCACCAGAGGTCTTTTAGCTACCACCAGAACTTCTTCTCCCTCTATAACAGCGGGTATTAATTCGGCATTGAGTTCAGTTGTTTTATCAGTTGATATTCGAATGTTTTCAAAGATTTGTGTTTTATAACCCAGATATCCAATCCTCACCCTATATGTGCCTGCTCTTATATTTATGATTACATAATATCCTTCAACATCTGTAGCTGCTCCAAGTGTTGTTTCTTCAAGTAAGACATTAGCAAATGCTAAAGGTAATCCTTCTTCATCAAGTACTCTTCCGCTTAGTTTCCCGGATGTCTGAGCATATAAATTAAGCGGAGTAATAAATATTAAAAGAAGAAATATGCCGGTAAGCATTGAAGCTGATTTGCAATGTAATTTTATCTTCATAGTCATCCTAAGGCTATCAATTATAAAGGGGGAGAACTGCATACAGCAGTTCTCCCCAGATGAGAAGTTATTTCAATAAGATCATCTTTCCGGTTTCACTGCTAAAACTGTTCTGAGAACTTATACTCTCTAAAGAAATCTTATAGAAATAGACTCCCGTAGAAAGATTATATGCATTAAAATTGAATTCATTTAATCCTGAATTGTTAAATAAACGCGTGCTTTCTACTCTCTGACCAAGAGTATTGAAAATTGTGATGTTAACAATTCCCGATTCAGGAATAGAATATTTTATTTTTGTTGATGGATTAAAAGGATTCGGATAATTTCCATAAATCTCAATTGAAGAGGGGAGCCCAATAATTTCATCCTCAACCCCGACCGGAGTAGCAGGATCCATATATCCCCAGGCAAGAGCAGGTCCGCCGTCATGTTCTCTGAACCACCATGATCGTGAACCATAGTTATTTAACGGGTCATCGAATGAATCACCGTCAAATAAATCAGCACCTATGAATATCAGTTTATCTCCAAGTCCTGAAGCATATCCTAAGCCGGTCAGATCTATTTTCAACTCAACCTGGTATCCTTCATCAACATCGCTGTTATTATTAACTGTGGTAGAACCTTTCAGTGAAACTCCATATTCTGCTTTCCCGCTATCTATCAGTGTTTGTAAATATTCATATACAGCGGGCTGACCAGTCAGATCAAAATTAACTCTCAATTGTCTCACTGTCATATTGTTGTCATCATTATTTGTCACTCTATCACCAATCATAAACCTTATACCATCAATTCTGTCATATTCTTCAGTGCCCTGAACCCTACCATCATTTATATCTGCGGCAAGGTACAGGAAGTCGCCTTTAAAGAACATATGTACATCTGCAAAGGATGGATCAATAATCGGAGGTTTTGGATTGCCCCCAATCTCAGGCTGGAAGTGACCGCTTACCCAGGGCCCAACACCTGGATAGCTGTTTTTAATTGCGGGGTCATCCCAGGCGATTTTGAAGTTATAACTGCCGTCCCAGACATCTTCATTTATCTGCCCATCAATTACCGGATCAGAAAGATTAGTGTTATTTGGTAAAATAAGGTCTGGATTTACGTCCGGCAAAGTTCCACTCGCAGTAGTTACATCCGGTCTTGCATAAATTCTTCCAACATTATTACCATTGGCGTTAAAGGGGGACTGAAAATGGGTGCGTGCTGTACTAACAGCTGCGGGATTTCCTTCAAATAAATAATCACAATCCCAGATACTAAAATTCAGCATAACCACATCACCTTCTGATTGAGTAACATCATAACCATTTATTGCGAGATCAATTCTCATTTCAACAGTCCATCCCTGATCTCTTCCCGCATTATTTGAAACACCATTAACAATTGTCACGGCATCCCATGCTTCTATCTGCTCAGGAGTTCTCGTGGAATCGGTGTTATTGCCAACCTTGTCATTTCCTCTGAAATATGGCCCACCACCCACAACAGGTGTATTTTGAAATGGAAATCCACTTATCCACCATGTATAGAAATATTCGATAGGCTGCGCAAGTCCAAGGTTTGGATCCAGATTCATTTTGTCCTTTATAGACATAAGTATTGCATCCCATCTTGCCCAATCCATCATTCCTCCAATGGAGGAATCCGGTATATTAAAACCGAGCCACAATTGATTATCGGGAGTGACCAGGAATTTCACCGTAGCATGAGTTGGATCAGTTATTGCATCGGGCTGAAACTCGGGACGCCAGCCGCTTGTCGGCAGCAAGCCCGGCTCCCCATAATTAAGTGTGATAGTTTCTGCAGCATTCCATTCCGGTTCATTAAGAATACCATTCAAGGTTAAAGAACCTGCAGGTGCAGTTCTTGCCCATACTACATCTTCCCTGACTGGAAATTGGGCTGAAGCCGTTACCTGAAAAAGGATGACTACAAGAACACCAAACAAAAGTTGAAAACGCGTATTCATATTCACTCCATCATTTTATTTTTATTCAGTTAATTATATCATTATAAGAAAACTTCGACATTTACATTTTTTTTTCGGGACTCTTTGAGAATGTTTCTCTCCAATATTTTACCATCAATAATGACCTTTTTTACACCCCTGCCGGAGCCGGACTGATTCACTATTTTAATATTGAAAGTGGTATTTCTAAAATTCCTTTTGATATTATACTGCTTCCAATCATTTGGAATACATGGATCTATCACTAATCCTTCTCCGGTTGAATAGATTCCTAGAATCCGGTCGACTATTACTTTTTGAAACCAGGATGCAGAACCTGTATACCATGTCCATCCTCCCATTCCATAATCCGGTGAATCAGGACCATCTATGTTTCCAGGAGTAACATATGGCTCGGCTTTATATTCATCGGGATTCATAGCATTATAAATGGGACATAATCTTATGTATGCATCGAATGCATTTTGATTTTGTCCAAGAAGGGAATATGCCCAAATAGACCATGCAGCCGCATGGGAATACACTCCGCCATTTTCTCTTCTTCCCGCTGCGTAACGGGTTAAATAACCTATTAACTCATCCGGAATTGTATATGCGGGATACAATAGAAGCGTACCATTCTTTTTAAGAAGAAGACTGGTAACAGATTCCATAGCCTTCAGCTGTTTATCCTCATCAGCAATTCTGCTTATCACTGACCAGGTTTGTGCATTCAGATAAATCTTACCTTCCTTATTCTTTTTGCTTCCTATCTTCTCCCCATTATCCTTTGTTGCCCTGTAGAACCATTCACCATCCCACGCATATTTATGAAAAGATTTTTTAAGATCATCTGCTTTTTTAATGTACCTTTTGGCAAGTTTTTTCTCTCCGGCATAATTACATACTAAGGAAAAATCATTTAATATTAAAAACAGAAATTCAGCCAGCCATATAGATTCACCCTTCATTTCAAGACCAACTGCACTGAGTCCGTCATTCCAGTCCCCGGCTCCGATCAGCGGCAGACCCCGTTTACTGAAACGGGTTAATACCTTTTCGATTGCTGCAGTACAGTGGTTTAATATTGAAACTCTGTCCCGCGGATCATCGTAAAATGGTTCTTTAAGTTTTAAGATATCAATATCGGCTGTTTCATTAATATATTGTATGACGACAAAGGGGAGCCAAAGCAAATCGTCAGTCATTTCTGTCCGGAGACCAGTGTCGGATATAGGATGCCACCAATGCAGTACGGTACCATCCTTAAATTGATGAGCTGCATGCAGTCTAATTTGTTTTTTAGTAAGTGAAGGATCAATCGGTAGAAAAACCAGACTGTCCTGAAGCTGATCCCTGAACCCGAAAGCTCCGCTCTGCTGATAGTAAGCAGTACGCGCCCATAATCTGCAGGAAATCGCCTGATACTTCAGCCATTTATTAACCATTAAATTAAGAGCTTCATCGGGTGTTTCAACTGCAAGCTTCTCAAATTTTTCACGCCAGTTATTTTTAACTTCAGCTAAAGCAGATTGAATTTTAGCAGACTGCTGATATTTTTTAAGAGTTTTTTTAATTTCATTAAAATCATCTTTGATCCCGATAAAGAAATTTAATTCATCTTTTTTTCCCGGATCCAGATTTACAGTTGTTTTAAGCACTGCAGCTGGGTCATTCCATTTTCCTATCCCCTTACCAAGGACCCCTGATTTAATTCCATCAGGTTTTTCAATTGATCCGTATCTTCCGATAAAAGATTCTTTATCACCATCAAAGTCGGTAACAGGTTTTGAACTTGCAATAAAACCCTTATAAGGATAAGAAATATTCCAGTGGCCTCTTTTACTTAAAGGTATCTCCCACAAACGTTTGGCAGCAGTCATGCAGTTCAATTCCGGGTGGAAGTCAGTTTCTAAAAAGGTTTTGTGAAATTCCCTGTGATGATCTGATGATGACCCAAGACACCATTCAAAATAAGAATAAACAGAAAGCTTTGCCTCAGTAGTTTTCTTATTTTGAATATTAAAATTCCATATTTCAATCTGATCATTTAAAGGTACAAACACAGTCAGCAGGATTCTGATTCCCTTGAACTCGCTTTCAAAGAGTGCATAGCCAAAACCATATGTAACCTGATAGAACTCCAACTTTGTTTTGACGGGCATCCAGGCAGGAGACCAGACTTCACCCGTAACTTCATCTTTTATGTAAAAATATTTTCCCCAGTTGTCCTGAACAAGATCCTGATGCCATCTGTTCAGTCGGTTGAATTCAGAGTGAGTTAACCAGCTGAAGCCGCCGCCGTTTTGTGAAATTACAAGTCCGTACTCCCCATTTGAGATTACATTAATCCACGGTTTAGGAGTATGATTTGCTGTTATAACATACTCGTTCCCATCATCAGAGAAATAGCCATATTTAGTTTTAAATTTTGACATATCTAACAGGATTCTCTTATAACTAGTTCGGTGGGAATGTTTATAATCGAGGAAGCTTTAGAATTCGTCGTCTGAATTTTCCTGATAAGCAGCTCGGCGGCTTTTTTCCCGATGTCTTCAATATTTACACGGACTGTTGTGAGCGGGGGAGTAAGGTATTTAGCAAGAAAGATATCATCAAAACCTACAATTCCGACGTCTTCCGGAATTTGTAAGTTCATTTCTTTTATACAATCATAACAACCTACTGCCATCATATCATTTCCGGCAAAAACGACCTGCGGTTTTTCTTTTAGACTCAATAAATTGCGGCATGCATTTAATCCGGAGTCCCTGGAGAAGTCCCCATTTTCAATAACAAACTTTACTTTATGTTTTTTACAAGCATCGATGAAGCCGTTTTTTCTTAAAACAGCATCATCATTATCTGACGGACCTGTAATATGTGAGAGGAATTTATACTTTTTTTCTATAAGATAGCTGGTAATAGAATATGCACCCAGATAGTCATCTATTGCAACCCTGTTGAATCTTCTGTTTCTTTTACCGGAGTTGATTAAAACAATAGGCAGATGACTTTTTGAGAGCGTGAAAATGAGATCTTTATTTAAGTTATTTGACAGTAATATTAAACCCGATATTAATCCATTCCTGATAAAAGTGGTAATTTCATCTTTCAGACTTTTATATTTATGGGAGCTTGCAACTATTGTATAAAAGTTTGCTTTAAAGGTGATCTCATCGACGCCTTTAATAATATCTGTAAAAAATTCGTCTGAGATCTCAGGTAAGATAAGAGCGATAAGGTTAGATTTTTGTCTGGCAAAATTGCGTGCAAGAATGTTCGTTCTATACTGAAGATTCCCCGCAATATTTAATATATGCCTCCGCGTTTCCGGGGTAACGCCGGGGTTATTATTTATCGCTCTTGAAACCGTAGCAATAGATACATGGGCTTTCGCCGCAATATCCTTTATGGTTACTGACATTGCAAGCTTTGTAATGCTTTATTAAAAAGAAGGCACAACTTTAATCGGAAGTTGTGCCTTCTTTATATTATTTAAGTAAAGTCATTTTTCTGCTTAGTGTTGTAATGCTGCCATCTTCAGCCGCCGCGTTCAAAACATAAATATATGTCCCCGAGGAAAAATTTGAAGCATCTATTTGATAATCATAACTTCCGGAATTCAGTGCACCATTAAACAAGTGATAGAATTTTTTCTCCTGTAATATTATAAACATCAAGGGAAATATTAGACTTTACCGGCAGCCCGATACTTATAGTTGTAGCAGGATTAAAGGGGTTCGGGTAATTCTGTTTCAATTCAAAGTTCATCGTAACAGCTTTGCCGAGATTAATAACATTGGAATAAGCATAATTCCCATCAAAGTCTACTTGTTTCAAACGGTAGGAATAATTGGTATTAACAGAGGTACTATAGTCAGTATAGGAATACTTCTGAACTTCTGTTGATGTCCCGATGCCTTTTACAAATGCAATAGTTACAAAGTCGCTTTCGTTTGTATTCCGCTGAACTTCAAAACCAAAATTGTTTGTCTCGGAAGCAGTAGTCCAGTTTAGAACAGTTGTATTAAACTGATATTCTGCCGTAAAGGATGTTAATTCAACAGGCACAAAAATATCTTTTAATGAGAGTATCCTGGAATCCGGACCCCACTCGCTGCCCCACCATTGTTTATAAAAATTGCCGTGGTCTCCCCAGGCCGGTACACCGTCATTATAATTGTCAGGGTCAAAAATATTTATTAAAACCTGAAGACTTTGTGTGGCGGAAGTGAATCCGAGTCCTGTTAAATCAATCATCAATTCAGCAGAGTAACCTGCATCCACGTTTGTTGAATCATTTACAATCGTTCCAGGTTTTTTATAACCTGCCCCGGATCCATAAGCAGGTCCTTCATAATGAATTTCAGGATTAACACCGGCGAGATTGTAATACAATTTAAATTCAACAGCTGCTCCGCTTGAATCGTTGATCTTCATAAATAACCCATCTCCTTCCCAGCTGTCTCCAAAACGGCAAACCTGGTGATCATCTGAATCAAGGGATATATAGAGGTTAGTCCCAATATGTAAAAATTTAACGTAACAAGTTGAGACATCGTTATATGGCGGTTTTACAACAACACCACCTGTTGGAGTATTCATAACTCCGGAAGGGGTACCGCCTTGTTTGAACATAAGCTGAGGTTTAGTGCCTGCTAAAACCCAATCAGGTTCAATAATCTGTCCATCAAGATTAATGGTTCCTACCGCTTTAAAAACATCTATAGAGGGAGGATCAGCAACTGCCTGGGCAGAGGTGGGTGTTTGAAAAACAAGTATAACAAAAAGAGAAATACAGCAATAAAGGTATAATGACTTCATAATGCCTCCGAAGGTTAAGGAATTGAGAATATTATTTTTTGAGTGTGAGAGAAAAGTTTGGACAATGTAAACGTTTACATCTTAAAGGAGTTTAATAATTATTTTTGTAATTGTCAAGAAGAATTGGCAACAGTTGAAATGGACAGCCGTGTTAGATGCTACAAAAAAGTATTAAACCAAAGTCAGAGTGGGTTCATTTGGGATAATGCAGGAGAGAATAAAAAGTATTAAAGCAGCTTATAAATGAAGTTTTCGAAACCAAAATCTTAGTGCGGAAAGGGAGGGATTCGAACCCTCGGTACGCGTTAACGTACACACGCTTTCCAGGCGTGCCAGTTCAACCACTCCTGCACCTTTCCAATTTTAGGGTGTAAATATAAATGAATTAGTATAGTTAACCAAAATGTCACACTAATCTTTAAAAGTTCATCTGTTATTAGAACAGATCAACACCAGTTATTTCCTCTCATCCCAAATCATTAACCACTTTAGTTTTGATAATTTACATTTGGACAAGAAAATAAAACAAAAGAGGTTTATATGAAAAACTTAAGATTTTTACTCGTGCCGGTGTTGGTTGTTGTGTTTACAGTTTCTGCTTTTTCTTCCAGTAACCCTAAAAAACAAAAATCCGTTTCTAATGATGCTGTATCATCGCTGCTGATGGGAATGGAATCAGAGAATTTTGGACTACAGACAAGTTCAGCCTATATGCTCGGTGAGCTCGGATCACTTAAAGCTGTTATCCCGTTAATGCGTATGCTTCATAACAGTGATAAAGAAGAAGCCAGAATAATGGCAGCACTCTCCCTGTCTAAAATTGACAGCAGAACAGGTATGTATGCAGTTAAACAGGCCGCTAAATATGATGACAGTGAAAGAGTTAGAAAGATCTGCTTCTCAATTTATCTGCAATCACTCGGTATTGAACCCATCTCTTCCGTTAATGAAATTGTTTCAAATGAGTAGTATTGACCGTTACCCTCTTAAATGATGAAACCTCAACTGCCCGGCCCTCACCGGGCAGTTTTTTTTTAAACATGGGATTAGTTTATTTTAGTCTCTTGTTATGAATAATACCTATAAAGAATCCGTTAAAGAAACCCTTATCCTGTCATACCCGGTGATCATTGGACAATTGGGTGTAATGATGATGGGAGTAATGGACAGCATTATGGTAGGGCGGGTGGGCGCAGCTCCTCTGGCAGCAGCATCCCTGTCCACCGGTATATTCATTTTAGTTTTCATTGTGGGAATTGGTATCTCCATAGCTGTAACTCCCCTTGTAGCAATTGCTGTTGGAGCCAGAAATTACGAGGAGTGCGGTCTGTATTTCAGACAGTCTCTTATTGTCAATTGTTTTACAGGACTGATCCTGATGGCAGTTACTATTTTAAGTGCCGATCTGCTGAAATATTTGGATCAGCCGCCGATGGTGGTGTACCACGCGGAATCATATCTCAGGATATTGGGACTTTCAATTCTGCCCGCATCATTATTTAATTCCTTTAAGCAGATGATTGAAGGGCTGTCAGTAATGAAACCTGCAATGGTAATTACCATTGCTGCAAATCTTATTAATGTTGCGGTTAACTGGGTGCTTATCTATGGCAATCTGGGTTTTCCTGCTTTAGGGCTTGATGGTGCGGGATGGGCTACCTTTTTTTCGAGGGTTTTTATGGCTGCTGCACTTGGCTTCTATGTAATGAGAAATCCTTATTTCAAGCAATATGATATTAAATTTAATTTCAGAGAATTTAACCTCCCGATAATTAAAAAAATATTACGCCTGGGACTCCCCAGCGGTATCCAGTACTT
Source organism: uncultured Ignavibacteriales bacterium (assembly GCA_963764685.1). GTDB lineage: Bacteria > Bacteroidota > Ignavibacteria > Ignavibacteriales > Ignavibacteriaceae > CAVXTT01. The sequence continues at coordinate 271,769 of CAVXTT010000018.1, forward strand.
CTTTGAGGTCGGCGCTTTTTCATTTGCCGCGATTATGGTAGGGTGGCTTGGTACCGATCAGCTTGCTGCACACCAGATCGCTCTCAATCTTGCATCGGTTTCTTTTATGGCTATCCTGGGTATATCAGCTGCAGGGGGTATCCGCGTCGGCAATGCTGTGGGGGAAAGGGACACACGAAAAATCAGACTGGCAGGATTTACTGCACTTGGACTCGGAGGATCGTTAATGTTTTTTTCGGGTATTGTATTCATAGTCTTCAGAAATTTACTCCCTTTCATTTATATTCGATGATCCCGAAGTACACTTTTATGCTTCATCTCTTTTAATAATTGCTGCCTTATTCCAGATATTCGATGGAGTCCAGGCAGTTGGAATAGGTGTATTGAGAGGACTTACAGATGTAAAGGGTCCTACTTTAATAACATTTATCTCCTACTGGCTGATAGGACTTCCGGTCGGCTATCTGTTCGGTTTTATTTTAAACTTCAACGTAATCGGCATATGGCTGGGTTTGATGCTTAGCCTTATGGCTTCTGCAACGATGCTTTCGCTACGTTTTAATCATAAAAGTAAGCAGAAGATAAACATTTAGATTACTTTTCCTCCAAATTAATTTTATTCATTTCTTCGGAAATAAGCCCGGAATATTTTATTGTGATTAAAATTAGCTTTATTTTTCAGTGCAGATTTATTTGAAAGATGCTAATGAAAACTCTTCTACTTTTTCTTACCTCAATTTTTTTCACCGGAATAATATTAAGCCAGGATCTTCCTAACTATATGACAGATCAAGAAAAAATTCTCTGGCAGAATTATCAATTCCCGAATGCAACAGATGACATCAATCCTCCCCCCGGTCCTGTCCGTACAATGGCAGAATGGGATAATCTTGAAGGTGTTATTATTACCTGGACAACCTACACTTCCATACTCAGATCCATTGTTGATTACTCCCAGGAAGAAGGGATGGTCTGGATAGTATGCACTGATTCTAATGCAGTTAAAACTTACCTTACCAGCGGGGGAGTACCACTGTATAATATAAAATATTTAATGACTACATTTAATTCTGTATGGGTAAGAGATTACGGTCCGTGGACAGTTTATTCAGGTGTGGCAGATACAACAAGAATCATCGACTGGAAATATAACAGACCCCGTCCCCTTGATGATGTAATACCTGTTTTCTTTGCAAACTATATGGGTCTGCCATATCATCAGACTACCACTCCCCCAAATGATTTTATTGCCACAGGCGGGAAATTTTATGACCGATGGGCATGGTACAGCCTTTTCTTCAAAGCTGATCCTCAATGAAAATCCCACAAAGACTGAAGCACAAATCAACCAGATAGTGAATTCCTATATGGGGATAAACAGGTATATCAAGATGGATAATCTTCCTTACGATGAGATCCATCATATAGATATGCATATGAAACTTCTTGATGAGGAAACTATCCTGGTAGGGCAGTACCCTCCGGGTGTGGCTGATGGTCCTCAGATTGAAGCTAACCTTCAATATATTCTTAACAATTTTCAGACCTGCTACGGCAGACCATATAAAGTGGTACGGATACCTATGCCGCCCGATGCTTCAGGACAATATCCGCCTAACGGAGATTACAGGACATATACGAATTCTATTTTCGTTAACAAAACTGTAATTGTCCCTACATATCAGCTTCAGTATGATACTACAGCTCTCAGAATTTACAGGGAAGCTCTTCCAGGATACAATGTAGTTGGCATAAACTGCAACCAGACCATAACTGCTCTTGGTGCAATTCATTGCATAATGAAAGAAGTCGGCTCGATGAACCCATTATTTATTTCACACGCAAAGATGCCTGATACTGTTCACGCAACCGGTCCATACCAGATCAAAGCTTATTTTAATAATACATCAGGTATTGCTTCTGCGAAAGTTTTCTGGACAACCGATACCACACAGGCATATGCACCGTTACAAATGAGTCCTGTAAGCGGCGATACTATGGCTGCATATATCCCCTGGCACCCTAACGGGACAAAAGTATTTTATTATGTATGGGCTCAGGCTAACAACGGCAAATCATTAAGCAAACCGATAACTGCTCCTGCCGGATATTATAAATTTATAGTTGATGATCCCGTACCTGTTGAGCTTGTTTCATTTGATGCATCTGTTTCAGGAAATGAGGTTACTTTAACCTGGTCAACTGCATCCGAGACAAACAATAAAGGGTTCGTTATTAACAGAAAAACTGAAAATGATGAATGGGCAGAGGCAGGATTTGTAGAAGGAAAGGGAACTACAACCTTCAATAATTTCTATTCATTCAGTGAGGTATTGAAAGAGACAGGAAAATATATTTACAGGTTAAAACAGATGGATCATAATGGAAACTTTGAATATTCTCCTGAAGTTGAAATAGAAATATCTCTCCCTTCTGTTTATTCATTAAGTCAGAATTACCCGAATCCTTTTAACCCGGCAACATCAATAAGATTCCAGGTACCTGAGAATAACAAGGTTTCACTGAAAATTTATGACGTACTCGGAAATGAAACGGCAGTCCTGGTTGATGAAGCAAAACCTGCAGGTACCTATGAAATTTACTTTGACGCATCGGCTCTTTCGAGCGGTATTTATTATTATACATTGAGATCCGGACATTTCACCGAGACGAAGAAGATGGTATTGTTAAAATAAAAAAGATGTAACTTCTGAAATCTTTTCTTTTCCAAAGGAGAGTCTGATTCTTTTTTAAGATTGAACTCTCCTTTTTCATTAGGCGTGCAAGCCCTCCCAAGCCCCTGTCCGTTGTCTGCCTCAAATTGGCCAGATAAAGGCCTTCCCCTTTTACTCAGATCCGCTTCTGACGGTACCCAAATCCTACTCAACTTCGGGAAATTTCTGTATGTGGACCGTAGGTGGGTCAGATTTGGACCATGTTTGTAGCGGATGTATTGGCATTTATATGGCCAATTAAAGGCTAATTTGCTCCAAAATTGAACTTTTTACAAACATTTTATTTACACCATAGTAACAAATCGCTCCAGATATATAATTCAAGTCTGGCTAAAGCTTTGTAAAGAGCATGCTGCTGTCTTAAAACAGACAGCTCCAAGGGCTTTATAAGACGTGAGCAAGCTGTTTACAAGCTGTCTAGAACCAGGTGTTAACGAAGTGTTTTTTATAAAAAGTTCGATGGTACGATGGTTCGATGGTTCGATAGTGGAAAAACGCAAAATGTAAGGAACGCTCAGTGAGCGTTCCGCTACGGGCACTTCCCCTGAATGGCGTCTCGTTAAGGGCACTCCTCCTGAATGGCGTTCCGCTACGGGCACTCCTCCGTGAATGGGCGTCCCGATGGTTCGTACGGGCACTCCCTGCATGGCGTTCCGCTACGGGCACTCCTCCCAGATAAGATTCCGTTATGGGTACCGCCCCTTGATAGCGCTCCGCACTGGCTCTCCCAGATAGCGTTCTGTACGGTTGATAGCCTTCTGCAATGTTCCGGGAAGGACAGGTGGCGTTCGCAATTCTTAATTTATTATCTGCAGTTGCGCCACCTATCCCTACAGAATTTTTTCTTCTTAAAATTCATATCATATTTCCCTATTCATACAATCATCCCCTCCAGAGGAGGGCAGGCATTCCTCCATTCATCCATTCCTTAAAGCGTGAGATTGCTTCAGTCGAAGACTCCTTCGCAATGACTACATCTATTCAGACAACCATCCAATCATCCATCCATCCTTCCTCAGGAATTATATAAAATCTTATGCATGCTTTTCTTCTGCTATTTGAAGTCAAGGTTATTCATCACGATTCTTTTACCCATTCTTCCCCCTTGAGATTATAAATTGTCTTTATCTCCGTATCATATAAATTGTTTTTCCATATCCTGATTTCTATGTCAATTTTATCGTTGCTAACTATAATAAAATTATAAGCATTCTTTTCACCTCTTCTTCTTTTTGAAATTGCAGTACCTGCGTTGACTGAAATAAGAGAGCGGTTTCCTGATGGGTAATAGGTTTTAATGTCGCCGCTGTATCCAAGATGAATATGTCCTGCCAGCAAAAGATCTATTTCACATCTGTCTATTATCACCATAGCTTTATTAGAACGCCCTACCAGTGCAATGCCCTGTATCCCCGGGGGAGGAATAAAAGGATGATGTGTAACCAGGATCTTGAATTTGTTGTTATTAACATTGCACATCATTTTTTCTATAAGCTTCATCTGCCCGTATGAGATCCTCCCTTCTTTCCACGTTAATGAACGCGCAGTATTCAGAGCGAGTATAGCCATCTCATCATCTTCATAGAAAGGATTAAGTTTCTCAGATATATATTTTTTGTATCGGTTAAGGGGAAACAGGAAACGTCTGAAAACATCAAATAAGGGGATGTCGTGGTTACCGGGGACTACAATTTTTTTATTATCTATTCTGTCAAGAAACTGCCTTGCGTTCAGGAATTGACTGCTGCGTCCCCGTTGCGTAAGGTCACCGCTGATTATAATAATATCCGGTTTGATTATACTAAGATCATTTATAAGGCCTTCAACGATAGTACTTTCTTCAGTCCCGAAGTGCAGATCGGAAAGGTGGGCTATTTTTCTCATAAAATTTCTGCCGGTACGATGATTTTTAGTGCCAGGGGATGTATCTTATACCTAAGCGGGGGAATAAGATGTATTACTTCACCGTCAACAGCTACTTCGAGCTCCTTCTTTGAGGTTTCGATAGTTACCTCTTCGGTACTTAGGGTATGAAAATCCTTATCACCTTTAAGCCGGTCAATTAATGCAAGAAGGGCATACTTCAAAAGAGAGAACCGTCCTGTCCATGCAGGATAAAAAAGACTCAGTTTACCGCCTGTCAGACTTTGCCGTACACCTGCATTAAACAGGTCAGTTTTATATTCATTATTACCTATAAAAATTATAGGCGTAGTGCAGTAAACCCTTGAAATATCTGATTTTATCTTTACATCAATCATAGGTAACTTCCTGAATATGGTTAAAAGCGCCTGCCCCATTGCAACCCATTTGTTTCTTCCGAAACGGTGAATATTTTTATCACGATGTTTTACTGCTTTGGGATAAATACCGATCGATGTATTATTAATAAAGTATACCCCGTTTACTTCTCCCACATCAATTTTTTTAGTCTGCTTTTCTCCAATTACTCTAACTGCTGCGTCAATGTCTGTTGGAATACCTGCATCTTTAGCGAAATGGTTCAAGGTACCGGTGGGGATTACTGCAAGGGGAATTTCTCCACCGGTTAAAAACCGGGCGGCTGAACTAATGCTTCCGTCTCCGCCTGAAACCGCAATAACATCCGGGGCCTTATTTATTGCTGCAGAAATCTCCTTTTGCATTGATGAACCGTGGATCTCAATAATATCGGAATCCATATGATATTTACTGAAAAGTTCCTTTAAGTCTGGCTCACTGGAAAATATCTTACCCGCTCCGGCATGTTTATTCTTCAGAACTATTATATTCATATCCGTTTGAATCTTTGCAAGAATATAAGTTTCCCTGAATTCATTTCATATATCATTCCATTCATTCCTGCCGGAGAGCATATTTAGTGATGGCGGTTCGGGTATTGACAGAACATACGGAATGGCAGTAAGGTGAGTGGAGACATGGAAGAAGTAATTTTTTAATTCTATAATTGTATTAACCGCATCAAAGTGTCATTGCCGGATCCGGTTAACGGTATGGGAGTGGCACTTTTTTTATTCTCCGAAAATAGTGACAACAATTTTCCTTCTGCCTCCCCGGTTCCGGTGTTCACATAAATAAATTCCCTGCCAGGTACCTAAATTAAATTGTCCGCCGGTAATGGGAATATTTAAACTGCTTCCCAGGATTGAAGATTTTATATGGGCAGGCATATCATCCGGACCTTCTGAGTTGTGCTGAAAATATGGTGCATTTTCAGGTACTGTTTTGTTGAAATACTTCTCCATATCAGATCGTACATCGGGGTCTGCATTTTCATTTATTGATAATGATGCGGAGGTATGTTTAATGAAAAGATTAGCAATCCCTGACTTTATCTCCTTCATCCCCGGGATACTGTTAATTATTTCATCAGTAATAAGATGTATTCCCCGTTTCTTTTCTTCAATAACTATTTCTTTCTGAATTATTTTCATTCTGGATTACTTTGTTTAAAATAAAGAAGCAGCACGAATGCTGCTCCGTGAATTTATATTTATAAATATTATCTCGCGCCGAGTTCCACTTTTAATGTTACTTCCTTATCCTCACGCTTAACGATCACATCGACAATATCCCCGGGAGAAAATTCACCCAGTGCATAAGTATAATCATAAATATTGGCGATCTTTTTTCCGCCGAACTTAATAATTATATCTCCACCTTTAAGTCCGCCTTTCTGGGCAGGACTTCCTTCTGTTACTCCTGTAATCTTTAATCCGTCAACCTGTGATGCATAATCCGGTACTGTACCAACATAAACCCTGAAGCTCATTGTCCTTCCGCCGTCTTTTCTTGGCACGTTTACATAGTCGGGTCTTTGATCATAATTGTCCACCGAATCAACCATATCAAACACATCATTAGCAACAGCCTCAATTCCTTCGGCATTGATCAAATCGGCGTCATCCGAAGGGCGGTGATAATCACTGTGTACCCCCGTGAAGAAAAAAAGCACAGGAATATTTTTTCCATAGAAAGATGAATGATCACTGGGACCGTATCCTTCGTCATTCATCGTCAGTTTGAAATTATATTTTTTATTCACGTTATTAACAAGATCCTTCCAGACCTTTGACGTGCCTGTTCCATAAACCAGCAGGCTCTTTTCAGCATTAAGCCTGCCTATCATATCCATATTGAACATTGCCGTCATACTGTTTACAGGGACCGGGGGATTGTTAACAAAATATGATGAGCCAAGAAGACCAAGTTCCTCACCTCCGAAGGTGACAAAAATAATGCTCCTTTTAAGATCCTTCTGCATCGAAGCAAATTTCTCTGCAAGTTCAAGAACTCCTGCCGTGCCTGAGGCATTATCATCCGCACCGTTATGAATTTCCTGCGTCTCTCCGCGATACAGGGATCCTGTTTCACCATACCCAAGATGATCGTAATGAGCGCCAACAACAAGGTATTCATTTTTTAAGGCAGGATCGTTTCCCTCAAGATAACCTATTACGTTGCTTCCTTCTGCCTGAACTTCCTCGATTCCGGTATTAAGCTCAATCGTAGTATTCTCAATTGTAAAAGTACCGGGAACTTTAGTGGAATCAATATCAGCCTGTATTTTCTTCAGATCCAGACCGGCATTGGTAAGTATCTTATCGGCAATATATCTTTTAATATGTACTGCAGCTATTGAATCTATCCCGGGAGCACTGTCATATCTCAGTTTCATCAATTTATCTTCATCATCCTTAGGCATCCACCCGTTAACGAAAATAATTGCAGAAGCCCCTTTCTCTTTTGCAGTATTAGCCTTATACCTTAACGCTGCATATTTTTCAAAGTCCGAGTGGGGGTTTTTATGATCAGGATGGTAACGCAGCACCATTACCACTTTTCCCGTGACATCGATTCCTGCATAGTCATCATACTTCATATCGGGAGCAGAAATACCGTACCCTGCAAATACCAACTCACCGGAGATATTCATATTATCAGTAAAGGGGGCAGGGATATAATCTTCATTTATTTTAGGAGATAAATGATCCTTATTGCTGTTAATGGTAAAAGAATTATCATCGGTAAGTTTTATTGCAGAAATGAAAGGAAACTTCTGTACAAAGCCGCCGTCAAAAGATTTTAACCCATATGATTGAAATTCATCTACTATATATTCAGTAGCTTTTTCAAATCCCTCGCTTCCTGTAAACCTTCCTGCCAGTTCATCAGATGCAAGATATTTAATGTGATTTATCAATTCAGTTCCTGTAATAACAGGGTTATTGTCTTTCTCCCCCCGCTGCAGAACCCGAACAGGAAAATTATAGAGAGATAAAGTAACTTTTTCATAATCTTTCTTTCATATAGAGGGTTAAGCTCAATCCTTCCAATCGGCAATAAATATATTGGTATCGTTAGGATGTTTATTGAATCTGTTTGAAGCAAAAATAAGCTTCCTACCGTCGGATGTGAACATCGGGAAACCATCAAAGGTCTCATTAAAAGTGATCTGCTCAAGTCCTGATCCGTCAGTATTTATCATATAAAGATCAAAATCCCTTCCGGACTTGCTGTTAGCATTTGAGGAAAATATGATTCTTTTCCCATCGGGATGCAGAAACGGTGCAAAACTTGCCTTGCCCAGGTGTGTTAACTGTTTCATATTCTTCCCGTCTAAATCCATAATGAATATCTCAAGGGCTGTGGGTCTTACATATCCGTTCTTAACAAGGTCATTATAGTCTGTAAGTTCCTGTTCAGTCTTTGGTCTGCTTGCACGGAACACTATTTTAGTGCCGTCGTGTGAAAAGAAAGCTCCGCCGTCATAACCTTTCTGATGAGTAAGACGGGTCTGGTTCTTCCCGTCAAGATCCATTAAATACAACTCAGGATCACCATCACGGGTGGAAGTAAAAATTATTTTATCTCCCTTTGGAGAAACAGTAGCCTCCGCATCATAACCCGGGGCATTTGTCAGTTGTCTTGGATTCCCATCTTTAGACACTAAAAAAATATCGAACGAGTCATATAATTTCCAAACATATCCTTTTGATCTGTCGGGCGGGGGAGGGCAATCATTCCCGGCAAGATGAGTAGACGCATAGATAATCGCAGTATCCCCGGGCAGAAAGTAAGAACAGGTGGTTCGTCCTTTCCCGTTTGATACCATCTTTTTATCTGATCCGTCGATATTCATTGTAAATATCTGATCGCACTCCAGTCCCCCGGAAGTTGATTGGAAAATAAGTTTCTGTTGATCAAAGGAGAGATAAGCTTCTGCATTTTCCCCACTGTCAGTTAGCATACGGATATTTTCTAAATGCTTTTCTCCTTCCATTCTGTAGTCAGGTGCTTCCTGGGCGTAAATAAATCCGATGATGAATAAAAAAGGAAGGGGTATAAATTTCATAAAGATCCTTATGAAAGTGATAAATACTAGGATTTTTCAGGGACGTGTACAAGGAAATATTCTTTAGCAGATTCCCCGATTGATCTTGCTTCACTCATTGTCATATGCATTTCATCAGGTGTATCTTCATCGTGGCCTGCTTCTATAATAGCAAGATCAGAGTTCTCAGCTTCCCTCACAAGTTCCTCGCAATATGCAGTATCGCCGCCGTAGCATATCTTAATTCCTTCAAATGTAAACTTATATCCGAGTGCCGGAACCTGTCTTGTTTTTAAGCCCCCGGGAAGAAATTCCCTGTGCACAACAGGAAACGGTTGTACTGTAACATTCTTCGTTACAAATGGCCCGGGACGTTCTACATCTTTAAGTGTGATTTTATATGTAAGAGATTTTGCATTAACCTTGAGAAATGCATTGTAGATACTTTCAATTTCAACGCATCCCCGGGGGTAGTGTATTGTGAGGGGGGTTTTCTTTCCCATTACTTTCATATAAGTAAGTAAGGTCCATACACCTCCAACGTGATCGTGGTGGCCGTGTGTAACAAAAAGATCTGAAATATCGAGGATACTGGCAGTACCGATCTCATGATTAAGGTCTCTGAGAATACCATCACCGGGATCTATTACGAAGTAATTCTTTCCTGCTCTCAAAAGAATTCCGGTAGCTATATTGGGAATAGAGCAGAATATTTTTATTGAGAATTTATCTTTTGTCCAGGTAAGAGGGTAATTCTGTATCAGCATTGTTATTGGTTATGTTCTTTACAGCGGGCAAAGATATTAAAGGAATAGCTTGAAAAATCCATACTATGCTCACTGCTGATCTTTTCAGCAATCTTAAGCAGAGCGGGATTGGAGAATTCAATAATTTTACCGCAGTCAACACATATCAGATGATCGTGTATCTGGCGTCTGTAATTATTTTCATAACGTGTTATATTCTCGCCGAAGTTCCTTTTTGTAAGAAGACCGCATTGGACAAGAAGCTCAAGCGTTTTATATACGGTTGCTCTTGAAACTACAGATTTTTGATTTTTCATCAGTATATAGAGGTCATCTGCACCAAAATGCCCCTGATATTCAAGCGCCGAATCCATTACTTCGAAACGTTCCGGGGTGATCCTGTTCTTTTCTGTTTTTAGAAAAGACCTGAAGATTTCCTCAGCCTGCTGTTTTTCCACTTACTGCTTATTTTATTATTATAAAAATATATCCGCCTGACCTTAATATCAAGCTATAATCTAGCCGATACCCAGAGCGCGCAGCCCATTTACAGTAAGAAAGGTGAGAACATAGGCAAGAGAAGTAAATATTGCGAGCTGCAGCATAGGTATCCTCCATCCCCCGGTTTCTTTTCTGGAAACAGCAAGGGTAGAAATACACTGTAATGCAAATATAAAGAAAACTATTAATCCCGTAATTGTAGCAGTGGTGAACAATTTTTGACCGGTCCCCTCAATCTCTGCATTCCGCATTGCTGCCAGAATTGACTGCTGCAGGTTATCATCATCACTGGTGACCTTAAAAATTAATGCGAGGGAGCTTACGAATACCTCTCTCGCTGCAAAAGCCGACATCAGAGATACTCCCACGCGCCAATCCATTCCGATGGGTGTCATTACAGGCTGAATAAATTTCCCGAGATCCGAAGCATAGGAGGTTGCAAGTCTCTCAGCGTTCTGAGCGTGTAAGAGCTCCTTGCCTGTTAATCCCTGTGTATTTATCTGCGGGGAAGTATTAGGGAAATAAGTGAGAAACCAGAGTATAATTGAGAATCCGAGAATAATCGGACCTGCTTTCTGCAGGTATAACTTTGCATTACTGAAGGTATTGTAAAACACTACCTTTGATTTAGGAACACGATAGGCGGGGAGTTCCAGGATAAAGGAAGAATTATCCTCTTCCTTTATTAGTTTATGTTTAAATTTATTTATAAATCCGGCAATTACAACCGAGCTGAAAATGCCGAATATATAAATAGATGCAAGCACAATACCGCCAAGCCAATGTTTTTCGAAAGGCACAAGAAATCCGATCAGCAATGCATAGACCGGCAGTCTGGCACTGCAGCTCATCAGCGGCAGAATGAAAATAGTAAGCAGTCTTTCCCTTTTATTAGGAATTGTGCGCGAAGCCATCATTGCCGGAATGGCACAGGCAAATCCCGAAAGCATGGGAACAAATGATTTGCCGTTTAATCCAATACGTGAAAGAGGCTTATCGATAAGCATTGCGCCTCTTGAAAGATAACCGGTATCTTCAAGCAATCCCAGGATAAGGAACAGAATTAATATCTGGGGTACAAATACAAGAACAGATCCTGATCCGCTGATTATACCATTTGATACAAGATCACCGAGCCAGTTATTACCGATAAGCTGAAAAGATGCCGTGGAGAGCCAGGAAAATGACTGATCTATAATATTCATCAGAGGTTCGGCTATCCAGAAGATCGAAGTAAATGTAAATGACATTATTAAAAAGAAGAACAACAAACCCCAGATCCTGTGCAGCAGAAAGCGGTCTATATTTAATGTCCTTTGATCAGGTTTATGTTTATTACGTCCGGGTATGGAGTTATCCAGAACGACAAGCTGCCTGTTTACAGCATTAAGATCAAAACAATGGGCACTGCCGGGAGAATCAATAATGATATCTTTTTCAATCTGTTCAATTTCTTTGTATAGCTCGAAAATTTTATTCTTGTCATTACCATCATATCTGACGGGAGGAAGCTTTGCGGTTCCATTCAGATTTAATCTCTTTTCAATCATTGCAGAGAGATCAAAAATTCCTTTGCCTGTCCGGCCGTCAACTTTTATAACAGGACAATTAAGGTATTCGCTTAGCCTAAGCTCGTCAATCAGGAATCCTTTTTTCTGCAGAAGATCTGTCATTGTAAGTACTACAATGATGTTAAACCCTGATTCAATGATTTGCTTTGTAAGGAGGAGATGTCTGCTGACCTGACTTGCATCGATTGTTGTAATCACAAGGTCGGGAACACCCAATTCGGGATGTGCATAGATAGCTTCGATGGCAACTTTTTCATCCGGTGAAGCGGGGAGTAGACTTACTATTCCGGGGGAATCCAGAAGATTAGCCGGTAAATTAAATTTCTCCTGCATCCTGCTGGTTGAATAATCAACAGTAGAGCCGGGGTAATTTACTGTCTTATGATTTTTTCCGCTAAGAAGGTTAAATAAAGTTGTTTTTCCACTATTGGGAGGTCCTGCCAGTGTTATGAGCGGAACATTCGCAGCGGTCTGAACACTCATTGTATCTTTATACAGTCAGCTTCATTCTTTCGGATTGCAATTACTGTTCCTCTGATGGCAAATGCCAGAGGATCATTAAAAAAGGAAGTACTGAGGAGTTCAATTTCCTGACCTGGTGTAAAACCGATTTCTATTATGCGTCTTGAAGAAGGATGTGTACTGTCAATTTCATCTATTTTGACAATTTCACCAAAAGTAAGTTGAGCAGCTGTTCTCATAGGTCTGATTTAGTATTATTAAGATTTAATCTACATAAAAATAAACCAGTTAGTGATTATTGTCAAGTAAATTCGGATAAAATTCCTGAAGCTGGATGTATCAGGAATGACAAAAGATTGCAATCTTTTGGGCAAAATGCGTGTCATAATCACACGTAATGACCATTTAATTTTATTAATTATACTAGTCTGAAAATCAAACCGCAATGAATGATAAATATACATTTTCTATAATTACACCGGTTAAAGATGAAATAAATTTCTTTCCGAAAACAGTTGAATCAGTCCTGAAGCAACAGCATTTACCAAGGGAGTGGATTATTGTAAATGATGGTTCTACGGATGGAACAGGAGGTTTTATAAAAGACCTGGAACGTCATTATAGCTGGATTAAGGGTATCCATCTGCCCCCGGAAAGGAAAAGAAAGGCGGGAGGCGAGTTTGTAATAAATAAAGCGTTTGAGAAAGTTTCACTGGAGGGTCTGGATTATTTAATGAGGCTTGATGGGGACATACAATTTGATCAGGAGTACTTCTCCAGGTTATTTCTTAGGATGAAAATAAATCCTAAAATTGGTATTGCCGGAGGGGTATGTCATATAATCAAGAATAACAGGTTAGTTGAAGAAAAGAACCCCGGCTTTCATGTAAGAGGGCCTGTTAAAACATATAAAGTAGAATGTTTGAAACAGATAGGAGGATTAGGCAATGAACTTGGCTGGGATACGATCGATGAGATAAAAGCTCATATGCTGGGGTGGGAAACAAAAAGTTTTCCCGATCTGAAAGTAATTCATTTAAGACCCACCAGGGGAAGTTCAGGGTGGTATAGAGCAAGGGTTATTGACGGCATTTCAGCTTACAACTCTGCCTATCATCCATTGTTTCTTTTATCCAGGGCAGCAAAACATTTGTTCCGGCCGCCGGTAGTGGTTGGCTCTCTTGCAATGATCTGGGCCTACATAAAACAGGCGGGTAAACCCCGCCGCGTGGATAAAGACTATATACGTTTCATCAGAAAACACCAGATCAACAGACTGCTCGGAAAAGAGACCATCTGGAAGTAAGATGAATAAATATCCCAAAGTTCTGATGCTCGACCCCTGGACAGTGAATAACTATTCTTATTTTCTCTGCTCACACCTCGCAAACCATGGTGCAGATGTAACTCTTGCTGTAACAGAAAACAGGAATATCAATACTAATGATTTCAAAGTACTAAAGATCCTTCCCGGAAAAGATCAATCCCGGTCGGTATTTAATAAAACACGGAAGTACCTGTCATACCTGTTAACGTTATTAAACAATAAACAATATGATCTGCTCCACTTCCAGGCATTCCGGCGGCACAGGATCGAAGCCCTCTTCTTTTTTTTGCTGCACTTCAGGAAAACAAGACTCATATTTACTGTCCACGACGTAGACCCCCTTGACCACAGCAGAACAGACAGGTTCCTCAACAAAATTGTTTACAGATCTGCAGATGTACTTCTTGCACATTCGGAAACAAACAGGAATAGAATTCTTGAAGAGTATAAAGTAGAACCTTCCAAAATTGTAATAATTCACCACGGCAGTTTTGAGAACAATACTCCCGGCATCGGGCCGGATATAAATGATGCAAGAAAATATTTTGGATTGGAAGGAAAACATAATGTAATGCTGTGCTTTGGTACCATTAAAAAATATAAAGGTATAGATCTGCTGATCCGGGCAGCAGCAAAAGCATCCGAAAGTATCGACAACCTTGTACTTCTTATAGCCGGTAAGGGAGAAAATGAATCTATTCACAATCTCTACCGGCAGCAGATTGGAAAACTTAAAACCAAATTACAGGTCATTATGCATTTTGCATATATCAATCAGGACCAGGTAGAACTATATTTCAAAGCATCGGATGTTGTAATGCTTCCTTATACAATAATATCGCACAGCGGTGTACTTCATCTCGCATGGTCCTTTGCAAAACCTGTGATTGCTTCCAGGTCAGGGGATTTCGAAGAATTTATTAACGAAGGAGAAACAGGTTTTCTTTTTAATACAAATAATGAAGATGATCTCAGCTCGGTTATTCTAAAAGCTTTTGAATCAAAGGAGAAACTTAAACGTATGGGAGAGTGTGCGGAAAAAAGAAACAGCGAGAAATATTCCTGGGAGTTGAGTGCACAGAAACTAACAGCGGTTTACGATTTATTGATCAACGGGAAAACATAATATGAGTTTAATAGTCAACCTTACCCACGACATAGATTTTATCCAAAAAACCTATCAGTACATTACTCACGACCTGCTGAAATTAAGGATTGCAAACCTTGCCAGAGTTTTCAATAAACAGGAACCATTCTGGACATTTGATAAAATAATGAGGATTGAGGATAAAGCAGGATGCAGGTCTACATTCTTTTTTCTTGAAGAATCAATTCCCTGGAATCCCTTCAGGGTTAACCGTTGGAACCTGACTATGGGTAAATATAAATTTTCCAACCCTAAGGTTTCAGCTTTGCTTAGGGTGCTTCACTCTGATGGATGGGAAATTGCACTTCACGGGAGTTTTAAATCTTACAGGAGTAAAGAACTGCTCGGCAGGGAAAAGGAAAATCTTGAAGCCTCACTTGGAGGAGCAATATATGGTGTGCGTCAGCATTTTCTTAATGTAGATATTCCTTATACCTGGAAAATACAAAGGGAAGCAGGATTTTTATACGATGCAAGTCTCGGAAGGAGAGGCAGTATAGGGTTTCATCAGAATCATTACCATCCTCTTGAACATAAAAGTTCCGGGATGGTCCTTATTCCATTAACAATAATGGACTCATACCTGAAACATTTTACTAAAGGAGATCTGTCAAAAGCCTGGCCTGCTGTCTTAAAAATTATTGATGAAGCGGAAGCAAATAATGGTGTACTTTCAATACTCTGGCATAATAACTTCTTTAACGAAAATGAACAGCCCGGGTTTGGTAAACTTTACAATAGAATAATCTGGGAATGCCGGAACAGGGGTGCAGAATTTCTGACAAGTCTTGAAGTATGCAATAGATTCAGAAGTGACAGCATCACTGCCGCGGTTACTGATAATAAAAATTCTTAAGAAGCGCTGTTAAATGCTGTTTTCCTCCTGACAATTACCCCCGGTGCGTTGTAAAATTATCTGGAATCAGGTAATTTTAATATTCAATCTTTTATTCTTCATAAAGAAATAACGAGGTAGTTGATGTCTTTGCTGCACGATAAGGTCTCAGGAAAATTAGGTGAGTGGCGCAAGGAGATAAATGATCTTCTTACAAATGGAGGAGATAAAATAATTTCCGAAGTAACTGCAGCCCAGGCTTATGGCGGTATGAGGGGAGTCCGTTCGCTTATCTGTGATACATCAAGAGTACCTGCCGATGAAGGATTAATAATAAGAGGCAAAAGATTATCAGAGCTCGTTAGTAATACTCCGGAAGAAATATTCTTTCTTCTTCTGACCGGGGACCTGCCCCTGGAACGGGAAATAACAGAGCTGAAGGTTGAAATCGGCAATAGAAAAAAAATTCCTGTTTATGTATGGGAAGTTATAAAAGCAATGCCTGCTGATTCACATCCGATGACAATATTCAATACTGCGCTGCTTGTAATGCAGAAGGAATCAGTATTTGCAAGAGAATATGATAAAGGTATCAGAAAGGAAGAATACTGGAAAGCTACTCTTGAAGATGCATTGAATATAATAGCCAGGGTTCCTGGACTTGCAGCTGGAATTTATAGAATAAAGTTTGGCGACGGCAAATTAAAAGATCCTGAAGAATCAGATGACTTTACGGGAGACTTTGTTAACCTCATCGGGTTGGATAAAGGAAAAGATTTTTACGATCTGATGAGATTATATTTTGTAGCCCATTCAGATCACGAAGGGGGCAATGTGAGTGCTCTTGCAACTCAAACTATTAACTCCGCATTATCGGATCTTTATTATTCACTTTCCGGCGGCTTTAATGGATTGGCTGGTCCGCTACACGGACTTGCAAACCAGGAAAGTCTTAAATGGATACTTGAGGTTATTGAACGCTACAAAGGAACGCCATCTGAGGACCAACTAAAGGAGCTTGTATGGGAGACAATAAATGGAGGGAAAGTAGTTCCGGGGTATGGACACGCTGTTTTGCGGGTAACTGATCCCAGGTTTACTGCATTCCTCGAGTTCGGGAAAAAACATTGTGCTGATGATCCTGTATTCAAGACAGTAGAAAGATTATTTAATGTTGTCCCAGCTGAACTAAAGAAGATGGAAAAAATAAAAAACCCGTGGCCCAACGTTGATGCCGCATCGGGTGCTTTACTTTATCATTATGGAATAAAAGAATTTTCTTATTACACCGTATGTTTCGCAGTCTCCAGGACTTTAGGATTAGCGGCCCAGGCAGTAGTTAACAGGGGTCTCGGTATGCCGCTGTTACGCCCAAAATCAGTTACCACAGAATGGGTTAGAGGATCTGTATTTTAATAATATTCGTTATTTAATATAGATACTTAATCAATATCTCCAATAATTATTAATTATATAAAATAATTTTTATATGCCTTGATGTAATCAAATTGTATAGAGCATTTAACACTTGCTATTATGCAAATAATAAATTAATATAGCGCCGGATTAGAAAAATGTCCGACGGCTCAGGTAAGACTCTTTTCTTTTCTTCCCCTATAAATTTTCAATTATATAAAATCAAGGAGGTATTATGCCCAGTAGTTTACTTATTCCCGGTGATGGAATACAGTTGAGGTCTTTTGTTATGTGTATAATATGTGTTGCTTTTATTATGAGTCCGGAGGTTTCAGCCCAAACAGTGCATTATGGTGATACAGTTGTTCTTGGAAGTGGGGTTGCCTTTACCTGGATTGAAACTGATGCCCAAAGTGTTCCGCTGCGTATTGGTCTTAGCCTTACTGAAGCCGCTGTAACTAATCCGGCATCGGGATTGCATTCTGTTGATTTTCCTACCGTCACTTCTGATTCGTTATTTAGGCATTCACTTTTTGCCTATGAGCCGAACGGCCATGCACCAACAGGAATTTATGACCTGCCGCATTTCGATATACATTTTTATATGATCACAGCCGGAGAACGGCAGACAATAGCAGGGGGAAATGATCCTACTCCTATTCCGGATATTTTTATGCCCGAAGGATATGTTACTCTACCCGATATGGGCGTATTCTCTATTCCTCAAATGGGAGTACATTTTGTTGACTCATTAGCGGGTGAGCTGCACGGGCAGACTTTCGATAAAACTTTGTTATATGGATTCTACCAGGCAAAAATGATTTTTGTGGAGCCTATGATCACACGGGCATTTCTTTTAACTCATCCTGATACTATCTTCAGTATTAAACAGCCCGATGCATACCAGAGAACGGCGTTTTACCCTGAAAGTTATGTCGTAAGGTTTAACGATCAGAATAGTCTTTATGAGATATTTATTACCGATTTTACACTGCGGACTGGAGTAACTTCTGCCGGTAATTCATCCGATATACCATTAAATGAAAGTTTCACTCTACATCAAAATTATCCAAACCCATTTAACCCCTCTACAGTAATCAGGTTCGGTATTTTGACAGAAAGTCATGTTAAAATAGAAATATATAATTTACTTGGTGAACTAGTGGGGATTCTGGCAGATGACGTCAGACCGGCAGGAAATCATAGCATAAGCTGGACGCCTGATAACGGATTATCATCTGGGATGTATATATACAAGATGGAAGCTAATGCACTTTCGGGTAGTGAAACATTCAATGCTTTCAAAAAGATGCTGTTGGTGAGATAAAAATTTAACCCTGCCCTCTCAGGATGCTGAGAGCGGCAGGACCTGCTTATTAAAAAACGCCATGGTAAAGGCCTTATGGAATAAAAAGATAACTTTTTTCAGACTTACCTTACAAGTCCATACCTCTCTTTCACCAGATATTAAAGCTTATTCAGTTTTCTCTGAAGTGAGAAAAAATTACAAAAATTTATTAGTAATTGCTTTATAATTGCTTATCTAAAGGCCATCTCTAAGCCATCTGTAAGCCATAAAACGTCACTTATGGCCTTCAGATGGCTTACAGATGGCTTACAGATGGCTTATACATATACAATCTTTGTGCTATTCTAAGTAAATAGCATATTAAATGTGAAATTTTCTTGAAAAACATTGGGGAAAGAAACCAGGATAAGCGGATTAAGGCTATGAGATTGCAAGACTTATGAATTTTACGAATAAAAAGAGAGAAGGCATTTCAAAAGTTGGGATATGTATCAAACCGAATATCGACTGGAGGTATGAAGGAAATAGCAAAATACGGATGGAATCTATCCAACTTTATGAGCTTTTCTGAGGATGAATTTATTCGTTAAGATATAATGGATCCCAGGGGTCAGAAAATCCATTTAAACTACCAGAGGATTTTTCGTTGGAAAGCAGGCGGATATATTTAGTTTAGTAGGAGATTAAAATTGAAAAGAAACAAATTTGTCCAATATGGATAGTTATTCAAGATTTTTTCTTATTTCTATTTCATTTAGCACACCAGTAGATCGTATAAAAAAATTTTATTCTTTTAGTTTTAGTAAATAAATTGAAATTAGTCCCCTCATATTCTATATTTGAAGGCAAAAAAAATTAAAATGCCCTCTCGAACAAAGACCAAATTTATATTCGTAACCGGCGGTGTTGTATCGTCGCTTGGAAAAGGTATAACCGCTTCCTCTTTAGGACTCCTTTTACGCCAAAGGGGTTTTAAAGTAACCATCCAGAAATTCGATCCCTATATCAATGTTGATCCCGGCACGATGAGCCCTTTCCAGCATGGCGAGGTTTACGTTACCGACGACGGCGCGGAAGCAGACCTGGATCTTGGACATTATGAGCGTTTTCTTGATGTAAATATGACCCGCGCGAATAATACTACTACGGGACAAATTTACTACGAAGTTATAACAAAAGAACGGCGGGGGGATTATCTCGGTGCCACCGTACAGGTTATTCCTCATATTACCGATGAGATAAAACAGCGAATGACAAAGCTTGCCGAACTTGGAGAATATGATGTGATAATTTCTGAGATCGGCGGTACTGTAGGAGATATTGAAAGTCTTCCATTTATGGAAGCAATGAGACAACTTATGCTGCAGTTCGGGAAAAAGCATACATTAAATATCCACGTTACGCTTGTACCATATATTGCATCAGCTGGCGAAGTTAAAACCAAACCTACACAGCACAGTGTAAAAAATCTGCTTGAACTTGGAATCCAGCCGGATGTTCTGATCTGCAGATCTGAAAAGAAGTTGGCAAAAGAGCTAAGAGATAAAATAGCTTTATTCTGCAATGTTGATTCAAAAGCAGTAATATCTGCTTACGACTGCACTTCTATATATGAAGTGCCTCTCGTTCTCTTCAAAGAAAAGCTGGATATGCTTGTAATAAGAAAACTTCATCTTCCTGACAGGAAGATAAAGATAGAGGAGTGGGAATCATTTGTTCAGCGGGTTAAGGCTCCTGAAAAAACTGTTGAGATAGCCTTATGCGGAAAATATGTCGAACATATGGATGCTTACAAAAGTATCATGGAATCCTTTATACACGCCGGCGCAGAAAATAATGCAAAGGTTAAAGTAAGACAGGTAAATGCTGAAGATATTGAAGTTGATGGAGCGGAAAAACATTTAAAAGGCGTAAGCGGGTTACTGGTTCCCGGCGGTTTCGGTGAAAGAGGAATAGAAGGGAAAATTCAGGCTGTAACTTATGCCCGTGAAAATAATATTCCTTTTTTCGGAATATGCCTTGGCCTTCAATGTGCGGTAATTGAGTTTGCAAGAAATGTGGCCGGAATTTCTAAAGCTAACAGCTCTGAATTTAAGAAGAATAAATTCAGTGTAATTGATCTTATGCCGGATCAGAAGAATGTGAAAAATATGGGAGCTACAATGCGGCTGGGTGCATATCCCTGTACAATCCAGGATGATACAAAAGCACTTGAAGCATATAAAAATAATTATATATCGGAACGTCATCGTCACCGCTTTGAAGTAAATAATAAATTCAGAAATAAGCTTGCCTCCTATGGAATGATCTTCAGCGGTCTCTCTCCCGACAGGGAACTGGTAGAAATGATAGAACTTCCTGACCATAGGTGGTTCCTCGGCTGTCAGTTTCATCCTGAATTAAAATCAAGAGCTACAAAAGCTCACCCGTTGTTCAGAGAATTTGTGCGGGCTTCTATTTGTTATGCCGAAGATTTAAAAGTGTCAGCCGGTGAGTAGTGTTCATTAAATTTTTACTCTCAAAACGTATTATTATTTTCGCGGCAGTCTTCTTAAGTTGTATTACGGGGGTGGCATATGCAGAATCTTCTGAAATAGGTAAGCTTGCACTTAAAGGTCTCGATAATTGCTATCATTTCAGGTGGGATGAGGCAGAGAAGACCTTTGACCGCATTATAAAAAAATATCCCGGGGACCCCCGCGGCTATCATTACAAGTCAACAGTATATCTCTGGTATTACCTGAGTACGAATGCAAAAGAAGATTACGATAATTTTGTTAAATACTCAAACCTGGTGCTGGAAAAATCTGAAGCTATGCTCGATAAAAACCCCGATGACCAGGATATTAAATATATCTTAGGCACAAACTACAGCTGCCGGGCAATGATATTTATGAAGGCAGGAAATTATCTTGATGCCATCTGGGCCAGCAAGGAATCTGAATCTCATTTAAGTGAAGTAATTGATAAGGACCCCCGCTATTATGACGCATACCTTGGGCTTGGCCTTTATAATTTTGCTGTTGACCAGATTCCCTCAGCATTTAAATGGGCACTAAGTCTTGCGGGAATTTCCGGAGATGAAAAAAAAGGATTGGCTTATATAAAAACTGCTGCAGAAAAAGGGACATACATTTCTGTTGAGGCGCAATATTATCTTTCGCAGATACTTTCTGAAGCTAAAATGGATTTTACATCCGCCGGAACATATCTGAAAAAACTCTCCACAAGATACCCTGATAATTTGCTTTTTAACTACTCGACCGGCGTACTTGAGATAAAAGCACATAACCTTAAAGCGGCAGAGAAACATATCTCCAAAATACTGCGTTCAGGAAATTTAAAATTTATTCAGCTTAAGGCGTTCTCATATTTCCTGATGGGAGATATTTTATTCAGACAGAATGATTTCAGTAATGCTTCTATGAATTATGAGAAGTTTCTGGCATCTGCAGTTAATAAAGATTATACCGGCATAGCTGCTTTCCGGCTTGCTGTCTGTTATGAGATGCTTGATGACAGAAAAGGAGCAGTTACATATTTCAATCTGACATCTGAAGGGAACAGCGATCTTGATGATGATATTTTTGCAAAACGTAAAGGTATGATCTACGCTGGAAGGGTAATGACCCCAACAGAAAAAGAACTTGTGAAATATGCAAATATGATTGAAGCCGGTCTGTATACAAATGCAATCGATTCTTTGAAAGGTCTTCTGAATAATAAACTGGCGGAAAAAATAAAAACGGAAGTCTATCTTCTGTTAAGCGATGCTTCTTTTTATGCCGGTAAATCGGAAGGGTCGGTTGACTTTGCCGTTAAAGCAATAGGTTTGAATCCAGGGGAGGAAAAATGGATAAGTCCATTTGCCTGTTACTACGCAGCAAGAGGTTACAGTGAAATTAATAAAGATGAGAAGATGAATGATTACATTGAAAAGGCTGAGGATTACAGTGATTATGATTATCAGAATAAACTTGAACGATTGATCGAAACTCTGAAAGACCACAACAATCCTGTTGCTATTAATTGACAAATTTTTACTATTTAGTTAATTTGACCTGATTTATTTGCTGCAGAAAGAGTTGAATATTGCGGTGTTCGTTTCCGGCCGGGGTTCAAATCTCCAGGCTATATTAGATTCGCCTGAGTTGAAATCTCTTGTCAAAGTTACCGCCGTATTCAGTGATAAATCTGATTGCGCTGCTTTTACTAAAGCGCGTCAATATGATATCAGTACTTTCACTGTCGGCACAAAAGAAGGATATGTCAGTTCCGATCAGCTTGCCGGTTATTTGAAAAAGCTCCGGATAGATCTTGTAATACTTGCAGGATATCTGAAACTTGTACCGGCTGATGTGATTGAGCAGTTTGAAGGCAGAATCATTAACATCCATCCTGCGCTGCTTCCGTCGTTTGGAGGGAAAGGGATGTATGGAATGAATGTTCACAATGCAGTATTTGCATCATCTGCTAAAGTTTCCGGTGCTTCTGTACATTTTGTTGATAACACATTTGATACCGGAAAAATAATTGCACAGCGCTGCATAGATATTTCGGATGTAAAATCGCCTGAAGAAATAGCGGAAAGAGTATTGAAGCAGGAGCATCAGCTTTTACCTTATGTGATTAAGAAAATTGCAGAAGGTAAAGTGAAAAAAATAAATAACCGGATCATTATACTGGATTAAATAAAAATATCTGAGTTGAAAAAATTAGCACTTCTTAGCGTCTCTGATAAGAACGGTATTATACAGTTTGCAGCTTCTCTCGCTGAAGCAGGTTACGAAATTCTTGCTACAGGGAATACATCCAGGATCTTAAAAGAAAATAATATTGATGTTACAAGTGTTGAAAGTTTTACCGGTTCGCCTGAAGTATTTGAAGGAAGGGTGAAGACGCTTCATCCTAAAATATTCGGCGGTATACTTTTCAGAAGAGGTAATCCCTCAGATACGGCGGAGGCTCAAAAGGAAGGAATTTCTTCAATCGATATAGTCTGTGTGAATCTCTATCCTTTCATTAAAACAGCTGAAAATCCTGCCTCGTCTATGGATGATATCATCGAGAATATAGATATTGGGGGACCAAGTTTAATAAGAGCTGCAGCGAAAAATCATAACGATGTATCAGTGCTGACCAATCCCGCACAGTATACTGCATTTATAAATGAATTAAAGTCTGGCTGTATAAGTGAGGAGACAAAAAAGAAACTAGCTGTTGAGGCATTTTCACATACTGCACAATATGATACTTATATTTCAAATTTCTTTGAAAAGAAATATGATACAGCACGGTCATATATCAGGATCAATTATCCGGTTTCAAAATCATTAAGATATGGAGAAAACCCTCACCAGGGTGCTGCAGTATATGGTGACTTCTTCAATTATTTTGAAATACTACACGGAAAAGAATTATCTTACAATAACATCCTGGATCTTATTTCTGCTGTTGAGTTGGTTGAGGATCTTGATGAAAATTCCTGTGCAATTATAAAACATAATAATCCGGCAGGCGCAGCAAGCATGGGTAATATTTATGACGCTTATATAAATGCTTTGAAGTGTGATCCTGTTTCTGCGTATGGCGGAATTGTTGCACTTAATGAAGAAGTGGATGATAAACTTGCATCAAAACTTAATGAAATATTTCTGGAAGTTTTATCTGCTCCTTCATATACTTCCGCGGCTCTTCAGTTATTGATGAAGAAAAAGGACAGGAGGTTATTAAAACAGCTGAAACCTTTAGGACATCCGGAAAAAGTAATCAGGAATATTCCCGGAGGGATAATTGCCCAGGAACCTGATAATATTACATTAGATGAAAAGAATTTAAGAGTTGTTACTGAAAAAAAACCCAGTGAGGAACAGCTGATAGATCTTAAATTTGCCTGGATAATTGCCAAGCATACGAAATCGAATGCTATTGTATATGCTAAAAACAGAACTACCGTAGGTGTAGGAGCAGGACAAATGTCGAGAGTCGATTCGGCTAAAATAGCCAGTATGAAAGCTAAGGAATATGGTCTGGATATATCCGGATCAGTAGCAGCATCGGATGCTTTTTTCCCTTTTGCAGACGGACTGCTTGAAGTTGTTAATCAGGGTGCAGCAGCGGTTATTCAACCCGGAGGATCTGTCAGGGATGCTGAAGTAATCGAGGCAGCAAATTCAAAAGGTATTTCTATGATATTTACCGGTGTCAGACACTTTAAACATTAAGAGGAATTATGGGTTTATTGGATATATTCTCTTCAGATATTGCGATTGACCTGGGTACAGCGAATACTCTTATCTGGGTGAAAGGTAAGGGTATTGTACTTAATGAACCTTCGATCGTGGCATTTGACAGGAATTCCAAAAAAATTATAGCGCTTGGCAATAAAGCTAAAGAGATGCAGGGACGAGAGCATAAAGAAATCAGAGTTACACGGCCTATGCGGGATGGTGTAATTGCTGATTTTGAAATTGCTGAAGGAATGATCAGGGCTTTTATTAAAAAGGTAAGGGCAGGAACCTTTTCTGCGAGACGGGTAGTTATTGCTGTACCGAGCGGTGTTACCGAAGTTGAAAAAAGGGCTGTAAGGGATAGTGCCGAACACGCAGGTGCTAAAGAAGTGCATCTTATTGCTGAACCTATGGCAGCAGCTATAGGTATTGGTATCGATGTGGAAGCTGCTGTTGGAAGTATGATAATTGATATCGGCGGTGGAACAACTGAAATTGCAGTAATAGCTCTTTCAGGAATTGTAAACGAGGAATCGATTAGAATTGCAGGGGATGAAATGAACTATGCCATAATGCAGTTCTTTAAAAAGAACCATAATATTTTAATCGGTGAGAGAACGGCTGAAGCTATTAAATGTGAAGTGGGATCAGCGGTGCCCTTAAAAGAAGAGATTACAATACAGGTAAAGGGGAGAGATCTTGTCGGCGGTGTTCCTAAAACTACTGAAGTCAGTTCTGTTGAGATCAGGGAAGCACTTAATGAATCAGTAGTTCAGATAGTTGATGCAGTGAGACAATCGCTGGAAAGAACTCCTCCCGAATTGTCAGCAGATATTCTTGATAGAGGTGTACTTATAACAGGAGGGGGTGCACTGCTAAAGGGTCTCGATGAAAGAATCAGAATGGAAACCAGTCTCCCTGTGCACGTAGCTGAGGATCCTTTAACTGCAGTGGTCAGAGGAGCGGGAAAAGTAATTGACAATCTTAATCATTTTTCGAAAGTGCTAATTCGTAACAGAAGATACTAATGATCAGACTTATACTCCAGATCTGGGAAAATTTTAAGGAATACATTATCCTGGTGGTGCTGCTGATTATTAGTCTTTTTATAATTTCTTACAATAACAAACCCGAAGTTAAACAAGTACGTGCCGTTGCCTTCGCTTCCTTTGCTTCAGTAACATCTCTTATTTCAGACATAATTAATATAAGCGGAATTAAAAATGAAAATGAAAGACTGCG
The DNA here is from genome assembly GCA_963764685.1 of uncultured Ignavibacteriales bacterium. Classification (GTDB taxonomy): domain Bacteria; phylum Bacteroidota; class Ignavibacteria; order Ignavibacteriales; family Ignavibacteriaceae; genus CAVXTT01. Next base: position 297,624 of record CAVXTT010000018.1, read on the forward strand.
TGAGAAGAATGCAGAGCTGATGCTGCAGATAAACAGGCTGAGGGAATATGGTATAGTTAATAGCGAACTGAAGGGGCTTATCGGCATTAAAGATACTGCGAAGATGCCCTTAATTCCCGGGACAGTAATATCGCGATCATTAAGCAGATCCCAAGGCGTGCTTACCATAAACGCCGGAAGTGAAAATGGTGTAAGACCGGGAATGCCAGTAATAAATGACAGGGGGCTTGTGGGAGTTGTTTATTCAACCTCGGAAGATTATGCTATAGTCAGAACTTTGAAAAATATGGATCTGAAGCTCACGGTTAAGGATGAAAGAAGCAGAGTGGATGGTGTGATGAAATGGACGGGCTCTGAGCTGGTGATTATTGATGTTCCCAAAACATATGATATTGAGCCTGGTGACAGAATTATTACTTCCGAGCTTAGTTCGGTAATTCCAGTACCCCTGCCAATTGGAATAGTGACAGGACTGAGTAAAGTTAAAACAGGGATCTTCAATGAAGTAACTGTTAAGCCCTTTGTGAGTTCTGAGGCAGTTGATTATGTTTTTATTATTGCCCTTGTTGAATCTAAGCAAAAAAATAATCTTGAATTAAATTTTTATCTCAGGTAATGCGATCCGAATATTATATCCCGCTGCTTTTGTTTTTTCCTCTGCTTCTGCTGCAAACAACTTTTATTCCGCTTGTTTCAATTAACGGTATCATACCAGACCTTATCTTAATCCTGCTTGTTTACTATACTATTAAGTCAGGACAGATCTACGGTACTATACTAGGATTTATTTTAGGTTTTTTTTTCGATCTGATTACCGGTAGTTTACTTGGGAGTGCTATGATCTCCAAGATATGTGCCGGTTTTACTGCCGGCTATTTCTCCAATGAAAATAAGCAGGATATCTATCTGAGAACTTATGTTTTTTCACTGATAGTTTTATTGTGCGGAGTTATAGATTCTACTATCTATTCTTTCTTTTCTACTGTTGATATTAAGGCAAATCTCTTATTTGTTCTATTTGAACAGGGATTATTCCCGGCGCTTTACACCGCGTTAATTAGTTTTGCTGTTGTTATTTTTCAACCGAGGAAGAGCTTTGTATGAAACCGGTAGATTTTAGTTCCATTTCAAGAATAGGCATTATATACTTTATTGTGATAGGATGTTTCATCCTGCTGGTATTCAGATTATTCCAGATGCAGATCCTCGAACAGCAAAAATACGACGAACTCTCTGCAAACAACAGTATAAAACCAATCGAACAGATTCCCTTAAGAGGAGTATTTCTTGACAGATATAAGAGAGTAATCGTGACAAATACTCCTGCTTATACACTTCGCATAACTCCTGCCTATTATAAACCTGAATTGAGCAGAATACTGGATGCCGTACTGGATGTTGATTCCGGGTATGTAGAGAAAATACTCTATACCAACCGGATCTATTCCAAATATGTACCTATCAGAATTAAACGGGGAGTAGATTTTAAGGTGATATCGTGGTATGAGGAGAACTCCGAACATTTGCCGGGCGTGGATTATATTGTCGAAATGCAGCGCGGTTATCCTGCCGGGCTAATGGGTACACATATGTTCGGTTATACTAAAGAAATCTCTCCTGAAGCGCTGAACAAAGAGAAAGAATACTATGAACCGGGAGATTATATTGGATATAATGGACTCGAAAAGACATATGAAAAATTATTGAGAGGCGTAAAAGGATTCAATTATATCCTGGTCGATTCAAAACGGAAGGAGATAGGAAAATTTAAGAGCGGGGCACAGGATAAGCTTTCTGTTAAAGGGAAGGATCTGTTGTTATCCATCGATGCTGATGTGCAGAGAATCGTTGAGGAAGAATTTAAGGGAAGAAGGGGAGCAGCAGTGGCCATCGATCCTAAAACCGGGGGAATAATTGCTTTTACAAGTGCCCCGGATTACGATCTGAATCAATTCTCATATGTAACTACCAGAGAATTTTTAAAGCAGCTATATGAAGACCCTGAGAAACCTTCCTTTAACAGGGCAACAATGTCGGTAAAACCTCCCGGCTCCACTTTCAAACTCCTTGCAGCCGTTGCAGCTCTTGATATGGGAGTGATTACAACCCAAACTACTTTTTATTGCCCCGGTGTGTTTATGTTCGGAAGACCATTTAAATGTCACGGAGCCCATGGTTCCCTAAATGTTGTGCACGCGATTGAAAAATCCTGTAATGTATTTTTCTATAATCTTATTTACAAAATAGGGCTGGATAAATTTTCAGAGTATGCCCACCGGTTCGGGTTTGGTAAAAAAACAATGGTAGATATAGGTGAGGAAGTCGCGGGCTTTATTCCTGATTCAAAGTATTATGAAAAAATATATGGACCGAAATGGCCCAGAAGTATTATGGCAAGTCTTGGAATTGGTCAGGGAGAAGTTTCGGTTACCCCAATCCAGCTGGCTTTTTATACTGCATTAATAGCTAATAATGGTAAGAGTTTTCAACCTCACATTGTTGAGGGTTATGTAGATGATTTTACCAAACAAACAGTTCCATTCAGGTATCCGGAGGTAAACACCGGAATAAAACAATCGGTATTCGATATCGTTAAGGAAGGAATGTTCCTGGTCGTTAATGGAGCGGGGACAGCAACTCATATAAAAATGAAAGAAGTTAACATTGCCGGCAAGACAGGAACTGCACAGAACCCTCACGGAAAAGACCACGCATTTTTTGTCTGCTTTGCTCCATATGAAGATCCTAAAATTGCTATTGCAGTTGTTGTTGAAAATGTAGGTTTTGGAGCTACTTATGCAGCACCTATTGCAAAAAAAATGATCGAAGCATTTTTATTTAAGGAGAAGCTAAATAATGAAGAAAAAGTTATGCCGAAGTTCGATGATCAAATGATCGGAGAGATGATTGAAAATTGATTATAATTTCAGGGATAAGTTTGACCTGGGATTAATAGTCTCGGCTCTGGTATTAGTTTGTATAGGACTGGCTGCTATTTACAGCTCTACCGTTAACCACCCGACAATGCACGGCAACTTTCAGAGGCAACTGATCTGGGGAATAGGTTCTGTAATAATTTTCCTGGTGACATATTCTGTTCCGACTAATTCTTTCAGAACTATAGCATTACCCTCATACCTTATATCTTTGTTCTTTCTCATTGTAGTCCTTTTAATTGGAAGAAGGATATCGGGAGCAAAGAGCTGGCTTGATCTTGGTTTTTTTGGTTTTCAGCCTTCCGAACTCGCAAAAGTAGGAACCATACTTGCTCTCGCGGCATTCCTGTCCGGGAAAAATGTTAACATAGATTCGTTTAAAGATATACTTATAACACTTATAATCGGTGTTATTCCCGTTGGTTTGATACTCATAGAACCTGATATGGGTACCTCATTTGTTTTTTTAGGCTTAATAATGACTATGTTGTTCTGGAAGGGATTGAGTCTCTTCTGGATGTTCGTAGTATTATCACCTGGATTTATTGCAGTCGCTTCTCTGTTCGGGTTCTTCTATTTCATTGCAGCACTTGTCATTATTATTGCTGCACTATTTTTATTTAAGAGAGATTTAATTTTCAGCGGATCGATACTCGCAATAAACCTTGCCGCAGGATTCTTTACCGATTATATGTATACAGCATTGAGCCCTCATCAGCAGAAAAGAATTCAGTCATTTATCGATCCTATGTCTGATCCTCTCGGTGCTGGTTATAACGCCATACAGGCTAAAGTTGCAATTGGTTCCGGAGGACTCTGGGGGAAAGGGTTTTTAGCCGGCAACCAGACACAGCTTCAGTATATACCGGAGCAATGGACAGACTTTATATATTGTGTTATCGGTGAAGAATTCGGTTTTATTGGCAGTTTTACAATCCTGCTTCTGTTTATTTATATTTTTCTTAGAATACTTAAGGGAGTTTCAAATTCTAAAGATGAATTTATTAGTCTCACTCTTATAGGAATTCTTTCCGTTTACTTTGTTCATTTTATTATCAATATCGGAATGGTACTTGGGATAATGCCGGTAATCGGTATTCCTCTGCCATTTGTAAGCTACGGCGGAAGTTCATTGCTCGTTAATATGTTTATGCTCGGTATAGTAGCAAATGTTTACAGAACAAGAAAAAATTACACTTAAACCTATGCACTTATGAAGGCTTCTAGAAAAACTGCTTGATAAAAATAAAGAGGGAAAATACATTTGCGTAGGTCTTGATACAGATATAAGGAAAATACCTTCTTTCCTGCGGGACTGTGAATTTCCTCTCTATGAGTTCAATAAGAATATTATTTCACATACACAGGAACACACTGCAGCGTATAAGCTTAATTTTGCTTTTTACGAACAGAGAGGAATAGACGGAATAAAAGAATTATATAATACAATTGCTTTAATTCCTGATGATATACTTGTTATTGCTGATGCTAAAAGAGGGGATATCGGGAATACTTCAGAAATGTATGCACAATCAATCTTTGATTATTTCAAGTGCGACTCAGTAACGGTAAATCCTTATATGGGGAATGATTCAGTAGAACCTTTCCTGAAATACGATGATAAGCTGATATTCATCCTTGCCCTTACTTCAAACCCAGGCGCAGCTGATTTTGAAAAACTTAAGACTGAAAATGGAAAATATTTATATGAGGAAGTGATAAGTAAAGTTAATCAGTGGAATCATAAAAAGAATTGCGGAATTGTATTCGGAGCAACAAAAATCGAGGAATTAAAATCATCCATTAGGACATTTGGAGATCTTGCTGTACTTCTGCCGGGAGTTGGAGCACAGGGCGGAAGTCTGGAGGATGTGATAACAATATTCAAAGATTCAGGCAGGAGTGATTTTTTGATTAATATCAGCAGGGGAATAATCTACAGGGATTCAGGGGAAAATTATGCAGAATCGGCCAGGGAAGAAATTATCAGTCTAAATAAAAAGTCAAAATCCCTGATGGGATAAATAAATTCTATATATATTTTAAAATATTTTGCATATTTTAAGTTTAACTAATTTGATAATTATTCTAATTAAGAATTAGTTATGAGAGGGATTTTTTTAATACTCCGGTTTTCCGGATGATCATTAGGGATAGTTATGAATACGAGTTTTGCAGCTCTTTCATTAGAATTTATTCTGCATATGAGTTACAATAAAAAAGATTAGGGGAAAACTATGGGAGCCGGGCAATCTCACCTTTATGAAAAATTTGTACAGGAAATTTGGAAGAATCAGAACTTTGAAAAAGAGCTCATAACTAAAAATGGGCAGAGTATAACTATACTTGATGCAGGTGTAGAAAATAAGGAAGTCGGAGGACCCGACTTCAGAAACGCCAAAATAAAAGTAGGCAATATTACTATACACCGGGGATATTGAAATTGACAGCAGCTATTCTGATTGGAAAAACCACGGACATCATTTAAACAAAAAATACAATAGTTTAGTACTTCACCTTACGCTTCTTGGTACAAATGACCACCCATACGTCTATACTGAGGATGGCAGAAAGGTCCAGTCAATTCCGCTTTCCGATTTACTTAGTGAGAGTCTCAGGACAGAGATACAGAATGCTATTCTTTCAGAAAGAGCAGGAAGACAGAGCAGGATGTCCTGTATTGATTCAAACAAGCTCGTAATGGAAAAGGATAAAGCTCGATTATCTTTATGAACTGGGGATGGACAGGTTTAAGCATAAATGCAGCAGGATATTGGACAGACTTAAGGAAATCATTTATGAAAAAGAACTGAAAGCAAAAGAACCAATAGTTGGATATGACCCGATGGATATATTGGAGAACCGCTCATTTAGTGTCAGTGATTTTTCTGATCATGAAATATGGGAACAAGTACTATATGAGTTGATTTTTGAAGCCCTGGGTTATTCTAAAAACAAGGAGCAGATGCTCAGGCTTGCGAAGACAGTTGATCTGTCGCTTGTTAAAAAACTGAAGAAGAAAAAAAATAATAAATTATACCTCGAATCACTTTACTTCACAGCTGCAGGTCTTGTTCCTAATATATTCCACTTTAAAGAAGTACGAAACTACTGAGTATGTAAGAAAACTCAGGGAAACCTGGAATGAAATACAGCCTCTTTTTGATAATAAGATAATGAAATACAGTACCTGGCACTTTAGTAAATTGAGACCTCAAAATTTTCCTACCTTAAGGATTGCGGGAGGATTAAGGATTGCTACAAAAAATTGTTGACGATAATATTATTGGAAGAATGATAAGTGATTTCAAAAACATCAATGATACGAAAAATCTTATCTCAGCTTTAAGGGCACTTATTATAATTAAAGGGAGAGGGATATTGGCGCAATCATTATATGTTTGGAGGGAAAACAGCTATAGGCATAAATTATTTTATAGGTCTTATCCCGGATTGATGAATTGATGATAAATGTACTATTCCCTGTATTTTCATTATACTTTGAAATATTCGATAAAAAAGATATTGCAAGGAAAGTACAGCGGCTTTATCTTAATTATATTCAGGTCAACTGATAATACTCTAGTAAGTGAAGTATCCGAAAACCTGGATCTTCAGGATGCCTGGAAAAGAAGTGTCTTTATCAGGGGATGATTGAGTTGTTCAGAAGCTATTGTTCGAGAGACAGATGTTTGGAATGCAGGATAGGGAAAGCAGCATTCGGCTTAGTTACTTCCGGAAAGCCTTTTAATATCATCTCTCAGCTTGGCGGCAAGTTCGTATTCTTCTGCTTCCAGTGCTTCTCTAAGTTTATTCTGTAAGGAGGCAAGCTTTGGCCTCTTTACTTTTCGGAATCTGTTCTTCTTCAGGATATGTTTTTTCTCCTTCCGTCTCGATTCTTCAGAAGGAAAGAATGCTGCAGTCTCCATTACAGCTTCAGCAACATAAATAGGGGCCTGGCATCTTACGGCAAGAGCAATGGCATCACTGGGCCTTGCATCAATTTCATTTGTCAGAGCAGATATTTCGAGTATTATCTTGGCATAAAATGTATTTTCTTTTAGTTCATCAATTATAACTTCCATAACAACTGCACTAAGATTATCTATCAGGTTTTTCATCAGATCGTGAGTAAGAGGGCGGGGAGGTTTAATTCCTTCAATTTCAAGAGCTATGGCCTGTGCTTCAAACGCACCGATAATTATCGGAAGTCTTCTGTTCCCGTTAACTTCTTTTAATAATATAGCATATGCACCTCCGGTGGAAGGGCTTGATGATAGACCTAAAATCTCACATTGTATCTTCTGCAATTAATACTCCGGTCAATTATTTTATCTTGTTTATTTCTTCTGTCAATGCAGGTAGTATTTCAAAAATATCTCCTGCAATTCCATAATCTGCAATACTAAAAATGGGTGCATCTTTATCTTTATTTATTGCCACAATATATTTTGAGGAAGACATTCCTGCAAGGTGCTGAATCGCACCTGAAATTCCGCAGGCAACATATAAGTGTGGGGGATACTGTCTTACCTGTTTGTCCAACCTGCTCACTGTGAGGTCTCCATCCGGCATCAACAACTGCCCGTGATGCACCGACTGCAGCGCCTAATGCATCAGCAAGTTTTTCAACAAGATGAAAGTTTTCCGGTCCCTTTAATCCTCTTCCGCCTGATACAATTATATCAGCTTCGGCAACATCCAGTTTACCTTCAGATTTTTTGAATCTCAACTACTTTGGTTTTCAGATTTGGATTATCAACTGATTTTTCAATTATATTCAGCTTCTGACCATCTACAGGAACCGGTTTGAATACATTTGGTCTGATAGTCAGGATTTTAATATCAGTATTAAATTTTAATTCCATTAATGCTTTACCGGCAAACACAGGACGGGTGAATATCAACTCTCCTCCGTTATTTGCAATATCTACACAGTCAATTATGCAGCCGGCATTCAACTTTACAGAAATTCTGGGAGCCAGATCTTTCCCTAAAGAGGAATTTGAAAAAATAATAGTATTCTACAGGAAGTGATGCTGCAAAATCAAGGAGTATATCTCTGTAAGCTGTGGGGGAATAAAGCTCAAGATCTTTATGCTTAAAGAAAGTTACTTTATCTATTCCATATTTTTCAATTTCATTTAAATTATCGACACTGCTTCCGATTACAACTGCTTCCGCATCCAGACCAAGGATACCGGAAAGGAACTTTGCTCTGGAAACAACTTCGTATGCTGATCTTTTTAATTTATTTTCACGCTGTTCAAGAAAGGCTATTATCTTATTTGCCATTAAATCTCCTAAATTACTTTTGCTTCTTCGTGTAGTAGAGTTACCAGTTCACGCACCGCAGATACATCAGTTCCGATTATTCGCCCCGGCTTTTTTGGAGGCGGGGTTTTCAACTTCAGGATATTCACTCTATTTGAGCCGGTAAGTGCATCTTTTTCCTCAATAACCTTCTTCTTCGCTGCCATTATACCTTTAAGTGAAGCATATCTTGGTTCATTGAGACCTTTTTGTGCAGTAATAACTGCCGGAAGTTCTGATTCAACTATTTCTTTTCCTCCCTCCGTTTCTCTTTCAGCGGTTATTTTATTTCCTTCTATATTAAGCTTTACAACAACAGTAATACAATTATAACTTAGCATCTCTGCGGTAAGCTGCCCGGTAATAGAATTATCAAAATCAACAGATTGTTTCCCAAAAAGTATCAGATCATAAGAGTTCTTTTTAAGCTCCTCAGCCAGGGAGTTAGCAACCATATAACTATCGGGAACAGCATTAGTTTTTAGAAGTATCCCATTATCTGCCCCCATTGCAAGTGCTTTTCGAATAGATTCTTTGTTACTCTCTCCGCCAACACTGTAAATATTAACTTCACCTCCCGCCTTTTCTTTTATTTTTAGGGCTTCTTCTACGGCAAATTCATCATACGGATTAAGTATAAATGTTACTCCGGCGGGGTCAATCGATTTTGCATCCTGTGAAATTTTAATCTTTGTGGCTGTGTCAGGAACATAGCTTACACATACCGCTATCTTCATTCAGATTCCTCCGTTAATTGGTATAATCAAGTTGAAAAATATACTCATAGAGGCTTATAAAATCAAACTTTACTGCCAGGGATCACCGAAGCAGTAGAATACATTTTCTATCCTTTAATGTTAATTTCCTGATCAAATTATTCCTCAAAAAGTGCGTTAATAATTAGATTTCTTATTTTTTAATTAATAAATATTTTTTATGTTCAGTCAGTAATAATCGGGAAATATGAAACTACAACAGCAGGATCTGCCTGAACTTGAGATAACGAATGAAGAAGATACTTCTGACCTTAATGCAAACAGGGTTATCTTGTATAATGATGAATGGCATACATTTGATGAAGTTATAGTCCAGCTGATAAAAGCAATCAGTTGTACTTTCGAAACGGCGAGAGATTTTGCTTTTGAGGTTCATGTTAAAGGTAAAGCAATCGTATACAGCGGGACAATGAATGAATGCCTTAGGGTAAGTGCTGTATTGGAAGAGATTGCCCTGAATACCCAGATTATTACTTAATTGGCTCAATAACCAACCTTAATAGTTTAAAAAAAGAAACAGACGACCGGATCCGGTCGTGTGTCCATATTTTACTTATTATATTACTATATATTTGTGAATTATTAACTTATTGAAACTTTTCATCCCATTATAAGGTTAAATAAAATAAACAAAGCTATGACAAAAAACGTTTTAGAATTAAATGATGTAACTGTAAGATTTGCCGGAGACTCCGGCGACGGAATGCAGTTGACAGGATCCCAGTTTACCAATTCAACTGCTCTGGTTGGAAATGATCTGAGCACATTGCCAGATTACCCTGCCGAGATCAGAGCTCCTGCCGGAACTTTATATGGAGTCAGCGGCTTCCAGCTTCATTTCTCAAGCAGTGATATTCATACGCCTGGAGATGCACCGGACGTTCTTGTAGCAATGAACCCTGCTGCGTTAAAGATTAATCTAAAAGATCTTAAGCCGAACGCACTTATTATTGTGAATATTAATGCTTTTGATCTTAAGAATTTGAGACTCGCCGGGTATGAAAGTAATCCTTTAGAAGATGAAACACTTGATGGATATAATGTTTTTAAAGTTCCTTTGAGCCATTTAACATCCACGGCACTTGAGGGGAGTGGTTTATCAGCTAAAGAAATTTCCAGGAGTAAAAACTTTTTTGCACTGGGTATGATGTATTGGCTCTACTGCAGAGAATTGGAACCGACGATCGAATGGATTAAGAGCAAGTTTAAGAGCACGCCTTTAATTGCATCTGCTAATGAAACTGTTCTTAAAGCCGGGTATTATTTTGGTGAGAATACTGAAATCTTTACAGTACGTTACCAGGTAAGTCCTGCAAAACTTCAGCCCGGTACCTACAGGAGCATCTCAGGAAATGAAGCTCTGGCATTTGGATTTTTAACAGCTTCTGTGAAATCGGGAGTACCATTATTTCTTGGCTCATACCCGATTACCCCTGCCTCCGATATTCTGCACGAATTAAGTAAGTATAAAAATTTTGGTGTACGGACATTCCAGGCGGAAGATGAGATTGCTGCCATAACGGCTGCATTGGGTGCTGCATATTCAGGTGCAATTGGAATAACTTCAACAAGTGGTCCCGGGGTTGCACTTAAGACCGAGACAATTGGTCTTGCGGTAATGACTGAACTTCCCTTGATTATAATTGATGTTCAGAGAGGCGGTCCAAGTACCGGCTTACCCACTAAAACAGAGCAGGCAGATCTTCTGCAGGCAGTCTATGGAAGAAATAGTGAGGCCCCTGTAATAGTTATTGCCCCTGCTACTCCTGCTGACTGTTTTAATATGGCACTGCAGGCAGTAAAACTTTCCATTAAATATATGGTCCCGGTAATATATTTATCCGATGGATACCTGGCTAATGGAGCCGAGCCCTGGAGAGTACCCGAGCCCGATAGTATTCCACCCATTGAAGTAAAATTCAGGACAGAGGCGGAAGGTTTCTATCCTTACCAGCGTGATGAAAATTTATCCCGCCCCTGGGCATTACCCGGCACGCCAGGGCTGGAACATAGAATAGGAGGGCTGGAGAAATCAAACCTTACTGGAAATGTAAACTATGATCCTGAGAATCACGAATTTATGGTAAGATTAAGAGCTCAGAAAGTAAAAAATGCAGAGAATGATATTCCTTTGCTTGAAGTTGAGGGAGACGAGGATGCTGAACTGCTTGTTGTAGGATGGGGCAGTACTTTTGGAGCTATCACAGAAGCAGTCAACAGGTTAAGAGCAAACGGCTTTAAAGTAGCTCAAACTCATTTAAGGTATCTAAATCCGCTTCCCAGGAATACCGGTGAAGTTTTAAAGAGATATAAGAAAATATTATGCCCCGAGATAAATATGGGGCAGCTTGCCAAAATTTTAAGACACGAATTTCTTGCTGATGTTGAACCATTTAATAAAATACAGGGATTACCTTTCAAGTCTTCCGAAATAGAAACTAAAATAGAAAAAATGCTTGGAGTAAAGAGCAATGGCAGAAACTAATATTGAACAAAAATACAGCGCAAAGGATTACTCATCCAATCAGGATGTGAGATGGTGTCCCGGCTGCGGAGATTACTCAATTCTTGCACAAATGCAGAGAGTATCACCCGACCTGGGAATTAAAAAAGAGAATTTTGTATGGGTATCCGGAATAGGCTGTGCCTCCCGGTTTCCGTATTATATGAACACGTTTGGACTGCACGGTATCCACGGAAGAGCTCCTGCAATAGCCAGCGGTATTAAAATAAATAATCCCGCTCTCTCTGTTTGGGTTGCTACCGGGGATGGTGATCTGCTGAGTATCGGGGGTAATCATTTTATTCATACCTGCAGAAGAAATATTGACATAAAAATTCTTTTATTTAATAACAGGATATATGGACTTACTAAAGGACAATATTCACCCACATCCGAAAAAGGGAAAAAAACGAAGAGCACTCCATTCGGCAGTGTTGATTATCCCTTTAATCCATTAACTCTTGCTATAGGTGCCGGAGCAACTTTCGTTGCAAGAAGTCTCGATCGGGATCCTAAACATCTCCAGGTAGTTATGAAAAGAGCAGCGGAGCATAAAGGAACTGCATTCATCGAAATATTTCAGAACTGTAATATTTTTAATGACGGGGCTTTTGAACTTCTTACAGAAAAGGATACAAAAGCCGATAATGTTGTTGTACTCGAACACGGCAAGCCACTGGTTTTCGGGAAAGAAAATAATAAGGGTATCAGGCTCAATGGATTAAAACCCGAAGTTGTAGATTTATCTGAAGGGAAGTTTTCTATTAATGATATTTGGGTACACGATGAGTTTGATGACGATAACACAAGGGCTAATATCATCGCTCAGTTTACAGAAAAAGAAGGCTTTCCTGCACCGATCGGAATTCTGAAACAGGTAATTAAGCCTACATATGATGAGGAATTTCATCAGCAGATCAATAATATAAAAAAGAGCAAAGGAGAAGGAGATCTTAGAAAGGTTCTCTTCAGCGGAAATATGTGGGATGTTAACTGATCATACCTGGTTGACTGCATTGTTTAAACTGTAAAATTTCCTATTTTTTAACATCAGCTTTTCACGGGCTTGTAAAACGAGCCCTTTTCTATATTAATTAGATGATAAATTTTCTACAATTACAAAAACTTTTAGAGGAAAATCACTCCTTTCTGCTTACTACTCATGTCAATCCTGATGCCGATGCCATTGGTTCCGAGATTGCTTTATATCAGATATTAAAGGCATTAGGCAAAGAAGTTTATATCGTTAATCATAGTGCCACTCCTTATAATTTAGTCTTTCTTGATGTTGATCATAAAATTGAACAGTATGCCCCGGAAAAGCACTTAGATTTATTTAATAAAGTCGACCTGCTTGTAGCGCTTGATTTTAATAATCCGGAGAGGATGGTTAGAATGATGAAGCCGTTCATAAGTTCAGCTAAAACAAAAATTTGTATAGACCATCATCAGGATTCAGGTACATTTGCCGATTATTATTTCACTGATACAGAATATAGTTCTACTGGCCATATCCTTTACGATCTCATTAAAAAAACGGGCATTGTAAAGTTAAAGTACGATACAGCGTATCCCATTTATGCCGCGATAATGACTGATACAGGGTCATTCCGTTTTGAAAGAACTACCCCGGGGCTGCATCTGATTATTGCAGAACTTTTACAGTATGGCGTTATTCCCGGTGAAGTCTTCGATAAGATTTATGATCAAAGCTTGTTCAGTAAAGTCAAACTTCTCGGCAAAGCGCTCGATTCGATGCAGCTTTATGGTGAAAGCAAACAGATCAGTTATATGATCATTACTAAAGAAATGCTGCAGTCGACCGGAGCAATAGAATCGGATACTGACGGGTTTGTGAATTTTGGACTCTCCGTTCAATATGTAAAAATCGGACTACTTTTCATTGAACTGAATAATGGATTTAAAGTCAGCTTCCGCTCCAAAGGAAATATACCGGTTCATAAGCTGGCTGCTGAATATGGCGGAGGAGGACATTCAAATGCCTCCGGTGCAAGAATGCATAACAGTAATATTTATGATTATCTTTTTAATATTTTAAAGAAGACGGAAGAGTATCTTGAACTCTATAAGGAAAACAATGTTAAAGCTTAATGTAAAGTCAGGCGAACAAAAAATAAAATACAAGCAATCCTCCCTGGGAGTAAAATTTCTGATTGAGGGAAAGAAGCTTAAAGATACATTGGATTCCCTTGAACAGATCTTTAATATTAAAATACCCGTCGCATCAGAAAGCATCCTTTCTTAAAGATGGCACCAGGATAAGAATGACCAAACCCGATGGGAAACCTGATGAGTTAGTGATCCTTAAAGTAAAAGTTAATGATTCATTCAATGCGGATTATTTCAGAAACTTAATGGCAGGGTTTCTCGAGGAGTTATCAAAGGAAGAAATATATTATCTGCACGTATTTATTCCAGAGTATGAAACATTTAAAGACTACTATAAAGACGAGAATTATTATTATCAGACTTTTATAGAGGGATTGTATTACGGAAATTATGCATTTCAATACTACAAATCGGATAAACAGCAGGATAAGGAATTAAATGTTCTTCTGTATGCAGATAATGAAGATAAGCTGTCTACTTCATTAAAGAATACCCTAAGAATTATGGAGGGTGTAAACTATACCCGTGATCTGGAGAATGAACCCGGATCAGGTTTAACACCGCCTCTCCTTGCGAAAAGAATCTCTAAAGATCTGTCAAATAAAAATACTTCTGTTAAAATATGGGATGAGAAGGAAATAAAACGAAGAGATATGGGAGGGTTATTAGGTGTCGGGAAGGGGAGTGATAATCCGCCGAGATTCATCATCATTGATTATAAACCTTCAGTGCAACGAAAGAAGACGAAAACTGTAGCACTTGTGGGTAAAGGAGTTACCTTCGATTCAGGCGGGATATCAATAAAGCCGGCACAGGAGATGGGAGATATGAAAGCGGATATGTCAGGTGCCGCTGTTGTTGCCGGAACTATATTAACTGCTTCTTTAATGAATATGCCGCTCCGTATTATCGGGATTATTCCTTCGGCTGAAAATCTGCTCTCCGGTAAATCATACCGTCCCGGGGATATAATCAAAACAGCTTCGGGTAAAACAATTGAAGTAGAAAATACAGATGCTGAAGGAAGAATTATTCTTGCCGATGCATTAAACTACGCTTCCCGACAGAAGCCTGATTATATTATTGATCTTGCCACGCTAACCGGCGCATGTGTAGTCGCACTGGGCAGCTTCACGGCAGGATTATTTACAAATGATAAATACCTCAGGGAAGTGATCTTTTCTTCCGGACAAAAAACTTATGAACGTGTATGGGAACTTCCACTATGGCAGGAATACGGGGAACTGATTAAAAGTGATGTAGCCGATATAAAGAATCTCGGAGGTAAGTGGGGAGGTGCAATTACTGCAGCAAAGTTCCTTGAACATTTCGTCGATAAAGAAATACCGTGGGCGCATCTCGATATTGCAGGACCGACTTTCCCCTCAAAAATGAATAATTACGATAAGAAATATATGACCGGTTTCGGTGTAAGATTAATGATCGAGATACTCAACCGTATTAAGAACGACTGACGATCTCCCCATCCTTCATTTCATAAACTATGTCCGCAAGACTCATTAGTTCTTTGTTATGTGTTACAATGACTAATGTCTTATTCAAATTATTCCTCAGATCAACAAAGAGCTCATTTATTATCTGGCTATTAGCAGAATCAAGATTACCTGTCGGTTCATCGGCAAGTATTATTGATGGATCGTTAGATAAAGCACGGGCTACTGCGATCCGCTGCTGCTCTCCTCCTGATAAAGCTGCAGGTTTATGATCGAGACGCTCAGCCAGTCCTACTAATGTCAATAATTCCTTCCCTTTTTCGGCAGCCTTACTGAATTTATTTCCAGCTATCATAAGTGGAATTGCAACATTTTCCAATGCCGTAAATTCAGGCAGCAGGTGATGGAACTGGAAAACAAACCCGATGTTCCTGTTTCTGAATTTAGCAAGTTTCTCATCCGACATTCTGAATATTTCCTTCCCTTCAAAAATAACCTTCCCGCTGTCCGGACGATCAAGTCCTCCCAGAAGATGAAGAAGAGTACTTTTGCCTGCACCCGAAGCCCCGACAATAACATAGATCTTATTCCTTGAGATATTCAGATCTACCGATTTTAACACTTCAAGTCTGACCTTCTTTTCTGTCTGAAAACTTTTCTTTACAGATTCCGCTTGTAATATTAAATCGTTTGTGTTCATTCCCATTTGATAGCCTCAATCGGATTTATTTTAGCGGCACGCTTTGCCGGATAAAGGGATGCAAGAAATGTAAGCAGCATTGATGCACCTGTAATAAAAAAGAAATCAGAGAATCTCATTTCCAACGGCAGTGAATCAATCTTGTATTGTGAAGGATCGAGAGGATATATATTATATTGCAGCTGCAGGAAGCAAACAAGGTAACCAAGAAACACTCCCGCGAGGGTTCCAAGTATCCCGATAAATATTCCTTCGAACATAAAGATCTTCAAAATTGAATTCTCCTCTGCGCCTGCTGATCTTAATACACCAATGTCTCTTCTTTTTTCTATTACTGACATCGAGAGCGATCCTAAAATATTGAAGGTGGCCACAGCAATTATAAGGCAGAGAATTATATAAGCCGACCATCTTTCGATCTTCATAACTGAAAACAGATCCCGGTGAAAATCATACCAGGTACTGATTGAATAAACTTTTTTATCCAATGTTTTTTCAAGTTCATCCTTCACATCAAACGAATCATCAATGTCATCCAGCCTGATTTCATACCCCTGTATTTTGGAATTAAAGCCCAGAAGCCGCTGGGCAGGATGTATCCCGCAGAAAACAAGAGATGCATCGTATTCATTGTTATTTGAAAGATAAATCCCGCTGACAATAAATTGCTGTGTATTGGGAAGTGAGAATTGAGTAATTGCAGTTTCAATTCCTGCAGGTGAAACCAGGAGTATTGTATCCCCGGTAATAACCTGCATCCGGTCAGCAAGAACCAGCCCTATGAGTATTTTGGGAATACCTTCCTCTGAAACATTAAGTTCACCAAGCTTTAAGGATGATGCGATATTGTATACCTCTTCGCCGGTTTTATCGGTTATCCCTTTCAGGTTGATGACCTGTGTCAGTTCCTTTCTATATATAAGAACCTTACCGCTCACGAAAGGAGTGTAACTTGTTACTCCTTTAATAGTTTTTAAAGCCGATGCAATTGTTTGTTCATTCCCTTCGGGGGAAATAATTTCAACCCGAAGATGGGGATCAAGATTAAGCAGCAGGTCTGTTACCAGGCTACCAAACCCATTAAATACTGATAACACTACAATCAATGCAGCCACACCAATTGTAATTCCCGCAATTGATATAAATGAGATAATGGTAATGAAATTTATCTTGTGACGCGACAGCAGGTATCTCTTTGCAATAAATGATTCAAAATTCATTCGAACCTCAATGCAGATACCGGAAGTATCCTGGAAGCTATATAGCTCGGTATTAAAGCAGCTAACAATGACAGGATAAAAGTAACAACACTCACAAAGGTAAACACTCCTGCAGATAATTCCACCGGAACTGAGGAAACAAAATATACCGAAGAGGGGAGTGACATAACATTATATTTTTGCTGGATAAATAAAATAATAAATGAAAGCAGGTTTCCTGCAATTATTCCAGCCGATGCAAGGAATACCCCCTGGTAAATAAATATCCGTATAACTTGTTTATTCCGGGCACCCAAAGATTTTAATACTCCTATTGCTGAAGTTTTTTCGAGGACAATCATCAGCAGGGTTCCGATAATATTGAAAACAGCAACTATTATTATTAGTCCCAGTACAATCGGAATAGGTTTTTTCTGCAGATCGAGCCAGGTAAATATATTTCTGTGGGTCTGATATATTGATCTTGCGTAATGGGGATATCTCAACTTCGAATTCAGAAGTTCCGTAAGACTGTCAATTTTTGTAATATTATTAACGCGGATATCGTAGCCGTTAATGTTTTCTCCTATGTTAAATAACTTCTGGGCAGCACTTAGAGTAATATAAATATTCAGGTCGTCGTATTCAGCCATCCCGCTTTCGAATATGCCTGATATTATATAGGATTCAATATTCGGAAGATTTTCAGGGGTAGGAATCTTATCCCTGTTCAGTGCAAAAACCGTTACTTTATCTCCTGTTTTTACCTGGAGTTTATTGGCAAGTTTCCTTCCAAGAACAATGTTATCATCCTTTAAAGGGATGCTTCCGGCTGTTAGATTTTTTCTCAAACTTTGAAAGTCTGAAACACCCTTAACATTTACTCCTTCTATATTATTTCGGCTTTTAATGATACCTTTCTTTACCGCGAAATAGGTGATATCTGCAGTATATGGAGCTGTGAGCTCTCTAATAATTTTAGAATTCATTGTATAATCCGGAAGGATTGTCCGGTATGAAAGTACCTGGATATGAGAATCAAAATCAACAATTTTCGAAGTTATAGTCCTTTCAAATCCGTTCAAAATACTCAAAGCAATCACAACGGCAGCAACCCCCAGGGCAATACCAATAATTGAAATTGCAGATATAAAATTTATAAATCGGGAATCCTGCTTCGATACCAGGTATTTTTTAGATATAAAGAAGGGAAAGGACATTTAATTCATTTATTTTTCTTAGAAATTTACACAAGATAAGTTTTAGTAAAAAACTGTTATGCGGTTTTATATTTTGTCCCAGTTCTGTCCAGGATAAATTATAACTAAACAAAAAGGTTCGATAATCGTTAGTATTGGATAGTTTTCTTCTTTTTTCAATTTCAATCCAGCTCTTAAAATCAATTTGTCTGCCCTGCTTTGATTCGAAAAATCCTCCTGAGGCCTTAAATGGATTATTTAACCCTTAATCAAGAACTTAATGGATCAATTAGGTTTAGAGCCGCAATTCTTCACAATCATCAGTTCAATTTAACGACCAGGAATGATTTGACCTGGTACCTGACAAAGCTAGACCTCTAACCCCTACACAACTCCTACTATGTCCTACTAAACGCCTACTACAACATTACCTTAGTAGAGGGGTTGTATTGAGGTTGAAGGGGTTAGGTACCGGGACAGATAGCCTTGTAAATAAGTGTTTAGTTAGATCTTTATATTTTGCCCTAAAATCTTACAAATTCTCTACCATTGGTATACCTGAATTTTTGATTTTTAAGGGTATTCGCTATATATTTGTTGTCTATGTTAAAAAATCTGCGGTTCTACTCCTCAGGTGATAATCGTGGTTATTTTTATCCTTTTCGGGGCGTAGCGTAGCCCGGTTCATCGCGCCTGCTTTGGGAGCAGGAGGTCGCAGGTTCGAATCCTGCCGCCCCGACTAAAAATTGTTCATTGTAATAATGTTATGTTTAGATGCGCCCGTAGCTCAATCGGATAGAGCAACAGCCTTCTAAGCTGTAGGTTAGTGGTTCGAGTCCACTCGGGCGTACAGATGAGTTTTGTTCAAATGGTGAGCGTAGCTCAGTTGGTTAGAGCATCAGGTTGTGGCCCTGAGGGTCGTGGGTTCAACTCCCATCGCTCACCCAAATTCATTTTTAAATTATTCCAAGGCCCCATCGTCTAGTGGTTAGGACATCGCCCTTTCACGGCGGTAACAGGGGTTCAAATCCCCTTGGGGTCACCATATAAACCCGGAGTATAACTTCCAGGGCTTCTTTGTTTTAAAGAAGTAATAGGGCGGTAACAGAGGGTTCTCACGAAGGGATCCCTTCGGGAAAATCCCCTTGGGGTCACCAATAGCCTTTGATATCAAATTATCAGGGGCTTTTTTATTTTAATAATACCATCTTTTTGGTTGATACAAACTTTTCAGTTACTACCTGATAAATGTACAATCCGGAAGAAACATTGTTTGCATTCCAGGTGTATTTATAGATACCAGCCTGAAGTCCTGTATTAACAAGCTCGGCTACCTTCTCTCCCAATGCACTGTAGATTATCAGCTTTACATTCTGAACATCTTCAGGTATGCTGAACTGAATCGTTGTGCCTGGATTGAACGGGTTAGGATAATTCTGCTCAAGTGAATATACCGAAGGAATAACATTTCCTGATACATACAGCTTGCCTGCTGTATTGATTGTTACTTCTTCACCGGCTTTCAGTCTTGCTATTTCCTTCCCTGTCTCATCGGAAAGTATTATGCTTGTTCCTACTGCCTTTACCTTTACGGGATATTGTACTCCCGTCATCTCTATTGCCTGCTCTGTGCTTAAGTTCTCTGCACAGCGCTGGCTTGAGTAACGGACATCGAACATTCCCTGTGGCGGATAAGGAGGAAGATCAAACTGAGAAACATCTGTTTTGTTGTCTACTGCATAAAGTGTGTAGCTCATTTGTGCATTATCGGTTATTATGATCTTACCAAAGTTCTCTGTCGAAATTGTTGCTGATGCTTTCGGAGCATCTGCAGGGAAATTAATTGATCCTGCACCTGTCAGTTTTACCCAGTAGCCGTATCCCGGATCAATGGTAGTTGTAGTTTGATAACCGCCTGAATATTTATATACTGATCCTGAGATCAATCCGGGAGGGGTGGTTGTTAACCCTGCTGCCGGTACCGACTGTTCATATCCGCCAAAAAGATTCCATCCTTCCATACCGGGAAGGGGATTATGTGACACAAACTGAATCCCGCCAGCCGGCCATTCATCACCGGTATTATAAACTCTTGCACCAAGGTTTTTCATCCAGTACCCGGTTCCCGGTTCGGCCGTTGTTACTGTAGAATAGCTGCCGTTAAATTTAAACACTCCTGCAGCAGGATCTTTACCAATCCACCAGGTTGAGACGTTCTGATTGGTTGGAAGTAATCCGGGTATAGATACTACATTCCACCCGTCAGAAACATTTACAGTGAGCTGAAATGTTGCCGGAAAATAATTCATAGCATTAAGTGCATTTATAATTCCCCAGCCGTAATAATTGTCAGGACTCGTCGACTGCGAAGCTGTTAATCTTAATGCATCCCTTACCTGCATTGGCGTCAGGTTCGGGTTATAGCATAAAACCAGAGCAGCTACTCCTGCAGCAAGCGGGCAGCTGAAAGATGTCCCGCTGGAATAGATATATTGAGTATTATTTGAAGGGCTTGCAACATATACACTCGACCCCATTGCCATTATATCGGGTTTGATCCTGCCGTCTACTGTAGGACCGAAACCACTGAATCCCACACGGGTACCTTCAGAGTTAACTGCTCCTACTGCTATGACACTATCACCATCTGCAGGGGCAGATAATGTATTAGGAGTTCCGTTATAACCTTCATTACCTGCTGAATTAACAACCACAATCCCTTTATGCGTTGCAAGATCAGCACCCTTAGTAATTATGGCAGTATTGCCATTCATATCCTGCCAGGTATATCCCGGATACCCGGTATCCATAAAAAGATATCCGAGAGATGTGGATGTAACATCAACTCCAATGCTGTCAGCCCATTCCATAGCGGCTATCCAGTTATCCTCCTCGACAGGAGTTTCACTGTCAGTATTCTCAGTCTTTGCAAGAATATAATCGGCATCAAATGCTGGTCCGATCAATTGTCCTTCTTTAAAGCCGCCTATAGTTGAGAGTGTCTGGGTTCCGTGAGTACCTGATCCCATATCACCTTCATCTCCAACATTGCCGTCTCCGTTAACAAAATCCCAGGCTGCTATAATATTCATTCCGATAAAGCATTCGTGGGTCAGCCTGTTAAAGCCGGCATCCATTACGCATACCGTAACCCCTTGTCCCCGGTAACCCAGGTTATGTACGGCAGGCACATTTATCTGCTGAAGCTGAGTATAAGAAATTCCGTAGTTGTAAGGTACTAATGCATCCGGCTGGATAATTTTATCCGGAGCGATAGTATTATCCTTCTCAACATCATTGTAATTAATTTTAAAACCATATACGAGGTCGATCTTCTGCACAAAAGGATATCCTGCTATGCGTGAAATATTTTCTTTGGTTGTGTAACCGCTAATACCATTGAACCACCTGGACTTCTGTCTCAGCTTCAATCCTGTATCTTCAATCTGATCTATGTAAGCCTTATTTACCGGGAGGTCAGTTATATCAATTGACGATCCTAATTTCATCCTTCGCATTAATGATTTTTCACTGACAGCTAAAGTGGGATGAGCAAAGTAAAGATCTGTTGTATTTCCTTTATCCGTAAAAAAGACCCATACTAGAATTTTATCTGCTTCCCCTGATTTTAATAAGAGTCTCATTCAGCTTGCCGGAGATTTTCTCATTACTCTGGCCTAATACGGTAATTGTAATTAATACTGCTAATAGAAAAACTTTTTTCATAACGATACTTAATTTTATTTTGAAAGCTGTAAATATCCTTTGTAAAGGATAAACAGAGGGAACTTCTATCTTATTTACTAAATTAAAGCAAAATTAATGAAAAATCATATGCTCTTATGGTAATCCGGGCTTATTGCACTGTTTGGAAGCAGACCTGTCCAAAATGATAGAGTAAAAAAGAGCCCCTCATAAAAAGGTGATAAATTTGTATTGATCACAAATTATTTAACCTTAAAGTCATTAGTTATTGTTAGTCAATTATCAGGCAGGAAAAATGATATTGCTGAAATCTGTTCGAAACCTTAGTAGAAAGGAGTACCACCCCCAACCTTAACTACCTTATTAGCTTATCCAGGACCTTGCGAAATTCTGTTGATAAATTGCTCTTAGATAAGCTAATAAGGTTAAGCGTTTGTGGGTGTAAATTGCTACTAAGGTTCAGGAAAAGTTTTGTATTTCAGTTAAACAGATGCTGATTTACTGAGGATACTAGTCCTGTTAAGGAAGCAAAATAAGGGGATAAGGCTGCACGGCAGGAATAATGCATTTGTCCAAAACATTGGAATAAAAAACAATTGGTTAACATTTCTATTTAGCTGATACAGATCGTAGAAGATACCTTTAAGTGCTAATTAACCACTTAAGCCAAATATGCATTATTCCCCGCAGCTGTCATTGTTTTAGAGAGGGGATTGTTCTAGACTTTAATACATAATCTGTCAAAAAATGATTATATCATCATCTTTTTATTATAATTCAATTTAATTTGAACAGCACTGTTTGGAAGGGGATATGGAAGGAAATAAGAATCTTCTTAGAGAAAAACTTAAACCGGGGTATTAAATAATTTCGGGTAAATAAAAAAATCAAGTTTGCAGGTTTTTTGTTTCAGTCCTTTCCATTCATCATCAAAACTCAACTTCACAACTCCGCAGGTGGGTATATTTTCTATGTATTTACCTGAGAGAATATTGCTTGCCTCGGTCAGTTCGGGATTATGTCCTGTAAGTATTACACAATTGTTTTCCCCGTTTATCGAATGCAGCACACTCAGGATTTCTGTGAAGGAAGCCGAATATAGCTTTTGTACGTATTTAATCTTCTCCGGCGGGTATTCCAGCTCCCTTGAAATAATTTCCACTGTCTGTTTTGCTCTGACGGCAGGACTTGATATAATCAGGTCAGGTTTAATTTTATATTGATTCTTTAGAATGGATGCGATGAGGGGTGCATTTCTAAATCCTTTTTTATTCAAAGGTCTCTCTATATCATGTAGCCCCGGTGTATCCCAGCTTGATTTAGCATGACGCAAAAGAATGAGATCTTTCATAATGGACTTAGTTTCTTATTCTTAATATCGGAAAATCTTTGTAAAAGTTCTGCAAGATTTTTATTCTTTTCAATAGTATACTTCTGTTTTGCAGCACCGGTGAAGTAGTCGACAGAATTAAGAAAATTAATATTTTTTCTAAGCCATTCCTCTTCACCTGCTTTAAAATTACGGTTCAGTTCCCATTCTTTTTTAAGAAGTGAAGATCTTTTGTGAAAATTTTCTTTTCCCGCATAGCTGAGGTCAGCATCACACAATATTTCTTCAGCAAGATTCGATGGTCTTTGGGGAAGCCGGGTGGCAAGAATACAATCGATAACCCGTGCCGCTTTATCCTGCGGATATTTCCGGGAATCTAAAAAATCTTTACAGATTTCAGCACTTTTCTCTTCGTGATTTTCGTAAGTATGAAGATAACCTGTATCGTGAAACCAGGCCGCAATTAATAAAATTTCCTGTTCTTCAGGACTAAGCCTGATCTCACTAATAAGCTGCTTAACTTCATCAACAACTTCGGTAGTATGCCCTATATTGTGATAAACTAGACTGCTGTGCTCCAGGCTGTCGAAACAGTTTCTTACAAACTTTTCCGCCAGACTTACAATATTATTCATATTTACTAAAGTAATGAATCGCCGCAAATTCGCAAATGACCCATTACTTCCGGATTATTTTTTCCAGACAGGAAATCTGCCCGGAGTAAATGGTGCACCCGATTGCTCCAGCGTATGCTTTCAACATCTTTAACCTGGTCATCAATATTTTTTAAAGAAAGCAGAAGGCTCTCTGTTAAGGCAGCAGCTACATCATACGACTTGCTGAATGTTGTAGTAGGGGCTGCAGTTGTAATCCATAATGACCCGGAAATCAAATCAACTCTTCCTTTAACCGATGTCGGGGAAGCACCCTCATACCTTGACCTGAGGTCATCACCATTCAGTTTTCTGTTAAATTCTTTAAGAGATTTTTCAATATCCAGAACCTTTTCATAAAGTCCTTCGGGCAAATTGGCCGACTGGAATACGGCATCCTTCAAATATCCAAGTTTATCCATTAGACCCTGCTTGTAAGAATCTGCACCCGATAATGTACGGACAAGTTCAGCAGTTTTTTTATTGAACTGATCAAGTGCTGCTTTATCAGCAGCAGGGATGCTCGTATTATTTAAAGATTTACAAATGAATGCAGCCGGACCTGCAGAGTGGAGTAAATTTACCATCCTGAAATTTAGAAAGTGAAACAAAATATTTTCCCGGTACAACCATATATCCTCTCGGAGGCTCATTCCAGGGGATGCTTGCATCAAAAGGTTCCATACTAACAGGTGTGGTTGTATTATACCGGAAATCCCAGGTTAAACGGTTTATTCCTTTTGAAGGGCTTGTTTTAATATTCCTGATCACATTTCCTGTTTCATCTGTAATCGTAAAAAGAAGATATGCTTCGGGCTCTTCACTTTCATTCCTCAATTCAGTGTATGATGGATATTTTATATCCTCTCCTTTCTTCTGTTTTTCTTTTTCTGCATCTCTTCTTTTTTCTTTTAATGTTTTGAATTCATCCCTGATATAATAAGTAAACACCGCACCCGGTTCCGGGTTAGGTGCAGAGATAGAAATTTGCTCCCTGGAATCCTGTACCTCTGAAACCAAAAGGATAAGAGGGGATAAACATTGCTGCATCTTTTACAGGAAATATTTCAGCTTCCTTCTTTAAGGTATCTTTTGCCAAATATCTCAGAGGAGAATAATCATCAAGAATATAAACACCTCTGCCGAATGTTGAAACCACCAGGTCATTTTCACTCTGCTGTATTTCCATATCCATTACGCAGGCTGTGGGCATCCCTCCCTTAAGCGGTATCCATTCTTCTCCGCCGTTATTTGAAAAGAATACACCGAACTGTGTTCCTACGAATAAAAGATTTTTATCAATATGATCTTCGGCTATTGTATAAGTGCTTCCTTTTTCCGGGATATTATGATTTATTGAAAACCAGCTCTTACCGCCATCTGTAGTTTTGTAAATATAAGGTTTATAATCACCGCCTATCATTTTCTGGCAGGCAGCATATGCAGTCATCCTGTCAAAATTAGAAGCAATTATATGATGTATTCTTGCATATTCCGGAAGATCAGCCACATTAGATAAATTCCAGGTGCTTCCCCCGTCAGTAGTATAATGGATCAGTCCGTCGCCGGAACCGACATATAAAACATTTTCATCAAGAGGGGATTCTGCAATTGTAGAAATCTGTGCAATGGGAGATTTACGCGTTAGCTGGTCAATGCTCCAGCTTTGTTCCATAAGCTTCTGAAATTCCTGCGGGACACCGCGTGTAAGATCAGAGCTGATCTCCTTCCAGGTGCTTCCCTGGTCATCGCTTCTTAATAATTTATTGCCGCCCGAATATAATCTCTTGTTATCGTGACGGGAGATCAGAAGTGCAGCATCCCAGTCGAACCGGTATGCCGAATCACCGAATTCAAAAGCCCTGATAAAAAGATTTTCACCGCTCTTTTTATCAAACCTTACAAGTCCTCCATTCTGCGACTGGGCATAAATTATATTCGGATCTTTCCAGTCGACCTGTGTCTCAAATCCATCTCCTGAATTTGTAAAATACCAGTCCTGGTTTACTATCCCTGCAGTACTTATAGTACGGGAGGGACCTCCGAGACTGTTATTATCCTGTGTACCGATATAAACATTATAGAACGGTTCAGAATTATCGGTTGTAACTTTATATATTTCAGCGATCGGAATGTTTGCCTTAAAAGACCAGCTCTTTGCCTGGTCGTAAGTTTCGTAAACACCCCCGTCGCATCCTGCAAGCAAATGTTTATTATCGGAAGGGTCTATCCAAAGGGCGTGGTTATCGACGTGTTTATAATTTTCTCCAAGATTTTTCCAGGTCTTACCGCCATCCAGGGACAATTGGATAAAAGTATCATCACTATAGATCCTGTTCTCATCTTTTGTGTCGCAGTGAATGTTCTGATAATAAAAAGGAGCAGAGGTAATGTAGCTGCCCTGTTTTGTCCAGCTGGCTCCACGGTCGGTACTTTTATAAAATCCCCTGTCTTTTTCTGTTGCATCAACAATTGCATATACCAGGTCGGTATTAACAGGGGAGATGGCAATACCGATTCTTCCGACATCTTCAGAAGGGAGTCCGCCTGCTAATTTCTGCCAGGTTACTCCGTAATCAATGCTGCGGTAAATGCCGCTTTCAGGACCACCGTGTACCCCTGTATAAAGATTTCTCATTCTCTGATGTGCACTTGCATAAACAATATTCGGATGATTAGGATCGAGGAATACCTGGTAGCAGCCTGTATACTGACTAACGGCAAGAACATTTGTCCACGTTTTCCCCCCGTCGGTTGTCTTAAAAATCCCTCTTTCCCCGCCGGCATTTCTTAATGAACCCATTGCAGCGACATAAACATTTTCAGAATTTTCAGGATCAATGGCAATCCCGCCGATATGCTCAGAGGTAGTAATGCCCATATTCTTCCAGGATTTGCCGCCGTCTTCACTTTTATAGACACCGTCGCCGTAAATAACATTATTCTGGTTGTTATTTTCTCCTGTGCCAACCCAAACCACATTAGGATTAGTCGGATCAATTTCAACTGCGCCAATTGCATAGGATTTATTTCCGTCGAAGCAGGGAGAAAATGTAATACCGTTATTTGTAGTTTTCCACAGCGAACCGTGTCCCGATGCCACAAAATATTCGCTGTGATTAAAAGGATTAACAGCGATATCGATAACCCTTCCGCCGGTAATGGCAGGTCCAATGCTTCGGAATGATAATCCCGGCATAGGAATATTTTTAAGAGAATCCGGTTCTGTCTTTTCCTGGGCGGAAACGCTAAAAGACAAGAACATAATGAAAAGGAATACGGCGGTTATTATTTGTTTAAGCATAATTGAGATTAGATTTGTTCAAAAATGAGTTGTCAAAAAATATTGTAAAAATGCATCAATCCAAAAGAAAAATACACTAAAAACCAAAAAGAGTACGATGGTACGATCGTACGATGGTACGATAGTAAAGGTATCCAGCCTTTGGGATGTATTTTACGTATATATTTCGATCGACAGGATCAAAATTTTTCTGGGAAATACCACTGAATTTCATTCCTAATTGTCAAACAATCCTGATGTAACCCTTATCTAATCCTCATATTTGACCAAAAGTGAGGATTAGATGAGGATTAGATGAGGATTAGATCAGGGTTAGAAACCAGGTGCAAATATTATTTTTTTATTAGTTTTTACCTAAAAATTCTGTCAGATCATAGAAAGCAGTCAATTTCTAACTCCTTCCGCACCTCCGGACTTCCGCACTTCCGCACCAATGAGACCTTGCAATTAACAAAAAATACATTTTATTTTAAGAAAAAGATATTAGGGCACTATATGGTTGAAACATCATTCAGGTTTTTTCCTTTAACACCATCCCGGTGGCCTGATTTTGAGGAGCTGTTCGGCAGTAACGGTGCCTGCGGCGGATGCTGGTGCACCACCTGGAGATTAAGCAATAAGGAATTTCAGGCAGGAAAAGGGGAGGGGAATAAAAATTACTTTCATACTCTGGTGGACAAAAAAAAGTTTACAGGAATACTGGCTTACGATGGAAAGAAAGCAGTCGGCTGGATATCTTTTTCACCCAGGGAGCAGTTCCCCAGACTTGAGAACTCAAGAGTGCTGAAGCCTGTTGATGCAGAGAAGGTCTGGTCTGTTACTTGTTTTTTTATCTTAAAAAAGTACAGACACCAGGGATTGTCGGTAAAGCTCCTTAAGGCTGCCGCAGATATCTGCAGAAAAAAAGGTGTCAAAATATTAGAAGGTTATCCGAGCATACCTTATGGTGAAAAGACACCTGATGTATTTGTATGGACAGGCTTACATTCCACATTTATCAAAGCAGGTTTCAAAGAAGCTGCACGAAGATCTCCGCACAGACCGGTGATGAGACTGAAAGTTTAAAATGAGTATTTCTTTAGGGTTTGTTCTGATATTAGTTCATTAGTAACAGGTAAAGTAGTAATCCTGTTGCAGCACTTCAAACCGCAATAATTATTATTTCACATTGTTGCAGGGGAATTGTTCATTCTTCTCTTCAATATATTTTTGTTAGCGCAGAATGATTACACCTGATATTATTTATTCTATCCGAAAAAAATAGTTACACTTCGATAAGACTTCAGAACTGATGTTTTTGATATGATCTAGAAACCTCTCTGTCGCTGCTCTGCAGCTTAAATGTTTTGGGGAATTCTGTTTCTACAGACATATCGTCCCGCTGGGACTTAGGGCAGAAAGAAACTGACATATCGTCCCGCTGGGACTTATGGCAGAAAGAAACTGACAGATTTGCCCTGCCGGGACTTAGGGGCAGGTAGAAACTATTGCAACTGCTCCAGTCAGTCCTGTAGGGACGATATGTCTGTAGAAAAAACACCCCATGAAATTCAGAGTCCTGTAGGGACGCCATAGGGCTGTTAAAAATAACTGCCCTATGTTTATTTTTCCCTTACAGTTCTCCGCAAATATTTGTGGATACAAGTTCCGGTTCCTTTAAATTGCCTGTTATGATAACCACTGAGCTGAATTTTTTCTTCAGAAATAAAGGGAAGTTAAATAGTGTTTGAGAACCGAGCGGAATATTAAATACCAGGGGAACATTATTCCGGTACTGTATTGTATCTGAAGCAAAGCTTACAAAACGGAAAGAATCGTTTTTATCAACAGGTTCGAAGAGGTGAATAATTCCGTGTATTGATGCTTCGTAATGTAGGCTGTCCGCAATATCCTGAAGTATCAGGGGTTCAAGTGTGAACACAAGTGAGCTGTCTGCCTGTTCTATGCTTTGGGGCTCAGCTGTAAACACATTGTCAAAGGGAGCGATAACAATATTTGTAATATCTCTTTCCTTTCCGAAGAGACTGAAATTTATTTTCATCAGCTTATTGCGGGGAGAGTTAGCCTGGATCTTGGATTTTTCCCATATTGATCTTATGTAGAAATCCATCATCATGCTGTCAAAGAGAGGATTCAGTTCTTTAAACCTGTCCCTTCCTTCAAGCACTTCTGCGGAATTTGTCTTTCCTCCGTTTATAGGTAAGGAAGAAAAAATTGTCCTGCCTTTTACATTTCTGAAAACAAAGCCGCCTGCCTTCCCTTTGGGAGTTCCAAGGGTTGGATTTAATAAAATACCCATTACTTTCTTCTTTCTGTTAGTTTTCATATTTAGGGGTACCGCCGAAATGAAGCCGAAAACAGCCAGACGGGGGTACTCCCTTAATATATACTACTCTTGAAAAACAGAAGCCGGATGTAAGGAGCTAAAATAATTTCAGGATGAAAGCAGCATTATATGGCTTTTCATACAAAAACAGCCATATTATAAAATTATAGGTCAGTAATTTCTGACCCAAAAGATTTTGCCCGGACAGCTCCCGGTTAGTGAGCAGGAGGGAGTCAACCGGGCTTGGCTGTAATCAGGCGGGGGATTGGCCGCCAGCCGGCCGTGCATTGGCCGTGGAGAAAAAAATTATTAAATGGTTTAGTTACTTTTAATATGAATCCGAAAGCGGCTTGTCGGAATAAGTTGGATGAATGGATTGATGGATGTATGTATGAATAAATACTATAGTGGTGTTTAATTTTGCAAACAGGAAATCAACCTCCCTGATATTTTTCATACAATCATCCAATAATCCATTCATCCAATTATATTTTGTTCAAATAAAAAACCCCGACAGATCCTATCGGGGTTATACTTTTTCTATAAAAATATTATTTACTACTACTACGACAATTGTCGTTATTTCATTAAAACCATCTTCTTAGTTGATACGAACTTTTCAGTTACAAGCTGGTAGATATAAATACCGGAAGCAGCATTGCCGGCATTCCAGTTGTATTTATAGACACCAGTCTTTAATCCTGTATTAACAAGCTCAGCTACCTTCTCTCCCAGTGCACTGTAGATTATCAGCTTAACATTCTGAACATCTTCAGGTATGTTGAACTGTATCGTTGTGTTCGGGTTGAACGGGTTAGGATAATTCTGCTCGAGTGAATATACCGAAGGAATAACATTACCTGATACCATCAGCTTACCTACCTGTATTCAGTGTTACTTCTTCACCGGCTTTCAGTCTTGCTATTTCCTTACCTGTTTCATCGGAAAGTATTATGCCTATTCCTATCTGCTTTTACCTTTACAGGATATTGTACTCCCGTCATCTCAATTGACTGCTCTGTGCTTAAGTTCTCTGCAAAGCGCTGGCTTGAGTAACGGACGTCGAACATTCCCTGCGGAGGATAAGGAGGAAGATCAAACTGAGAAACATTTGTTTTATTGTCTACTGCATAAAGAGTGTAGTGCTTCAGCTGGTTATCGGTAATGATAATCTTACCGAAGCCTTCGGTTGATGATCCTGCAGCAGATTTAATCGGACCACCTTGTGCTGAAGGAATGTTTATAGATCCTGCCCCGGTCAGCTTTACCCAATAGCCATATCCGGGATTGATTGTTGATGCGGCTGCATATCCCCCCGAATATTCATATACTGATCCAGTGATAAGCCCCGGTGGTGTAGTTGTTAACCCTGAGGCTGCTACTGATTGTTCATATCCGCCGAAAAGATTCCAGCCAGGGGCTGCAGTTATAGGATCGTGAGCTACGATCTGGATTCCGTCTGCCGGCCATTCATCACCTGTGTTATAGGTTTGTGCACCGACATTCTTCATCCAATAACCCACTCCAGGGGTTGCTACAGTTACTGGCTGGTAGCCGCCCTGGAACTTGAATACTCCGGCTGCGGGATCTTTACCCGGCCACCAGGTGGCTACATTCTGATCAACAGGATGTATACCAGGAATTGATACCATATTCCAGCCATTGGTTACGTTGACTGTTAACTGAAAGCTTGTTGTACTAATACTTCGGAAAATTCCATCAGTGGTTCCTGCAAAAATATCTCCGCTTGTGTTTACTGCTAGTGAAAAGACGTCATTATTGTTTAATCCCTGATTGATTTGAACCCAGTTCGCTCCGTTATTTGTAGATCGGAATGTTCCATCGGCAGTTCCTGCAAAAATATCTCCGTTTGTGTTGATTACAAGTGAGCGGATATAAGAGCCCTGGGAAGTTAGCCCCTGATTGATTTGGACCCAGCTCGCTCCGTTATTTGTAGACCGGAATGCCCCACCGCCGGAGGTTCCTGCAAAAATAACTCCGCTTGAATTTATTGCAAGCGAAAGGATTTGAAGTTCAGTCATTCCTTGAATAATTTGAATCCAGTTGTTTCCGTTATCTGTAGACCGGAATACTCCGCCCTGGATGGTTCCTGCAAAAATAACTCCGCTTTGATTTATAATAAGTGAATTGATTCCGGAACAATTCGCTCCAAATAAAATCTGAACCCAGTTCACTCCGTTATCTGTGGTGCGCCAGATACCAATCGCTCCGGTCCCCACGAAGATATCT
>CAVXTT010000019.1:0-337241 GCA_963764685.1 uncultured Ignavibacteriales bacterium
AAAAAGCCCTTCCGAATGGAAGGGCTTTTTAATAAATTTTATTTTCTTTAAGCTTCCTGAATGCTTATAAATTTCCTGTTGCCTCTTTTGGTTTCGAATTTTACGATACCATCTCTAAGGGCAAATAATGTATCATCATCACCGATTGAAACGTTAAGACCGGGATGGAATTTAGTTCCTCTTTGTCTTACAAGAATATTTCCTGCCAGTACTTTCTCTCCGCCAAAGCGTTTTACACCAAGCCGCTGTGCATTGCTGTCTCTTCCGTTCCTGGATGAACCCTGACCTTTTTTATGAGCCATAATAAATCTCCTTTAACCTATGCTGGTAATTTCTATTCTTGTTAACTGCTGCCTGTGACCGTTCAGCTTCTCGTATCCTTTTCTTCTCTTTTTCTTGAATACCCATACCTTTTCATCTTTAACGTGGCTTAAGACCTTTGCCTTAACGGTAATACCGCTTACAAAAGGACTTCCAATCTTTACACCGTTGTCATCCGAGAAGAGAAGTATATTGCCGAATTGCACTTCTGACTCCGGTTCGTCCTTAAGTCTGGGGACATAATACTTCGATTTTTCGGTCACTTTGAATTGTTGTCCTAAAATATCAACAACTGCGAACATCAGAACCTCATTCCTTGAAAAATTTAGACAATAAAGTTAAGAAAATGAGTAAAAGAAGTCAATCTCAGGAGGGATTATTTCTTAAGCCGGAAGGAGAATTCGGAGCCCCTGTTTATTACACTTTTTACTTCAATTTTCGAGTTATGAGCCTCAGTTATATGCTTTACTATGGCAAGTCCCAGTCCGGTTCCCCCTATATCCCTGGAGCGTCCTTTGTCTACCCTGTAAAATCTTTCAAAAATACGGTTAATATCTTCTTCGGGTATGCCGATCCCTGTATCCTTTACGATAATTTTGCCGAATCTTTGTTCCTCTTCAACTTTAACTTCTATCCCCCCTGAATCTGTGTATTTTATTGCATTTTGGATCAGGTTGGATAATGCCTGGCGGATCTTCTCCTTATCCCCGAAAAGTGATAAGTTTTTTAGAAGAAGGAATAAAATTCAAATAGAGTTTTTTTTCAGAAGCTAATGGTTTGAACTCTTCGACAAGTGAGCTGATAAACTCATTTATATCAAAATACCTGAAGTGCATTCTCATCTCCCCCGATTCGATCATTGAAATATCGATAAGGTCATTTACCAGGTTATTCAGATTATGAGTATGCCTGTTTGCTTTTTCAAGGAATAGGCGGTTTACATTCGGATCTTCAAGAGCTCCGTTCAGAAGTGTTTCAATGAACCCCTGAATCGCGAACAGAGGCGTTCTCAACTCGTGTGAGGTATTGGCAAGGAATTCAGTCCTCATCCTTTCAAGTCTCTGCAGATATTCAATTATCCCCTTATTCTTTACAAATAATTCTTTCAGTTCGTACTGTATCTCATTCAGCCTGCTGCTGAGGAGAATACCTGCTTCATTTTTTATTTCCTCAGTCCTTAATTTCTTAATTACAGCCGATACCTCGTTAATTTCGGCTGTTCTTTTACGCCCGAGGAAATAAAGCACCGCCGCATTTATTAAAAAAATATAAAACAATTAAAGGGAGTGTAATAGAAGCATTATCAACAAGGATGATAATGATTACACAGAAAAGAACAAAAGAAATTAAAAATACTTTGAAGTAAACCAGAGAAGAATAAATACCGTAGATTAATTTATTAGGCACTCTTGAATCTGTAGCCTACGCCTTTAACTGTTTCGATGAGGTCATAATATTCCCCGAGCTTTTCCCTGATCTTACGAATATGTACATCGACTGTCCTGTCGACAACATAGACATCCGCGCCCCAGATATTTTTTAGCAGGGCATCACGGTTGAATACCTTACCGGGATTATTTGCGAGATAATAAAGCAGCTCAAACTCTTTCCTGGTAAATACAGTATCGGTGCCGTCAACTTTTACGGTATACTCTTCCCTGTTTATAACAAGGGGCCCAATTTTAATTTTTGTCTGTTCTCCGGGAAGAGCAGCAATATTGTCTGCTTTACGAAGATTAGAAGCAACTCTTGCTATTAACTTTTGAGGGGAGACCGGTTTCTGAATATAATCATCTGCTCCAACTTCAAGTCCTTTTATTTCATCAGACTCACCGCCCCTGGCAGTAAGAAATATAACGGGCTTATTCTGAAAACCGGGCATCATTCTTATCTGTCTGCAAACCTCAAAGCCGTCTATTTCAGGCATCATTACATCAAGTATTATCAGATCGGGATTTCCCTTCAGTTTCTCCAATGCATCCTTTCCATTTACAGCAGCGGAAACATCGTACCCTTCGCGTTTAAGATTATATGAAAGAAATTCTAAAATGTCCTTCTCGTCATCAACAAGAAGTATTTTAGCTTTTGTGCTCATATTTTAATTTCACACCGCTGGGTGGAGGACTCGTACATAGCTTCTATGATCTTTAATCTGGAGAGGGCTTCCTCACCGGAAGATATTAATGGATTATTATTTCTGACTGCACCAATGAAACTTTTCAATTCATTCAAATAAGATTTTCTGAAGAGGCTTACGGGACTCTCTGCCTGGGAAGGGGTCAGATCAATATAATTATCATTCAGCTGTTTATTTATCCTGAAGGGATTAAGTGAGGCATATCCTTTTTTACCATAAACAGTAACAGTAAATACATCTTTTTCCAGGGGAATAGACCAGCTGGAGGTAAGACTTATAAGGGCCGAGTTCTTACAGCGCAGTTGACTGACGGAAGTATCCTCTACATTCCTTGTATTATGAGAAAAGTTTTGAGTTGTAACAGATTCAATCGGGGGGTAGTTGAGCAGCCATAACGAGAGATCAAGAAGAAGAATTCCCAGGTCAATAATAACACCGCCGCCCGATTCTTCTTTCTTTGTAAACCATTTTTCGCTGCTGCTCTGATGACGAATCCAGGTGCATTTTACAAGGAAAGGTTCACCGATCTCGCCGGAATTTATAAGACTCCTCAGGATCATGGCATCCGGACGAAAGCGTAGATTCATGCCCACCATTACTTTCCGCTTATGCTTCTTAGCTGTATCTATAATAACTTTTGCTTCATCGTATGTTCTGGCAAGCGGCTTCTCAACAAGAATGTCCTTCTCAGATTTCAGGCAGTCCAATGCAATATCTTTATGTGTATTCGTAGGGGTAGAAATTATTACTGCCTCGGAGTCGCTCTGCGCGAGCATCTGGTTATAATCGGTATATCGTTCGGAGATGTTAAATTTTTCAGAGATGGTATTAAGCCGGTTCTTATTTATTTCGGCAACCGCACTGATCTTTGCATTCGGGAGCCTGTTAAGATTGGACAAATGAACCAGCTGTGCAATGCTGCCCAACCCTATAACCGCAACTTTTGTTTTATCCATTAAATAGGAACCTCTTGCTTTATGCTTTTGTCTTTACAGAATACCTTTACTTTTTCGGCTATTCCATTTGGATCAATTCCCAGAAGGCTGTGAAGTTCTTCCTGGGTACCGTGTTCTATAAAATTATCCGGAAGCCCTACCCTTAATATATCATTTTTATAATTTTTCTCAGCGAAATATTCAAGGATACCGGATCCGAATCCTCCCATTAGGGTATTCTCTTCCAGGGTAATTATTTTTGAAAAACGTGCGGCAATATTATCCAGCATTACATTATCAAGAGGTTTTATAAATCTCATGTTTATTACTTCGCAGCTTATTCCCTGCTCTGCAAGAATTTCTGCTGCCTTAACCGAATAACCGACCATTGAACCGACAGCTAAAAAAGCTGCATCTTCTCCGGCTCTCAGCACTTCCCCTTTGCCAATGGGTATTTTTGAGAAATAAGGCTTTAATGCAACTCCTGCAGCCGAACCCCGGGGATATCTCAGAGCAACGGGACCGGAATGGTAAATTGCGGTATAAAGCATATCCCTCAGTTCCGATTCATCTTTAGGAGCAAGGATCGTCATATTGGGAATTAGACGGAGATAAGAAAGATCAAAAGCACCGTGGTGAGTTGGACCATCGGCACCGACAAGCCCTGCTCTGTCCATAACAAAAACTACGTGCAGATTCTGAATAGCTACATCGTGAATAACCTGATCAAACGCTCTCTGGAGAAAAGTAGAGTAGATTGCAGCTACAGGAGTAATTCCCTGTGTTGCCATACCGGCAGCAAATGTAACAGCGTGCTCTTCTGCAATTCCTACATCAAAATAATTATCGGGACATTCTTTCTGAAGTATATCGAGTCCTGTACCATCAGGCATAGCCCCGGTTATACCGACAACCGCGGGGTCCTGCTTAACAATTTCAACAAGTGCATTGCCGAAAATAGAAGTATATGATGCCTGTGTGGATTTCTTTACTGCTTTGCCCGTAAGTTTATCAAAAGGAGTAGATGCATGAAGCCTTTGTACGTGTCCCTCAGCAGGTTTATAACCTTTACCCTTCTGAGTAATTGTATGAACGAGAATGGGCCCTTTAAAATCTTTTACATACTCAAATATCTTTATCAGCTGATGAAGATTATGCCCGTTCAAGGGACCAAAGTATCTGAAACCCAATGCTTCAAACAGCATACCGGGTGTAATGATGGATTTTATTCCGCTCTCAAGCCGACCGGCAATTTTTCTTAAACGGTCACCAAACTGATCAAGCTTCCCCGTTAGATCCCATATCTGCCCCTTGAACTTATTGTAATCGGGATGAGCTATCATCTCGGTAAAATAATTTGAGACCTGCCATACATTTGGAGCAATCGACATCCTGTTATCATTGAATACAACGATCAGATCTGATTTACGGACTCCCGAGTTATTCATCGCCTCATAAGCCATACCGCCTGTCATAGCACCATCGCCTATAACAGCAACAACTTTTTTTGTCTGCTTCAATACATCCCTTGCAACAGCCATACCGAGAGCAGCAGAAATTGAAGTAGATGCATGACCCGCACCGAATGCATCATACTCGCTTTCAGTTCTTTTAAGGAAACCGCTTATCCCGTGAAGCTGTCTTATCGTTTTTAAAGCTTCCCTCCGTCCCGTAAGGACCTTATGAGGATAACCCTGATGCCCTGTATCCCACACAATGAGATCATTTGGTGTATTGAACACTTTATGAAGTGCCACAGTAAGTTCTACTGTGCCGAGTCCTCCTCCGAAATGTCCTCCCACTTCTGATATTGTATCAATTAAATATTCTCTTATGTCGCTGCATAATGCTTTGAGCTTCTGAATATCAAAATTTCTAATATCCCCGGGATAATTTACCTGTGAAAGTACGGGATATTTTACTTCATCCGGCATTTATTGTTTCTCCATCAGATTTCTTCAGATAATTCTTCCTGCCCCTCAGAAATATCATTAAGCTTTTTTCTTATGACATTTATCTTCAGCTCTGCATTCTGCAAAGTTTCAAGGCAGGATTTTGAAAGTACTATTCCTTCCTCATAGAGCTGTAGAGCTTCTTCCAGAGGAATATCTTCTTTCTCCAGCAGGATCGATATTTCCTCAAGCCTGCTTATGTCTTTTTCAAAGGAATTTTTTTTCACTTAATCTTCCGAATCCTTCTTTTTTAAAGTAATCTCTTTGTCATAGAACATTAAAAAAAGGTCTTTATTTTCATCAAAGTTAAAAGACCTCGTAACAAATTTACCCTCTTGCTTAACCAAAACAAATCCTTTTTTTAATGTTCTGCGGACATCATTTGATTCAATATTTCCAGCAAGAATGGATAATATATGCTTTTTGATCATCAGCAGGCGGCGGGTATTCTGTATTACCCGGTACAAGGCTTCGTTTATTCGTCCTGTTTGATTTTTAATCCTTTCAAACGGTTTCCGGAAACCATAAGATCTTAGTAACTCGTTTACCTTTTTCCTGTATTTTGATGTGATCTCATTTATACAGTCTGTAGAGTTTCTGTTAAAATGGTGCAAATATTCAATAAAATCTCTTTGATCAGGAACTGCAATTTCCATCGCTGCAGAAGGTGTCGGCGCTCTCAGATCAGCAGCAAAATCAGCTATAGTAAAATCTATTTCGTGACCTATGCCTGTTAATACCGGAATTCTGGAATCAAAGATTGCCCGGGCAGTTATTTCTTCATTGAAGGCCCAGAGATCCTCAATACTCCCGCCTCCCCTGGCAAGGATTATCAGATCGATATCTGTCCTGGCATTTAATTCCCTGATACAGCTTACAATACTTTCAGCTGCTCCTGATCCCTGTACTCTTGCCGGCGAAAGCAGAAGCTTTGTGAGAGGAAATCTTCTTCTGCATATACTGATCATATCCTTAAGAGCAGCACCGTCTATCGCAGTAATTATTCCTATTTTAGCCGGTAGTGAGGGAAGGGGCTTTTTATAAGCATCGGCGAATAAACCTTCAACGGCAAGTTTCTGTTTCAATATCTCAAAGGCAGCCTGCAGTTCACCGGCGCCGGCAGGACGCATAGAGCGGACATCTATCTGGTAATTCCCTCTCGGAGGATATACTGTAACCTTACCGTTAACTATAACTTTAATGCCGTCCTGCGGTGTGAAGAAGACATAATTATTAAACCCTTTCCACATAGTACAGCTTATGGTCGCACTACTGTCCTTAAGGTTGAAATACCAGTGTCCTGAGTTATGGGGTTTGAAATTTGATATCTCCCCCACTACGGATATTCCGGCGAATCCCTTTTCAAGAGCATCTTTTATTCCGTTTGTTAATTCTGATACTGTAAGGATCATCATTAAAATCTTGCACTAAACCCGAAAGTCGGTATTATTGGGAACATCTTATTTGCTTTTCTGCCGACAGAAAGATCGGGGTTAATATAATAATTGTAAGCGACAATGTTAGAACGGTTATATGCATTTATTATATCGATATAAAAGCTCCAGTCTAATCCCCAGAAATGTGTATATGCCGTTGCCCTGAGGTCGAGACGGTGATATGCCGGTTTTCTTGCATTCAGCTTCTGATCCCCGAAATCAATATCGAAAATTACAATTTTCTCATCTCCCTGGGTACCCGTATTCCTTGTTGCTATTTCAGGAGAATCAGGAATTCCGTCACCATCCGTATCTCTCATTACTACTCTCGGTTTGATCCCCAGGGGTGCCGACACAGGAAAACCTGAACCAAACTGCCATCTTGTTCCCACTTCCAGCCAATTGTTGAACCTGTAGTTCAAAACAATATTTACAGTATGTCTCTGATCGAACCTAAATGGATATACACCGGTATCCTCATAAATATTTGCAAATGCAAGAGAATAGGATACCCAGCCGCTTAATTTAAGGTCCTCAGAATTGTTTGTCCTGGCAAGAAACAGTTCAAGACCATAAGCTTCGCCATTATAGCTGTTTATTGGTATCTGGGTTAATGAATCCCCCATAATAGCTGCAGGCCTGGTCCATCCGGTGAGATAGATTGGATCCTTCCCGGGAATCATCTCCGTAAAAAATTGTGAACCCTGAACTTTCAGATGGAGTAATCAGGTTTGAAAAATCTTTATAATATGTTTCCAGCTTCAGGTTCCAGGAAGTTGACAGCCACCGGTCCACACCAAGAATAAAATGCAATGCTCTTTCAGCATTCAGATCCTGAGTATATTTTTTGTCCAGGTTATATAATACATTCTGATCGCGCAGCTTTTCATATCCGGGAGACTGGAAATACATTCCTGTCACAAACCTTAGGGTAGTAAGATTATTTATCGCATATGAAATCCCTATACGCGGAGCCAGATAAAATTTATCAAGGATATCATAATAATCAGTACGCAGACCGGGCTGAATAAAGAGTCTGTCGTTTACTTTAAAGTTATTCTGAACAAATGCCCTGTACCTGTTATATTTTTTGACATCCTTCAGATCATCAAGCGCCACCCTTGACTGCGGGTTAGAGTTTATTATAGCCTGCAGTTCAGGATCAAGTTCAAAATCAAAATTGACTGTTGTCTCCATAAAGTCTGCACCTGCACCTGCTTCAAAAAGATGATCCCCCCAGACCAGAGTTACTTTATCATCAAGCGGAATATTTCTGAAATTCAAATGTGGTATTAAATTTAAAGCCAAGAAGGTACGGAGCCAGGGTATCGGGTATTATATCTTCAAACAGGTCCCTGTTTAAGCTTGGATCAAGTATCTTAGAATCAAAATCAGTAACGCCCCTGTTGCTGTACCAGGAGGCAATAAATTTATTAAAGAATCTTTGTGGAGGGAGCATAATGCCAGGCTGCACTTACAACATCATTTCTTGTTTCATTTGATACATCAATGCTGTCGGGAGTGGTTCTTTCTTTGCTGCTTAGGACATCAACCCCGTCCCTTGAGAATATACCATTGAAAATAATTTTATGCCCGTTGAAAGGACCGAATACCAGCTTGCCCTGCAGATCATAAAAATTGGGGAATGTGACATCATCGTCTACCAGTCCTGCATTTTTGACAAACGGTTCTACTATAAGATCGTAATATGTTCTTCTTGAACTGAACAGCCAGCTTCCGGGAAGTTCCAAGAGGATTTTTACCTTCGAGCAGAAGATTTGCTTCAATAATGGATGCATTAATATTACCGCTCAGATAATTTTTTACTGAACCTTCCCGGTTTGTTACATCCAGAACAGCTGAAAGCCTGTCTCCATACCTGGCAGGAAATCCTCCTGTAATCAGACTAACATCTGAAACGGATTCAGGATTGAACATACTTATCACACCGTAAAGGCGGTATGGATTAAATATTTCAACATCATCCATTATTATAAGATTCTGATCGGGACCGCTACCTCTTACAATAAGCTGAGAGGAAAAATCATTTGGAGCAAGTACACCGGGGAGGGACTGCAGCGTTCTTAAGTACATCTTCCCCTGCACCGGGAAGTATCTTAGCACTGTGCGGATCAAGATCAATAACGCTCGTTCTTGTATCATCCTGCCCCTGTTTCTTTATTCCCCTTACTTCAACCGTACCAACTTCAACCGGTACGGCTTTCATCTGTATATTCAGTACAGTTGTTTTGTCACTTAGAACCTTTACTTTTTCAATTACACTTTCATATCCGACTGAACTGAAACGTATTGAATGTTCCCCCGCCGGGATATTTCTTAATTCATAGTTCCCTTTTTCATCACTTCCTGTTCCTCTACCCAGTTTCTCGATATACACATTAACTGAGGGCACCGGGTTTGTACCGTCAGTAATTTTACCTTTGACAGTACCGGTTTGTGCTAATGCAGCTGCATAAATAAAGAGAAACGGAATTAAGATTTTCATAATTAATTAAGTGTAGAAAATAGAACAATTTTTCTATAAAATTGATTCCAATTGATGTACCTCAATCATGTAGGAAGTTACTTGGTTCTTAGTTCCTTGTTCCTGGTTAAGTATATAAAAGAGAGGCTAATTGAAACCTGTACGGACAGCCTGACCTGATTAATCTATCAGCTTGTATAGCGAAGCAGGCTGTCCATGCTAAAAGAAAGGCCGCCATTCCGTACGGACAGCCTGCCATTTAAAACCTGCAAGATCATATGCCGAAGCAGGCTGTCCTATTCAGTCTCTTCTTTCTGAATGAGATTTATTTAATAAGAAGCTAGGCCTTCCCGGACTGCAGAACAATGTTAGCGTATTGGTTTATATGGGTGGACAGGCTGTTGCGCAATATTACCTGACCGGTTATTTGGGACAGCCTGTCCGTACATAAGGATTTTCTTCACCATTCTTCAGGTCGGGAAGTACATGTGGCTGTATTGGCTAGTTTAAAAGTATAGAGCAAAAAATCCTGAGTACAGACCTATAGTAATTTCCTGGAAGTCATCAGGGGTTCCGGATTGCAAGTTATAACGGTATCTTGTGTATAAGGTAAATACATCTGCGATCTTAAACAAGCCTAAGGACAGCTCTGCGCTTATACCATTAAAACCAAGGAAATCAGTAAATCCGTTTATTCCGGGAGAGATGTATTCCAGGTTGGGTATTTCAATCAGATGCTTATAGCCATACCTGAAGAAGTTTTTTTTGGGAGAGTTAAAGATATATGAATACTCAAGTGAAAAATATCCCGTAGGGTAACCAACTCCCGCGGAGCGTATAAATACAACAGGGATCTCCTTTGTGAGACTGAAATAGCTATTACCGTTCATAATAACATAATCAGGAGCAGGTACGAGGAAGATCATTCCGCCGAACAAACAAAGTGTAAAGATATCTGAACCCCCTTCAACTGTTGTTTCAAATGGCATCTCAAATTCGTATTCCTCGCTGCTGTTCGTATGACCTGAAGAATCCTCTACCAGGATAACAAAAGGGACGCTCTTCCCCTTAAATTCAATCCCCTCTATATCCACTTCAATTTTATGCTGTTCCGAAAAGTCTGTTGATACCTCATATTGATAAGTTTTATCAATAATCAACGTTGACTTTGCAGGCACACTAGTATAGAATGAAACAATAAACTTATGGGGTATTTCGGGGGTAACATATGAATCAATTAAGAATACCTCTATGGAATCCTCCTGCTGGCCAAAGCAGACACTTGCTAAAAGCAGAGACGCTATAAAGAATGATTTCCTG
This sequence comes from uncultured Ignavibacteriales bacterium, assembly GCA_963764685.1. Classification (GTDB taxonomy): domain Bacteria; phylum Bacteroidota; class Ignavibacteria; order Ignavibacteriales; family Ignavibacteriaceae; genus CAVXTT01. Next base: position 10,587 of record CAVXTT010000019.1, read on the forward strand.
AACATTTCCTGCCGCTATTTTTATGATCGAATCATCAAAAATAGAAATATTATCTCAAACTTTCGTCAGCACGTCCGAACCTCAGCACGTCCGCACGATTTTCAGATCACCTTCAGCGCCTCATCCAGATCCATAATAATATCATCTGCATTTTCTAGTCCTATGGCAATCCGTACACCGCCGGGGTTTATTCCATACTCGTAAAGCTTATCTGCAGGGATCATTGAATGCGTCATCGAAGCAGGGTGTTCCATTAAGGTACGAGTATGTCCTAAGCTCACAGCAAGAGTTATTGTATATGCGTGTTCAGCTGCGTAGTTCATAAACCTCATACCGTTCTCTTTAGTTTCAAAAGGAGTATTTCCTTTGACGATAAAGTATATCAAGGTGCCCGGAGCAAAGTTGCCGTCAAAATCAATCATTTGTCTCTTTGCAGCTTCATAGAATTTATAAGAGGGCAGACCGGGATAGTTTGTAACTTCAATTTTAGGATGAGAATTAAGATATTCAGCAATCTTCATTGCAGACTTCATCTGCTGTTTAACTCTGATGTGAAGTGTGGGGAGACCATAAGTTGTTACATTCCACGCACTCTTGTTATTAAGTACTGCACCAAAATCTTTCCTGTAAAGAAGAATAATATCCCTGAATGCATTCTTACCGATAATCACTCCTCCCATATCTGTTCCAAAGCCGCCAAGCCCTTTAGTGAGGGAGTGAATAGAGAAATCTGCCCCCAGTTCAAGCGGTCTCTGGCAGAAGGGAGTAGCAAAAGTGTTATCAACAACTATTCTTATCTTTTCTCCTTCCTCACGTCCCTTGTTTACTATATCGACAGCCTTCCTTATTTCACGGATCTCTATTATATCAAGGTTAGGATTAGAAGGACTCTCAAAATATACAACCCTGGTCTTTTCATTTGCCAGCTTATAAATATTATCAGGATCGGTAAGATCGATAAAATGAGTTTTAATCTGATAGCGCGGCAGCCAATTGGTAAACAGAGAATACGTGCAGCCGTATAATGTATGATGAGAAATTACCTCATCTCCTGTTTTTGTAAGCACTCCGAACATTGCAGAGATGGCACCCATACCGGTTGCAAAGGTAACAGCCATTTCTCCTCTTTCCACATACGCGAGGTTCTCTTCAAGAATATCCTTATTTGGTTCCCCCAGCCTGTCATAAATGTAAATAGGTTTGGGCTCTTCACCTGTTAACGGAGAGTTGGCAAATTCAATAAAGCCTTCCGCACCCCGTTCGACAGAGTTAAGTCTGTATATTATTGATGAAGAGATAGGAGGGAGTACGTGATGAGCATAATCCCATTTTTTGGTAACATTCTTTCCATAGATAAGATGCGTCTGCATCGAATATTTGGTATCGTCTACCGGATCTGTCTTATCCGGATTGATAATTTTTTCTTCCATAGCGGTCCCCGGTAAAGTTGTAAATTGTCAATCCAAATTTACCACAGAAAAGACTCAGATTTCAATTCAATTGTTTGTGTAATTCTTCGGGATAATGTTTGCGCATAAAAAAAGGCGGGACAAACCCGCCTTTAATTAGTCTTCTATGGAAGGAACTATTAATACATTCCGCCCATATCACCCATACCGCCTCCGGGCATCGAGGGCATTGCGGGTTCTTTTTCTTTCTTCTCGTAAACAACTGCTTCTGTGGTTATCAGAAGTGAAGCAACCGAGGCTGCATTCTCAAGAGCTGTTCTTGCAACTTTGGTAGGATCGATTACTCCGGATTTTACAAGATTCTCGTAAACCTCTGTAGCTGCATTGAATCCGTAATCATCTTTACCTTCTCTTACTTTCTGCAGTACAACTGAACCTTCGATACCGGCATTGTTAACTATTTGTCTTAACGGCTCTTCGAGAGCTTTCTGAATAATGTTAACACCGATAGTCTGATCGCTATTTTCAACCTTCAGGTTATCAAGTACAGGGATTGCTCTTACAAAAGCAACTCCGCCTCCGGGAACTATACCTTCTTCAACTGCTGCACGTGTAGCGTGAAGAGCATCTTCAACACGTGCTTTCTTCTCTTTCATTTCAACTTCTGTGGAAGCTCCTATCTTCAGAACAGCAACGCCGCCTGAAAGTTTAGCAAGTCTTTCCTGAAGTTTTTCTTTATCGTAATCTGATGTGGTTTTATCGATCTGAGCTTTAATTTCATTTATTCTTTTCTTTATATCGTCGGTCTTGCCTGCACCTTCAACTATTGTTGTGTTATCTTTATCAATGACGATCTTCTTCGCAGTTCCAAGATATGAAAGAGTGGCGTTTTCAAGCTTATATCCTCTTTCTTCGGAAATAACCTGACCGGCAGTTAATACAGCTATATCTTCCAGCATTGCTTTTCTTCTGTCGCCGAAACCGGGAGCTTTAACTGCAGCAACTTTTAAGGTGCCTCTTATTTTATTAACCACTAGTGTAGCAAGAGCTTCGCCTTCAAGGTCTTCGGCAATAAGAAGCAATGAGCGTCCCTGCTGTGCAACTTTCTCAAGGACCGGTAAAAGATCCTTCATTGCACCAATCTTCTTATCGTGAATAAGAATGTATGGGTTTTCAAGCTCAGCTTCCATCGTTTCTGTATTGGTAACAAAGTAAGGAGAAAGATATCCGCGGTCGAACTGCATACCTTCAACAACATCAAGTCCTGTCTCTGTACCCTTTGCTTCTTCAACTGTAATAACACCGTCCTTACCAACTTTTTCCATAGCATCGGCAATAAGATCGCCTATCGATTTATCATTATTAGCAGATATCGAACCAACCTGTGCAATTTCATTTCTTCCTTCAACATCACGGCTGATTGATTTCAAATATTCAACAACTTTTGTAACTGCAAGATCAATTCCTCTCTTAAGGTCCATAGGATTAGCGCCTGCTGTAACGTTCTTTAATCCTTCGCGGTAAATTGCCTGGGCAAGTACAGTAGCGGTTGTTGTTCCGTCACCTGCAACATCACTTGTCTTTGAGGCAACTTCTCTAACCATCTGGGCTCCCATATTTTCAACTGGATCTTCAAGTTCAATTTCTTTAGCAACAGATACACCGTCTTTTGTAACTGTAGGAGCACCGAACTTTTTCTCAAGAATCACATTACGTCCTTTAGGACCTAATGTAACCTTTACGGCGTTAGCTAATTTATCAACACCTCTTTTGATCTTAGTACGGGCTTCACTATCGAATTCAATTAATTTTGATGACATATTTTTTCCTCCGGTTTATATTAAATTTTTAACCAACAATTGCAAAAATGTCGCTCTCGCGCATAATTAAAAGTTCTTCACCGTCAACGGTTACTTCAGTACCGCTGTACTTACCATAAAGAACTTTATCTCCAACCTTTACTTCCATCTTAACGGGTTTGCCTTCTTCGCTGGTCTTTCCCGGTCCGACAGCTACTATTGTACCTTCGATTGGTTTTTCTTTTGCTGTATCAGGAAGAATGATTCCTCCCTTGGTTTTTTCTTCGGCTTCCATAGGTCTGATTATTACCCTGTCAGCCAAAGGTTTCAAATTTATTTTTGCCATAAACACCTCCGAATAATTTTTATATATAATTATGTCTGTTAAATAATTTGTTAGCACTCTTGAATTGTGAGTGCTAATATAAAGCAAAGTGAATTTTTTGTCAATATTTGTGTACTAAATCAGGGAAAATGAGTGGGGAATATACGGTAAAAACTAATGCTAACAGGTATCAGGGGTCAGGATCCAGAAATTCTCTTCAAAACCAAAAAGAAAGATTTTTACAAAAATTGACCATCAGGAGCGTCTCTGGAGCGTCCCTGGAGCGTGTCTGGAGCGTCTTTTTGCGTTTCAGAGACGCTTGAGACTTGCCCGGGTTACGCTTCTGACATCCTTGTACTGGTAAATTGTATTAAAATAGTTGTTATTTGTTCTAAAAATGCACTTTTCGAATGAATTATTTAATAATATTGCGATTTTTAAGTCATTCCCCCATTTGGTTATATTAGCAGTCCGAATAAATTGAATATCAGATTGAAATTAGCATCCGAACTGAAGGAACTTACCGGAATTGTAAAACGGCTGGACAGGAAAGTAATTACTATCTTCCTGGCGGTTGCTGTTCTGCAGACTATCTCCTGGTATTTTACCTCAAGAAATTATTTCAAATTATCTTTCCTTCAGGGTGTTCAACTTCACCCGGATAAGCAGCTAAATGAATATCTGTACTGGTTTACCGGGGATTTCTTCACCCTTTTTGTTGTACCTGTCCTTATAATTAAATTTTATTTCAGGGAAAGGATAAGAGATTATGGAATACAAACCGGGGATTACAAGACAGGATTAAAATTTACTTTCCTTTTCCTCCTTATAATGATTCCGGTAATATGGTTCATCTCAGCGGGTTCTCAATTTTCAGAGATATACCCGCATATCAACTCTGCGCGTGAAAGCTGGGAAATATTTTTTATATACCAGGCAGGGGTACTTCTTTATATGACAGCCTGGGAGTTCATCTGGAGAGGGTTTATGCTTTTCGGACTGGAACCAAAGTTCGGGTATTATTCTGTGCTGATCCAGATGCTCCCTTTTCTTATCCTTCATAACGGTAAACCAGTACTTGAAACTTTTGGGGCAATCATTGCAGGCATTGCACTGGGCATACTTGCTATTCAGGACACGCTCAATATTTTACTGCATCCTTGCACACAGCTGTGTAATGTTTTCTATCGACCTGATTTCTTCACTAAGATTCAGAGTAAATGATTACGGGACAGGTTTTTCATCATTTATTAATATATTTAGCAAGTTATTTTAGGATTTATATGAGATTTGCATTAAACATCGACCACATAGCAACAGTAAGAAATGCACGCGGTGAATTTCAGCCCGATCCTGTTGCCGCGGCTGTTATTGCCGAACAGGCAGGCGTTGACGGAATAGTTGTCCATCTCCGGGAAGACAGAAGACATGTAAATGAGCGGGATGTAAGGATACTGCGTGAAGTAATAAACACAAAGCTCGATCTTGAAATGGCGGCAGTAGAAGATATAATAAGAATAGCCTGCGACGTAGGTCCTGAGCTTGCAACCATAGTCCCTGAAAAACGTAAAGAGCTAACCACCGAAGGGGGCATAAGTGTAATTGATAATATAGCCCTGCTGAAAGAGACCATTGCAGATCTGCATAAATCCGAAATAGAGGTTTCGCTTTTTATTGAACCGGACATTGCCCAGATCGATGCCGCTGCCGAAATAAAAACCGACTATGTTGAACTGCACACCGGTGTATTTGCAAATGCAATTTCGGAAGAAGATCAGTTTGATGAACTGGAAAAAATAAGACTCGCAGCCAAGCATGCAAAGAAACTTGGATTAGGAGTAAATGCAGGACACGGTTTAAACTACCAGAACATTAAGATCTTCCGCGAACTGGAACATATAGATGAAGTAAGCATAGGCCACGCAGTTATTGCAAGAGCTGTGTTTACGGGATTGGGAGAAGCGATAAGAGAAATGATAAGGCTGCTAAAATAGTGCGAGGGTGCGATAGTGCGATTGTGCCGGAGGCTTTCTAAATATTATTAAACTTAAAAATATCTGGAACCATCGGGCTGATACTTCCATTCAAATGTCGCCTCCCCATATGGAGTAGGTAAACTCGTGGAACTATCATTGTATGCTTCGGTATTAATTATTAAGATCTTACCGAACTTACCATCAACAGTTTTCACAGCCCAAATCTGGTTCTCCTTTACCGGCAATGCCAGTTCATTATAATTTGAATCAGGAACTTCAGATAAATTATTGAAATATATCTGAGCTGAATCTCTTGTTTCAAAACTCATTAATCTCTTAAAAGTGGGTTTAAATTCTCCGCCAGGAGCAAAGAAAACTCCATTTATATTTCCTTCAATAATTTCAACTAGTACAAAGAAGTCCGGAGTAACATTGAAATGATTCGGAGAAGTGACAGGGCCGCCAAAATTAAAGGAAAATCCAGTAACCGTAAAATTTACTACTTTGCTATTAATTGTAGTCTCACCATATATTTTAGGTTCTGTAGGACCGGTGCTATTGTCACAACCTGAAATAAAATATAGAGCCAATAAGAGTACTAAAGATCTTAATTTCTTCAAATAAGAATACCGAAATAATTTTTACTGATGTTATTTTTAGATTGTATCTAAACGCTCTACAAACATCTATATATTATTTTTTAATAACAACTATTATTCTGTCTGATTCTAAACGCTTTTTTCTTAAAATTAAGACAAAGAACGATTTAAAGAGAACGTAGATACGATCGAACGAAAAAACGATCACACGATAACAATGTCCCTATTTTGCGCCTCAGTTATACTATTATTTCCGAGATAGGAAAGTAGTTCTTGCATAAGGCGCCGGGGTCTACCCTCTTCCCCGGCGCTCCTTTTAAGTTCAGATAATTATTAACCAGATAAGGAGTTACGATGTTCAGAAAATTACTTCTGCTTATATTCTGCGTAAATATTTTTAATTACACCCAGACATTCCAGTGGGTTAAATCTAGTGCCACTGATATTACAACGAACCCTTCCTATTTAACCAGTCCCGTTGCTGTAGATAATAACGGCAATCCTGTATCTGCATATTTGTTCCATAACAGGGAAATATACGGATCGGCATATTTTGGTGATTATATGATTACCAGGAGAAATACGGCAGGTGTTACTATGTGGACAATTACCCTGATGGGCAAAGCAAATCTTCAGCAGCTAATGTATGACAACCAGGGTTATCTTTACGGGACCGGAACATTCCGTGACAGCATTTATTTTAACCGTCTCTTGTTATTCATAATACAATGATCAACGATGAGGGATTTGTATTCAGGATGGATGCTTCAGGTAATCCATTATGGCTGAAAAGAGTATCGCAGCTGTCCTGCTTCGATTTACTATGAGACTTCTATTACTCTTGGTACCAATGGAACTTTCTGGATAGCTTCATCAGACGACCAGCTAAACTCAAATCTTATGAAGTTTGATAATAACGGGAACCTTCTTTCGACAATAACGCAGACAAACGTAAGATATATTGGCTCTGCTTCAACTGATGCCTCGGGTAATCTCTGGGTTACAGGATCAACATTTAACGGACCGGTTTCCTTTAATGGTTATACTTCCGCGGCTCCCTTTGTTTATACGGAATATATTGTAAAGTATAATTCTGCCGGTATCTGCCAGTGGGTGCGCTATGTTGAGGATGTTACACTCCAGCGGTTTAAAGTTGTAACCGATAATTCAGGCGGAGCTTACTGGAGCGGCAACCTTATGTTCCCTGCCTGGTTCGGTAATATTCAGGCTATGGGTCCCAGATGGGTTTACGATTTTTTTGTCACAAGGATAGACGATGGTGGAAATTTTTTGTGGCTGAGAGAAGTACCTTATGAAAATACTCTGGGTGATGCCAGTGTTGGTAACGGTGATTTTATTTCCTACTCACAGGACGATGGTGTTTATGTTACCGGTTTCATAAGAAATACAGTCAACTTCGGCAACGGTATAACAGTGAGCAGCTATGGTTATCAGGATGTATTGATCCTTAAGTATAGCTCTTCCGGAAATCTGTTATGGGCTAATCACGCAGGAGGCTCTTCTTCCGAAGAGGGATGTTCAGTGGTTTCCGACCATCAGGGAGGAGTTTATATGACAGGCAAGATACTTGCAACATCATACTTCGATACGATTACTGTTAATGCTTCGGGATTAACTGCATTCCTTGCAAAAATAAGTGATGCATTCGTACCGGTAGAACTTGTCTCATTTACTGCCGGTGTAAATGAAAAGGGGGTAACTTTATCGTGGTCAACATCCACAGAAAAAAACAACAAAGGCTTTGAGCTGGAGAGGCAAGGAAATGGAAGTCCTTTATGGGAGGCTATTGCCTTCATCGACGGGAATGGAACAACTACTCAATCCTCCTCATATAATTATTTGGATCATCCTTTACCCGGTGCATATAAATACCGTCTGAAGCAGATTGATTTTGACGGGAGTGCTTCTTACTCCAGTGTAGTTGAAGCGGAGGTCTCTATACCGGATAAATTTTCTTTATCTCAGAATTACCCTAACCCCTTTAACCCATCCACCAGGATTAAATTTACCGTGCCTAAGAATGCAGGCAGGATATCCCTGAGGATATATGATGCTCTTGGGAACCAGGTCTCGGAAGTACTAAATGAGAATATGGCTGCCGGTATATATGAGAGGGAAATAAATCTTAACGGAGCAGCATCAGGTATTTATTATTGCAAATTAACAGGTAACGGATTTAACCAGGCTAGAAAAATGATATTATTAAAGTAACAGGGATTCCGCTTGGGCTAAGAATGAAATATTTCCTGAGCACCAGAGGTGCAAAATATTAGTAGGAATGAATTAGAGCTGCAGGGCAGTTATACGTTTTTTCTTTTGGGCCGGACTTTACTTAAGCAGTATCATTTTCTTCCCGTACTCCCCTCTGTCTAGTTTCAAAAGATAATAATAAACTCCGCTGGCACAATAGTATCCTCTTTCCGATCTGCCATCCCATATTACTGTATTTACACCTTCCTCTGCAGGTCCGTTAAATAATGTCATTACTTTCTGACCGGATGCATCCACAATAATAAGCTGGGCTTTTTCATTTGCTGATGCTACAAAGTCGATCCTCGTACTGTTGTTAAAAGGGTTAGGGTAGTTCTGACTTAGTATATAATCTGAAGGTATATTACTGATGTTCAGGTTTACAATAAGACTTCCTGTCGTATATGTAAAACTATTCTCCTGAGGCTCTCTGAAGGTCCCCCCTGCTGAATCTGTAAATGTAAAATAGAAATCCACATGAGCTCCCTGGGCAGCTGCAGGCATATTATAATAAAAACCTGAGCCGCTTCCGGTCATTGATGCTTCTATAAAATCATTATTACCGATTGAATAAAACAATTTAACGGATAATGGAAGTACGGCATTCTTCAATAAACATTTTATGGATTACTGTTCCGCCGGATATTATCTCCAGGTTAGGGAATGAGATTGCGCGCGATGCTGATATAAGACCGTATCCCCTGTCGTTATCCGGTGATGAAGAATTATCTCCCGATTCAATAAGAATGCTTCTTACCTGCTCATTAGTCAAGGTGAGGATATGCAGATAAGAGCAGAGCTGCAACACCTGATGCTATAGGTGCAGCAAGTGATGTTCCGCTTGAGAATCCGTAATTACTAAATCCTGTATGTGAAGCTCCGAAGACAGAGACTCCCATAGCAACAACTTCAGGTTTTATTCTGCCGTCATAAGAAGGACCTCTCCCGCTGGAAGCTGCAATGCCGTTATCAGAGGTTACGGATCCAACCGAAATAATATTAAATGCATCTGCCGGTGCCGTAATATGCCTCCAGGGAGAATTTCCCTCATTGCCTGCTGCGGTTACTGTAATTACTCCTTTATCGAATGCAATATTTGCGGCTTTGGTGCAGATGGTGGTATTTCCGTTCATATCCTGGTATGTATAAGCAAAATCCTCAAACTCATTATAGCCAAGCGAGCTGCTTGTTATATCGACTCCCTGGTTCTCCATCCACTCGAGGGCTGCGGCATAATTATCCTCTTCTATTCTGCGTTCGCTTCTGATATCTTCGGTTTTTGCAAGCAGGAATGATGAGTTGAACGCAGGACCTACAAGCACGCTGTCCTTAAATCCCCCTATTACCGAAAAAACAGTTGTCCCGTGAGCATGCTGTCCGGGTAAATCTTCGGGTTCATCTGCTGTATTGTCATCATTAAAAATAAAATCGTGTTCAGCAATTACATTACGGTTTACGAGTGACTCGTGATCTCTCCAGTCGAACCCTGTATCCAATAATCCGATCAGTACTCCTTCTCCAGTTATCCCTTTCCTGTGCACCTGGGGAATATCGGAAAGGTCTGCTTGTGTAAATGAGTTGCCATATTCCAATTGATCTGCTGTAACCTTATAAAAAGGAATGTTCAATTCTTCTTCATTCCGGAGATGGAATGATCTCACCGGTTCAACTTTTATTACAAATGGAAGGCTGGAAATATGTTGAACCTGATCATTGGTGAGATAAGCGGAAACAGCATTAAACCATTTAAGCTCTCTTATAATTTTTATTCCGCTATTTGTTAAGGCAGCTTCATAGCTGCTGTTTAATGGAAGATCCTCCCACGTAATGATATTATCTTCACCTGAAGTTTTAATTCTTCTTTTTATGGCTCTTTCAGTAAGGCTGTTCAAAGCTTCCGCATACTCCGGCAGGGTTTTATTTAATGTTTCGCCCTGCGCGACACTTTTATCTTTAAAGTAGATAAAATATTTAGTTTGACTGAAACTTAGAGCTGATGATAAGACAAAGAAAATCAGGAACAGGTATTTGGTCATATTGAGTTTTTTTGATTGTGTGAATATATAGGAGAAATGATAAAAAATAAACGGCAATAACAAGTCTGTGCGGCGATGTGCAATAGGATGTCGCCCCGATGGTTCCTATCAATATGACGCCCCTCGGGCTAAGGAATAGTGAAGATTGTTTTTTACCTGAACTGCTTAGCTCCAGAGGAGCGTTACATTGATAGAAATGGTTTATTTAATTTTTGTAAATATACGGTCGAATCTTATTGATGACCAGAGATCTTCTGACTCTCCGCTGTCGGGTGCTTCTTTCAATGACCAATAGATAAACTCTGCTCTGCCGATTATTCGGTCTTCAGGTACGAACCCCCAGAAGCGGCTGTCCATGCTATCGTCCCTGTTGTCTCCCAGTACGAAATAATAATTCTTCTGGAAGGTATATCTCCTTGAAGGAATACCATCAATGTTTATTACTGTTCCTTCCACGCTGACTGCCCTCTTGCCGTATTCCCTGTCGATTATTGTTTTCCAGTCATTAATATTCCGGGGATTTACCTGAATCGTCTGTCCTTTGTAAGGTACCACAAGGGGACCGTAAAAATCGCTGTTCCATCCATTGTTCCCTGGGTAAAGATTTTTTTCTGCTTCCCCCCATCTGAAAGAAGAGGTTTTGCTTATCTTAACAAGCTCCGGGAATGGCGTCTCCTTATTGTTCACATAAAGCACTTTATTCCGGAGTTCGATAGTATCGCCGGGAATGCCTGCTACTCTCTTAATATAATTAGCAGGCTGCAAGGGTAATAATTCATCCTTATTACCCGGGAATTCGAATACTATAATATCATCACGTAAAGGGGCTGACCAGCTTATTAATGTAAAATGCGGGATGCTCATTCCGGTAAGAGGAATATTTGCAGGAGTATCCAGTGAATAGGCAGCTTTATTTACTACTAAAAAATCCCCTGGGAGAAGGGTATCCTCCATTGATCCAGTCGGTATTCTGAATGCTTCAAAGAAAAAACCTTTAATTATAATACCAACAAGGAAAGCGATTATAACAGTATATATAAACTTGCGGACAAAGGAATGTGCCGGTTTATTAACCATTTCCCCTTCATTCAGATCACGATAATCAGTATCGTTCAAATCAATGCCCTGGTTTATTCATCAATCTGGAGTACTGCAAGGAATGCTTCCTGCGGGATCTCAACATTGCCAACCTGCTTCATTCTCTTCTTCCCCTCTTTCTGTTTCTCAAGCAGCTTTCTCTTTCTTGTAATATCTCCTCCATAACATTTTGCAAGTACGTTCTTTCTTAAGGCTTTTATTACCGACTTTGAAATTACTTTCGTCCCGATTGCTGCCTGCACACTTATTTCAAACATCTGGCGGGGTATCAGATCTTTAAGTTTGCTGCATACTTTCCTTCCCCAGTCGTATGATTTATCCCTGTGAACGATCATCGACAAGGCGTCTACAGGCTCACTGTTAAGAAGGATATCAAGCTTTACAAGATCGGATTCCCTGTAATCATGGTATTCATAATCAAAAGAGGCATATCCGCGAGTAAGCGATTTAAGTTTATCATAAAAATCAAAGATGATCTCCGATAAAGGAAAATCATATTGTATATCTGCCCTTGTAGGATCAATGTAGGTGGTGTTCTTGTAAGTACCCCTTTTATCCATCGCGAGTTTCATGATGTTCCCTACATATTCGCTGGGACAAACAATCTGTGCTTTTACATAAGGTTCCTCAACATGATCAATATCTCCTACCTGGGGCATCTCAGCAGGATTATCAACTGTAATTACTTCCCCGTTCTTTTTATAAACTCTGTATTCAACGTTAGGAAGAGTGGTAATAATTGACTGGTTATATTCTCTGAATAATCTTTCCTGTACTATTTCCATATGAAGGAGTCCCAGGAAGCCGCATCTGAAGCCAAATCCCAAAGCGCAGATGTTTCCGGCTGATAGATCAGCGCAGAATCATTAAGACGGAATTTCTCCAAGGCATCTCTAAGATCTTCAAACTCCTCTGAGTTTGTGGGATAAAGTCCGCTGTACACCATCGGCTTCACTTCCTTATATCCCGGAAGCGGTACACTGGCACCGTGCTTTGCGTGAGTAACCGTATCGCCGACTTTTGTATCGTGCACATCTTTTATTCCGGCTATAAGATACCCAACATTACCTGCAGACAGTTCATCGGTCTTGATCTTTCTTAAACCAAGTATGCCTATTTCTTCAGCCACAAATTCTTTATTATTAACGAAGAACCTTATCTTGTCGTTTGTTCTTAATGTGCCGTGAAATATCCTGATATAAGCAATAGCACCCCTGTAAGGATCAAAGATTGAATCAAAGACAAGAGCCTGCAGCGGCTGATCCGGCTCTCCTTTCGGAGGGGGTATCCTTTTAACTATTGCTTCAAGTATTTCCGGAATACCTATTTTTGCCTTCGCACTGGCTAGAAGAATATCCTGATCATTACAACCGATCAGATCAATTATTTGTCCTTTAATCCTGTCAATTTCCGCCGAGGGAAGATCAATCTTATTGATAACGGGGATTATCTCAAGTCCCGCATCGATGGCAAGATACAGATTGCTTATTGTCTGTGCCTCAACCCCCTGTGCAGCATCAACAATAAGGAGCGCTCCTTCACAGGCAGCAAGCGAACGGGATACTTCATAACTGAAATCTACGTGTCCCGGTGTATCAATTAAATTAAGTATATAATTTTCTTTATCTGCAGCTTTATATTTCATCTGGATGGCGTGGGATTTTATGGTAATGCCCCTCTCTCTTTCCAGATCAAGATCGTCAAGAACCTGAGCTTTTGCTTCCCTTGCGCTTATGGTACCTGTCGTTTCAAGAAGACAATCTGCAATAGTCGATTTACCGTGATCAATGTGCGCAATTATGCAAAAATTCCTGATATTTTCCATTCATTTTCTAAAAGTGATTAACTAATATAAACAGCAGGGTCTGATATTAAAAGGTAGGGGTTTAGTTGATTGGTTGATTGGTTGATTGGTTGATTGGTTGGACTGGAGTCATTTGTGGCGAGGCGGGGGAAGCAGGGTAACAGCTAGATAATATTTTGTATCTTTCTGGTACAACACTTTGAGATAAGCATCCTGAAAGAAGCTTCTAGAAAAAAACTCAATGTCATTTGCCCCCATATATCTTTGAGCCTTAAAATCCTTACTCACCAATCAACCAATCAACTAATCAACTAATCAAAGCTGGGAAAGGATTAAACCTTCACGGAGGGCATAATCGGAGAATACCAGGGTGTCCAGGTCAAACTGTTCAAATACAGCTTTAAGAATCAAAAAACCCGCAGGAATGATATCTGCTCTTTTAGCTTCCATTCCCTTTATGGTTTTTCTTTCTTCAACTGTTTTTTTCTGCATTACTTCTTTTACTACGTGCAAAAGCTCATCATAGGTCAGCTTGTACCCGTTCATCTTATCGGGCGACAAGTTACTGATTACCGAATGCGATAACAGCACTGCGGATTGTACTGTACCTGAAGTACCGACATTTATTTTAACTTTTTCATATAAAGCAAGCTTCGGATTTGAACTAAAGGTCTTAAGTATATACTCTTCACAATCTTTTATTCTTTTATCATCCAGTATATAACCCGGCAAGAACATATTACTCAGACGTACTGCTCCAAGCGGAAGGCTCTCTGCAAATACGAACTTATTATTCTTTCTTAAGATAAGCTCTGTACTCCCCCCGCCGATATCAAAGCAGAATACATCCTGCCCCTTTAGATCCAGCGCCCCGGATGCACCAAGAAAAATTAGTTTTGCCTCTTCAGATCCGTCAATTACTTCGATCCGGATGCCCGTTTTTTTATAAACTACGGAGATAAACTCATCCCTGTTCTCAGCTTCCCTGACGCTGCTGGTAGCAACTGTCTTTATTTCTGCGTCATAAGCATCAGCGGTCTTTTTGAATTCCTTAAGTACCTCAACAGCTTTCTTTAATTCATCACCGCTGATTATTTTCCTGCCGTCTGCTGATTTCGAAGCAATGCGAAGTACTTCCCTTTTTCTCTCAATGACTTTGAACGACTTATCATCATTAACACGGGCAATAATAAGGTGAAAGGAATTTGTGCCTATATCCAGCGCTGCCAGATTCTGTTTAGGCATTCTTCCCTTCCTTTTTAAGAAACTTCCTGCATTCACTTAAAACATCATCTACGGAAATATCATCTATAAGGTCCGAACGCTTTATAAATATTTTATTATCTCCCAGGGGAGCCCAGTTAAAAGGATTCGTTGGTCCGAACAGCGATATCTGGGGAGTGTTGGTAGTTCCTGCAACGTGCATTATCCCGGTATCATTACAGATGAACAAATCGGAAGCAGCCACTAATGCAGCAACCTGGGAAATAGGCTTATTAATGAATTCACCGGCAATAAGACTGCAGTGAGTTTTAATAAACTCGTTTTCCTCTTTGTCCTTTGAACTTCCGGTCAGGTAGAACTTTACAGGATAATCAGATGATATTTCCTGCATCAGTTCTATATATTTATATAACGACCAGCGGTTGGGCGGCTTTCCTGCTCCTGCGTGAAAACCAATAAGGTACTGATGCTTCTGCCGGTCGAGTGTACTTATAAATTCTTCAGATGCTTTTTTATCCTGGCTGTCAAAGCTTATTTCAGACCGAAGATTACTTGTAGAGATGCCGAATGGCTTAACTACCTCAAGACTTCTTTCTCCCACATTAGAATCAGGATGATTCTTAAAACAAACATCAACCCTCCTGTCAAACAGGTATGCGCTTTTATTTGGTTTATTATCAAGCGCCGATGCTCCTATCCGGATCTTCGCATCAGACAGGCGCGCAATCAAATTACTTGTAAAAGAAATGGATACTACAACCGGAACAATAGCTACATCATACCTTTGCCGCAGAATACTGTGCAGTTTAGAAATATAGGCTGGACTAAAGAGCTTCGTCTTATCAAAAATGAAAAGATGGTCTATGTATTTGTTCTTAATTAAATCCCTGGTAATTTACGGGACTTAGAATAAGTGTAATCTCACTCCCCGGATATGTTTCCTTGACTGCCCTGAATAAAGGAACGCTGGCTAAAAGATCACCCAGTTGATTATGCTGTCTTACGATCAAAAAGCGTTTGGGGTTTCCCAGATCCCGGCTTCTGTTTTCCTTAACTGATAAAGTCTTTTTAAGAATACCATTGATAAAACCGGAAAGGAGGTTATCGGGCATTTATTATTCTTCAGGCTTTTTCTTATCAGGATCAATGATATCTGTAAATTTAGCATCGTCCGCATCTTTGAACTTATCGTTCCTGCGTTTAACATTCCCCTGATAATTGTCCAGAGATTTGTTTATATATCGGCGGAGCAGCAGCTTTCCGACTCTGTAAATGAAATAAAAAGCAATTAAAAAAAGTAATAATCTTAACATCAGATCAGTTTCTTAGTTTCGGGTTTGAAGTATTCTGTAAAACCTCTGTCCTCACGGAATATCTCCTTAAACAGCTCATCAAAATCACCGTCATTATTTACAAAATCTATATCGGTAGAATTAACTATCAGCAGAGGGGTTGAAGTATATCTGAAGAAATAATGGTTATAGGCTTCACTCAATTCTTCGATGTAAGCTCTTGATAAGTTACGTTCGATCCTCCTGCTTCTTCTCCTTATATTATACATCAGTCTGTCAATCCCTGACTGCAGATAAACCACCAGGTCAGGTTTCCGGAGATTACGCTGCAGCAGAGGGAAAATACTTTCATACAGCTTTAATTCTTCTCCGGATAAGTTTAAATAGGCAAATACCTTGTCCTTTTCAAAAATGTAATCACACACAATATAATCAATGAAGAGATTCTCCTGGTTAAGCTCCTGCTGCTGTTTATACCTGTTGATAAGAAAGAACATCTGTGTCTGGAATGCATACCTTCGCCTGTCGACATAGAATTTTTCAAGAAAAGGATTTGTCTCAAACTGCTCGAGCAGCAATTCAGCATTGAGCTTATCTTTTATCTTCTTTGCAAGAGTGGTTTTTCCGGCACCTATAACCCCTTCAATTGCTATATACTTTACTGCAGGTTTTTCGTTCAATGTATTTCCGTTAAATTTTTCTAATGATATTTTTTCCGGTAACTGCTTTACAAATATCAGAAATTTTTTCCTTTAATTCAGGGTGAATATAACCAGGTGCAATTTCTGAGAGTGGAACAAGTACAAAATCCCTTTCGGCTATTCCCGGATGGGGAACTCTTAGTATGTCATTGTTTATGATCTCATCATTGAAAAAAAGGAGGTCAATATCAATTTCCCTTGGACCCCATTTGAATGTCTGCTTTCTGCCTATTTTATTTTCTATTTGTTTGATAAGATCAAAAAGCTCTCCGGCACCAAGTTCTGTCTCTATCTTGATCACCCCGTTATAAAAATTCTCCTGTTCGGCAAAGCCGAATGGTTTGGTTTCATAAAGGGATGACGACTTAATTACTTTGCAGCCAGCTTGTTTATCAATTTCCTTTACAGCATTGTGAATATTCAATTCCCTGTCCCCGATATTCGATCCAAGGGCAAGGAATGCTGTATTTTTCACTTAAGTTCTTCCCTGGATTTAACTACTTCCACTTCAACACAATCGACAACTCCCCCCAGGGGAGGGTTATTTTTTCTTACTCTTACAGCTACCTGATTAATTCCGGGGAACCTGATAAGCAGCTCATCTGCAATTTTCATTGTCAGGGTTTCGATAAGGTAGTGCTTTTCTTCCAGCGCCAGCTTATACAAAAATTTATATACCTGGTGGTAATCAATAGTGGCTTTCAGCCTGTCCTTATCGGCTGCTTCTCTGAAGTCGGTATATATATCCACATCAGCTTCAAATTTTCCCCCTACGTTCTGTTCTTCGGTAAGCACTCCGTGATATCCATAGAAAGTAGCTTTTTTAATCCGGATGATATTCTGCATTTATTTTCCTTTAATAAGATCAGTATTTGATCGATAATATTTTGACACATTCCCCCAGTTGGCAATTAATAAACTTATAAGCACCACGACAGACCCGGCAATATGCCGGCTGCTGAATTCTTCTGAATAAAAGACCCATCCGGCAAACAGTGCTATTACAGGTGTTATAAAAGCAATCAGGGAAAGTATGACTATGTTAATTCTTTTCAGCAGCCAGTAATATGATGTAAATGTTACCACACTTCCGAAGAATGCCAGGTACAGAATTGAGAGAACTGCATTGGATGTATATTTTATTTCTGCTGTATTCTCAACAAGAAATCCGGTGATCAGCATTAATACTCCCGCTAAAAACATCGGCACCAGGTTTATTGTAAGCGGATGCAGGTGATGACCGTATTTCTTAATTGTAACTGCCGCACCTGCCTGCATAATTGCACTAAGTAATATTAATATCATTCCAACCATATAACCGGAGAAATCTCCGCTTATCTGATCTGAAAAAATAATTACAATACCTGAGAACCCAAGCAGAATGCCGCAAAGTTTATATATATCTATTTTTTCACCGGGGATAAACCAATAAGAATAAATCGTTACAAAAAAAGGATAGACTGCAAACAGCACGGCTGCCAGCCCCGAAGGCACATATTGCTCTCCCCAGTAAACAAAGCCAAAAGGAATTGCGAATGAGAAAAGCGCCATTATAATGTAAAGTATGAAGGACGGCTTATCCAGGTTTAAGGGAATTTTATTGATCTTCATTATCAGGAATATAAATCCCGATGCGAGTAAAAACCTGTATCCGACTGAAATAACAGGAGTCAGATCCTCCAGCCCGATCCTTATAGCCAGCCAGGTGGTTCCCCAGATCAGACAGGCGAGCGCGTATGCAAGGAATATTTTTACAGGTTCACTCTTCATATCAGCTCTTCATTACAATTAATCCTAATGCCCTGCCGGAACGGGGCCCGTCCCTCCGGTAGCTGTGAAGCAGATCTTTATTTTCGAACGTGCATTCTGCAGAGATCTCGATATTCGAACCTTTTACTCCGGAACCGGTAAGCTGGTCATAGATCCTGAGCGGAAGATCCAGTTTATATTTTTCACCGAAGGGTTTAAGATATTTTGAATCGAACTTCTCCTTAAATTCTTTCCCTACCTCATAACAGGAACCGCATATAGAGGGACCTGAATATGCAAGTATTTCTCCGGGTGCGCATCCGAATTCAGATTGCATCCTCCTGATTACTTTTGGTATTATATTCAGTTCAGTACTTCTCCAGCCGGAATGTACGCCCGCAATGATCTTTTTATCAGGTGCATATAAAAATACAGGAGCGCAGTCGGCAGTGCTGATAATAAGCGCGAGATTTTTCTTATCTGTAATAAGAGCATCACTCTCGCCGCTGCTTCCGCCTTTAGATACTATTGAAATGTTATCTGTATGTATCTGTTTCTGAAAGGCAACATCATTCTCTTTAAAACCGAAATATGCAAAGAACGCCTGCCGGTTTATTTTAACATTCTCAGGGTCATCGCCAACAGAGTATGAAAGATTAAAGAAATATGGCGCTCCCCGGTGCAGTCCTATTTTTGTGGATACCCCGCATTCTACTTCCGGGTATGCAGAAAAAATATTTGCTGAAATAACAACCATTTTATAGTTTTTTTTAATTTATAAATATAAGCAAACAGGGGCGACAGGTCACAATAAGGCGGATAAAACAATATAATAAAATGATAACAGCATATCTGTCCAAAATACCAGAATCAGATAATGGTTTCCAGATAGCCCAATCACGGTTTCCATATAATCTAATAGCCCACGGTTTCTAATAGCCCACGGTTTCTAACCGTGGGGAAGGGGGATAAATATATACACGTCAACCCCTTCAGGGGTTTGCCATTGAATATTAAACGTAACTTTCCCGAACGGGGATTACTCATCAATTTTTTTTAAGCTTCTGCCTCCCACCGCTATCAGGTACTTTTCCCTGGTTATATATTCAAGATTGGTAAACCCCTTGAAGGGGTTAAGGATAATTTTGTTTTTATTCAGCCCCACGGTTAAAAACCGTGGGCTATTTGTTTGAAGTTGGGGGTTTAATTTAGAGAATAGAGGAATCTGTTTAATTTCAATCAATGATAAGTGTTTTATCTAAACTCTAATTTATTTTGGACAGCAGTGGATAACAGGAATATTTGATGTAATAATTATTTATTTTGCACAAGTCCCGCAAGGGTGTATCGGGAGGTTCTTAATTTTCAAAGGAGTGTATTATGAAGATCAATTTTCTACCGGCTGCCTTACTGATTATATTTTTCACAATAAATTCTTATTCCCAGGATACCTTTTCAATTGTTGCTGTTGATACTGTAACCGGCGAGATCGGAAGTGCCGGCGCATCCTGTGTTACTTACGGAAATATAGGTGCGTTTATAATAAGCGATGTAATTGAAGGGATAGGAGCAATTCATACCCAGGCTTACTGGCTTATCGCTAACCAGGTAAAGGCGCATAATTATATGGTTGCAGGTTATTCTCCGCAGCAGATCATTGATTCCGTTACAGCCAATGATGCTCAGGGCAATCCTACAATACGGCAGTATGGTGTTGTTGATCTTACCCGCAGAGGTGAAAGCGCCGCATATACAGGTATCAACTGTGATGATTATAAAGCTCACGCCACAGGTCCCGGTTATTCCATACAGGGAAATATTCTTTTAGGACAGATGATAATAGATACGATGAAATACGCGTTCCTGAATACTGAAGGTCCTCTTGCAGACAGATTAATGAAAACACTCCAGGCAGCAAAGATTGTCGGTGCAGATACCAGGTGTATGTCAAACGGTACATCATCATTATCATCCTTTATTAAAGTAGTAAGGATTGGAGATAATGGTAATTTTTATCTGCAGGAGATTGTCCCCAATACAACTCCTAATGTTGATCCCATAGATCTTCTACAGGATAAGTTTGATCATTGGAAAGCCGGCAAATTCAATATTGTTGATCCATTCCTGTCGGAGATGACGATCAGCACTGATACGCTTATTGCAGATGATACATCTAGTGCAGTAATAACTATAAGTCCCAAAAATAATTCCGATACTCTCCTCGCCCCCGGTTTAAACATTATACTCAGCAATACGGGAGAAGGTACATTAGGCAGTGTTACGGATCTCGGCAACGGATTATACGAGGCCGAAATAACTGCACCGGTTGAATCAGGAGATGATACAGTTTCTGCAGTTATAATTTCGGTAACGGACACTGTAAGCATTAGCGCAAAAGTTGTTGTGCATTACCTTCTCCCTACATCAGTGGATGATTATTCAAAAGTGACAGGATTTTATTTATTTGACAATTATCCAAATCCCTTTAATCCTTCAACAAGGATCAAATACAGGGTCCCGAATTACAGCGGCGGCTCATCAGAAAGAGGACAGTTCCTTACACTTAAAATCTTTGATCTGCTCGGAAATGAGATCAGCCACGCTTGTTAATGAAGTTAAACAGCCGGGTGAATATGAAGTTGAATTCAATGCATCGAAGCTTTCAAGCGGAATGTATTTCTATCAACTGCAGTCCGGCAGCTTTGTGCAGACTAAGAAGATGATGATACTTAAATAGTTCGATGGTGCGATGGTACGATGGTACAATGGTACGATGGTACGATGGATGAATAGCCCCGAGCTTTAGCTCGGGGTAAGATGAATGAGGAATAATGGGCTTTAGCCCAAACCGACTTTCACTTTTGGGCTGAAGCCCTGATTTTTGACTGCATTCCTACCACGCGATAAATCGCGTGGCTATTCAAATAAATTGAATAAAGTCTCTGCCGTCCCTACTGGACGTTGATTTTAATATGGTGTTATTTTTCTACAGACATATCGTCCATATAGGACTGACACGAACGTTGTAATAGACTCTTTCTGCCCTAAGTCCCATCGGGACGATATGTCTGTAGAAAACAGAACCCCCAAAAACATTCAAGCTGCAGAGCAGCGACAGAGAGGTTTGTAAATTATTTCAAATATATGATCTCTTGATATTTTGGTGCAAACTAACTATTGCGCAACAATGTGGAATGCGAACTGTTTATGAATGTTTATAATAAATCTTATGAACAGAAATACTTCCCCGGTTTTTCTGTTTTCTTTCTAATAAATTTCTATATAGCCTCTCTTATCATTGCTTCACCGTTGGTATATCCTCCCTTTATACTTTACTTATCTCTGCTTTATCTTTTACTCCGGAACGAGAGATATAGCTGGTATATAACCAGGATAATGCCAGTCGGGAACTGTTATAATAGAAATTAAATAGAAATAATGCGCATTTATTATGCAAAACCGGAAGCTGGCAGTGTACCGGGGTAAGATGTATCCAGGGTAATTTTTTAGATTTGATATATCAGTACAATACAGAATTCCCTGCAAGGAAGGATGGAATGATCTCGTAATGGAGGGGTATTAAAAATACCTATTAATTTTTTTACAAGCACTTACTTTCTAATCCTCATCTAATCCTGATCTAATCCTCATCTAATCCTCACTTTTGAGGAAATGTGAGGATTAGATCAGAGTTACATAAGGATTGGATGAGGATTAGAAAACAAATCTTTGTTATTTAATTAAAAAACGAGTTATTAATCCTTTAATACAGGTATAGTACCGGTTCGGGTATAAGGTTGTGTTGGATGCGCGGTAAAAAAAATATGCGTATGAATGGCTAATGCTGCGGTTGAAAAAGTGCCGGGTTGTAAAGATCCTGTTTCTTGGTTCTTGGTTCTTTGTTCTTAGTTAATGAAAACAACATAAAATGTATTTAACGTCTATGGGATGAATGCCTAATCACTCGCTGCCGTGTGATTATACCGAGTTATAAATTTAATTGGGTCATACCAAACGGGCGACCGGAGTCGCCCGTAAAGACGGTTAATTGTTATTGCACAGTGATTATTTCAGCAGTAACATTTTCTTTGTTTCATTGTAACCGGTGCTTTGTATATTGTAGAAATATACACCTGCCGGGCAATTTGCTGCCTGCCATTGAACCTGATATTCTCCGGCTGTTTTATATTCATTCGAAAGAACCGTAACTTCTTCCCCGATGGTGTTGTAAACAGTTAACTTTACTATACCATCAATAGGTATAGAAAATGTTATTACTGTTGAAGGATTGAACGGATTAGGATAGTTCTGCATTTTTCCGTTAACCGGGAGAACATTACTCATTACCTGATCTTCTTCATCATAACCGACTCCGATAACTCTTGCCTGATTTCCCGCTTTTATCTTTCCGCCGAGATATTCCGTATATGCACATAGGTTCTGGAACTCGGTATAATTATCCATAATAACGACGTCCTGGTAAATTATCCCGAACAGATCAAGCATCTTCGGAACAAGTTCGTTTGAAGTAAATGTATACATCTGGGTAGGGTTAAGAGTTTTTCCATTAATCTTTATTGAAGATACTCTTTCTCCTTCAGGTGCGTAGGGCATATATCTTAGAGTTAACCCCGAGAACTGAGGGAAGAAATCTTCGTTATCCAAAAATGTGAGAAGAATCTCCATAGCTCTGTATAATTCATAACCGGAAATAGATGCTGTTAGAAGACGGAAGCCTAATCCGTTTTGCGTGTTAAATCCGTAACCTACTGTCCTGAAAAGATCGGCAGGTACAATAGGTCCCTGGTAAATCGGCATAGCTATACTTCCGCCCGGTTCGATTGCCAAATCTGTCCCTGTCTTCCATACCATTGCATCAGATATAAAATTGCCGCAGGAGGTGGAATGGTTACCCGGCTTGTTAGTGTTGGCTGCATATTCTTCCATAAACTGATTAGAGTTACCTATCTGCTGGGAGTATACGGGACCATATAAAGCCTCGATACCTGCAATGAGACCTGTAACAATACCAGCAATTGCCGGATTCTCAGGAATTGATGCATCAAGTTTTATTATTTCGCTGCCGGCCAATACAATAGAAGTTGAAGATATTTCAAAATCCAGTTTACCAATCGCCTGGTACTGGGAAAATCCCTGCACCAGCCAGGTATCGCCGATCTTTGTTGGCGGTACCGGTATATGATCGTGTCCTCCAACAATTAAATCAATACCGGGAACATATGTTGCAAGTGCCTGGTCTCCCAGAGTTCCGTAATGGGAAAGACAAATTACGAAATCGCATCCTTCAACAACTTTAAGTGTTTGTACCATGATTCCCGCCGTTGTAAGAAAATCATCATCGATAACGACAGGAGAAGGATTCGACAGCATATTTGTTTCGTGAGTTGTGAGACCGAATATGCCCACCTTAAGATCCCCGAAATTCTTAATAGTATAAGATTTTATATAAGTGCTTAGGTTTCCCGGGTAAGCTGAAAGATCAGCATTTGCGGAGAGCAGCGGAAAACCTGTACTGGGATTACCGAATGCAGCTGTTAGTGCAGTCTCTAAAGTGGTTGGACCAAGATCAAATTCGTGATTGCCCACTGTCATTGCATCCAGACCTACCTGGTTAAGTATCTGCAGTTCGGGTACACCAAAATATTTATTATAGAAAAGATCACCGATACAGAAGTCCCCGCTGTGAAGTGTGAGAACATTCCCGCTGCCCATTTCATAGCTGCCGATAACCGATGCGGCGCGGGCGATACCTCCTACAGTTCCCTGCAGGTCTGCTGTTCTTGGACCAAGAGGTGCAAGACAGGAGTGAGTATCATTCAGATAAAGAACGGTAAGAGTTTCTGTCTGAGAAATGATTGAAGATGCCCCCAATAAGAAAATGACTATAAAGGTAATGAATTGTTTCATATAGAACTCCCTAAAATTAGTTGACTATAACATATAATATTTTATTAAATATGTTGTCAAAGAATTGTAAAAATATTTAGATATAGAGCTGGAGAAAAGATAGCTTACCGGAAGCCAGGTTGCCTACAAATGGTGAAAATTGAAGCTTTTAGTGGTTATTTTAATGTTTTTTCTGCCGTATTAATATAAATATCAAGAACGGCCTTGCCGTTTTCAATACTCTTTATTTTAAATCCTATTCCTGTTTCCTTTTTGTTCTTGTCCTGGGAGTTTGGATTACTCCAGGGACTGAATACTTCATTAAAGCCGGGGCGGAATGCATCTTTCCCCTTGCCGCTCCTCAATGGTTCATTAATTATATTTCCGTTTCCACCTTCCTGGTAGATGATCTCATAGTTCGCTTTAATATTAGGTTTATCTCCCGGTTTGGATAACATCTGGAAATCCGTAGGTGAATATCCGGAATCGCTGTCAGGACCCGCTTTCTGAAATACTGGAAGATTACCGGGACCCCATTGATTCTGTTCCCATCTTGTAATATTCCATTTATATCTTCCTTCTGCGGGGATAAGCTTCAGCCAATCGGCTGTCCCGCCAAATGCAGAGGTTCCGAATGCATCCTGCCGGAACACAAAAATTCCTTTATCCTCAGGATACCCCGAACATTTATCCCATTCCGATATCCCCTGGTGATATTCAATAAAGAAGTACTGGTTAGATGCTGAATCTATTTCAATCCTGTATGCATCGCCGGTGGTAATAAAATCTTTAAGTTCTGCATTTTTAATCGTACCTGTCTTTTTAGGAATAGTGATAACATTGCCCCAGCCCAGTCTGTGTCTTTCCCATGCATTGATCATAAATGATCTTACCTCATAGCCCGAGAGCATAGCCCAGAAAGCGTGACCGCTGTGAAAATTATTTCCGCCAAGAAGATTATGAGCAAATTCGTGTATGGCAAACCTGAATGCATCCTTGAAGAAATAATTTATAACCGTACATCCTGAGCCATAGGTATTTACATCAAAATATCTTGCCCCGTTATCTACATGGATCTTGAAGTCCGGTTCACTTGATGGTTTTGATCCTATCGAGCCTATCCATCCCATATCCATCTTTTTCATCATTGCGGAAATGACATCAGGAGTAAGATCCATATCAACATTCCGCCAGATAAAAAATATGTAGTCTATTTTCCCGTCCGGCTTCAATGTACAGCTGTATCTTTTATTGATTGTCCAGTTATCGAACTGAGTAAAGTCCCATTCAGGATCAAGCTGCTTTTCAATTATCTGCCGGTGAATGTTATACCTGGTCCATTTTTCGTTTGCATACCACTCCCTGGTATTTAACGCGGTAAGTGAAACTGCCTTTCCGGTTACTTTTAATTTTCCAAGTGACATTTGGTTAAAGTAGTCTGTCATTGAACCGGGTGTAGGTTGTCCGGTCCATTCTTCATCAAGCCACTTATCCATATTCGAAGGATTACCGCCCCTCGGCCATTGGTCATTATTTGGGGGGATAAAATTATCATCAGGGAACTGGACAAATACTATCATAACGGTTATTTCCCCTTCAGAGGGGAGGAACAATCCTCCCGGCTGAGAGTTTTCCACTTTGCCCTGGGGCAGAATATTAAAGGGAATTAAACTAAATAATGCGTAAAATAGAAGTAATCTGTTCATATAACTATAATATAAATATATCGGAGTATTTAATATTAAATGAGAATAGCCTCGTAACGAAAATAAAAAAAGGACAGGTGCCAACCTGTCCAAAACCAATCAACCAATCAACTAATCAACCATAATCAATCAACTAATCAACTAATCAACCAATCAACTAATCAACTACTTCGCGTACCCAATCTTTCTCACTTCCCTTATAACAGTAACTTTTATCTGTCCGGGGTACTCCATTTCAGCTTCTATTTTGCTGGCTATATCGTGTGCTAATTTTTCGGCTACTATATCATCTATCTTATCGTGTTCAACAACAACACGTACTTCCCTGCCGGCCTGGATAGCATACGTCTTTGCAACACCTTCAAATGATTTGGCAAGGGCTTCAAGTGTCTCTAAACGTTTAACGTAACTTTCGAGTGGTTCTCGTCTTGCACCGGGACGTGCACCGCTTATTGCATCTGCCGCCTGTACTAATGGTGCTATCGGGTGCTCCATCTCAATATCTTCGTGATGCGAACCGACAGCATTAACAACAATAGGATGCTCTTTGAATTTTTTGGTAAGTTCGTATCCTATAAGTGCGTGGGGACCTTCAATACTTTTATCTACGGTTTTACCAATATCGTGAAGGAGTCCTGCCCGTTTAGCAAGACTTACATCAAGACCAACTTCGGCAGCCATTATTCCTGTCAGATATGCAACCTCAACGCTGTGCTGGAGTAAATTTTGTCCGTAGCTCGAACGGTACTTCATTTTTCCGATATGCTTTATAAGTTCTGAATGCATATTATGAAGTCCAAGCTGAAGCACAGTATTTTCCCCTTCCTTTATCATCTCTTCTTCGAGCTCCAGCCTTACTTTTTCTACTACTTCTTCGATGCGTGCAGGATGTATTCTTCCGTCGGAAATAAGCTTTTCGAGAGAAACTCTTGCAACTTCTCTGCGGAACTGGTCAAATGAGGAGAGGATAACGGCTTCCGGGGTATCATCTACAATAACATCAACGCCGGTGGCAGCTTCAAAGGAGCGTATATTACGTCCTTCCTTTCCGATGATCCTTCCCTTCATTTCGTCGTTCTGGATCTGCACAACGGAGACGGTAGTTTCTATGGAATGATCGGCAGCTGTTCTCTGGATGGCCTGCACAATTATTTTCTGTGCGTCTTTTTTAGCTTCTGACTTTGCCTGGTCGTGTATTTCTTTTATAACAACAGAGACTTCAGACTTCGCCTGGTTAACCATATTTTCCATAAGCATTTTCTTAGCTTCTTCGGCAGTAAGTCCTGAGATCTTTTCAAGCCTGGTATTCTGTTCCTGTTCAAGTTTCTGTATCTCAACTACTCTGTTGTTGAGGTTTTTCTTTAGATCCTGTAGCTCTTTCTCAAATGTTTTTGTTTCCCTTTCTTTTTTTATGATCTGGTCAAACTTCTTTTCAATATTCTCTTCTCTTACCGTAAGCTGTTTTTCCATTCCCGAGATTTTTTGTCTTTTCTGATTAACCTCGGTATCAAATTCTACTTTCTTTTTATACCATTCATCTTTTACCTCGAGCAGTTTTTCTCTTTTAACATTATTAGATTCTTTTTGTGCATCAGCAATTATCTGTTTAGACCGTTCTTCAGCCGCAACTATACTTTTTTTACCGAGTCTAGAATTAAATAGCCAGCCAAAGTAGAAAAACAACGCTACAAGGATTATCACCATTGGTATTAGCAACAGTGTATCCATTTTTCCTCCAAATACGGAATAGTTAATAAATCCCGCCTGTCAATCAGCGTAACCAGAAAAAACCCAAATTTAAAGCACATATATGGTGTTTGCCCGATCGCTTTTTGCTTCCACTGTCCCGCTGGGAACAAGTCCCATGGAATTCTCAGGTCACAAGGACAAGAGAACGAGGCCTGCAATAGACGTTCGTGAGTCAAACCCCTCGCTTCGATGAGTTAGTTTTTCCATTATTAGTGATTGACAGGTCGGAAAAACTTAGGATGGTTCAGACATAACAGGATCGTTGATAAGAAGCTTAATCTTTTTAATCTTATCTCCTGCCTGGATTAAAAATTCCCTGTTTTTATTCTTTTCCAAAAACAGATCATACGCAATATTCAAGCACGCGATAATCGCTATTGTTTGAGCCGGCTGATCAGGAAGTTCTTCTTTAGTTTCTTCCATTACTTTATTGACGTAAATAGCAAGTTCCTTTGCTACTTCCTCATTTTCAACCAGTAAAGAATATTCTTTATCAAAGATTTTTAATTTAAGCTTCTTCTTATCGGTCATTATGTCATTCCATCAAACGAACATTAAAATTAAGAACTTAAATGATAGTCGATCCTTGAAATTAAATTCAGGATCTTCGCCTTTAATGCTTCTTTTTCCCTGGAACCGGATGATGTGAATAAGCTGTCGGCCTCATCATTCTTTTGTTCCAGGAGGGTTAATAATTCAGCAACCTTTTGTTTTAATTCTTTGTTTTCCCTGGTTACTTCAGCAATCCTGTGTTCAAGAACTTTATTCTTTTCGAATATGTCCTTTGTTTTATTCCTATGGACAGTCAGCTGTGACTCGATTGTAAACAGTTCATTTAACAGAACATCGTATTTAGTCATATCTGCCATCAGTTTCCTCTTAAAACAGCATTAAAATGTTTTGTGATCTTAGAAATCAGACTGCTGAAGTCCTTTTCAATTTCTTCCTCAGTCAATGTCCTGGTCTCGTCAAAGAACTCCAGGCTGAATGCCATACTTTTCTTACCCGGACCAAGTACCTCACTTTCAAAAATATCAAATAGTTCTACAGATTTCAACAAGCCGGATGCCTGTTCCTTAATAAAACTACTGACTTCCTCATATTTCACCTGCTGATCGAATATGAAAGCAAAATCCCTGTTAACCTTTGGAAATTTCAGGGGTTCTCTGAACTTAGGCCGGGATTCCGGTATTGCTTTTAGAATATCAAGATTAAGCTCAAAACAGAATACATCCTGCTCGATCCCGTATTCCTTCAGCAATTCCCTCCTTATCCTGCCTCCATATCCCGCAGCTTTATTCTCATACAGTTTCTCAAGCTGTAAATCGAATAAAGTATTTCCATTGTGATAATATAAATCATTTAAAACATTGTCAAGCAGCATTTCCCTTAAAAAGCTGTTTATTATTCCTTTTAAGGTGTAAAAATCGAAATATTCCTCATTTCTATTCCAGGTTTTGAGAGTTGATCTGCCTGTTAAGACAGAAAAGCATTTTGGTTACTTCTGTATAATCATCAAAACCGGCAATCTCACCTTCCTTAGTTTGATTAAAGATATTTCCGATTTCAAATAATTTAAGGTCCCGTTCCCCGATGTTTATATTGGCTGCTACAATCTCAAGGGCTCCCGGGATAAGGGATGTTCTTAAATAAGCCATATCCTGGCTGAGAGGATTTTTAAGAGGTATTTTCGTCCCCACAAGGGATGCGGTCTTTTCTTTTTGAAGCGGGTTATTTATCATCTCATATAGTCCGAGAGCAACTGCAGTATTTTTTGCCTTATCTACAAAAGCCGACTGATCTGTTTTCTCCCCAAGTGTAACAGAGATCTTAGGCACCACGGGAATATTATCATAACCATAAATTCTCGATATCTCTTCGATCAGATCAATTTCCCGTTCCAGATCAGGACGGTATTCAGGTACTTCCAACACTATCCCGCTATTGCTTTCAGATAATATTGTTAAACCCAGCGCGGATAATATCTGCTTTACCTGCCCTGCAGCAATATCATATCCAAGTACTTTGGTGATTCTGTTTAAACGAAGCGTAATTTTTAATTTCGGCTTTGGAGAAGGATAAACATCTATAACTTCACTTACTTCACCGCCGGCAAGTTCTGCTATCATAACAGCAGCTCTGAAGCCTGCGAATAAAGTACCTGCAGGATCTGTTCCTCTTTCAAACCTGTAGGAGGCTTCTGTGCTTAAGCCGAGCAGTCTTGATGTTCTTCTAATACTGGAAGTATTGAAATATGCACTTTCAAGAAGAAGATTTTTCGTGGGTTGATCCACTTCCGAGTTCTCTCCTCCCATTACTCCTGCAACAGCAACATTTCTTTCAGCATCACATATCATTAATGTTCCGGCAGGAAGTTTTCTCAGTTTGGAATCAAGAGTTGTAAATTCTGTTACTCCGGATGTACTTTGTACGATTATTTTCTTCCCCGTTAGTCTTGCCAGATCAAAAGCGTGCAGAGGCTGCCCTGTCTCAAGCATTACATAATTTGTAATATCTACAATATTATTTATGGGACGCATACCTACATTTGTTAAACGCTGCTTAAGCCAGGCAGGAGATTCTCCCACTTTAATATTGCTTATTACTATACCGGTATAACGGGGGCAATTAATAGTATCTTTTATCTCTACTGCTGCAGTATTTTTTTTACCTGCAGTCTTATTAGAAAGATCAACCCGGGGTATCCGTAAATCACGGTTGAATGCTGCAGCCAGATCTCTTGCTATACCTATATGCGACAAAGCGTCGGGTCTGTTAGGGGTAATGGCTATTTCCATTATAACATCATCAAGTCCCATTGCTTTGGTAACCGGAGTCCCTTCTTTTAATGAAGGATCGAGTATTATTATTCCTGTATGATCATCGCTTAACTCAAGCTCGGATTCTGAGCATATCATTCCGTATGATTCCATTCCCCGGATCTTAGCTTTATTTATAACAAAGTTACCGTTTGGAATTACAGTACCGATTGGAGCAAATACAACTTTTTGTCCCTGCTCCACATTGGGGGCTCCGCATACGACCTGGAGTTCCTTTTCTCCTGTCCATACAATACAAACAGACAGTTTATCTGCATTGGGATGCTTCTTCTTTTCTTTTACTGAAGCTACGATGAAATCCTTATACATCTCTCCCTGGTTAACCGAATCTTCAACTTCAAGCCCTATCATCGTCAGGCGGGAAGTAATTTCGTCAACCGGAATATCCTCCAGGTTTACATAGTCTTTCAGCCAATTTAATGAAACTTTCAATCCATACTCCTGCTAAAACTGCTTAAGAAATCTATAATCATTCTGGAAGAATATCCTTATATCGCCGATGCCGTATTTAAGCATTGCCGTCCGTTCTATTCCCATTCCAAATGCATACCCGGTGTACTTTTCGGGATCATAGCCTACAGCTTTAAATACATTTGGATCGACCATTCCGCATCCTAGTATTTCAAGCCAGCCCGACTGCTTGCAAACCTTGCATCCTTTACCTCCGCACATATAACAGG
This sequence comes from uncultured Ignavibacteriales bacterium, assembly GCA_963764685.1. GTDB lineage: Bacteria > Bacteroidota > Ignavibacteria > Ignavibacteriales > Ignavibacteriaceae > CAVXTT01. Next base: position 41,752 of record CAVXTT010000019.1, read on the forward strand.
TTATATCCATTTCTGCACTTGGTTCTGTAAATGGGAAGAAGCTAGGTCTGAACCTGTACTTTAGATTGGACCCGTAGAATTGTTTTGCAAAAGCTACAAGCGTTCCTTTCAGCTCGGCAAATGTTACTCCCTCATCAACATATAATCCTTCCACCTGGTGGAACATACAGTAGCTTCTTGCATTCACTGCTTCATTGCGGTATACCCTGCCCGGCATTATTGCTCTGACCGGAGGAGGGAATTGTTCCATTACTCTGATCTGGACCGGTGAAGTATGTGTCCTTAACAGAAATTCCTTACTGATGAAGAAAGTATCCTGCATATCCCTTGCGGGGTGATCCGGAGGGAAGTTAAGCGCACCGAAGTTATTATAATCTGATTCCAGTTCCGGTCCCTCAAATACGGAGAAACCCAATCCCTTAAATATTGATTTGATCTCATCGAGGGTCTGAGTTAAAATATGTTTACTTCCGATTTCCTGAAGCGGGGCAGGGAGGGTGAGATCTAGCCGGGCTTCTTTACCGGCACCGTTGGATTCAAATTTCTCCTTTAGGGAGTTAAAGATTTCGGTAACTTCATTCCGGAAAGTATTAAGCAGCTTTCCCATAAGGGGTTTCTTATCTGCAGGGACAGATTTAAGCTGATCAAACAGACCTGAGACCAGGCCATTACGGCTCAGATATTTGATCCTGATCTCTTCGAGCTGCCTGAGATCTTTAGTCTCAAGAAGATCTTTATTAAAGGACGACTTTATTTCACTAATTTTTTCTTCGAGCATAACTATACGATTGTTTAAAATAATACCCTCTTGAAAAATACTTAGATTTTTTCAAAGAGGGTATTTAAGTAAAAAAATTAAATCAGTTGGCAGAGAACTTAATAAGCTCGGTAAAAGCTGCAGGGCTTTCTACGGCAAGGCTGGCAAGAACTTTACGGTTGATTGTAATCCCCTTGGTATCCAGAGAATGAATCAATCGTGAATAGGTAGTACCGTTTAATCTTGCGGCTGCATTTATCCTGGCAATCCAAAGCTGTCTGTAAACTCTTTTCTTCAGCTTTCTGTCCCTGTACGCGTGCAGAAGGCCTTTCTCAACGTGATTCTTTGCAACGGTATAGACTTTGCTCCTGGCTCCCCAGTAGCCCTTAGCCATATTTAATATTTTTTTTCTTCTTCTATGCGAAGCGACTTTGTTCTTTGAACGCGGCATATTATCCTCTCTTTATTGAAGCATCGATTTAACACGCTTGGTTTCGGCTTTAGAAACTAAAGTAGCCGATCTCAAATTTCTTTTTCTTTTTCTTTCTTTTGAAGTAAGAATATGGCTCTTGTAAGCTTTCTTCCTCTTGATCTTACCCGTGGCGGTTACCCTGAATGTTTTCCTGGCCCCGCTGTTACTCTTCATTTTAGGCATAAACGATCCTGCTATTTATTTTTTTTACTCTTTGTCTTACTCGGAACCAGAATTATATTCATATTTCTTCCCTCCATTTTAATGGGGGATTCTACCTTTGCAATATTTTCGGTCCGTTCAATTACTTTTTTCAGGAGCTCTTCCCCCTGTTCAGTATAAGCCATTTCTCTTCCTTTAAACATCACGGCAACTTTAACTTTATTTCCCTCTTCAAGAAATCCAATCGCGTGCTTTGTCTTAAACTCAAAATCGTGAATATCAGTATTGGGATGTAGTCTTATTTCTTTGAGCAGCGATACAGTCTGATTTTTTCTCTGCACTTTTTCTCTTTTCTGCTGCTCATACTTATATTTTCCAAAATCTATCACTTTACACACAGGCGGTTTAGCCTGAGGAGCGATTTCCACCAGATCTAATCCTCTTTCAGCCGAAATTTTCAATGCATCCTTCATTGTATAAATTCCAAGCTGCGTTCCATCAATATCAATCACCCTCACTTTGGGGGCTTTTATTTCTTCATTAATTCTTACAGTTTCTGCCTGAGCGATATTTTACCTCTTTAGTTGTTTGACTCTTTGGAATTGACTTCCGCTAAAACCTGATTTATAAAGTCCTGCAAAGATAATGAACCGAGATCACCTTTTCTATGCCTCCTTATAGAAACATTACCTGCAGCTTTCTCTTTTTCCCCAAGAATAAGCATATATGGAACCTTTTCAGTTTCCCAGGTTCTTATTTTATAACCGATTTTCTCATTCCGCTGATCAAATTCGGCTCTTATTCCAGCTTTTTTCAGTGCATCGAAGACTTCCCGGGCATAATCAAAATGATGCTCGGAAACGGGCAATACCGCAGCCTGAACAGGTGCAAGCCATAATGGGAAAGCACCGCCGTAGTGCTCGATAAGCACACCAAAAAATCTTTCGATAGATCCCAGCAGCGCACGGTGAACCATGAACGGCTGATGTTCTTTTCCGTCCTCACCGATATATTTTATCTCAAAACGCTTTGACATATTAAAATCAAACTGTACAGTGGTCATCTGCCATTCGCGTCCCAATGCGTCTTTAATTTTAATATCGATCTTGGGACCGTAAAATGCTCCTCCCCCTTCATCAAGCACATAGTCAAGATTTTCTTTGGCAAGAGCAGATTTAAGAGAGCTTGTCGCTTTATCCCATAACTCAGGTTCACCCACAGCATCGTCAGGTTTTGTAGCAAGATAATATCTCATCTCGGTAAAACCGAAAGAGTTCCATATCATCTTTGCAAAGCGAAGGACTTCTATAATTTCAGACTCTATCTGATCGTGAGTACAGAATATATGTGCGTCATCCTGTGTAAATCCTCTTACGCGCAATAATCCGTGCAGCACACCGCTCTTCTCATAACGGTATACAGTACCCAGCTCTGCCCATCTTAAAGGGAGATCCCTGTAGCTGCGCAGCTGACTTTTATAAATCATTATATGGAAAGGACAGTTCATCGGTTTTATATAATAATCCTGCTCATCTATCTTCATCCCGGAATACATACTGTCTTTATAAAAACCTAAATGACCGCTTGTTTCCCATAGCCAGCTTTTACCCATATGGGGTGTGTATAATATCTCATAACCATTCTTTAAGTGAGCATCTCTCCAGAAGTTTTCAATCTCCAGACGTACCCTTGCGCCTTTAGGATGCCAGTAAACTAATCCTGCACCAGCTTCTTCGTGGGTACTGAAAAGATCAAGCTGTTTGCCCAGTTTCCTGTGGTCTCTTTTCTTGGCTTCCTCCAGAAAAGTAAGATAATCTTCGAGCATTTTCTTTTTGGGGAAGGATATCCCGTAAATTCTCTGCAGCTGTTTATTCTTTTCATCGCCGCGCCAGTAGGATCCGGAGATGTTAAGCAGCTTAACAAATTTTATTTTTCCTGTAGATGGAAGATGTGGACCCGTACACAGATCTGTGAAACTTCCTTCCTTATAAATGCTGATTACTTCATTGTTCTCATCAAGTTCGGAAAGTATTTCAGTTTTATAGTTATCCCCCTTACGGGTAAAAAAATCAACTGCTTTTTCTTTAGGAAGTTCTTCCCTTTCGAACCTGTTGTTCTCTTTAGTTATCTCCAGCATTTTATTTTCAATAACACGGAGATCATCTTCTGTGAGGGGGGAATTTATATCAATATCATAGTAGAAGCCTGCATCGATAGCAGGACCTACACCAAACTTTGCCTCAGGATAGATAGACTGAACTGCATGAGCCATTAAATGGGATGTGGAATGCCAGTAGACTTCCTTCCCTTTTTCATCATCAAACGTAAGTATCCTGACTACAGCATTATTATTTAACGGCTGGTTGAGATCCTTAACATAGCCGTTTACTTCAACCGCAAGAGCTTCATCAGCAAGCCTTGATGAGATCGATTTAGCAATCTCAAATCCAGTAATGCCTTTATTAAATTCACGGCTGCTGCCGTCAGGAAATGTAATAGTAATTTTAGATTCCATAAATTAATAAAAAATCGGAGCAAACTCCGATACGCGGGCTAAGCCCTTTTAATATCAGAACAGAGTTTTCCTTAAGAAATAGCTGAAATGAACGTTTTTAAGCCATTTCTTAGAAAGAATTTGGCAATAAGAAGGTAAATATAGACGTATTCTGCATATTTTTCAAATTATTTTAAGGCTAAATTTATTTGAAAAGTATTTTATCGGGATAAATTCCTTTAATTTTACTCCCTTTTGCCTTAAGCCAAAGATATCAATTAAAGGGGTTCGGATAATTCTGAGATAAATGCCATTCCAGGAGCATACCCACATCCACCTCTATACTTGAAGAATAGTTAAAGCTCCCGTCAAGCTGAATTTGCTTTAATCTGTATTTGTATAGACCTGGAGAGAGGTAACTATCTGTAAAGGAATAACTTTGCGGTTCGCTGGTAGTGCCGGACCCCTCAATAAATCCAATTGTAGACCAATTTGTCCCAGACATTTTTTCAATCTCAAATCCACGATTGTTTTGTTCTTCCAGAGTTCCCCAATATAGGACTACATTATTATAAATCATCTCAGCATAAAAATAATCCAGGATGGTACCATTTATAGCTTCAATATTTTGTTTATGAACTGAACCTTCAGCTGTGTTTCCATCCCATACCAAGGTAAATTTATTTTCGCCATCTATAATTAAATGATGATACTCTATGGATGACATATATGTACTGTCCGATAAAGCGATGGTAACAGAATCAGAAATATTGATATAGCCAAGAATTTCAGGACTAGCTTCAGAAGTTCGAGGAATTTGGGGAGGATCATACAGGTGAGGAAACAGCATTTTATTATCAATACTTAATTCACCCTGCTGATTAGTACTTCCGACAAGAGAATATTTTGGATCGGGCTGCCATAATGTTATATAAATAGAATCCCTGAACAAAATATCGTTTCCGGTTGAATCTGTGCTTGCATTCATGACACATTTGTACACAGCCGTCCCGATTATTTCATTCAAAATAAGGGAAATTTCATACACACCTTGTTGATAATTGCCTGCCGCGATATAGTTTATGAACTTGTTGTTAAGGTCATATAATGAAATACTTATAAAGCTCTCTTCACTAACCCGAAAATTAATTGAGCTTGATGCAGTAATTTGATTAATTATCCTGTGTTTATCTGCCTGATTCATAAAAGGTAATTTATTCCAGATGCTGATATTCAGATCAGGGACAGGATTACCGCTGCTGTCCACAACTTTTATACTAACAAGGAAAGGGTCATCTATTATAGGATCAGCTGAGTTGTCATTACAACTTATAAATAGAAGAAGGGCAGAACAGGCAAGTGGGATGTATTTTAACATTACCGTACTTAATTCCTTTGAATGGTTTAACATTTCAATAAGAAATTTAATTTTGAAACAATACAAGTTTAAGTAAAAATTATCAGACAAACCTCGAATCATATGCCCAGTGCAACAGTGCCTGTCTCTGTCTGCGCCTGCAGTTAAGATCTCCGGGTCTGCAGTTCTTTTTTATTTGAGCAGCGTGTCTTTTTACAGCACGCCATCTTTTAATCTGGCGTTCATCATCCGGGCAGCGTCTTCCCATAAAGTATCTGCAATACCATTGAAACCAGCCCCGCGGATCCTCTTCATAGATCCACCCCTTTTCTCTCCAGACGGAAAGAGGCTGTGAGGCATTCACACCAAAGCAATTAAGCTTAGGATCATGCCGTTGATGACAAAGTTTAGCTTTCTTAAACCAATCTTCAGGAAATTCTGCAATACAGTCTGTCATATATTTGCCGCCGAATATTCCCAGCTTCAGCATCTGCTTTGGAGTTAGTTCAGGACGGAAATCAGGATGGAAGTTTTTACCTGCCGGCTCAGTTAAAAAATAAACATAGCCCTTCTGCATCAGATCATTTACTTCAATGCGAAGTTGTTTCAATGTTATTTTATAAAATCGAAATATTTACTCGTTTATTTAGTCCGATCTCAATAATTCTTGTGAATGTTGAAAGTTGAATATCACTCTTCCCCGATTCGATTCTTGATATATAACTTTTTTTAGTTCCGGTCTTTTCTGCAAGCTGTTCTTGTGTCAGCTTTGCTTTTTTTCTCTCTTCTTTTAACATTTCACCAAGTCTGAATGCCAACGATTCAGATTCAAATTTTTCTCTCCCTGAAGTTCCCTTCTTTCCATACTGTCTGTTTAGATGATCGTCAAATGATTTTAACTTTTTCATATTCGCTTTCTTTTCATTTTTTCAAAATACTCGTTTTTTAATTTTATCCCTTTTTCAATTTCTTTTTTTGGTGTTTTATTTGTTTTCTTTAAAAAGCAATTTAATAATAATTAAAGATAACTAATTGGTTAACTAAACTCAATGAACTTTTGTGCACAGACAGGGTGGAATGCATTTACTTTTATCTGCACGGTAAAAAGACCTCACCCTCTCCTATATTCGTTCACAATAATTTTCTTAGGTTTTATTTTTCTCTTCACACCGTATCCGATTGATAATACGTACATAATTCTGTGATTTACTTTTCAGAACTTTTCTGATATTTTCCTCTCAGATTGATTCCAGAATTTCCGTACATAGGATGTGTATCCATTTTGATTGTCTGATATCCAGTATTTTTATCTATCATAACAAAATCGGATAATTCTAAAGACTCTTTATCCATCTTGAACTGAAATATCTTTTTTACTTTATTGTATTCAAGCAGCCTGAGAGTATCTCCGGAGACAATGAATTCTCCTTCATAGACCCGGGTACGCTTTCCGGTCGAATATTGATCAGACCTTTCAGAAATGATTGTGTACTTATTTTTACTAAACCGAATGGTTACATCATAAGTATATGACAGTTTATCATCATTATTAGAATCATAATGAATCACTGGCGAAACTGTTTCCGAGTATTGTCTTTTCCATAGGGTATCCAAAGATGAAGTGTAACTTTCATATTTGACCTCAGAAGAGGGAATGAATTCTTCGGGGTAAAGAGTTACTAATTGGGTAAAATCATCATTGATTCGGACACCATAAATTTCGGGATATTCCTTCGTAAAAAATCTAATTAAATAGGTACCGCTATCACTACTGATAAATTCCTGACTAAATACCTCACTACCATTATTAAGGAGCTTTACATTAACAGTATCAGCTTTCTTCATTGATACCATAATATAACCGGGAATGTCATTCTGGGATAACTCTGTATAGTACTTATTAACCTTTTTGAAAACTGTTTTGAAATCTTTGCTGGAGTCTTTTACCTGTCCGAAAGTATCGGCCAGGCAGGTTACAAAAAAAATGATAAGGAGTACTTTGAAAAGCTTGGTATAGTTGAGGTACTTCTGCATATATTCCATTTCTGTTAGCCCCTGGATTACAATTAAAAATGAATAAATTATTATTAAAAATATTTTCGCCAGCACGATTTTTATTTCTTTTTTTTCCTTCCCAGATTTCCTTTTACTCTGAACTTAACAATCCTGCTGATCAAACCTAAAGGAATTTTTTTATTTAGCGGAAATCTTACTGTCCCTTTAGAACCCTCATACTTGGAGAGCTCTTTTTTGAAAGCCTCAATGCCTGATGATGCAGGGTAAAAGCCTATATGGTTATTATAAGCTGCAAAATGAACCAGGTTTCCATGAAGTGTAAATGTCGGTATCTGATATTTTATGGCTTCCTCAGCTTCAGGTGCAGCTTTACGGATGGTTTCTCTTATACTTTCCAGCTTAGCCTGAACCTCTTCGGGGAAAAGCTGAATATATTCATCGATTGTTTTAGGTGAACTTTTTTTAGCTATCATCTTTAACTATTAATTTAATAAGTGGTAATACAATGATTGCCTTTACTCCTTACTTCCGCACATCTACACCTCCGTACCTCCGCACCAACTCATCCCGCCTTCTCATCACTCTGCAGCATACCAAAGATATTTCCTTCAGGGTCTTTACAGTATGCCAGCCAGCCCACTCCTTTTATAGCCATCTTAGGAAGTGCAATACTGCCCCCTTTCTTTAAGACCTTATTAATATATTCATCAACAGCCGGGACATCCATCGTGCAGACATATGCATTTACAGCCTGCCCGTCAACCGGAGCCGCTCCGCGGCGTATTACCATACCACCGTTTATACCGGCTTCTTTTTCATTACCTGTATGCACTACCCAGTAGCGGTTTTCCGGGGGCATCTCAACTTCCGGGATAACCCATTCTTTTATATCCCAGCCAAAAATATCACTGTAGAATTTAGAAGTCCTCTCAGGATCAGCGGCGTGTATCTCAAAATGCACAACACGGTTCATAAATTGTTCCTTATTTTTTCTGAGCCTTCCGTAAGATAATATTTTCTTTAAATCTTTTCTATAGTCTGTTTCTTTAAAAATCTAATAGCTTTTTTCTTTACAGCACCCCTGTTGTTATCCGTATATTTTTCAGCAAATTCTATTAATGCAGATTTATCAGTTACCAGGGAATAGATTTTTTCGATGGCTTCAATAGCAGTACCTGCAGCAATATTATTGCATTCTTCAGTCTGATAATCCGTTTGTGAGACCTTAAGGATTGCCGCAGCGATTTTAACTGCAAGATGCGGTTTATGCACTGCAATCTTTGCAGCACCTTTAATTGTATTTGCCGCTGATATCAGTACCGGCCGTTCTATGGGTAAAAGATATTTATCGATTATCCTGTCAACTTTATCGAAGGTATCCACCGCCGATAAATTGGCAATTATTGAAATTGCACTCCATTTAAAGATATTATTATCATTTTCAAGATTTTGTATGAAGAAGTCTATGTGGGGGTAGAGTAATACGGGATAATCCTCACTAATAATCCTAAGAACTTTATCACAGCCGTACTTTACATCTGCCTTCTTATGATTCAGACCTTCAAATAGTTCAGAAAGCAGAGAGGGATTCTTAATTATTTCTTCAGCTATTTTTTCTTTGGAAACCTTCTTAGCTGATATTTTTTTAATTAAAGCGGATTCAGACATAAAATACCTCCTTAGGTACTTTTAAGATACTTCTTTTGCACCCCGCATTGCAGACAATCATCTCTATGAACACAAACCAGATCGCCGCAATTATGACAGGTCCATTTCACCTTCTCTTCCCTTATAAATTTTCTAATACCCCCCTCATTAATATTGTTAAGGTTCCCGATCATGCTCATCCCATATTTTGTCTTGTATCGTTTATCTAACTGACGCAACCGCGTGCAAGGAAATTTATTGCAGTCAAAACAAAACCTGGACTTACCCAACGCAAAGAAATTACATTTTTTAATCCTGCATCTTGATCTGGTAACGGGGTGGGAGGCATCAACAAAATTACAGCCGGGACATTTATTCTTTTCTCTTTGGTAGGCAAGGCATAATGCACAGTTCATTCCGCAAGGAGCGATAAGGAGAGATTTTATTTGGGGCTTAGCTCGAATCATAAATTTTTACGGTACATAAACAGTATCGATATTAGAGAAAGTAATGCCTTCACTATCAAGTTCATATTTTCTTGTGACCGGGTTGATATTATTGTAATCCCAATCATAAGTGGGACCCACAATGGCTGTTACATATAATCTTTCACCTGTTTGCAGACCATACGATATTTTATCCATATCAGTAACAGAAAATGAGGTGCTGAAATTTACTGAATCAGGGCGGGCTAATGAGTAATTAACATAATCAAAAATCATTTCAGATGTTATTTCTATAGGGTTTTTCGAAAACAATAAAGCTATATATCTATATCGTTCTGTTGGAGCCGATACTGATCCATTTATATGTATTTTGACAGAATCACTGGATGCAATCAGTTGGGTAACGATAACCGGCGGGATTTGGCCCAATGTTTTCCCGTAAGTATAATACGAGCCTGAACCTGTAAATTGAACATTATACATTTTAGCTGACATAAAACCTGCCTTGGAATATTTAATAGTGTAAATCCCGGCAGGGACATCAGCAATTTCCCAGTAGCCGGTTTCTGCCGACAAGGTTGAATAGTCAGTACCCTCGAGTGAGATCAGGACATTTTCAGGTACAACAAAATTTAATGAGTCATCTGCAAGTTGCTGCACTTCCGCTGATTGTACCCGATAGCAGACCGGTTTGATTATCTTCGCATCCGAATAATAAACCAAGAGCCAGGATGATTATTATCCTTTTCATATTTGTTCCTTACTTGATTAAGGTACATTAACAGTATCGATATTAGAGAAGGTAATTCCCTGAGTGTCAAGTTCAAACTTCCTGGTAACCGGATTTGGCAGTTTGGTAAATCCACGCTGCTGATGCAGCGACAATGGCTATACCGTATAACTTTTCGCCGCTGTGCAGACCATACGTTATTCTATCATAATCATCTATGAATGCCCAGCCGTCAAAAACAGCAGAATCAGGGGAACCAATGTATATCTCATAAAATCAAATTCCATTTCAGGCTGGATTACTATTGGATCTTTATCAAAATATACTGATACATATCTACCATAACCCGGGGTTGGAGAAGAGACCCGGCCTTTCATATAAATTCTCATAGAATCACTTGAGAGATCCAGCTCTGTTACGGTTACTGGAGGGATTTCACCTAACTGCTGGTAGCCGGAGAAATAATTACCCCCTCCTGCAAATTGAACATTATATTTCTTGATCGAAATAAAACCTGCTTTAGAATATTTTATCGTGTAAACTCCCGGAGGTACATTCGCTATTTCCCAGTAACCATTTTCTGCAGACAGAGCTGAATGGTATGTCCCTTCCAGTGAAACCAGGACATCTTTAGGAACGAGAGCATTTGATGAGTCATCAAAGATTTCCACACTTCCGCTGATTGTACCAGGTGCCAGACCTGTCTGACTATCTTCGCACCCGAATAATAAGCCGATTATTAAAAGCCCTGCTATTTTTTTCATTATAATCCGATGATAAGTGACTAATAATTTTATAAAAGAAACTGATAAAGGAGAAGGGGTAGATAATTTCAGAAGTTCGAATGGAGTGATGATTCTCTGGCTGCATCTCATAGCGATACCTTTCGAAAAAAAGAGTTTGAACTGTTACCCGGTAACATTGAACTCCCTTTAATGTTTATCAAACTTAATATAAAAGTTTAATAATTACCAGAAAGGATATAGCGGTAGAGATTCATATTTAAGGGGATTGCTTCTCCCGAAGACTCATTACGGTCCATAATATTTTATAAAGCGTATCAGATGTATTTTATGGATCCCCTACAGGGATCTGTTTTTGCTTGTGAATATGTTGCTACAATTATTTACCCTCTACAAGGGTAGGAAAGGAAAATTAGAGCATTACACCGGTGAAGGGGATTGCTTCTCGAGGACTCTTACTAATGACGCCGTTCAGTTAACCGGAGTACGGATCAATAGATTTCCTTCCCCTGTAGGGGGAATATAATTGTAGCCAGGCATAACACCCCCGGAATTGATCCTTGTAGAGGATCCATAAAATTTTATAAAACGTATCAGATGTATTTTATGGATCCCCTACAGGGATCTGTTTTTGTTTGTGAATATGTTGCTACAATTATTTACCCTCTACAAGGGTAGGAAAGGAAAATTAGAGCATTACACGGGTTAAAGGGATTGCTTCTCCCGAAAGAATGTAAAAGTAATGAGGGAGTGGAAGTGTGGGCTCTAAAGGATTCGAACCTTTGACCTTCTGCACGTCAAGCAGACGCTCTAACCAACTGAGCTAAGAGCCCGTAATAATAACGGAATATTCAGGAGGAGATTGCTTCACTCCGAAGACTCCGTTCGCAATGACATTTCGGGTGTCATCATTTCAATCAAGTTGTTCCGGAGGAGATTGCTTCGTCGAAGACTCCTCGCAATGACATTTCGGGTGTCATCATTTTATCAATCACGTTGTTCCGGAGGAGATTGCTTCCTCGAAGACTCCGTTCGCAATGACGTTTTTCAGCGGCACATCGTCATTGTCTTGTTATTTCGTCAGCACGACCGCACCACCGCACAACCGCACGAGAACTTGTACCGAGGGCCGGACTCGAACCGGCACGGGAATAAATTCCCACAGGATTTTAAGTCCTGTGCGTCTACCAATTCCGCCACCCCGGCAAGTATTGCATTCAATAATAAGCCAGCAAATATAGAGAATCACCCATTTTTTTGCAAGAAAATTGATTCCTTGGGAAGCCAAATAATTACTAATTTGGCCTCCCGGACGCCTCTGCCCGGCCCCAGATGCGTAAACCTGATTCCGGAGAGTACTTTACTAATTGCTAATAACTGCATTTATTTTGAATTTCTCAATGAAATGACAATGCCCGGGGGATGAGGAAAGAATGATCAGGCAGGTTCCGGGCAAAACAGCCTGTTTTTGGCCGCGCACTGTCCGCGCATACGCCGCACACTGTCCGGGCGTTAAATAATTTACGGTTGGTACGGGAGATTTTTTTTGCCGGAATCGAAGTTTTTTCTTAACGAAAGGTCCGCTTGCATTAACTACCCTTCAGGGGAAAATGATCAGGCAGATTTGCACCCGGAATATCGGAATTACGCATATGTTTACAGAAACAGGCATTAGACAACTTCTGTTGAATTTAATATAATTAACCGGAAAGATTTGACTAAACACTTATTTCCAACCCTATCTTTCCCGGTACCTAACCCCTTTAGCCTCCATACAACACTTCTTCGAAGGTAATGTTATTGTAAGAGTTTAGTAGGACATAGTAGGGGCTGTGTAGGGGTTAAAGGCCTTTTTTTGTCAGGTGCCGGACATTTTAAATCGAAAGAATTCGCTTATTCCCTATAAACAGACAATAAAATAAATTTGTAAATTTATGCAGATGAAAAAATTATTAATCGCCTCAGCCATAGTGGGAATCGGGTTGGTATATTTTCTTTACCCCGAGACTGTAATAACCTATCCTCCGGGGATAACTGCACCTGATATTCCAACTCAAACTGTCTTAGCTGATAACAAAAAATGGACTACAGGAGAATTTACTATTCAGGCGCTTGCCGGTTATAAAATTAAGGCAAGAGTTCTAAGCCGGAATAATTTCTCGATGGGAAAAGAGAGTGACTTGTCTCCCTTTGATCTTGCACTTGGCTGGGGGCCTATGTCCGACCAGATGATTATTGACAAAATTGAAATATCACAACGGAACAGATGGTATCATTGGCAAACAGAGAATGCCCCTATTCAGGTTACTGAGATTAGTTTAAATAGTGCAAATGTTCATATTATTCCCAAAGATGATGATATTGAAGACAAATTTGATGAAGTTTATAAGGGGAGCCTGATTGAAATGAATGGTTATTTAGTGAAAGTAAGTACTGCTGAAGGATGGAGCTGGGTAAGCTCTTTAAGAAGGAATGATACCGGCGGAGGATCGTGTGAACTTCTTTGGGTTGATGATTTAACCGTATTCCCGGCAGGAAATTGAATCTAGAATTTTAAGCTTTGAATAAAAACAAGAAAGCCTCAGAAACTGAGGCTGAATAAAACTACTCCACAAATGATCGAATTAAATCTCTACAGGTTTTTTAACTGTGGTCTTCTTTTTCCCTTTGTTGATATCCTTCCTTAATTCCTTCATTTCTTCACGAAAGTGTTTCATTTCCTGTTCAAGTTCTTTCATCTGGATCTTGAATTCATGGTTCAGACTGTCATTCATAAAAAACCTGAACATTGTGTTCAGTGAATCAGTATTGTAATAAAAATTCATATTCCGGCATAGTCATCGAATCAAGGTTATGATACTTTAGTATGGAATCTACATTCGGCATATAGGCATTATCCGGAATGTTGAACTTGTAGCTGTTCAGCGAATCCCCTATCTCAACTTTATAGACTCCGCCGTGAGGAGCATCCGGTATCTGTATATTTACAGAAAACTCCTTCATATTTTCAGCCAAATCATTAACGTATACTTCAAGATCCTGAAGCATCGGAAGGTCCATTCCCATCGGCGGAATAGCAGGCACCATTACCCGGCAGGTATTCGAATCAACAAAAACCTGCAGGTCTTTGTTAACTTTTATTCTTTTATTGTGCCCTAATGAGGAATCTATCTTAACCTGTATATTTATTCTCTGCATTTCTTTATCGAGGTTCTTCATTTCCTTGTTCAGCTGCTCCATTTCAACATGGAACTTCCCTTTGTCAAACTCATAAACTTCAGAGAAAATACTGTCGGGGGTAAAGAAGATATACTCATTATCCCTTGCAGTTTTTACCTCGCTGACATACTGCATCAATTCCCCTTTCTTCGGCAGATTCGCCGTAGGGATCATTCTTCTGAACTCGTCATGATTTGATGCAGATGCAAATGCAAGCAGCTCGGCTGCAATTGCCCTGTTGTAATTCCATAGATTAGGATTTACTGCCAGTGTGTTTTTCTCATTTACAAGTATCTGTGTCTGCAGGTCATCTGCATAGCTTGCAAGAATTGAGTCAACCTGTTTCCTCTGCTTATTATCAAGCTTCAGAGCCTTGGCAAAATTCTCAAGATTATTTTCATTATGTGAGGCGGCGGATATATTCCTTATCTCAAAGAATTTCTTTCCTTTATCGTCGTAACCAAGCTGAAGTATCTGTCCTTCCTTATTATCCAGGGGGATACGGTTTGAGAAAGCAAAATTGAATATATCCTCATTTGTAAGGTCAGCTGCATAAAGAAGCGGTCTCAGGTTTTCCTTGTAAAAACTTGCAATGTTTGTTTTCTGCTCCTCAAGCATATCCTCTATCATACCGGGATTGAGTTTAAGAACAACCATCAATGCAACAGCGAGTAGTGAGAAGCCTAAAACAGGGGCATATTTCCGTAATCTGCTTCCGGTCTGCTTTGAGCTTTTTAGCTCAGCATAAAATCTTGTCTCGAAATACGACGACTCAGGAAGCTCCTTTATAGCTGAACGGGTTAGCTCCTGAAGCTTTTTTAATTCTTCCAGTTTTGCTCTCAGCTCTGCAGAGTAACCTAATCTCTGTTCGAGATCATTCTGTTCTTCGGGAGAAAGCTCTCCGTCAATGTATGCCGATAAAAGTTCTTTATCAGATATATACTTCATATGAACAGCTCCTGCTCGAAAGGCTTCAGTATTTCTTTAAGCCCTTCCCTTGCCCGGAATATTCTTGATTTTACAGTTCCTAATTCGCACTGCAGTGTTTCAGCTATTTCCTGGTAGCTCATTCCCTGGATATCCTTCATCAGTAACGGCATCCTGAGCTTATCGGGAAGCTTTGAAATTGCGTTTTGTATAATCCCTGCAGTATCTTTTGATTCATATTTAGTTGTATAGCTTGCATCCGTATCATCTTTTATTGGACCGAAAATACTCCTGATCTTCTGCTTCCGCTGGTAGTCCTTGCATTTGTTTACCGTCACCCTGTAAAGCCAGGTTGTAAACTGTGACTCATACCTGAATTTATTAAGATTCTTATAAACAGTTATGAATACTTCCTGGGCGATGTCATCAACCTCTTCGGGATTACCCATAGTCAGGTAGATCAGGTTTCTTACCTTTTCCTTGTGTCTTGCCAGCAGGACTTTAAATACAGACTCATCCCCCTCATTAAATGACTTAATGAGACTGAAATCATCGTCGAGATTTAAGATCCTGGGTACCTGCAAATCTTCTTTTTTATTGTTTAAGTTCAATTTTTTAGACGTAGGCATACTTAATTTGTTCCGTAAAAATAGGTAGAATATTCCTTTGGATCATTTCCTAATTTGCCCCAAATCGTTTAACTTACTTGCATAAAAATTGTTATCTGATTAAATTGAAGCGAAAAATTAGGAGTTTCTTCTATGAAAATTAAAATCAATGAAAGATATGAAGCGGTTGTAGTAGAATTAAAGGGAAATGTGATGGGCGGTGATGATACTAAGGATTTTACGGATTTACTGCATAAGTTGATTGATGAAGGAAAGAAGCACGTTATTGTTGATTTATCTGAAGTTAAGTTTATGAATAGCTCGGGGCTCGGTATGCTTATTGGTGGTCTTACTACTATGAAAAAAGCAGAAGGAAACCTTAAACTTGCCAAGGTCACAGATAAAATTGAGAGCTTATTGGTAATTACAAAGCTGATAACCATTTTTGAATTCTATGAAACAGTCGACGAGGCTGCTGCAAGCTTTTCAAAGGTCTGAGGTCATTCATATCAAAGATTTTATAACTCCGGGTTAAGTACACCCGGAGTTTTATTTTGCACAATATTTAAACACACCAAGGAATTAAATGCCTGTTACTATTATTGTCGGGAGCCAGTGGGGCGACGAAGGAAAAGGCAAGATCGTTGATCTGCTCAGTAAGAATTATGATATTGTTGTAAGATACCAGGGAGGAGCCAATGCGGGGCATACAGTTGAGATCGGCGATAAAAAGTATGTTCTCCATCTTATACCTTCGGGAATTTTACGTGAAGGAGTGATCTGTGTTATCGGGAACGGGGTAGTAATAGATCCCACAGCCCTGCTTGAGGAAATAAAGCTGCTCGAAATGCATAATATCAAAATTGACGGCAGATTATTTATTAGTCATAATGCCCATCTTATAATGCCGTACCATAAGCTGCTTGATTCCATATCCGAAAGCGGAAACAGTAAGATCGGAACCACCGGACGGGGAATTGGTCCCTGCTATATCGACAAATATGCGAGGAAAGGGATCAAAATTGTCGACCTTCTGAATAAGAAGTACCTCGAAGAAAAGATCAGGGAAAACCTCGAGGAAAAAAACACACTCCTCAAGAAAGTATATGAGCGGGAAGAGCTCGATGTTGAGGAGATAATCAAACAATATCTTGAATTCGATAAGACAATTGATAAATATATTAAGGATGTTCCTGTTTACCTTTCTGATGCTATCTCCAGGAATAAATCTATACTGCTTGAAGGAGCACAGGGTGCCTTGCTGGATGTGGACCACGGGACCTACCCATTTGTAACTTCTTCAAGTCCTACATCCGGCGGAGCCTGCACAGGCACCGGAATTCCCCCTACTAAAATTACGCAGGTGATCGGGATAGTTAAGGCTTATACTACACGTGTAGGATTAGGACCTTTCCCTACTGAACTTCTGGATGACGATGGTGAGAAATTAAGACAGATCGGTTTTGAATTTGGCGCCACTACAGGACGTCCCCGCAGATGCGGATGGTTCGATGCACCCCTGGTAAAATACTCCGCAATGATCAACGGAATCGATTCAGTTGCCATAACAAAGCTTGATGTACTGAGCGGGTTTGAGAAGATAAAAGTCTGCACCGGTTATAAGTTAAATGGTAAAAAGCTGAAAGGCTTCCCTACCGATTTTGAAAAGCTTAGTAAAGTGGAACCGGTATATGAGACACTTCCGGGGTGGAAAGACAAGGATATCAGCTATTGTAATTCGTATGATGAGCTGCCCGGTGAAACAAAGGAATACCTTTCATTTATTGCCAAACAGGCAGGTATTTCGATAACTATAATATCCGTCGGCCCCAAAAGAGATCAGACCATTACTGTTGTTTAATAGTCGTGTTAAAATATTTTACTTTTTGGTTTGCAACGGGTAGAATATCTTTGATATGAAAAACTAAGGCTTTTCTTATGAAAATGTCAGGCGGTCCCGCTACTATAAATATTAAAGTTACCTTGCTGCTGGTAGCAATCCTGATTGCGGTTGGAACTCTTTATTATACACAGAACCTTGTAAAGAAGCTCCAGGAGAAGGAACGTCAGATAGTGGAACTGTACGCTTCAGGGATTGAATACATTGCAAATACTACCCAGCAAAATGTTGATATAACCTTTCTTTTTGATAATATAATAAAGCCTATAGATTTCCCGCTTATACTTACCGATGCAGAGGATAAAGTGAACCTGACAAGTAAATCGGATGTCAGGAATATAAGCTATGATACCACCCTGACAGAAGAAGAACTCAGGAAAATGCTGGCATCGGAAATCAGGGAAATGGATGAGACGCATGCTCCTATTGTTGTTACTTATGCCGACAGCATCGTACTCCAGAAGATACATTACGGGGATTCGGAATTAATAAACCGGCTGAAATATTATCCGTATCTCCAGATTGTAATCGCTTCCCTGTTCATTATCCTCGGATACATTGGTTTCAGCAATATTAAAAGAAGTGAGCAAAGCAATATATGGGTCGGTATGGCTAAGGAGACAGCTCACCAGTTCGGTACTCCCCTATCCAGTTTGATGGGATGGGTAGAGCTGCTGAAATCCAGCTACCGTGATCCGGATAAGGTTATCGATATAACCGAAGAAGTTGAAGACGATGTAGCAAAGCTGAAAAAGATCACCAACAGGTTCTCGAAGATCGGGGCGACCCCCGAGATTAAATCCTGCAATGTTTTTGAAGAAGTAAAGAAGGTAACAGATTATTTCCAGAGACGTTTGCCGCAGACGGGTAAAAAAGTAGACCTGCAGATAAAGGGGGATCAGAATGTTTGTGCAGAACTTAATTCCGATCTTTTTGAATGGGTTATTGAAAACCTTGTAAAGAATTCACTTGATGCTATCGAGGCTAAAGAGGGAACGATCGTATTCGATATTAAGAATACCCGGGGACGGGTAGAAATTGATGTTACAGATAACGGTAAGGGTATAGATCTGAAGAGGCGTAAGGATGTATTCCGTCCCGGATACAGCACAAAAAGGAGAGGATGGGGACTAGGATTAAGTCTTTCCAAACGGATAGTGGAAACTTATCATAAAGGAAGGATATTCGTAAAAAACTCAGCACCGGGTGAAGGAACAACCTTTAAGATATTATTGAAAAAATCTTAACTCATCTGGAGCATACGTTCGATCGGTATCAGGCACCTTTTGATCAGTTCATCGCTTAATTCTATCCGCGGTCTCTTATTCTTCATACAAAGGTACAACTTTTCCATAGTATTCAACTTCATATACGGACATTCATTGCAGGCACAGTTTTTCTCAGGAGGGGCGGCTATGAATTCTTTACCCGGAGCTTTTTTCTGCATTTGGTGAATTATACCTGCTTCTGTTGCCACAATGAATTGCCGGGCAGGGTTCTCCTGCACAAAATTTAACAGCTTGCTGGTTGAACCTATAAAGTCAGCCCGGTTCAGTAAAGGATCTTCACATTCCGGGTGGGCGATTAAAAGAGCCTCCGGGTATTCGGTCTGGAGGTCGATTATCTTTCTTTCACTGAAGGTTTCGTGAACTATACAGGAACCGTCCCAGAGAAGCATATCCCTGCCGGTCTTTTTGATAAGGTACCTTCCCAGGTTCCTGTCCGGTGAAAAAAGTATCGGGGTAGACAGGGGTATCTGGTTGATGATTTTTTCAGCATTGCTGGAGGTACAGATTACATCGCTCAGGGCTTTAACTTCCGCGGTACAGTTTATATAAGTTATAGCATAATGGTCAGGGTGCTGCTTCCTGAATGCTTCGAAGATCGGGGCGGGACAACTGTCCGCCAGCGAACAGCCGGCTTCAAGATCAGGAAGTAATACAAGCTTGCCAGGGTTAAGGATTTTGGCTGTCTCTGCCATAAAGTGAACACCCGCAAATACTATCACATCAGCCGTGGTTTCCTTTGCCCGTCTTGCAAGTTCCAGACTGTCGCCGATATAATCTGCGAGGTCCTGTATCTCAGATTCCTGGTAATAGTGGGCGAGGATAACCGCGTTGGTCTCTTCCTTTATCTTTAGGATCTTCTCCCGTAATGAAGGAGCTGCTACTGTTTCCGGCTGAAGATCAATTGTACCTATCATTTTTCCTTGTCTTAAAATGGTAATTGAGGGTATTTACTTGTAAAATTTACCTGAGCTATAAATTCACTATTCATAAATATCATTTTTCTTAAGAAAAATCAACATATTCCGATGGCATATACCTTGCATCAACTAACACGAAAATAGTTTTTAAGCATAGAACCACCTCAAAATTAACTGCCGGTTTAATTGTGCCCTCGATTAAGCCGGCAGTTCTCTCCTTTAAACCGATTTTAATCTCCTGAATTTCATAATTGTACACCTGTTCCATTAATAAACAACGACATAAAAAGATTGCAAAAATAAGCTGTTTTACAGTGTGTATTTACATACCAGAGAGTGGCACAGAGATTGAATTAAATAACCCTAGAAAATAGAAAATAGTTTTAAGCAAAAAATCCCTCAAAAATTCTTCATAAAAACTGTCAGGTTTCAAACGGAACCTGACAGTTTCCTCCCTCTCTCAAACCAGATTCTGAAGATCCTTAATAGAAGAAACGACCTGATTCTTAGGTGCTGAAATTTCCGGAAGTATACTGCCGGGCTCCCTTAAAAGTACAAACCTTAGCTCCCCGATTCTGTTTTTTTTATCCTTCAGCATAGCCCTGTAAATCTTATCCGGGGACAGTTTCCCCAGCAGCCGGGAAGGTCTTAACTTTAAGGCCAGCTCCAATATTTGATCTCGTTTCCCGGTTGGTATTAACCCGAGCCTCGTTGAAAGGATGATAGCAGCAATTATTCCTCCATGAACTGCAATTCCATGGCTAAGTTTGAATCCTGAGGCACTCTCGAAACCGTGGGCAAAGGTATGCCCGAAATTCAATATTTTCCTTAACCCCTGTTCCTTTTCATCCCTGGCAGTTACGGCAGCCTTGAACTTCACACACTCAAGGATTACCTCCTCGAGGTATGCCGGATCCTTTTGTAATAACCTCTCAAAATTATGCTTTAGGTTGTTTACCTGGTCCTGCCCGGAAAGGTAGGCGTATTTAATGATCTCGCCTAACCCTGAGTGATATATTTCTGCGGGAAGGGTTTCAAAAAAAACAGGGTCAATAATAACCATCTCCGGCTGGTGGAATGCTCCAATGACATTCTTAATCCCGTCCAGATTTATGCCTGTTTTGCCCCCAATGGAACTGTCAGCGGCGGCAATTATTGTGGTCGGAATATGTAGTAATCGTATCCCTCTCATAAAGGAGGCGGCAGCAAATCCTGAAAGATCGCCTGTTACCCCACCTCCTATTGCAATGACCAAAGAATTCCTGGAATAACCTTTTTGAAGCATTTCTCCATGAATTGTTTTAAGCAGCCGGTATGATTTGGATGACTCTCCCGGGGGAACCAGAAAGGGAGTTGTTATTTCAAAATCAGGCAGAACCTTTGATATGAGCTCCTTATGGAGGCGAAAGACATTTCTATCAATAATAAAGAATATTTTGTCTGTGGGAGGTATCTGTTTTATAAATTTGTTAAGCCTGAGAAATGCTCCTTGCGAGAATATTGCAGGATAGCTTCCAGAGCTATGTTCCACGGTGATCTTTTTCATACCACCGGGTAATCCTTCTGCTCTTTCCTTATAATATCAGCAATTTTATCCACAGTCCTTCCCACAGAAGATTTATCTGTATCAATTATCAGGTCGGCTTGTTCATAATATTCTTTCCGGGCATCATATAATGATTTAATCCTGGAGAGGAATTCCTCCCTGCTGAAATCTTCCCTCTCATTCACTTTCAGACTAGGGCGGTCTCTTTTATGAAGCAGCCTGGCTGAAACAATTTCCGGAGAGGCTTTAAGGTAAATAATCCGACCGGTGTTTTTAAGAATTAGAAAGTTGTTTTCATTAGCTATCGTACCCCCTCCAAGCGATACCACAATGCGTCTTCTTTTGGAGAGTGTTGTAAGTTCTTCAGTCTCTATTCTGCGGAAGAAATCTTCTCCTGACTGCTCAAAAATATCCCTGATCTTCTGACCATATTTATTCTCAATGACCTTATCCAGATCGTAAAAATCCCAGCCTAGTGTATTAGCAAGAATAGGTCCAATAGTACTTTTCCCCGCTCCCATGAATCCGGTTAAATATATTATCTGTTTTTTCATTTGGGTTAAAATAAAGCAACCGGCACTAAAAACATAGCTCAAAACTGATAGTTTACACCGAGAAGAAATGTTATACCGTCAATATCAACGCGGGAATCGAAAGTATCCTGGGATAATCTTACAACAGTTCCCTGGTAATTGACAGTACGGCTGGAGTACCTGCTCTTTACGGTGAACTGGGGATCCCTGAACTTCATTTCAAAGTGAAGGAAAGTATTGGTGATAATCTTATAATCTATCCCTGTACTGACGTGAATACCGTAAGCTGATTTTCTTTCAGCATTAGAAACAGTAACGTCCCCCAGTTTGCGGATATGATCACCCAGGTAGTAACCTGCCCCGCCCCCCATCGTAAACTTGAATGATTCTGTAGAAAATGGAAGTATATAATATAATGTGAGTTCAAAGGGAATAAATTTAAAACCATCCTCGACATTTATAGTTCTCGTTCCGGAGCCCTCAAAAACAGTAAGGTTTGGACCTGTTCTGATAACCGTCATATATTCAACGGAAAGACCTAAAATCAGAGGCTCTGACAGCCGGTACTTAAATTCGACAGAAGGATTGAAAATATCGTCTACTGAAAAAGCGTTATTTCTTAATATAGGATCGGATGAATATGGAGTAAGATAAATTTTGGCGCTTGTAGTATATACCGCATTAACCCCCAGGCTGAAACTTTGGTCATCATACTGGCAGAATGACCACGGGGATATCAGCAATAAAATAAAAAGTATTTGTAGAATATTCTTCATTTAAAGTAAAAAACCCTCAGCTGTCGACTGAGGGTTAAATTACTAAAAATATTTTATTTTCTATTGACCATAAAACATGTACCGGTCATCAACAATATCGGCATCTTTTTTAATCTGTGCAAGCCACAGGTTAAAAAATGTACTCTTCTTTTCCCTTAAAATGTTGTCGCTCAGACTGGCTCTCTGTGACTCGTAGAGGGTTTTATCAAATCCTGACCTTTCGGTAACCTGGATAAAATAGTAGCCTCTGTTCCCCTTTACCGGTCCGGAAACCTTATTCAACGGAAGGTCAAGCGCTGTATTTATAAAGGCATAGTCTCTTCCTACGTTGGGCACAACACCTGAAGGAGTAAATATGCCTGTTGCAGTTACTGTAATTCTTGAGTCGACCTGACTTACCTTATCGAGATCAGAGCTAATCTGTTTTGACACTTTGTCCGCAAGAACCAGCGCCTTAGCATACTTTTTCTCTCTTACAACTACAGGTTTAAGTGAGGTCTTCAGCTCTTCAAACGGGCGGAAGCCTTCTTTAATGGATTCAGATATCATCACTACAGCATAGCCGTTTGCAGCCTTAAATACATCACTGACATCACCGTTAGAATTTTCGAAAGCAAATTCTATCATTCTTTTGTTCTGACCGAGTCCCGGGACGGCATAGGCTTCTTCATCGAACGGTGTAGTTTCAAGCACCTTATAATTAGCGATCTGGGCTTCTTTCTCGAAACCATTTTTATCTGCCAGGTATGAGAAATCCCTTGCGGCACTTATATTCGATTCAATGGTTGCAGCAGATGCTTTAATCGGGTTGACAATTTTTTCAATAACATATTTTTTATCGCTCTTACCCGTAACCTTTATTATATGGTATCCGTAGGTTGTCTTTACAGGCTTCTGGATAACACCCGGCTTTCCTTCAAATACCGCTTTGTCGAACTCCGGAACCATTTGTCCTTTTCCGAACCATCCGAGGTCACCGCCTCTTTCACCGCTGCCTTTATCAGTGGAAAACTCCTTAGCCATCATTGAAAAATCTGCACCGGCAGTAAGCTGATCATAAAGCTTATTTGCCTCCTTAAGATTTGCTTCATCACTTCCGTACTGATTTATTAAAATATGAGATGCCCTCATTAATATCTCTGTTGAAGGGACTGTATTGATAACATGGTAGAGGACGAAACCCTCATTAGTAGCTGCAGGACCTACGACACTGCCCGGTGCAGCCTGCGACACAAGTGTACCTGCTTCCCCGAGTGCACTAAGTGTTACCGTATCTTTGGAATATGGAGCAGTAGAATAAATTTTAACATATGATTCAAATGATGAGGTATCACTGGACAGGCTTTCTTTAACGTTCACAAGATTTGTTATTATTGTAGTTGAGTCCTCCGCTGACGGCTTGTTCTCGAAAAGAACATATTTCAGCTTACGCTGTGCCTTAACTTTATACTGATCAAGGTGGGTATCATAATATTCTTTAATATCGGTATCAGTAACTTTTATTGTGCTGTCGGGAAATATATTCAGATCTATAAGCGCGTACTTTGCATTTATGCTTGTATTCTGTTCGATAAAGCGGTTCTTTATTTCTGCTTCGCTTACGCTGACGGAAGCATATAACATACTCTGGAGTTTTTCACTTAACCTGTTCTGCCTGACATACTCCTCAGCATTTAAGAGCACTTCTTTATTCTGAGGATCAAACAGTGCCTGTTCATAAAGCTGCCGGTTGAAATTCCCGAGGGAATCTGTGAAGTTTTGTTTAAGAAATTGAGGAGGATTATCACCAAGAATAATGTCCCTGACTTCATCATCTGAAACAGAAATACCGAATTCTTTGATCTTTTCAGCAAGCAGTTTTTGGGTAACAATTGCATCCCAAACCTGATCCCTGAACTGATCCATTCTCTCTTCATCAACATCCTGCCCGGTTTGTTGTTTCTGCGACTCCCTTTGCCTGTCTAAAACTTTGGCAAATTCAGCATAGGTTATTGGTTCACCATTGATAGAACCTACGTTATTCGTTCTACTTCCGAAAACCTGCAAAACGTTTGAATCGGAAATGATCATAAAGAGGACAAACAGAGCTCCAACTGTTAGGATGAAAGCGGGGGCGAGGCTTCTCATTTTGGCCATCATAGCCATAGTAAATCTTCTCCAGTATATTAAAAATTTAAGATCTTTAAAATAGATACATAAGCCAATAAAAGCAATGAAAATAAAGCCTAATTATGCCTTGACTCTTAAAAAATGTCAGTAATTTTAACTTGCCCTGACCGATGTAAGGAACGATTAGCAATCGTTCCGCCTGGCAGTAAGCTAATCTTTAGTACGGCAAGCTGCATACTCCTATGTGCCTTTCTATGTGTCCTTATGTGCCTTATGTGGTTAATGCCTTTTGCCCTGGTGCTTATTTCCCCGTCATGAAGGAAGGACAGGTCAACTCCGCAGTATCAGCGAATAAGTTATATAGGGTTGACCTGTCCCTACGCAAAACTTCCACAGCACGACCGCACGACCGCACCACCGCACGATTCTTGTACATTTCTAATCAAAATCTCTGAAACCTGGTTCATCATACCTTTATAGTCTGTTTATCATAGGTATGGAAATGGAGCATAAACGGATGATAGACGGATGATAGAAGGATGATAGAACAAGTTGAGGGTCAATTTGCTTTGGTTTAAGATATAAAGTCAGAATTAGTTGAAATCCAAGTTTTTAACAATGGAAATGTCTAAAGCAATTATGAAACATAACTTTATTAAAGCAGAAAGGTTGATTATATTATTTCACAAATTTATATTTCTTTTGATTTTTAATCTATTAAAAGAGGAATCCTATGCCCTCCAACAGTGAATTTCTGAAGTTTGTACCCATTTTCTCTGACCTGGGTGAGGAGACTCTCGCTCAAATATTCAGGATCGGGGTAAAGAAAACCTATAAAAAAGACTCGGTGATCCTGTTCGAGCACGAGAGTGGTGCTGCATTTTTTATTATCGAAAATGGAAAGGTAAAGGTTTCACGGGTAAGTGAAGAAGGCAAGGAGGTTATACTGTCCATATTGAGTGAAGCTGATTTCTTCGGAGAGATGGCAATCATAGATGGTTTAACTCGCTCGGCAAATGTTACTGCAATGGAGGATACAGATCTTTTTATGATCCACAGAAACGATTTCCTCAACCTGCTTAATCATCATCCGGAAGTATCAATAGCCCTCCTTCAGGAAATGACCCAACGGCTCAGATCAGCAGATATGAAAATAAAATCATTATCCCTGAAAGATGCCGAAGGTAAAGTTGCAGCCGTTATCCTGCAGCTTGCAAATGATATCGGGAAGATCAAGCACGGAGCAGTGGAGATTGAAAAACTTCCCTACCAGCACGACCTTGCAAATATGGCGGGTACCAGCAGGGAAACCATAAGCAGGACACTGCATAATTTTGCGAAGAAAGGACTTGTTGAATTAGACGGTTCGAGGCTGAGGATATTAGACTACGAAAAGTTTAAAGAACTGTTCGGATAATGCCGAAAATCGTAGATCTACATACCCACACTCAACATTCTGACGGATTTCTGTCCCCCTCCGAACTTGTAACAAAAGCGAAGAATGGCGGTATCGATATTCTCAGTATAACAGATCACGATAATTTGAGTGCATTACCGGAAGCTATTGAAACGGGGCGTCAGCTGGGAGTAGAGATAATTACAGGCGTGGAAATGAGCTCCGACATAAGAGACAGGGAAGTTCATATCCTTGCTTATTTCATAGAACTGAATAATTCAGAACTTGAAAGATATCTAACCTTCTTCAGGGAAGAACGGGTCAGACGGGCTGAAAGGATTACCCGTAAACTTCGGCTGTTAGGCTTTAACATTACCCTGAATGATGTTCTCGACAAAGCAAAGAATTCCGCTGTGGGACGTCCTCATATTGCACAGGCACTCCTTGATAAAGGATTTATTTCCTCCTACTACGAGGCATTCAGCAAGTATATTGGCAACGATTGCCCTGCTTATGAAAAGAAGGTACACATTTCTCCCCGCAGTGCTTTTAAGATCATTTCTGATGCGGGCGGACTTTCTTTTATTGCACATCCCGGACTTATGTCGGAATCCCTCCTGAAGGAACTTATTGATGCCGGAGTTGATGGAATTGAGGTAATACATCCTTCACATTCCCCTCAGCAGGTCAGGTTTTATAAAGGAATTGTAAATGAATATTTCCTTCTGGAATCCGGCGGCTCTGATTTTCACGGCGGGAAACGGGAAGACGAGAAGAACCTGGGTAAATATAATATCAGCTACCAGGCTGTTGAGGCAATGCGTAAACGGCTGTTGAGAAATATAGCCTAGATGCATTGGATTATTAAGCCTCCCCCTTTATTTTTAACTATATAAAATCAGATAATTATGAATACTATTGAAGGTCATCTGAACGCATCCGGATTAAAGGTGGCAATAATCCTCAGCAGGTTTAATGAGTTTATCGGCAACAGACTGCTTGAAGGTGCTCTGGATTGTTTAAAAAGACACAATTGCAATGATGAATCTATTGATATCATCAAAGTGCCAGGGGCATTTGAAATCCCTCTGGCAGCAGATAAACTGGCGGCAGGGAAAAAATATAACGCTATTATATGCCTTGGCGCCGTCATACGTGGTGCTACTCCTCATTTTGAATACGTGGCAGGGAATGCAGCAAACGGTATAGCCCGTGTAGCAGAGAAATACGGTATACCTGTTGCTTTCGGAATTTTGACAACTGATACCATTGAACAGGCTATCGAAAGAGCAGGAACTAAATCAGGCAATAAGGGATGGGATGCTGCACTTACAGCTATTGAGATGGCGGATCTGATGAAAAAGCTTAAATAAACTATTTACATACAGACCAACAGACGTGCTGTTAAAAGTAATACGATTAGTTTATTTCCTTTCCTGCGTTTTTTATCCTGTTGTTTAACCTTGCATTTAATTAACACTTCAAACATTTTTATGAAGCAGAATAAATCCTTTTGAAAAATAGACGGAGGCAGAATCGAATCACTGTACCATTTTATAAATCAATTCTTCATTTAATGGATTAAAGATGAAAATATTACCTGTCATCTGTTTGATTCTGATCTTCGTATTTGAAGTTTCTGCCCAGCCTGTTTCGGGCTGGACAAACCATTCCGATAAAAGCAATACTGCTGATCTCGTTATATCGGGTAATTACCTGTGGGCTGCTACCGGGGGTGGAGCATTCGGCTGGAATCTTACAGATTCTTCCTTTATCACCCTCCAGAAGACAGAAGGACTACAGTCGATCCTGCTTACAACAGCTGCTGCAGACAATTACGGGAAAATATGGTTTGGAAGCTCTGACGGAATTATTTCAGTTTATGACCCTGCAGTTAATTCTTTAAAAACAATACTTGACATTTATCTCTCGCAAAGACCTGCTAAAAGAATAAACGACTTAAAAGTCCTGGGAGATACTATCCTTGTATCTACAGATTTCGGCATTTCTCTTATTGATTCAAGAAGCTATGTATTTTATGATACTTATTTCAGATTCGGGGATTTTACATCCTATACAAAAGTATACAGTACTCTTAAAAAAGATCTTTTCTATGTAGCTACTCAATCAGGTGCTGCCATACAAAAACAGAATAGTACTAATCTTTCAGCACCTGAGTCGTGGAATGTTTATACTGAATCAGAGGGACTGCCTGATAATATTGTCAGAGGTATAGTTTCTTACCGGGATACTATTATTTGTGCAACTGAAAAGGGACTTGCATTTTTTAACGGTACAGGGTGGAGCTCTTTTCTTCCGCAATTCTCAAATGCAGTAACCGACCTGTATGTTGCTTCTGAAGCTGAAGAACAGCTTCTGTTTACCCACAATAATGTGATTTATAAATATGGGAATGGTTCTGTCGCTGAACTTTTTTCTTCAATATATGTTCAAAACAGAATAAAATATTTTGATGATAAAGGGTATTATGCAGCAACGTCGGGGGGTGCTGCTGCTTTGAATACATTTAATGGAAGTAATTTTATCTTCCCCAATGGCCCACGTACAAATCAATTCAGGGAATTAGCTGTAGGGACTGACGGAGTCCTTTGGGTAGCTACCGGTTCTGACCCTGCAGGAGTGGGCGCTAACAGTTATGATCAAACTCTCTGGCAGAACTATAGTGTTGCCCAGTTCCCGGATATGACTCAAAATGCAGTCTATTCTATCAACGTTTCTCCGGGCAACATTAAAAATTTCGGCAATTGGGGAAGAGGGGTTACTATTTATGATGGCACGGAATTCAGGAATTATAACTCTACAAACTCAGAACTAAGGGGCATCTCAATTGACCCCGCCTATATTGTAATCACTTCACTTAAAAATGATTCAAGAGGCAACCTGTGGGTCTTAAATTACGGCTCCGTGGAGAAGAAATCATTAAGCATGCTTACACCGGATGAGCAATGGTATCATTTCCTTATCCCGGCAGAAAATAACTTATATCTCGATCAGCATTTCCAGATGGCAATTGACAGCTATGATACAAAGTGGTATGCAGTAGCCAGTGCTGTAAGGAAAGGTCTGTTTTATTTTAATGAGAATAAGACCTATGATAACCCCTCGGATGATAAATCAGGTTTTATTACTACAGACCAGGGTCTCACGAATAGTTCTGTTACATCAATTGCTGTTGACCGGAGAGGAGATATATGGGTCGGTACCAGTCTCGGTTTAACAATAATCAGCAACAGCGGTTCTGTGTTGGGCACTCCACAGTTAAGATATTATACTGTATACCTCCTGCGTCAGCAGTCAATTAATTGCATCCTGGTAGATCCTCTGAATAATAAATGGATAGGCACTAACCAGGGTCTTTTATATGTTAATTCCGATGGCTCTGCATTGCTGGCTGCATATGATTCAAAGAACAGTCCTCTTTTAGCAGATCAGATTAAAAGCCTGACTATGGATCCCAATACAGGTGAAGTATTTGCAGGTTCTGATGACGGACTCGTTTCTTTCAAAACATCAGCCATTCATCCGGTGGAAACTTTCAACGGACTGAATATTTATCCCAATCCCCTGAGACTTAACAGCGGTAACGGTATGGTTACTATTGACGGACTCATCAGGGATTCCGATATTAAAATTTTAACAGTATCAGGGAAACTGGTTAATGAATTTTCTTCTCCGGGAGGAAGGATTGCTTTCTGGGATGGGAGGGATCTTGATGGTAATCCTGTCAACAGCGGTGTGTATATAATCGTGGCTTATGATAAAGAGGGAAATAATGTTGCAACTGCAAAGGTTGCAGTATTGAAGGATTAACCTGCACATAAATGCTAGATCTCTTAAATATCTCACTTCAGTTCAGCGGCAAATATCTTTTTAAGGATGTAAGCTTCAGAATAAACAGTGGAGACAGGATCTCACTTGTTGGGGCAAACGGAACCGGCAAATCCAGTCTGCTGAAAATAATAACCGGTGAACTCCAGCCTGAATCCGGCAAAGTAAACAAACAGAAAAGAATCAGTATTGGATATCTTCCTCAGGATAATGTAATTCATTCAGGAACAACTCTGATGGAGGAAGCAAGATCTGCCCTTTCAGATATTGTAAAACTTCAGGAGAAGGAAACTGAGCTGACGGACCTTCTTTCTGAAGCAGAGCTGTCGGACCCTGAGAGAGAAGATCTTGTTAACCAGCTTGGGGATGTCCATTTGAGCCTCCAGGAAAGGGATTCCTATAACACTGATTA
This sequence comes from uncultured Ignavibacteriales bacterium, assembly GCA_963764685.1. GTDB lineage: Bacteria > Bacteroidota > Ignavibacteria > Ignavibacteriales > Ignavibacteriaceae > CAVXTT01. The sequence continues at coordinate 72,057 of CAVXTT010000019.1, forward strand.
TAAGATTGAAAAGATACTCACAGGATTAGGTTTTATCGAGAATGATTTCAGCAGAGTGGTTGATGAATTCTCAGGCGGGTGGCAGATGAGGATAGCGCTCGCCAAAATACTGATAACACAGAATGATCTGCTGCTTCTTGATGAACCTACCAATCATCTTGACTTTGATTCCCTAAACTGGCTGATCAGCTTTTTGAAGGGATATAAGGGAGCTATCCTCCTGGTTTCACACGATAAACATTTCGTCAACCAGGTAACAAACCGTACTCTCGAAATATTTATGAACCGTTTTTACACATTCAATGGTTCTTACGACGATTACCTGAACTACAAGATGAGAGGGATAAACAAACACTCAGTATCTATGAACAGCAGCAGAATAAAATAAAAGAAACCCAGAAGTTCATTGAAAGGTTCAGATATAAAGCTACAAAAGCAAGACAGGTTCAGAGCAGGATCAAACAGCTTGAGAAAATTGAACTTGTTGAACTTCCTGATGCCGGCACAAGCATTAAAATGAAATTCCCGGAGCCTCCTCCAAGCGGGAGGGTTAATATTGAGCTGAAGGGAATAACCAAGAAATATGGTGATAATGTTGTTCTCCGGAATCTTGATTTTGAAATATCCAGGGGGGATAAAATTGCTTTCATCGGTCCGAACGGTGCCGGTAAATCCACCTTTCTAAAATTATTGCAGGTGAAATTGATCCTACTGAAGGGAAAAGAATCGTAGGACATAATACAATTATATCATACTATGCCCAGGAAGTAGCCGATAATCTCGATCCTGATCTTGATGTAATCGAATCAGTGGAAGGAATAAACGAAACAGTCACATTGGGTCAGCTGCGTTCCCTGCTCGGATGTTTTCTCTTTTCCGGGGATGATGTATTTAAAAAGGCAGGCGTACTTTCAGGAGGAGAAAAAAGCCGTGTAGCGCTTGCTAAAATCCTTCTCACCAAATCTAATCTTATAATTCTTGATGAACCTACAAACCACCTGGATATTTCATCAAAGGAAATACTGAAAAAAGCACTTATTGATTTTAAGGGCTCGCTGGTGCTCGTCTCGCACGATGTTGATTTCCTTACCGGTGTAGTTAATAAAGTAGTCGAAATAAGACCGGGCTCAATAAAAATTTATCCCGGCGACCTGAATTATTACATCTCCAAAAAAGAGGAAGCTTCGGAAGACATCGAAAAGGAAAAACCAAGGATACAATCAGAGCTATACTCAAAGAAAGATCAGAAAAGAGCAGAAGCTGAACTGAGACAGAAGAGGTATAATCCTACCAAAGGACTTATTAAATCAATTGCCGCCCTGGAAGAAAAAATAGAGATGCTTGAAAAAAGAAAGCAGGACCTGGAGATTCAGATAACCGATGCAAAATTATATCAACAGGGTCCGCAGGTAATTAAATCAGTCAATGCCGAATACCAGAAGGTAAAAGAAGAGATTGAACTTTGTTTGACGGAATGGGGAGGATTGTCCAACCGGTTAAATCTTATCGAAAAAGAATTCAGCTAAACTTTTATATCTAAGAATTCCTCAGCCAGGGAAATACCCCCATATAAAGCTGCATCATCTCCAAGCTTTGAAGGAAGTATTTTCACATTTCTTGACGCTGGAAAAACATTTATTTCAAATGCTTCTCTTATAACTGGCATCATAAATTTATCCAGTGCCTCAATTAGGCCGCCCCCCAGCACAATTAGATCCAGGTTAAGCAGGTTGGTGATATCGGCAAGTACAGTACCGATAATCCTGCAGGCATCTGTAATATGCTTGATAACTAATTTATCCCTCTTTTTTACAGCAGCGGCCAATGTCTTGCTCTTGATCTGCTGACCCGGTTTCATTAACACTTTAATGATCGTTTTCTTTTTTGCTTTTATATCCTTGAGTATATTATTTGCAATAGCTGCCCTGCTTGCAACTGCTTCGAGACAGCCATGTTTTCCGCATCCGCAGAGTGGACCATTTTTAACAACATTTATATGCCCAATCTCCCCAGCAGCAAAATTAGCTCCCCGGAAAATCTTTTCGTCCAGGATCAGTCCGCCCCCAATACCTGTTCCAATGAATGCCGCAAGCATATCTTTTGAATTTTTCCCCACTCCGAAATGCTTTATCCCTAGAGCCCCAAGATTAACATCATTTTCGATGAGAACAGGATAAGGAATTTTCTTTTCAAGTTCCTTTTTAATATTAAAATTCTTTAAACCGATATTCGGAGCTACAATCACCTCTCCTGAAAAAGGATTTACCGCACCGGGAACTCCAAGACATACAGCTTTGACCTGTTCAGGTGAGACCTTACCGGAATTAACAGTCTTTTTTACCATTTTGGCCAGAAGGTTCACAAAAGCTTTACCTCCTGCCTCAGGGTCGGTCGGTCGCTTAATTTTTTTTACTATTCCCTCTTCTGAATTTATGAGGGCGGAGAGTATCTTGGTCCCTCCCATATCAATGCTGATGATATAATTCTTTTTCAGAACTGCACCTGCCTTATTGTTTTGGATGATTAAGAAAACCGGACAGCTAAAAATATAAACTTTTCCGGTAACTAATGAATTGTATCTAAAAAGGGTGTTGCATAACTTTCTTTATGGAATCTATTAAGCCTTTAAAAAGATTTGGACAGAATTATCTGCAAGATCAGAATATCCTGAACAAAATTCTGGACGCAATAGATCCCCGGCCGGAGGATCTGATCATTGAGATAGGTCCCGGATTAGGAGCACTGACCTCAAAAGTACTAAGCAGGGTAAATACACTTATCGCTGTCGAAATTGATTCAAGAGCAGCAGCCTTTTTGAGAAATAAATATCCGGGACTCAAAATAATTGAGCAGGATTTCTTAAAGTTTAACCTCGCATCTGTTACACTTCCCGGGTCGCAGTTGAGGATCATCGGGAATATTCCCTATAACCTTACATCATCCATAATATTTAAGCTGTTCAGGAACCGAAGCATCGTGAAGGATTCTGTTTTGATGGTACAGTATGAGGTAGCCCAAAGAATGACAGCAGTTAAAGGAACCAAGGATTACGGTATTCTTTCAGTACTGCTGAAATACTTCAGTGAAACCAGGATGCTCTTTAAGGTTTCTCCCAATGCTTTCTATCCTAAGCCGAATGTAACTTCCGCAGTTGTACAAATCCATCTAAGGAACAGGAACAGTACGCCGGAAGAAGATGAAATTTTCATCTCTGTAGTCAAGGCCTCATTCGGAAACAGGAGGAAAAAGCTAAAAAATTCATTAAGTAATAGTATATTTAAAGATATAAATTTTAATGAATGCGGCATCGACCTTTCGCTCCGTGCTGAGCAGCTCGAGATTGAAGATTTTATTCTTCTTTCTGAATTTGTTCAGAAACAGAATTTGATCATACAAAAACCCAGCGGATGAAACAACTAAAATCATTTATTCTCAGACTCAAAGCATACGATCTGATTGTAGTTGTATTCCTCATATTTTTATCCATTCTCCATTTGTTTTATTTTGACAGGATCCCACAATGGAAGTTGTTCCTGTTCCTTAATGCGGCAATAATCCTGTTCGCTTTTTCATTAGCTTATCTGGAATACAGGTACAACAGCAGGATCATCAGGATAATTCACTACTGGTACATTGCTCCACTGATATTTTATACTTTTAAGCAGCTTTATTTTATGATAAAGCCGATCAGGCAGCAGGACTTTGATCACGTGTTTATTACAATTGACAGGTGGATATTCGGTACTGACCCGACACAATGGATTTATCAATTTGCACATCCCGTCATTACAGAAATACTCCAGGTAATTTATGGTATTTTTTATCTGCTGCCTATAATACTGACACTTGCACTCCTGAAGAATAAAAGATTTCTGGCTACTGATTATGCTGTCTTCTCGGTTATTTATGGTTTTTATCTTTCTTATCTCGGCTATTTTGCACTCCCGGGAATCGGTCCCAGGTTTACACTTCACGATTTCAGCAATATTAATACTGAACTTCCGGGACTCCTCTTAACCGAACCCCTTGAGAGCTTTTACCGACATCGGGGAATCAATTCCTGCAGGTACTCCTAATCCTGCAGGTGTAGTTCAGAGCGATATTTTTCCCAGCGGTCATACTATGATCACTCTTCTGGTTATGTTCCTGTCCGTTAAATTAAAAAGCAGGTCCAGATATTTCCTTCTTCCCGCAGGTACTCTTTTAATCATATCTACTGTCTACTTACGCTATCATTATTTCATTGATCTTGTAGGGGGTTTATTGTTTATGATGTTCTCAGTCTGGTCCGGGAAGTATATTTTTAACTGGTGGCACCGGATAACCGGTGAAGAAGAATTTGACTATAGTAAGGTCTGATGCAGGATAAGAAGCAGCAGGTAAAAAGGATCTTCGATAATATTGCCTTCCGGTACGATTTCCTGAATCATCTTCTCAGCTTTGGAATGGACTTTTACTGGAGAAGAAAAGCCCTTAAACTTACCGGGATGAACAATGATTCAATCCTTCTTGATATTGCCTGCGGTACCGGGGATGTAGCAATTCAGGCTAAAGCCCTCGGGACAGGTAAAATATTCGGTGCTGATTATTCGTTCAATATGCTTCAGCTTTTTAATAAGAAGGTAAACTGGTCATCAGGACGACTTGTCCAGATGGTCGCAGAGCATATCCCCATAAAAGATAATTCCGTAACTAATATTACCGTTGCTTTCGGAGTAAGGAATTTCTATGATGTCGCTGAAGGATTTAATTCATTTTACAGGGTATTGAAGCCGGAAGGGAAAGCAACCATTATAGAATTCAGGATGCCTTCAAATTTCGTTTTTAAGAGTTTATATAAGTTTTATTTCAGGAAGATCCTTCCCGTTATCGGCGGAATAATTTCCGGCGACAGGAAAGCATATGAATATCTCCCCCGCTCTGTTGAAGAATTCGATGAGAAGATTGATATGATTAAGCTGCTTATGAACTCAGGATTCAGAAAAATTGAAAAGTAAATCCTTACCCTTGGCATCGTACAGGTAATCATCGCCCAGAAGTAATATTAACTCTGTCCATCTGTTTCTCAGATTTAATTAATATGCTTACCTGTTTAAGGCAGGGCGGGCTGGCAATGATGCGCCATTGCAGGGGATTGCTTCTCCCGCTAAAGCGGGTTCGCAATGACGCACTTTAAAAACCAGGAACCAAGTACTAAGAACCATTTCTTCAGGCATTCATCCTTAAATCTATTCATCCACTCCTTTACTGTCTGAACCTGCCATCGAACCATCGTACTATATCATTTTACATCATAATCTATCAGGCTTTGAGTTATAACTCTTGTGGTGTCATCGAAATCAATCCCGCCGCCTGAAATGCCGTTAAGGAGAGTTGCATTGCCTTCCCATTTCACTATGCCTATACCATCAACTATCCAGGCAAATGCTTCATAATTTGTGGAGGGTTGTCCGAAATTAAAGGTAAGCTTTAACAGATATTTTATTTTTATTGCACTTTTTGTCTGTTGACCGGAAATGAGGTTAAGTGTAATATTCTCTGTCCCTGCATACGAAGCGGAAACATCAACAGGTGCAAAGGTAATAGGACCGTATTGCAAGTTAACTTTAAATACAGGCCAGCTTGATCCCTCACCCAGCGGGAATAACAATGCCCGTACTTCTGCATCGGTAGTAATATATTGTTCAAGAGTATCCGGAATACTGGCGCCTAATCCTGTTGTATCAAGAAAATAAAATACCCCGATATCGGTTTTTCTGAAGTATGAGACAGATCCTGTTGTCTGACTTTGAATTACCAATGTATCATATCTGTACCTGGTAATTGGTTCCCTCAATAGCCTGGGTACCGTTATATCTCGAGGTTCGTGTTCCCTGCTCCTGCATACCGGCAGAATCTATTGAAATTACATCGTATTTGTAATATGTACCATCTCCATTCGGAAAATAAGAAGTACCTGCACCACCACTTGGGGGATTAGATGGATTATCATCACCGCAGGAACTTAAAATCAGTACTGTGCTTAATATGAAGACAGCAGCTATTATTTTACTCATTCTTTAACCTTTCTTTCATTTTCACTTTTAATTTTTTAAATGCTATTCCCCTATGACTGATCCTGTTCTTCTCATCAGGATCTAATTCTGCCATTGTTTTCTGATATCCGTCAGGTATAAAATAAGGATCATATCCAAAACCATTGTGCCCCCGCGCCGTTGAGGTAATCCTGCCGTAAATTTCGCCCTTTTCAATAATAAAGCTTTCCCCATCAAAAAATACAGCATGAACAGACATATTTCGCAAGGTGAGGCTCAGGGTACAGCTGAACAGCCGCAATCAATTTCCTGTTATTATCATCATCTGATGCATTCTCTCCGGCATATCTTGCAGAAAATACACCCGGACCCCAATTTAACTGTTCAACTGCAATACCGGAATCATCACTCATCACAGGAATTTTGTAGTAATGAAATATCGCCTTCAGCTTTTTTCTTTGCATTCTCTTCAAAAGTGGTCACCGTCTTCAACAATATCAGGAGATCCGCTTAACTCATTTAAGGATATTATTTTTACAGCTATATCCTGGAAGATCTCCTTAACTTCCTTAATCTTACCCCTGTTCTTAGTTGCAAGTATAACCCTATCCATCATACCGCACGTTTCAATAATTCTTTTAGTTGAGCTGTACCTTTATTATATAACTCATCACCGTCAAATAACAAACTGGTTTTCTTTTTTACTGCCCAGGCTCCGCCGATCATTACATATTCAACAGAATCATCCGCTGCAGCATATACTATTTTTGAGTAGATATCCTCCTTGTTAAGGTTCAGCGGAAGAGTTGGCTTCCTCAGATTAAGCAGCACCAGGTCAGCCTTTTTACCATTCTTCAATACTGCCGGTGGAATGCTCAATATTTAATGCTCTTGCACCTTCAATTGTTGCAAGGCGGAAGATAGTTTCAGCATTTAGAATAGTTGGTCCGTGCAGGGGTTTCTGAATTAAGGAAGCTAATCTCATTTCATTAAAGATGCTCAGTCTGTTATTGCAGGGAGCACCGTCGGCACCAAGCGATACTCTTATCTTTTCCTCCAGCATTTCGGGTACAGGTGCAATGCCGGAACCAAGCTTTAAATTTGAAGAAGGACAATGGGCAACCGCAGTATTAGTCTTTTTAAGTATTCCTATCTCTGCATTCCGAGATATGAATACAGTGAGCAAGTACGCTCTTTTCATCAAGGAGATCTATCGAGTCGAAGTATTCAATATTATCTTTAGAATATTTATTTCTTATGATCGCGCATTCTTTTTTATTTTCCGAAGCGTGGGTATGAAATAAACTACCCGGAAAATCCTTCATCATTTCCCTGGTATCCCTTAAAAGTCTCTCTGATGAGGTAAGAAGAAACCTTGGAGCAAATGCATACCTGATCCTTCCGTTGCAGTTATGGTATTCTGAGGCAAGTTTATATGCATTATCGAGTTCTTCTTTGAGGTTAGACTTAAATTGAGGTACTAAATCATTTATATCCATCATGCACTTGCCGGCAAATGCCCTTATGCCGGATTTTAGAAGTTCCTCAAAAATTACTTCCTGATGTCTCAAAGAACCCATATCAAGTATCGTAGTGGTACCGCCGCAGATCAACTCGTTCAGACCAAGCTGTACAGATAGCCTCATCGAATTTTCGTTATGGGCATTCTCATATGGGAATATCTTATACTGGAGCCAGTCCAGCAGCTGCAGGTCATCTGCAAGACCGCGGAAAAGTGTCTGGCATAAATGGATATGTGTTTGTATAAATCCGGGAATTAATGTTAAACCTTCCTCTTTTATTATTTCCCCTTTAAAATCTTTTAATTCCTTTACGGGAATAATAGATTCTATAAACTCACCGCTTACAATTACAGCATATCCTTCAAGAATATTGCCTGAAGGATCGGCAGTAACAATTTCAGCGGGGACAATTGCTGTCTTTTTCATTTCCCCTTATTCTCCTCAAGGATCTGTTCCATTACTTCAAAAGCATAACGGAGGTGGGGAATTACGATCGAGCCGCCGACTATAAGGGCAACATTGAAGGTTTCGTACAATTCCTCTTTTGATGCCCCTTCCTGGACAGAACGGTCGATATGGTAAAAGATACAGTCGTTACATCTTAGTACCATAGAAACTGCAAGTCCCATCAGTTCCTTTGTTTTTGCATTCAATGCGCCGTCGATATATGCTTTATTATCCAGGGCGAAGAATTTATTAAAGTCCCGGAAACCGGAGTTCAGATATCTTGTCGTTCATATCGCTCCGGTATTTTCTTGTCTCTGTTGTTGTTTTTTTCATTTTATATCCTGATTGCAGGGGATAAATTTAAAGTTTATTCTCATCAAAGGGAATTTCTTCATCGGACGGTTCATCGGGTTCATCCTCCCAATCATATTTTTTTACCGGATCGGACCTTCTGAACCAGAAAGCTGCAGCTATTCCTGTAAGAGCACCAAAAAGATGTGATTCCCAGGATATTCCTTTCCATCCGGGAAGGATTCCCCATACCATTCCGCCGTATAAGAAAGTAACAGCAAGCGCAACAGCTATCGACCTGTTATCTCTTCTGAATATTCCGCTGAAGAAGAGAAAAGCTATAAGTCCGTACACAATTCCGCTGGCACCAATATGCCATACTTCCCTCCCCGCAAACCATACCAGGGCTGATGTAAGCAGGTATATTGAAGTAAAAACTTTAAGGGCAGAGTTTTTATAGAAATAGAAAAGCGACAGCGCCGAAACAAAGAAAGGGGGTGAATTTGAAATAAGATGATTCCAGTCGCCGTGTATGAATACTGCGGTAACAATTCCGGGTAGTGATTCGTAATGACGGGGATAAATACCAAGACGGATCAGCTCATTCCCGGATAAATATTCGAATAATTTTATCCCCCACATTATTATTATAAATGCAGAGGGTATAATTAAACTTTTATAAAACCTTTCCTTTTCTTCTGTCATCTAAGTTAATTCTTATTGTGAGAGGATTAGCTTTACTCCCCCCTCATCGGTTGTAAGGAGTCCCGGCTTGATAAGGCGCGGTACAAATTCCCTCCAGTTACTATTCTTCTGAAATACTTCCTTAAATATAGGAAGCGATTTATTAAGGCCTCCGTTATTTACAAGGGTTACCGCGTGCCAGAACTTCATCTCTTCATTTTCCGGAAACATCTTCTCTGCAGCGGAGTATTCTTTAAGTGCTGTCTCCATATCTCCCTTTTCAACTGCAAGATCCCCGTCATTCATATGCTCATATGCCCTGTGCACCTTAAGGAGCCGGGCTAATTCCTCTACCGGTGTATTGCTGTCATCAACACGGAGGTCGATGAGCTTATCCTCCCAGGGATTCTCTCCTTTATTCAATTTATAAATGACAAGTGCGGCGGACTGTTGTCCTCTTATATCTCCCCCCTCCTGCTGAGCTGCCTGAAGAGCAGCAATGAGTTTTTCTGCAAGAGGTCCTTTGGTTGAATTAAATGTATCATACATTGCCTGCCATACAGTATTTTTAAGCATCATATTTGCCTGGCAGGAGACATTCTGACCATTAATATTCCCTGCTGCATAAACACAATTCTTTCCGGTAAAGGCAGCAGATTCTCCTTTAGTGTTAATAACAGCCGCCTGTCTGAATTCCTTTCCCGGATCGGAGATAAGGAGAGAATCAAGCACCTGCTGAGGCGGCATACCCTTACGCAGCATCTCCAATCCCCTCATTCCGAAGGAAACATTAACAAACGACTGTGTAGCAATAATTCCTGTTCCTGCCTCCCCCCACAATACAACCGTGCCCACAGAAAACCAATGAGACTGTACCGCCCCGCCTATCTCCCCCGCTTCAGGATCAACAGCAATGATAGAATATGTATGGGCAAAAGGATCTCCAGCAGACTGGGCAAACAACCAGGGACATATCAGAATAATAAATAAATAAAGGAAAGCGTATTTCATAATACCTCCAATTATGTGGGTATAATATAAGGAAATGAAGCAAACTGGAGATATCATTTTAGATGTGACTAAAGCAAGATGCAGGTAAAATAAAAAGCCAGAGAATCTTTGCCCAAGCCTTTGATTGGACACCACCCCGTGTTGTTCAAAACGTAACAAAGATAATAAGTGCGAATACTCGCATATAACCCTCCTATTTTAATAATACAGTTTTTAGTGTTTTATTTAAGGAATTACTCTTAAACGTAATTAAGTACATTCCTGATGAAACTTTTTTACCGTATTCATCTGTTCCATCCCAGTTAACCGAATGATGTCCTTCTCTTATATAATCATCCATTAATATTTTTATTTCACGACCTAAAATGTCATATATTGTTATTTTCAGAGACTCCGATTTATTGTAAAAAAATTCGATTGTTGTAGAAGGATTGAATGGATTAGGATAGGGGTCTTTAATGTAGTAATCAGGCGGATAGTTTCCTTCATTTACATCCATTGTACTGGTTTTTTTATAAATCCGTGAAAATAATTTTCCTTCCTCATTCTCAACCAAATCCTGACTGATCACAATCTCTGGGTAGTTATCCCGGTCAAAATCAGCACTAATAGCAGAATAATAAACACTATTCTGGTTTATATAGTCATTCCTTTTCAGATAATAGAGTTCATAACCGTGGCCGATGTTTTTAAATACCAGCACATGCTGATCAATGCATACCAGTACTTCGTCATTACAGTCATTGTCAAAATCAGCATGGAGCATATTAGAGGCATAAAATGAGATTACACCAACAATCGCAATCGTATATACAATTTCATAAGTATTATCTCCGGTAGCTTCATACACAAATAAAATTGTACTCCCTACATTATTGATATAGGCCTCTGCCCCGATCCATAACTCTGGTCTTCCATCGTGGTTAATATCATTTGTAAATGTAGACATGTATGCATGCTTCGCCGGGAGTGAATCAATCCTTATCATTTCATAATTGTTTCCGGAGACGTGTTCATAAACAAATATTTCTCCCCAGATACTCCCGGTAGAAAAATTCTGTTTTCCATCTGAATCAAAGTCTCCAAAGGAATATCCTGCTGTATAATAAGTAGGTGGATGATTCTGTTGAACAAGGTGAAAGGTTTTACTATTTCTATCATATTCAGCAATATGGTCGCTGTTGCTGAGGATTATACTATCGCCAATTCCAAAGTAGTAATAAATCATCTCGGGATAAGAATCGCCGTCTATATCATAGAAATTTATTTTTGCCGGTTGCCCATTCCCTGTAGAAGTGTCATACGCAGAAGTAAACGTCGTTGGATATCCGGTTAAAGAATCAGTCGAAAGTAGTAGTAAATACCACCCCAAGGAATCAGAGTAGTAGCTTCTGTTAACAGCTTCACAAGAACCATCATTGTCTAAGTCTGCCATATTACCGTGCATTCCCAAAGTATCAGGATATCTATATACGGAATCATATGAACCATCCTCATTTATTTCAAAAATTATTCTATAATAATTAGGGTCCTGATAGGATTTATAAGTCCCGTATATTTCTTCCCGGTCGTCGGAGTTTGCATCCCCGATAATCAGGGGTAAGGAATAACCTATTGGAATTTCACTCCATAAAGTATAAAGAGAAGAGTAGAGGGAAGTATCTATTGTCCTTAAATCAATAGTAAGATCAGGCTCGAAATCGTCTGGCAACGAACCAAGATTGTCTGATCTTAAAAATGCCACTCCGGTGCTTTTAAGAAATCTATATCTCGGATCATCAATTTTATTATTTAAAGGCTGTGCTAGCAGACTATCTGCAGCAAGGACAGAAAAGAAAAAGAGAAGCAAAAGGACTTTATGTAAAAACATAAATGATATTCCAACTGACCCATTGGAATTTAGAAAGAGTCTTCCTAAAATCCAAAATCATTTAAAATCCAGCAATATTTAATAATTAAAGAACATCTTTTATCCGTGCTATCTTAATTTCGAATAAGTATCCAAATCTTTTCAACTAAAAATTTAATTTTTGACTCTAACCCATACCTGCCTCTTTCCTTCACCTTTCCATGCCTTCTGCATCTCTTGTGTATTACAAAATAGTATAGCAGAGGAGTGCCAGACAAAAAGCAGAAGAACAACCTCAAGTCAATTTGAAGGCAATTACAACGAAGTACCAACCATATCCCCCTTCTTCCCTATTATTCCCACTATCGCACTATCGCACCATCGGACTATCGCACTAATTAAAATCCCTTTTTATTGCCGCCCTGCTCATCAGCAGAGTGATAATCAGAGAAATAAATGCTATAGCCCCGAGGATATAGCTTGTAATGTAAAAGGGCGTTACATCGTGGGCATATCTGGTTGAGAAGAATCTTCCCAGCGGGACGTATAATAACGCCGTTAAGATAAACAGGTATATCAGGATGAACAGAAATGTAATTGATGCCCCCTGTGAGGATGCAATCCTTATGGGATTCTTTTCTTTATAATCTACAAAAAAAGCCCCCATCCCGAAGCAGAATGAAACTACTGTTATTGTAATAAATGCGCTGTTTATCATTGCTGTACCCCTAAGCTCAAGGGCAAATCTCATATGTGAAAAATAACTCAGTACCACAGCTACCAGCAGCAGAAGGAGCATAGGGATAAAAAACTTAAGCGTAAGAAGCTTAAAAAGATTAACCGGCGAGCTCTTTATTTTCCACATTGCCATACCTTCCAGACTTATCATAGGGTATACAAACCGCAGCGCCAGTGAGGAAATAAGGAATGCATCAAAGAGAAAAATAACAAGATATATAACAGCTTTCAGTTCAAAGTTTGCAGCGGTAAGAATGTCTATATCGATGCCGGCAAGACTTGATATGAATACAGAGATCAAAAGGAACATTATAAGCAGGTGAAGCCATTGCCCCGGGTCCCTGAAGAATGTCCAGAACTCCTTTTTCATCATCACTTCTATCTGGCTGCTTCTGAAGAAATTCCTTTCGAGTGAAAATATACCGGGAGCTTTTCTTAAACTTTTTTCTTTGCTGTTATTAAGATTAAGAACGGTCGTCCAGGTTGAAAAGTAATATTTCTTTCCGAGCAGTATTGCTCCAAGGAAAAATGAATAGGAAAATAAATTAAGAATAATTATCTGCGCTCCTGCATTAACAAGGTTCCCGCTGGATATCCAATACAGCGCATCGGATATCCAGAAGTTCGGGAATATTTTAGTTATGGGGTGATCAAGAAAATCAAAGTACCTGTTTATATCAGGGTAATATTCCATCACCCGGCTGACCATAAGAATGGGATTACTGAACTTGAAGAATACCGCTGCCCCGGCAATATATAACATGATAAAAAGTATTATGATATTTCTTACCCCCAGCTTTTCGGCAAATTTTATTAGGAAGATCAGGACAATAACGCCGATCGATGCCGCAAGGATCATAAACGGGAACAGAAGCAATCCGACTGCGACAAAATAAAAAATAAAACTAAGCTTAAAGTAGCTTCCGTAGCCTGCTATCACTGCTGAAATAATAAGAAGAAGAGTAGTTGAGCTGTAAAAGAAGTTATCTAAAAATTTGATCGTGAACAGCTTCGCAAATGAAACAGGTTTAGTAAAGAGAAATGCGGTCTCCCCTGAACGGTAAAGTGTGGAATAGGAGACAACAATATTTCCAACGTTGACTGCCAGGAAGAAAATAAAAAGCACAATCGATATAAAACGGTGCAGGAGGAAAGAGCCGATCCTTACTTCATCAAGAAGAAAGCTGATCGTATTCCGGGTAAAGAAAAATATACCGACAGCAAAGCCCGCATATACAAGTCCTGTTGCTGCATTCTTAATTACATTTACCGGTTTGAAATCCAGGTTGCCCTTAAGAAAGATCAGCAGTTTATATTTCAGGATATTCAGCATTACAGGGTACCGCGACTTATTTAGTCAGTTCAATGAATACAGATTCAAAATTGGAGTTATGCTTGTTTTTCATCTCCTCGATGATCTCCCTCTTATCCTCGAAGATCATCCTTCCGCTCTTGATAATTCCAATCCGAGTACATAATTCTTCCGCAACGGGGAGACTATGAGTTGACATAAACAATGCAGCGCCGTCGGCTGCTTTTTTCTTCAGCAGTCTTTTTACCAGAAGTGCACTCTGCGGATCGAGCCCCACCATCGGTTCATCCACAACAATTAAAGCAGGCCAGTGAAGCAGGGCCGAGGCAATAGTAACCCGCTGTCTCATTCCCTGCGAATAACCCTCTGTTTTTTTATCGATCCAGCTTTCCAGCTTAAGATCATCGATAAGCTCATCTATCCTTGACGTGAGCAGTTTCTTTTCAACTTTATATAATCCTCCGCTGAAGTGAAGAAATTCCCTCCCGGTAAGCTTATCATACAGGAAAGGCTGGTCGGGAATATAGCCGATATATCTTTTGGCATACATCGGCTGTGCGGCAATGCTGTAGCCGTTAATATAGATGCTGCCGGAAGTGGGAGAAAAGAGTCCCGAAATCATCTTGATTGTAGTAGTCTTACCCGCCCCGTTTTCTCCGAGGAAGCCATAAAACTCACCTTTTTCAACGTGCAGATTTACATTATCAACAGCCGTAAATGAGCCGAATTTCTTGGTTACATTTTCTATTTTGAGCATAAAAGCAACGAGTTAAATAAATAATCCGATTTATAAAAACCGGGCTTAATATAAGTATTCGGAACCGAATTAATAAAGTGTTTTCTAAGTTTTAAGAGGTGTAGAATTTGTACTGTACGAATGCCTTCCCCTGGAGGGGTATATAATTGTAGAAAGTTTATTTCCTCGCATTATTGACCCTTGTAGAGGGTCTATAAAATTATAAATGAGGATTACCCCCATTACATTTTATAGATCCCCTCCAGGGATCCTGTTTTGGGGGTATCCATAATCTACAATTATATACCCTCTACGAGGGTATGCATTAAAACTGCGGGCTGTTGTTTAAACGGACAATTAAACTTAGGGGCTTCATTTACACACCCTTCTTTTTACATTTCTTTGACAACTCCTCAAGGGACTGCTAAATTTCGTTCAGGTCAAATAAATAGGGAACGCTCACTGAGCGTTCCCTACATTAAAACGTAGAACTTATGACACATAGAAATCAAACAAAGATCGGTATTAAAAGTAAATATCATTTTAGAAGGACAGCTCAACTCCGCCATATAAACGAATAATTTATTCAGGGTTGAGCTGTCCCTACCAAAAATTGCCAATCAACTAATCAACCAATCAACTAATCAACTATTTATTTATCCCCAGCAGATTTAACAGGAATGCATATTCCAGCGCTGTTCTCTTATATCTTTCAAATCTTCCTGAAGCACCGCCGTGACCGGCTGCCATATTTGTCTGAAGCAGAAGCATATTTTGATCAGTCTTCATATCTCTAAGCTTGGCTACCCATTTTGCGGGCTCCCAGTATTGTACCTGCGAATCGTGAAGCCCGGTTGTAACAAGCATTGCAGGATAGTCTTTCCGTTCAACATTGTCATAAGGTGAATAAGAAAGGATATAATCATAATATTCCTTTATGTTGGGATTACCCCATTCATCATATTCTCCGGTAGTAAGGGGAATGCTCTCATCCAGCATTGTGGTAACCACATCGACGAAGGGAACGGCTGCCATAAGTCCTTTAAACAGGTCGGGACGCATATTAGCGACTGCACCTATCAGCAGGCCTCCCGCACTACCGCCGTAGCCGAATATTTTTTCCTTTGAAGTGTATTTTTCTTTTACCAGGTATTCGGCACAGTTAATAAAATCGGTAAAAGTATTTTTCTTTTTAAGAAGCTTTCCATCCTCATACCACTGCCTTCCTAATTCCTGCCCCCCTCTAACATGTGCAATGGCGTAAATGAAGCCTCTGTCGAGCAGACTTAATCTAACAGAGCTGAATGACGCATCTGTACTTATTCCGTATGATCCATACCCGTAGAGCAGCAATGGGTTATCACCATTCTTTTCTATTCCCTTCCTGTAAACAAGGGAGATAGGTATTTTGGTACCATCATCGGCGTCTGCATAAATTCTTTCTGAGTAATAATTATCGGGATTAAAATCTCCCAATACTTCATCCCGTTTTAAGAGTACCTTTTCCATGGTGTTCATATTATAATCATACTGAGAGAAAGGAGTTGTAAGGGAGGTATAGCCGTATCTGAGCAGGTCGGTATCAAAATCAGGATTGGCAGTCGTAAATGCCATATATGTCGGCTCGCCGAAATCGATATAATGCTCGCTTCTGTCATCCCATTTAATAATTCTTAATTGGGTAAGCCCTTTGGTTCTTTCCTGCAGAACAAAATAATTCCTGAATATCTCCATCCCTTCAAGAAGTACATCCGGTCTGTGAGCAATAACTTCTTTCCAGTTTTCTTTTGCAGGATTATCTACCGGCACTTCCATCAGCCGGAAATTCATTGCATCATAGTTTGTCTTTATATAGAACTTATCCTTATAGTGATCAACGGAATACTCCAGGTCTTTCTCGCGCGGATGGATAACCTTGAATCCTGCATCCGGATTATCAGCATCGGCAAATCTTATCTCGGTCGATAATGTGCTGTATGATCCGATGAATATGTATTTATGTGATTTGGACTTATCGATGAATACATTAAATGTAGGATCCGCTTCGGTATAGATCTCTTTATCATTGTTTATTTCAGTCCCGAACTTGTGCATCAATACTTTATAGGGACGAAGGGTCTCGTCCTTTAATGAATAATAAAGTGTCTTGTTGTCATTAGCCCATACCGAACCGCCGGTGGTATTCGGGATCTTCTGCTGGTATATATTTCCCGTTGCAAGGTCTTTAAAGTAAATATCATATATCCTGCGGCTTAGTGTATCGACACCATAGGCAAGGGTTTTATTATCAGGACTTACACTAAGTCCATTAACACTATAATAGCTGTACCCTTTTGCCATTTCATTAACATTAAGCATTATCTCTTCCGGGGCATCAAGGGATTCCTTTTTCCTGCAGTGAATGGGGTATTCCTTCCCCTCCTCATAGCGTGTATAGTAATAATATCCATTATCCTTATAAGGTACAGAAGCATCATCCTGCTTTATCCTTCCGATGATCTCATCATATAATTTTTTCTGAAGCTCTGAAGTGTGCCCCAGTACCTTTTCCGTGTACTCATTCTCTTTAACAAGATAATCAATTACCTTCGGGTCCTCCCGCTTGTTCAGCCAGTAATAATTGTCGACCCTTGTATCCCCGTGGATCGTGAGCTCCTTCGGCTTCTTTTCTGCAGCCGGAGGAGTAATAGTTTCTGTGGCCTGGGCATAAATGAATTCTTTGTTGGAAATAAATGTCATAAGCAAGACTGTTAGATAAATTGTTAAAATTTTCATTTTTATTACCTGTGAGTATATAAAAAAAAAGAATGAGACAATATTAAGAAGAAAACAGCGAATTAATTAACTGTTTTTTAACATATCTGTCCAAAACGATGTCCCCATAAATTCATTAAAATGGAGGGGGTGAGGTCTTTTTGCCGCGCAGATAAAAATAAATGCATTCCTCTCATTTCTGTGCACAAAAGTTATGCATCGCCCCAGCGGAGTAAATATGCATCACCCCATCGGGGCAAATATGCATCGCCCCAGCAGGGCGAAATATTGATAGATATTAGTCCGGGTACAGAACTTTTAGTCCCTTCGGGACGACATCCTCCTCTTTAGTCGTACCATTCAAACAAATATTTAGGATCGTATTCTATCCCTGCCTTGTTCAACAAATTAAACAATTGAATTTTAATCAGAGCTCTCTCTCCAGACACTGCTCCCGCCACAATCGGGAACTCATCCTTGTTTATTTAAGATTGGTAAACCCCTGAAGGGGTTAAGGATAATGTTGTTTTTATTCAGCCCCACGGTTAGAAACCGTGGGCTTATTCTTAACTCTAATTTATTTTAGAGAGCAGTAGTTTTTAACATCCTTGTCGAATTTAAGATGGCGATGAGGGCTACTCCCATATCCCCGAAAACGGCTTCCCACATAGAGGCAACGCCCAAAGTGCCTGCAACAATAAAAAACAGCTTAACAGTCATTGCAAAAATTATATTCTGCCAGACAATGTTTCTTGTTTTATGAGCGATCCTTATGGCTTCAGCAGCCTTGCGGGGATTGTCTTCCATCAGTACAATATCCGCAGCTTCAATTGCAGAGTCAGATCCTATGCCTCCCATTGCCATACCCACATCGGCTCTTGCAATTACAGGCGCATCATTTATGCCGTCCCCTATAAATGCAATTTTACCATCATTACTTTTCTCCCTGAACAGATCCTCCATAATATTCAGCTTATCTTCAGGAAGAAGTTCAGAATACACCTTATCTATTTTTAATGCAGCACCGATCTCTTCAGCAGCAGCTTTGTTATCGCCGGTAAGCATAACTACCTGCTTTACGCCGAGTGATTTAAGCTCCTCAACTATACCGAAAGATTCCGGTTTGATAACATCGGAGATAATGATGTAGCCTGCATATTTCTTGTTAACAGCTATGTGCACAACTGTGGACTTCACATCGCATATGTTGTGCTCAATTTTTTCCCTGTGAAGCAGGTTATCGTTGCCGAGTAGTATTTCAGTTCCATTTATAAAGGATCTTATACCAAGTCCCGACATCTCTTCTATACTGCTCACTTCATTTCCCTGGATCTCTTTGCCGTATGCACTCCTTATGGATTCTGCAATAGGGTGATTAGAATGAATTTCTGCTTTTGCGGCAAAGGTGATCAATTCTTCTTTACTGAATCCATTATCCGGGACTATTTCAGTAACCTTAAAAACTCCCCTGGTGAGCGTACCGGTTTTGTCAAAAACGACAGTACGAATATTTAATAATGAATCTAGGAAATTGGCGCCTTTAATCAATATGCCCCTTCTAGATGCCCCTCCTATTCCTCCGAAATATCCGAGCGGAATGCTTATTACCAGGGCACAGGGGCAGGAAACCACAAGCATTACGAGCGCCCTGTATATCCAATCGTTTAGTGACTCGGCCGGGAAAAGAAGAGGAGGAAGAAAAGCCACAAGCGCTGCCATAACAACAACTGCAGGCGTGTAATATTTTGCGAATTTGCTTATAAAGTTTTCTGTCTGCGCTTTCCTTCTGCCTGCACTCTCAACTAAGTCAAATATCTTTACAATAGATGAATCCTGAAACAGTCGGGTGACTTTGACTGTAAGCAATCCTGATCTATTGATCATTCCCGAGAGTACATTATCCCCTTTCTTTATAGACCGGGGTACAGATTCACCTGTAAGGGCAAAAGTATCTGCAAATGAAGTTCCTTCGGTAACTTCTCCATCCAGCGGGATCTTTTCTCCCGGTTTTATAATTATCCGGTCATCTATTTTAACATCTTCCGGTTTAACTTTTTGAATGCCCTCCCCATTGATCCGGTTAGCAAAATCGGGACGTATTTCAATCAATTCCTTTATAGACTTCCTTGACCTGTTTACCGCCAGTCCCTGAACAAACTCTCCGATATTATAGAACAGCATAACCGTTACGGCCTCAGGAAGGTAGTGGATTATGAAAGCCCCAAGGGTTGCAATTGTCATTAATGAGTTCTCGTCAAAGATCCTTCCGTGGTATATATTTTTAAATGCCTTTGAGATCACTCCCCAGCCGCTGATCAGATATGCCGGAATAAAAATTAAATACTCGAGGAACCTCCACTGTTTTAAGTGAAACGCATCCTCAAAGAAAAGCCCTGCAAGCAGAAGCAGCAGAACCAGGATAATTCGTAATATTTCTCTCCTCTTTTTTGAAGAAGCGGGAGCGGGTATCTCTTTGAATTCCCTGATCTTTATGCCCGGTTCTACCTTGTTTACAATTTCCTGTATTGATTTAAGGTCTGCCCAGTCTGTCTCGAGAATTGAAGTATTAAAATCCAGGTTAAGTTTAGATACTTCAATACGTTTGGACAGAGCTGTTTCGATATTAAGGGCACAAGATGCACAATCGAGGTTTTCTACACGGTATTTATATGTTTTTTTGTTCATTATTTATTGCGGTAAAAGTAAAAATATAAAATAAACAGCTAAGATGAGAGGTTATAAAGGATTGCTATTAGCGGGGTGATCAGCAGTAACTCTATTTTTGCGGTTCGTCGATTCTTCTCCCCCCCATAAAACGTTTTGAGTAATATTCGTGATCGAGTGAGGAAACAATCACACCGTGTTTGGTGCTTGCGTGGGCAAATAAATTATCCCCGATATAGATACCTACGTGTCCCGGCCTGACCCTTTTCCTTGTATTGAAAAATACAAGATCACCAAATTCAAGTTCATCCCTGTTACCTACTACCAATCCCTGCGTGTACTGATCACGGGCAGAACGAAGCAGTCCGATATCATATGTATTGGCATAAATTGTCTGTGTGAAGGCTGAGCAGTCGATCCCCTTCGTTGAATTCCCCCCGTATTTATATGGCGTATTCAAATATTTAATTATCTCCATCAGGACTATTTCTTTATCATTTGAAAGATCCGCAGCAGGATCGGTATTATTTTCTTTAGTCTTGAAGTTTTTTACAACCTCTGTAATATCAATCCCTGTTTCCTCGGGCATATCATCCGGATCATCTTCATCACTCAAATCTCTATATAGAGTATCCGGAGGAATGGAATACTGGTTTGAATCCTTAGATGTAAAACGAACAGTACTTTCAGTATCTTCCTTTACATTTTCCCTGGTTTGATATCTTAATGAACCTGATGAGGAACAGCCGGTGAGAAGAGTAAAAAAGAAAAAGATCGACAGAGATTTGGTTATTTTAGTCATTATTACCTGAATATCAACGAACTGTTGGCTAAAAGTTATTAAAAGATAACTATTACAAAGAGAAAAAGAAAGAACCTCAAAACTCCATTTTCCCTTACATTTTCCTATAAAAAAGCAATTAAAACCTCTGAGCCTGGCCTTATCCTCCGCTTATCTTCCGCTTATCCTCCGCTAATGTTCCGCTGCCGTGTATATGATAAACCTAATATAAACGGATGTTTAACTTGTTTATAGAGATTTTATAAAGCTTTTAAAAGGAAAGAAGGGTTTAATTACAGGATTTTGTCATTAATGGAATATCGCTCAATGATAGCAACTATTGCGGAATCAACCGGTTTATTTGTTAAACCGGATATTGGAATGCCTTCAGATATAAGGACAATATCCCCTTCTGCTGAACCAAGTTCATCCACAGAGACTATAAATTTATTATCAAGCTGTCCATCAGGTTGAATTTCCCTGGCGAGCAGAAATGTTGATCCGGTAAGCTGCTCATCTTTAACAGTTGACCAGCACTTGCCTACTATTTTGCATAATTTCATTCTGTAAGTTCCTGCGGCAGAATTATTTTCAAACCGGTGGAAATATACTTTTCCTTATTTAAACAAACAATCGGCAGTTTATTCATTTCCGCAGCTGCACAGAACAAGGCTTCGTTCATATCAGCTGTAACATTTCTGTACTTATCTACATTCAGAGAATACTTCGGATGGATCCCTAATACCTTTAATGCATTTAACAGATCTATTACTACCGGTTTATTGGATATACTGTACAGCAGCTCTGATGCATTTATCACTGTGGTGAAGCAGATGCCTTTTGTCATCAGGATCTCCAAAGCAGACGGAGAAGGACCTATATGGTACAGATGATCAAGGAGGACATCAGTATCAATAAGGAATTCACTCTTTTTTTTCATCGGTTCCTGCCAGGGCACCTTTGGTCTTTAGGAATTTGTATACAATGTCTTCCGGAAGTCCTTGTAAAGCAATGATCAGGAGCGCTAAATCGCCCTCCGATCCTGTTTCCCTTGTAACATCAAATCCTTTATCCATTTAAGAAGCTCTCTCCTTTGAGATCATTTTTTATTTTAAAGAAATCTGCCGCAGTCTTTGCGGTATCGGAATAAGTTTTCCTTATACCAAGATTTCTACCCGGGGCATTCTTTCTATAGAACAAAATGGGTACATACTCGCGGCTATGGTCGGTGCTGGGGGTTGTTGGATCATTACCGTGATCAGATGTGATAATAAGGGCATCGGATTCATCTAGTAAGGGTAAAAAGTCTTTAAGGAAATCATCAAATGCTTTAAGTTCAACAGCGAATCCCTGGGGGTCGTTCCTATGCCCATAGAGTACATCAAAATCCACGAGGTTAATAAAAATTAGCGCATTCATTATCGTCTGCGCGTATTTGATCAGCTGGATGCAGCCTTCAGCATTGCTTTTTGTCGGGGCAGGTATTTTAATACCCCTGTGATTGAAAAGATCATTTATCTTTCCGATGGCTACGGTTGGAATATCATTTTTATATAAGAGGTCCAGTATGGTTTCGCCGGAAGGGTCGAGTGAAAAATCTTTCCTGTTCGCTGTTCGTGTATAATGACCTTTGCCGCCAATAAAAGGTCGTGCAATTACCCTGCCGATAATATGGGGATGCCCCAGAACTTCTTCGCGGGTAACCTTGCATATCCGGTAAAGTTCTTTCAGTGGAATAACTTCTTCATGGGCGGCAATCTGGAAGACAGAGTCGGCAGATGTATATACAATCGGGTAGCCCGTTCTGCAGTGCTCATCCCCCATCTGCTGAATGATCTCCGTGCCTGATGCAGCAATGTTGCCGAGATAGCCTTTAAGTCCCGTTAACCGGAGGAACTTATCCATAAGTTCATCAGGGAAGCCTTCGGGGTAATAAGTAAAGTCGGTATCGACATAAAGTCCTCCCATCTCCCAGTGCCCGGTTGTTGAGTCCTTGCCGGGGGATATTTCCGCAGCCTTCCCGTATGAGGCAGCCGGATGTGCTGAAGGAGGTACACCTTTTATTTCACCAATGTTTCCAAGTCCTAATTTCTGCAGGGAAGGCAGATGCAGACCATTTACGGCAAGAGACATATTTCTAAGCGTATTGCTCCCCTTGTCGCCGTATTTATTTGCATCAGGCAGTTCGCCGATGCCTACTCCATCTAAGACTATAATAAAGAAATTATTCAACGGCAGGATCTTTTTCTGAGTAATATACTAATTTATATTACGGACAGCATTGCCACCCTTTTCAATCGCCTTCTGCAGGGCCAGGTCA
Source organism: uncultured Ignavibacteriales bacterium (assembly GCA_963764685.1). Classification (GTDB taxonomy): domain Bacteria; phylum Bacteroidota; class Ignavibacteria; order Ignavibacteriales; family Ignavibacteriaceae; genus CAVXTT01. The sequence continues at coordinate 95,202 of CAVXTT010000019.1, forward strand.
GCATTATATATCACTTCGTCAACATCTGTCTTGTTTGAAGCTGCAGCCACCCCGATCGAGACAGTATAGGTAGTCTGCTTTGATACAACGGCAATTGGTTTACGGGCAATTTTAACCCTGAGCTTTTCAGCCCAGAGAAAAACATCTTTGGTGGTGGAATTAAAGAAATAGACTGCAAAAACTTTTTCGCTGATCCTCCCGTAAGTATTAAAAGGTGTCAGCTCCTGCGAGATCGTATCTGATATCGATTGAAGAACCTTAGGAAAGGGGTTTCCTTCAAAGAGGGATTCCTGTTCGAGAAAATCATCTATTCTTATAAGAGCCAGCGCCCCGGGAATTTTTAATGCTCCCGATTTTACAAGATCCGATTTCACTCTTTCTTTAAAGGATGAAGCATTAAGTGCACGGGTTTCCATATCGAGTGCAATGAAGCTTTTCAGAAGAGTCTGGTTTGAATAAGAATAAATTATATAAGAAAGAATATTCAAAGCGCTCCTTTAAGGAACTGCACATCTGAATTTGTATAAGCATTTTTCTTCAGGCTTTCAAAGCAGAGCACACCATAATTCTGGCTGCTGTAGACTACCGGAACGGCAAGAAATGACCCGTCGAAGCTAACATCTTCTACTTTGGAAAATCTGATGTATTTATCGGCTGCAGTATCATCGATCTTAATAGGAATTCCTGTTAGAATTGATTTACCGACAAGGGTTCCGTTCAGTTCTATTTCGAGATGCTCTCCCACATATTTTAAAGATGTATTATTTGCGATCCTGACTGTCCTGAATTTCCCATCGACAGGCTGGTAGTAAACAAAGGCGAATGCATCCCAGGAAAGCAGATGGCTTACTGAGTTCTGCAGTGAAGTAAACAGATCATCCTCGTTATCGAACTTCTTGTCCGGTCCGATAATGCTTAATAGTCCTTTCAGACGCTGCTGTGATATCTTATCTGAATGCTTTTCTTCAAAGGTCGAGATGATCATAGTAATTACCCTGACAAACCTGCCGAGGGAGTAGATTGTCTCCACACCGAAAGCATCACCGACCTTTGCATCAACAGCAATAACTGCAATAAGCTGCTTATCGTAGAAAAGAGGTACTCCCACAAAACTCTTTATTCCCTGGTTTGTGGTATAATACCTGATAACATCGGCTTCGGCAGCCGGTGAAATATCACTGAGCAGTTCAGGTTCCCCTTTCTGCACTATCTTGCTGAGTATATCATCCTCGATATCAAATTTTCTTTTGGAGACTTCGGAAGAGTTTGATACAAATGTCTCAATAGCAAGTTTCTCTTTTTTCTTATTATACCAGAAGAATATGGATGTGTGCGCACCGTATGCATCTTTTATAAGTGTAAGTATTTTCTCGAGGACAAAAGTAAACTGACCATCGTGCCCCATTCCCGGCGGGAGAGCTTCGTTAGCAATTTCTTCAAATTTTTCTTTTAAGTCGGGGGGTTTAAAGCTGGTTTTAGATACCCTGTGCTCGGGAGAGTAATTATCCGCCGTAATAACTTCAAGGTTCTTATTTTTTGAGATAATTGAGAAGGATTCTTCAAGAGGTGAATTAGTGGTTACAGTGTCTTCACGGGACACATCATCAAGCGGAGGACTGCTGAATCGTTCTTCAAACTTGAGCGAATCACGCAGGAAAATAATGAACGCCACATATACTACCATCAGTATCACTGTTATTATACGAATGACGGGGTCATCCGTTAAAAACAATATGGCAGCAAGAATAGGAACGAGTAAAAAAATTAATATCCGTCTTTTTTGTCTGCGGTCCATTCAGGAAATCGGCGATAAATGGGAATAAATATAAATTTACTACGCAATAATAACAAACTTGCACGATCTTTCTATGGAAATCCTGCAGGATTTTATTTTATTTGTAAGTGGATCGGAATTGCCGGAATATCTATGCCGGGTAAGCTTTTTATTTGTAGAACAGGGAGGATATTTTTTTAGTTACTTCTTTTTTCCCGGCGCCATCCACAGCAGAATAGAAAAAAACAGAATCATCTGATTTCTTATCCGGATAATACTCTTTAACGTTCTTCCTCGCCTCAGAAAATCCGGACTGCTTCAACTTATCAGCCTTGGTAAGGATAATGCTGAAGGAGTGGCTGTTGGATATAATCAGTTCATCAAGCAGAAGATCGTGTTTGGTAGGTTTATGCCTGCTGTCGATAAGATGGAATATGTGGAATATGTTACGGTAATTTGATATAAAATCAGAGATCAGTCTCCCTAATGCATCACTTTCGGTCTTGCTTGTTTTTGCATAGCCTATTCCGGGAAGGTCGACAAGATAGAACTTCTCATCTATAAGGAAAAAATTAACTGATCTTGTCTTGCCGGGCGTGGAGCTGGTTTTAGCCAGGTTCTTCCTGTTGAACAGGGAATTAATAAAGGAGGACTTCCCCACATTCGATCGTCCGCAAATAACCAAAGAAGGCACAGCATCTGCCGGAACATCTGAGATCTTATAGACGGGCTTTATAAATTGCTGGGTTTCAAACATAAATAAAAAAGAGTAACCTTGCGGGGTTACTCTTCTCTTATTAAAATATTAGTTCTTGAATTATTTATTCTTTTGTGCAGGTAATTCAGAGACAGCCTGTTCTTCTTCCTGGGTCTTCTTAGCTTCGCGTTTAGCTTCTTTTTTGGCTTCTCTCTTTTCCTTCTGTGTTTCAGCTTTCTTGTTGGCTACATCATTGTAATCAACCAGTTCAAGGATTGCCATATCAGCAGCGTCGCCCATTCTCTTGCCGAGCTTTATAACTCTTGTATAACCGCCGGGTCTTTCACCTACTTTAGGTACTAATATCGGAGAATAATTCTTTAACTACTTCCTTATCGTGGATTTCACTCATTATCAAACGTTTGGAATGCAGATCATTCTTCCTTGCCTTGGTGATCATACCTTCAACATAACCTCTGGCTTCCTTAGCTTTGGCAAGCGTGGTTCTTATTCTTTTATGTTTAAGCACTTCCGTAGCAAGCGATCTCAATAATGCTTTCCTGTGGCTTGCGGTTCTGCTTAACTGTTTTCCTTTAGTTCTGTGTCTCATTTAAAACCTTCTACGATTAACTTGGTTCAATTTCCTCTTTTAGGTACAGATCTACATCCATACCGAATTCCAGTCCCAGATTTTCTACAATTTCCATTAATTCAGCCAGCGATTTTCTGCCGAAGTTTCTGAATTTAAGCATTTCAGATTCATCTTTTTTAACCAGGTCGGCCAGGTTCCTTATATTAGCTGCCTTCAGGCAGTTATGGGAACTTACGCTAAGTTCAAGATCGTCAACGTTGGTTAACAGGATTTTCCTGATTCTTTCTCTCTCTGTATCTTTCTGACTTGCAGCCTGTTCTTCTTCCTGATCGATATCAAAATTGATAAAGAGCTGGATATGATCTTTCATAATTTTTGCTGCCTGGGTTACAGCATCATCCGGTGTTATCGATCCGTCCGTATGAATTTCCATTGTAAGCTTCTCAAAATCATTCTTATCACCGATTCTTACATTCTCAACAAAATACTTTACATTTTTAATAGGAGTAAATATTGAATCAATCGGTATTACTCCGATTGTCTGGTCGGGAGAAACATTTTCAGAGGCCGGAACATATCCCTTTCCTTTTCCCACTCTGATTTCAACATCAAATTTTGCATTCTTATTAAGCGTAGCAATATGAAGTTCAGGGTTCAGTATTTCAATTTCAGCACTGGCTTTCTGAATATCTGCTGCAGTAAATTCACCTTCACCGTTAAACGAAAGTTCTATTTTGTTCGGTTTCTTTGTAAGAAATTTCATTCTTACCTGTTTCAGGTTAAGAATAATTTCCGAAACATCTTCAACAACACCTTCTATGGTGGTAAATTCGTGCAATATTCCGCTGAACTTTACTGATATTATGGCTGCCCCGGAAAGAGATGATAAGAGAACACTTCTGAGGGAATTACCCATTGTAACTCCGAACCCTCTTTCAAGCGGCTGCAGTACAAATCTTCCGAAGGTATTTGAATAACTGCTCTCATCAAGTACTACTGTTTCCGGCATCTTAATATTTGTTACACTCATTTAAAATCCTCTAAAATTAAATCTTAAAAATTATTATTTAGAATAAAGCTCAACTACCAATTGTTCATTGGCATTTAGAGGAACATCAGCTCTTTCAGGCACCTGTATAAATGTACCTGACAGGGAAGCTTTATCAACTGATAACCAGGAATAAGTATGGTCTTTTACTCTTTTAAGGGAGTTATGTATAGCATCAAGTTTTTTACTTTTATCTTTGATTTTAATAACATCACCCGGATCAAGAATATAAGACGGTATATCAACGAGCCCTTCATTTACTATGATATGTCTGTGTCTTATAAGCTGTCTTGCCTGTTTACGTGATGATGCAAATCCTAACCTGAATACAACATTATCCAGTCTTCTTTCGAGCAGAAGCACAAGGTTCTCACCGGTGATTCCTTTTGCTTTATTTGCTTTTTCAAAATAATTTCTGAACTGTGTTTCCAGCAAGCCGTAAATTCTTTTGATCTTCTGTTTTTCTCTCAGCTGTACACCATACTCCGAAATCTTTGTTCTTCTTGAGACACCATGCTGTCCCGGAGGATAATTTCTTATCTCAACAGGACATTTATCCGTATAGCACTTTTGTCCCTTCAGGAAAAGTTTTTGTCTTTCTCTTCTGCATAACTTACAAACTGAATCTGTGTATCTTGCCATTTATTGAAATCTCCAAAAAATAAAATTTAAACTCTTCTTCTTTTAGGCGGTCTGCATCCGTTATGCGGAATTGGGGTAACATCTTTAATTGACATTATCTCAAGACCGGCTGTATTGAGCGCTCTGATGGCAGCTTCTCTGCCTGAACCCGGACCTTTTACAAATACATCAACTTTTCTTAAGCCAAGATCATATGCTTCTTTTCCAGCAGCTTCAGCAGAAACCTGGGCAGCAAAAGGAGTATTTTTTCTTGATCCTTTGAAGCCGTTCTTACCTGCAGAAGACCATGCAATTGTATTTCCGTAAATATCTGTTACGGTTACAATAACATTATTAAATGTTGCTTTAATATGAGCTACTCCCGTTGAATCAACGTGAGCTTTTTTCTTGGTTTTCTTTACAACTTTAGCCAAAACTTAAATCCTCCGGTTATCAATCATTATTTCTTAGCTGGTGTTTTCTTCTTGCCGGCAACAGTTTTTCTCTTACCTTTACGGGTACGTGAATTTGTTCTGGTTCTCTGTCCTCTTGCAGGAAGTCCTCTTCTGTGTCTTAATCCGCGGTAGCTACCGATATCCATTAATCTTTTAATATTCTGCTGAACTTCAGAACGAAGGGCACCTTCAACTTTAAAATCTGAAGTAATAAAAGCTCTTATCTGAGCAACTTCTTCATCAGTTATCTCGGCAACTTTTTTATCCGGGTTTATACCTGTTTTTTCAAGTATCAAAGAAGAGGTGGAAGGACCTATTCCGAATATATACTGCAGTCCATATAAGAGCTTTTTTATTCTTTGGTAAATCTACACCTGCTATACGAGCCAATTAAATTCTCCTTATTAAAATATTAACCTTGACGCTGTTTATGCTTAGGGTTCTTGCAAATTACTCTTACAACGCCTTTTCGTTTAATTATTTTGCAGTTATCGCAAATTTTTTTTACTGATGCTCTAACTTTCATTTTCTCTCCGCTATTTATATCTGTAGGTAATTCTACCTTTTGTTAAATCATAAGGAGACAATTCAATCGATACTTTATCTCCTACCAAAATTTTTATAAAATGCATTCTCATTTTACCTGAAATATGAGCAAGTATTTCATGCCCGTTATCCAAGTTTTACTTTAAAATGTGCATTGGGTAATGTTTCTGTTACAACTCCATCTACTTTTATTGGTCCCTGTTTTGACATTAATTCACTGTTAAGTATTTCAGGTTTACCATTTGTAATTAAAATAGTATGCTCAAAATGAGCTGAAGGCATACCATCAGCGGTAAGGATTGTCCATCCATCCCGGCTGTTCTTAACTCTGAATGTACCCATATTTACCATCGGTTCAATTGCAAGGGTCATTCCGCTTTTAAGTTTAACACCGGTTCCTCTTTTACCAAAATTCGGAATTGAGGGATCTTCGTGAAGGTATTTCCCTACACCATGTCCGCAAAGGTCACGTACAACTGAAAATCCATTTGATTCAACATATTCCTGAATTGCTGCAGATATATCATGAAGCCTGTTACCCTCAACATGCCTGCTCAATCCCAAGTAGAAGTGATTTTTCAGTTACTTCCAGAAGCTTTTTCTTCTCTTCAGAAATGACTCCTACAGGAACAGTTAATTGCACCATCTCCAAAATATCCATTCTTCTGAACACCGACATCAATGGATAAGATTTCACCATTTTTAAGAACTCTTTTTCCCGGTATACCGTGAACTACTTCATCATCAACTGATGAGCAGATTGATCCGGGATAATCTATAGAAGTTCCGCCCTGAGAATAACCCTTAAAGGCTGCTGTGGCATTATTACTTTGTATATATTCTTCGGCAATATTGTCAAGTTCAATTGTTGTTATTCCGGGTTCTACTTTTTTCTTTAACAGCTGCAGCGTTTCCGCTACTATTCTACAACTCTCTTTAATAAAATCTATATCTTTTTTTGATCTTTATAAGAATCACTATTATCTATCTTCGGCCTCTGAGCTTACCTGATTTCATAAATCCGTCATAATGTCTCATCAACAGATGAGATTCAATCTGCTGAAGGGTATCCAAAGCAACACCAACTACAATCAGTAAGCTGGTGCCTCCAAAGAACTGTGCAAATTGGGAGGAAACTCCCCATGCAGAAACAAAAGCCGGGAGTATTGCAATTATAGCAAGGAAAAAAGATCCCGGTAAGGTTATCTTGGTTAAAATATTATCAATAAATTCTGAGGTCTGTTTACCTGGTCTTATTCCTGGAATAAAACCTCCCTGCTTTTTCATATTATCAGCTACATCTTTAGGATTAAATGCAATCGCAGTATAGAAATATGTAAAGAAAATTATCATCAAAGCATATATAAACGAGTAAACGGGAGAAGTATAGACAAAATAATGGGATATACCCTGAAGAAATTCATTATCCGGGAAAAATGATAAAACCGTATTGGGAATAAACATTATCGACTGAGCAAAAATAATAGGCATAACACCTGCGGTATTTACTCTCAGCGGAATATATTGTGTTACTCCGCCATAAACTTTTCTTCCCACCACTCTTTTAGCATATTGTACCGGAATCCTCCTGGTTCCCTGGGTAACAAGAACAACACCGGCAATAATGAATACCATTAGGGTAAGTATTACTAATTTCAATTATTATACTTCTTGTCCCTGCGGATATCATACGGTATTCATCAAGGAGTGCAAAAGGAAAACGGTTTATAATTCCGATGAAAATTATTAAGAGAAATACCGTTACCTATTCCTTTTTCAGTGATCTGTTCACCCAGCCACATCATAAAGATAGTACCTGAAGTTAAAATAATAATGGTACTAATTACCCAGAAAAATCCTCTGACTGCTTCAGGAACAATCGGCACACCCTGCACATTCAGATTTAATAATCTGACTGTAACACCCCAGGACTGCATTGCAGAAATCAGACACAGTACCATAACGGGTTAGCTGTGTTATTTTTTTTCTTCCTTCTTCCCCTTCCTGCTGAAGTTTCTGGAAGTACGGAACTACTGCACCAAACAGCTGAATAATAATTGATGCTGATATGTAGGGCATAATTCCAAGCGCAAAAATTGCTGCATTGGAAAAGGCTCCTCCCACAAACAGATCATACAGCCCGAATAAATTATCAGGACTCTGATTCTTCATACTTTCTGAGAGTAATGCAGAATCAATTCCTGGTATAGTAATATGAGATCCGATACGTACTATCGTCAGCAATGCTAAAGAGTATATAATTCTTTGACGAAGTTCGTGGATCTTAAAAATATTTCTGAAGGTATCTGTAAAACGTGACATTAAATTCCGGGTTAAATCTTAGTTATTGTACCACCGGCAGCTTCAATTTTTTCCTGTGCCGATTTGCTGAAAGCATGTACCTGTATATCTAACTTAATTTTTATTTCTCCATTTCCCAGGAGCTTTACAGGTTTCCTTGAACTTGAGATCATCCCAACTTTTTTAAGCTGCTCGATGTTTAATACCTGATTATTAATCTTATCAGCGATCTTCTGAAGATCACCAACATTAACAACCTGGAAATAAACTTTGTTAATGTTCGTAAAACCTACTTTCGGGATTCTTCTCTGAAGAGGCATCTGCCCGCCTTCAAACCAGTTTCTGTGCTTTGAACCAGCACGGGATAACTGACCATTCATACCCCTGGTAGCAGTTCCGCCGTGGCCTGAACCTTCACCTCTGCCGACTCTTTTGCGGGGTTTCTTTGATCCGGCTGCATATTTTAAATTACTTAAAATGTCCATTAAAAAACCTATTAACCTTTAATTTCTTCTACTTTTAATAAATGGGAGACTTTCCTGATCATACCTCTGATCTGAGGAGTGTCGTTATGAATCTTTTCCCATCTCGGCCTTCCAAGTCCCAAAGCTTCAATTGTCTGCTTCTGGTCTTTCGGTCTGTCAATAACGCTTCTGATCTGTGTAACTTTTAATTTCATTATTTCCTCAACTGGCAAAAAGATCGTTAATCTGTAACCCTCTTTTGGTAGCCATTTTCTTAGGGTCGATAATATTTAGCAAAGCATTCAAAGTGGCTTTAACCTGGTTATGAGGATTGCTGGATCCGAGTGATTTAGTCAAAATGTCCTGAATACCTGCAGCTTCAAGAACAGCACGTACCCCGCCGCCGGCAATTAGTCCGGTACCGGGAGAAGCGGGTTTCAATAAAACCTTCCCTGCTCCATATTTGCCGAGTATTTCGTGAGGAACAGTTCCCTTTTGAATTCTTACAGTCACTAAATTCTTCTTGGCATCATCAATTCCTTTTTGTATTGCATCTGTAACTTCGTTTGCTTTTCCCAGGCCAACACCAACAACTCCGGTTCCATTGCCCACAACAACAATAGCATTAAAGCTGAAGCGTCTTCCGCCTTTTACAACTTTTGCAACCCTGTTAATATGGACAACTTTTTCTCTTAAGCCGTCTGCTTCATTCTGTCTGACATTTTTCAAATTATTACTCGTTTAGATTTTATGCTAAAATTAATTTTGTTATAACCCCTCTGGCTGCCGGAAGAGGACTCGAACCTCTACAGACGCCTCCAAAGGGCGTAGTCCTGCCATTAGACGATCCGGCAATATATTATGAATTAGAATTTCAGACCTCCCTCACGTGCACCCTCGGCAACTGCCTGCACACGTCCGTGATATCTGTAACCATTTCTGTCAAATACTACCTGGGAAATTTTATTATCGAGGGCTTTTTTGGCAAGAAGACTTCCAACCAATTTGCTCTTAGATACTTTCCCTTTAACATTTTTCAATTCGTCTGCTACTTCTTTTGAAAGTGAAGAAGCAGAAACAATTGTTTTACCTTCACCGTCATCAATTATCTGGGCATAGATATTATTTAAACTGCGGTAGACCGTTAATCTTGGTACTGCGGAGCTACCAGACATATGTTTTCTGATTTTGGTTTTAGATCTTAATCTTTTATTTCTGTTTTTCTTTATCATTCTTTTCTCCGACTATTTACCTGCAGTTTTACCGGCTTTTCTGATTATGACTTCATTAGTGTATTTAATTCCTTTGCCCTTATAAGGCTCCGGTTTTCTGATGGATCTGATTTTAGCAGATACCAATCCCACGAGTTGTTTATCAATCCCGGAAATAACAATCTGTGTAGGTGAGGTAGTCTCCAGAGTTACACCTTCAGGCGGTATGAAATAAACAGGATGGGAATAGCCAATATTTATAAGAAGGTTTTTACCTTTAAGTTCAGCTCTGTAACCAACTCCTACTATATCTAAGCTTTTCTTATATGCTTCGGTTACACCGATTACCATATTCTGTATCAGCGCCCTTGTCAAACCGTGAAGCGCCCTGTTTTCTTTTAAATCATCCGGACGGGATACGAGAACTTCACCATTATTAACTTCTACCTTTACATTCGGGTGAAATTCAGATGACAGTTCACCTTTCGGTCCCTTTACCTTTAAAGCATTTCCATTCAGGGTTACAGTAACACCCTTTGGAATTACAACAGGTTTTTTACCAATTCTTGACACTTAAACTCCGCTAAATAGTAATTACCAAATATAACAGACAATCTCTCCTCCCACGGCAGCTTTTCTTGCTTCTTTATCCGTGAGAAGACCTTTAGAAGTAGAGACCACAGCTATTCCAAGTCCATTCAGAACCCTGGGAAGTTCTGAAGCATTTTTATAAACTTTTAATCCCGGTGTGCTGATTCTTTTTAATCCTGTTAAAGCCGGTATTCCATTTCTGTATTTGAGAACAACTCTTATAACATTCTGCTTTGAATCCTCAATTACAGCATAGTCTTCAATAAAACTCTGCTTTTTAAGAATCTCAGCCATACCCTTCTTCATATTGGAAGAGGGTATATCAACTCTTATTTTTTTAGCTTTTGAAGCATTCCTGATTCTGGTTAAAAAATCTGAAATCGGATCTGTTACGGGCATATTCTCTCCTTACCAGCTTGACTTTTTTAATCCGGGGATCTCTCCGCGCAGAGCCATCTCTCTAAGCACTAACCTCGATATACCGAATTTACGATAATACGAACGAGCTCTTCCGGTGAACATACATCTGTTATTTAATCTTACAGGAGAAGAATCTTTGGGCAGTTTCTGCAAGGCTTCGTAATCACCTTTTTCCTTGAGTTCTTTTCTCAGCTTAGCATATTTTTCAACCAAGCTTCTTCTTTTTTCTTCTCTTGCTATTAAGCTTTTTCTAGCCATTATTTCTCCTGCTTACGCTGTTTTAACTTCTTTTTTTCTGAATGGAACACCAAACGACTGAAGCAGTTCAAAGGCTTCATTATCGGATTTAGCTGTTGTAACAAATGTAATATCCATTCCCAATATCTTATTGATTTTGTCGACATTTATTTCAGGAAATATAATCTGCTCTTTTACTCCCAGGGTATAGTTGCCTCTTCCATCAAAAGATTTGTCTGAAAGACCTCTGAAGTCTCTTACACGGGGAAGAGCGATATTTACTAGTCTATCCAGGAATTCATACATTCTTTCCCTGCGCAGGGTAACCATTGCGCCGATACTCATTCCTTCGCGCAGCTTGAAATTAGATATAGCTTTTTTCGATTTCCGCACACTTGCTTTCTGACCGGTTATCGTTTCCAGTTCCTTTACTGCTTCTTCAAGAATTTTAGGATCCTGCACCGCATCACCCACACCCATATTAACAACTATTTTATCGAGCCTGGGAACCTGCATTATACTTTTATAGCTGAATTTCTTCATTAGATCAGGAACTACATCTTTCTTGTAGATATCTGAAAGTCTGATATTGATCTTTACATCAGGTTCAACTGCTTTGCTTTCTTTCTTGCCGCCTTTGACCTGTTTTTCAGTTGTTTTTTTATCAACCGTTTCTTTTCTTGTCTTTTTATCTGCCATCTGAATTTTTACCTTAATTCTATTAAATCATTTCACCGCTTAACCGGCTGATGCGAGCTCTTTTTTTCTTGCCGGTTTTTTCATCTATAATGATCTGCGCACCAAGCCTGGTTGGTTCATTTGATTTAGGATCCAGGAGCATAACATTAGATGCGTGGATGGGGGCTTCTTTTTCTATTATTCCGCCCTGGGGATTCCTTTGATTCGGCTTTGTATGCCTTTTTCTTAAATTGATTCCTTCAATTATAACTTTGTAATCCTTAGGGAAAACTTTTAAAACTTTTCCGGTCTTTCCTCTGTCATTACCGGTAACTACCATTACATTATCATTTTTATGAATTTTCATTCTATCATTTCCTTATAAAACTTCTGGAGCAAGTGAAACAATTTTCATAAACTGCTTTTCTCTCAGTTCCCTGGCAACAGGACCAAAGATACGTGTTCCCTTCGGCTCGTTCTGAGCATTTATGAGAACAGCAGCATTTTCATCAAATCTGATATATGAGCCGTCTTTCCTTCTCACTTCTTTTTTTGTTCTTACAATAACTGCTCTCGAAACTTCACCTTTTTTTACAGTACCGTTAGGAATTGCCGACTTAACAGAAACAACAATTAAATCTCCAACACTTGCATACTGTCTTCCGCTGCCGCCAAGTACACGGATGCATCTGACTCTCTTTGCGCCTGAATTATCCGCAACAACTAAATTGGTCTCTTCCTGAATCATTTAACTATCTCCTTTACTTGGCTTTTTCGACAATTTCGACTAACCGCCATCTCTTTTTAGCGCTTAAAGGTCGTGTTTCCATAATTTTAACTTTATCCCCCAACCTGCACTCGTTCTTTTCATCGTGCGCCATAAGATTAGTGGTCTTTCTGAAATACTTTTTGTATATAGGATGAGGAACTCTTCTTTCAATGGCAACAGTAACAGTTTTATCCATACTGTTACTTACTACAATACCTATCCTTGTTTTTCTTAGTGCACGGTCTTCCATTTATTCAGTTGCTCCTTTTTGCTTGCTTTCAGCCAATTTTCTTTCATTCAGCACTGTCTTCATCTTTGCAATATCTTTTCTTATAATATTCAGTTTTGCTGTATTCGTCAGTTGTTTCAGCTGATGGGCAAAACGTAAATCAACCAGATTCTTTTCCTCTTCGTCTATCCTCTGCTGCAGTTCTTCGGCTTTCATTTCTCTGATGTCGTGAATTTTCATAAATCAAACCTTTAATGAGATTCGTAATCGGGTCTAACAACGACCTTGGTTTTAATAGGTAATTTGTAGGAACAGGTTTGCAATGCTTCGTGAGCTAATTCCTTTGAAACACCTGAAACTTCAAAAAGTACTCTGCCGGGTTTTATAACGGCTACCCAGAATTCCGGGGCTCCTTTGCCTTTTCCCATACGTGTCTCAAGAGGTTTCTTTGAAACTGGTTTATCAGGGAATATTCTGATCCATACTTTGCCGTCTCTCTTCATTTTTCTTGATAAAGCAACACGGCAGGCTTCAATCTGGCGGCTTGTTATCCAGTGAGGTTCTAAAGCTTTAAGCCCGAAATCACCGAAGGCAACAGAGCTGCCTCTTTGTGCTTTACCCTTCATTCTTCCACGCTGGGCTTTTCTGAATTTTACTCTTTTCGGCATTAACATATTAAAAAACTCCTCGTATTATTCCGATACTCTTTTTCCTAAGATCTCACCGCGGCAGATCCACACTTTTATTCCAATAGATCCATAAATGGTTTCAGCTCTGCCGTTAGCATAATCAATATCAGCTCTTAAAGTATGCAGAGGAATTCTTCCTTCCTTGTACTGTTCAGTTCTTGCCATTTCAGCACCGCCTAAACGACCCGCACACATTATTCTAATTCCTTCGGCTCCCATCCTCATTGCAGCTGTGATCGCCATCTTCATTGCTCTTCTGAAAGATACTCTTCCTTCAATCTGACTGGCAATATTTTCGGCAACAAGATATGAGTCAAGTTCAGGTCTTTTAATTTCTGATATCTGAACCTTTACATCTTTATCAGTTACCTGCTTAAGTTCCTGCTCGAGCTGGGTAATTTCCTTACCGCTTTTACCAATTACAACTCCCGGTCTGGAAGTATGAATTGTGAGAATAATATTTTTGGAGGTTCTGTCAATCACAATTCTTGATATCCCGGCTTTCTTTAAACGATTCCTGATATATGATCTTAATCTTTCATCTTCCTTTAACTTCTGTGCATAGCTTTTATTTTCGTACCAATTGGAATCCCATCCTCTGATGATTCCTACTCTTAAACCTACCGGGTGTGTTTTCTGTCCCAAAAATCCTCCTAAATTAAGCCTTAGTTGAAACTATAATCGTTAAATGACAGGATCTTTTTCTGATCCTGTATGCTCTCCCCATAGGTGCGGGAGAAATTCTCTTTAATGTAGGACCCTGATTTACAAAAGCTTCCTTCACAAAAAGATCGGAAGGTTCGTGCCTGGTCGATTCATCTCTGTTCATCAGATTTGCCGTTGCAGATCTTAAAACTTTCTCGGCAGTCTTGGAACTGTGTTTCGGAGAAAAGTGTAATACCTCAATCGCTTTGTCTACTGACAATCCGCGGATAAGATCAATAACTAATCTCATCTTTCTCGGAGATGAACCTATATATCTATGTACAGCTCTTGCTTCCATTTTAATCAAATCCTTTTAACTATTTTGCCTTAGATGCTTTTTCTGCTTTAGTACCCGGGTGACCTCTGAAGATCCTTGTAGGAGCAAATTCACCCAGTTTATGCCCGACCATATTTTCGGTGATATAAACGGGGATCATCTTATTGCCGTTATGGACAGCAATCGTATGTCCCACAAAATCAGGGATAATTGTTGAAGCTCTTGACCAGGTTTTTACAATCTTCTTCTGATTAGTCTCATTAAGCTTCTTCATTTTCTCGAATAAATTATGGTCAATGAAGGGTCCTTTTTTTATCGATCTAGGCATAAATTAACTCAGTTATTTTCTTCTCTTAATAATAAATTTATTTGACTCTTTTTTATGCTTACGAGTCTTCAATCCTTTAGCTTTTTGCCCCCAGGGAGATACTGGATGACCTCCTCCGGAAGTTTTACCTTCGCCGCCGCCCATCGGATGATCAACAGGATTCATTGCAACTCCTCTGACGTGCGGTCTCTTTCCAAGCCACCTGGTTCTACCTGCTTTACCAAGACTGATATTTTCCTGCTCGGCATTACCGACTGAACCATATGTCGCCATACAGTCAAGTCTTACAAGCCTGACTTCACCGGAAGGCATTTTCAACTGTGCATGCTTTCCTTCTTTCGCCATCAGCTGTATGGCAGAACCTGCGCTTCTTCCAATCTGCCCTCCCTTGCCTGGTTTGAGCTCAACATTATGAACAAAGCTTCCAAGGGGCATATCTTTAAGGAGAAGTGCATTTCCAACGGTTATTTCACTGCCTGGACCGGACATTACAGTTGCACCAACTTTCAGACCTTCGGGAGCAATAATATATCTCTTTTCGCCATCGGCATAATGCAGCAGAGCAATTCTTGAAGTTCTGTTAGGATCATATTCTATTGAAAATACTTTCGCAGGAATACCAAATTTATCTCTTTTAAAATCTATGATTCTGTATCTTCTCTTATGCCCGCCGCCTATGTGTCTGGATGTTACTCTGCCGGCATTATTTCTACCGCCCGATTTTTTTAAAGCAACCGTTAATGATTTTTCCGGTGTACTTTTTGTAATTTCCTCAAAGGACGGATTAGATCTGAATCTGGATCCGGGAGTAGTAGGTTTTAAATTTATAATTGCCATTCTTTATCCTGGTTTCAATCTCTATACTTGTTCAAACAGTTCAATTTTTTCCCCTTCTTTAAGGGTAATAATTGCTTTTTTATATTTAGCTGTTTTACCGGAAAATCTGCCGCTCTTTCTGAACTGAGTTTTGATTTTACCGGGATGGTTTATCGTTCTGACATTCACTACATGCACTTCGAACTTCTTTTCGATAGCTTTTGCAATTTCTATTTTATTGGCATCAGGATTAACAAGGAAGCCGTATTTACCGGTAGCAGCAGAAAGATTTGTCATCTTTTCAGTAATAAGGGGTCTGATCAAAATCTGGTTCATATTCTTTATGCCTCTACATTCTTCTCAAAAGAGTTAACAATTGCTTCGACAGCGCTTTTCTGAAGTACGAGCACCTGATTATTCAGAATAGCATATGTTGATGCCTTAGCTGCTTCCATAATATTTACTTTAGGGATATTCCTGCCCGACTTATATATAATGCTCTGATTAGCGCCGGTTAGGACCAAAACTTTTTTCCCTTTAATTTCAAGTGATTCAAGAATTTTAACAAACTCTTTTGTCTTGGGCTGCTCAATATTAAAATCTTCTACGATTACAAGCTGATTATCTTTAACTTTATAACTTAAAGCAGATTTCCTGGCAAGTCTTTTAACTTTTTTCGGCAGGTCTTCACGATGTTCCTGGGGACGGGGTCCAAAAATTGTTCCGCCGCCAACCCATAGTGGAGATCTTGTTGTTCCGGCTCTGGATCCGCCTCTTCCTTTTTGCTTCCAGGGTTTCTTGCCTCCTCCTCTGACTTCGCCTCTCTCTTTGGATTTGCTGGTTCCCTGTCTCTGATTAGCATTGTAAGATTTTACTGCCAGATAGATTGCATGATCATTCGGTTCAACACCAAATATCTCATCAGCCAGGTCTATCTGCTCGCCGGTTTTAGAACCATCTATTTTTAGAATATCCAATTTCATTTTACTTACCAGATTTCTTAATCAATTCAACATAGGAATTTATAGCACCGGGTACTGCGCCTTTTACAAAAATCAGGTTCTGATCCGGCATTATTTTAACAACTTTTAAGTTAGCAACTGTAACATTTTCGTATCCCTGTCTGCCGGCCATTCTCTGTCCCTTAAATACTCTCGAGGGATATGAACTTGCACCGATAGAACCGGGAGCCCTTAACCTATCACTCTGTCCGTGTGTTGTTCCGCCGACACCGCCAAAACCATGGCGCCTCATAACACCCTGGAAACCTTTACCTTTACTTTTTCCGCGAACTTTAATTTTTTCACCTTCGGAAAAAATATCTGCTTTTATTTCATCACCGACTTTCATTTCTGAATGATTATCAAAGGTGAATTCCATCAGCACTTGCTACGGGAGAAAGGTTGTTCTTCTTAAATTGACCCATTACAGGTTTCGAAACATTTTTTTCTTTTTTCTCATCAAAACCAATCTGAACTGCATCATAACCGTCTATGTCCTTTTTACGGATAGAAACAATTTTACAGGGACCGGCTTTAACGACGGTTACCGGGATTAAATTTCCGTCAGCACCGAATACACTCGTCATCCCAAGTTTTTTACCAATTATTCCTGTCATAATTTACTCCCGGATTCCTTAAAGCTTAATCTCAATGTCAACTCCTGCTGGAATATCAAGTTTGCTCAGGGAGTCGACTGTTTTATTGTTAGAGTTATGAATATCAATTATTCTTTTATGAGCCCTGGTTTCAAATTGTTCACGGGATTTCTTATCAACGTGAGGAGATCTTAGAACTGTATACACCGTTCTCTTTGTCGGCAGAGGTATTGGTCCGGAAACAACTGCTCCTGTACTTCTCACGGTCTTAATAATCTTTTCGGTAGACTTATCAATCAGGATATGATCGTACGATTTCAATTTAATTCTTATTTTCTGACCAGACACTTATTAACTCCTTTAATTATTTAGACACAAAAAGGGAGTTTGACTCCCTTTTTGGTAAAACAATATCTTTATTCGATAATCTTAGTTACTACTCCGGCACCTACTGTTCTGCCGCCTTCACGGATAGCAAAACGTAATCCTTCTTCCATAGCGATAGGTGCAATAAGCTCTACGCTGAGCTTAACATTGTCACCAGGCATAACCATTTCGGTACCCTCGGGTAAAGTTGCAACACCGGTAACATCTGTTGTTCTGAAATAAAACTGAGGTCTGTATCCGTTAAAGAAAGGTGTATGTCTTCCGCCTTCTTCTTTTGACAGGATATAAACTCCGCCTTCAAATTTCTTATGAGGTGTAATGGAACCGGTTTTTGCAAGGACCATTCCTCTTTCGATTTCATTTTTATCAATGCCTCTTAAAAGAATACCGGCATTATCGCCAGCCATTGCAGAGTCAAGCTCTTTCCTGAACATTTCAATTCCGGTTACAACTGTTTTCTTATGTAACCCTAAACCAATAAGCTCAACTTCTTCCTGAATCTTTACCTGGCCTCTTTCAACTCTACCGGTAGCAACTGTACCGCGACCGGTAATTGAGAATACGTCTTCAACAGGCATAAGGAAAGGTTTGTCGGTCTCTCTCTGAGGAATCGGAATATAATTATCAACTGCGTCCATTAATTCCCAAACACAATTATATCTTTCATCTGAAGGATCTGCACCGCTGACTCCGGCTTCCAGAGCTTTAAGCGCTGAACCTTTTATAATAGGTATCTCATCTCCGGGAAATTCATAAGAAGTTAAAAGATCTCTGAGTTCAACTTCAACAAGTTCGATCAGTTCAGGATCATCAACCATATCTATCTTATTCATAAACACAACCATTTTAGGAACACCAACCTGGCGTGCAAGAAGAATGTGCTCTCTTGTCTGGGGCATCGGACCATCGGTTGCAGCAACAACAAGAATTGCTCCGTCCATCTGGGCAGCACCGGTAATCATATTCTTAACATAATCAGCGTGACCAGGACAATCAACGTGAGCATAATGTCTTTTTGCAGTTGAGTACTCAACGTGAGCTGTTGCAATGGTAATACCTCTTTCTCTTTCTTCGGGAGCATTATCTATACTGTCAAAAGTTCTGATCTGCGATAAGCCCTTCTTAGCGAGAGCCATAGTGATGGCAGCTGTTAATGTAGTTTTACCATGATCTACGTGACCAATCGTACCTACGTTAACGTGAGGTTTACTCCTATCAAATTTTTCTTTTGCCATCTAATTCTCCTTTTGTTTTTTTGCTTGTTAAATATTTCTTATGCAGTTGTGAATGATTTCTTTACCTAATGTTTTTTCAGCTATTTCATCTGCAATCGACTTCGGCACTTCCTGATAATGTGCAAACTGCATAGTGTAAATTGCTCTTCCCTGGGTCATTGATCTTAATATTGTAGCATACCCAAACATTTCCGATAACGGTACCATAGCCTTAATAACCTGTGCATCTTTTCTTGCAGAAAATCCTTCAATCTTGCCGCGCCTTGAATTAAGGTCGCCCATAACATCTCCCAGATATTCTTCGGGAGTAACAACTTCAACATCCATTAGAGGCTCAAGCAGAATAGGCTTTGCCTTTCTTGCTCCTTCTTTAAAAGCTATTGATCCCGCTACCTTGAATGAGAGTTCATCGGAATCAACATCATGATATGAACCATCATATAATTTTGCTTTAATATCGACAACCGGGAAACCAGCAATAACACCGTTTCTCATTGCTTCCTGAATACCTGCAGAGACAGGTGTAATATATTCTTTGGGAACAACGCCGCCTACAATACCATTAATAAATTCATAACCTTTACCCGGTTCATTGGGACCAAATTCAATCCATACGTGACCATATTTACCCCGGCCGCCAGACTGTTTGATAAACTTTCCTTCAGTCTGTACTGTCTGGGTGATGGTTTCTCTGTATGCAACCTGCGGTTTACCAATATTTGCTTCAACTTTAAATTCTCTCTTCATTCTGTCAACAAGAATTTCAAGGTGAAGTTCACCCATACCGCTGATCAGTGTCTGCCCTGTCTCTTCATTTATCTTAACCTTGAAAGTAGGATCCTCATCAGAAAGTCTGGATAGTGCATCCGAAAGCTTATCCTGATCTGCTTTTGTTTTAGGTTCAATTGCAATCTGAATAACAGGTTCGGGGAAAATAATTTTTTCAAGAACAACGGGATCATCCTCAGCACAGAGAGTATCACCTGTTCTTGTATATTTTAAACCAACAGCAGCAGCAATATCTCCGGCTCTAACTTCGTCAATTTCTTCTCTATGATTTGCATGCATCTGGAGAAGTCTGCTGATTCTTTCCTTCTTCCCGCTGACCGCATTAAAAATATATGAACCTGCTTTAAGCGTTCCTGCATATACTCTGAAGAATGTTAATTTACCTACATAAGGATCTGTCATTATCTTGAATGCAAGCGCAGTAAATTTTTCATTTGCATCAATTTTTCTTTTTACAAAATCATTTATGCCTATATGATGAGCTTCAATATTCCCTGTATTCAATAGGAGAAGGAAGAAAATCAACAACAGCATCAAGAAGTTTCTGAACACCTTTATTCTTAAAAGCAGAACCGCAAAGTACCGGTATAATCTTCAGCTGAATTGTAGCTGTTCTTAAAACTCGTTTAATTTCCTCTGCAGTGATCTCTTTACCTTCAAGATATTTCTCAAGAAGAGTATCATCAACATCAGAAACTGCTTCAAGCATCTGTGTTCTGTACTTCTTTGCTAATTCCACAAGGTCCTGTAGGAATTGCTATGTCATCATATGTAGCACCAAAAGTTTCCTCGTGGTACATACGTGCCTTGAATGTAATCAGGTCAATAACACCCGAGAACATATCTCCTTCACCAATGGGAAGATTAACCGGAATAGCATTTGCTCCCAATCTTTCCTGCATCATCTGGACAGCATTAAAAAAATCAGCTCCTGTCCTGTCCATTTTATTAATAAATGCAATTCTCGGAACCTGGTATTTATCGGCCTGTCTCCAAACAGTTTCCGACTGAGGTTCAACTCCGCCAACAGCACAGAAAAGTGCAACGGCTCCGTCCAGCACTCTTAATGATCTTTCAACTTCAACAGTAAAATCAACGTGTCCGGGAGTATCAATAATATTTATCTGATGGTTATCCCAGAAACAGGTAGTGGCAGCACTTGTAATTGTAATGCCTCTCTCTTTTTCCTGTTCCATCCAGTCCATAGTTGCTGCACCTTCATGAACTTCACCAAGCCTGTGCAGTTTTCCTGTATAAAATAAAATTCGTTCGGTCGTAGTTGTCTTACCGGCATCAATATGTGCCATAATTCCGATGTTTCTAACCTTATCTATCGGGTGTATAACTGACATTATCTGTATCTTATCCTAAATCTCTATAATCTTTTTTCTAAATTCATTACCATTTAAAATGTGCAAATGCCTTATTGGCTTCTGCCATCTTATGTGTATCTTCTTTTTTCTTAACTGCTGAGCCTTCATTGTTTGAAGCAGCAATAAGTTCTGAAGCAAGCTTCTGAGGCATTGATTTTTCATTCCTTGCGCGTGCATAAGTTTTTATCCATCTCATAGCAAGAGCACTTCTTCTTTCAGGTCTTACTTCAGTAGGAACCTGGTAAGTAGCTCCGCCAACTCTGCGGCTTCTTACTTCAATAAGCGGCTGTGTATTGCTCATAGCTTTTTTAAATACTTCAAGTCCGGGTTTCTTTGTTCTTTCTTCAATCAATTCAAAAGCATCATATACTACTTCTCTTGCTTTTGATTTTTTACCATCATACATAATGGAGTTAATAAACTTTGCAACAAGCACATCGTTAAATTTCGGATCAGGTTTTAAATATCTTTTTTCTGCTCTTTTCTTTCTCATATCTTATTTCGCCTTTGGTTTTTTAGCGCCGTATTTTGATCTTCCTTTTTTTCTGTCTTCAACACCGCTTGTATCAAGAGTACCTCTGATGATATGATAGCGTACACCCGGAAGATCTTTAACTCTTCCACCTCTGATAAGCACAATTGAGTGTTCCTGCAGGTTGTGTCCTTCACCTGGTATGTATGCAGTAACTTCAATACTGTTTGTTAATCTTACTCTTGCAACTTTTCTTAAAGCCGAATTTGGTTTCTTAGGAGTAGTAGTATATACTCTGGTACATACTCCTCTTTTCTGAGGACAGGCATCAAGCGCCGGAGCTTTATTCTTTGCATAAGATTTGCATCCTACCTTTACGAACTAACTGATTGATTGTGGGCACTAAATTTCTCCTAAAATCTAAGTTTTTTCAAAAATTTTCAGACTTCTAATATAAAGTTTAAGCGAAAAATTGTCAAGAAACACACATACTATTTTTCCCGTAATCCCGCACTGCCGCTTGTGTAACGTGACGGGACATTACCACAAGCCCGGTACAGCTGTGTTCAATTTGTCAATTAGTGCTAAAACAGAAATAATTATCTCAGGTGGAACAGATGATCGTCTGCTTATATCAGGTGAGTTTTTACTTCCTGAGTTACACCGGAAAGTTTATCGAAGGAAACACAAAAGGTCCGGCTGCAGATCCAACCGGACCTTAAAATGAATTAGTTCTTAAGCTTGAATGTTCTCTGCTTCTTCAACTACTACAGGAACAACTTCTTCTGTTTTCAGGACAACATTCTTGTATTTCTTTAAGCCGCTTCCTGCCGGAATTAGGTGTCCCATTACTACGTTTTCCTTTAATCCAAGCAGATAATCAACTTTTGCTTCAGTTGCAGCATTTGTCAATACCTTTGTCGTTTCCTGGAAAGATGCAGCAGAAATAAAGCTTTCTGTTGATAAGGCAGCCTGGGTTATTCCAAGCAGCACATGCTCAAAGGTAGCAGGCTCTCCATCTCTGGATGCAAGCCGCTTTTTTAGCTCTTTTTCTTAAGATCAGCATTCATTTCTCTGAATTTGTTCTTCGGAATCAGCTGACCTTCCTTAAATCTGGATTCTCCCTTATCCTCGACATAAACAACATCGACATAACTTTATTGTTTTCTTCAATAAATTCATTCCTGTCAACAATATCTTCTTCAAGGAATTTGGTATCTCCGGGAGATACTATCTTAATTTTCTGAAGCATTTGCCTTACAATTACTTCAATGTGCTTATCATTGATCTTAACACCCTGAAGTCTGTATACATCCTGGATTTCATTTACCAGGTATTCCTGAACTGCACTTGTACCTTTAATTTTAAGAATATCATGAGGATTTATAGGTCCGTCGGTAATTTTTTCACCAGCCGGAATTTCATCATTTTCCTGAACAAGAATATGTTTTCCAAGAGGTACATTATATTTCTTCTCATCGGATTCATCAGGAGCAACAATAAGTATTTCTCTTGAACCTTTTTTTCTTGCACCAAATTTAACTGTTCCTTCAATTTCAGATACTATTGCAGGTTCCTGTGGACTTCTTGCTTCGAATAATTCAGTTACTCTTGGTAGACCACCAGTAATATCACGGCTCTTTGTAGTTTGTTTGGAAATTTTTGCAAGGATTGTACCTGCTAGATATTGCTTCTCCTTCTTCAACAGACAAATATGCACGGGTAGGAATATTAAAGGATTTCTTATCTCCGTTTTCCATTTCAATAATAATACTCGGGGTAAGATTTTTATCCTTTGATTCAATTACAACCTTCTGAACGTGACCGGTCTGTTCGTCAGTAACCTGCTGAAGGGTTACACCATCAATAAGATCAGCAAATCTTAACTCTTCCGCCTATATCTGTAAGAATTACTGTATTGTACGGATCGTGATTGTAAAACGGGGTTCGTCTTTTTAATGAACTGACCATCATGTAACAAGCAGTTCAGCACCATAAGGAACATCATATTTTTTAATCTGGCGGTTATTTTCATCATATATTCCAATAACACCGCGCCGTCCGGTTACAACTTTTACTGGTCCGATGAAATTCAGATTCTTTCTACAAAAGAAACTCTGTCAAACTTTACATAACCATCAGCAGTTGGTTTCAACCTGTGACTGACTTGCAATTCTTGAAGAAGTACCACCAAGGTGGAATGTACTTAGTGTTAGCTGTGTACCTGGTTCACCGATTGACTGCGCTGCAATAATACCAACAGCTTCGCCAATTTCAACAAGTTTTCCATTGGTCAGATTTCTGCCGTAACATTTTGCACAGACACCACGTTTTGATTCGCAGGTTAAGAACTGTTCTGATATAAACAGATTCAATATTTGCATCTTCAATCTTATCAGCAATATCTTCAGTAATCATTTCACCGGCTGCAACAATTAGTTCATCTGTACGGGGATCGTAAACATCTTCCTGAGCAACACGACCGGTGATTCTTTCACCCAGTGGTTCTCTTTCCTGCTCAACATCTTTAAGAGCAGTTACTTCAATACCGAGAATTGTACCGCAGTCAATTTCAGTAATAATTACATCCTGGGAAACATCAACAAGTCTTCTTGTAAGGTAACCTGCATCTGCAGTTTTTAAGTGCCGTATCAGCAAGACCTTTTCTTGCACCGTGAGTTGATATAAAATACTCAAGTACTGAAAGCCCTTCTTTAAAGTTAGCAACTATCGGGTTTTCAATAATTTCACCCGCCTGACCCGATAATGTCTTCTGCGGTTTCATCATCAGTCCTCTCATTCCAGCAAGCTGTCTTACCTGCTCCTGGGATCCTCTTGCACCTGAATCAACCATCATATGAAGTGAATTAAAACCCTGGTTATGTGCTTTAATTTTTTCCATAAGCGCACGGGCAACATCATTGGTTGTATGCGTCCAGACGTCAATGATCTTATTATATCGTTCAGCATCTGTAATAACACCCTGTTCGTGCTCATTAAGAATTGCTTCAACTTTTTTATTGGCCTTTTGAATAAGAGCTATTTTTTCTTCAGGAACAATCATATCTGCATAGCTTACTGAAAGACCGCCTGCAGTTGCATAACTGAAACCGATATCTTTCAGATCATCAAGGAATTTAGCAGTTACCTTATTACCCAATCTTCATAAACATCTGACCGATAAATCCGCCGAATGTTTTCTTAATCAGAAGCTGGTTGAAGAATCCCATTTCCTTGGGAACAATCTCATTGAAGATTACTCTTCCGGTGGTGGTTTCAATAATTGTTCCGTCTATTTTTACTTTTATTCTTGCGTGAAGTCCAAGTACATCTGAATTGTATGCGATTATCACTTCTTCGGGTGAATTGAAAATCATTCCTTCCCCTTTTTCACCTTCACGAAGCTTCGTAAGATAATAGCACCCAAAACTATATCCTGGGTCGGAACAACAATCGGACTGCCGTTCTGCGGGGAAAGGATGTTATGACTGCTAAGCATTAGCAATGAAGCTTCAAGCTGAGCTTCAAATGAAAGAGGAACGTGAACAGCCATCTGGTCACCGTCAAAGTCAGCATTAAATGCAGTACATACCATCGGGTGAAGCTGAATAGCTCTTCCGTCAATTAATACCGGCTGGAATGCCTGGATACCTAACCTGTGAAGTGTAGGCGCACGGTTTAACAGAACCGGATGTCCTTCAATAATTCTTGCAAGAATATCCCAGATAATCGGGTCTTTCCTGTCAACAACTTTTCTTGCACTCTTAACTGTTTTATTATGCCCTCTTTCAATAAGTTTTCTTATTATAAAAGGTTTAAATAATTCAACAGCCATATCCTTAGGAAGCCGCACTGGTGAAGCTTTAATTCAGGACCAACAACAATTACAGAACGTCCGGAATAATCAACTCTTTTTCCAAGCAGATTCTGACGGAACCTTCCCTGTTTTCCTTTAAGCATATCGCTTAAGGATTTCAACGGTCTGTTATTATCGCTTCTTACTGCAGATCCTCTTCTCGAATTATCAAACAGAGCATCAACAGCTTCCTGAAGCATTCTCTTTTCGTTTCTTAAGATCACTTCAGGAGCTTTAATATCAATTAATCTTTTAAGACGGTTATTCCTGATGATAACACGTCTGTAAAGATCATTAAGATCTGATGTAGCAAATCTTCCTCCTTCAAGAGGAACCAGCGGACGTAGTTCAGGGGGTATAACAGGAATATAACCAAGGACCATCCATTCGGGACGGTTTTCAACTTTACCTTCCATTGGTTTGAATGCTTCAAGTACTCTTAATCTTTTGAGAAGATCAGCTTTTTTCTGCTGTGAAGTTTCAACCTTCAGCTGCTCTCTCAGCTGTTTTGAAAGAGATTCAATATCAGTTTTCTTTAAGATATCCTTAACAGCATCACCGCCGATTCTTGCAACAAACTTTTTAGGATCTTCATCATCAAGTTTTTCATTTCCTGCAGGTAATGAGTTAATGACTTCAAAATACTGATCTTCGGAAATTAGATCCAGACGGCTTAAGTCCGGTCGGTCCGGGATTTATAACAACATACGATTCATAATAAATTACTTTTTCAAGTTCTTTCAGACTCAGCCCGATAATGTTGCCAATCTTCGAAGGCTGCGCTCTGAAGAACCATATATGAACAATCGGAACTGCAAGCGCAATATGTCCCATTCTTTCACGGCGTACACTTTTCTGGGTTACTTCAACACCGCAGCGGTCGCAGATAATACCTTTATACCTTATTCTCTTGTATTTACCGCAGTAGCATTCCCAATCTCTTGTAGGACCAAATATCTTCTCACAGAATAAACCATCTTTTTCAGGTCTGAACGAACGATAATTTATCGTTTCCGGTTTAGTTACTTCACCATAGGATCTGGAAAGAATATCATCGGGACTGGCTAAACCAATCGTCAGAGTATTTATATCTCTCATTGCATTTTCTTGAACTCTATAAGGCATAATTTTATCTCCTAATTTCTAAGTGAAAAAACAGATTCAATGTTTAATTTATTTTTATATCAAGGCCTAACCCTGAAGTTCTTTTATTAAAACATTGAACGACTCAGGAATATTAGGTTCCTGTAAGTTTTCACCTTTAACAATTGCTTCATATACTTTTGCTCTACCGGCAACATCGTCACTTTTTACTGTAAGTATTTCCTGTAGAATATGTGCAGCTCCATATCCTTCAAGTGCCCATACTTCCATTTCTCCGAATCTCTGACCGCCGAACTGGGCTTTTCCACCAAGCGGCTGCTGGGTTATTAAAGAGTATGGTCCAATGGAACGGGCGTGAATTTTATCATCAACCAGATGGCTTAGCTTCAGCATATAAATATATCCGCAGGTAACTTTCTGATGGAATTTCTCACCTGATCTTCCGTCATGCAGTTCTGTTTTACTTCCTCTTTCGAGACCCGCTTTTTCAAGCCATTCATCAACATCCTCCATTTTAGCCCCGTCAAAGATCGGAGTGGCGAATTTAACACCAAGCTTCTTACCAGCCCATCCTAGAGCAGTTTCATAAAGCTGTCCGAGGTTCATTCTTGAAGGTACGCCTAAAGGATTAAGAACTATATCAACAGGAGTTCCATCGGGCAGGAAAGGCATATCTTCATGCAGGAACAATCTTAGCAACGACACCTTTATTTCCGTGTCGTCCTGCCATTTTATCACCAACGGCAAATTTTCTTTTCTTTGGCAACATATACTTTTGCCAGCTGAACTATTCCGGGAGGAAGTTCATCACCGCTGGATATTTTAATTTTTTCTCTCTTGAAATCTTCTTCAAGATCGGAATGATCATCAAAATAATTTCTGTATAAGGTTCTTATATGATTATTAAGTTTTTTCGCTTCAAACCAGTCCAGGGTATAATCAAGTTTTGTTACATCTTCCATTCCGGAGAATGTTGTTTCCTTAATAGTTGTGCCGCTTCTTAAAACAACACTTCCATCAAGATCCCTTATACCGGTTGTGGTATCGCCCATCAGTAAGCTTGTTAAGTTTCTCAATAAGCTTATTATAATGAGCTTCAAGCTTCTGTTTATGAGCGTGTTCGAGATTATCCATCATTTTCTTTTCGGATTTTTTCGAATCACCATCTCTTTTCTTTCTGCTGAAGAGTCTTGTCTTAATTACTAGTTCCTTTCAGTCCCGGAGGTGCTTTAAGGGAAGCATCTTTAACGTCGCCTGCCTTATCTCCGAATATAGCTCTTAGCAGTTTTTCTTCAGGAGTTGGATCTGTTTCACCTTTCGGTGTAATTTTACCGATGAGGATATCTCCTTCTTTAACTTCTGCACCTTCACGGATTATACCATTTTCATCCAGGTTTTTAACTGCTTCTTCACTTACATTAGGAATTTCCCTGGTTAATTCTTCTTCACCGCGTTTTGTTTCCCTTACCTGAAGTTCAAATTCTTCAATATGAATTGAGGTATAAACATCTTCACTTACAACACGTTCGCTTATAATAATAGCATCTTCAAAGTTGTAACCTCTCCAGGGCATAAATGCAACAAGAACATTTCTTCCAAGTGCAAGTTCACCCTGATCGGTTGAAGTACCGTCAGCAAGAACATCACCTTTCTTAACTCTTTGTCCTTCAGATACAATCGGTCTCTGGTTTACACAGGTTTCCTGGTTTGTCCCGGAGAATTTTGTAAGTCTGTATGTTACTCTTCTTACATCATTAAAGCTGGTTAGAGCTTCAATACTATTAGGATTTATATCATACTTTACAACAATATTAGTCAGCATCAACATATCTCAACAACACCATCATCTTCAGCAAGAATAACAGACTTTGGAATCCAGTGCTAATCTTTTTTTCCAGACCTGTACCTACAATAGGGGCTTCAGGACGTAGCAGTGGAACTGCCTGGCGCTGCATGTTTGAACCCATCAGTGCTCTGTTTGCATCATCATGCTCAAGGAAAGGAATCAATGCAGCAGCCGCACTTACAATCTGTGCAGGAGCAACATCCATATATTGAATATGATCAGGAGTAACAATTGGAAATTCACCTCTGTTTCTTGCTTTAACTCTTTCGTTAACAAATTTTGATTGTTCAGTTAATAGGAGCATTTGCCTGTGCAATTGTAAAATTATCTTCCTGCTCTGCAGTAAGGTAATGCACTTCATTTAGATACTTTCCCTTTTTCAACTTTTCTGTAAGGAGTTTCAAGGAATCCATATCTGTTTACTCTTGCATAAATTGTAAGAGATGAAATAAGACCGATATTCGGTCCTTCAGGAGTTTCAATCGGGCATAGGCGTCCGTAATGTGTATAGTGAACGTCTCGTACTTCAAATCCGGCTCTTTCCCTTGTTAAACCACCCGGTCCTAATGCAGACATTCTTCTCTTATGTGTCATTTCAGCCAGCGGATTGGTCTGATCCATAAACTGGGATAACTGGTTTGTACCGAAGAATGCATTTATTACACTGCTTATTGTTCTTGCATTTACAAGATCCTGCGGAGTAAAGTTTTCGGTATCGCGCATATTCATTCTTTCCTTGATGGTTCTTGCCATACGTGCCATACCAACATTAAACTGCTGCATAAGCTGTTCACCAACTGTTCTGACTCTCCTGTTTCCAAGATGATCAATATCATCAACAGCTTCATTACCATTTTTCAGTTTTATGATATATTTCATTATGGCGATAATATCATCAGGTGTAAGAACAGTAGTTGTTTCGGGGATATTCAGCTTTTAATTTATCATTCATCCTGTGCCGGCCTACTTCACCAAGGTCATATCTCTTATCATTAAAGAACAGCTTATCAATTAAACCCTGAGCAGTTTCAAGATCAGGAGCTTCACCTGATCTGAAGCTGACGGTATATTGCAATATAGTGCTTCTTCCTTTGTATGGGCTGAATCTTTTCTCAAAGTATTAACAACAAGATCCTGTTCGGGAGATGCTTCTGAATTAACAAACTTCAATGAATCAACTTCAGCTTCTTTTAATCTTTCAACATCTTCTTCGGTAAGAACACTGTCCCTGGTAAGGAAGATTTCACCGGTAGACATATCAAAAACATCGCTGGCAATAGTTCTGCCGATATATTTTTCAACTTTTACTTTACTTAACATCAATTTCTTCAACAAGGTTAAAGAGATTTAATATTTCTTCATCAGAAGCATAACCAAGCGCTCTTAATAATGTAGTGGCAGGGAATTTCTTTCTTCTGTCGATATAAACATACATTACATGGTTAATATCGGTAGCAAATTCAACCCAGGAACCTCTCAAAGGAATAATCCTGGCAGAATAAATAGGTGTACCATTCGGGTGAACTGTCTGGGCAAATGCAACACCGGGAGACCGGTGGAGCTGTGAAACAACAACTCTTTCAGCGCCATTTATAATAAAAGTCCCTTTTTCAGTCATAAAAGGAAGGTTACCTAAGTATACTTCCTGCTCAACACTATTAACAAATTCTTCAGTTTCCGGATCCTTTGTCGATAGCCGCAGCTTTCCTTTTAAGGGAGCAGCAAATGTTAAACCTCTTTCAAGACATTCCTGAACAGAATATCGTGGTTTTTCAATATAATACTCAAGAAAATCCAGCCGGTAATTCTCCTTATTATCGAGAATAGGAAAATTTGTAGTAAATACCTGCTGAAGTCCTTTATTTTCTCTCTTCAGCGGAGGAATAAATCATCTGAACAAATTCTTCAAAAGAATCTGTCTGTATGCTTAAAAGGTCTGGGACATCAATTACAGTAGGGTAATTTTACCGAAGGAAATTCTGTTATTATCCAATTAAACCTCCAATTAATTTCTAAAATCTGTCATTCTTAACTATAAACAACGAAGTCTACAATAAATATAAAAAGCGATAAGACGGAATTCACCGCTTATCACTTTTTATAAAAGGATCGATATCTTAAGAAATCGTTTATAAAATTACTTAACTTGAACGGTAGCGCCAGCTTCTTCGAATTCTTTTCTCAGCTTTTCAGCTTCGTCTTTAGAGATAGCTTCTTTTACAGGTTTGGGAGCACCATCAACAAGATCTTTAGCTTCTTTCAAGTCCTAAACCGGTATGAGCTCTCACAACTTTAATAACGTTGATTTTCTTTTCGCCGGCAGCCATAAGAACTACATCAAATTCAGTTTTTTCTTCAACCGGGGCTGCTGCTGCTGCTGCTGCAGCCGCCGCCCATCATCATTGGGGCTGCTGCTGTAACACCAAATTCAGTTTCTAAAGCTTTTTTTAACTCAGATGCTTCTAAAAGGGATAAGTCCTTTTATTTTGTCAACAATTTCTGCAATTTTTTCTGACATTTTTTTACTCCTAATTATAAAATATTTTAATACTTAATTATGCTGCCTGTTTCTTAGAGATTTCGTCAATTACACTGACCAGATCTCTCATAACAGCATTCAATAGCACCGACAATACCTGAAGCAGGTGAATTGAGACTTCCGAGTATACCTGCAATAATCTCATTTTTGAAGGAAGGGTAGCCAATACATTCAGCTGTTTTCCTTCATAATACTGAGTTTCTATATAACAGGCTTTCAAAGCCAGCTTCTGCTTGGTATCAAAATACTTTTTGATAATTTTAGCAGGGGCAACCGGATTTGCTTGAAGCAAATGCAAATCCTGTCATTCCTTCAAGATGTCTTGTCAATTTATCGTATCTTCCCGGCTTCGTCAAGGCTCTTTGAATAAAGTATTTTTAATAACTTTATACTTAGACACCCTCCTTGCGGAATTCATTCCTGATCCCGTTGATATCATCAACGGTTATACCGGAATAATCAGTAAGGTAGACTGCGGAGGAATTGTCAATCATTTCCTTTACCCGGGAGACGATATCGGCTTTTTCATGTTTTGTTCATTTTTTTCCTATACCAGATTTACTTAATACGTGTCTGATAGAAGCATTATTTTTTGAGTGCGTAAACTTTTTTTAATGTACAGCTACTTCTTCTTTGGCTATCTTCAAACCCGGACCCATTGTGCTTGAAGAAAGTAAAGACTCTTTACATATTGTCCTTTGGCAGAAGCCGGTTTCATCTTAACAATGGTATTAAGAAATGCTTTTGCATTTTCTTCAAGCTTTTCAGCTTCAAAATTCAGCTTGCCTAGTGAAGTATGTACAATACCGGTTTTTTCAACACGGAATTCAATTTTTCCTGCTTTAACTTCTTTTACAGCTTTGGAAACATCCATTGTAACGGTACCGCTTTTGGGATTAGGCATAAGTCCCTTTGGACCAAGAATTTTTCCTAAGTTTTCCAAGCTCACCCATTGAATCAGGAGTAGCTACAATTACATCAATTTCAGCCCATCCGCCTCTAATCTTTTCAAGGTATTCATCAAATCCTGCAAAATCAGCTCCTGCATCAAGAGCTTCCTCTGCCTTGGCGCCTTTTGCAACTACAAGCACTTTCACCTCTTTACCTGTTCCATTCGGAAGAGATACGGTACCTCTGATCATCTGGTCAGCGTGCCGGGGATCTACACCAAGTCTGATTGCACAATCAAGCGATTCCACAAATTTAACCTTGGAGCTTGCTTTTAAGTACTTTTATTGCATCAAGAAGGGTATACTCTTTTGCAGCATCAACCTTCTCGGATACGGATTTCATTCTTTTAGATAATTTCATTGCTTTACCGGTTATAGTCTATTAAATCTTATAATAAGTTTATTCTTCAACGGTAATGCCCATACTTCTTGCAGTACCGGCTACCATACTCATTGCATGTTCAATATCGAAAGCATTAAGATCAGGCATTTTCATCTGGGCAATTTCCCTGACCTGTTCTTTGGTCACTTTAGCAACTTTATTCCTGTTCGGTTCAGCAGAACCTTTTTCAACCTTGGCTGCTCTTTTAAGAAGCACTGCAGCAGGAGGAGTTTTTGTGATAAATGTAAATGATTTATCAGAAAATACAGTTATAACTACAGGGATAATGAGTCCTTCTTTATCTGAAGTTCTTGCATTGAACTGCTTACAGAACTCCATAATATTAACGCCCTTCTGACCTAATGCAGGACCAACCGGTGGTGAAGGATTAGCTTTTCCTGCAGGTATTTGTAGTTTTATAAAACCGGTTATTTTCTTTGCCATCTGGTTACCTTAATAATTTTATTTTTCTAATTCAGCCTGGACGAAATCTATTTCCACAGGAGTTTTTCTACCGAAAATCGAAACCATTACCTTTATCTTCATTTTCTCTTCATTAACTTCCTGGATAGTACCGCTGAAGTTATTGAAGGGGCCATCAACTATTTTAACAAGATCGCCTGTACGGAAAATTGTTTCCATTCTTTCGCTGTTCTCATCCTGGGTAATGCGCCCAACAATTCGTTTAACTTCTTCGGGCTGTAACGGATTAGGGTTAGTTTTTGTTCCAAGGAATCCCATAACCGAAGGAGTATTCAGTATAAAATCTTTCACCTGGTTATCGAGATCTGCCTGGACAAGGATATAGCCGGGAAAGAAGTTTTTTGTTTTACTTCTTTTCTTCCCGTCCTTTACTTCAAATACCTTTTCCATCGGGACAAGGATTTCCTGTATTTTCGCCCGCAGCTTTTCGTTATCCGTTAGTTCGGCTTCGAGCAGGGTTTTAACTTTATTCTCGTGCCCGGAAAATGTACGGACAACATACCACTTATAATCCACTTAAAAGATACCTTTAAATATTTGAGTGACAGCCATATCTACTACATAAGTAAATGCTGCAAGGATGAGGCAGACAACAATAACGATAGTAGTGGATTCTTTCAATTCATCTTTTGTAGGCCAGGTAACTTTTTTCATTTCCTTAACCACGTCGTTGAAGAACCCTATAATTTTTTCTTTCATAACAGATAAACAATCTATAATTGGAGCACGTCAGGAGGGACTCGAACCCCCAACCTGCGGTTTTGGAGACCGCTGCTCTACCAATTGAGCTACTGACGTATTTATTTAGTTTCCTTGTGAACAGTATGCTTTTTATCCCAGCGGCAGTACTTCTTGAATTCAACTCTTCCGGAGTGAAGTCTTTTATTCTTCGTAGTGGTGTAATTTCTTCTTTTACACTCGGTACATTCTAGGGTGATTATTTCTCTCATTGCAGTCTTTTAAGTTTAATATTTTTTGGAGCTGATGACCGGGATTGAACCGGTGACCTCTTCCTTACCAAGGAAGTGCTCTACCAACTGAGCTACATCAGCGGTAATTTTGTTGGTTCCGAGTAACTCAAATTCCAGAGCGGGAGACGGGACTCGAACCCGCGACCAACAGCTTGGAAGGCTGTGACTCTAGCCAACTGAGTTACTCCCGCATTTCAATAAATTAAGAACAAAAAAATAAGGAAGCAGGTTTCCTTGAGTCCTTCAACCGTTGTGGGCGGCGAGGGATTCGAACCCCCAAAGGCGTCAGCCAACGGATTTACAGTCCGCCCCGGCTCTCCAACTCCGGCGTCCGCCCGGATTTATAAACGAGCCTCAAATATATCGGGTTTTAAAATAAAATGCAAGAAAATATTACCGGTTTGCAATATTTTGGTATGATAATTCTATGTAAAAATAGTCGATTCCCTTTCGGAAAGGATCGTTAAATTGCTTCAATCGAAGACTCCCCTATTCTGTAATATTACAGAGTTGACCTGTCCTTCCCGAATTGTGTAAAATATTTAGCAGTATTGAAAACCGCGATAAAGAAAAAACCATAAAAACGGGTTATTTTAAAAACAACAAATGTCGGCTAAAAAAATGTTCTTCAAAATTCTATGTGTGCTTTTCTATGTGCCCTTTATGTGCCTAATGTGGTTAATGCCTTTTGCCTGGTGTTTAAAAGAACTTGCATTTTTAACTAATTTTTAACTTTATAGCTTAAACCAATTCGAATTGTCTATGAACCAGTTCCATCATCCGGTTATCATCCGTTTATCATCCATTAATCATCCGTTAATGTTCCGTAGCCGTACCTAGTATAAACAGACTATAAAGCAATCCTGAACCTGCTTTTGAACATTTCAATTAGTAATGTTCAGTAAGAATCGTGGGGTCGTACTGTCGTGCGGAGGTGCTGCCGATATTAGGAGGAACGGATGCTAATCGTTCTTTAATATAACCTTTGCGCTATTGTTGCAAAGTTGATTTGTCCTTTTTTTTAACACCAGGGCAAAATGCATTAACCACATAAGGCACATAAGGGCACATAGAAAGTCACATAAGAGTATGCTGCTTAGGTCTAAAGATTAGCTTACTGCACGGTTTAGGGTCAATTTGAGTTGGTTTAAGATATAAAGTCAAAATGACTAAATTTTCCTGACTTCGACCGCACGACCGCACGACCGCACGACCGCACGACGGCACGAGGGCCGCACAAATCACTCAATGGTTCCACAGTTCCCTGTCCAGGTTCCTGTATTGTATTGCTTCGGAGATATGCTGGGGCCTGATATTTTCCGAGGCTTCGAGATCGGCTATTGTTCTGCTTACTTTTAATATCCTGTCGTATGCGCGGGCTGAGAAGCCAAGCTTTGTCATTGCCATTTTTACAAGATCGGCACTTGCGGAATCAAGTCTGCAGTACTGCCTTACCTCCCTTGATCCCATATCCCCGTTGGTATAAATATTTTTAAGATGTGCAAACCGCTTAAGCTGAATATCCCTTGCACCAATTACTCTCTTCCTGATCTCTTTTGACGGCTCGGTCTTTACTTCTGAAGCGAGCTCTTTATATTTTACTGCGGGAACTTCAATGTGGATATCTATCCTGTCAAGCAGAGGTCCTGAAATCCTTCCCATATACTTTTGTATCTGGGGAGGAATACAGGTGCACCTTTTTGCCGGGTCTGTATAGAAGCCGCAGGGACAGGGATTCATTGCCGCGGCAAGCATAAAGTTTGCCGGAAATTCCAGACTTAACTTCGACCTGCTTACTGTTACCCGTGAATCCTCTAACGGCTGTCTTAAAACTTCCAGTACGTTCTTTTTGAATTCTGGAAGCTCATCAAGAAACAGTACACCGTGATGTGCAAATGAAACTTCACCGGGACGGGGAAATGAACCTCCCCCTACAAGCGCAGCATCACTTACTGTATGATGCGGACTCCTGAAGGGTCTCTCTGTTACCAATGCTCTTTCCCTGGAAAGTATACCTGCAACAGAATGGATCTTGGTTGTTTCAAGCGCCTCATCAAATGTCATCGGCGGAAGTATTGAAGGAATTCTTTTTGCCAGCATTGTCTTTCCTGATCCGGGAGGTCCTATTAGTAATATATTATGAGCACCTGCAGCCGCTACTTCCAATGCCCTCTTTACATTCTCCTGCCCCTTTACATCTGAGAAATCAAGATGATAGGAATTTACCTCCGCAAATACTTCATTGATATTGGTGCAGACCCTTTCCTTGTGCAGGGTGCCGTTAAGAAAATTTACTACCTCTGCAAGCTCCGACATTCCGTATACTTCTATCCCCTCAACGATGGATGCTTCCTTGGATGAATCAACAGGTAAAATAATTCTCTTCATACCTCTCCGCCTTGCCTCAACAGCTATGGGAAGTGCTCCTTTAACCGGTCTGAGCTTGCCATCCAGGGACAACTCTCCTAACAGCACTGTTTCATCAAGGCGCTCATCGCTAATTTTATCTATGGCAGAAAGGAGTCCTATTGCTATCGGCAGGTCAAATGAGCTTCCTTCTTTCTTAATATCGGCAGGTGCGAGATTTACGGTAATCTTCATAATGGGGAAAAGGAGTCCGCTGTTCTTTATAGCGGCGGCTACACGTTCACGGCTTTCCTTTACTGCACTGTCGGGCAGTCCCACAATAGTAAAGCCGGGCATATGCGCCTCGACATTTGTTTCAACTTCTACAAGATAGGCATCTATGCCGTAAGTGGCACTGGATAGGATCCTCGAAAGCATTTTGTCCCCTGATTTATAATTTTTATTTAGCCAGGATCATCTTCCTGGTTTGTGAATACCCTGGTGTTGATATTTTATATAAGTAAATTCCCGATGGCAGCCCCTCGCCGTTAAAAGTAAATTTATGGACGCCTTTGTTCAGGAAGCCCTTGTATAAGCGGGCTATTTCACTTCCGTCAAGATTATAGATAACTAAATCGACTTCTGTATCCACAAGCAGCTCGATCTCAATACTGGTCTTCGGGTTAAACGGATTTGGAAAGTTCTGCTCTATCGTAAAAGGCTCAACGAATCCCTGTCCTATCTTTATTTCCATTGAATAAACCGAAGAGCCGTCCTTGTTGATCTGCTTAATTCTGTAATAAACTATCTCATCTTTCTCATTCTTCGGATCGAT
The DNA here is from genome assembly GCA_963764685.1 of uncultured Ignavibacteriales bacterium. GTDB lineage: Bacteria > Bacteroidota > Ignavibacteria > Ignavibacteriales > Ignavibacteriaceae > CAVXTT01. The sequence continues at coordinate 131,815 of CAVXTT010000019.1, forward strand.
GTAATTATAATTCTTTTCGATATTGTTATCAGGTATTACAGTCCCAAGCTGGCGGTAGCTGCTTCCTGATGATCTTTCAACTACATACTGTTCTGCCTGTTTGTAATCACCGCCTGTCCACTCGAGCAGCATTGACTTGCTTGCGATATTTACATTCAGCTCAGGAGCCCTGGGAAATATGGGTGCATCTGATTTAACCAGTTCAAGGGACGCTAATGATGTCGTTTCATCATTATCTCTTAATCCAGGCTGATCATCAAAAGTATATTGTTCAAGAAGCGATGATCCGTCGGATATAAATGATAAATAATTTCTATCGTTAAAATCAATAATGTCTTCCCCCTTAACTGAAATAAACCGGAAAAGGTCTAAGTAGTAAGGATTTGATGAATCATTCTTAAAATTAAACTGCAGCTTTGCAGATCCATTGCTCTTAACTTTATATGAGCCGGTCAATACATCGTTGCAGAAGAAAAGTATCTTTTCATCTGAAGGAATAAGTATCACTGCAAAATGATTCCAGGTTCTGTATGAGAGGAATACAGGAACTGATTCAACTACAGGACTATCAGAATCGATCTGCAGCACCTGGGAAGAATTTATCTGCATTCTGAACTTATCTGCCGAAGCATTCACAACTTCAAGGAATGTATCATTTGATGAATTGAACTTGCCCCAGAATTCAGTTACAAGTTTCTTTACACTATGATCGTTGGTTACATTAAACTGTTCCCCCTGTTTCAGGGCAAGACATTTACCTGCGGTTTTATTCACCTTATAAAAATTGACATAGGCGGATGGAGTTTCGCCTGCATTCTCCAGACGTCCTTTTTCCTCACCGTTATTAAAAAAGATCCCCTGAATAGATATTTTACCGGAGAGAATATTCTCCGGTTTCAGCTGCATAATAAGCTGAAAGAAATTTCCCGAGAGTATTTTTAATTCTTTCAGATTAACACCGAAGCTGTAAATGTTTTCCCCCGCTCCATTTTCGGTAAAACTGAGGTTATAGTCTGTGCCGGATAGCTTGAGAAGAACAGAATTGAGCTCGAGCCTGTCGGAAGTGTTTACAATAATAGAGAGAGAATCAGCTTCATCGTCGATATTAGTAGTGACTAATGAAACCTCGAACCTGGTGTTAGACGGAATAAATTTGGGAACTGTAAGGTTAAAATCTGCCGTCTCCCCCGCAGCACAAACAGCCGACAATAACAAGAACCACATCAATAAGTTCTTAAACATACCTGAAAATATATAACTATTTCCTTGAGATCAAATAATAAGGTCAAACCTTAAATCACAAACAGGGGCAAATATATGAAAAAGTACGATAGTTCGATAGTTCGATGGTACGATGGTTCGAAAATGGTAGATAGTTCAAATGTACCTATAAATGTTGATACTCATAGGCATTTTTAATTTTATGGATCCCCTACAGGGATCATAATTTGTCTGGTATTATTTTTCTACAATTATGTCACCCCTACAGGGTGAAGCAAATATTTCGTTTAGATCACCAATTTATAGCGGAAAAGAACGTCTTAACAGAAGAAAATATTGTTTTTTTCCCGTACTTTACCTTGTAGCAGGAATATAATTGTAGAAAACCAGCCAGCCCTACAGCATTAGATCTCTGGCGGGAAAAAGTGAGAAGTTCAGATGAATGGAACTTCATTGCCTGTAGGGGAAATATAATGTAGCGTTGGAAGTTCCGTTGATGCTTTCCCCTGTAGGGGGAATATAATTGTAGAAAACCAGGCAACCAAAATATTAGATCCCTGTAGGGGATCCATAATTCCTGAGGTGGAAAAATGTAGCGTGTTAGCAAAAATATATTATTCTATCGGTAACTGTTAGCAAAAATATATTATTCTATCGATATGCTTTCCCCTGTAGGGGGAATATAATTGTAGAAAATCCGGGCAACCAAAATATTAGATCCCTGTAGGGGATCTATAATTCCTGAGGTGGAAAAATGTAGCATGTTAGCAAAAATATATTATTCTATCGATATGCTTTCCCCTGTAGGGGGAATATAATTGTAGCAAACCGGCCAAGCACAGCATCAGATCCCTGGAGGGGATCCATAATTCCTGAATTTCAAAGGGTTAATCGTATACTGTGAACACTAGTGCAGCGAACCTATTATATCCTAATTTCGACCTCACGACCGCACGACCGCACGAACGCACGATTGTACGGAAACGTATAAGATTCAACGGGCGCTTAGGGAAGCACCCCTACACCCCAGCCTACCTGCCTGCTTCGGGCAGACTATCGCACCATCGAACTATCGCACCATCGAACTATCGTACCATCGAACTATCGTACCATCGTACCAATTATATCATTTGTACTGCCGTAAGAAGTCTATCCTCTCCTGCACCTGTGCTATCGGAATAAGGAGTTTATCCTTTCCGTAAATGGCGTCTTCCCTGTTGGCGAAGGCCAGCTCGTAATCTTTGCTCATTACAATTGCTTCTTCGGGACATACTTCTTCGCAGAAGCCGCAGAATATGCAGCGGATCATATTTATCTCAAACTTCTCTGGGTATCTCTCTTTTTCGCTTTCTGTCTCGGCTGCCTGGACTTCAATAGCCAGCGGCGGACATACTCTTGAGCATAACCCGCAGGCTACACATCTTTCGTGACCATTGCTGTCCAGTACAAGCACAGGTCTGCCCCTGTAAGATGCAGGTGGAATAAATTTCTCTTCCGGGTACTGCATAGTAAACTTCGGCCTGAACATATTCTTCAGCGTAATCCCTAATCCTTTTATTATCTCCGGGATGTAGATCTTTTCCCAGAGCGTCAGGTCTTTATGTCTTTTCTTTACCGGCATAGGTTAAAATCCAAAATACATTATTAAAACAGCCACCCATAAAATGTTTAACAGGGATAACGGGAACATCACTTTCCAGCCGAGATTCATTAACTGATCATACCTGAAACGCGGCAGACTCCATCTTACCCATAAAAAGAAAAACAACACCAGCACCATCTTTAAGCAGAATGCCAGCACCTGCAGAACGGCTGCCAGCCAGGGGGCTAATCCCAAAGAATTAATATTAACAAAAGGTATATTATATCCGCCAAAATAAAGTGTAATTATTAATGCCGCAGCTATTGCCATATTGGCGTATTCTGCCAGGAAAAAGGCTGCAAACTTCATACTGCTGTATTCTGTGTGATATCCCCCTACAAGTTCAGGTTCTGCTTCAGGAAGATCGAATGGCAGTCTGTTCGTTTCAGCAAACGCTGATACAAGAAATGTAATAAAACCTATAGGCTGTATCCAGGCATTCCATAAAAATGCACCCTGTGCTTCTATAATAGAATAAGGTCTTAACGACTGCGACAGCAGTAGAACTCCCCCAACCGAGAAGCCCATCGATATTTCATAGGATATCATCTGTGCGGAGGATCTTATGCCTCCCAGGAGGGAATACTTGCTTCCGCTCGACCATCCTGAAAATGTAAGGGCATAAACACCGAGTGATGTTAATGCCAGTATATATAGTATACCGATGTTTACATCTGCAACTACAAGCAGGATATCATAGCCGAAGATATTTACTGCAGGACCAATAGGTATTACCGCATAAGTAGAGAATGCCACAAACAATGCTATCATAGGAGCAATTGTATGGATGGTTTTATTGGCTTTAAGAGGCACGATATCTTCCTTCAACAGAAGCTTGAATACATCCGCAAAGGGCTGAAGCACTCCTTCCCAGCCTACCCTGTTGGGGCCGAGACGGTTTTGTGCCCATGCACTTACTCTTCTTTCAAAATATACCAGGTACGAAACAGTAAGCAGTATTGTGACAAGTACAATTAAGATCTTTATTATTGTTATAACTGCTATTTCAAGTATACTCATCTGTTTCCTTTATACTTTTTCCGGCTGCATTATGTTCAGCTTAAGGTTTATGCCGAGCTCTGCAATATCATCATAATCGATTCCGCTGAATATTGGTACGGCGGAGCCAATCTCGGCAAAGACATCTTCAGCCATCTTGTAATTAAACTTGTAGCCAAGTGCATTCCCTAATCCCGTAATGATCTTCCAGGATGAATAAGCATCCCGTTTATTCTTCTCAGCCCACTTGTCGAACTTTGTACCGAACTTATCGAGACGGCTCATCGACATACCATCTATCGCCCTGTCCATTTCTACCGTTGCTGCCGCAGGTCTTAATCTTTGCAGACGTGACTGAAAGTTAATTAACGTACCGTTCTTCTCTGCATAAGTTGCAGCCGGAAAAATAATATGCGCAAGCTCTGTTGCCCTGTTAAAATTAGTTGAGTTGACAATCAGAAGCTCAAGCTTAGCAAATATCTTTTCAAGTGAAGGGTCAGCAGTGATAATGTCGTCCTCCATCAGGTAGACAGCTTTTATCTTTCCGGATGCTATCTGTGCAGTTATAGCTTTTATATCAGTATCAGCCGATAAGTGTATTCTTAATTATAAGATCAGCACCGGCAGAGTTGGGAGTCATATCATCCCTTCTTAAAAGATCATCACCGAAGGAAGGATCAATATGTTTCATATACCCGATGTTCTTTACTCCCATTGACCGGGCTAATTTTGTAAATGCAAAGAGATCTTCATTAGTTACATAAGCAGAAGCAATAAATGCAATCTGGTCTTTCGAATATTTCTTTAATCCTGATGCTGCTGCAGAATATGCTTCCTTCCAGCTTACCCTTTCAGCTTTTCCTTCTTTTCTTATGTAAGGTCCGTTTACCCTGCTCTCATCATTAATAAACTTGTAGGTATTTATTCTTCCGTGATCGCACATCCAGTAGCTGTTCACATCATTATTGAACCTGGGGGTAAGTCTTAAAACTTCATTATTCCTTACCCATATTTCCATATTGCATCCGCGGGCGCATCCGTTGCATACAGATTTTGTAGCAGACATATCCCACACCCTTGCCCTGAAACGGAAGTCCCTGCTGGTCAGTGCACCTACGGGACAAATATCGGTAACATTCATTGAATACGGATTATCAAGTTCCTCACCGGGATAAGTAACAATGGTTACCCTGTCGCCTCTTTTAATAAATGTAAGCTCAGGATCCTTTGCTATTTCATCGCAGAAACGGATACAGCGTGAACAGGAAATACATCTCTCCGCATCGAACATAACGTAAGGACCTAAAGGCACTCGTTTATCTTTATGAACCTTTTCTTCAACAAACCTGCTCTCACCGGTGCTGTGTGCATATGCATAATCCTGAAGCTTGCACTCACCTGCTTCATCGCAGATAGGACAATCAAGAGGATGATTGATAAGCAGAAATTCCATTACTGCATTGCGCGCTCCTATTGCTTTTTCCGATGCGGTCTTTACGACCATACCTTCGGCAGCAAGAGTAGCACAGGCAATAACAAGCTTGGGCATCTTTTCTACTTCGACAAGACACACACGGCAGTTGCCTGATACCGATAAGCTTGGATGCCAGCAGAAATGAGGTATATCCATTCCGTGCTCTTTGCCTGCTTGTATTATCGTCTGTCCTTCTTTGAACTCTATTTCTTTTCCGTCTAAAATAAATTTTGGCATTTCTAAGTTTCCGGTTTTTTAAGCAGCGGTTTTAAGTATTGATCCTTTTGAGCTGATTATTACCCTTGTTAAAGTTTCCTCTGCCAGCAGTTCATTTGCAAGTTCTATAAGCTCGTCGGCTGTAACTGATTCAATCATACCGGTGATCTCATCAACGGTTATGAGGCGGTTGAAGTAAAACTCCGAGTTAGCCATCCGGAACATTCTTGCTGTTGTACTCTCAAGAGTAAGCAGCAGGTTTCCTTTGAGGGATTCCTTTGCCTTGCGCAGTTCCCTTTCGGGTATCTTTTTTTCTCTGAGCTTTTTGAATTCATTAATGATCAGGCTTTGGGCTTTATCTGCCTGCTTGTCGTTTGTCGACAGGTACACTCCGAACGAAGAGATATCATAAAATGAATTAAGGAAAGAGTTAAGCTGGTATGCTATTCCGTTCTTTTCACGGAGTGTCTGGAATAACCGTGAGCTGCTTCCTTCACCAAGTACCTGGGAGAGAACATTTACAAGTACTCGTTTCCTGTTCTGATATCCGTAGGTTGCCTTGCCGATGATAATATGCACCTGCTGGATCTCCTTATTCATATAATGATCAGGTGCAGGAAGGGCAGAAACATTTTTCCTTTTGATGGATTTATTTCCAAGGTCTTTCTTAAAGTATTTTTCACTAAACCTTATCAGGTCGTTATGTTTTACATTCCCTGATGCTGAAATGAGCAGATTATTAAAGCCGTACTTTTCTTCAATGAAATTAAACAGATCCTCACGCGAGAAGCCATTAATGTTTTTTTCTGTCCCTATTATCGGCATACTCAAAGGGTTGCCGGAGAAGATAATTTCTTCAAACTTATCGAAGATCAGCTCTTCGGGATTATCATCTATATCTTTCAGTTCATCAATTATGACTGCAGACTCCTTCTTTATTTCATTTGCCTTAAAGAGAGGATTCTGTATCATATCGGTAATAACATCAAAGGTTCTTTCCATATGCTTAATCAGTCCCCGTCCATAATAGCACGTATGTTCTTTTGAAGTAAAAGCATTAAGATAACCGCCGTAGGATTCGATATCGTCGGCTATCTTTTTAGCCGAGCGGCGGGTTGTCCCTTTAAACAGCATATGTTCAATAAAATGAGTTATACCGTTATTTCTGCGCAATTCATCACGTGAGCCTACATTAAACCAGAAGCCCAAAGAAAAGGACTGTACATAAGGCAAATTTTCACTAATGATCTTTATTCCGTTAGGAAGGATTGTTTTTTCGTAACTGTTCAATATTGTTATTTTTAATTAAATATGAGCTTGTAAATATAGATAAAGAGGGGTAGTCAATCAATGCGGAAGATATAGATCGTGCGGAGGTTCGGACGTGCGGGACGTGCGGACGAAATACTGAAGATTTTATTCGGAGGTTTCCTCGGGAAAGTATCTTACAATGAATATTCCTTGACAAATGCTTAAAAACAGAGTAAGTTTTACAAAAACATTTTACGGGGTGCGCTATGAAATGTTTTCTATTTCTATTTTTGTGCAGCCTTTCCTATACCCAAACATTCCAATCCCTGGATGGGTTTGAGAACGAGCAGGGAGAAACTATCCTCCTTTACCGCCTGGGAGACCAAGACTTCAGTTTAAACCCCATATATAAATTTAATACCGTAACTAAATCAGAAGAACTGATCATTGACGCTTTTTCAACTGCTGAAGGGTTAAGAGCGTGTATTGATTTCGAGTATTTTCCCGCAGACACAAGTAATTTTATGAATGTTGGTCAGGAACTCCTTGGTATCGATCCAATCGACTTTATCGCACGAAACGATACTATCATTTATTCTGACCTTGGGCTTTTCAGAGCTGTCGATATCTTAAAAGAAAACCCTGCGTGTGTTTTTGCCTTTGGCAACGGCATCTACCGAAGTTTTGATGGAGGTCTTTCTTTCCCCCAGGACTCAATAATTGATGTAGATTATACACCCCTATCCGTTTCACAATTCGAAAACAATATTTATTTTGGAATAAATCAGCAGGGCAAATTGGTTAAGAATAGTTCTGTTTTAGATACAACAACAGTTTTACTTGATAAACATTTCAAAGTAATCTACGATCCCGACCAACTTCATATATATATTGTTCACAAAACATATTGGCATGATAAACTTCTGGTTTCGAACGATAAAGGGAACTCATTTTCGTGGGAGTTCGGGGCTGAATATATAACTATGAGTTCAGATCAAACCACACCCGGTACTATATATGTAGCCGAAAAAAACCAGATTTATAAATCTACTGACTTCGGATACAGTTTTACCGAATACCACTACATCGAAAACAACATAGTAGGAATTTATAAGAAACCTGGGAGTGAAGTCCTATATGCAGCAACCGCTAACAGAATATTTGCAATAACTCCTGATACTTTGATTCTTGTAAAAACACTGCCTGTACCTCAGGAAGAATTGAGCTATTGGCCATTGAATATTGGAAACCGTTGGGTCTATAAGATTAGGCAGGGCGGCTTATATTGTTTCACTGATTCAATGTATCAGACTACCAGAATCACTAAGGATACAATTATTTCGGGGAGGCAATACTATAAATTTGAACCTCCGCTCGGGGCTTCTCCAGTTAATGCAGGATATAGATTTATAAGAATTGACACTCTGTACGCAGTGGTTAAAGTCCTTAATCAATCAATATCTGATTCAGAGATAGCGATTTATGATTTCTTTATGCAACCGGGAGATGTTGTATTTTTCGATCCCGATTGGTCGGTGGGTTTTGTTCTGGATTATGAAGATTCAATATTAGCTTTTAATAAATTCAGAGTGGTTAGATACCTGAAGTCGACTGACTATCACTTCACACCTCAGGAGTATCGAATTATGAAAGGTATTGGATATTATTATGACGTATACTGCTCATTGGATTTGGGAGGCTTTGAGCGGACTCTAGTGGCCTGCGAAATAAATGGTGTAGTTTTTGGCGACTCAACTCTTCTGGGGGTTAACGATACTCAAATAAGCCTGACTAAATTTTTACTCTTCCAGAATTATCCTAATCCCTGCAACCCCCTAACCAAAATAAAATATCAAACCGGCAGCCGTGAATTTGTGATTATAAAAGTGTACGATATGCTTGGACAGGAAATTGAAACGCTGGTAAATGAAGAAAAGCCTGCTGGTATGTATGAACTCAACTTCAATGGCTCCGGGCTTGCCAGCGGAGTATATTTATATAAAATGACTGCAGGGGAATTTGTTCAAACAAAAAAAATAATTTTGTTGAGATAACCAAGGTTCGAGTGAAAACACCATAAGGTTAAGTCCTAAAATAGGTGTAATCTGTTCAGACTTCTACGCTGTTCTTTTGAACTTTCTTATAAAACTCCCCGATATTCTTATATGCCTTCTCCAGTATCTTCTCATTCGGGAGGAATACTACACGGAAATGCTGTGTGCCCGGAACCTGTCCGAAGCCGCTGCCCGGGACAATTACTACTCCCGTTTCTTTTATAAGCTCTGCAACAAAGACTGCATCCGGCTGGTCAGTATGCAGGCGCGGGAAAGCATAGAATGCTCCTTCCGGTTTTACACAGGAGATACCGGGAATTGCATTAAGCATATTGACTGTTATATCTCTTCTTCGGGTAAGCTTTTCCATAGCAGTCTTCAGGTGTGACTGATCCCCTTCGAGGGCAGGCTTTATTGAATACTGCTCGGGATGGTTTGCTGAGAGGCGTGCCCTTAAGATCTTATTTATGGCTTCAATATAATTTGAGAGGATATTCTTTTGTCCGCTTATTATCCCCCACCCTATACGGAATCCCGGAACCATATAGTTCTTTGATAATCCGCCGAAGGTAACAACTGATACATCCTTATTCATTGAAGCAATTGATATATGTTTCTTCCCGTCGAACAAAAGCTTATCATAAATTTCATCGGCAAAGATCACCAGGTTATGCTCCAGTGCCAGATCAACTATCTGCTGAAGTATTTCAATTGTATATAAGGATCCTGTAGGGTTATTCGGATTTATTAAGATTATTCCTTTTGTCTTGCTGTTGATCTTGCTCTTTATATCCTGGATATCAGGCTGCCATCCGTTTGCTTCATCAAGGTAGTAGGGATTTTCCATCGACTGCAGCTTGCTCGCAATGGCTGTATAAAGAGGGTAACCCGGTGTAGGAGTTAATACATTCTCTCCGTCGTTGACAAGTGCAGTAAGGCAGATCTCTATTGCCTCGCTTGCACCCGTAGTAACAAAGATATCGAGAATATTGTGAATGCCCTTTCTATGTGCCTCCCCTTCTATTGCCTGAACCGCTTCGCTTATTCCTGATGAGGGGGCATAGCCGTTCTTATTTGCAAGCATTGCCTGGTAAGTTGTTTCAACTATATGTTTTGGAGGAGCAAAATCAAACTGGTTAGGATCGCCGATATTAAGGTAAAGCATTTCCTTCCCTGTGGCGGCTGTTTTATTTGCAAGTACAACTATATCTCTTACTGCATAAGTAATATTATTAGTTCTTACGGCAGGCTTTATTTCTTTAAGGGACATTTAATTCTCCGGAAAAATATTTCATTCTGTTAATGAAAATTAGTCCTTTAACTCTAGACTATCAATTCAAAATGGATGGATGGCGCTACCGGTTAACATAAAATTTCTTTGATCCCGGGTAGTTCTTATAAAGAAAGAGAACTAACCCGGCAATTAGCATAACTTCACCTGAGAAGAATATCCCCCAATGATAATCCGGATTAGATACTTCATAAAGATTTACTGCGGATACATTCCGGAAAAACGAAATAAGTATAATAACACAGCCAATAATTACTAACAAAAGATGCTTCTTATCTGCCTTAAGATTATTGCCAGTGCCCTGATAATGCAGACTTAACACGGCAGCAATGATCATTGTAACCGAAACGATGATTGGTGCAAGAACAGGTCCTATCCAGGGAACAGGGATCAAGAAAAGAATATCATTTTCTAACCAGGAAGCCGGCCAATCCAGAAATATCTTAAGCCATACGTAATAGAAAATATCCCATATGCCGAAACAAAAGATGAAATAGAAAAATCTCTCCAGACGGTTCCTCCCGGCTAAATTACCTATCACAACCAGCATTACTATTGTTGCTAATTCCCTCCCCAATTCAATAATGGATGTAGTTACAGGCATTTCAACCAGCGGGAAATGAAAACCCTGCGGATAAAAAAGCATTCTCAAATAAACTACCACCGCTGATTCAACATAAGCCATAGCTATGCTGAAAACAGCAAGTAAGATGAATTTCCTTATTGGTGATCCTGGCACAATCAATTTTCTGGTACCCTATAATTTTTAATTATCCAATTTATTGCAGGATTCTTTAAATTGAAATATTGAAATAGGCCGATCAGATTATTTCACCTGACACTTTACAATGTCGTATTTGGGGGGAAGTCATTTCGTTGCATTATTACAGGAAAAGGATTCCAGCAGCTAATATTTTTAGGGAACGCACACTGAGCGTTCCCTACTCAAATTTTACCTATCTGCATCAGCACTATCGTACCATCGTACTTATCGTACCATCGTACTAATATTACTTCATCAGCAGCATTTTTCTGCTGAGTGACAGACCTCCTGAATTTAATCTTACTATATATATTCCCGATGCAAGATCACCTGCATCAAAAAGGACCTCATATTCACCCCCGTATTTATATTCATTCACCAGGGTCTTTATTTCATTTCCAAGCACATCATATACTTTCAATAATACCTGGCTGCCGGAAGGTACAATGTATCTTATCTTAGTTGCCGGGTTAAAAGGATTCGGGTAATTCTGAGAGAGTGCATATCCCTCTGCGGAAGAATAGTCATTAACACCCTCAAGTGATACTAAGAAACGTTTGCCGAATAATTGCGTTGTTCCGTTTATACTGTCTTCCCAGACTGAGTAATACACAAGATTAGGAATCAGGATTGCAAATGGAGCTATTACAGGATCGGGATTAATTGTTTTAATAGGATGGGTCTCAAATTCATACCCATTTATAGGATCCCTGATGAATAAAGAATCATCCTTCTCAAGCTTGTATACCAGCTCTCCTAGGTAATCGTCTGACAGATCATTTGTTATTGCTGCATAAGGGTTAACATCCAGCTCTGATTTATTTCCTGTAATTTCCGGTTGCAGTGTTTGTTCATCTCCGTTGTCTGAAGCCTTGTAAAAAATCTGTCTATTTCCGTTCACCTCTTTTTCATAAAATAAGTAAGGATCATAATTATAACCCATAAACAGCGGATGAGCAAAATTCCCTGAATCTGAGACTACAATCGGCGGTGTCCAGCCGGTATCAGAAGCAGTATACTTATATACCAGTCTTGATCCGTACGAGGTTTGTTCTGTTGTTGCGATACGAAATGTTGTCGGCCATAGCGGGGAGTAGAAACCGGAATAAAAATTATTCTGTCCAAACTGATCACCTGAAAAAACAGTTTCCTGGGATACCAGCCCATCCTTAAATCGAAGCAGCAGGATCTTATTTCCCTGCCTGCAGACAAGATATACTGTATCAACGGCCCAGGTTCTTCCAACAAACTGCGGCTCTTCCTCATCCTCTGCTGTTGCCAGAAGTTCAATAGGATCAGTCCACCCCTCTAAAGTCCTTTGCCGGTATACTATATCCCAGTTTCCATTTTTATTTGTTTGATAGAAAACAATCGGGTAGGGATAAAATTCAACTGGCTAAGGGATTAATATTTTTATACTGATCATCAGTAACAGGCGGAAATATATAAAAGCTATCTGTAAGTACTTCATATACTCTGCAGTGTATGTTTACAGAATCACCGCTATGTACTTCATAAAATAGGAGGGAATCCCGGGATGAAAATGATGTTTTAACGTAATTGGCATTCTTCACATCTGAATCGTAAAATGTAATCTGCTTAACCTGGCCTGAACAGATTCAATGTGAAAAAGAGAGGAAGTAAAACTATGAACTTTCCTTGGCACATATGACTTCCTTTTTTTAGTTGACATTCCCCGAACTGTAAAATAAAAGCTGGTGAATTGTATATTATTCAGGAATGAAAATCAAGAACGGGAGGAAGTACGATGGTACGATAGTTCGATGGTAAGATGGTTCGATGGTACGATAGTTCGATGGTACGATGGTGAAGTATCAAAATTTACCATATAGGAAACATAGGCATATAGAAGTTAGAGACCTATGAAGGAGATTGCTTCTTCGAGGACGCCTGCTAATGACGCCTTATCGCAAGGCCGGTCACTTCGACCTGTCCCTTCGGGATACATTTTCTCGAAGACCTGCCTGCCGGCGGGCAGGCTCGAAAACACTCAGTGACCTTTCTTTCCCTTTCCTAAAGAATCCTAGCCCGGTGGCTGAGTGTTCCGAAGGAATGTATCGAAGCCATAAGGGCGGGCAGTGAGAAAAATCATCATACTAGCCAGTGCCCTGACTATATTATGATAAAATTTCTTCATTGGAGATTCATTATCCATTAAGCCGATTACTTCCTCGATTACTCCCTCCCCCCTTATTTAGATTCCAGCAAAAAAAATCTTCCTTACCAATTATGAATTATTTGGTGCCCGGACAGTGCGCGGCCTATGCGCGGACAGTGCCCGGCCAAAACCGGCCTGATTTGCCCGTATCTTGCCTGGTCATACTTTCTTCACTACCGGCACATTGTCTTATCATTTAAAAATTCAATAAAAATGCAGAAATTATTTAAATATAAGTTGATAATAGGGATGTCAGGGAACTGCGTTAAAGCTGAGAAATATTAATATTTTTGGCCTAAATATGGCAGGAATACGACTTTCAATCATCGCACTGAAGATTCGATAAACCTTCTTAGGGTTGATAACTGCGGGTTTCTATTAAATTTTCAATTTCACAAGGTTGTAGGGTGGTCATGCCTGCTGATTATATACTGTGTTATAGTTAATTCCACAAAACGGGCGACCGGGAACTCTGTAATACCAAACGGGCGACCGGGGGGTCGCCCCTACTGCCTATACTGCACGATTTTTACCATCGTACCATCGTACCATACCATCGTACCATCGTACCTGTACTAATTTCTCCGCTGCCGTAATACTTCAAATAGTATTACTCCTGCTGCCACGGATACATTAAGTGATTGTATCTTACCCCCCATCGGGATCTTTATGAGGGTATCGCAGAGGTCTGCGGTTAATCTCCTTATCCCTTTCTCTTCGTTCCCCATTACTATTGCTGCCGGTATTTTATAATCAACTGTTGTATAATCCACAGCATCTTCAAGTGAAGTTCCTATTATCCAGAAGCCCTTCTCCTTAAGTTCCTTCAGAGCATTTGCAAGGTTATTAACACTGCACATTTTAATATGCTCTGTTGCACCGGCAGAGGTCTTAACTACTGTCTCATTAACCGGCGCGCTGTTATGCTTCGTTATAATCACACCGTGCACACCTGTGCATTCTGCTGTTCTTAAGATTGCGCCGAGGTTATGGGTATCCTGTATTGAATCCAGCACAAGCAGCAGGGATAAGTTTCCTTTTTTGCTTCAGCAGCAATCTCATCAAGCTCATAGAATTTGTGGGATAATTTTCTTGCAGCAATTCCCTGTGCATTAGCATCGCCGGTTATCTGTCTGAACCTATCGGCAGTAACCTCGCTGCACTTGATGCCCCTCTTTTTTGCGGCTACGCGTATCGCATCGATAATGCCTCCCCGCTGACCATAAAGTATATACACCTGCTCAAGCTGTTCGCCCGAGTTTACTGCTTCAAGTACAGGTTTTCTTCCGATGATTAAATTCATAGCTTAGAAAATATCATAGCGGAGACCGATATTGTTTGACATAAACGTACGGCTGCCGTCCTGTTTCCTTATGCCGGAATTAACAGTAAAGTAGACCCTGTTCTCTAAATAATAAAGGAAGCTTAATGTAAAATCCGAATTGAGCTTTGTCTTTGCTGTCGGGAGAGCGAAAGCATTGAGATTATAACCCAGAAGCAGATTTATCCTGCTGCTCAGCTCATATACAAAATCTATCCCCACTCTTATGCCGGTATTCTTTATAAAAGTTGAGTCCATTGGTGAAAAGACATCGGCCCTTGTATTAAGCTGCATTCTCCACCCTATCGGTACGGAATACTGCGCACCGATGCTAAGGTTAGGATTGCCGGGAGTTGTTTTATCGGCTGTAGTAACGGGGAAGAGCACCCCGAGACGAACATCCCAGCCGTAGTACCTGTCGTTAACCCGTTCGGTAGTACCCAGCAGCACTTCTCTTATCCTGATTGTACCCAGCGCGCTGAGATGATCCTCCTTGAGCATACCTGATTTCTCGATCTCAATAGAAATATCCTCTATCCATTTATGTTCGAACAGATCGGGATAAAGTGTAGCATACTCATCTTCCCTCTCGATTATATCCGCCATTTTAAGCATTGTTTCCTTGGGGAGATATCCGCTGATAATGCTGTCGCTTAAAAGGTGATCTTCTATCCTTACAGCTTTGGCAAGTGCGGTAGCATCGATATACCTGCCGTACCCGAAGCCGCTGGTAAGATCGGAGGCAACCTGTCTGTACGTATTCAGGTGAATAACATTTACCGTAGCAAAGGCAAACCAGTTTCGCTGTTCCCACACATATTTAGAGAAGCTTCCGTTGAAACGTACATCGTGGGTATAAGCTGCGAATGTTTTAGTGCCTGCAGCATCCACATTTATAAACCAGGCAAGCGGGAGCGACGAATAAAAGGAACGGAATATCGCACTCCCGAATGCAGTATTGGAGCTTACGCTGTCGCCCGACTGGCTCCAGTTCCACGCGGCATTAAGCTTCAGGTTCTGCGCCTTGCTGATGGGTATCTGGTAATCGCGAACATCAACATTCTGAGCAGGGGCTGCAGCAGAAAGGAGTATTATAATAGATAGAAGGAATTTTAATTTCAATATCTTCTCAGCTAAATTTTTTATTGCAAAGTTAGTGATTACAGGGATAATTGGCTATATGTCGATGGGGATCAGTACGATGGTACGATAATGGAATGTACGGACAGGCCGATCAAAGAACCCATCTGCCAATGATTACGAAGCAGCCTGTCCTATTTGCCGATATTACTAAGCGGCCTGTCCCTGGTCAACCCGAAGAGCATATCTATTTACTTCATCAGGATCACACTCTTAGCTTCAATTGCCTTATACTTTTCCCCGGGGTGGACTTCGTATTATGCAAAAACTTAGTGAAAATTTCTATTTCTGATTTCTAATGTCAACCCTGCGGTCTGACCAATGATTTATATTTCCAGTTAAAGAAAAACAGCAGACCAATCAAAAAGAGGGGCCCGGCGATCAGAAAATATACTCCAATTGATAATTTAGCTGCTGTTATAATTATATATACTATAGCTAAAACAATAAAGAGAACAGCTCCGATCCATTCTCTTTTCCAGGAGATTATTAATATTGCTGCCATTAAAAACGAAGGGATGAGATGCATAATGAGTGCCAGAGCTGTTTCCCAGAATCCCTTAGAGTTCTCAAAAACATCTAAGGCGAACAGGCTGGTAAAAAATACAAACACAATGCAGAGTAATCTGGGTGCCCAGTAAAGTAATTTAATTCCCAAACTTAGATTTTTCGATTTACCGGCACGAAAAAAAATGCCAAAGAAGAAAATAAAGGCCCCGGCAAGGAATAAAGTTATTGCAGGAAGATTATCGGTTAATCCTATTACCAATGCAGCAGCAATAAAAACAATTCCTGTCAGAATAAGAATTATTCTTGTTTTATAACTACGGGATTCTTTAAGAGTTTCCATACTTTACCTCATTGAATTGGATTATTTGCTTTTAATATATTATCGCCATTTCATTTTAATCTTAAAACGAGCCAAAGGTGGAACAAAACATTAACGAACATTTCTGCTTAGATTATTTTATAAGAACCATTTCCACTCCGTGCTTCGCTACTAATTCACAAATTCAGATCTCGTTTATGCCGGGATCTCTTAATATTCTGCTAAGCTTTAGTCAGAGACGGTTTGAAAAGGAAATAACCAAAACCTATAGTAAAGAACAAATAAATAAAAGCTACGGCCCAGCCTAATGGATTAAGGATGCCTGCGATTATGGTTATCGTTGTTACAATAAAACCTATAAGGTCATAAACAAAAAGTGCTGCTATAATTGCTCTTCTTGCATCAGACTCAGCTGCATCTTTCGCCAGCCAGCAAAGAAAGAGATTACCGAAAAGTGCGGCGCCATATTCTCTGGCCGTAAACATTCCTCCGTCACCAAGCGTAGTGCCGAAAATTGAAAATAATTTATCAGGTATCAGGAGCAATAAAACGCCAAAGCCAAGACAAACAATGGCTTTGATGATCATAAGGGATTTTAATTTCACAGCTTCACCTCATATATTTTTACTTATACCAGATGCTTCGGTAGAGTAATCAGGCGGGATATTTCGGAGGTTTTAGTACTTGGGACTCTTGCTCTATCGGAGTAGAGAAAATCTCTTCAGGAAGAAAGTAAAATTATTTGACTAAAGCAAGTAATAGCAAATAAAAACCCTCCTACCATCAGGCAGAAGGGTTTGACTCTACTTTATTAAAATCCTGATGCATTCCAATTTAATTCATAACTGCCTGCAGGTTTCTCTTCATCAACGAGAATCTCTATTTCATTACCGAGGACATCAAATATCTTAATTGTTACATCTGCGTTTTCCGGAATGGAATAGCTTATCGTTGTTAAGGGATTAAAAGGATTAGGGTAATTCTGATTTAAGGAAAATGCATCTGTCGAACTATTTCCCCCAAGCCCACAGTTTCAACCCATATAGCCTACGGTTTCAACCATAGTCCAAAGTTTCAACCCTATAGCCCACGGTTTCAACCCTATAGCCCACGGTTTCATAGCCCACGGTTTCAACCGTGGGACCGATAGAAAGAAATATTACAACCGTTTTAACGGTTTACTCCTAACCCGTCCCGTCAGAATAATGTTCACTGCCTTCAATTACATTCAATTTCAGCCATATGTAACATCTCTGCAACATCTGTAACATAATTGCAACCTTTTGAAACAATATTACAAGCAGAAGTATCACTGCTGCTATGTACCCCCTCCCATAATTTCCTTTATTAGCCACGGCTTTATATTCTTTTGTCAACAGCCTCTAAAGCTTTTAATAACATAATCTCTAATAATATTTAAGGAGTAGCTATGAAAAAGTTCGTCTGTGTTTCTGTTTTCTTTTTGACCTCAGGTTTAATAGGATTCAGCCTGGGACAGTCTAATCCGTTTACAGTAAAACCGGGAAAGCCAACCCCCGTTCTGGACAAAGCGCTTAACGGTATCTTCAGGTACGATCAGGGCTTTTATCACACGCTGGGAACCGACACTTATGCACACGTATTGATTGCAGCAAGATTCCCTGTTTCGCTGACTTCCCAATATGCCGGGTATTATCTTAAAAGTATTCAATTATATATTACTGATCTCCCGGCAGCACTGATTCTAAAGGTATATTCAAGCGGTACGGATACCACTGCCGGTCTGGAAATCTATTCAAAGAACATTCGGGATATTACTAATCCAAATTCATTTAACCTGTATACATTGGACCAGCCTGTGCTGATAAATGGAGGCGATATCTGGATCGGTTATGAAATAGTAATGACTTCAGGGCAGTATTCTATAGGTATGGATGACGGACCAGTAAACCCTAATGGCGACTGGTTATTGGATTTTACTGCCTGCCAATGCTGGTACCATCTTTCAGATTTTAATATCTTCAATAACTGGGTGATCCGGGGATATGTAAATAAATTTTCTGCCGGGGAGGAATCATCAACCGATCAGTTATTAGGAGAGACACAATCTAAAGAAACAGCCGGGACGGGGGGTAATGTCAGCTCTTTAAGCACCTATAAGCTTGAACAGAACTATCCCAATCCTTTCAATCCATCAACCACAATACAGTTCAGTCTGCCTGAAGATGCACAGAATGTTAAGTTAATGATTTATAATTCCGTGGGAGAACGGGTGGCAGAGCTGGTAAATACAGGTCTGGCAGCAGGCACATACAGCTATTCCTGGAACGCGGAAAAGTTATCAAGCGGTATCTACATATATCAGCTTGTTACAGATAATTTTGTATCAACAAAAAATATGATACTGCTCAAGTAGATCAGGGTTTT
This sequence comes from uncultured Ignavibacteriales bacterium, assembly GCA_963764685.1. Classification (GTDB taxonomy): domain Bacteria; phylum Bacteroidota; class Ignavibacteria; order Ignavibacteriales; family Ignavibacteriaceae; genus CAVXTT01. The sequence continues at coordinate 150,601 of CAVXTT010000019.1, forward strand.
ATGGAAGGCAGGTTTCCCGTGCCTGCCTTCCTTTTAATTTTCGGGCAGGTCATCTAACATTATTTTTAGAGGTGTGTTATAATGGTAGATCAGAAAATCCCTGATGAACAATGTACCCTGGATATGAGACTTCACCCCCGAACCAGGGATCTGCTTTTTGTCTTTTGTCATTTCTATTGTCTTCTTCCAGATTATCAGTAGCCCACAGTCTTAACCATATAGCCCAGGTTTCAACCCATAGCCAACGGTTTCAACCATAATAGCCCACGGTTTCAACCATATAGCCCACGGTTTCAACCGTGGGACCGATAGAAAGAAATATTACAACCGTTTTAACGGTTTACCCTCCTTATCCCTATCAATAGTTTTAGCATTGTATTTCAGATCAACGTTATGTCGTTTATAAATAATTATCATTTTCACAAAACGGATCGCGTGTAACCAAGGTATCCTGCGCTAATTTAATTTTACCTATGATGCAGTTATATTTCGTACAATCAAAAGGATGAACAATGCAAAAACGTAAACTTGGAAAAAGCACCCTGGAAGTTTCGGCTCTCGGACTCGGCTGTATGGGAATGAGCTTTGGCTACGGACCGGCTTCCGATAAAAAAGAGATGATCTCACTTATAAGGACAGCAGTCGAACGCGGCGTAACGTTCTTCGATACTGCTGAAGCATACGGACCATTCATAAACGAAGAGCTTGTCGGGGAAGCGCTTGCCCCATTACGTAAGCAAGTGGTAATAGCTACTAAGTTCGGATTCAAATTTGGTCCCAAGGGTGAGCAGACTGGTGTGGACAGCCGTCCCGAACATATAAAGCAGGTTGCCGAAGGTTCGCTTAAGCGGCTAAGGACAGATGTTATCGACCTGTTCTACCAGCACCGTGTAGATCCCGAAGTTCCCATTGAGGATGTTGCCGGGGCGGTAAAGGATTTAATTCAGGAAGGTAAGGTTAAACATTTCGGGCTATCGGAGGCAGGAATAAAAACGATCCGGCGCGCGCACACCGTCCAGCCGGTTACTGCACTTCAGAATGAATATTCGCTGTGGTGGAGAACCCCTGAAGCTGAAGTAATGCCCGTTCTTGAAGAACTGGGAATAGGCCTGGTGCCGTTTAGTCCCCTCGGCAGAGGCTTTCTTACAGGTAAGATAAACGAGAATACCAGGTTCGACCGCACCGACTTCCGCAACATTGTACCCCGCTTTACTCCAGAAGCGCGTAAAGCCAACCAGGCATTGATTGACCTTCTTGGAAGGATCGCAGAGCTGAGAAAGGTTACACGTGCTCAGCTGGCGCTTGCCTGGCTGCTTGCCCAAAAGCCCTGGATTGTCCCAATACCCGGCACCACCAAACTGAGCCGCCTGGAGGAGAATACCGGGGCAGCTGCAGTCGAACTTACACCAGGTGATCTCAAAGAAATTGATAATGCCCTCTCGCAGATAACTGTTGAGGGAGCCCGTTACCCCGAAGCCCTGGAACGAAGGACAGGGCTCTGATGAAAAATAATATTCTCCAGCAGTATAAAGATTCTCATTCGACCTGATTTTAACTAAGAACTATAACCGAACTTATTCATAAAATAACTTATTTATTAAAAGGTGAAAGAGTAATATGCGGATTGGTATACTGGGATCAGGATTAATGGGGGGCAAGCAAATTAACGTAAGCTTCATAATGAGGCTGTCCCAAAAGGACAACCTTTTATTGTTTTAAAAATTGTATTAGGCATAGCAAATTTTTTTCATTTTTTTATCTAAAGCACTTGGTTTCTAACTCTGATCTAATCCTGATGTAATCCTCATCTAATCCTCATTTTTACCGAAATATGAGGATTAGATCAGAGTTACATCATGATTGTATGAGAGTTAAAAGGCAAATTTTAATTATTTAAAAATCAAATGGTTTATCGATCCTTCTAAAAGGAGGGGGATTTCAAAAGATAAATTTGTGAAGACTCCGGAGGGGGCAGCCATTAATAATTTTATGGATCCCCTACAGGGATCATGAATGTCTCATATTATTTTTCTACAATTATATCACCCCTACAGGGTGAAGCAAGAATATCCATAATGTATCTGTAAATCGCCAATAACAGTGGAAAAAAATAACGATCTTTAACGGAATATTAGCATATGATCAACAGAAAACTTTCCCTATAGGGAAAATAGGAAGTCTGTTGTAATAGAAAATATTATTTAATCGATATGCTTTCCCCTGTAGGGGGAATATAATTGTAGCAAACCAGCTAACCAAAATATTTGATCCCTGTAGGGGATCCATAAATCTGATACCAAACATTTGATCCTGTAGGGGATCATCAACAATGATATAATCAGCCATTATAAATTTTATCGAATCACGATGTCCATTGGTAATATTCTGCTCAATTATATCACCTCCATTCGCTTATATTTCCTGTAAACCGGGAACTTAAAACAGGGACCTTTTTATACCCTAAAATACGGTACAATTACGGTAGACTTTTATTTTATGGATTTCTTATACTGGACACCTGAAACCAAGGGGATATTGTTAGGGGATCATTATAAACTCAGCCGGCTGTTACTAACTATCTTTTGGAATTGTCTCTGCAGCCGACAGGTTATTCGATAAACTTCATTTTGCTCCCGGCACTTTCCTCAATTATAAATATTACTTATGAAAATTTGTCTTTTAGGGGAATACTCATCCAGGCAGTGGTGCGGAAGTGCAACAAATAAAGTACAGCATAATATTCTGAAAGAGCTGAGTAAGACCAATTCTGTTGTGCTTTATGAACTCCCGAACACTAAATCAAAGTTAGAAAAGTTATTCAGATATTTATCGATAACACGGACAAACGAAGGAATAATAATTTCGGGAGGAATTATTTCTTTAGCGCTTCACATAATTCTAAAACAATATGATATCATTCACCTGGTAGTCATCCGGAGGTATATGTTATTATTACTCCCGGTATTGATACTGAATTCAACTAAAGTAATAATTACTATTCACGACACGATTGGGTTCAGGGAAAACAAAATAAATCAGGATTACTTTATTAAAAGAATACTCCTCTGTTGCTGCAGGATGGCATTTGTCTACAGCGACTCTGATTTTGACCTGATCTCCCGTTATAAAACTCCCGGAGAAATAAAGAAAATAAACAATGGGGTTGATCTTTCTTTCTACAGGTCAAAGAAGGAGTTTCATCCTTCCAGAATCATCACCTTTGCGGGAGGTTTAGGGAACAGTTATAAGGGACTGCATTTCCTCGAAAGTTCATTACCGGGAATCAATGAAAATATCGAACTTCAGATCTGCGGAGAAAATAAATATAATCTGCACCATACTAAATATTTGGGGGAACTTGACCGGAATGAGTTTCTTGATCAGCTGCGGGCAAGTTATATTGTTGTTATTCCATCCCGGTATGAATCATTCAGTATGACGGCACTTGAGGCAATGGCAGCGGGCATACCAATAATTATTACAACAGGCTGCGGTATTTCCTCCCGCCTGATTCACCAATATGATGCTCTTATAATTAAATATGGAGATTCACAAGCCCTGGTAAACAGCATAATGCTCCTGCTGAACGACCCGGAGCTTTATTCTTTTATACAAACTAATGCTTTAAGAACAGTAAAGCGCTTCTCCTGGTCCAAAGCGGCCCAGGGTTATACCAGGTTTTACAAAACGATATGAGCATAAATTATGATCTCCTGGTTAAGGATTTTATAGCTGATTGGGAAAGAGATGATGATCCCCTGGTGCATACTTTCAAAATGGCTGCAACAGGACTTATCATTCCCTTTGTTTATAAATCGATAAGAGAAGAAATTCTACACGAAAAACCAATCCCGCTTAAAGGCTCCCGCCGCGCACTGCCTTATAAAGTAATAAATAACTTAACCGGTGCCTGCTGGTATTTTATGTGGACAATAAAATGGCTCTGTTTTATTGTACTCATAAAGCATTCACAAAAAATCGTGTTAACCTGTTTTTTCAGAAAAAGCCGGGTAATTAAAAATCAGCTTAAATTATTAAATCCTTCAAGTGAATACTTCATAAACTTTGGTTTGGTCTATGATCCTGGCCTGTTATTCGATCCCCGGTTTATCTGCTATCCTTACGCGGTTTATAAAAAGAAATATCCCGCACCATATCCTGATCAGGTGCTTAATTATTTTTGACCAGGTTTTCAGGCGTCATTTTATAATTGATTTTGCCTACAGGAAGCAGCTCGTATATTTCCTGAATACACTTAATAGTATAAATGCCGCTTTTGGAGATCTGCTGAAGAGGATCTGCAGAAGACATAATTGTGTCTGTCTTTTCCAGGATTGCGACTACCTGGCAGAAAGGCTATTGTTCAGTCATATTTGTAATCAAAAAAATATCCCGACAATAGTAACAGATCATTCAGTCCTGCTTTATAACCATCTTTTCCCTGGTTGTCATTCGAAGTACGCACTTGTCTGGGGAGAGCATCAAATGCAAAGGATAAAAAAGTATTCTTCAAAGCAGCCGGGTAAAATAATTATTGTTAGTAAACCGGGGTTGAAATATTCTTACAATAACAGAACAGCGAAAGCACAAAACTGGGTTTATTTCCTTCCTGCTTTCCAGCAGGCGCATATGCAGTCGTTTTACAGGAGGTTTGAAGATTCTCTTTTAAGGATTAAAGAAATCAAAGATTATATATCAGAATTTAATCCTCATATCAACCTCCTGGTTAAACCCCATCCCTCGGATGACATTACACTTTTTAAAATGCAGGAGGGACTAACAAGTAAAACATTCAATAATTTAATTAACCATTGCTCTCTTGCTTTTACAGAGGATTCCACTGTTACTGCGGAGCTGCTGGGACATACTATTCCGGTAATTTATTTTGGCGACAGATCTGATTTCGACCCGTTCAAGCTAAAGAATGGATGCGTGGATTTTGTTTACTGCGGGTTCAAAGAATCAATTATTAACAAATTAACTGAGATAAAACAGCCGGATATTGCGAAAAGAAAAAAAATGTTCCGGTATTTTTTCGGGGACTGTAGTTGCTGATGGTAGTTTACAGGGGAAAAAATAAATTAACTTTTAAGTTTCAGGAGGCAGTTGAGAAAGTTAGAATACTTTTTATAAATCTTCTTTACTTTTATTTATTACTGATAAAACCAAAGAGGACTGTAAAATCGTTCAATGAAACTAAAAAGATTCTGCTGATTAATACCGGGGATTTGGGGGATAATATAATCGGTTTCAGGTTTATCAATGAGCTATTTCAGTCCAGCATATACCTGGTCTATGTATTAACTAAATATCAATACCGGGGACTTTATAAGAATTTCAATCACGGTCTAATAGTCATTCCCTGGAATAAAATAAAATATAAGTATAATCCGTTTTATAAGATCAAATTGCTTTCCATTATCAGGAATCTGAACCTCGATATTGTTTTTAATATTACCCCTGAACGGGGAGTACTTAACGAGGAACTTGTCCTGTGTTCCGGAGGTAATGAACTTTGGAAGGTTAATAAAAAAGATCATTTCATTATTAACCCATTGAAGAAGAAGCTGGATAAGAAGTATAGTCACAATTTTTCCTGCGGCGGGATTAATGAATATACCATCCTGGAGAATTTAAGTGGGATCATGCGATTAAAAAATAAACCAAATAATCACATTTTACCTAAAACCTATAGGCAAAGAAAGAATATCTGCATTGCACCTTTCTCTTCAGATATTGAAAGAAATTGGGATCAGGGGAATTATCAAATCCTGATAAATGAATTCTCAAAACAACACAATGTTATTATTCTGGGAGCGTATCAATCTTCAGATCTTGTCGATTTTAAGAATAGAAATGGGTTCAATTTTATAGGGAAGACCGGGTTCAGGAACCTGTTTCAAAAGCTCCAAGACACTGATTTGTTTATTGGAAATGATTCCGGTCTAACTCACCTGGCCTTATATCTGAATGTTCCATTAATCGCAATTATAGGAGGTGGAATGTATCAAAGATTTTTCCCTTTTAATGAAGGAAAAAATAGCCGCTACCTTTATCATCAAATGGATTGTTTCGGATGTATGTGGAAATGCAGATATATCCAAAGATATTGCATTACAAAAGTTCGAACCGACGAAGTTATTAAAAACGCATACGGGATTCTGTGTACTAAATGATTATAAATCTAAAAAATATTCATATATCAGATTTACTTAAAGGGGATAAATGGATTGTACTTTATGGTGATTTTTATGTCCTCAACTATTTATATGAAAACCAACTTGTATATAACAGCGATATAATAATTTATCCCGATTCAACTGCCGTACATATAATATTAAAATTATTTAACGTCAATAAACTTATTGAACTGGTTAGTACTGATCTTCAGGAAGAACTATTGAATAGGGCAGCGCTCATGAAAAAAAGATATTCCTTTTTGGCGGAACAGATGAAGTCCTCAATAAGATCAGGGATAAAATGAAAGCCCGCTCAATTGATATCGCAGGGACTGTAAATGGTTATGTTTTTAATGATGAATCGGTCTGCAAAAAAATTAATTCCTCCTGTCCGGATATTCTTTTTGTAGGACTCGGCGTAACACGCCAGGAAAAATGGATAGGAGATAACTATAAAAAGCTAAATGTTCCATTAATTATTTCAGTCGGCGGGTGGTTTCAATATTTAGGAGGAGTAAAAAAAAGACCCCCTTTAATTCTTAGGAAATTACATCTTGAATGGCTTTATAAATTTTGCCGGGAGTTTCGAAGGGTCTGGAAAAGATACCTTATTATCTTACCCTTATTTATGTTACGGATAATAACTGGCAAGATCAAAGTCGAATTGGAACAATGAAAATATTATTCTTTAATGAATTTACTTCGATATCCGGTGGAACAGATGCCGTTTTTAATATGGAATTAAATTATTTAATAGAATTGGGTGCTGATATCAGATATTGTTCGTTCAACAATAAGGAATTATTAAAAAGCTCAATAGCCAGGCAAATTAAGATTTACAATTCTTCCTGTTATGGCAAATCGCTAATTGTAAAACTTCAGAATGAAATTGATAATTACCAGCCGGACATTATTCATTTTCATAATATTTATCAGATTTTCCGTTCACCGGTCTGGCTGAAGATCAATCCTGGTCGGTCTAAAATTATACTTCATCTTCACAATTTTTATCCCTTGTGCCTTAATTCATTAATGTACAGAAATGAGTTTTGCAGTCAATGCTTTGACAAAAACAGCTGGTTACCGGGAATCAGGTACAGATGTTATGATAATTCACTGTTAAGATCCTTCTTTGTTTCGACAAATAGGTTAAGACCTAAACAATGGATTCATAGCGTTGATAAAATTTCAAGAATATTTGTTGTCAGCAGGTATCTTTTCAATAAACTATTAGAATTTGGTGTGCCATATAGGGTTATGGAAATTCTTCCCAATCCGGTGAATGTGCACAATATAAATATAAACGGTGACTATGTTCTTTACCTCGGAAATATTTCTTATGAAAAGGGTATCGATACTTTCTGCGAGGTCGCTAAGCGACTGCCTAAATTAAAATTTATTGCTGCCGGAGATGGAAAGGCACTACAATATGTGCAAAAAAAGTATAGCGGGTTTCCAAATTTATCCTTCACTGGTTATGTAGATGGTCAACGGAAAGAAGAATTATTAAGTCAATGTAGATTTCTTTATTTCCCAACCCGTTGTTTCGAAACATTCGGTATGGTAATCATTGAGGCTTTCAGTTATGGTAAACCAGTACTTACGACAGGTAGTGGTGCTAGCCGCAGAATTAGTAAAGAACGGGGTGACAGGTATAATCAATAGCGATTCTGATATAAACTCTCAGACAGCATCAGTATTTAATTTATGGAATGAAACCGGTGAGAATGATAAATATTCAGATCATTGTTTCGAATTATCAAAAGAATATTCTGTCCGGGAACATATCACCCGGCTGCTGAAATCATATAAAAATCTTTTGTAAAGATTGATCGGGGGAAAATGAAAAATGCACTATTCTTTGCTCTTTGTATTTTTGCCTGCAATATTTCCGGTCAATATCGTCTTCTGGCGTATTCAGAAGAAGGGAAGTCCATACGACTCAGGATCAGTCTGGAAAGTGGTTATATGTCAAAAACTTATTTTGATGAAAGCCGGCCTGGTGAATATGCATTTCCCTCAAAAGAAATAATGATAGGAATCCCTTTCAATTCAGTAGTAGTTAGTTTTTCCGCAAAAATATTAAAAGAAAAATCATTAAATATTCCGCCTCGTTTTAATCCGGAAATAATTAGGTTAAACGATTCAGTTTCATTCTATAGTGCACCCCTCAAATTATTTCCCGCAAATAATGGTCTTCTTGAGAATAAAGGGTATTTAGAAATTGATAATATCAAGACAATACATCTGAAGTTAAATCAGTATGATTTTAATGATACGACAAAGATGATAAAGGAAATTGAAGAAGTTGAGGTTAAGCTTATTTTAAATGAGGATGTTCCAAATCCATTAGAAGCCTTAATAAATATCCCGATATACAAGACTGAAGATATTTTAATCAACAGGATTTATGCTTATAGATTTACCGATGGGACTCAACATCATTTTCCCGATAGCACAGGTGACTGGATAGTATATAATAAGGAATATATTAAAATAAAAACTGCTGCTTATGACCTTTACAGAATTTCTTATGAAGATCTGGAGAACTTAAATGTAAATTCTGCTGGAATAAATCCCCTTACTATTAATTTATATATGAATGGGAACAAAGTCCCTATTTACATACATGGAGAATCAAATGGACTATTTGAACCTGGTGAATATATAGAATTTTGCGGATCAAGAAACTTGGGGGAAGCCTATCATGAGATAAGCAATTATAATGAAGGATACAATGAGTTTACAGGAATATATTCCGATACTTCTGTTTTATGGCTTACCTGGGGAGATACAGAACCTCTCAGGGTAAACATTACAAATGGTATAATGGGAGGATCATTTGATACACTCCGATATTTTAGTTCAACACTGCATATTGAAAAAAATAATTGGTTTGACTTCTCTGTCGATGATATTATCAGGAGGGAACTTCCCTACCGGGTAGAGAATAAAACCTGGGGATGGACCACTTTAGGGGTCGGTTTGAAATTATTTGATTTTAATATTGAAGATGTTTATCCGGGGAAACCTGTTACGCTTTATGCAAAATACCAGAGCTATGCATCTTCAATTATTGAACATTCACATCGGACAGGAATTGGTCTGAATGATGATACGACAGCCTATGATTTAGATTTTCTTGCCAATTACCAGCAAAAAGTCAATAAGATTATTCTTTCGTCAGACTCACTACTCAACGGAAATAATATATTCAAGTTCTTTTCATATCCAACTGCATCTCCCATCAATAGTATTTTTTTTGATTGGTATGAGGTAATCTATCCAAAGTATTTAAAGATGCGGCTGGATTCCATCTGTTTCCGATTTAATTTTCTTTCTTCCGCATTTGTTAAATCAATTTTAATAAGTGATTCAGCACCTCGTGATTATTCGATTTGGAGATCGGGAAAAAGTACTGAAAAGTATCTCAACTATTTTAACAGTGATGGATATCTTTGTTTAAGTGATACAATTTCTAACATAGATAATTTTTTTATAAAATCGAGTGAAAATATTAAAACTCCTCTTCTCGATTCTGTAAAATTCTTTGTTAATCTCAGAGATACGACCGAACAGAGTGATTATCTATTGATTACTTCAGATAATTTCTTAGAAAAAGCTGTCCAATACTCAGCCTTCATATCGCAAACGTATGATATTAAAGCTGATGTAATCAACGTTAATGATATTTATGATGAGTTCGCGTACGGCAACTTTAATCCTGAAGCGATAAAAGCTTTCCTTGAGTATGCTGGCAGATTTTGGAGAAAACCAGCACCGAAATATGTTTTTATAGTCGGAGATTGCACTTATGATTATCATAGCAACAAGCACAATTTCCAGGGGGCACCTGTAATGAATAATTTTGTCCCTTCTTTTGGGGCACCGGTAAGTGACAACTGGTTCGTGATAAATGATACTACGGGGGCAATGATTCAGACGATGAATATCGGCAGACTTCCCGTAAATACCATTAGGGAGTTTGAGAATTATTTTGATAAACACCGTAAATATCTGAATAAGAATTTTGACAACTGGAATAAGAAATATCTGCTTTTCTCGGGCGGACCGACAGATAACCCTCAACAGTTGGAACAATTAAAAGGAGTACACGATTCAATTTTAACAAAGCTGATATCTCCATCTCCCACTGGTGGTATGTACAAACATTTTTATAAAACAATTACTCCTGTTACCAGCTTTGGCCCCTATCCTAATGAGGAAGTTCAGAATGCAATCGACAGCAGTGCAATCTTAATTTCATATTTGGGCCACAGCGGTACACAAACCTGGGATAATGGCATAGTGGATCCTGGTCAACTTCATACCCCGCTCCAGGTTTTCCCTTTAATTACAGATTTTGGATGTTCCACAGGTAAATTTGCAGAACCTGACATAGTTTCTTTTTCTGAATTGTTCACGGCAGATGAGAATGGAGAGGCAATCGCATATATCGGTAATTCGTCCCTTGGTTTTATTTCTACCTCAACAATTTACCCTTTTCTGTTCTTTAAAAAGCTGCTGGTAGATTCAGTTCGTTGCATAAGTGAAGCTCATAGCCTGGCTAAACTTGAAATGATGCAAAGTTATGGAAGCAGCGGAGTATTCAAACTATTTGCATTAACAAATACTTTGTTTGGAGATCCAATTATCTCGCTGCCTGTTCCACAGAAACCAAATCTGTCTTTTGCTAGCGTGCTGTTATCTGATTATTATCCCTCTGAGAATGAAGACAGCTTAAATATAAAAATAATTTACTGTAACTCGGGAAGGTTTTCTCCGCATGATTTTGAAATCCGGATATCCGACGAGATGAATGCTATTATGATTCTTGATACAATTATGATGGTATCGCTGCCGCCTTCTATAGATACTCTTGCTTTCTCCCTGCCAATACTTCATAAACCGGGCAAACATTCAATAAGTATTCTTCTGGATTCAGAGAATAATATTGATGAAATATATGAAAATGATAATTCTAATTTTTTAACATTCGTCGTGAATAGCTCTTCAATCAGAACAATGACAGATTATAATTATGAAAATGGCACTGCTGATAGTATAATATTATTAAGTTCGTTCTCTTCTGAAAATGATTCAGTTATGGAGATTGATATCAGCAGCTATGAAAATTATTCGGATGTACAGAGATATTTAATTCCATTAGATACTTTTTCAACAGCTCTTGATTTGAAAGGTCTTTCCGGAGCAGGCAGAAGATGGATCAGAGGTAAGATTAAGGGGCAGGATAACTTTAGTTTTATGAAAAGTATTTTTATCGGAGAGGATTACAATTATTTGGCGAATGATTCAACGTGCTTTAACAAAATGGAATTGGTAAATCTTACTGTAAACCAAAACAAAATTGTGCTTGATACATCCGGTATTACATTCATTATAATATCTGCAGGACTTCACGATGGGAAAACTGCTGTTATCAGCAGGAACGGAGAAAACTATGTGCCTATGGGAAATGTCATCGGGCATCATGTCTGTGTCTTCGATGCAAACACCTATGAGTTTATCAAGTATAAAAAATTTGATGTTTTCGGCGGTGGATCAGAGGTATCCTCTGATTACTATAAATTTCTTGATACACTCAATTCTTCCTTTCTTGTTATGATTACAATTTCCGATGAGGGAAGGATTATAACAGATTCTCTGATTCAAAAAATTAAAGAGTTTGGTAGTCAGTATATCGATAGCCTGGAATTCAGAAGTTCCTGGGCTTTCATCGGAAGGAAGGGTATGACGATAGGCTCGGTGCCAGAGATGTTTCATTCTGCATATTCAGGCAGAGTTCAACTGGATACCTGCATAAGTTTACTGAATAAAACTGGCTTCTTTATGACTCCTCTGATTGGTCCCTCACATAAATGGCAAAATTTAACAATCAATAAAACAATCCATGAAGGAACGGGCATTAAAATCAGAATCATTGGTATAAAAGATAGTTTAGAATGTGATACTTTGGATTTCCTTAACACAGATTCAACACTGATTGATATTAGCAGCATAAATTATAAATATATTAAGTTAAATGGTTTGGTAAATACAGATGGAATTCATATTCCGGACCTTTCACTTATTGGAGTAAAATACTCAGCTCCACCAGAGTTAGGGATAGGTCTCAGAGGACTCAAAATATCTGATACTATAGAAGCAGGAGAAATAAATAGTCTAAGCTTTTATGTGACAAATGCAGGCGATATTCCCGCAGACACAGTGATTATCTGGGTACAAGCGACTTCAGAGAATTATCAGGACACTATCTATCCATTCCTTATTGATAGGCTGAATGCTAAAGAATCAAAACTTATATCATATTCATATACAACGCCTGCTTCCGGCGGCTTAATGAGATTCGTTATTAGTATTGATCCTGAGAATCATGTTTTCGAGAAGTATGAAGATAATAACTACTTGTATGTCCCTTTTTATGTTTCAAAGGATACAGCTCCTCCCTCAGTTAAATTGTTTTTTGATAAGCGCGAATTTATCAGTGGGGATTATGTATCATCTACCCCTGAAATAAAAATAGAGCTATATGACTCTTCCCCCCTTTATGTTTCCGATCCTTCATCATTCATTATTTATCTTGATAACCGGCAACTGGATTATTCTAATCCTTCTGATACCCTCAACTGCGAGTATGACTCTGATCCGAAGGTCCGGGTAATTTATAAAGCGCTTTTATCTTCAGGTGAACATAAATTAAAAATCCTGGCTAAGGATGCTTCCGGTAACTATACTGACTCTGACCATACCGAATTTCTTTTCTACGTTGATGCAGATCTGAAACTTCTTAATGTTTACAACTACCCGAACCCATTTTCCACAGAAACTAACTTTACCTTCACTCTCTCTCAAATACCTGATGACCTCCACATAAACATCTTTACTGCTGCCGGACGGCTGATTAAAAAGATATCCCCTGCTCTGTCAAACCTCAGCTATGGCTTCAACTCCATCCCCTGGGACGGCACTGATGAGGACGGCAATGCCGTTAGCAACGGTGTTTATCTTTATAAAATAACCTGCATTAAAGACGGCAGAACGGAGTCGGTCGTTCAGAAGATGGCGAAAACCCAATAGTACGATGGTTCGATGGTTCGATGGTACGATAGTGCCGGAACAACTAAGAACAAAGAACCAAGTACTAAGTACTAATTACCATTCATCCATTCATCCATTTATCCCTTCCTGCCGGCAGGCATCTATCCATCTATCCGTTAATCCTGCGGGGAGCGGTTAAATGTTTTTTGTTTGGTTTTTACCTATGTTTGCAGCAGGAGGACAAAATGAAAAGTGTTCTGCTTTCGTTTCTGCTTTTGTTTAATAATCCTTTACACCGGGGAACCGTTTACCCTGGATTACCATTCTTAAAATTTATTTTTATCATACTTCTTGCCTTTGTTACTGTGCCTGCTCAGAATAACCAGTGGGAGTGGGTGCACCCTACTCCGCAGGGGAATGAGCTGCGCTGGGTTCAGGTATGGAATGACTCGCAATGGTATGCAGTTGGTGTAAATGGTACTTTAATGAAAACAAATGATGCGGGAGAGAATTGGGATATATATAATAAATCCGGTGTTAATTATTTCTCAGCTCATTTCTTTAATTACAATACCGGGATTATGGCTGGATACGGCGGAGTTTATCGTACTACAGACGGCGGTCTCACTGTTTCGAAGGTTGCAGGTGTATCTAATTATACCACCTGGAACCAGGTGTATTTTGTGAATGATACGCTTGGATATATTACCGGGACTATGATAGGCTCACCCTGGAGCACTGGATATTTGATCAGGACTACTGATGCCGGAACAACCTGGTCTGACATTACTCCACTATTATTTTACGGCCTGAATGGAGTGTATGCAAATGAAAATGATATTATAATTATCGGCGCAACAGATCCTATTCATCACGGTGCCATTATAAAATCTACTAACTATGGGCTCAACTGGTCAATAATGGTTCCAGGCGGCAATACCGGATTGAATGCAATAAATTTTGTAAATCCTTCCTACGGATGGGTAGCCGGCGGCAAAGTAATGTTCACCACGGATGGCGGCACCAGCTGGACTAATGTAAGCGCAGGCCTCCCGGCAGGTACAAACTACTTTGATATTGATATTCAGGACTCTGCGGTTTACCTGACCGGAAGCCCTTACTATATTTATAAAACTACTAACAATGGCGCAGCCTGGAATACGGTGGATTTTTGGGGGCAAGGCGGCGCTCCGCTCTATACATTTATTTTTTACGGCACTTCTATATATGGCAACAGACTCGTAACCGTCGGCGGGAGAGGTCTGATAAACTCTGTTCTTGACTCATCTGTAGTAACATTTACACATTATACAAAAATCGGAGAATCATGCGGGATTTATTTTTACAGACTTCAGTCAGGATCTTTTGTTGATACGAAGAAGATGGTTCTGCTGAAATAGTTGATTAGTGGTTAGTTGATTGGTTGATTAGTTGATTGGTTGTGATTGGTTGATTAGTTGATTAGTTGATTAGTGGTTTAGTCACCTGCTCCCTGCAGGGATTAGTGGTTTGAACAACTAATAACTAAGAACTAAGAACCAGGAACTATATCTTCCTACATTCATCCATTCATCCATCCATCCATCCATCCACTATTTTATTGTGCTCTCCCCTGTCTCCTCAATCACCTTTCTATTTATTCAATTATAATTACTTTGAGCTTGTTTTTAATACACAGGAGACTTTATGAAAAAGTTCTGTCTTGTTCTCTGCTCTGTCCTGCTGCTGATTCTGAGCTTTAATTCCTTTGCCGGGGGACTTAGCCCGGTTAGGCTTAACAAGGTGCAGTTTGTTTCTTCCCAAACGGGATGGATTGCCGGCGACCAGGGTACTATTCTTAAAACAACTGACGGGGGAGTGACATGGAGTGCACAGACCTCGGGCACTGCTCAATCCTTAACCTCCCTCTGCTTTACCGATGAAAAGAACGGCACTGCCGTGGGGGACTCCGGGATAGTGATAAGGACAACCGACGGGGGGAGTTCCTGGTTAACGCAGTTTACCGCGCAGCCCTTAAGTTCAGTGACTTTTATCGATGCGGATAACGGTGTGGCAGGGGGAGAAAGTTCCTCCGGCTTCTCCGGCGTATTGTACCGTACCAGCAACGGCGGCAAAAGCTGGCAGAAGACAAATTATGATGCGGGCGTTATCCAGTGCCTCCGTTACCGTGATGCAAAAAATATTATCGCTATTGAACTCTCCCGCTCCAGCGAGTTCTGCCGGAGCACCGACGGGGGTAAAAGCTGGAAGGTTCTGAGCACGCTTCCAAGATCTATGATCGACTGCTTCTTTACGGATGCAAATACGGGCACAGCAGTAGGTTATGCAGGGTGGATGCTGCGTACAACCGACGGGGGGAAAAGCTGGAAGGAGCTGCCGAAACAGACGTTAGTAACCCTGTTTTCCGTACACTTTGCCGATGCCGCTAACGGCGCTGCTGTGGGGGAGTCGGGCACTATACTCCTCACTACCGACGGCGGGATGACCTGGATGGAACAGTCAGGCAATACAAATGCAGAACTGTCCTGCATCTGCTTTACCGATAAGAATACCGCCATCGCCGTCGGGGATTCGGGAGTTATTTTAAGAACAACAGACGGGGGAAAGACGTGGGGGCGGTAGTTGATTAGTTGATTGGTTGATTGGTTGATTAGTTGATTAGTTGATTAGTGAATTAGGAAATTAGATGAATGTCTTAAAAGATCAGTCATTGCGAGGGAGTCTTCGACTGAAGCAATCTCCCCTGAACAGATAAGAACCAGGAACTAACTTCCATCTATCCCTTCCCGCGGGGGGTTATCTTTTATTTCTTTGAAGCTGAAGTAGAGCCAGAGGTCATAAATTATCTTGAGTCCTCCTGCGAAAAAGAAGGGGAAATTTATTAGCAGGGGACTTGCAAGGAACATTACCGCGAAAGACGGCGAGATTGAGGCGCCCACTGAACGTGCAATTGTTGTTATGCCCGAAGCTGCAGATCTTTCATCGTTTGCAACTGCCATCATAGTGTATGCCTGGCGTGTCGGTACATCCATCTGTGAGATACTGAATCTGAGCAGCAGCATTGCTGCCGCTGAGGGAAGATCCGGCATCAGGGGTATTAAAAACAATAAAACATTCGAAGGGAGATGGGTAAATACCATTGTCTTGATTAAACCGAACCTGGCGGCGATCCTTGCTGCATAGAGGGAGGAGATGCCGGCAATAAGGTTTACACCGAAAAATATACTCCCTATTACCCCGGTACTGACATTAAATTTTAAATAAAACCAGTATGCAATAATGCTCTGAACAATAAACCCCCCGGCGAAAGCATCCAGCGCAAACAATGAACTTAACTTCAGTACAATTTTTTGGGAGCTGTGAAGTCCCAGCTTATTTACCGGTGCGGGTGCTGCAGGATTCTTTTTTGTCTCGATTGCCGCGGTTAAGAAATAAAAAAGACACATAAGCAGGAGTCCCATAACTCCGTAAAGGGCAAGGATTACCTTGTAGGAACCTGTAACCGATAGTCCTGCTTCCTGGAGAAACTGGGCAAGCCAGCCTGCACTAAGCGCTCCGAAAGCTGTTGAAAACGACCCTGCCAGGTTATACCAGGCAAATATTGCCGGCAGGTTCCCGGTACCGGTTATTTCTGCCAATGCCGATTGTTCAATAGATAAGAATGGTCCTATTTCTTTTCCGCTGGGACTTATAACTCCAATGGTGGCTGTAATTACCAGGAACAGGTAATTGTTGGTGAGTACAAATATAATTCCCCCCGCAGCCATCAGGAATGCACCCGTAATGAGCATCTTTTTCCTGCTGTAGTAATCTGCGTGCGTGGTTATCCAGAGAGATATAACTGCATCACCAATTAATGTAAGTGTTATCAGCAGTCCTATCTCATATCCTTTTAATCCTATCTCAGACAGGTAAAGAACCAGGATGACTGATAAGAATCCGTATGCAAATAATCTTATCGTCCGGGCAGTGAATAATATGAAAACATTTTTCCTTATTCGGGATCTTACCTGGTTATCAGTTTTGAACTCGGCACTCATTTAGTTTTGGTTGATTAGTTGATTGGTTGATTGGTTGATTGGTTGATTAAGGTAAATAATAATTTTACTTTATTCACAAAAACCAAGAACTAAGAACCAAAGAACAAAAGGCATTAACCACATTAGGCACATAGAAATAGCTGCAGAGGGCACATAGAAGAAAAAAACTAAGAACCAAGAACCAAGAATTATATCTTCCTACATTCATCCATTCATCCATTCATCCATTCATCCATTTGAACCAAGAACTAAGAACCAGGAACTAAAAACTTTAGGGTTTGGTTATTATTTTGAGGGGTAGCGGGCTTTGACTTCATAAATGGTTAATTTGGGCTGGGCGCCGATATCCTGAAACATTTTTACACCTTTAGGAGGGCTTTCCCTTTTACGCATTGACTCCAGCGTCTCAAAACTTTTCCACACTGTTACAATCCGCCATACCATTGCGTTTCTTGAATCCTGGAGTAAGAAAGTTTCAACAATCCCTTCATCAAGGTCTTTCCCGGCATCCTTAAAGGTCTTTTCCAGTATGGATGCCTTGTCAGCAGGAATTACCGCCTCAAGTGTTGTAACAACCATGATTGCAGAACATAAATTATTTGTAACTGCGATAAATATACTATTATTTATTAAATATGGATGAATGGATGGATGGATGAATGTATGAATAATCAGTGTCATTGCGATGAGTCATCGAAGAAGCAATCTGGCATAACAGGTTCTTAGATCTTAGTTCTTAGTTCTTGGTTCAAATGGATGGATGGATGGATGGATGTATGAATAATCAGCGTCATTGCGATGAGTCCTCGAAGAAGCAATCTGGCATAACAGGTTCTTGGATCTTAGTTCTTAGTTCTTGGTTCAAATGGATGAATGTATGAATAATCAGCGTCATTGCGATGAGTCTTCGAAGAAGCAATCTGGCATAACAAGGGGATGCTTAGATCTTAGGTCTATAGAAAAGGTTCTTAGCTCCTAAGCTCAAGGGATAGATGGATGAATGTATGAATAATCAGTGTCATTGCGATGCTTGCCCGCCTCTGGAGGGAGTCATCGAAGAAGCAATCTGGCATAACAGGTTCTTGGATCTTAGTTCTTAGTTTTTTTTCTATGTGCCCTCTGCAGCTATTTCTATGTGCCTAATGTGGTAAATGCCTTTTGTTCTTTGTTTTTGGTTCTTAGTTTTACGAAGTTTGAGGGTACGCTTCGAATAGTCCAGGTTTTTTTGTAAATCACTAAAGGCGGGCTTATGCGAAAAATAATTTCACTTCTTGCCGCAGTGCTGCTTTGCACTACTCTTCTTTATCCCCAGGCAGCGGTTGATATACCGCTAATCTTAAGCGATGGTATAAATAACCCAATGACCTTGTATTTCGGACTGGATCTCACTGCCACAAATGGCATTGATCCCCAGCTCGGAGAAGGGGATGTATCCGGTTACCCCTTGCCCCCGCAGGGTATATTTGAGGTGAGGTTTGACCTTACTCCTTATGCGGGTACAACTTTACATTCATACAAAGATTACCGGAATGCACCTGCATTCCCGTTCACGGGACAGAGGCAGCATAGACTAATCTGGCAGCTGGGGTACCTTGGCTCATTCCTGTCTATCAATTATAATCTGCCGGATTATGCGATAATGCAGATCCAGGATGAATTGGGAGGTATCGTGGTTAATAGTCCAAACTTAACAGACAGCGGGACATTTATAATTATTCCCCCTATATACGCTGTCAGAGTTAATATTACTTACACAAATGCCCTGCCGGTTGAGCTTACAAGTTTTACAGGCAAACAGGAAGGTTCAACTGTAAAATTAAACTGGACTACAGCAAGCGAGATAAATAATAAAGGGTTTGATGTAGAGCGGAAGACTCAAAACTCAGCCTGGGATAAAGCAGCATTCATTGAAGGATATGGAACTACGACTGAAATACACTCATATTCATATACAGATGATCTAAGTAAGACTGCAGTTACTTATCCCCTGTTCTACCGTCTGAAGCAGATAGACTATGACGGCACAGTATCTTACTCGGAAGAGTTAAAAATTGAAGCAGCGTTTACCCCAACTGATTTTGTTTTAGAGCAGAACTATCCTAATCCTTTTAATCCAACAACAAAAATCAGATATTCCGTTGCTGAGGAAGGACTGGTTAATCTGAGTGTTTATGATTTGATGGGACAGAAGGCGGCAGAGTTAAAAAATGAGGTTCTTCAGAGGGGAAATTATGAAACGGTGTTCGATGCTTCTTCACTTTCCTCCGGTGTTTATGTTTATAAATTAAATGCAGAGGGGAAGTGCTCAGCAGGAAGATGATTCTTTTGAGATAGTTGATTAGTTGATTGGTTGATTAGTTGATTAGTTAACTAAGAACCAGGAACTAAGAACAAAAGGCATTAACCACATTAGGCACAAAGGGCACATTAGAAAGCACAGAGGTATCCGTGAATCCGTTAATCACATATTAGTTGATAATCATTTAGGAATTGTTGCATTGAACAGAAGATTTTATAAAATTATACAAACACTTATCTGATTTTTCTTTGAGGCGGGCTATGAGAAACATTTTCTTTTGTGGACTGGTTCTGCTGAACACTGCACTTCTGTATTCCCAGGCGGCTATTGACATACCTCTTATAATAAGCGATAATATGTCAAACACGAAAACTCTCTATTTTGGCCTAGATCCTACCGCAACAAATTGTATTGATCCTCAACTGGGTGAGAGTGATCTTCCTCCATTACCTTCTATAGGGAGTTTATGAGGTTAGATGGCATTTAGCACCGTACTGCTTAGAGGCTTTATGGACTTATAACGATTACCGTTATCAGAATTTTTATCCACCCGGTATTGCTTACCAGCACAGATTAAAATGGCAATTAGGTCAAGGGGCTACACAGCTTAGCATTACATATAATTTACCCTCGGGCGCGCTATTTGTTACTATGCAGCTAAAGGATCTCATAGGCGGAGCTAGTAATTAATAGCCCGGTATTAACAGGAAGCGGTACTTTTGTAATAAACAATTACGCAACAGTATTGTCGATGTTAATGTCAACATTACTTACAACTACTTACCTGTCGAGTTAACCAGCTTTACATTTTCCTTGAAAGGCTCAGAGGTAAAATTAGACTGGGTGACAGCAACTGAAGTTAACAATAAAGGATTTAGTGTAGAGAGGAAAATTAAAGAAGGAGACTGGGAAACTTTAGCATTCGTCGAGGGGTACGGAACAACAACGGAAAGGCACAACTATACATACACTGATAATATAAATCAGACAGGCAAGGTGCACTACCGTCTTAATCAGATTGATTTCGACGGGGGCTTTGAGTATTCGGATATTCTTGAAGTTAATGTAATTCCCGCAGAATATACACTGGAGCAGAATTATCCTAATCCTTTTAACCCCGTAACCAAAGATAAAATATTCAATTGTTGAGGAAGGACTAGTTAATCTGAGTGTTTATGATTTGATGGGACAGAAGGTGGCAGAGTTAAAAAATGAGATTCTTCAGACCGGGAAATTATGAAACGGTGTTCGATGCTTCTTCACTTTCCTCAGGTGTTTATGTTTATAAATTAAATGCAGGAGGGAAGGTGCTCAGCAGGAAGATGATTCTTTTGAGATAGTTGATTAGTTGTATTGGTTGATTAGTTGATTAGTTAACTAAGAACCAGGAACTAAGAACAAAAGGCATTAACCACATTAGGCACGGAGGACACATTAGAAAGCACAGAGGTATCCGTGAAATCTTAGTGACTTAGAGGTTTAGTGGATTAGGTAAATAAAAACTAAGAACCAAGAACTAAGAACCAGGAACTAAGAACAAAAGGCATTAAATATGAAATCATTAACACTTTTCTTTGTAATAACCCTTCTGATACCTGAAACATATTCGCAATGGTATCCTCAGAACAGCAGCACAAGCTCAAATCTATTTGCACTTCAATTTTTAGATGAAAATAATGGATGGATAATTGGACTGGACCACACATTATATAGGACATCCAATGGAGGTGTCAACTGGGAGAATCCAGGTATCATTTTACCTGCCGGGGAAGGATTTATAGAGACATTTTTCGTTCTTGATACCTTAAAAGCCTGGTTTGCCGCTTATGATATGAATGATGAGATGGGACGTATTTATAAGTCAACGGATGGAGGCGAACACTGGTTTAACCAGCCACCCGGTTATTCTTACGTTGTATTTACTGATATTCAGTTTCTGGATTCATTAACAGGATTTATAGCAGGATCTGGCCAACTTGGTACTGGGTTTGTTTACAAGACTATTAATGGAGGCTATTATTGGGATTTGTCATTGGGAACTAATTCAGGAGCTTTTGGTACTTCATCAGTAAGTTTTATTAATAAAGATACCGGATGGGCAGCAGGAAATAATATCTTCCGCACTACTAATGGTGGCGCCAGTTGGCAGGAACAATATTTTATCTCACCTGAGTGGTTTAATTCTATTCAGTTCGTTAACAACCATATTGGGTGGGCGGTTACAGAGTGGACCGGATTAATCTATAAAACCACAAATGCCGGCAGCGACTGGTTCCAGTTACCTGTTGCTGATGTCGATAAGGCATTCTTTCTTGATACTTTGCTTGGATGGGGAATAAAAGGGCACGACATTTATCAGACTACAGATGGCGGGAATAGCTGGGTTCAACAGAATTCAAATACTAATAACGAATTATATGATATTTTCTTTATCAATCAATCCTTGGGTTGGGCGGTAGGTTTTAATGGAACTATTCTCCATACAATAAACGGAGGTACACCTGTTGAACTTTTTAGCTTTACTGCTGAAGCCATTGAAAATGATGTTTTATTAAAATGGATTACAGCAACTGAGACAAACAATAAAGGATTTGAGATTCACAGAAAAACAGATAACACTGACTGGATAACGATTGGTTTTATAGATGGTCAGGGGACTACCACTGAACAACACGCATACACGCTTCTCGATAGGAACATAAGTTCCAGGAAATATTATTACAGGCTAAGGCAGTTGGACTTTAACGGCAGCTTTGATTACTCCGGTATAGTGGAAGTCATTGTAAATAATCCCGTGGAATATTCATTAGAGCAGAACTATCCTAATCCGTTTAATCCATCAACTTCAATAAGCTATTCAATACCTGAATATTCATACATAACAATAAAAGTATTCGACATCCTCGGCAATGAAATTGAAACATTGGTTAATGAGGAGAAACCTGCAGGACAATATGAAGTTACCTGGACAGCAGCATATCTTCCGAGCGGAGTTTACTTCTGTCAACTTAAAGCAGGTGAATTTATTAGTACGAAGAAGATGTTGTTGCTGAAATAAATAGTAAAGCAGTCACGCTCATAAATATTTTATAATAAATATTCATCCTTAACTAGGAGACTCGTAATGAAAACTTTTCATAAATTTCTGTTTTTATTTTTATTGGCCATGCAGATATGTTTTGCACAGTGGGTAAAGACAAATGGGCCAGAATATTTTCAAATTGATGAGCTCGCTGTAAGTGGTTCAAATCTATTCGCGTCTGCAGAGCTTAACAATGATTTCGGCATTTTTCTTTCTACCAACCAGGGCTCGGATTGGATTGAAATTAGTAATGGGTTACCTGAAGATAGGTATTTTGGTCTTGCTGCTAAAGATAATGGAAGTGGTACATTGGTTTTTACTGGATTCCTTGACGGAGAAGGTGTTTATATTTCTACGGATAGCGGTGCTCATTGGACTGCGATTAACAATGGTTTACCATTCGACACAATTTCCCAATCATATCCACAGATCAGCAGCCTAATTGCGTCGAACACAAAAATCTTTGCTGGAGGTTATGATTGTGATTCCCTTGGATGTCATGGCAGGGTATATGTCTCCTCAGATAATGGGGCAGATTGGCAGGAGACAAATTTTAGCGGTCAAGGAGGGTTAGTGGCATTTACTACTGACGGTAATAATCTCTTCGCTGGATCGAATGAAATGGGTGGAGAGGGGGGAGTATTTCTGACAAAAGATGATGGGGCAAGCTGGACAAACTTGTTGAATATTGCTGTAGTCGACATTGCAGTTTGCGGAAATAATATCCTGGCAATACAACAGATAGGATATTGGGGTAGAATTTATTATGAGATGCATAAATCAACTGACAACGGAGCAACTTGGAGTTTGATAAACTCTGCACCTGTTTACGGTGGATGTTTTTTAGAAACTGAAGAACACTTTTTTTATGGCAATGGTGGTGGAAAAGTATTTATTTCCTCGGACTTTGGAACTACCTGGGAAAATGTAGATAGTGGATTAACAACTCCTTATAATTATATCAACTCACTTGTTACAGATAATACTTATCTATTTGCAGGGACACAGGATGGTGTGTGGAGACGACCATTATCAGAGATGATAACAGAAATTGAAGATGTTGAACAATTACCAACAGAATTTTTACTCTCGCAGAATTACCCTAACCCTTTTAATCCGACAACTTCAATCAGCTATTCAATACCCGAATATTCATACATAACAATAAAAGTATTCGATATCCTCGGCAATGAAATTGAAACATTGGTTAATGAAGAGAAACCTGCAGGCAGATATGAACTAACCTGGAATGCGGTTAACTATCCCAGCGGGATTTATTTCTACAAACTGCAGGCAGGATCTTTTGCTGAGATGAAGAAGATGATTCTTTTGAAATAGTTGATTAGTTGATTAGTTGATTGGTTGATTAGTTGATTAGTTAACTAAGAACTAAGAACAAAAGGCATTAACCACATTAGGCACAAAGGGCACATTAGAAAGCACAGAGGTATCCGGGAAATCCGTTAATCGGGGTTCTGACATATTTCATACCATCGTACTATCGTACTATCGAACTATCGTACTACAAGATCGCGAAAATACATTTCTCTAATGTCAAGCTAAATTTTGGATTGATCACAGCCTGAATGTTAATCAGTGTTTCAGATTGATATTACGGAAGGTTTAAGCTAATTTATGATTTAATATTACCCTGGGTAGAATGGATTCGATAGAGAAGATTTTAGAAAATGGTGAGATATTTTCAGCAATAATCAATAATGCTTTTGATGCAATAATAATTTATAAGCCGATTCGAAATAATCTAGGGGAAATTATAGATTTTGAGTTTTTGTATTTAAATGAAACGGCAGTGAAAGTCCTTCACGGGGCAAAAGAAAAATACATCGGCCATACTTTTTTGTCATTCTTTCCTTATGCCAGTCAGGACGGCATGTTCGCAATGTTCAGAAATGTTGTTGATACCGGTGAAGCTATGGAAGGTACTTTTTATTATGAACATGGGGAATACAAAGGGTGGTACAGGGATTCTGCTCTAAAATACAAAGATGGATTGATAGTGTATTTCAGGGAGGTAACCTTTCAGAAGCAGACTGAGCTGGAATTAAAGAAAACTTTAGTTGAAAAAGATATTCTTTTAAGGGAAACACACCACAGGGTAAAAAATAATTTACAGATAATCTCAAGTCTGCTGAACCTTCAGTCGAATAATTATGTCACTCCTGAATTTAAGGGTACATGCCAGAGCTGCATAAACAGGATCAGGACTATTTCAGATATTCATCAGCAGCTTTATGCAGAGGATGACTTTCAATCGGTTAATATCAAAAATTTTATTGAAGAAGTTATAGCTGCAGCCCGTTCTGATAATAAAATAATTATGAAGTATGATGTTGATGAAGTTAAAATAAATCTTACTTCAGCGATAGGCATTGGTTTGATTATTTATGAATTGTTGACTAACTCTATAATTCATGGCTTAAAAAACAAGGATGAGGGGATAATCGAGATTGCAATTAAGGATTCGTTTCCAAATCTTCTTATAAGTTTCTCAGATAACGGCAACGGGCTGCCAAAGGGATTTAATATTAATGAAATTGAATCCCTGGGTTTAATACTTGTGCAGACTGTAGTTGCACAGCTCGAGGGTAAATTGGAAATATTTGATATTGAAGGGACTCAATTCGTACTAACACTTCCTAACGCTGTCTATCAGAGATGAGGCATTGCCTCTTAAAGCGACAGGTATTCATCTATTCAGACATTCATCCAATCATCCATTCTACGGCTTATTCAGACAATCATCCATTCATCCATTCATCCATCCTTAAGCGGGCATTCATGGGGGGGTTAAGCATTCTAAATTTTAAACAGTCAACGCTTCAAGTGTTTCCGGATGCTTTCTAACTTTCAGTTTCATTTCGAATACAGCACCGTAATTGCTGCTGCAGGTGATGTTTCCCTCCAGCTGGTCCACAAAGGCAGCTATAATGGAGATGCCCAGTCCCTTACTCTTATAAAGATCAAATCCTTCAGGCAATCCCTTTCCGTTATCTTTATACAGGATAATTAAGGTTTCGTCATCGGGGAAGTTCATTTGAATTGAAACCTTTCCCGTCCCGGCACCTTCAAAGGCATACTTCAGGGAATTTGTATACAACTCATTTATAATAAGTCCGATAGGTATGGCTGCATCAATTGTAATACCTGTATCTTCAATCTGAAGATCGTGATCCATATGTAATACACCGTAATTAGCAGCAGTTTCCATATTAAGAATTATATCGGAAATGAAAGTATGCAGATTTATAGTATGAATATCTCCCGATTTAAACAGCCTGTCATAAAGAATTGTAACGGAATTTAGTCGGCTGCGTGTTTCATTTAATATTTGAACAGCAAGCTTATCTTTGATTGAGTAGATCTGAAGATTGAGCAGACTGAGCACCAGCTGGAAATTATTTTTTGTCCGGTGGTGCATCTCCCTTAAAAGCATCTCTTTTTCCTGCAGGAGGTTCATCAGCTTCTTCTCAGCTGTAACTTTCTCGGTTATATCCCTTGCAAGAGCAGATAAGCCTTTTTCCGATGAATATACAGATACCTCGACAACCCTGGCCAGACTTTGGATGTTAAGTTTAAAATGCACAGGTTCTTTTTGGAGCAGGGCCTGATGAAATTGTACCTTGGTGAATTCAACAACATCCGGCGGAACGATCTCAAATAAATCTTTTCCGGTAGTATCTTCTTTTATCCCGGCAAAGTCCATAGCGCTTTTATTAAGGAATATCACCTTGAATTTTTTATCCACCGCAACGAAAAGATCAGTGATCCTGTCGAGTATTTCAGTGCTTATCTTTTTAGCTTTCTCTTCTCTTAATCCAAGAATGACAATAATGAACATAATAATTACGGCTTCGATGCGGTTTATCCCGGTAGTAAATTTATCCGGCGGGAAATCAGGCGACAGATAATATCCCGGTACCAGCAGAACGGAACAGAGTACAGCTAAATGAATAATATACTTTTTATTGCTGTAGGTGGAGTAGATGAAAAGTAAAAGAAGATAAAATACCCAGGGAGCATAACCAAGGGGGGTTATGACATCGATATAAAAAACTATTAAGGCCGCTGATATGTACAGGATAATATTTATATCCTTCATAAGGCACCCGGGGTATGTTTATATAATTAGATAATACTTGAATGTTTTGTTATTAAAGTATTAAAATTTTACTTCATATTCACAAAGAATCTCCGGCTGAATGAAATATTTTATTTTTACCTGCCCGGAGGCAGTAAGATACTCTGACCTCTTCAGCAGGAGATTGCTTCTTTTATCCTGTGCAAATTTGCACCATTATAATGCTATAGTACTCTAGAACCTTCCCGAAGGGACAGGTCTATCTGCCTTATTTTAATTGATATTATTAATTGATGACCCCTCCCTGTCCTGACCGTTCATCCCATTTAATATTATCTTAATTGTAAATTAATATTTGCCGGCTATATTAGCGCCCGAATAAAAAACAGGAATGTATAAATGTATATTTTCGATGAAAAGAATGAAATATCAAACTTTCAGAACATAGCTAAGAAATTAAAGCCGGGTCCGGGTGAGATACCTGCCATACCGGGATTGGATATATACGGAGAAACTCTATCGCTGCTCGGGGAGGTCTCCGGTGACCATCTAATATATGTGGACTTTGCCAAGCGCTTTAACCTGGATGAAAGGATCAAGCAGGCAGAGGCGGCAAATAAAATTGAACTGGGCAACAGGTTAAAAAACCTTAAAACCAAATCAGGTCTGCTGCTGGCTGATGTTTCCGGACACAGCATTACCGATGCACTGCTTAATGCAATGCTTCACCAGGCATTTCTTGTGGGTGCCGGGTATGAGCTTACCTTAAACGGAGAGATTACAATTGATCTGTTTGAAGCTATTAACCAGAGGTTCCATCAGTCGTCAAGTGTCGATAAATTTATTACGATGATCTACGGTGAAGTACGCAATGACGGGGAGTTCCGGTTTATATCTGCAGGACACCAGCATCCGTTAATATTCTCAAGGGAATATAACAGGATAGTCAATATCGATAACCAGAACTTCATCAGCTTTACCCCGATAGGTACTCTCCCCTCGGAATCTGATATGGAGGGGAAAATTACAAAGAGCATCTTCGGCTATAAGAAAAGATATTCGCTTAATAAGCTGAAGGTGATGGGACACGGGGATATCCTTCTCCTCTTTACCGACGGGTTTACGGAACAGCATAACGGCGAATTAAATTATGTTGCCGATAACCTGGAAGCACAGCTTATCAGGTCAAAGGATCTGAGTGCTGAGGAGATATTCTATAATATTAAGGAAGATTTCCGGGATTACTGTCCCGACCCGGATGATGATGCAACGATGATAATTATCAAGCGGGTGTAGGGCAAAATCGTGCGGACGTGCGGTCGTGCGGGCGTGCGGACGAAATAAGGACACTTGGGAAATTGTTGTCTGCCCATTTGGGGATTAGTGGATTGATAATGTCCCGGATGATCAGAGAATTGGTTGATTGGTTGATTAGTTGATTAGTTAATTAGGGGATTAGGAAGCCGGAAGAGTGATTTATATCGTGTCTTCCGGCGTGGAAGTTATATTACTCTTTAAATTTATCGGGGAACTGGGCAATAATACCATTTGACAATGCATCCGCCATCATTAAAATTTCTTCGTGCACTTTATCATATGCTGCAATATCAGCATCATAGTTTTTCTTAATGCGGGCAACAGCTTCATCTGTAGTTAATTTCAAATGGTCATTCATCATAGCTTTAAGATCATTTAATTTCCAGTTTGGGTTAGCCGAGCTCAGAAATGCAGATATTTCGTCAGCATTGGAATGCCATCTTTTGTCTGCATCATCAAGTGATGTTTTATCCCCTTTTTTAGCTGCGGTAACAACTTCAGCTGCAATAGTAATATGAGATTTCAGCAGGGCTGTTAATTTCTCTCCCGCTTCATTTCCATAGAAAGGCTTTACAGCATTACCTATATCAACCTGGTTTTTCAGCAGCCGGTTAACTGACTGATCTGCGCCTGGAAGGTCATCTGTCAGACAGAATATAACATTGCGGGTCCACACGATGTGATCTTCCCAGAGCATACGCATATCTGTCCGCAGCTTCTCAGCCGGGCTATTTTTAACTGCAGTGTGGGACATATTTTTGTTCTCCATCTTGGGCTGGCCTTCAGTTTCATTGGTCACAATCAGCGATGCGGCTGCTATTAAAGCAGTCAATAAAAAATACTTTGTTTTCATTTTATTTTACCTTATTGTTTTAATCCTGTGAGTTACTATCCTACATGTCATTGATTTTTTACAATGTTTAATATCAATGATTATTGTTATGTGCTGTCCATTGCATAGTCATTAGAGTTGTAAGAGTGTAAAAGGTTACAAAATGGTTGATTGGTTGATTAGTTGATTAGTTGATTAGTGACTTAGGAAGTTAGTAACTTAGGAAATCAGGGACTAGGGACTTAGTAACTTAGGGACTTAGGAACTTAGGAATTAGGGACCCGTTATTAAGTTACTACGTTACTAAGTTACTAAGTTACTATGTTACTAAATTACTAAATCAGTGAGGATGGAGATGAGATCTTTATTTGTCATTTTAATAAATATTTTTTGTAATACTTTACTAATTCTTATCCCTTTAGACAACTATGCTCAAACTGTTGAAGTAAAAACAGGTGAAGGGGGTACAAAGATAGTTATACAAAAAACGGGTCCTGAAATTGTCAGGGTTGTTCCGTCTTCGGGAGTTGATTATCAAACCGGATCAATTAAAAGCCCCAATAGTAAACCTGCCGTTAATAAAGCAGACTCATTCGATTGGGAATTAAATTTTTCTGCTGCCGGGAAGGTATTTAAGGATGTCTCTTTCGCGAATCCGCTTACCGGCTATTTAGTGACGGAACTGGGGGCTGTTTATAAAACCACAAACGGAGGAGATAACTGGACAAGCATAATGAATCTTGGTTTCCCTTATTACTGGTATGGTGTTGATGCATTGACTTCCGATACTGTTGTCATCTCGGGCTTCAATAACCAGGGGAATATAAACTCCGGAGTTGTAAGATGGAGTTATGACGGCGGAACTACGTGGACAGATGATATTATACTTCATATTCCTAACGGTGTCGGCTGGCTTTCTCACATTCACTTTTTTGACAGCAGGAGAGGAATAGTATCTGCCGAGTTTTCAGGCGGAATACATTATACCAGCACCGGAGGGAAGGATACAACTTCCTGGGAATACGTGCAGGTTAATTCTGATCTCGGGTGGTTTTCCGGAAATATAGATACAGATACAAGCGGAAATGTGTTTACCACCGGATATCATTTTGCCCGCAGTTCTGATTTTGGCGTTACCTGGACATCAGGACCCCCCGCTGATAACGTATTTGACGGAGGAGTGGACTTTCTTGACAGTCTGCTGACCGGGTTAACAGGCGGAGGACAGATAAGCGCTCCTGTATCGGGATGGGCTCACAAAACTTCAGACGGAGGAGTAACCTGGAGCCAGAGGCTTTACGCCTTCCCGTATCCCGTCAGAGCAGTTAAGCTGTTCGATGATACTCTTGCTTTAGCTTTCGGAGGTAACCTTTACGATGAAGCGGGAGGGATCTATGTAACTGCTGACGGCGGCTTAAACTGGGATCTCGATGTTAATACATCTGCTGAAATGTTTTCTTATGATATTGTAAACAGTACACCTGACTCGTTAACTATTTGGGCTGCCGGCTCAACAGGCGGTGGTACTGGTTTTACAGGAAAGCTTTACAGGACCAGCAGAGGAACACCTGTCGGAGTAAACGAAACAAAGAATCAATTACCTTCTGCTTTTCAATTATATCAAAATTACCCTAACCCTTTTAATCCAGCCACTACAATAAATTACTCCTTACCGTGGGAATCGACTGTAATTCTTAAAGTGTTCGACATTCTCGGCAATGAAATAGTGGTCCTGGTTAATGAAGAGAAACCTGCAGGGCAATATGAGGTTACCTGGAGTGCCGGAGCACTCCCTTCAGGTGTATATTTCTATCAAATCAGGGCAGGCAATTTTGTGGAAATAAAGAAGATGACATTGTTGAAATGAATTTAGTTGATTAGTTGATTGGTTGATTAGTAAATAAGGAATTTAGGAGCTTAGTAATCTAGGGTCTTAGAAATTTAGTTGATTGGTTGTTAATATGAAAAGGTTAGTGGTTCCCAATCAACCAATCAACCAATCAACTAATCAACTAAATCACTTGCATAAAGGGGAAATTTTTATTTAATTCAGACTAATAATTCTCTCTAAGAAGAGAAATCCCCCCTGTTTACTGTTTATTCTTCAAGCGGAATTTCTAAAAAAATATTTTCAACATCTGAAGGCGTTGTTATGAAAAAATTTACTTTTGCCCTTTTGGTATGTATTCTTTCCGGTTCCTCATACCCACAGGTTCTGCCGAACTTACCTATCCCGATTGGTGCCGGTACCTGTGAGGTCTGGAATAATTCAATCTATCATTTCGGAGGCTCGAATAACTGGGCAGGTAGTATCTGCTACCCGCGTGTCTATAAATATGACGGCACTTCCTGGGCATACTATGATACGATCCCCGATTATAATATGTGGGGAGTTACATCTGTGCTCGTGGGTGACAATGTGTATCTCCTGGGCGCCTGGCCAAGCGGACCATCTTTGAACAGAAGGTATGATCTGAATACACGGGTATGGACATACCTGGCACCGAGTCCTAATACCTACCATACCTGGGGTATTACCGCAGAAGTCCTTAACGGGTTAATTTACCTGTTCAATCCGGATGGCGACTGTTATGCTTACAATATCGCAGGTGACAGCTGGTCAAACAAAACATTTAATACTGCCAGCGGTACACGCGACCTTAGCTCGATACTTTACCAGGATGAGATCTATGTTATAGGCTGGGACGACTCGGCTTTCTATAAGTATACCCCTTCTACCGACCAATGGCTGAGGCTTACCAATTCCCCTTACCAGGTAGGTGCCTGTGCGATGGGCATCATTAATAATCTAATCTACTTTGCCGGCGGAAATATAGGCGGGGCAACGGGTGCGGAATATAAAAGTGTTCTTGTTTATAATATAACAAGCGACACCTGGACAATCGATCAGCTTGAGCTTACAACGAGGAGGCATTGGATGGCTACGGCCGAATACAGGGGCGGACTTTATGTAGTCGGCGGTATTGATTCGGTATCTAATGCTGTTGACATTGTTGAGGAGCTTGTACCGCAGGGAACCTCTGGTACGGATGACGAAATTACTTTACCTGAAGGATTCTCTCTATTGCAGAACTATCCGAATCCTTTTAATCCTGCTACAACAATCAGCTATTCATTGCCGGAATATTCGGATGTTGTAATTAAACTATTCGATGTCCTCGGTAAGGAAATCGGCATCCTCGTGGATGAGGAGAAACCCGCAGGCACTTATGAGTTATTATGGAATGCTGCTGATCTCCCCTCAGGTGTATATTTCTATGAGTTTAAAGCCATACCATTTAACAGACAGGCAGGTGCATTTGTTGAAATGAAGAAAATGATCTTGTTGAAATAAAAGTTGGTTGATTAGTTGATTGGTTGATTAGTTGATTGGTTGGATTGGTAAAGAGGTTTGTCCGCCGCACCATAGCACCAGTTTCAGCCCGGCGGCCAGGTTAGCTTCCTGCCTCCGAGAAGATGCATATGCAGATGGTAAACTTCCTGTCCTCCGTTATCGCCGCAGTTAAGGACTAACCTGAATCCGTCCTTATCAATATGCATTTCCTTAGCTAATTTGTTTGCCGCATCTATCATATCACCAAGTATCCGGGAGTGTTCTTTACCGTTCAGGTCGGTGACCTTTGCAATTTCTGTTTTGGGGATGATAAGGATGTGAACAGGTGCCTGGGGCTTAATATCTCTGAATGCAAGGATGGTATCTGTTTCGTAAACTATATCAGCAGGAACTTCCTTACGGATTATTTTAGAAAAAATAGTTTCCGGCATATCACTCCTCCTTCTCTATTCCGTATTTTTTCATTTTATTGTAAAGATGGCTCCTCTGTATCTCCAGTATCTCTGCTGTCTTGCTGATATTCCAGTCGTTTGCCTTGAGCTGTTTAAGGATAAAGATCTTCTCAGACCTGTCCTTGAACTCCTGGAATGAATTGCTCCCCGATATAATATCATCAATGGAACTTCTGCTTGCACCGAAAAGGAACTCTATATCCTTCTTCGAGATCTCCCGCTTATCTATGATGATAATGATCCTTTCCACGACATTCCTTAACTCACGTACATTCCCGCTCCACTGCTGCCCCTGAAGAAATTTTAATGCATCATCAGAAAACTTAACCGGGACCTTCTTATGTCTGCCTGTTATCTCCTGTGCGAAGTAATTAACAAGCTCAGGTATATCGTCTGCCCTTTCACGCAAGGGCGGTATACGGATAGGTATAACATTAAGCCGGTGGAACAGGTCCTCCCTGAAAGTATTATTCTCAATTTCTTTTATAAGGTCCTTATTAGTTGCGGCAATTATCCTTACATCCACCTCTATCTTCTTAGCACCGCCCACTCTCTCGATCTTTCCATCCTCGATTACGCGGAGTACCTTTGCCTGCGCCTGGTGACTCATATCTCCTATTTCGTCAAGGAATATCGTTCCTTTATTTGCAAGTTCAAACTTCCCTATCCGCTGCTGGACGGCCCCGGTAAAGGAACCTTTCTCGTGCCCGAACAATTCTGATTCGATCAGCTCGTTAGGGATGGCGGCACAGTTAACCTCAATAAATGGCTTATCTTTCCTGAGACTTTTAGAATGAACGGCACGTGCAATTAATTCTTTGCCTGTTCCGTTCTCCCCGGTAATTAAAACCCTTGTATCAAGAGGTGCCACCTTATTTACAAGCTCAAGTATACTTTGCATTGCCCTGCTTCTGCCGAGTATCCTGCCTTCACCGGTGAGACTCTTTTTAATTTCCTTATTCTCGATAAGAAGATTCGACTGCTCAACTGCATTCCTTACAGATATAAGAAGCTTCTCCCTGTCGATTGGCTTCTCTATAAAATCAAAAGCTCCCAACCTTGTAGCCTTAACCGCATTCTCAATGCTTCCGAAAGCGGAGATGATTATTATCGATATTTCAGATTTAACTTCTTTTATCTTTTTTATTACTTCAAAGCCGTTCATTCCGGGCATTTGGATATCAAGAAGGATTGCTGCAAACTGTTCGTCAACTGCAAGTTGAACTCCCTCTGCAGGGTTTATTGTATATTTAACTTCATAACCCTCATACTCAAGTATCATCTTAATGCTTTCGCATATTTCCCGTTCATCGTCAATAATTAAAATATTTTTCATAGGATATAGCGGATATGGATTAAAGTTGTGAGAATAAAGATCCGGGAAGGGAGAAGGCTTTTATCTTCTTTAAGCGCCTCTCCGAATTGTTTTCCAAGACCGTTCACGAGGAGATCTCTTTCATCAACAGAGGATTGTACCTTAAAGCTTTCTTCAAAAACTTCTACAAAATAACCAATTAAATCACCTAAATCAAAGAATGCAGTTGAGTATGAAAGGAACGCACTGCCGAAAAAATGAGCGAGCTTATCTTTATCCCCATAATCATCCTGAGGGGAATCGAAGAAAAGGTATCTGGGAAGATTTTTGTTTTTTATTTCATATATAGAGTCTTCTGCAGATGTCAAAGGGTAGTAAATTATTGAATTCAGAAGAGGCACCTGAAGGGGCACTTCTTTGTAGGGTACAGTGGCAAGCATCAGAGCCAGCAGGGCATCGGAATAGTTGTTTTTATAGAACGTTACAGCACGGAGGAAAATTGTATCCGCCAGAGCCGGATCACTATTGGTGCGGGATAAGTTTTTAAAAGAATCCGAGGCAATAAATTTAGTAAGATAATTAACGCCCTTTGATAAATTACTTTGCTGAGCAGATGTTAATGAAACGAAGATTAGAAAAAGAAATATTGCTGATCTGACAGAAGACATAATAGCTATGTCTGTATTACTCCCACACTGAACTTCGGCATATCGGGATTATTATCTGCCGCGGATATCGCCATCGAAACATATTCACGTGTCAATGCAGGATCGATAACTTCATCGATCCACAACCTAGCAGCTGCATATAATGGATTGCTCTTTTCTTCATATGACTGCATAATCTCATCCAGGAGCTTTTTCTTTTCCGCTTCGCTAAAATGATGCCCCTGTTTCTCTACTTGTTTCAGTTTAATATCGAGAAGTACGCTGCTAGCCTGTGCTCCCCCCATAACCGCTATCTTAGCATTAGGGTAAGCGAAAATGAATCTCGGATCATAAGCCTTACCGCACATAGCATAATTACCTGCACCGAAGCTGTTGCCGATGATTATTGTAATCTTAGGGACAACTGAATTAGCAACTGCATTTACCATTTTGGCGCCGTCCTTAATAATTCCTCCGTGCTCTGCCCTGCTGCCGACCATAAATCCTGTTACATCCTGAAGGAACAGTAGAGGTATTTTCCGCTGGTTGCAGTTCATTATAAAACGGGAAGCTTTGTCAGCGCTGTCGGAATAAATTACCCCGCCAACCTGCATTTCTCCTGTCTCGGTCTTTACCTGGCTTCTCTGGTTTGCCACAATACCGACCGACCATCCGTCAACTCTGGCGTAAGCAGTAATGATAGTTTTACCATATCCTGCCTTATATTCATCGATCTCCGAGTCATCTACAATGCGGGCAATTATATCGTACATATCGTACGCTTTTAAGCTGTCCTCGGGAAGGAAGCCATAGATCTCTTTAGGTGAATATTTAGGAGGCTTGCCTGCAATCCTGTTAAAAGAAGCAGAAGGACCTCCAGGGATCTTATCCGTAATGCTTCTTATCTGAAGAAGGCACTCTTCATCATTTTTCATTACGTAATCGGTTACCCCGCTAATGTTCGACTGTACTTTAGCGCCGCCTAACTTTTCATTATCAATAACTTCCCCGATTGCCGCCCTTACCAGGTGTGCGCCAGCAAGGAAAACAGAGCCTTCGCCTTCAACAATTAATGCTTCATCGCTCATTATAGGGAGATAAGCACCGCCTGCCACACACGGACCCATTATTGCAGCAATCTGTGTTATACCCATTGATGACATAATTGCATTGTTCCTGAATATCCTTCCGAAATGCTCTTTATCGGGAAATATCTCATCCTGCAGGGGCAGGAATACTCCTGCGCTGTCGACCAGGTAAATTACCGGAAGACGATTCTCCATTGCGATTTCCTGTGCACGCAGATTCTTCTTTGCAGTAATTGGGAACCAGGCTCCAGCCTTAACTGTTGCATCGTTGGCAACTATAACGTGCAGCTTTTTATTGATCTTCCCTATGCCGTATATTGTACCCGAGGAAGGGGCACCGCCGTATTCCTTATACATATCATAGGCAGCGAAGGTGTTTAATTCAAAAAACTCTTTTTCATTATCTACCAGTCTGCTGATCCGTTCTCTGGCAGTAAGCTTCCCTTTGGCTTTATGCTTTTCAATTGCACCTTTGCCTCCGCCAAGCTTAATCTTTTCCTGCTCGGCGTGCAGCTTTCTCATGAGTGTTTTGTAATTATCTTCTCTTTTAAGATAGGAGGCAGTTTCCTTTACGGGAGTCCCTATTTTTTTCATAAGCTCATATCAATCATTTAGAAGGTGGCGGGCAATAACTATGCGCTGTATTTCAGATGTCCCTTCACCAATAGTGCAAAGCTTAACATCGCGATAGAATTTCTCAACAGGATAATCTTTAATGAATCCGTACCCTCCGAATATCTGCACTGCTTCGCTTGCAGCTTTCTCGGCTATCTCGCTTGCGAACAGCTTAGCCATTGCGGCTTCTTTGGTATTAGGAATATGATTGTCCTTCATAAATGCAGCCCGGTAATTAAGTAGTCTGGCAGCTTCAATATTGGTTCCCATCTCTGCTAGCTTAAACTGGATAGCCTGGAATTCATTTAATGGTTTGCCGAACTGTTTTCTTTCGCGTGCATACTTCAGGGAAGCTTCAAGACAGCCCTGTGCAAGACCTATACTAAGTGCGGCAATGCTTATTCGTCCTCCTTCAAGGATCTTCATTGCCTGGATAAATCCTTCTCCCTCTTCACCTATAAGGTTCTCAGCAGGTACCTTGCAATTTTCAAATGTAATCTGGGTAGTCTCGCTTGCACGCATACCGAGCTTGTTTTCCTTCTTGCCGGAAATAAATCCTTCCATACCCTTCTCTAATATAAATGCGGAGATCCCTTTCTTACCTTTGGTCTTGTTGGTAATTGCCATCATTACAGCTACTCCGCCCACTGTGCCATGTGTGGTAAAGGTCTTACTTCCGTTAAGAATGTAGTAGTCACCTTTTCTTTCGGCAATGGTCCTCAATCCGGCAGCATCACTTCCTGAGGCAGCTTCGGTTAAGCCCCAGGCACCCATTGTTTGTCCCGAAGTAAGTCTCGGAAGATATTTCTGTTTCTGTTCTTTACTTGCAAACCTGTAAATATGGTTGGTGCAGAGACCATTATGTGCTGCCACGGAAAGTGCAATTGAGGGGTCAACCTTCGCAATCTCCTCAATGATCGATGCAAACTCAACATACCCCAGGCCAGCACCGCCGTATTCTTCTGAAACAAGTATACCCAGGAAGCCCAGATCGCCAAGCTGCTTCATTATTTCAAAAGGAAATTTCTGAGATTCATCCAGTTCCATAATGACCGGACGGATGTTCTTCTCGGCAAAATCCTTTATAGTATCTCTAATAAATTTTTGATTTTCAGTTAATTCTATTGTGAATGGAAATTCAGCTAACTCCATCAGGTTTCCTCTAATATTAAGGGTAAATCAGGACTAGTATTTTAATGTAATAAAATAGCTAAAGTAAGTAATAATTTACAACCGGTTTTTGAAATTGTCTATAACTTCTTCGGCAATATGGTAAGGGGAGGCACTGCCGAGGATTACTTTAGCAATCGAGCCGGCGAGGGAATAATCCCCTCCATTATCCCATAAAGCTCTTTTTAATTTTTCTTCAACAATTTCCTTGATCCGGTTCTTTGTCTGCTCTTCCCTTTTCTTCAGGAAGGTATTTGAATTGATCAGGTATTTGTGATGTCGTTCAATCTCGGATGCTATTTCAATTATACCCTTATTTTCCGAGGCTATGGATTTTATGATGTTCGGCATCCAGGAATGTTCATTATGGTCTCTCATCATAAGTATGGTTTTAATTGCAGTAACTGCCTGCTCGGCACCGGGACGGTCGCTCTTGTTCACTACATAAAAATCAGCTATCTCCATTAGTCCTGCCTTCATTGCCTGCACTGCATCCCCTGATTCAGGGACAAGTACCACGATTGTGGTATCTGCGGCTTTTGCTATGTCCAGTTCTGATTGTCCCACACCTACCGTCTCAAGGAGAATAAAATCATATCCTGCAGAGTCAAGGACATCAGCCGCATCAATGGCTTTTTTGCTTAAGCCGCCGAGACTCCCCCTGGTAGCCATACTCCGGATAAACACTCCCGGGTCCTGTCCTATCTCCGACATTCGCACGCGGTCGCCAAGAAGTGCTCCGCCGGTAAAGGGACTGGTAGGGTCAACTGCAATAATGCCTACGGTTTTGCCAAGCTGTCTCAGGTGTTTGGTAAGCTGGTTGGTTATGGTGCTTTTCCCCGCTCCGGGTGGTCCTGTTACCCCTATCCTGTAGGCATTTCCGACAGATGAGTATAATTCTTTCACCAGTTCCGATGAGGCGGCAGAATCCAGTCTCCGCAAGTGAGATTGCTCTTGCAACCGCCCTTTTATCTCTTATTTTAATATTACTGATTAGTTTGGAATACATCTTCAGACCGGGATGGCTGTTTCCCTGAAATAGTCGACTGTACTTTTTAATCCTGCTTTTATTGCAACACCAGGTTTCCAGTTAAATCTTGAGTATAATTTATCTGAAGTTATAACACTTCTCATTTGCTCACCCGGTGCTGCAGGCCCGTGCTTCTCAGATGCCTTAGCACCCGTCAGTTCATTAAGATTAGCGGAAGATTGTATTAACATCTGTCTCAATCCCGGTACCGATATTATAAGTATCTGATATCGAATCATTAAGATTAAGCAGGTTAGCTTTAACAACGTCTTCCACAAATACATAATCTCTTGTCTGTTTACCCGAACCATTGATTACAGGCTGCTGATTTTTAAGCAGCCTGGTAGTAAAGATTGCAACTACTCCCGCCTCTCCTGCTGCATTCTGCCGGGGACCGTAAATATTTGCATACCTTAGAATGGAATATTGAAGTTTATACTGCAAATAATAATAATAAATATATTTCTCCACCGCGAGCTTTGATATTCCATAAGGTGAAACGGGATACTGCGGGTGTTCTTCGTCAGCCGGGAAATATGACTGCTCTCCGTATACTGCACCGCCGCTTGAAGCAAATATAAATTTTGTAACCCCTGTATTGACTGCATTCTGAAGTAAATTTACAGAGCCAAGTATATTGGTTTTTGCATCAAATACAGGATCTGCAACCGAATGCCTGACGTCCATCTGTGCAGCGTGATGGTTAACAGCATCGAATCTTTCCCTGATGAACAGGTCTTTAATAGAGGGATCTGTAATGTCTGCCTTTATGAACTCAGCTGAAGGGTTAATGTTTGATTCAACCCCTGAGGATAAATTATCAAGAACAAAAACTTTATGTCCCTGTATTAATAAGTGCATCGGTAATATGTGAACCAATAAAACCTGCGCCACCCGTTACTAATATCTTCATTTCTTCCGTTTATATAGATTAAAGGTGTAAATATATTCCATTACCTTTTCAGGGACAAGGAAGTTGACCGGTAAGCCGAGCTTTACTCTGCTTCTGATATCAGTAGAACTGATCTCAATGAGAGGAGTTTCAAGAAGAATTACCCCGGAAGGGAGCTCAATATCCTTTCCTGCATAAGTTATCCCTCTCTTTAAGACAACCGGCAATGCCAGCTTGATTATTTCATCCGGCTGTTTCCACGTATTGAATTTAAGGAAATTATCATAACCTATTATCAGTTCAATCTTCCCGTACTGCTTTTTAAGTTCCTGCAGGGTATTTACTGTATACGATATGCCTCCTGATTGAAGTTCAAGATCCGACACTTCAAAATGCGGAATGCCTTCGACAGCAGCTTTAAGCATATTTAATCTGTGCCCTGCTGATGAAGAAATTACATCCAGTTTATGGGGAGAAACATTAGCGGGTATAAAAATTATTTTCTCCAGCTTCCGCACTTCATATACTGCCTGTGCAGTGATCAAATGACCATTATGTACAGGATCAAAAGTACCGCCGAATATTCCGACAGCCTTCATTTTATCTGTTCTTTATATTCAATGAATAAGTGGGTAAACTGTTCGTGCATCTTGTGACTGCAGTATGCAAGACTTTCTTTTTTTGAAAGTTCTGTATAAAGGTTCTTAAAGTCATCCCAGCTACTGATATACATCCCCTTCTCGACCACAGTAACAAAATAGTTATGCTTACAGATTACTGAGAGATAGTTATCATAGCCTTTTTCAATATTTGAGAATAGTTCCTGGTGATATTTGGTAAAGCCAAGGAAAGAAATAGAATTATTTAACCCTTTACCTATTACAACGGCATCCTCCTCCACTGAAAGGAGTTCAAATATCTTCTGAATATCAGTTTCATTCAATCCTATTGTCTTTGAAAATATAACCAGGTTTCTGGAATATTTAGAGAAGTGTCTTTCATCAAGATATTTTAATGAACTGTTAGGATTTCCCGGTCCCATTATGCTGATATAAACAGCCGAAGACAGCAGTTCCTGGGGTACATTTTGCTGATCGCTGCTGTTTATACAGAATACCGCGTTATGCTTCTCGTTTATTTTTTCAATGATCTCTACATTATTTAAATATAAAGTGGAGAGCAGGATTGAGGAATGCTCATTATCCATCATCCCGAATAATGACACTGCTTCCGGATTAAACACCGGGGATAATGGAACAAGATAAATAGAAAAACCCGATTTCATTGTACGTATGTTTTATTGTTTTGAAGAATGCCGGTAATAAAATTTCGGTAATGGTTTATATCCTGCTCGTAATAAAACCTTGATGATCCTGTAGAGTTCCTGAACTGCATCTTCCTGAATGCAAGTGTAGTGGCGGCAGTTATATATAGCTTTCTGATACTTTCGTCAATCCAGCCGTTCCTGTTCCTTACAGAAGAGTTCAGTATTAACAGGTGTTCTGCAGGAATTACTCCGTTGGAAACCTCCTCGAGGAGCTCAGTATAGATAATTTTCTTTTCACTCATTACTGATGTTGAAAATACAACAATAAAAACTGCTATGGTAAAGATCATAAATATAAAGCCGATTGGTGCTGTGGATTCAAAGCTGACACTGAAATTCCAGGCGAAGTGTATGAACATTGCAATTGAAAGACCTGCAAGCGGGAGTATTATCCTGTAAGGATAGCTTCTGAATTTTGCATATCCCAGGAAAGCACCATAAGTGGCTGTGGAAATACAATGCATCACAGCTGAAAACATCGTCCTGATTATAACCATTGTGATCCATCCCGAAAAAGTAGTGCCGTAGGAAATAAAATAAAGGAAGTTTTCCGTCATTCCGAATCCCAATCCTAATGCTCCGCCATATACAATACCATCGGTAATATTATCAAACTTCCTGCTTCTGAATATAATGAGCACAAAGGCTGCTTTGGTTATTTCCTCAACAAACGGGGCAATCAGAATGGTATCTACTGCATTAAGGACTTCGGAATCATAAATAAACACCTGGAAAATTTTTGAGATCAGAGCACTGCCGCCAATGGCGAATATTATACTGACTACACCAAGGAGGTAATTCCCCAGAACCAGTCCAAAAGGCTCTCTGTCATAACTGTCAAAACGCCAGATAAGGACGAGGTAGACAGACATCGGTATTATAGCGGCTAATGCAGAAGCTAAAATCAGCATCAATAAAAATCTTTATTAACTTAAAGTAAATATTGCAAGCGATATTCAGAAATCAAAATCAGAAATGAATTCCTCTTTGCATACCTATCCCAACGATGACAAAAAAAATAAAGAATCCCTCAAAAAAGGATGATAAATTTTGTTTTGACAAAAAATAAACAACCAAACTTTAGAGAGGGATCTTATGGTAAATGCAGCACTTTTCAGCAAGTTATTTAATCTTATTCAATTTTGCCCGAAATGAGAAAAAATTACCCAAATTTATTACTAATTGCTTTATAATTGCTTATCTGTAAGCCATCTCTAAGCCATCTGTAAGCCATCTGTAAGCCATAAGTGCTGTTTTATGGCTTACAGATGGCTTAGAGAAGGCTTACGTATGGCCTTTACATATGCAATCTTTGTACTATTCTTTATAAATAACATAGTTAAATGTGAATTGTTCTTGAATGAAATGGGGGAAAGTAACCAGGATTAAGCAGATTAAGGGCTATGAGATAGCTAGACTTATGAATTTTACGAATAAAAGGTATTTCAACAGCTGGGATATACACATCAAACCGGATAGCGACTTGAAGTACGAAGGAAATAGCAAAATAAGGATGGAGGCTTCCAACTTGATAATTTACTGCCTATTCATCTTCACTCACCCAGCTAAGGAAGCAGGGTCCCAGCGAGACAATTATGCAGCACTTTACTGTTTTTACTGCATTCTGAGATAAGCATCCTGAAGGAAGCTTCAAGTAAAAATACAAGGCATGCCTTCAACCGGTTTGGAACCGGTTGATCCTGAGAGCCAGTAAAAAAACAGACCATCTAATAAATGTGTCTCGCTAGCATCCCCGTTTGGAACGGGGTGAGGGAAGGTCTAATTTGCACTGATCTCCTTCCTAATATTTAATCAGGAAAAGAAACACTAATTCAGTATTTAACAATAACATTTGTTTTAGCCCCCTCGGGGCGTAATATTGATAGAAAAAAATCCTAATCCATATTACAGCCCCGTGAGGGCGACATCCTGTGGCTGTTAAAAAGTTTCTTTGGCGTTTCAGGATGTCGCCCCGATGGGGGCTTTAATAATTATGCAACCCAAATCCTATCAATATATCGCTCCTCTGGAGCTCAGGATATGATCTTATAGTCGTGCCTTCCCGGGATAAGTTCATTCATTTATCCATTCTCTTATTTCTTTAAGAGTTGGACGCTTACCGTAAGATAAAATGCCTATCCTGAATATTTTTGATGTGACCATAATGGTAAGCATTATAGAGACGATCATAATAACAGCTATAACTGCTGTTTCCATTGGGGGAACATTTGTTGTATTGAACCGGAATAGCATTATTGCAGGAGATGTTAAGGGAATGAATGAAAGCACCCTTATCAAAACAGAATCGGGATTCTGTATAGCCGGCAGGGCAAAGACGACGGGTACAAAAAGAAGAATACTTAGATAACTGTTTAGCTGCTGCGCTTCCTGTTCTGTGGTTACTATTGAGCCGATGCCTACATACAATGCAGCATAAAAAAGAAAACCGAGAATAAAGAACAGCATCATTGGAAGCAGGTTGCTGAATGTATCGGAAGGAATAAGGGAACTGCCTATGAATACTGCTCCCATAATTGCCCAAACGGTAATCTGAGTAAGCCCGAGAGCGCTCAGTCCTATTATCTTCCCCGATAAAAGTTCTCCCGGGGTACAGCTTGAAAGGAGTATTTCAATCAGGCGGTTCGATTTTTCTTCAAGTATGCTGCGGATAAGCATACCTCCTATTGATATGATCGTCATAAGCAGAAGCATTATCACTACCAGGGATGAGAAGAACATCGACATAAAATCAGACTCCGCCTTTTTACCCTCCTTATCAATCACTTCTGCAGTGATCTCTATTTCGCCTGCTAATGATACAAGCTCGCGGGAAGAAACCTTTCCGGCAAGAGAGGCTGTAAGTCTTGCATACTGGAATGCTTTTTCGAAACGGTTCAGTTCATCGGGATTAAATAAAGCAGCACTTCTGAATCTCAGCTTCACCGAGTCCGTTCCCCCGTTAAAAACTACAAGGCAGCCGGCAAGCATATTATTAAGCAGCTGACGGTCGGTATCCTTAAGAACATCATCATAGCTCCTCCGGAACCCTGAAGCG
This sequence comes from uncultured Ignavibacteriales bacterium, assembly GCA_963764685.1. Classification (GTDB taxonomy): domain Bacteria; phylum Bacteroidota; class Ignavibacteria; order Ignavibacteriales; family Ignavibacteriaceae; genus CAVXTT01. The sequence continues at coordinate 194,454 of CAVXTT010000019.1, forward strand.
TTAATAACGATATATGCAGGAATATTCTCTTTTATAGTATACTGCGACAAACTTTCACTAAAGCTGCTGTAGTATATACCTGATGTATCAACAAAACCAATAGGCTTGGTAATCCCTTTCTCGCTGCTGAGCAGAAATGCAGGACCAGCGGTAAAGACCAATATTATCAGGGGGGTTACAAATAATGAAATGATAAATGTTTTAGTTTTAACTTTCTCAAGATATTCCCACCTGGCTGCAGTTAAGGTTTTATTCATCAGTTCACCTTCCGGCTTATCAGCTCAATAAAAATGCTGTGCAGCGAAGGCTCGGCAATATAAAAAGATGTCAGTTCCAGTCTCCCCGAGAGGTCCCTGATGAATGCGGAAGGATTTACACTTTCTTCTAATTCAAATTCAGCCTGCTGCCCGCTGATCTTTATCCGGCGCAGCGAAGGAAGTAAACTTAATACGGCAGGGTCACCGTTAAAGGTTATCCTTATATTATTATTATTAAATTTTCTTTTCAGATCTTTCAGAGCGCCACAGTATACTTCTTTCCCTTTATTCATCAGCAGAAGGTTTGAGCATAATCTCTCGGCAGTTTCCATCTGGTGGGTTGAAATTATTATTATTTTCCCTTCATCCCTGAACCTGAGTATCTCGCTGGCAATAAGTTCCTGGTTAAGGGGGTCAAATCCGCTGAAGGGCTCATCAAGCACAATCACTTCAGGGTTGTGTACAACTGCAATGATGAATTGTATTTTCTGCTGGCTCCCTTTGGAGAGTGATTCAATACTATTGTTCTTCTGATCAAAAATGGAAAGTCTTTTCATCATAGCTTCGGCTTTATCCTTTGCTTCCCTGGCGGATATGTTTTTCATCCTGCAGAAATAAGTAATAACATCAAAGCATTTGCTCTTCCTGTAAAGACCCCGCTCCTCGGGAAGATAGCCTACTTTATTATAATACTCCCCGGAAATAGCATTGCCATCGAAAGTAATTTCACCTGAATCCGGTTTGATGATATTAAGTATAGTTCTTATTGTAGTAGTTTTGCCCGCACCGTTAGGACCGAGTAGTCCGAATATTTCTCCCTTGTTAACAGTGAAGGATATATCATCTACTGCAGTAACATCCTTATATTTTTTGACGAGGTTATAGATCCGGAGCATTAGTTCTGATTATTATTCCCCTAAAGTTAACAATTAATGTCCAATTCGTTTTAAGGCTTATACTCTTTCGGTGTAGAATACATCCTTAAAAACTATTTCCCACCGGACACCTGTGCTCGTATCCAGCTTCACCACAGCATCAAGCTGATGCTCGGCGATGGTCTTGAATAATTGCAGTCCTGATGTCTCCCCGTCATCCTTAATTTCCTTCTGCATTCCTACACCGTTATCGGCAACAACAAGCATTATTGATTCGGGTATAATTCTCTTCAATATTATTTCTAAATAGCCGGTTTTGTCTCCGGGAAATCCATGCTTAAGTGAATTAATTACCAGTTCCGTTATTATAAGTCCGCAGGGTACAGCAGTATCGATCAGCACGCTGATATCCTCAAGGTCGGGCCTGAATACAACTTTCTTCTCTTCTTCGAAATGGCTTTCAAAAAGGAGCTCTGCCAGGTCAATAATATATTCTTTCAGATTTACGCGGGATAGATTCTTCGACTGATATAGTTTCTCGTGCACCAATGCAATTGATCTGATCCTCTTCTGCATATCCTCTATTACAGCTTCAGGATCCGGACCTGCGAAAGCTGCCCCTTTCAATCTAAGCAGTGAGGAGATCACCTGCATATTGTTTTTAGTCCGGTGATAAAGTTCTCTTAAAAGTACTTCCTTTTCTTTCAGTCTTTCTTCTATCTGCTTATATGCATCCTGAAGTTTAAGCTGAGCTGCTTTCCTCTCCGTTATATCCATAACGGCACCAAGCAGTTTTTTCGGTCTGCGCGTCTCATCCTGGTAAGGACTAATAACAGTATAAAGATATTTAATTTTTCCTCCGTCGAGAACTATTCTTGATTCTTCCTCAATTCTTTCTCCACGGTTCAAAGAGGTGCTCAGGGCATCCTGCACTATTTCCCGGTCCTCAGGATGGAAATAATTGATCACCTCTTTCATAGAAGGAATGCCTGCTTTAACATCTCTCTCAAATATTTCAAACAAAGTTTCAGACCAGGTCATTTCTCCTGTTACTGGATAAATTTCAAAGCTGCCCATATTTGACAACCTCTGAGCACTCAGCAGTTTTGATTCATTTTCTGCTATATTCTGAAGCGCAATCCCGAGTTCTTCCTCAAGTTTCTTCTGCTCTGTAATATCAGTATTCGTACCGAACCATCTGATGATATTGTTTGAATCGTCATATACGGGGAGCGCCCTTGAAAGGAACCAGCGGTATTCGCCATACCTGCTTCTAAGAAGAAATGTATCCTCCCAGGAAGTTCCATTGCTGACAGATTCTATAAATTTCTTTTCGACCCTGTCTACATACAGGGGATGATGCACTTTTCTCCAGTATGTCGAATCCATCATTTCATCAACGGTGTAGCCGGTATAATCATACCACCGCTTATTATACCAGAAGACCCTCCCTTTGTTATCTGCCATCCAGGCAAGCTGGGATATACTATCGGCAAGTGTTCTGAAATTTTCCTCACTATCACGGAGGGAATCTTCAGCTCTCTTTTTATCAGTCAGATCTCTGAATACATAAACATAAAGCACAACAAGATCAGCACTGATAACAGGAACAACAGTGTAGGATAATATTTTTTCTTTGCTGTTTCTTCTATTCCTCAAAATCAGCTCGTAGTTTTCTACATATTCTCCCTTGAGAGCTCTGGAGACAGGCCATTCTTCGACCGGCATCACCCGTCCATCGAGATATAAGATCTCGAAATCATTTACATAATCCTTGAGACGGGAATACATTTCCTGTTCAGATTTGAATCCGTGTAATGCAAGCCCTTCCTTATTCATAAAAGTTGTATTACCGGAGGGGTCTTCAATTCCTACACCCACCGGCAGGTTATCTATAGTAGCAGCAAGTTTCCCCCGTTCAAGTTCAAGATGTTCAGCAAGTATCCGGTATTGCTCTTCATTGTTCTGTAAAGCCTCTTCAGCTTTTCTTCTTTCTGTTATATCCTGGAATACTGTAAGATATCCTTCCCCATCCTCCATCGGCATTTTATCTATTGAGATAATAACTGTCTTCATTTCCCCCTCCCGGCTCTTCATCTGAACTTCAAAATTACGCACGCAGCCGTATTTTTTTATCAGCTCAATTGCCTCATCTCTCTTTAAAGGATCAGGCAGGAGATTGAGAGAAACAGAATTCTTACCGATGACCTCCTCTTTGGTTAAACCCATCATTTTAAGGAAATTCTCATTTGCTTCTAATATACCGTGATCAATTGTAGTAATGATCATACCATTAGGGTTATTAAAGAACGCTGTGGCAAAACGCTCCTCACTTTTGGTCAGTTTTATGGCAGATCCTATATCCCCCGGGCCTTCCGGTTGTTTTTGTGTAGTGATACCTGAATAAATAAAAGCGATGGTTTTTTCAGAGGGACAGAATGCATTAACTTCAAAATGCTTATCAGAAGTACGGATGTACTGGCTGAATGTAATGGGAGGTCCGTTCTTTAGCAGCTCAGAGTAATTTGTTAAACGTGTTTTTTTTACTAAATATGGGAGAATTAATGAGGCAAGATTTTCCTTAATATTATCTGCCGGGATCCCGGTTTCAATTTCAAAGGCAGGATTGATGTCTAAAATCTTTAGGTCGGTTACCTCACCTTTTGAATTCTGGAGCGGCTCAGAAATCAGCATAGCTTTAGTGCAGGAATAAAAAAGAGACCTGTAGAGATTGCTCTGAATTCCAATATTGCCTGACTTCTGTTTCAGAACGTCTTTAACGCTTTTTTTAGAATTACTTCCGGGTTTCATTTATAAGTTGAGGGATCAATACAAATAAAATAATTAAAACAGAACTAAATACAAGAAGAATCTGATAAAGGGAAATAATTTTTCGTTAAGAACTTAAGTAATAAAAGGATTTTGTAATTGAGAATCTACATAAATAAAAAAGCCGGACGTTACCATCCGGCTTTCTCACTAATATAACCAACAAATTACTTTAAGAGAACCATCTTCTTTGTTTGTCTGAAAGAAGCAGATCCGTCAAGTGCATTTGCTTCTATCGTGTAGAAGTAAATACCTGACGAAACATTTAGATTGCTTGTACTGAATTCAACTTCGTGAGAACCTGACTGCATTGTTGAATTAACAAGAACTTTAACCACTTCTCCGGCAATATTATAAACAGCTATCTTCACGTTACTCTCAGAAGGAAGTACATAGTTGATAGTTGTCGAAGGATTGAACGGATTAGGATAGTTCTGGGAAATGCTGTAATTCTTAGGTCCTTGCCCTATGATCACTTCAATTTCCTTTGAATATTTAAATGTACCATCGAAGTCAACCTGTTTCAGTCTGTAAAGAACCTTCGTGCCAACTTCAAGATTTGTAACTTCGTCGTTAAAGAAGTAGTTCTTATTTTCAGTAGAAGTACCGGCACCTTCAACATATCCTATTCTGTTCCAGGTGCTTCCGGTCTTACGTTCTATTTCAAATCCTGCATTGTTGGTTTCGGTAGATGTCATCCAGTTAAGGGTAACGTGACTTCCTTCAACTTCTGCATCGAATGTCGTTAACTGAACAGGTATTACTCCGCCGATGGCTAAAATGGATCTGGTCAGAACATCGATGGCAAATTTAGGATTGTGCATACCGTGACTTCCATCGTAGGATATCAGCATATAGTTCCAGAATGCCTTGGTCTGTTCGGGTGTAGTTACCTGGCTCCAGATTACTGTATCCTGGCCAACCGGGGGAAGATAATAACGGAGCTTATTTTCCAATCCTGAAATTTCATCAGGAATGCTTTCAATCTGGTTATCACCGTCGTAATCAAAGGAAGCCATAAAATCATCCCAGCCGGTCTTTTGTCCGTGGCAGGGGACGCAGGCTTTTGTATATTCAAATCCTGTTTCTGAGTTTGACAGATTCCAGGAGTGTCCGCCTACCTTATCACGGTTAACGTTTCCTGTATCTACTGTTGCATACATATGGCAGCCGACGCAGGTATTGCCAACTGCAAATCTATGGTTGCCGGTTAAGAATGCTGTACCAAAACTTGCTGCATTCTGACCAAACAATACATCTGACTGAACTGAATGATGCGGACCCCACGTACTGCTGGCCGGCGGTGTAGCAGTGTAGGTTACTACATTTCTTCTTGCCTTATGGCAGTTCATACAAACCTGACCTGTACCACCGTAATTGGTGTATGAGTATGCGTTGCCGAGGGTATCAGAACCAGCAGGTGTATAACGCAAGGAAGCAACATTTTCATTTCCGTGAGGATCGTGGCAGGTTGCACAGGTAATTGCAACGTGGTCTGCTACAACCATTCCGGTTGTATTAGTTGTTACATCCTTTTGTAAAGTTGATGTATCCTTTTGCATCGTGGCAGCGGATACAATTTCCGAGACTATTGTTCTGTGAGGATGAACCCTGAGCAAATGAATTGCTCCATACAGCTTCGGCGTGAACAGAATTCTCATATTCAGAATATTTATTATGTCTCCACGGTTCATCGTGGCACTGACCGCAGATACCATCTTCACGGCTAATTTGAATATTAGCAACTACACCGCCAAAAGCGTGCTCGCTTCCAGGACCGTGACAGGCTTCGCAGCCTATTGTTGCGTGGTTAACGAGACCCGGGAAGTTTGTCTTCAATGAATCCCATTTACCGGCATTAGGAGGACCCTGCCATACCCAGCCAAGCTGAGCAGCAACATCATCAAAACCGTTATTTGCAGCAACTACATTATGATCATAACCGGTAGTATGGCATTTCATACAGGAAGTACTGTACGATGCTGAACCGGAGGTGACCTCAACTTTAAATATCGTAGCGTGTCCGGAAGTTTTCCATTTATTAAAAATATCTATGAATTTAGGTGTACTTCCGTGGCAGGACATACAATTTGGATATGCCGCAGGAACACCTTCGTAATTTCCGACACCTACAAAATTAGCTGCAACAATGGTAGCAGTTGTATCGTGGCTGCCGCTGGTTGTAACCATGTGCAGACTGATCTCATATTCCCCTTTTACTTCAGGTTTGAAATAAACCCAGGTAGGATTGAAGACCGTAAGGGTTGCATTAGATCCTGCAGGTTGAGAAGTAATAGTAAAATCAGCACTGGTAATTGCGGCAGTGCTGCCCCAGTTCCAGGCTGATAAATAAACATATGTTCCGTTGGGAACTATTTTAAGTCCCGTAGAAACTGAATTTGTCGGTAATCCTAACGATGTAACACTATGAGGTGTTACATTTTCTATGACAATCTTCCCTCTTTGAGCCATAGAAAAATTTACTGTCAGAAAAACGACTAATAAAGCAAGTAAAGCTTTTTTCATTTAGCGAACTCCCACAATATATAAATAATTAACAAATCGGAAGGTTTTAAGCAAAAAGTGTTCCCACTTTTGGGGAATCAAGACGTTTAATTTTTTAACATATTGTGAAGTATCTCTTCTAATAATTAAGAATAATGATCATTGCCCATTTTCACTAATGCAAATCATTTGCTAACTATTAAGTATGGATATATGTAAAGAAAGGTAAATAGGGAAACAGGACTTTATTTTCCCATAAACGTTTTGTTGTAAAAGGATCTTCCTTTTTATCGGTTTTCCCCTGAAAGAATTCACTTCCTCAATCTGAATCGATATGAAATTTGTGAAGAAATCTATGAAAGAAGGGAACGAAAAGTACACCAACAACGACAAGGAAAATAATTCCGGAGAAAAGGGCATACACAGATGCAAAAAGCTTCCCGGCTTCGGAGTGTAATTCATTTACCGGTCCCATTCCCCCCAGGATCATTGATGCATTCAGAAATGAGTCGATAATTGATAAATTTTCTGTAAAGTGGTATCCGAGTACACCGACCAGTAATGAAAAAATTACTACCGAGGCAGCACCGATAAAATGTTTTACAATCCGGAGATAAAATTTTCTTTTGGGAAGGAGGGGTTTTCTTCGATGTTCATACATAGTAAAAACCTTTTCAATTTGATAATGCATAAATATATATGAATTATCGAAGATATTTTCTTTAAAAGTTAGTTCGAAGGGGGATTTACAAGATTAAATAATCTGTGAACGATTATCTCGTCCGGCGTAAGACGTTCCGTTTTCCTTTATCTCCGTTTCCATTCCCCATGCGGTTAAGGATTAACGAAGTAATTACACCAATCACTACCATTACGATCATAAATACGGAATATGACCATACCCAGGGAATGCCTTCCGTCATAATTGTGAATTCTGACATTCCGAAAATGCCTGCAAGAAGATTTAAGGGAAGAAAAATTACGTTTATTATAGTCAGTTTCTTCAGCAGGATGTTCATATTATTATTTATCAGGTTGCCCCTTGCATCCATTAAACCGGATAAAATTGTTGAGTAAATCTCTGCCTGTTTATAGCACTGATTATTTTCAATTATCAGATCATCGAGAGTTTCGAGTTCTTCCTCCGTGATGCCTAATTTCTGGGCGCTGTTTTTAAGCTTTATCAATACCGTAAAATTCGAGTTGATAGCATTTATGTAGTACACAAGGCTTTCGCTGAGATTGAACATCTGTACAAGATATTTATTTTCCAGCGATACCGTTATCTTGCTCTGAAGCTCCTTCGACATCATATTTATGGCTTTAATATGCTCATTATAATGCCGTACGGTATAGAATAATATCTTAAGCACATAATCAAACAAAGAATTCACTTTATTGAATGCGCGTCTGTTGAACAGATCGTAATCTTCTTCTAAAATTATGAGGAGCTTTTGTGGGAAGAGGATTAAACCTATGGATCCTACCTTAAACTCAAGCTGATTTTCAAAGGAATAATTTTTCGGACGCTTCCAGATCATAAAAGTATAATCTTTCTCGAACTCAATACGGGAGATCTCATCAGCATCAAGAGATGAGGAGAGTGTGTGCTCGTCAAAATCGAGCCTGGCTAAGATTGCCTGTTTTTCTTTATCATCCGGGTTGACGTATAAATCAATCAGGTTGTCCTCTCTATCGCTTGAGACAAGTGACTTATCAGCGATATCAAATTTCCTGAGCATTTAAAACCTCCTTCCGGTATAGGTTAGATTAAAAACTATTTATGATTTCCCCGCCTGCCTGGTACAACGCTGCCGGGTGCTGCCCCAAATGATAATATCTCTGCAGCAGCTTCAACTGCGTATATAAATTTTCAGAATTGAGTGAATAAATATAACTTTTCTTCTATGTAATTACCAAAGCTTCTCTTTAAATAAACTGTGGTAATTTTTTATCACTCCCCTCTATTCTTATTCTCCTGTCCTCTCTGCTCAAAAGATGGTTGGGATGAATTCTCCCGCAATATGTTTATGCCATTTACATTTTTGCACACATTTGTAAAGGGTATATAATTTTAGAAGTGTTTACACCAACTCAACAGTTAATAAATTAATCATACGTTTTCCATTTTATTTATCCCCCTAATGAAGTCTTTAACAATTAATAATTCATAACCGGTATTTTTATACTTCCCGTAAAAATCGCAGTTTAAAGTCAATCCGCTTAAAAATATAACTTCTAATACTTTAAAAATACCTACACTCCGTTTATCATCCATCTATCATCCGTCTATCATCCGTTTATCTTCCATAGCCGGACGTATGATAGACGAACCTTAAACCCACCTTAAACCCGTTTTGGTAGTTTTTTATTAGAAATTTATTGCCATTAATTGTCTTTATAAGACAACTTGACAGGAAAGGTCAGAATTAAATAAGGAGAAGGGCTTTGAGTTTCACATCAGGATTATTTTTTTGAATGCTTTACTATAGCAATTTATAAGCTTACATTGAAGTATGGATAAAGTTTCAGAATCAATAGTAAATTATTTTAACAAGAAGGGGTATGAAATAACTTATTTCACCGCGGATAAAGAGAAAAAACCTTCAGGAACATTTACCATTTATTATGTAAATGTCGCAAGCAAGAACATTATATCCAGAAATCAATCACAGGTTTCATACGACGAAGCACTTATATCTGCATACTACAGTATAAAATCTGATGAGCTAAAAGTAACTGTATAGTTTATAAAATCTGAGGTGAAACGCCCACCTGTCCTTTCCTGAGAAGAAATAAGTTTTCAAAAGATTTTACACATTTGGGAAGGACAGGTCAACTTCTCAATATTTGTGAATTATTTATTCGGGGTTGACCTGTCCGTACGAAGCTTTTCATTTTTTATTGATTTCTAGATTAATTAGAATATTTAAAGATCCTTGCGGAACGCTATATGGGGGAGTTGCATATGCGGAATGCTATATGGGGGAGTTGCCCCAGGCGGAACGCTCACTGAGCGTTCCTTACATTTCCTTTTTAGTAATCCCTGACCCGGTTCGACTCCATTCAAGTACAATTTTACAGTGTACCATACCTGATACTCTTAAACCCGTATTTACTGCGGATGAGATTTACAGCTTTGATCATCTTTTTTCTTCTTATTTCAATATCCTCAAATAATTCTTCCTGCTCGAAGGAATGAACGAACTTTGTAAGCTTAATTCCTACCAGCCTTACTGCAATCCTCCTGCTGTATGCCTTCTGCATAAGCGACCAGGCAGTTTCGAATATTAAATGATCTTCATCGGTATAAGGAATTCCCTTTGCCCTGGTAACGGTATTGAAATCGGAATATCTTAATTTTATGCTCACATTGGAGGCAAGCCACTTCTCGTCCCTCATCTGCTGACAGATCTTCCCCGTCAGTTGGAATAATGCTTTCCTCACCTCTTCTTTGCTGATAACATCCTGGCTGAATGTATTCTCGCTTGAAATACTTTTCTGCCCATGCTCAACGGTAAGATATTCAGTTCCTTCCCCGTGTGCCTTCCTCCAGAGGAATATCCCCAGCTTCCCGAAGGCTGCCGAAAAGTAATCGGGAGAGGAACTTGTAATATCTCTTATCTTGTAAAAACCCCTGGCATTAAGATCCTTTACGGTTACCTTGCCTACCCCGGGAATGGTTTCTACAGGCATTGGGGCAAGAAACTCCTTTTCATAGCCGGGCATTACATAAGTTATCCCCATCGGCTTCATACAATCGGTTGCAATCTTTGCTATACCCTTATTTGTGCCGATGCCTAACGAGCAGGGTAATGATAGTTTTTCATAAATAAGCTGCTGAAGAAATGAGGCAAATGAAAAAGGGTGTCCGTATATCCTCCCGCAGCCGGTAAAATCCATATAGAACTCGTCCACGGATGCCTGCTCGATTACAGGAGCGTATTCAGCGAGAAGTGTCTTTACGGCTCTGGAATACCTTACGTACTCTTTATAGTTTCCGTGAAGGTAAGTACCGCCGGGACATAATTTATACGCTGTCCTTATAGGCATTGCCGAATGGATACCGAAGACACGCGACTCATAAGAACAGGCAGCTACCACTCCCCTGCCGAAGGGATCCCCTCCCACAATAACAGGTTTTTTATTAAGGAAGGATCAAGTATCCTTTCAACAGAAATAAAAAATGCATCGAGATCGAGATGAAAAATTACACGCATATTTTATGACGCTTTGCTGCTTATCTGCTTCAGCCGCTGAAAAATATTCAGAGTGGTATCCGGTATATCAATACCTGTTTTCTGTTCCAGTAAATGAACCAGCTCGAATGCATTGGCAACGGCATAGCCTGTGGGATGATTATTCATTATAATATAGATCTCTTTTGCCGCTGCCTGTATTGACTGTATCTTCTGTGACACTTCAACAAGCTCGCCGGGCTGTATAAATATTTATACCGGGCGCTCTGCTGATCATATGTCTGTTTGCTGCCGAAGGATTTAATTGATTTGATCCACTCTTCAGTATTCCTTCCGTGAAATCTGATATATGCTTTACCATTGGTGAGCTGAGGTTCGAAAGGTATCGCTTCTCCCACCTGCGGCTGGTCAATTGTACAGTATACAAGGTCTAAATTATTAAACAGTTCCATTGCCCGGCTGCTAAGCCAGCTTTTATGTCTCACTTCTGCAAAGCAGTTATACTGCTGAAAGATCTCACTTACCCGGCTCAGGTACTCTGCTGCTTCTCCTGAATATGAAAAGGAATACGGAAATTGTATAAGAAGTCCCCCGAGCCGTTCAGCTTTGGCAAGAAGATCCAGGTTGTACGTTACCGAACGTATCTTATCATCATCAAAGCTTCTGATATGTGTAAAGTCCTGGTGAAGCTTCATTGTAAAAAGAAAATCATCTGCATCGCTTACCTTGTCTATCCATCCTTTCACTACCCTGGGGTCGATATATGCATAGTATGATGAATTCACTTCCACGCAATTAAAATAATGTGCATAATAACGAAGCCAGTCGAACCCGGCTGACTGCTGCTTAGGATAAAATGATGGGACCCAATCCTTATATGACCATCCTGCTGTTCCTATATAATACCTGGTCATTTCATCTCCCTCTGTATTATTTTATTCTTTATCATACTTCTGTAGATGCCTACAACCACGCCCACGATCCTGAATCTCTGGTATGATTTTTCGATAACTATAGGATCATATTCAGGGTTTTCGGAGATAAGCTCGATCCTGTCCTTCTTCTTAAAAAATCTTTTTACCACGGCGGCATCATCTAATACAGCAGCCACAATAGTTCCGTTCTTTGCCTCAAGCGATGGATTCACAATAACAATATCACCGCTGAAAATAAAGGCATCCTTAAGACTATCCCCTTTCACCTTCAGCAGGAATGATTCTCTCGGCACCCTTGCAATGGTAGGCATCTCAACGGTATCAATACTATCGGGATAAATAGTCAGCGGATTACCTGCAGCAACCTCACCGATAACCGGACGGGGTATAAAGAATTTCTCCTCCAGAGTAAGCTCAAGCCCTCTTGCCAGTCCCGGTTTTCTTTTAATATAGCCCTTGGTTTCCAGCGCACCAAGATGCTGCTGCACAGTTGCCCTGTTTCTGTACTTAAAATGCATTGCAATTTCAGCCAGTGTGGGAGGATACCCCTTAACTGATTTCTGTTCTATTATAAATTCCAGAATATTCTTCTGAACTTCGGTTAATTCTTTTGACATTTATATACCATACATTTGTATGGGTGTAATTTAGAAAGGATAAATAAATAAATCAAGAGGGAGCTAAATGAATAAAACCAGCCATTGCAGGAATGAAACCCCTGACAGAGTTTAGAGAAAGTTCATCCAGAACAAGGGCGATAATACTTAATCCGGTCAGACAAATAAATACTAAAGGGTGGCCTGGCTTTCACCACCACCCGAAGAATGAAGGTATGAAGAAATTTTTATTAAGTGCTGTGCTGCCGTCTTCTTAAAAGCAGGGGCGGCATTAACCGCCCCCGATATAATCAAGGGTACACTTTAAGAAATTATTTAAGCAGCATCATCTTCTTTGTTGATACAAAATTCTCAGTTACTATCTGATATATATACATACCTGATGCCATATTACCTGCATCCCAATTATAGCTGTAGTTGCCTGCATCAAGTTTACTATTTACAAGATCTGTCACTTTTTGTCCTACTACATTGTAGATCGTAAGCTTTACGCTGGTTGATGCCTCGGGAAGCGAGAATTTTATTGTTGTAGCTGGATTAAACGGGTTAGGATAGTTCTGTTCAAGTGCATACACTGTTGGTGACAGTATTTCTCCCGACAGGATCATCAGCTTGTTAATAGTACTGTTATTGACAGTAACCTGTTCACCTGATTTTAATTCAGCATAAATCTGCTTCCCTGTTTCATCCTGTAAGGTGATGTTTATATTTTCTGCCTTTATATTAACCGGGTATTCAATTCCTGCCATATCAATTGTTTGTTTACCGGTGCTAAGATCTTCAGCATATCTTCCGCTGCCATACCTAACATCAAACATTCCTGCCGGAGGAACAGGGGGCAGATCAAAGTCAGCAAGCGTTAGTTCATCATTTACTGCATAAAGTATATAGCTTTTGCCGCTGTTATCTGTAACTATGATCTTACCCCAGCCTGTTTTTACATTCTCAGCTAATTTTGCTGAGCTCTTAAATGTTGGTGGAGGAAGAATTATTTCTCCTGTACCTGATAATTTTACCCAATATCCGTAACCCGGGGCTATCTCAGTTGCTGCCTGGTATCCTCCTGAGTATTTGAATATTGAGCCTTGTATCAGTCCCGGGGGATTGGTTGTTATCCCGCTTACAGGGGCATTATATTCATAACCGCCGAAAAGATTCCAGCCCTCAATTGCATTTATCGGATTGTGAGGGACAAATAGTATTCCTCCAACAGGCCACTCATCACCTGTATTATAGGTTTGTGCGCCAATATTTTTCATCCAGTATCCTTCGCAGGGAGTTGCAGCTGTTACCTGCTGATAACCATTGTTATACCTAAATACATTAGCTGCAGGGTCTTTACCGGACCACCAGGTAGTTACATTCTGATTAACAGGGTGCAAACCGGGTACCGATACCATATTCCAGCCGTCAGCAATATTTACTGTTAATGGGAAGGTAGTTATGGGTAAAGCAAATGTAGTTGCCTGAACAATGTTACTGTAAACGGAGTTTCCGTATAAATTAAATGCATATAGCTTGTATTGGTAAGTTGTACCAGGATTAACAGTCATATCTGTATAAGAATTTACATCAATTCCGACAGTATCAATCGGAATAAAAGGATTAATACTGGCAGAGTCGCCATCTTTTCTTTCAATAATAAAACCAGTTTCAGTTGTGGAATTATCAGTCCAGCTAAGATCTACAAAAAAAGTATCTGCAACTGCAGCAAGGTTTGACGGTGCTGAAGGAGACAGCATTTCAGACAAAGGCCGCTGCCAAGAGCCAAAACAAGTAGTCCCGACAAATAGTTTTGTATCTGCAACAATAAGAGACATAGCACCGGAACCAAACAGTAACCCGCTGCTTACATTAGTCCAGTTTGAGCCGCTATCTGTAGAAAGAAAAACACCTCCATTTGTTCCGGCGAAAAGATTCGTGCCACAAACAGTTAATGCAAATACCTGTAAGCCAGTTAAGCCAGTATTGACTGCGGTCCAGCTATCCCCATTGTTTACAGACAGAAAAACGCCACCCCCATAAGTCCCTGCAAAAAGATTTGTACCGGAAACTACAAGTGTCTGGACTTGAACGTTCGTTAGGCCGGTAACCACCTTTGTCCAGTTAGCTCCATTGTCAGGCGAACGAAAGATACCGCCGGTCATACCAAGCGAACCAGCAAACAAATATGTACCGGAAGAAATTATAGACACAACAGAAGTGGCGGTCAACCCGTTATTGACAGGGGTCCAGCTATCACCGTTATCCGTGGACAGAAAGACACCACCCCCCGCGCCATAACCGGCAGCAAACAGGTTAGAGCCGGAAGACAATAGTGCTCTGTGAGGTATAGTCGGCAATCCTGTGCTTACCGAGGTCCAGGTTGCACAATAATCCGTGGAACGGAAAACACTCCCGCCTTCGGTACCTGCAAAATAATCATGGCCGTTAAATGCAATTGAGCGGACGTCCGTATTCGTTATACCGTTGGAAACGCGATTCCAGAGGTCTCCATTATTGGTGGAATAAAAGACTCCATTACTGCACCCAGTATATATTTCCGTTCCGGAAAGTAGAAAAGAATAAACATCAGTGTTAATTAAACCATTATTTGCAGCAGCCCATTCTGTTCCACTATTGGTAGAAAGATAGATACCACCTCTATACGTACCGGCAAGGAGATTGGTACCGAAAGTACAAAGCGCCTGGATATTAGTGTATCCCAAACCGTTGTTCACAGGAGTCCAATTTGCACCGTTGTCTGAAGAAGTAAAGACCCCCGCGTCATTTGTTCCTGCATAGAGATTCGTACCCATAAGTCTAATATTCAGAACATAAGCGCTTGTCAACCCATTACTGATAGCGTTCCAGCTATCGCCATTATTTGTAGATACAAAGGCACCGCTGTTAGTTCCGGCAAAGATATTAGAATCGACAACAAGTAGTGAATAAACATAAGTTGCCGGCAGACCGATATTTATCGCTGCCCAGCTTGTTCCATTATTAGTAGAGCGAAAGGCGCCCCCACCGCCTGTTCCACAAAAGAGATTGGTATCACGGACAGCTAATGCAAGTTTAAAATTTAAATTGCCAGGCAGACCGGTACTGGCGGCTACCCAGCTTGCTCCATTATTTGTTGACCGGAAGACTTTATTATTAGTTCCCGCAAAGAGATTTGTATCGGAAACAAGGAGGGAAAAGACATTTAAGTTAGTTAACCCGGTATTAATAGCAGTCCAGTTTTGACCATCGTTAGTTGAAAGAAATACCCCGCCCATTGTTCCAGCATATCGATTTGAACCAGAGGTGGCGAAAGATAGAACATCCATACTAGTTAAGCCGTTGTTAACGGTAGTCCAGCTTCCGCCACTATTGGTTGAAAGAAACACCCCGGCTTTGTTACTTCCCGCAAAGATATTAGTTCCGGAAACACCAAAAGTGTGTATCAGACCTCCGGTGGGTCCACTTGTCTGCACCCATTGAGCATTTGCTATTTGGGGATAAAAAGAGCAAGAACACTAATGAAAAAGGAAAGTTTAATAAGTCTGTTCATAGCCGTTTCCCTACTAAATAATTTGTGAATTTTTAATTTTATTTACAATTGTTAAGATTCTCTTCTTCTAATAATTGAAATTCGTTTAATCGCATTTCGATATATAGAGCCGAATAGTTTTTGAATTTTATATTAAACGTCCTTTTTAAATTACGCAGAACATTCAGACAGGTATCAGAAATTACTTCGAGTTTGGAGAGATCTAAGATTATTTCTTTGATGTGCATATCTTCTTTAATAATGCTGACAATCTCATCAATATTATTAAGCCGTCCCTCAATGAAAATTATTAATTGATCTTGCTGGATTGTTTTGTGAATTCTATACATATCACTGCTTTGTCTAAATATATGCCAGATTAGAAAATACCCTAATAGTGATTATGTGAATAAATTTGTAGGATTATGATTCAGATCAGTTAACAACATACTGTTAATTAACAATATGTTGTTAAATAATAGTACCGGGAGGGCATCTCTATTTAAAAGCAGGTTGGTAGTGCTGGGATATAGAGACACATACCGGAAATTAAATTATTCTAACTTCTCCTTCACAAATGGAATGCCCAGTTTCTCCATTCTGAACCGGAGAGTATTATAATGTAAACCTAAGATCTCAGCTGCGCCGCCTCTCCCGCTGATTTTCCACCTGGTTTGTTCTAAAACCGATATGATATATTCCTTTTCTAATTCTTCGAGAGTAACAAATTTTTCATGGGAAAGCGGGCCTGCTTTTGCCGCACCCGGTGAACCAGTATTTAAGATAATATCCTCATCCGATATCACCTCACCATTACTATAATTAATGCTCTGTGAATAATATTCTCCAGTTCCCTGGTATTGCCCGGATACTGGTAGCCCTCCAGTTTTTTGATGGCACTTTTTGTGATCGAATCTATTTTTTTATTAAATATTTTTGCAAATCGTTCAATAAAATATTTCGCTAACGGCTCTATATCTTCAATTCTTTCTCTGATCGGGGATATGTGAATTGTGTAGACATTAATACGGTAATAAAGATCCTGTCTGAAATGGCCTGCACGCACAAGTCTGGAAAGGTCCTGGTTTGTTGCAGCTATTATTCGAACATTTGTTTTTATCTGATGGCTCCCTCCAACTCTCATAAATTTTTGGGATTGTAAAACACTTAACACTTTAGCTTGTACACTCTGGGGCATATCGCCGATCTCATCCAGGAAAATGGTACTTCCATCAGCTATTTCGAATTTCCCTTCGTGTTTGTCGGTTGCACCTGTAAAGGCTCCTTTTTCGTGGCCGAATAGTTCACTTTCAACTAAAGACTCCGGGATAGCTGCACAATTAACGGATATGAGAGCCCGATTTTTTCTGGGACTCAAATCGTGGATGGCTTCAGCCACAAGGTTTTTCCCGACACCGGTATCACCTGTAATTAATACAATGGTATCCGTTGGCGCAATTTCAATGACCTTCCTTCGGATTTCCTGTACTACCGTACTTCTTCCAATAATTGAGCTTACTTCCTGTATAATTCCCTGTCTCTCCCGGAGATAAATATTTTCTTTTGCCAGCCGGTCCTTTAATAATTGAATTTCATTGTGTGCTTTTTGAAGTTCCCTTTTTTCAACCAGTTCCTTTTGTGTTTCTACCAATTGATTATACTGCTCCTCAATTTGAACTTTACTTTCCGCAAGTTTTGCAGTTTTCTCATTAACAATTTGCTCAAGCATTAAATTGCGTTTCCGGATATGCCTTTGCCGTTGGTGATTTACCTGGTAACCTGCAAACACCAGGAAAATAACAGACATCGTTATGAACCACGGTCTTTCCCAAAATGGTAAAAGTATCGTAAATGATATTTTCTGTGGTTCACTCCTTATCCCAAATTGATTAACTGCCCTGACATAAAAAGTGTAATTGTTAGCTTTTAAATATCCAAAAGAAATTTTGGGACTGGGAGAAATGTTCGACCATTCCTTTTCAACAGGTGAGAGATAATATTCAAACTTAACAGCATCCTCATTAAAAAAAGATAATGCCTCACAGTAAAAGCTGACTTTATTTTGGGTTGGAGATAATTCGATACCTGAAGCATCTTGAAATGAAAATAGCGAGTCGTTTATTTCAACCCGGGAGATATAACTTTTCGGTTTTGCGGTTATCATAAAATCTTCTGCCGGATCATAAATCGTCAGTCCATTGTACGAGCCAAAATATATCTTACCCTTATCGTCTTCATAAAAAGTATTGTTGATAGTAAATTCATCAGAAGCTAAACCTTCCCTCTGTGAAAACCGGGAGGTAATAGTGTATGTTTTATTTTGTTTTTGAAGAATGTACAAACCGGTATTTGTCCCCGCCCATAGCCTGTTATTTTTATCAAAGTGCAGGACTATAACATCCTTCAACTCCTTTAATGCTTCAATTTCTCTCTTCTCATTCATTATACTTATGCCATTCACGGAGCTGATAATAATGTAGCCGTCAGGATCAACAGTAATATCAGAAATGTAATCGGAAGGCAGTTTGTCTCTTTGCGGCGAATGAATAATTTTTTCCTCTCCAAAAGGGCTGGTTCCATTTTCAATAATGAATAGTCCTTTATCTGTGCATATATAAAGGTCCTTGTTGTTTACTTCAAGCATCTTACTGATGGATTTATCTCCGACATCAAATTCCTGCCTGGTGAATATATTTTCTTTCTCCAGGGTAAAAACGCCTTTATGGGTACCAATCCAAACTTTACCGGAATGGTCCTTCATCAGAGTGCGAACAATGCCATTATCCAAACCGAAGAATTGTATCGAAGAGTTTTGAAGCTTATAAAGACCTGGAGCTGATCCAAGCAGAATTTCCTGTCCGGATATGGGAAGCATTGATAAATATACACGGTTAGCAAATTTACCCGGAGATATAATCTGCTGAAAATTATTACGGCCCAGAGGATTTTCGAGGAACCTAAAAAGACCTTGCTCGGTGGAACAAAATAATTGATCCTTAATATTTTGGCTCCCGGATATAGATAAAACCGCATTGGCATTAAATCCCTCAGAGCTTCCATATTTCCGGAACATCAGGGTAGATAATTTGGATATGCCTTTCAAGTTATAACCTATCCAGATATTGCTTTCATAGTCTTCAAAAATGAACTTTATGTCATTGCTTAACAGCCCGTTATTTTCATTTATAAATAGAATCTCCTGCTTACCTGCATCAAGATTTTTTATCCTGATCAATCCATCTCTTTTTGAAGCAAACCAGTACCATCCCTGCTTACTTTGCAGACCAAAATTTATCGGAAAGTTTAAAATCCATTGTACCAAAGGGTGACTGTCTAATGTTTTGTAGGAGATAAAACCCAGTCCTTTTTCAGCACATACAATTAAATTATTCTTAGAATCAAAAAATGCATATTGGACACCCGCTGCTGTAATTCCATCAATTTTAATTTCAGAAATTTGATCAGCAAAATATCTATAGAGCTTTCCGTCCTTTGTAATAAAACAAACACCGCCACGCTGGTCTTCTGTAATATTCGCGATCAATTGGCTTTTGAAATTAAACTCTGTCGAAAAATTATGCAGGGAATCGTTTTTAAAGTAATAACAATCTCCGGGAAATAAATAACTGTATACCCATATACGCTCATAACCATCAGCATAAATTCTAAAACGGTCCAGGGATTCTGTTAAAGCCCAATTGGTTACTTTGCCTTCCTTGATTTTGCTTACCCCCCTGTCATATGTGCACCAGATGTTTTTTTCTTTCCTGTCCTCTGTAATTGCAAACTGCCAGTCGCCTGCCAGTCCATCACGTGTACCGAAAAACTTATATTCTTTCCCGTTATACTTGATTAATCCTGCTGATGTACCAAACCACATATATCCTTTACTATCCTGGTAAATTGCCCATACCTGGTTACCCGGTAATCCCCTGTCTTTCGTGTAATGTGTAATGGGATATTGCTGTGCATTTACTTCAGCACAAACCAAAGCAATAAAAAATAACCCGGGCAATATTTTATTAAAAAACTTTATCATTTTAGAAGCATTCCATTTGCATAACTCTGTCAAATGACCGTCTTTCCGGGTTAATATTTCCATATCCCGTTTGTCTGACAAATTTGTTGATTCCCTGTGAGAATGCTAAAAGAAGTGAAGGTTTAGATAAGAAGTATTTGAGGTGATTCATAAGGTCTGCGGTTTTATAATTGCAAACTAGTGAAGTTATTATTGAGTCCTCCTTTTTAACAGGACACTTCAACCAAAATAGTAATAGCCAACAATTATACCATAACATTTTAATATTGATTTAGGACTGATTTTTTTCATTGCCTAGCAAATATTGCCAATTATGATAAGGTAATCTTAATTTTGAGAAGGCGAAATGTTAGGGAGATCTGCCTGATTAAAAATTCGCTTCATAAATAGAATATTACAATTTCAAAAATAAACATCCCTCAGAATCCTGATATCTGCGGCACTCTGGAACTGGCTATGGGATCCGAGCCCCGTAATGTGCTGATTCAAAGATAAACTTCTTAATGAGGCTTTAAACTTTATACCCCCATCCAAAAATTCCATACTACTTCTCTACTATTTCAATATAAAAACTCTTAAAACTGGTCTATGGCAGGTTAAAGGTCCGTTTATACTGGGTGCGGCAACGGAGGATAAGCGGAAGATAAGCGGAGGATAAACGGAGTATGAGAGCAAGTATGGTAAAATAGGTTGCATTTCTAAGAGATAGATCTATATCTCCCCCTTAAAGGGGGCTGCTTTAGATTTTCAGGAATACTTATTCCTGTATTAAAAATATCCTCTCTAATGAATTTACCAGCTTCTCACGGAATAATGGTTTGGAGATAAAATCATTAAACCCTGTTGCTATGAACCTTTCACGGTCGCCGGGAAGTACATATGCCGTGACGGCAATTAATGGGACATTCTTATAACCGGGCATATTTTGAATGATCTTCAGGGCATCAATTCCGTTATATTCCCCCTGAAGGTTAATGTCTATCATTATGAAATCAAACCTGTTGTTGTCAAGAAGCGGTAATGCTTCCTCAAAGCTGATCGCAAACTTAACATCCTTGAGGTCCTTCAACTGAACCTTGAACAGGATCTGTGAATCCACCTGGTCTTCTATGTAGAGACAGCTTAAATGTGCAAGGTCGAGTTTGGAGCCTTTCTTTGCTTCAGGCATCGGGATTTCCGGTTTGCCTGCAAATTCTGTTTCAAGAGCAGATAATTCTGATTCCATTTCCAGTTCTTCTTCGGATAAAAGATCCTCAAGTTCGGATCCTCTCTCAACTGCTAATTCAGGTGCTCTGAACGGAGCTGGACTTTCCGGTTTTTTCTTCTCCTCTTTTTTAACCGGCGGTTCCTTTACAGGAGATTTGCTGACAGGCTTAGCTGTTGATGGAGGTCTTAATTCAGCTGCAGCATTATAATCCAACGGGAAAATAAATCCGTAATCGGTACTGTCGGCTTTTTCGATCAGTTCAAATCGTCCTTTTAATTTTCTTAAGAGAGCTTTGGCAAGTCTTATATTAAGTCTTGGTATCCCGAAATCCTTATTTAACGCTGCCTCGCCGTCAGTAAACATCTGGTTAAAATTATCGACAAGGTACTTTGTTGAAACAGCATAATTATTTTTTATGCTTAGATAAAATTCATTCTCCTTCCAGTTAAAAGCAGAGAAATATATCTTCTTTTCCCTGCTGATGCTCGAGATCATCTTTGTAATCAGTGTAATGAAAGCGAGCATACGCTGCTTATCGGTTTTGAACTTTAATGAAGATGATATTTTCCCGTATGCAAACTCAATGCCTCTTGCAGAAATAACCGGTTCTATTTCTGTCTGCAGGCTGTCGATTATTTCAGTAACTCCTATTTCAGTAATATTTAATTCAATGGTATCTTTTTCAATGCTGGAATACTCGACTATTGAATTCATTATATTAAGCAGATTCTCCCTGTTCTGATTTATTATGTCGACAGATTCTTTCTGCTCGGGGGAAAGCTTCTGGATGCTTTCCGTAAGTTCCTGTACAAAACCTAATATAACATTTATCGGAGTTAAGATATCGTGGAAAAGACTCGATAAGAATGAAAGGTTCTCCTGCTGATCGGGAACATTTGAATAAACCGGTACTCCCCTTTCCACAATAACTTCCTTAATTACTTCAACCGGTACTTCCTTAATTACTTCTTTTACAACCTCGCGAATAATCTCCTTCGGGGGCTGGGCTTCACCTGTCTGAGCTTCATACTTGCCGACAATAGTAAAGGAACTGATCTCGTTTTTATAATCAACCACCGGGGTAGCAATTACTTCAGTCTTCTTGAATGTGCCGTCTGCCTTTTTAAGATCAAGTGTTAAGATGATAGTATCTCTCGGGGTTGCCTGGAATATTGTAGTGTTTACCATTCCCCTTACTTCATTGGCAGTTAACGCAGTAAATGAAGTGTTTTCCAGATCCTTCTTGGAATATCCCAGTACTTTCTGAACGGCTTTATTTGAGAATGTTATGAATCCCGATGAATCGGTTACAATAAGCAGACTTTCGGTATTATCGAATGCAGCTTTGAAAAGCTGGTTCTGATTAAGCAGCTGCAGCTTATCGGTAACATCTCTTACTATATTCAGGTGTGAATCGGTATTGTTAAACTTGTAGTTTATCTTGCTTATTTCTACATAAACAGAAGAACCGTCTTTTCTTTTATGCCGATAGGGACCGATAAATGTTGAAGCTCCGGGTTTATCGGTAGAAGAATCAAGCAGTGTTTGAATATCCTCCGGGGTGTACAGATCAGTCAGATCCATACTGAGAAATTCATCTTTCCTGTATCCGTATAATTTTAATGCGGCTTCATTTACTTCAAGGAAACGAAGCGTGTCCTTATCATAAACGAATACCGGCTGCGGATTATTTTGAATTAAAAGATCAAACATAATTCCTCTACGGTTGATTGCGTCTTCCGGTTCTTCCTCCGGAGTAATTTTTTCGATTATTAGGAAAAGTTCTTTTCTGCCTCTGTTTAATTGTTTAATATGCACAAGGTAATCAATTTTCTGATTACCGCTGAACATCCCGTTGAAATAAAAAGAAGCCTCCTTATTACTCTCACGTAAAAATAATGTAATTTTTTGAGAAATGGCAGAGGGTAGAAGCGATGAGTATGCTAAATTCAGGAAGTCGTCAGGAGTGCGGGACATTAAACCTGCAAATGATTTATTAGCTTCGGTTACTTTTCCTTCGGAGTTAATAAATGCAGCAGCAGAAGGGATGGATTCTAAAATAAGATTATAATCCGGTTCTATGCTCTCCTGGGGCTGATCGGGCTGTGATAAACCTGCTATAGCTAAAAGATTTGAATCCTGATCCAGCAGAGGGACCCTGATTATATTTCCGGTTACATTTATACCGTGCACCGGAAAGCCCCTTGAACTTACCCATTGCAGGGAATTTTTAATATAATCATCTATGCTCTTTCTGAAATCAGTAAGATATGAGGGAGTAAAGGAAAGCTCCGGCTTACCTTCGATGGCTTCAGGTATAAGTCCGAGTTCCTCTGCGAGCTTATTATTTACAAGCACAAAATTTCCATCAGCATCGGTTATCCAGAAAATATCATTCAGCCGGTTGATCAGGTTCCTTACTTTTTCTTTCCCTATATATGTAAATGGATAAAGTGCTTTTATCTCTTCGATTATAGCAATTATCTCTTCATTTTTTATAAGCTCTTTTATTTCTGCCGTTCTCAGCTTCAGGTCTGCAGTCCCCTCACCGCTGATCTTAATTTCCTGTTTCTGAAGAGTGATTAAAAAATATCTCTCGTCATCTTCATCATATCTTCTTATTGCAGCCTTCAGCTTATGTTCTGCTCCGGATGCAAGCACAAGTTCAATATTCCTTACAGTTTGTCCTTCATTATTTGCCTCGCGTATAAGTGCTTTAAATATTGCCCCCGATTTACCCCCCACAAGGTCATATAAATTAGGTACGGCTCCCGGCTTAAAGAGTTCATCAGCCTGGTTATTGAAGAATAAGAGGTTGCCGGATTGATCAATTACCAGGAAAGGATAATTGATATTACCGCTAAGGGTTTCAATAAGTTTAATATTTATACCGGATGGTTTCATCCATTATCCAAAAATAGTTTTAAGCAAATAAATCTTAAGAATTTAAAGGTGAAAAGTCCACATAATATGTCCTCGATTCACCTTCTTTCAGATCCTTCACGAACAAATAAATAACATTCTTCTCCCGGTCATACCTGAAACCGGCAGGCTGTATTCCTATAATCTCCGTAGTAACTGAAACGTCCTCTACAGGTCCGCTCATTTGTATATTGATAACTATCTGCTCCATCGTTTCTTCACCGGGATTAGTAATCTGCAGACTTATCCTTCCGCTGCTTCTCTGATCAGCTTTTAATTCTATAGAAGTTTTCCTGGAATACCACCTTGCAATCTCATCGGGGGTAGTAATCCAGAAGTTCTTATCCTTCAGATCCTTAATTACTTCGCGGGCTACAGGGGCATATTCAGGTTTTAACTGGTAGTCCGTATGCGGCTGGAACATAAACATACTTCCCTCAAACAGTACCCTGTCTATATCTTCCTGGTAAGTATAAAACTGAAGCACAGGATCTGTAATATTAAAATCCCTTATGATCTCATAATCATCACGGGAGGTTCTGGTCATAGACACCACGTGTCCTTCCGGGAAGATCATATTGCGCGGTACCGACCGGTCACTCAGCGAGTCTGAAATTATATAATTATATCCGGCTTCTATCAGAGCCTTTATTGTGTTGATATCATAAAGACCGAAATATGGTTTAACTCCTTCTACAGTAATACCGGAAGCAGCCTCAAGTATATGCTTTGTATTTTTAAGCGAACGGAGCTGCGTATTATATTCATTTAACGTGTTAATACTGTCGTACACTGAAGTAAGATATCCCACATCCACAATTGCAGCAAGGTTTCCGTAGTAGGTAAGATTTCTTACGAGACTACGGTTCTGCTCAGCAGTTTGAGCATCGATCATAAATGTTGCCTGAACTTTCTCTGATGAAAGTATTTCGAGGATATTCCCTGTATTGGTCAAATCGCGGGACAAAATAGGCATAATTACTGCCGCAGCATTATATTCACCGGGCCATTCTTTAATATATGCCACAGGCTTTCTTTCAAGCCAGTTAACAGAATTGCGGAAGAGCCGTTCGAAATAAATATAATCCTCCTTTATGCCGGCGACTGAATTAACCTCAAAGCCCATCCAAACGAAGCGCCCTTTACCGTAAGTGCCGTATACTATTCCTGCACTCTTTGTCAGCTCTTCCCTTACGAGTCCTCTCTCAAGACGGTAATTATACCAATAGCTTGCCTGTTGTGTTCTGGGGTCCAGTACTTCCACAGCCATAGGTACATCCCAGGTTGCCACACGGAGCGGATAGCCTGTAGGAATATTCGCAGTTAAGGGGAGCCCTCCCCTTAATGTATGTATCTTTGACCCTGTGCTGTCTGAAATTTCTTTTGTAAAATTTATCCCGAATACTTCCGACAGGAACTGCCACCCTCTCCATTTTCCATCGGCTGAATAAGCCGCGGTACCGCTGGTTGCAAATACGCTTCCTCCTGTGTCTAAAAACTTTTTAATATTAACTATTTCCCTGTCGCTCAGGGACTTTGATCCGGGGAGAATAAGAAGATCATAATCGCTTAATCCTCCTGATTCAATTTTATTATCGGAAACAATATCATACTTAATACTCATCAGCTCAATAAACTTTTGCCATGTATGGATATTATCTCTCAGCCAGGTGCTTTTCTCCGGCAGTATGTTCTCGGTATATTTAGAATAAAGCAGCGCTGTTCTCGGTTTCTTACCGAATAAATAATGGTCTACAGCTTTTATATCGGGTATCAGGTCCGATTTGTCGATCCTGCCGAAAACTCCGTTAAGAATAAAGTAGTAGGTAAGCAGAGCACCTGCTACAATTATAAATCCCAAAAGAAGAATAAGAGGCTGACTAATACCTCTTGACCTTCTTATTTCCACTTAAGCGATCCTCTCTCGTCATTTTCTTTTGCAGAGATATATCCCTCGGAGGTGTATTTCATAAATTTATCCCCGTTACGCTTTACCTCTGTAGTCTTTTTACCCTCCCTGGTTGTCTTTGCCTGCAGCCTTTGTTCTCCGCGGGAAGGAGTTTCGGTAAGTGTCACTTTTTCAGTTAATACTTCCTCCTCAACTCTGCCTGATCTGCGGGCTGCAGTTTCTGTTTCACGGTATTCAGGAGATCTTGCAGGAGTAATCAATTCACCGGTGGCAGGGACACGGTACACCGGAGTATACTTCTGTCCTCTTTTTTCCCTTCTTTTATACAGAATATATGCACCTATAGCCAGTATAAAAGTAGTTATTGTTGCCACCAGTATTATGGTCGATAATACGGGAATCAGTTCCATAGAACCCTCACAGAAAATAGTTTATATAAAAATATCTTAAATAGTACCTTCACGTTCCAGTTTACCCCAGGTCATCCTGATGCCGAGAAATTCTTCAACTGATGACATCAGCTTGCATACATCGATCAATAAGATAAAGAACATCCTGTAGATGACTGCATACCAGGCAAGGCGGTATTCCTCCTTCTCCACCGATATACAATACAGGGCAGTTATCATATCAAGCAATGCCAAACCGGCCCACCAGAAAAAGATGAGCTGGGTAAATCCGAATGCCAGGGCCGCAATAATAAAGAATAAATTAGCCGCAATATTCATTGCCGGCCAAACTAAAGCTTCATAGGACATTGTCCATAGAATAAAAGTATCCCCGAAATTAATAGTGGGGTTTATCATTAGCTTCTTATGCTTCCTAACGGATTGAATAATCCCCCGGGTCCATCTGTACCTTTGTTTCAACAGTTGATACATATCAGCCGGAGCCTCGGTATAAGAGATGGCATTCGGCTCATAATATATCTTCCATCCGCCGGCTAATATTTTTAGCGTCAGGTCCGCATCCTCGGCAAATGTATCCGATGAATACAGACCTGCCTCCTCAATTGCTTTTCTCCTGAATACACCAAGAGGACCTGGAATAATGTTCACAAGCTTAAGAAAACTCTGCGCGCTGCGTGCCATATTCAAACCTTCGATATATTCCAGCGCCTGAAGATTAGTAAGGAATTTCCCTCTGTTAAGTACCTTTACATTACCTGCTACTGCACCGATCTCAGGATTGGTAAAGTGTCTTATTGCAAGTCTGATACTGTCCGGCGTCAGCTGTGAATCCCCATCCATACATAATATATATTCTGCATTTGAAACTCTTATGCCGGCATTCAGTGCCCTTGCCTTCCCCCCGTTCGGTTTATTTATCAATGAAACTTTAACTTTAGCGTGCTTCCCATTCTGGTAGCCTACCAGCTTTTCTGCTTCTGCAGGAGTTCCATCGGTCGAACCGTCATTTACAATGATAATTTCATAGTTATAATAATTCTGGTCGAGCAGTGACTGTATGGAATTACGTATTACCTTTTCTTCATTATAAACCGGTACAATGACCGACACAAACGGATAAAAACCATTGACTGATTTGAATGTATATTCATTTACATAGAGGTAAGCAAGGATCAATATTACAAAATATCTTATCAGCAGGATAAAGAGAAAAATAACCAGGGCAACAATTGTTGCATACTCAAGCATTGAGTTAACTGTCAGAATCGTCTTAGGCAGGGTATAAAAGATCACAAGCAGGAGTATTAACGAAAGCAATCCGCTTACAAGGATCCGGCGCAGGTATTTACTGTTGACCTTACCTGTGTCAGGACGTTCCTCGTTAGAGTCTTTGAAAAGTATTTCCTTACGGATCGTTTCCTGTGGAATCATTTGTTCCGTTTATTTGTATAAAAGTTCAATAAATATGCCATTTAACAATTATTTAATACAGTCTTAGTTAACCGGATAATCTAATTTTGACTGTAACACAATTAGATTTAATTTCTTCTGTGTATCATATCCGGCCACATTATTTAGATCAGAGCAGCCAGTAAAAAGCAAGCTGTGCTGCAAAAGAACTGTAGCCGAGATCGTTTTGTAAAGTTGTGCCGTAAGAGATTCTTGCCTGCCCTGTTAAATTACTAATAATATTATACATACCGCCGACATAGATTTCTCTTAAAATAAAATTACTGTTTGATATTAGTCCGAGCTTGCCTCCAAGTGTAAGCCGGTTGACCTTCTCCTTAATAAAATCATATTCTGCCGTCAGGCTGTGAGTAGTGTAATGCTCCGGCGAATAATAATAGACAGATACGTTGTTAAATGATTCATTAAAAAATTCATAGCCCGCGTAGAATTTCCTGGTAAAGTACATTCCAGCCTCTGCCTCAAGCAGCAGACCACTGTTATCATCAGAAACATATATCCTGTTGGCATAGCCCGATAATTTTATACCCGATGTAAATCTGTAAAAGCCCGCTAACCTGAAAAGGTCCGAACTTAATCTCCTGTCAACAAGCGACGGTGAGTACAATACAAAAGCCGCATCAACGTGATTATAGGTAAATGATGCCGAGTATATCTCCGGCTTCTCGTACTTTATAAAACCTTCACCGTAAGGGCTCTCTTCAAGGTCTTTAAACATTGTTACTCCCCCGCCCCCTCCCAGAAGAAGCTGTTCCGTGATCCGGAACAGGAGATAACCTCTGAACCCGGTGAAACTGTTCCTGACCAGGTCTGATGATAAGAAGCCAAAAGATGCTTCCGGTGAAACAGACATCCAAGGTGTTACATTGAGATCGACTCTCAACAACTGCTGGTTATAACTGAAATCAAAATTGTCTTCGTAGTACACTGACGAGGGTGCAACCATAATGGGAAAGTTGAGTAGTCCAGCACCTCCAACAGGCAGCCATCCTTTTCTTAGAACAATAAGCTGCTTTTGTGTAGAATCGAGTCCTGAGGAAAGCATCTGGTCATATATCGCTTCCGCTTCAGGGTACATCTTCATTTGTGTATAAGTATCTCCCAGGTACATTCTTACATCAAAGTTTTCAGGGTTTGATGCATATAATCTTTTAAATTCCTGCATTGCCTTAAGAGAATCCCCCGACCAGTAATACACTTTAGCTCTCTGCAGGTCTGTTTCAAAATTGTATTCTGCTGCAAGAAGATCATCGTAGATCTTCAGAGCCCTGTCATAATAACCCGCACAGGCAAGCACATCGGCATATTCTTTCCGGACCATTCTGTTAGGGTCGACCTGGGAGAGATATTCCTCATAAAACTTAAGGGCTTCTATGCATTTATTCTGTGCAGCCAGCTCCCTGCCTGCTTCAAGTATCTGGAATATTCTTTCCTCCTCTGCTCTTAGTTTATGAAAATCAAGATCCGACTCCAGCTTTACGATCCTTTCATTCAGGGGATCAATATCCTTAGCCCGCTGCAGAAAATCTTCTGCGACAGTAAAATCCTTTTTCTGAATGTTAAGCCAAACCGATGAGATAAGCGCTTCAAAATTATTAGGGTCCTTCTCCAGTATACTGTTAAGATACTCTTCCGCAGTTTCCAGATCCTGCAGCATC
This sequence comes from uncultured Ignavibacteriales bacterium, assembly GCA_963764685.1. Lineage (GTDB taxonomy): Bacteria > Bacteroidota > Ignavibacteria > Ignavibacteriales > Ignavibacteriaceae > CAVXTT01. The sequence continues at coordinate 223,800 of CAVXTT010000019.1, forward strand.
CAGACGGATAGTGTTGCATACAGCAGCCGGTATTCAGGATTACCGGGATCAAGGTTAAGAAGAAGGGATACTTCTTTCCTGCTCACCTCATAATCTTCATTCCAGGCAAGCACCTTAGCATACTCGAAACGAACAGCAAGGTCTCCCGGATTAAGTTTCAGGTATTCCTGATAGAAGAAGGAGGAAGAGTCATATTCCTCAACATAACTGTAGCGCCTTGCCAGCTGGAGCAGCAGATCATTATTCACCTTGCCCTTGTCATACTGTGCTCTCAGCTCATCGATCTTAATATAATGAGCCTTCTTTCTCTGCTGATCTGCTTCTGTCCGGAGACTATCTGTTTCAGCGGTAGATACCTGGTTCTTCTTTAAAATTTCAAGCTGCTGATAAGCTTCCTCATACCGGTTATGCTTCATCAGCTCCTTTACAAGCAGTAACCTTACTGCGTTATTTCCCGGGGAGGATTTCAGCTCCCTGTAGTATTTATCAATTGCATACTGCGGTGTTCCGCGGGGAGCAGATGTATAAGTATAATTATATCCTTTACCCTTCGCCTGATCAAGCCCTTCCATAGCTTCCTTAAAATAAGGACGTATCCTGAGGGCTTCCTCAAAGGCATCAATGGCTTTATTCTTATTGCCGAGCCATAAATTAAAATATCCGTATCTTGACCAGATACGGTGATCGCCGGGATACATTGAGGTATATTTCTTCAGTATAGGTTCTCCTTTACGGAATTTTTTCAGCTTTGTAAGCACCTCAGTATATCTTAAGATCTCATCTGGGGATGCTTCCTCCCTTTTAAGATATTCATCATACCAGAACTCAGCCGACTCCCAATCCTCAAAATTTTTATAAGATTTCCCGATCTCCAGATAATTCTTTGGATTTGAAGGATTAACAACAATTTCTCTTTTATAACCTTCAATCCGGTTAACGAGAAGTTTATTCCATACCTCTCTTGCCCTGGTCAGGTTTACCGAATAATTCCTGTTTCCGGGCTCAAGCTTTGATGCTGACTGATAATCCCTGATTGCTGATTCATAATTTCCCCTTTTCTCGAATGCTTCACCTCTGAGATAGTACCCGTCGGCTTTACCAGGATCGGCAGAGATATACTTATTCAGCAGGTCTATTGCCTCACCAAGTTTACCATCGGATAAATAATTCTCAGCCTCCTCTTTCAGCTGATAGCTGGAAGCATCCTGTGCAAGAGAAAGTTGAGCCCCGAGATAGAAAAAGAAAATAGTTTTAGCAAAGAGGCCCATAAAATTACCGGATGTAAAACGTAATTATTTTAATTTATACCATTGTATTCAGAACCTTCAGCCAGAAGCCTGTTCACAAGGTAATCTGAATTCTCCACTTTTTCGTCTACTCTTAAATTGAATACAGATATAAATGGAAGTACTTCATCTAAATATTCAGTTGCACTTCCGGGCAGATTATTTCTTAACCTGGAGGCGAATGCAGGAATACTTTGATTGTCACTTCGGGGAATTAGAACTATTATTTTATCCTCGATATTACATATCTTATCTTTTTTCTCGACTGCCAGTTTAACCGAACTCCGGAGCTGATTAAAAGTAAGGAGACCTTTCTTTTCTGCTTCAGGATGAAGCATCAGGGAAACTAAATCGAATGTCTGCCCCGTACTCCTAAAGAGTGCAATCTGATTATTAATGATTAGTTTTAATTCAGCTGCGGGGTAAATATTGGTGCTCATCGTTTTATCCTCGATAACATTAAATTCATCCAAAGTTTTGTATTTCCTTTGTTTGTCCTTCTGATGGTTCTGTTTATAATCATCGATTATGCCTTTGTACGGCTCGATGGAATAGTGTGAACTAAACTCTCCTTCTGTATGACCGATATTCGGAATAATCGTGATCTTTCCTCCTTCAAGACGCGGGGAGTCGGGATCTTTTTTCTCGAGTAAAATAACACCGGTACTGTTGGCAAGCAGTGTATCTGCAACCTGCTTTGCAGCAGGAGTAACCGGCTGTCCCAGCAGGAAGAGACTTGTTACTCCGAGCTCCTCAATTTTCTCGAGGGTCCTCGAGTATACAGTCTGCAGTGTATTAATATTGTTAAAGCCGACGAAAGGAGTTATTTCATCGAAGATTAGTTTTCCCGGCTGATACTGCTCGACAACGGAGACGATATCATTCAGGTACTCAGTTAAAATATCATCAGGGTTTGCTGCCTGGTTTAATTCAAGCGGGGGCGAAACCTTTACTACTATTATGCTGTTCTGACTCATATAATTCTGCAGATCGAAGTCGATCGAAGATGCGTGGATAAGAAGATCCTTTGGGCGCATAACCGTAAAGTAGACGCAAACCTCATTCTGGTTTGCTGCCTCCATAGCAAATTGTAATCCCAGTAAAGTTTTCCCCGATTTACGAGGTCCGACTAACATATAAGTACCCCCTCTGTAAAACCCTCCCCAGGTTTTATCTACAAGGGATAATCCAGACCTTAATAATTGTATTTTTTTCTTCATACGATTGAAAATAGTTTAACATTGGCAACCAAATTATATGCCGCCGAAATGGTTAATAATTTGATCCATATTAACAGTTTTCCTGCAACAAAGAGAAACATACACCCCTGTAGATGTATTATTATGCTACAGATAACAACGGACATTTAAAAGAATATTTTAAGGTTTTGATGCGAATTCCAATCAAATTATTGAACGAAAATTCATCTGGATTTATTCCCCAACAGGAATACAATTTATGAAGGTCTTTGAGTGTTTTCGAGAAAATGTATCCAAAGTTATTGAGCGCTCCATGCCCCCCTTGTGGCTTCGATACATCTGCCTACCGGCAGACACTCAGCCACCGGACTAGGATTCTTTATGAAAGAGAATGAAAGGTCACTGAGTGTTTTCGAGAAAATGTTCCAAAGTTATTGAGTGCTTCATGCCCGCCCTTGTGGCTTCGATACATCCGCCTCCCGGCAGACACTCAGCCACCCGGGCTAGGATTCTTTATGAAAGAGAATGAAAGGTCACTGAGTGTTTTCGAGTCTTCGAGAAAATGTATCGAAGTGACCGACAGTGCGACAAAATGTATCGGGGAAAGGTCTTTGAGTGTTTTCGAGCCTGCCTGCTGTTAGGCAGGTACCCGCCCTTGTGGCTTCGATACATCCGCCTCCCGGCAGACACTCAGCCACCGGGCTAGGATTCTTTATGAAAGAGAATGAAAGGTCACTGAGTGTTTTCGAGTCTTCGAGAAAATGTATCGAAGTGACCGACAGCGCGACAACATGTCAGTTGCCCTAAATTGTAATAATCATACAATAATTTCTAAATAAAAAGCATTAAACAAGGCTTATATGAGGTTTATCAGCCGTTGATCTTAGGTACGGCAACGGAGGATAAACGGATGATAAACGGATGATAGACGGATGATAAACGGATGATAGGAATAGTTAAATAGAAATATGAAGGTGTTTTGACAGAAAGTCTTATTCCAAGGTTAATCAAACTTAATGTGAAAAAGATTAATAAGCTAGCGCTTTGAGTAATTTCCGAATACGAACAAGGCGGTTGCATTACTCACGATTGTTGGTTCATTCGTTATATAATTATCCCTGTCGTCGCAGTATATAACTGAATGAGTGTTGAAGAGATCAAATTTTTTATCATTAATATTTATACTATAATTTTTAACCAGCTCTAATGGTGCAGGACCTGCAACAAGAGCTCCCGGGAGATTACCCCCATTTAAATAGAACAGCTGCGAATGAATATTCACCGGATAATCAGAACCGGTCCTGCTGATAAAGCATATGCCCCAACGGTTCCTTCCAAGAACATAATCTCTCTGGTAAACTGTCAGTGAATCAAAATTATTACCCGGTGTTAATCTCTTATAAAGAATTGCCTGAAGCGCAGCTCCTAATAATGCATTTGTAGTCCCCCAGGAATATGCAGTCCCCTCATTAAAGACCGAGCTGTCCTTTACAAGATTAAAATGATTAAGCCCTTCGTACATGCGGTCCTTATAACCGGGATCATATGCTGCAAGTCTGTAGAATGCCAGACTATTTATATTTCCCCACCCCCACCAGAAATCAGGCTGCAGGTCTGCTGCATATTCATCGGCTTCCGTTAAATACTTTTCCTCACCGGTTGTTAAGTACAGTTCAACGGCTCCCAGTGCAAGCTTGCCGTTAAATTCCTTATCACGGTATGCTGCTGTTAAATTTTCTCCAAGATCAGGTGCCTCAATCCTTACCGAGTACATATCTTCTGCAGCCTGCAGACAATTACCTGCAAACTCCTCTGCAAGAAATCTCTCCTTCCATACCCTTGCGCCTAATGCCAGTGCGGCTGTGAAAATACCGATATGATTTTTTCCGAATGAAGTAAATGCGGGACGGTCGTATCTTAATGAATCATCTTCAGGCATTCTCCAGAATGGTGTATGATCCCTGAGATCCTGGACCTGTGTGATCAGCTTTCCTTTTTTGAAGTGCGCCCTGAGCAGCCAGTCGAGTCCGATTTTTGCCTCTTCAAGAATATCGGGTACATCGTTATGATCATTATCGAATCCGAATTTCTCCTTATCGAACTCATAGGAGAATATGAGCATATAAGTAGTGAATGCCGTAGTGCTTAAGAATTTTATATAATCACCCGCATCGTGCCAGCCGCCCGTGAGATCAGCAGCTGAGGAATCCTCTTCCCCTCTTACAACAGAAGCATCTGATAAATGACAGGGAAGATGAAGATACGGGTTAGTTGGCCCGCACCGCTGCACCCTGAAGAAAAGCATCAGTGAATCGGTTACATTGTTAAATACATTTTCAGAGATGACAAAAGGATATGAGCGCTGATTATCAACTTCAATAACATAACCGCCCGGAAGGTTAAATGGGGAAAAGTCCAATATGTAAGTATACTTAAAATTTTCTGCGGTAAGCCGGCTTTGAATTATCCGTCCGTTGTAAACCTCTTTATAATCCTCCGTTCCCTTTATGTAGAATAGGATATCGGAGACGGGAATATTGGAGAAAACGACTGCAGTCTTTAAATCATAAGGAAGAAACCCAACCTGGGTTAATCGAATGAATATTTGTTCTTCATCCGCCGGGACAGTAATGGATAGTAAGATCACCAGGATAATAATATGTCCCCAATGATATCTTACCCGGTAAGCCGTATTACGGTTACCCCTTCTTGTTCTGTGAAGCAGGAAAGTTCGTACCCATTATTTCATCCCAGACGGGAGAGCTTACCCCGAATCCTTTCCCCGGGTTCTGATAATGGTGTTTCATATGGTGATTTTTTATGGCAAGCCAGAACTTATTATGCATATTGAAATGATGGATTGCATAATGTGTCATATCATAAAAAAGATAGCCGGTCAGGAATCCGACAAAGAAAGGAGACACATACACATTACCGAAGAGCATCTCAAAAAGAAAATAAAATAGTGCCGCAAGCGGAATGCTTACAGAGGGAGGCATTACAAGGCGCCTGGAGTCACTCGGATAATCGTGATGCACACCGTGAAAAATAAAATGAAGCCTGTGCCCGAATTCTGATTTAGGTTCAAAATGAAAAATAAACCGGTGGAGCATATATTCGGTAAACGACCATATAAGTATTCCCACCACAACAAATGAAATAATTGTACCTAAAGAAAGACCCACGGCAGCCGACCTGTAAAGGAAGAAACCGATCGCAGGCAGGAATATGATCAAAGGAACCAAAGGATGCACCCTTGAAAGAGATTCCATCATCGTGTTGTCAAACATTCTTACTGTTTCATCTTTATTTGATACAAAGTTCTTCGTCATACAAATAACTCTTTTTTTATAAAAATAAATTAAAATTCAAAGCATTCCAAGGCAGGAACACTCAGATGGGCTGCTGCAAATATAAAAAAATTATGGGAAAAAACTTAGAATAAGGGGGTCAGCAGACCCCCTAAAATTGTCTCTAATGAAGGGATTATTTAAAAAGACTCTCTACATCAAGGATCCTGATGTTTTCTTCAGGAATATTCAGCTGATATTTGATAATCTCTTTATCCTGCTCTGTTATTTCAGCAGGTTTTGCTGAAGCATATTCAATAGGAGATTCAGTATTTGCTGCAAGATCCTTTTTGAGTGTTTCAGCATCGGTTGTAATTATTGCAATCTGCATATTATCATACTGAAGATATTTTTTGACTGCTGCATTTACTTCTTCAAGTGTTATTTCCTTCATCATCTTTCTGAACATTTCGAGATGACCTCCATTAATATTATAGAACCTGTCATCAAGGGCATAACCTAAACGCATACCTGTTGAAGGAGCATAATGCAGGACATATTTTGACAAAAAGTTTTTAGTGAGTTCAAATTGTTCTTTTGTCAGTCCGTTATCCACAAGGTTTTTAAGCTCTCTCAATGCTGCACGCAGAGCGAAGTGTCTTGCATTATTCGGTACGGGACGTATCCATATTTCAAACAGATGCTGTCTCCTGGGATAATTAACCGGGGGCATCTGCAGGCTGCCTCCATTGGGGAAGTGTTCAATATAACTGTAGTCACCATAATTTAATCCCCTCTCTTCCCTGATAACCTGATAAAGATGTGAACTGGAATTCCTGTGTTCACCCAGCCAGGAATTTGCGATTGCCAGTGCATACCAGTCCCTGCTTCCTCTTGTGAGGTTAATAGGGAATCCCAGGGAAATTGCTGTCGATGCTGCATCCTTATTAATTATGGTTACATTCAATCCTTTCAGTTCTTCAGGCTTTGGTGCGGGCATTTGTTCAATCTTGTTATCGGATAATTTCATCAAGTCCTGCTGCATTCTCTTTACTAGCCCTTCATCATACCCTCCGCCGATACCAAGTACATAGTTATTCCTGTTGTAGTACTCTGAATAGAAGTCCTTTACATCCTGAAGCGTTATATTATTCACCCCGGTGATGGTTCCTGCAGTTATATGTCCGTAAGGAGTACCCTGGTAAATTTGATTGTACAATACTGCCTTGCCGAGTTCTTCATCACTGGAATATTTTAAAGTAGTGTTCAGATAATTGAGGAGATTCTCTTTGATTCTTGTAAAATCCTCTTCGTTAAAGGCAGGACTAAGGAGGGCATCGGTCATAAGGCCATAATATTTTTCAAGATTATCCTTATGCACCCTGCCGGTAAATGTAGCTGTCTCAACACCCAGGGTAACATCATATCCTGCGGCAAGAGGATATAGTTTTTCAAGAACCTGCTCGTAAGTATTATTTTTTGTTCCTCCTTCAGATATCATCGCTGCAGTAAGCTGTGCGAGTCCCTCTTTCCCCTCAGGGTCACACTGTGAGCCGGCATTGAACATTATCCTGAAGGTTATTGTAGGATCATCTTTAACCGGAAGAAGTACCGGGTCACCCGTCTGTGAATAATTCATCACAGGCAACATAAACAAAATCAATATAAGGCTTAATATCTTTTTCATTCTGATTTTCCTTTCAATAATACTTCATTCCTTTTCTCTGTCTGGAAAATATAACCGGCAGCATCCATTATGTCCTTAGGCGTAATCCTGTCCACCCCGGTAAAGAACTGATCAACCACATTCACATCTCCGGTGTAGGCTATATAAAAAGGGAGTGCAGCGGCAACTGCATCATTATTATCAAGTGCCATAAGGAATGAATATTTAGCTCTCATCTTAAGATCTTTAAGCTTTTGTTCATCTACAGGATTAGTTTTGAAGTACTCGAGTGTATTCAGGATTTCGGATCTGACGTAGTCGATATCCTTTTCATCCTTTACCATCGAATAAATATAGAAGAGTCCCGGATCTCTTGAAAAGCCCGGGTTGGAAGAAACGAACTGGACTTTCTGCTCATTCAACACAAGCTTCTTATATATATCGCTTATCTCTCCGAATGCAAGATCACTTAACAAGAGCAGCCGAAAGGAATGTTTTATCCTCAACATTAAAAGCATTATTTTTATATGCAAGGATCATAATAGGAAGAGTTTTCCCCTCGTAGGAAACATCAGCTTTTCTTGGCTCTGTCTGCGGCGGTTCCGGGGTTATATTAGGCGGAATGTAACCGGGCTTCCATTCGGAATAATATTTCTTAACCATCTGAAGAGTGTTGGCGGGATCAATATCCCCTACTACCAGCAGTACCACATTATCAGGTCTGTAGTATCTCTGATAAAAGGAAATACTGTAGTCATAAATATTGGGCATATTTTTTATGTCTTCCTCAAATCCCATAGTTGTGTGCTTGTATGTATGCTTTTCAAAAGATATATCGTGCAGCTTCTCGATGGCTAGCAAAGAAGGGACTTGTTCTGTCTCTTACGGAATTCACCGTAGATCGCTCCGGATTCTGTCTTAAACTGTTCCTCGGAATATTTCAGGTTCTGAAAGCGGTCTGACTCAAGCTCCATTATTTTATCCAGATCACTTACTGCAAAATTCAGATGATAGACGGTAAGATCATCATCGGTAAATGCATTAGCATCTGCACCAAGACTGGTTATGATGCTGTCGTATACAGGGCCCGGGTATTTTTCTGTTCCGCGGAACATCATATGCTCAAAGAAATGTGCGAACCCTGATTTACCTGGTTCCCATTCATCACGGCTGCCTGTTCTGACAACTGTATAATAGGAAACAAGTCCCGGTGACTCCATCGGGATAAGGATTACTTTCATTCCGTTATCAAGGATACTCGTGTTTGTCTCGTATGGAAATACCTTTTGAGCCATAATAGTTCCTGCAGATAATAGAAGCATTAGAGTTAAAATTTTTAGTTTAATCATATTTCCTCTCACTTTTTAGGATTAGGACAATTAAAACGGGTACTTCTGGCGATAAGCCCGGATAATTATAAAATCTTAATATTAAAAATAAACATAATTTGTATGAGCGGTTAATCTGTTATTTAGACAGTTATACGTTACTTTAAGTCGATGTGACTGATGCGCACCGGATTTGATGTATTAAAATTTTAGGGTTGATGATTATCCTAAAAACTCAAATATTCAAAAAAAGATAAGGAGTAGTTGATGGAGAATCTGCGTTTTTCAGTAGTGATAGATGCACCAAGAGAAAAGGTTTGGAACTCTATGCTCGGGGAACGATCATTTATGGAATGGACAAGAGTATTTGCCCCTGGTTCACATTACAAGGGTGATTGGAAGAAAGGAAGTAAAATACTTTTTCTTGCACCCGGCAAGAGCGGCAGGATGGAAGGGATGGTAAGCCGTATAGCAGAAAATAAACCATATAAATATATCTCTATTGAGCACCTTGGCGTGGTACAGGACGGCAGGGAGGATACTGAAAGCGAAGCTGTTAAAGGATGGGCAGGTGCCTATGAAAATTATACATTCAGGCAGAAGGACCGTAAAACAGAGGTCCTGGTGGAGGTAGACACCAATGATGAATTAAAGGAAATGTTTCAGGGTGTCTGGCCGAAGGCACTGCAGAAATTAAAGGAGTTAGCGGAAAAATAATTAAAAGTTTATTTAAGAATATTTTTGGTTCCTGGTTTGGTTGAATTTTTTGTCAAGCTTTTTGAGGGGGATATAATTTCAGCAAAAACTTGTATAGTTTAGAAAAATAGTCGCCGGAATTATGGATCCCCTACAGGGATCATAATTTATATTGTATTAATATCTACAATTATGTCACCCCTACAGGGTGAAGCAAAATAATTTAGAATATAGGCAGAGACACATAATGTTGTACGATGGTGCCTAATTTGATGGCCTACCCGCTGCCGGCAGGTACGATATTACGGTACCATAGTTTGATGGAATGATGTAAATCTTGAACGATGTAAATCTTAAATGATCTGATTTTCTTTCCGCTTCCTTCTCTTCCCAAGAGAAGGGTTGGGGATGAGTTTGTTTTACCTGTGTAAAAGGACATAATTTTAAAGTTAATTCATCTCTGTAGCTAATCTCCGATAAAAAAACAATAACCAATAATTTATGGAGTCCCTACAGGAATCGAGATTATTTGGTATTGTTTTTATACAATTATATCACAAATCAGGGTGAAGCACTATATTTCGTTTACCAGAAGATCGCAACTAAATGTTTTTTTCTTGATTCTTGGCTCTTAGTCTTTTGTTTGGTTGGTAAAAAATATAATTGGGTAATATTTAGATCAACTGAATTTTCCCTTTAAAGCGGAATATTATTTTTTATCCACCGTGCATTCCCCTGTAGGGGGGAATATAATTGTAGAAACTTTCTTCAGAGGAGGAACATTATTGTGATAGCGGCGATCACCACAATGCATTCCCCTGTAGGGGGAATATAATTGTAGCACAAGATAACCACAGCATTAGATCCCTGTAGGGGATCTATAAATTGTTTTTTATTCAGTGATAATCTATGGGGGAATCACTTCCCCCATGGTGTAATTTTATTTCATTAAAATCATTTTCTTCATATCATTATATTTCTCCCCGCTTACTGATGCAGCTCTAAGTTCATAGAAATAAACACCGCTGCTTACCTTTGAACCGGAATTATCATCTCCCGTCCAATTAATACTATGTCTACCCGCTGTCATCTCACTGCTAACTAATGTTTTGACAGTCTCTCCTAGTATATTGTAAATTTTAAGACTTACATCAGATGTAAACGGCAGACTATAAGAAATTACAGTACTTGGATTAAAGGGATTAGGATAATTCTGTGCGAGACTGTAAACGGTAACCATACCCGGTTCATCATTCTCTATTCCTGTAAACTTATCACCGTAATATGCCAGACCTGTTATGTTGGGATATTGTACAGGTCCAATGATCGTTCCTGCGGCTGTGCTTGTATCAATTTTTATAAAACTGCTTACCTGTGAGGCATTTCCTATGGTGCCATAAAGTTCACCAACACCGTCGAATACAAGTGAGTTTGTCATTAAGCTTAAACCTGTGTTACCAATTAGGGTGGCTTCACCTGTTTCAATATTCAGCTTGTATATTTTATCCTTGCCGGTACCTATTGCAGCATAAAAGGCGATCCACAATTCACCTGTTAAAGGATTGAATGCTGCAGATGATATCTGTACAGGTGCAGTACTTTTCAATACTGCTGTTCCCGTGGAAGGATCTACCCGGTAGATCTGTCCGCTCTTCTTAAATCCGTATAGTATGCCGTCGGTATCAAAAGCTATTGATGTAAGATCGGTCAGTAGGGTACCTCCCTCTTCAACTATACTGATCAGATAGGCATCACCTCTTTCAGCATTCACTCTGACGAGCTCTGTCGAAGGGATTGCCTGCCCGGAATAAATACCATAGATTATACTGGATACAGGATCTGCTGCTATTGATTTAAGTTCAGGATAAAGGGAGGGTCCGATAATTGTGCCTGCACCTGAAAAAGGATTTATCGTTAAAATATTCCCGTCACTGAAAGTACCGCTCGATGCGTAGAGAACATTTCTGACAGCAGTTTTTATTACATACCCTTTACCTTTTACAGTCAGTCCGTCAAACTCAGTATTATTGCTGGATACCTGCAACATCTCCTCAACATTGCCGGTGTCGGCAGGGGTGAACTGAAGCTCAAGGAGCAGTGAATCATATGAACCAAGGGTGACAGGAAAAGTTATATTATTCAATCTGTGGAATGGACCGGCATCCTGGGCTACACCGGTTATTACCAGGTTATCCTCACCGTAATTCTTAATTACGGCAGTGAATGGATCGCTTGAATGAGTCATCTCTATATTACCGAAATCAACAACAGGTGTTTCAGTAAATACATAAGTACCCGGGAATGGTACAAGGCGTATTTCACCTATCCAGGTACCCCATTTATTTCTATGAGGAACATACTCGGTAAGCATCCAGAAATTATTCTGATCTGCAGGATCACGGTAAATGCCGTGATAATCTCCCCAGCGGTTTCTGTCGCCGCCGTATGTTACAACATAGTTATCCACACCCGGCTTTAAAAGATAACTCGGATTAAAGCCAAGAGGGTCATTGGCAAGTCTGCTTGTATAAAATGCGCCTGCATATTCAGTATCGCCGCATCGGCTGAAGTTAACTGCAACGTTGCCATCCTTGTCTAAATCCAATGCCGGGAATAAGTAAAAATATCCCACCGAGCCGTATGAAAATTGTTCAGCAATAGTTGGTCCAGCGGTATTGATCTTCACATATTTAATTGCAGAGTAACCTGCGTGCTGTGAGCTGCGCACAGCGTGAACGAAATATATATTGCCGTTATATAACCTGGGAGCCATCATAAGGTTTGCACCATTAGGCTCGATCGCCATTCCCCCTCCCATTTGATTTGCCTGCGGAGGAGAAGTATAATAAGGAACTGCCAAACTGACCGCGGTAAGGACAGGATTTGTTATCGGATTAGTGAGTTTATAAAAATTAACAGCGTTGCCTCCTCCCCATTCCGTCTGAAGGAAAGTAAGCGTCGGTGGTTGGTCCGTAAGTTACGCAGGGACGTATACCGTCGGGTCTTCCAGAACCATTAGGATAACTTATTGCCCAGATATCTTTCCAGGAAAGAGCACCTCCGCTGCTTGCATACAATTCTGCTTTGGATATAATTCTTATCTTATCATACATCTGACCGCCTGGAAAAGGAAACTGTCTCGACAGTATATAAATCGCTTCATCATCGAAGCCCATTCCGGGATAGTCTCCCCAGTTATGAGCATTAGTGTTTCCATTGTTATGAGCCGGAAGCGACCATACATACCAGGTACCCAAAGGATCGGCATCATCGGAAACCGATATAAAGAAATAAGCTGTCTGAAGGCCGTCATTCTGATTATCCCACAACATAACCCACCGGTTAGCGTAATGATCGAAAATTACCTGCGGATCGAAAGCATTAGGAACAGGATTAACAACATTGTTCCATACATCTGCCGATATGTGCTTTAAAAGGTTTCCTTCTTTATCATAAATTCTGAATATGCTGTTAGTAGTAGTTATTATGTGTCCCGGTCCTACTGCAATATGCGGATCAGGAGGAATTGAACCTCCCATCGGGTTACCGGAAAAATCATTTAGAAGCACGGTCATATTATCTACTGCTTCGGGCTTTGGTGCACCCAGATCTTCAAAATAAGGGAGTTCATTCTCGGCAGGTACAGGAGAAGAGAAATTCATATAATATGGTTCTTTAACCCACTCATCTACTTCATTCCTGATTTTCTGATTACCCGGTTCAATTAAGGGACCGTCGGATCCAAAAATATCTGTTGTCTGCTGGGCGCCTGTAGTTACGTTTCCTACTGCGGGTCCCTGGTATGTTACCTGTGCACTTACACTTACTGCAATCAGAACGGGTAACAGGAGGTAGAATTTAAAACGCATTAGATTATCCTTGTTGAATTGGATTATAAAATTTGAAAATAGGTATTCGGGTTCTAATAATCAATAAATATGGGGATCAGAACTCAAAATAAATAAAAGGCTGCAGATCGGCAGCTCTGAATTGTGCTGCAATCCAGATCATCAGAGCAAGCAGCAAAGCCTTCCCGAATAGCGGCATTCTCACAAGCAGTTTTTGAGTTCTCTGTTCAACTGATAAAGGGATAAAATGAAGTAAATATCCCGTCACAAGCAGAAATGCTGCAACAGGATAACCAATGACAAACTGAGGGATTACTCCCGGCTTAAAATATTCTCCTATCTGTCCGATCATATCAAATGCATAATTGAAATCCTTTGCCCTGAAGAATATCCAGGCGAATGCAATAAGGTGAAACGTAATAAATACCTTACCGGTTTTCAGCAGGTATGAATTCTGTATATTAAGCTTCCGGTATAATGCTTCCCTTTTAGCAGTTAAAAGTGAGAATGACATATAGAAGCCGTGTAGTAATCCCCAGAAGATAAATGTCCAGCTTGCACCGTGCCATAATCCGCATATAAGAAACGTAAGTAAAAGTGCGGCAATGTTTCCTGCAAGGCGGTAGTCCCTGAATTTAATCTGAAGGGGTCTGAAAATATAATCAAGAAGCCAGCTGGATAATGAGATATGCCACCGTCTCCAGAATTCTGCAATGCTTGCAGCCTGGTAGGGTGACCGGAAGTTTTCCATCAGCTTGAAGCCGAGCAGCAGAGCGAGTCCCGTTGCAATATCGGTATATCCAGAAAAATCACAAAAGACCTGCAGAGTATAGCCATACACTGCGAGCAGATTTTCTGCACCGGTAAATCTAAGCGGTTCATCGAATACCCTGTCCACAAAATTTAAGCTAATATAATCAGCTATTACAGCCTTCTTGAATATTCCCGATATCAGAAAATACACTGCCATACCGATCTGCGCGTTTGTAAGATAATAATCCTGTTTCAGCTGCGGAATAAATGAAGACGCTCTGTCGATTGGTCCTGCCAATACATTTGCAAAGAAAGAGATATATATAGTAAAGTCGAGAAGACTCTCTTCCGGCTGCTCAGTCTCCCAATAAATTTCCACAAGGTAGCTGATGGCTTTGAATGTATAAAATGAAATGCCGATGGGCAAAAGAACATCGAAAGGATTAACCTGAAGCAGCTTAAAGTCAGTAATTACCTGTATGAAGAAGTTCGTGTATTTGAAATATCCCAGCAGGGCAAGGTTTAAACCGATTGCAGAAATAAAAAATATCCTTTTGCTTAATCCATTGCTTCTGCTGATAAGAAAAGCTGAATAATAGTTTACAACTGAAGATCCGATTATCAACAAAAGAAAGATACCGCTGACTTTATAATAAAAGTAAAAGGAAAATAGAAGGAGCAGCAGCTTACGGATAGTCGGGTAAGCAGATACCAGGCGGTAGAGAATCAATAATCCGAAAAAAAGAAACAGAAAAAATGAAGTAGTAAAGAGAAGAGGATCCCCTTCATCATAAAGGAAAAGGTGTGCCAGTTTTTCTATGTCAAAAAGGTAAGGCATCCTCAGCCGGCTGTTTTAGAATCAACTAGTTTCTGCAGATCGCCCACGCATTTAAGCTTAAGGATCTCGATATTCTTAAACCTGATGCCGTATTCTTTCTCGACAGCCAGTATAATATTTAAATGTTTTAAGGAGTCCCAACCGGGTACTTCCCAGGCGAATGTTTCCTCCCTGAGATTAAAATCTTCAAGATTAAGCTCATTGAGTATTGCCTGCTTTAACCGCTGTGAGATCATATGAGCTCCCTTTTGATCCTTTCAATGTTTGTTTTTCTTGCAGGCTTACCAGCTGAGCTTTTAATAAGCCATCGCGGAGGAACGAGATGTACCTTCCGGATTGAAATATCCAATGACATTCCCGCCCATACTATCTCCTCCTTTAACTTCATTATGTCTTTATCATCCGTTAAAGCAGTTTCTGCAATAACTGTTACCTGCTCGCTTCCGAGTTCATCATCATATTCTCCGGCTGCAATAACTCTGCCGGGAATGACTCCTTTAATTTCACCTACAGCAGCTTCAATATCTTCAGGATATATATTTATTCCTGCAATAATGATTATATCTTTTTGCCTTCCTGAAATAAAATAGCAGCCGTCAACCTCAAATCCCAGGTCGCCGGTATAGTACCATCCGCCTGATAAGACTTCAGCTGATTTCTCCGGGTAGTTGCGGTAGCCTTCAAAAAGAGATTCAGAAGTTACTGCCAATTCACCAATATATCCCGGTGGCAAATCTTCTCTTGATTCATTGACTATCCGGATACTGCATCCTTTAATTACTTTGCCTGAAGAAAGGAATTTCCTTCCTTCATCAGCCAGCCTTATCCTGCCTCTGGAATATTCTTCAGGGTCTACAGTTATTTCTCTAACGAGCTCATCAGGGGGAGTTTGCGTAATCGCGAATGTAGTTTCCGCCATAGCATATGAACTGGAGAGTGCTGATTCTCTTAACCCATACTTCTTATATCTGGCTATGAACTTTTTATGACTCTCATACCTCACCGGCTCGCTGCAGTTTATAATGAGCCGCCAGGAGTCAAGTGATATACCTTCAAGATCTTCTTCCCTTACCTTGTCTGTCAGGACATTAAGAGCAAAATTGGGTATCCAGCTTATTGTACCCTTTTCTGATGATATTATTTGAGGCAGAAGCGAAGGGATAGTTACCCACTCGAACGGATCAATTTGTATAAGCGGGATGCAAAGAGCAAGAGGCAGATGGAATGCAGCAATAAGTCCCATATCATGATAGAGAGGGAGCCAGCTTACTATCTTATCATTCTTTGTAAGCTTAATTGCTTCTGCATAATTTTGAAGGTGTCTAAGTACGGCATTGTTAGTGAGAAGAACAGGTTTCTGCAGTCCCGTTGTACCTGAAGAATGCTGCAGAAGCAGGGTATCATCAGATGAAGCATTGCTTCCGGAGATAAATCCTGTATCGTCATTTGATGTCAAAGGATGTTCCAGGGGATAGATCAGTCCCTTGATCGTAGTACTTTTCTCTTTTAATAGTTCTTCCAGATAACCGCCTGCGGTTCTCTCTGTAATTATCCAGTCGAGTCCTGATCTCTGTGCCATCCCTACAATCCCTTCTCTGAACTTATCGGGATGGAGGCGGGGGTTAGGATAGGCAAGAACTGCGGGTATTGCACCGGACAGGCATATGCCCATATACAAGGGATAGAACTCTTTATTATGACTTATTATTATTGCACAAACTTCCCCCTGTTTAATGCCGGCTGATCTAATATAGCTGGCATATAATAAAGCCTTATTGTAAAGTGATGAGCAGCTCCATCTGAATGGTTCTTCTCCTGCGCTCCAGTGAATAACAGCATCCTTATCAGGGTACAGTCCGGAATTATTTTTCCATAAATCAGTTAAAGAGTTAATGTCGGATATACTGGCGATCATCGGTTCTTCCGGTAAGCATCCAGAATTGTTTCCGCTAAGAGGTCTGCAATCTTTTTAGCTCCGTCATTGTTAACGTGGGTATAATCTTTATAGGCGAGAGGAGGACTCGCGGTAACCCAGTTATTCATTGAGTTCTCTCCTCCCATCGCCTGGTAAAGGTTCCAGAAGGCACAGCCCGATGTTTCTGCAATGCGCTTCTGTATTTCTACAAGTTTCGGAACATTAGGGTCGGTTGCAAACCTGCTCCCCTTCTTTATGCTCTTGTCTCCGACACTTATTAATAGAAAGCTGGTCTCCGGAAGTGCTTTCTTAAGATTAGAAATAACCTTCACCATCTGCTTCTCATACCTGGTATAATCGCTTGTCTCTGAAACAAGATTTAACCCAAAGTTCAGTACTATTAATTTATAATTCAGCAGATGGTTGAATCCGGAAAGGACTTCCGTAGTTACATTCTCCAGTGATAGTCCTGAGTTGCCTCTTAAAGGGAAATTATCCACATAAATACCGCTGCCCGATTCGAGACTAACACCATAGAACCTTGCCTGCTTTGAAACAGGAGCCGTTATAAGAACAGATCTTGCATTTCCCCCCGCATTCAGAATGAGTTCCTTAATACCATTCCCCTGTTCCAGATCTGCCTTTAATTCCTTTCCATCATCAAACTTATAAGTAACGGATGATTTGACTGCACCGCTGTAAAACACTCTTACTGTATTAAAGTATTTAGGAGCATTTCCAATCCCGCTGACTTCATATTTAACCCAGCTTCCTGCAGCAGGCAGAGAGACAGTACCGCTTATACCCGGAGGGAAAGGAAAGTTTGATGATTCGGTAATTGAATAAGTTTCCCAATCGCCTGAAAAGGTCTGCCTTGTGGATGCCCTGAATCTTGTGTCCTTTGAGGTAATGGAAAGAAAGCCTGCACCGTACCCTCCGAATGTTTTCTGAAAATTTAATCTCAGATCGGAGGTAATCATATCCCCTTCAATTGCTGAATCTCCGTAATGAGCTACCCTGATGTTCTTATCTTTGGAGCTTTTCAGTGCATCATAAAAATACTTCATCTGGGCAGTATTTCCGGAAAGGGATTCGATAGTAGTTGGAGCAGGAAAAGAAAAGAGCTCAAGAAGAGCATCATTTATAATAGATGCAGAATTTACTTCACGGTTCAGATTAAACATCGAGCTGTTGAGTGAATCACTCTTAATATCTATTAAGATATCGACTTTCTTTGTCTTTATTATCCCGAGATCTATATCGGCAGGAATCTGAGAGAGTAAAAGCAGGAACAGGATTGTTAATCCAAGCAGCAGTGAAGGTTGATTCTTTTTATTATCCGGCAGCATAAATATCCTATAAGAATCAACTAAATTAATAAAATTTAATAAAACCCTTAGTCTTTATTTAACAGATCAAGGAATAACCCACCGTGTCCCATATCTGTTCAAAATACCAGAATCAGATAATGGTTTCCAGATAGCCCAATCACGGGTTTCCATATAATCTAATAGCCCACGGTTTCTAATAGCCCACGGTTTCTAACCGTGGGGAAGGGGGATAAATATATACACGTCAACCCCTTCAGGGGTTTGCCATTGAATATTAAACGTAACTTTCCCGAACGGGGATTACTCATCAATTTTTTTTGAGCTTCTGACTCCCACCGCAATCAGGTACTTTTCCTTGGTTATATATTCAAGATTGGTAAACCCCTTGAAGGGGTTAAGGATAATTTTGTTTTTATTCAGCCCAACGGTTAAAAACCGTGGGCTATTAGTTTGAAGTTGGGGGTTTAATTTAAGAGAATAGAGGAATCTGTTTAATTTCAATCAATGATAAGTGTTTTATCTAAACTCTAATTTATTTTGGACAGCAGTGCCATGTCCAAAATAAAATAATCGTGCTGTCGTACGGACGAAATAAGGACAATTGGAAATGGTTGATGCCCCTTTTGGATTAGTGGATTGGATCAATGAAAGAAGGAATAGTTTTAAGAGTTTAGGGAATATCAACTAACTTTGTTTTTATACCCTAAACCAACCCTAATTGACTCCAAACCTGTTCTATCAGCGGTTTATCATCCATTTATCATCTGTTTATACTCCGTAGCCGAACCTAGTATAAACAGACTATAAAGCTAACATGGACCTGCCTTCAGAGATTTTAATTAGTAATATTATACAGATCATTAAGAATCGACCTGCCTGCAGATTGGCAGGATCAAAGTAGGATACAAGGGAATATTTTAAATTTACCAACTTTTTATGAGGGATTTTTTTTTATCGTTTTGGGAAAAACATGGAATAACCAAGAAATGAATAGTGCACAAAAAAAAGCGGATTAGACTACCCCCGAACTTCCCCATCTCCGGACTTCCGCACTACTTCTGCTCCGTCCTCTTTATGATCTCATTCTGCAGCTCGGTTGAGAGATCGACAAAGTAATCACTGTATCCGGCAACCCTGACGATCAGATCCCTGTATTTCTGAGGATTGCATTGTGCATCCTTAAGGGTCTCAGCATCAACAACATTGAATTGTATATGATGACCATTCAGGCTGAAATATGTACGTATAAGCCCGACAAGTTTTTGAATATCTTCATCCCTCTCGAGAAGCTGCGGTGTGAATTTTTGATTCAGCAGGGTACCGCCTGTCCTTAAGTGATCGATCTTTGCTGCCGATTTAATAACTGCAGTGGGACCTTTCATATCTGCTCCCTGTACAGGAGAAATTCCTTCACTTAACGGCTCGCGGGCAAGGCGCCCATCAGGAGTAGCCCCTGTCATGCTTCCGAAATATACGTGACAGGTAGTTGGCAGAAGATTTATTCTGAACTGTCCCCCTTTATAGTTGGGTCTCCCGTCTACAAGATTGAAGAAGGCCTCAAAGACGGTCTTAGTAATGTTATCGGCATAATCATCATCATTGCCGTACTTAGGAGTTTCATTCAGAAGTTTATCCTGCAATACGCTGTCTGCATAATTATTTTTTATTCCCTTCAGAAGCTCCGTCATAGTTACTTTCTTTAGATCGAAGACATTATACTTTATTGATGCAAGTGAATCGGTAATTGTTCCTATCCCCACTCCCTGAATGTATGATGAGTTATATCTTGCTCCTCCGCTGTTGTAATCCTTTCCCTTCTTAATGCAGTCATCGATTAACACTGAAAGGAAAGGTGCGGGCATATTCTCAGCATACAGCTTTTCGATAAGAAGATTTCCTTTGATCTTTATATCAATAAAATGTTTCAGCTGTTCGCAGAATGCAGTAAATAGCCTGCTATAGGAAGTAAAATTCAGAGGGTCGCCGGTTTTAATTCCTATCTGCCTGCCTGTTAAAGGATCGGTACCATTGTTTAAAGTTATTTCCAGAACCTTCGGAAGGTTAAAATAACCTGTAAGAATATATGCCTCTTTACCGAATGCTCCTGTTTCAACACATCCGCTTGCACCGCCGCATCTTGCATCCTCAATTGTTTTTCCCTGCCGCATCATTTCTGCAATAATAGCTTCACTATTAAATATACTGGGCTGTCCATAACCTGTTCTAATTATCTTTAATGCCCTGTGAATATATTTGTCGGGATTCTTTCTGCTTACCTGTATCATCGAGCCGGGCTGAAGAAGACGCATCTCTTCAATTACATCAAGTATTAAGTATGTAAGTTCATTTACTCCGTCATCACCTTCGGGAGTCACGCCTCCCAGGTTTATTAAACAGAAATCTGTATATGTGCTGCTCTCCTTTGCTGTTACTCCCACCTTAGGAGGTGCCGGCTGGTTATTGAACTTTATCCAGAAACTCTGAAGCAGTTCCCGTGCAAATTCCTTTGTTAAGGCTCCGGATTTTATATCTTTTAAATAGAAGGGGCAAAGGTGCTGATCCAGTCTTCCGGGATTAAATGAATCCCACGTATTCAGTTCAGTAATTACCCCAAGATGAATAAACCAGTAATACTGTAGTGCTTCCTGGAATGTCTCCGGTGCATAAGCAGGTACTTTGCTGCACACGGCAGCCATATAATTAAGTTCATCCTTACGAATTGTATCTGTTTCATCAGCAGCCTTTTCTTTTAATAAGCGGCTGTATCTTTCTGCAAAGCTTATCACTGCTCCGGCAGCTATACTCATAGCCTTAAGCTGTTCAATCTTTTCTTTATCGCCTTCCGCTAAAGATCCATCAAGCATTCCAATTCTGGAGTTGATCTCCTCTATAAAAGATGTGAGTCCCCGTTCATATATTTTACCGTCTGCTACAGTATGTCCCGGAGCTCTCTGCTCCATAAATTCGGTGAATATTCCTGCTGCATATGATTCCTTCCACTGCTCATCTGCTTCGCTAAATATTCTTTCCCGCATCGACTTCCCCTGCCAGAAGGGAATCACTTCTTCCAGAAGTTGTTTTCTTGTCGGTTCATCAACTTTATATGGTATCTTTTCCCTACTGTTTAGAAGATCAAGGTCTTCCAAGGAATGAATGCAAAGCTCGGGATATGTTGAAGCAGCTTTAGGAGCCGGACCTCTTTCCCCAACGATAAGCTCTCCTTCACTGAGGTACAATTTTTTGTTAAGGAGAATATGTTTGAATGCAAGGGCGCGTTCAACAGGTATAGACAGTACACCCGGTCTGATTGATTTATAGAATTCCGTTAATAACATCCCTCTTTCTGCAGAAATTGAGGGAAGTGCAGCAAGTGATTCTTCTCTTAGCTTTTTTATTCGTTCAGTCATTTTATCCTCCAACTGTTGCAGGCAGTCCCGCCGAAGTAAATGCACCCAATATCTTTTCTATTTCCCGGGATGATGGAGATTCGATACCGGATAAATGATACTCCTTATTTAATTTCCTGTATTTCCCTTTTGCGGAGTTATGGTACGGAAGAAGATTTATACTCTCTATGTTTTTTAACGCAGATATCATCTCAATGATTTTATTAATATTCTCTTTGCTATCATTTATGGAAGGGATAACAGGAATACGGATAAAGATCTTTTTTCCGAATGAGGTTAATTTCTTAAGATTGGCGATAATCAGCTTGTTAGATACACCGGTATATTTCTTATGAAGTTGCTCATCGGCGATCTTGATATCGAAAAGGAAAAGGTCAGTATAATCATAAATTGACTCAAACAATTCAAATGGAGCATAGCCGGAAGTGTCAACAGCGGTATGGATATTAGACTGCCTGCACATCTGAAGCAGTTTCATCAGAAAGTCCGGTTGCATAAGCGGCTCTCCTCCCGAAAATGTTACACCGCCGCCGGATTGATCATAGAAGGGGGCATCTTTAAGTATCTCTTCAAAAACCTTATCAGCCGTAACTTCCATCCCGATACTATCCCTGCTGCAGGAGTAACTGTAATAACTCCATCTGTCGGAAGGTTCGATCTTTTCCGGTTTAAGATTACGGCTTTCGGGATTATGACACCAGAGGCAGTTTAAGGGACATCCTTTGAAGAAGACAGTTGTACGTATTCCTGGTCCATCATTGATGGAGTATTTTTTTATATCGAATATGTAGCCTGTTTCTTTCACATTATCCTTCTTTCATTGTACAAATTTAAGGAAAAAGAAGGTCAGTGTTTCAGCGGGTCAGGGATTCAGTAGAATATAATTAAATAAGTCCGTCTGAATCGCCATTTTCTTTCTTGATAAGCTCGGGCTTATACTCATAAGCTTTGTTGCTTTCGACGGAAGCAAGATTGATCTTTCCTTCTTTAATAAATTTATACAGAAGGTCTTTCTCAATGAGGTAATAGAACTGCCGTCTGAACTCATCGAGATGAAATACCGCAGGTAGCAGCATATTTAGCCAGCTCGTGGGGGTCTTCAAAATCAGCCTGGTTAAGTCTGAGCATATAACGACGGGCAATGTAAAATGACTCTGAACTTGGATCAACGAGACGTACCCTGGTTCTCTTGGTAGCCGGGTCAATTATATCCTGAAAATATAAAGGTACAAAACGACCGTTCTGTATTGAGACCATAGCACCGTTACCGCCGTTCAGTATGAACTGTGCAGCAGCAAAACCCAAGATCGCGTGTATATTCCATATCAAATGGAATAGGGTCAGCACATCTGAGTTCATAACCAATGTTCTTAGCTACAATGGTTGACTTTATTTTAAAAGCTTTAAGCCTTTCCTGTACTTTATACTTGAGTATCTCGCCGAAGTTTATTTCTGCTATCCTGATGTTATCGTGTGCATCCCGTTCAACATTAACCAGGGTTTCAAGAGCTGTCGGATCAAGATGCTCCACAAGCCCCTCAGCGATTATTGCGACACCATCGGATCTCCCGTAGCTTAATCTTTTAATAATAGCTCCTACAAGAATATCAACTATATGATCCATTGATATCTGCTTTTCTGAAAACTCTTCAGGTATCAGTGTTAAAGTTGCTCCCGTAGCCTTGCCGATCCCTAATGCAAGATGTCCTGCTTTCCTTCCCATTGATACAACAAAGTACCACCTTGAGGTTGTCTGGGCATCTACCATTAAATTCTTTACTACTTCTACTCCTATATGTCTTGCAGTCTGAAAGCCGAAAGTAGAGATACCGTGGGGAAGATCAAGATCGTTATCTATGGTTTTGGGGACGTGCACTACCCTTATTCTGCCGGCTGCCATCTCTTCCACTTTAAGGGCACTGAACGCTGTATCATCTCCGCCTATGGTAATAAGTTTATCAACATTTAATCTTAGAAGTGATGTAACTGTATTTTCAAGATGTTTTTTATCCTTGGTAGGATTATTCCTTGCAATGCCGATATATGATCCGCCGCGGAAATGAATACGGCTGACATTATGAATAGTCAATTCTTTGGTATGAGATATATCCCCCTGCATTATCCATTTAAAGCCGTCCTTTATACCTATGATATCTATTCCTTCAAGAGCCCCCCTGATCGTAGCAGCTCCTATCACGCTGTTTATACCAGGAGCAGGTCCTCCGCCCACCAGTATGGCAAGTTTTTTTGGTGCAATCGTCATTAAAATCTTATCCAATATATGTTACAATACCTTGAGCTTGGCAAACTTAAGCATCAGTTGCTTTACATTATTTCCTTCAAACACTACGGTGGCTTTCTGCATATCTCCGGCTCCGGATACTATAGTTACTTTACCCAGACCGAATTTATCATGCATTACCCTGCTGCCGGGTCTTATATTATTATTTTCCTGATTAAAATCAATATAGTCAACTGTCTGAAAATATTCATAGTACATCTCTTTCTTGGTCTTTCTCTGGTTCCCCTTCTTTCCTACAGCACCGTTTATCTCGCTTATTGTATCAGGATCAACTTCATCGATGAAACGGGACCTGCTCTGGTAGGCAACCTCACCAAAACGGTAACGCGATCTTGCATGGGATAAATAAACTTTATTCTTTGCACGTGTAACTGCAACATAGAATAAACGTCTTTCCTCTTCAAGAGATGCATCGGCACTAAACCGGTTCGATAAAGGAAAAATATCCTCCTCGAGACCAGACACAAATACAATCGGGAACTCCAATCCTTTGGCACTATGTACGGTCAGCATAGTAACTACATTCTTTTCCTCATCATAATTATCAACATCGGAGATCAGGGAAACATCTTCCAGGTAATCCTCAAGTTTTGCCTCCTTATTTGAAGTAGAAAATTCACTTAGCGCCGAAAGCAGTTCGTTAATATTCTCCAGCCTGCTTATAGATTCAGGCGTGTTTTCCTCCTTAAAGATTCTTAGTATACCGAGCTCATCAACAAGTGCCCGGGATAATTCACCAACGGAAAGCTGGGTCCTGAGACTTATATATTTTTCCAGCAAAAGCCTGAAGTTCTTAACATTCTTCTGAATTCTTTCTTTAATATCGATAACTTCAAACACACGCGACATAGTATCGAACATACTTATATTATGACGTCTGGCGAAAGTGATCATTCTTTTTATTGTAGTAAGTCCAATTCCCCTCTGCGGGAAATTCATAATTCTAAGCAGACTCTCCTCATCATTCTGATTTGAGATTACCCTGAGGTAAGCAATTACATCCTTGATCTCTTTTCTCTTATAAAATTCGAGTCCGCCTATTATCCTGTATGGGATCCTTTCTCTCCTGAAGATATCTTCAAGTGCTCTTGATTGAGCATTCGTTCTGTAGAGAATTGCAAAGTCTTTTAATGATATCTTCTTTTTGCTGATATCCTGTTTAATATATTTTGCTATCTGGTAAGCTTCATCTTTTTCATCGGAACATTTTACAAGTGTCAGCAGTTCGCCGTCATTGTTCTCTGTCCACAGAGTTTTAATTATCTGCGACTTATTATTCTTGATAACGGAATCAGCTGCCTTCAGAATATTCTTTGTAGACCGGTAATTTTGTTCAAGCCGGAAGATCTTATGCTTAGAGAAATCCTTCTGGAAGTCTTTCATATTGCCTATGTTAGCTCCACGCCAGCTATAAATGCTCTGGGCATCATCCCCGACAACACTCACCTTCCCTTCCCTGGATACAAGCATTTTCATCAATTCGTATTGTGCTTTGTTAGTATCCTGGAATTCATCTACAAGTATAAAACTGAATTTCTTCTTGTATTTCTGATGTATTTTAGGGTTTGTCTCGAATAGTTCAATGGGTTTTAAGAGCAGGTCATCAAAATCCATCGCATTATTCTCAACAAGGCGCTTCTGGTACTCATCGTAGATATCAGCAATCTTCTCATCAGAAAATGAATGGACCAGCTTTTTCCTGAATTCCCCCGGCATGATCATATGGTTCTTGGCAAAACTTATTCTGTGTCTTACAGAATTTGGAGTAACGGTATCAAGGTCAATATTGAAAAAACTAATAATATTGGATACCAGGGAGAGAGAATCTTCAGTATCATAGATAGAGAAGTTGTTAGCATAATTGATGTTTTTTGCCTCAATACGCAGTATTTTAGCAAAAATTGAATGGAACGTACCCATCCATAGAAGGGATGATTTGGCACCAATCAGGTGCTTGATGCGCTCCTTCATTTCGTTTGCCGCTTTATTTGTAAAGGTAAGGGCAAGCAGGCTCTCAGGCTCATATCCCTGATCAACCAGGTAGGCAATTTTATAAGTTAAAACTTTAGTTTTTCCCGACCCGGCGCCCGCAACCACAATCTGGGGACCATCAATGAACTCTACAGCTTTTTTCTGGTCCGGATTAAGTGATTTAAGATTAATCATAAACCTCTGGAATTTTAGTTCGCAAATATATGCAAACAGACATCCAATGAAAAGGAAATAAAAAAGGGGTAGTACCGGATTTTGTCTATTTTTGCGGAAAATTACCTTTATCTTAAATTTTTGGAGGGGCAATACTTTCGTACTGTCCCTCCAAGTTCCCCCGGTTAAAGCCAGGTATCTGACGATTACCTGAGCAGTACCATTTTTTTCGTTATGCTAAAGTCGTTAACTCTAATTGTGTAGAAATATGTTCCTGTGCTAAGAGAAGCTGCATCAAAATTGACCCGATAGCTGCCTGCCGGCTGTTCAGAATTAACTAATGTTTTAACCGCTTCACCGGTAATACTGAAAACCGTAATGTTTACGATACCATTTTCAGGGATAGAGTACTCAATCGTTGTCGAAGGATTAAAAGGATTAGGATAATTCTGGCTGAGTGAATAAACGGCAGGAGATGCAATTTCTACTTCGCCCGAGAGATTGTAATATGAATATGAACCACCAAAATCAATCTGCTTAATGCGATAATTATAAAGTCCGGCAGTTAAATCTTTATCTGTATATGAATAAGTATTTTCGACAGTTGAAGTTCCTGTCCCATTTATAAAACCAATGACTTCCCAGCCTCCCGGTACAATCTGTCTCTGCAGTTCAAAACCGGCATTGTTGCTCTCAGTTTTAGTAGTCCAGGTTAAAGTAACATCATTGTCTGAAACTGAAGAAGTAAATGAACCCATCTCAACAGGTAAACCCTCAGCCTCATCTGCTCCCCTGTAAGGCGTTTCAAGATTCCTGACATCATTATCAATATCGTGGGTGATAGAGCAGGGCAGTCCTGTAAGTTCAATATCACCTAATGATGTACCGCTTATGTGAAGATCAACTTCAGATACAAACTGTACGTCCTTAAAAATAGAGTTCTGTTCGTTCGGATAGACAGCATTTCTATATACGTAAAGTGAGTCAAAAGGTATATTACCCCAAATTACCTGATATGTACTTATAGCTGAATGATAGCAGTTAAAGTCAGTGTTAATTGTACCGCCGGTGTTCTGGATATATTCGGCAACGTGATAGCCTAAGCCGCCGCTTCTCTTATTAACGAAAATATTGTTAAGTAAATTAAATACTGAATTGGAATTATTGTTAACCTTTGTAAATGCGCTTGATAATACTGACCCGCTCAATGTTGAGCCTGTCTGTGTTCCTCCCACACGTATGGTGTTATAAATTAAATTACAGGTAATCGCATTACTTCCGTCAATTAAAATTCCGTGTGTATTGCTTGTTGTCTGGTTATTTGCAGGAAGTGAAATGAAATTATTTATGAAGTTCAATGTGGAGCCTGGCCATGCACTGCCTTTTATACCCCAGGCTGCTGCGGTATCTAGTAAGGAGCCATGCTTCATTCCATAGATGTTATTTGCGATAATGTTTGTAGTTCCGCGTGCTGCATCGGGGTTAAGGATTATGCCGCCTACGAATGATGTATTTAATCCGGTTTCCTTCTGATAGATCTTACATTCCTGTACTGTTGTATTTTCTGCTGATGTAATTAGCCATACGCCGACCAATCCGAAGCTGAATATTTCGCAGCGTCTGATTGTATTGTTGCTGCTAAGACCCGCAGCCAGACCTTCGAAGCTTACTCCTGCCCTGCCTCCGAGTATTTTGCAGTCCTCGATCAGGTTATTTGCCGTATTGCCGAAATTGTCTGATCGGATATAAATATTTCTGGGACCAGCATTAGATCTCGGGACACTCTTTGCATACACAAACCTGATTACATTATAAGATGCGCCGCCAACTATGTTTATGGTATTTGTCTTTGCACCGTTATCAAGTGAATTCTCGATAACCAGGTCGGATGTATCGCCTATTCCTCCTGGTCTGCCATCAAGGATAAAATATTTAACTCCATCAAGATTAATGATGGGGTTATTGTTTAAAGCCCTCGATATAACCTCACCGGAATTTCCTGCTGCCGGTCTAAGGGTTATTGAATTTTCTGAACTGCTGCCGGTTCTGGGAGTAATCTGTATCGGGAATATTTCATTCTCCGTAGTATATTCAGGAAGCATCTCTATAAGATATGCCTGGTTGATTACCAAAGGAATTGCATTATATGCAGCTGTAATACTGGGGTAGGAACTGATGAGAGTACCGGTTCCATCTTTTAGCTGAACAGAGTTCGGCTGCCCCAGCGCAAGTACACTGAATAAGCAAAAAAAGAAAACAAAAAGTATCTTAGTGGATGACATATAACCTCTATAATTTAAATTAAAAACTCGTTTGACTGCATTGTTAATATTTTTGAACCACTCACAGTAATGGAGACAGTTGCATAGAGTATGCCAGCTAAAAAAAGGTTCATTTTTAATCAATAAGAGCTATTTTTTTTACCCTGCTGTATCGACTTGAGACGCTGTAGAATTATCGAACACTGATGCTTTCCGGCATATATCGTTGAATAGCTATACACTTTTAAAGGGCTATGAAGGTAGGCTGCGGTGAAGAATGTCCCTTGATGTAGTGTCTGCAAGAGATAGAAATAGCTAAAAAAAGGGAGATGAGAAAGCCGCCGTTCTCATCTCCCGAATTCTGAAATATAAGATCCCTTTCTGTCGCCGGTTTGGGAATTTTAGTTCCGAATATGATTTACCAGGCGAATAATTTTATCTAGGGACGTTTATATGATAATGCAGACCATCGGTTACTGCTGTATCCCCATTGTTGTCTTTTACCGTAATTGTAAAACTATAGGTATTTCCCGCTGCTGACGAATTAGGCGTTCCCCTTACAACACCTCTTGCCTGATCGATTACCAGTCCCGGAGGCAATTCACCACTTGCAAGATACCACGACCAGGGAAGTACACCTTCTCCTATTGCCCAAAGACTTGCGCCATAACCATATCCTGTTATGGCATCGGGTAGATCTAGATTATGAATTCCAAGCGGCTGCTGGAATCCTAACAGGGGACCAAAATCCTGATATTCCTCCACCTCCAGAATAAAGTTTCCGGATGCTGATCTGGATCCATCCGATGCCGTCATTTCAAAATTATGTGTACCGGCAATAAGGATTCCACCGGCGGATTTAAATATACCGGTTAATGGATCAACTGTTGCTCCCGCAGGAAATGCTGAGAGATTAGCAAGTGACCAGGTATATCCTGATAATGGAGCTCCTCCCTTTGCAAGCAGAGTTTCATTATTTATAGAATATACTGAAGAACCGTTATTTAGATGAACAATCATTCCCGTGAAAGTATGTCCCTGAACCGTAAGTGCAGACACTCCGTCCGCCGGTTCATTGGTTTGTTCTTCTTCACAACTTATAAATAAACAAAGTAATGACGCAATTAAGATATTTCGGAGAATAACACGCATTTTTAATCCCTTAGTTTAATTAAAAAAATTATTTGAGTAAGACCATTTTCTTCGTCTGATTATAACCTCCTGCAGTAAGTTTATAGAAATAAATGCCGCTGGTCATTTTGCCAGCATCGAATTGAACTTTATGAATCCCCTTATCCTGCATATCATTCACCAGTGAGAGAACCTCTTCACCAACTGCATTATAAACAGTCAATCTTACATAAGTTCTTTCATTAAGATTATATACTATAGTGGTTGAAGGATTAAACGGATTCGGGTAGTTTTGGCCAAGATAAAAATTATTCAGGCCTGATGGTAACTCATCAACTGAAGTTACAAGATCGGAGACCGGTCGTCTGTATGCATTTCCGAACATACCTCTCAAAGCCCATAAATAACTGCCGTTAATCTCAACATCTGCAAATGTCCAGTCGTTTATTAACCCCTCGTTGAAAGGAACCCAACTTACTCCGTTATCTGATGAAATGAGAATACTTTCGAACATTACGCTCGCAATTAAATAATTATTGTACTCAGTTACGGATTTGAAGATCATCACGTCAATCGGATAACCTGTGGAGTCGAATGTAACTCCATACTGCAGGTACCAGCTTTGACCCATATCTGTACTTGCCCATAAGCCGAAATCGCACGCAAATAGTTTACCTTCATTATAAAATAGCCCGTGAACATCACTTGCAGGATACCCAAGAGAGCCACTGCCCCAGGTATTGCCGTTATCTGTTGAGAAATAGATTTTACTATACAGATCAGGTGATGAAGCAAAAATTGTATCGACTACACTTAACAGTTCATTTATCCCCTTCTGTGCAAGACCTGCTGCTTCCCATGATTCACCATTATCACTGGATCTGAAGATTCCCTGACCCCAGGTTCCGGCAAAAATATAGCTGCTGTTCTTTGCGAATGTATAAACCGACTTCCCCGCCATCGATGGTGCATTATACCAGCTTTGCCCGTTATCAGTAGAAATAAAGATACCATTGCCGGCGCCGCTCCCTGCAATTATTTTATTGCCTGAAGTTATGACGGCAAAAATGTCCTGGTTCTGAGGACCTATACTAAACCAGGGCTCGCCTGTATCCGCTGTGTAAAAAACGCCTTCTGAGGTTGCGGCATATATTTTTGTACCATCTGAATAAAGTGATCTGCCGAGACTGGCATTAAGGGATGATTGCACCCATTGTGCATTTGCTGATAAGGAAAAAGAAAAGATGCAAAAAAGTAGATAGAATTTCATTGAAGTTACCCTGTGTGAAATGTTGAGAGATGTTAAAAGGACCGGTCAAGAATATCAAAGATTTAAATATTAATATTTCTCAGTTCTAACATCCATAATAGGAGCCTGAAATCCAAGCAACTATTGCTCAAATAAAAGTTCGATGGTAGGATGGTACGATAGTACGATAGTGTAAAAATGTAAGGAACGCTCAGTGAGCGTTCCGCTATGGGCACCATCCCTGTGCGGCATTCCCTGATAACATTCTGCTCTGATCTGTAAAGGACAGGTGGCGTTTGCAATTACTACAATACCGCAATTGCACCACCTACCCTACAGAATTTTTCTTGTCTTTAAATGTTTTAGGTGAGATTGCTTCAGTCGAAGACTCCTTACTAATGACGCCTTATCGCCAATGCTCGGTCACTTCGATACATTTTCTCGAAAACCTGCCTGCCGGCGGGCAGGCTCGAAAACACTCAGTGACCTTTCTTTCCCTTTCCTAAAGAATCATAGCCCGGTGGCTGAGTGTTCCGAAGGACTATCGAAGCCATAAGGGCGGCAGTACGACTCAACCATTATGATGAAATTCCTTCGTAGGAGACTACTGCTAATGATATTTTAATAAAGGTCATTTTTTTGTTAAATAAAGGCAATCACTTTATTGGATAACTCGCAATGACGATATTTTTCAGACAATCATCCAATCATCCAATCATCCCTCTGGAACACGCAATGGTTCAAATTATAGCAGCAAGAGTGAGTAGAAATTCTGGGTAGGTTGAAGAGTGAAAAGCTGGCGGAGCAGCAGACTGCTCCGCCTTAATATATCCAGGTTTTGCCCGGTATTATTTCAACAGCATCATTTTCTTTATCGATACAAAGCTGCCTGCTTCTAAACGATAGAAGTACACACCGCTTGCCAGTGATGATGCATTAAAGTTAATCTCGTAATTACCTGCTTTTTTAACTTCATTCACAATTGTAGTTACTTTCTCACCAAGCGAGTTGTAAATCGAAAGATTTACTGCTCCGTCAAACGGGAGTGAATACTTTATAATAGTAGCAGGGTTGAACGGATTAGGGTAATTCTGTTCAAGTGTATATTTAACCGGGAGACCAACAGAAACTTCTACCTCAGGAGAGTAAGTAAATGTACCGTCAAAATCGATCTGCTTCAGGCGGTATGTATAATCGCCATATGAAAGTCCTGCATCTTCATAGAAGTAACTGCTTTTTTCAGTGGTTGAACCTTTACCTTCAATAAATGCTACAGCTGTAAATTCACCTTCAGCATTTTTTCTTTCAATGGAGAATCCTTTGTTATTTAATTCGCTTGCTGTACTCCAGTTAAGAATCGCGCCCGTTCCATTTGCGGCCGCTGTAAAGGTTTCAAATTCAACAGGAACAATTCCATCAGGTCCGCCGGAGAAAGCAATAAATCTGCCGTCTCTTGATCCTGCAACAAATTCACCTGCGCCGCCTCCGTAAATTTCAGGAAGTCTGACAATTTGTTCAGGTGGATTAGAACTGGTTCCCCAGGTGTAATTAAATAGTTCAGTACCGGTCTTGCCGTTATAGACATACATCATCCCGTTCAGGGACGCAGTTACCGCTTCAGGAATTGCATCACCGTTTATATCGCCGAGTTTATTTTTGCCGAGAATATTTCCGCCGGTATAATTTGACCATATAACCAAACCGGTCAATCCCTCAAGCATAAATACATTCGGACTGATTCCGCTGATAAGTATATCATCCACACCGTTGCCGTTAACATCAGGCACAACATAAACATCTTCAATAAATACATTTCCGATATTTGTATTCCATATCTGGGTCCCGGTATTACTTGCGACAACATAAATCTGACCGGTAGTTGTGCCAACAAGATAATCACGGTCACTATCCCCTCCAAGATTCTGAATACTGGTTACCGCCCAGGGTGTACCTGTGGTTGGAAATGACCAAATAAGGGTTCCGGTGCTTCCGATTCCCGTTAATTCATTTGTTGTTCCAACTCTTGATCCTGCTGCAGCGCCGTTTTCTACAACAGCAACCTGGTATTTGAGTTTCTGCTGGGCTGACTGATCTACACGCCATAATTCGGTACCGTGCCGGCCCTCAAAACAGAACACTGAAAATCTTCCATTACCGGTTGATTCATTACCGCTGGCAGTAGCAACTACATCGGGAATACCGTCGTTATTCCAGTCCCTGCTTGCATCAACAGCCATAATGTCCCCCTGATCATAATTAACAGGATCGCCAACTTCCCAGATCTCTTCCCCTGTCTTTCCGTTAATTGCAAATACGGTTTCTCCGCCGCCCCCTGTTCCGGCAATAATATCCTGATGCCCGTCGCCGTTTATATCAGAAATAATATACAATGCCTGCTGATAATCCACAGAGCCGGCATCATTATTAGTGTTGTAAGTATTGAATTTCCAGAGAATATCTCCGCCGAATGAACTATTGCCGTTAAAAGCTATTATCCAGTAATTTTCGGAACAGGCAATAGCATCATCAAATCCATCTCCATTAATATCCTGAATAGTAGCTATAGCATCGATCTGATAATCCTGGTAACTAGTTACAGGGTTAGCTGGAATCTGTCCCTGCCATATTATTGTACCAAGAGCCGGATTAAGATTAATACCTGTTCCGGTAATCGGTACCAGAATAACGCTGCCATTGGAAGCATTAGAATATATTTTAATATTATCATTATATGCCGTGAGCTGTTCAGGATTGAACCAAACCCTGAAAGTAATCGACTGAATTGAATCCAATACAACAGGTACATTCAGGTTCTCAAAATAAAAATAGCTTGTTCCGAGGGTTATTGAATCTATCTCAAGATCTGCAGAACCGTAATTTGTAATAGTCAATTCCTGATAGGAGGTTGAATTAATTCTTTTGGATCCATAATTAATAGATGCCTGAGATAATCCTGCAAATGGAGCAGTATAAACACCGTGGCCTGTTACATAAGTTTTTGAGTATGAAAAATTGGGATCGTTGTGATAGAACTTAATGGAATCGGAATAAACCTGGTAATTAATAGGATGGAATGCTACCGTTAAGGATTTAATACTGTCAGGTTTAATTACTACCGGGAATGTTTCAAGCACGCTGAATACATTTACAGCTGCCGTAGCAGAAGTAATTATTAGATCTGCTGTGCCGTAATTTTTAATGAACACTTCGGAAGTTAAAGTTGAATCGACCTGTACATTCCCAAAATCTATAGATGGTGTTAACATTTGTATTGCCGGAGTACCGCTGCCTGCAAGATTATATTTAAACAATTCCCTTCCGGAACCTGCACCTACAGGTTTGGCAAGAAGCCAGAAATAACTTCCGTCCCAGGCTAATCCTCTTGGAGATTGCGTCGTACCCTGGAGGTTAGGCACGTGCCAGGAAAATAATGTGTCGTGGTTTGCTATATCTACCGCATATATCCTTTCCTGTGCAGAACCTGACGGGAAATCTTCCATTACATAAAATAAAGTATCTGCTTTGCAGGTAATACCCTGAGGCTGAAGACCGAATACAGGTATTGAATCGACAAGTGTTTGGGATTCAACATTCATCTTGTAAAGTTTTGCATTGGCATCCGGGTAATAGACAGAGAACCATAAGCCATCACCATCCCAGCCTGCACCGCCGACATACCAGCCGGCTGAGGTACCGCTTAATGTAGTAGTGCGGACAGAATCTAAAACTACTCCTGCGGGGGAAACTTTAAAGAAATCGCACCGGGCTGTTTTTCTTTCCACGTACCAGAAATTTGTACCGTCAAACGTAAGACCCTGTGATTCCCTTAAACTGGGGTAATTTATATTTATAGAATCGACCAGCTGACCGGAAGCATTTACTGCATAGAACTTTCTTGCCCCCGTCGTGCTGCTGCCAGAAGAGATCCAGTATTTACCCAGACCATACGCCATTCCATAAGCTGAATTCCAGTATACCCCTGAAGGGAGTGATACTGTTTCTATAAGGCTTTGTGAATGGGAAGAAATTGTAAAGAGAAGAAATAAAAGAAGAAATAGTTTTTTCATTGGACACCTATATGAGAATAAAATTACTAACTAATCAAAAACGCGGATGAGCACTACACCAGCTTTTAATATATTCGGCTATTGCAGTTGTCGGGGCACCGGGAGTAAATAATTCTCCCGTCCCTGATTTTTTTAATTCATTGATATCTTCTTCCGGAATAATACCCCCGCCCGTAAGAAGAACATCATTTAATCCTTTTTCTTTCATTAAACCAAGTATTTTAGGGAAAATGGTCATATGTGCACCGGATAAAATGCTTATCCCGATTACATCAACATCTTCCTGAACGGCAGCTTCAACTATCATTTCGGGCGTCTGCCTTAAACCCGTGTAAATAACTTCCATTCCTGCATCTCTTAATGCGGCAGCAATAACTTTTGCACCGCGGTCATGTCCATCAAGTCCTGCCTTTGCTACTAATACTCTTATTTTTTTATCCATTTTGAATCCTTTATTGATTGATCTTATTTCTGATCTTTCCTGCAAATTCTTTCATCAAACCATCAGAATATTGTTTAAGGTTAACACGGAATTTAAAGTCATCATTCTTATAACGGGGTATGATATGGAAGTGGAAATGATAAATAGTTTGTCCTGCAGCGGAACCGTTATTGGCAAGAATATTAAAACCTTCAGGCATAAGACTTTCTTTTATTGCAGCAGTGATCATCTGAGTTATATTAATAAGAAGCTGCAGCTGAGAGGATGGGACATCTAAAAAATTTTCATAATGCTTACGGGGTACTATAAGCGAGTGCCCGAAATTAAAAGGTCTGATATCAAGGAAAGCAATGGTGTCCTGATCTTCATATAGTATTTCTGCTTTCTCTGTCCCACTTACTATTTCGCAAAATACACAATTCATAGATCTTTAAAATAACTCTTTAATTTAATCCCGCAAAGAAAAAAGGACTATGATTCACAGGATTTAAGGATTTTATCGGTTAAAAAGATGATTTTTATTTATAAATAGACTTCTCTTTTACCAAAAACTCCGAACAATCCGCCGGTATGAATGAAGATATTTTTCATTCCCTCTCCTTTTGTAAGGAAATGATCGTAATAGGCATTAAATGCTTTTGCTGTGTAAGCCGGGTCCAACAAAATTCCAGAAGACATTGCAAATCTTTTTACCAGTTCGATTTTATGACGTGCAATTTTTTTATAACCCTCTTCTGAATACCCATCAATAATAATAAGATTATCAGGATTAATTTTTATGTTCTTTTTATTTTCAAGACGGCAGGCTTCAGCGAGTGTTAATATTTTTGTCCTGATAATTTCAGCAGGATACAAAACATTAACGGCATAGATTTTTAATTTAAGTGAACTAACAGCAGCTGCATATAACAAGCCTGCTGCTGTGCCTCCTGTACCGGCAGCAATAGTTATTCCTTCAATTGATTTCAGATTTATCTGCTGTTTCATTTCTTCGAGACAATCTGCATAGCCCAGTATTCCTGAGGTGGTTGAACCCCCTTCCGGGATTACAAAAACCCTTTTCCCTGATCGCTCCAGTTTCATTTTTTCCTTTAACATTACCTCATTCACTTCATGATACTGTTTTTTATCCAGGTAAGTAATTTCCGCACCATAGAGCCTGGAAAGAAAAAGGTTCCCGTCGGGATCGGAAGCATCCTTCCCCCATAAAAACAATCTTGTCCTGAAACCGGTTTTTGCCGCAGCAATTGTAGTGGCCCTCGCGTGGTTCGACTGCACTGCCCCGCAGGTAAAAATTATATCCGCTTTTTCTTTTTTTGCCTGGCAGAGGAGATATTCGAGCTTCCTGATTTTATTTCCGGAAAGTTCCACCCCAGTGAGATCATCCCGCTTGATTAAAAATCTATTTCCTTCAAATTGAATTTTTTCCAAAGGAGTAGGAGTATTGGCGAGTTTTAATTTTTTAAGTGGCATTTTAATTCCGGAATATTTTGAGTATGGCAGGTTTAAAATAAGAAATTGCAGGACTGTATCTAGTGCGTGTAACTTTATGAGATTACGGATCGTCATTTGGTCTTTGAGATTTTATTATATGCAAAAAGACAACAACTAGTACCTTGAATCCCGCTTGACTGCGATATGGATGCGGCATGACTGCGACAAATATCCCTTTTAGCCGCACTCATGCCGCACGCATGCCGCACCCATGCCGCACCCAGAGAGTAATAATGAGACAATAAAAGTATTAGTCTTTAGAAGATATATTAATTGTGAGTTAACAATAATTGAGGAAACTAACTATAAAAGGGAAAAAAGCATTTAAAGGATAGAAAATATTACACGATGAGGTGGCGGCTATAGTATAATCTGGCTATGGAAAGATCTTCGGGGGTATCCACGGAAAGACTGTCGAATTCTGTTACCACAACTTTAATGCGGAACCCGTTCTCGAGCATTCTTAATTGCTCCAGGTTTTCTGTCTGTTCCAGATCTGTCTGCTCAAGCTGCGTAAATTTCATCAGGTATTCACGCCTGTAAACATATAAACCGATGTGTTTATAAATATCTGTTTTAAGAATTCTTTCCAGGTTAGTTCTTGCATCCCTTACATAAGGAATTGGCGAGCGTGAAAAATAGAGAGCAAAGTTGTTGTAATCGAATACAACTTTTACAACCGAAGGAGATTTCAGCTCTTCAACTGTTTCAATTTTTTTTGCGAGAGTACATACATTGACTGAGGGATCGAATAAAAGAGGTTCTATTGCCTCATCGATCATTCTTCCCGGTATGAAAGGTTCGTCCCCCTGGATGTTGACAATTATTTTTGCATCGGGAAAATTTTTTGCGACTTCAGCGATGCGGTCAGAACCGGTCTTTATATCTTTGGAGGTCATTATTGCCTTCGCTCCGAATCCCCGTACAGTCTCAGCTACTTTTTCATCATCTACGGCAACAACTATTTCATTTATCAGCTTTGCCTTTAATGCATTTTCATAAGTATGCCTGATCATCGGCCTGCCGCCTATATCTGCAAGCGGTTTTCCCATTAACCGTGTGGAGGCAAATCTTGCAGGAATTATTCCAATAATCATTTTTTGTGCTTTGTATAAATCAGCATTAAATAAACAGCTTTGTTAATTTATTAAACTGCATTCACCTTTTCCAATGAACCGATAATAATATTTCTTACTTCTTCCATCAGATCGATCTCATCTTTTCTGGTTTTGATTTCAGCGACAGGTATAGGTTTATGAAAATGAACCTTTATAG
Source organism: uncultured Ignavibacteriales bacterium (assembly GCA_963764685.1). Lineage (GTDB taxonomy): Bacteria > Bacteroidota > Ignavibacteria > Ignavibacteriales > Ignavibacteriaceae > CAVXTT01. The sequence continues at coordinate 261,723 of CAVXTT010000019.1, forward strand.
TCCCGCCTTTAATATTAAATTTCCCTTTCGGCAGAAGCTTATCCGAACCGCTGATAGTAACGGGGACAACCGGGTATCCTGTTTTTGTGGCAAGATAAAAAGCGCCTCTTTTAAATAACTGCACTTCCCCGCTGGGACTCCTTGTCCCTTCCGGAAACACCGTAGCCGACATATTTTTCTTTGCCATCAATTCCTTCGCTTCTTCAATGCTCTGCATTGCCTTTTCGGCATTCTGCCTGTCGATCATTATATAAGGACCAGTCTTTAACTGCCAACCGAAGAAAGGAATTTTAGAAAGTTCTTTTTTAAATACAATGCTCATCCTGTTCGGTATGGCATACTGAAGTGCCGGAATATCAAACTGGCTGGCGTGGTTTGATGCAAAAACATAAACGGCATTTCTGTCAATATTTTCTAGTCCGCTCACCTTTAACTTAACTCCTGCTATAAGAAGTATTCCTTTGCTGAAAACTTTAGAGAGACCCATATACAACACGTGAGACTTGTCGAGACTGAAAAGCAGTGCAAATATTGAGCATATAAGAGTATATATAATAATTAAAATTAATTTGATATAGCTGAGTATCATCTTTTATAATTTTAAGGTTTCTGCATAACTGGTAATGGCCGCAAGCCGGTTCTTTATCGAGGGATGAGAGTAAAAGAACCATTCGACAAAAGGATGGGGATCTTTATCACCGAGATTCTGATCAGTAAGTTTGGTTAACGTATGCTTGAATGCTTCCGGCTTTCCTGTCGAAGAAATTGCATATTCATCTGCTTCATATTCATATTTACGCGAGAGCATATTCGTCAGGGGGTTTATCATAAGACTGATGACCATACCCCACAAAGTTAACAGCGGAAGTGCTGCGACCTGGTTTATCGAGTGAAATCCAAACCAGGGTAATGAGCTTTTATAAAGCTCTGCAATAATGAAAAGAGTAAAAAAGCTTGAGGCAGTTCCAATGATTATATTTTTTACGATGTGTTTTTTCTTGTAATGCCCGAGTTCGTGGGCAATAACAGTTTCAATTTCATCTTCGGAATAATTATCGAGGAGATTATCTCCCAGAAGTATTCTTTTTGATTTTCCAAGTCCCGTAAATGCCGCATTAGCCTTCCGGGTATTCTTGCTCATATCAAACTTAAATACATTCTGGACCTTAATTCCTGAATCAACAGCAAGCTTTTTTATCCTGGCAACAAGTTCAGTTTCCTCGACCGGTGTTATTTTATAAAACAGTGGAAGAATAAATACCGGTACAATCCGTGCGAGGATGACGGATATGATGAACATTCCGAGAGCAAAGGGGAGCCACCAGAGGTTACCAAATTTATTTAAAGAGTAGAAAAAAAATAAAAGTATTGGTATACCGATCACCAGGGATATCAAAATACCCTTCACGTTCTCCCATATCCATTTCAGAAATGTCTGATTTGAAAGATTATATTTATGCTCAAGTATAAACTGCGAATAATAGCTTACCGGGAAGAAAAGAATACCCATTGCGAGTCCCGTAACCCCGGCATACAACAACAGAAGAATATAGTCATCTCCGGTGAACCTGGTTAAATAATTATAAAGACTACTACTTAACCCAGTAGAAACAAAAAGCAGGATCAGAATGAATGTAACAACTCCCCTTGAAATCCCGATAGCAAGCTTGGTATTATTATATTTTTTATAGTCCATATTTAAAGATAGTTACAGCGTGAAAGGTAATCAACGGAATTAGTTCTTAGTTCTTGGTTCTTAGTTCTTAGTCGATTTGTAAGGAACGGTTAGCAACCGTTCCGCCTCTTACGATATATCTGGCTTGATTTAAATAAGCTCTGTTATCTGACACGTAAGGGGCAGGTATGAATCTTGCTTAGGTCTTAGTACTTAGTTGATTTGTAAGGAACGGTTAGTAACCGTTCCGCCTCTTACGATATATCTGACTTGATTGAAATAAGCTCTGTTATCTGACACGTAAGGGGCAGGCATGAATCGTTCTTGGTTATTAGTTCTTAGTTCTTGGTTTTTAGTCGATTTTTAAGCTTACAAATGACTAACCTTAATTTCCGTCTCTGTACACCAAGGCGGAACGGTTGCTAACCGTTCCTTACAAAACTAAGAACTAACAAGGAACTAAGAACTGATTTCGTGAGGGGGGACTAAAAAAAACTCCTGCACTAAGGCAGGAGTTTATAATTATTTATATATGGGGAACGCTTATTTCTTCGGAGCGTCTGTTTTGTTGCTGTCATCTGTTTTGCTGTTGTCGTCTGTCTTGGTTTTATCCGCGCTGCAGCATCCCTTATCATCTTTCATAGCATCTTTATGGTCCGTAACTTTTACTTCCTTCTTTACTACAACAGTTTTATTATTATCACCTAGAGCACCGGCAACTTCTATGGGTTCCACTGTCTCTATTGTTGATACAGTTTTTTCTGTATCGCAATGTTTGGTGTCTTTAGTAACTTCGGTTGTTTCTTTGGCACATTTCTTTGCACAATCTTCAGACTGTGCATTAATGCCTGCAGAAAACAGAACAAATAACAGTGCCGCGAATAGTAATTTTAACATTTGAATCCTTTCTTATTTTTTCTTCTTTAATGATTTTCCGTCTTCGCTTAATCTTGGAATATATTTTTCAGGATCAGCCTTGAACTTTTTTAAACAGCTGTTGCAGCAAAGCGCATAAGTAACACCCTTATAGGTATATGTCTTTTCCGGGTTGATCTCTTCTCCCGATACAGGACATACAGTATTAAATACTCCTGAATTTTCTTTTACTGCTACTTTTTGGTCTTCTGTTTTGGTACTAGTTTCTTTTTTTTGTTCGGTTTTCGATTTATCCTGTCCGAAACCGGCAGTGGTAAAAGTTATTCCCAGTACCAGGACAAGAACACCAAACAATATATTTTTCATAATTATTCCTTTCTTATCAATTATTATATATTAAAAATAGTTTACAATCAAATTACTTTAGCTTCACCTGTCTTAATCCAGCCTGTTTTCCCATCAATAAGCTTTATTTTAGACCAATTATTAAGTTTATCCTCAACGGTAAATTTTAATCCTTCGTGCACAATAAATGCATCGGTAGAGGATTCTTCAGGTGAAATTTTTACAGTTACAACATCAGCTGTAATTATTCCCTTAATTTCTTTCACTTCACGGTTATACCTGACAATAAATAATGCCAGACCTAAAAGTAATAAAGTTAGAGCGCTGCCTCCTGAAATAAGAGCAGCTCTTTGGCTTCCCGGAGTTCCTGCAAAGAAATAAAAGCCTGCAGCAGAAAGCACCAGCAGGTAAAAAATAAACAGTATGACAGTCCATTCTTTAAGTGAAAAGAAATTAAGAAGTCCTTCCCACCACTGAAATAGAAAAAATTCAGGCAGCGTTTCAATCCTATCGATCGTTCTAACATTTGCCAGCGCCAGGTTATGCCTGATATCTTCATCTTTAGGCGAAAGCATTAGTGCTTTTTCATAATAAAGAATAGAATATCCCAGCTTTCCTATCCTGTAATATGCATTGCCAAGATTGTAAAACAGCTCCGGACTTTCATACCCCTCAGAGATAATTTGCTCGTAAAGATTTATCGCTCCCGAAAAATCTTTTAGGAGATAAAGATCATTTGCCTGCTTAAATTTTTCAGAAGGCTTTACATCCGCAGAGATACTGCCGGTGATCAAGACAATAATTAAAAGAACAAAAGAAAAAGTTCTGTATGTATTAGTTAACATTTCTTATCTCCCCCAGCTCCCGTTCTATATTTATTATAACGGAAGCAGCTTCCTCATAAATGCTGTTCATTTGGGCTGCACCGTCCCGGGCCGGCGCAAATCTTATGAATTCACATTTATCAGAGGTTGTTTTAAGATCATCAATAACGGGATACTGCTTATACCCCGTCTTTGCAAGTTCCTCTTCGGCACGCTCTATTGAATATTCTGAATTTGATATATGAAGCTTATCTTCAAGATATCCTATTAACGCCATTGAGATCTCATCATAAAACTCTTTTTCCTTAGCCTGATCCATCAGTACCTTTGCAGTTTTTAATCTTGCAAGAGCCGCTTTTCTTGCCCGCAGATATTTAAATCTTGCCTGGTTGCCCTGCAGATTATCATTCCGTCTCTTCCAAACCACTAAACCCATCAAAGCAAAGAGAGGAAAAGCAGCCGATACCCAGAATGCCGGCTGATATAAAAGCAGTACTGACGGTCTGCTTATTTCACCGGATGTTTTTATAAACCTTATATCATCGCCTAACATCCTTATATCTTCTTTACCTGATAATCCTGTGAATAAGTTAAAGTTCCCTGTTCAATATTAATAGTATAGGAAGGGGTTTTTAAAGTGACATAAGATTTTTTAGCAGGGTCAAAATAAGAGAATTCAACAGGGGGTACTTCTTTTTTACCCGGCGTTCTTGGAATTAAAAGATATTCAATATTTTTCTTTCCCGAGATCTTTGCCCCCCGGTTTACCTGCTCGGAAGTTTTCGGTTCATACTTTTCGAAACCGGAGGGAAGATTTACTTCAGGAGATTTAAGCAGTTTTATATTCCCCGTACCTGAGATATTAAGTTTAAGGGTAACCGGTTCATTGGTTTTTGTATCAAGTTTATCAGTAGTTGAATTTAATGAAAAATCTCCCACAGCACCCTTAAAGAAATCAGGCTTATTCTGTTCAGGAAGAGGTAGTGACATTAACTTTTATTGTATTTGATTTTGCAGTGTATTCAACTGTTTCACCCCTGCCAAAAAAGGGATCATTAAAGAAATCATCAAATAGGGTTATCGCTTCTTTTCTTTTTTTCTGTAGCTGAACAGGAACTACAAGTTCAAAAGGAGTTACAGATAATTCACCTGTCTGACTTGGAAACAGTGCTGCTTTTTTCAGAATACCAACTCTGAATTGTTTTCCATTTATAACTTCAGTTGTAAAGTTGATATTATTGGGAGTTTCTATTTCCTCAGACCAGAATCCCTGGTAGGACGGCAGCTTGGAAATCGACATCTGGGAAGCAATATTCACTCTTGTATAAAGTTTATATAGTAACGGTAACCTGCTCTCCCAAATAAACTTTCTGCTTATCGGCATAAGCTCTTATAAAAAGATTCTCTGCAATCTCTTTATTCGTTACTTTGAGCAATCATCCTTCTCCTGTTTCAGCTTTGGATGATCCTGGTACAACTTCAATTTTTATAGGATCAGTCTTAAAAGTTTTAGAGCCATTGTAATATTGAAGCAGAGCCAATTGTAAATTTTCCTATAGATCTTGCCTGTAGGTAATAGGAATATGTTCTAGAAGCAGATACTACCCCATTTATTATCTGCATACTTGTGGAGTGATTAGGTCCTGAAAGGATAAGAAAGTTAGTAAAGTCAGGTGCATTAACTTTTGAAACTGAATTTACATCTTCCCCGGAATATGTAAAAATACCTGCAGCTGATCATCTTAACCCAATTTTATTGCTGCCTGCCTGAGGCAGTAAACGATTGTGCCATTCACAGAAATAATAATAGCACATAAGATTAATATTGTAAGTTTCTAAACAGCCGCATCTGTCTACCAGTCTTTTTCAGTTTTTACAGGTACACCTGTCTTCTTACGAAGCTTCTTTTGAAGATCCTTTTCATTATTCTTTAATGCATCAAGAATACGCTGTGCTTCCTCTTTGGATATTTCATTCTTCTGAGGCTGCTTTAAATTATCCTGTTTTGATGACTGATCCTGCGGAGGTTTATTCTGCTGCTGATCCTGTTGATTCTGTTGATCCTGTTTATTCTTCTGATCCTGATCTTTATTATCCTCATTTTGCTGGTTCTCATCCTTTTGATCCTGTTTATTTTTATCCTTATTCTGATCATTTTTCTTGTCCTTATCATTCTTCTGATTCAAAAGCGATAAGGCATAAGATAAATTGTATTTTGTATCCGCATCATCAGGGTTATTCTTCAGTGCACTTTTATAAGCTTCAATGCTTTCCTTTATCTTTTGAGATTTCAATAAAGAGTTGCCGATATTATGATATACTTTCGACTTGAGATCTTTATCCTGTGCTTTCCCCAGGGCAGAGGTATATGATTGAATTGCTTCATCATATTTCTGCTGTTTGTAATATGAATCACCAAGATTAAATTCTGCTTCAAAGTTCTCCGGATCTTTCTCACGCCCCTTTAAGAAATTAACTTCCGACTCGCCGTATTCTTTTTCATTATACTTATCCACACCTTCATTTATAAGACTTGTGGTGCTCTGGGAATAAGCCTGTATAAAGGGCAATAAAATGAAAATCAAAACATATATTCTTTTCACTGTTCTAATCCTAATCTTTTATTAAACTTCGTCAGCAAAGGAGATTTTCTTTCAGTCATCATAAATTCCAGAAATAATAACAGGATCGCAGGTATCAAAAAATAATAAAAGCGGTCCTCGTAATCAGTTACTTTCTTTATACCGAATTCCGCCTTCTCAAGTTTCGAGAGATCGCTGTAAATCATATCAAGCTGATCCTCGTAATTGGAACCGTGGAAGTATTTACCGTTCCCTTCAGAGGCTATCTTCTTTAATATATTCTGATCAAGTTTTGTAAGAACCACATTTCCCTGGTTGTCAGTTTTATAGCCTGTCTGCCGGCCATTCACATAAACAGGTATAGGGGCTCCTGCTGGTGAACCGAGTCCTATTGTATAAAATTTAATACCTTTTTCTACCGCTTTTTGGACAGCTTTCATTAACATTTCCTTCGTGATCCTCCCCATCAGTTATGATAACTATCACCTTCTGGGTTGAGGTTTTTTCATCAAATGATTCTACTGCCATATCAACAGCTGGTGAAATAGCTGTACCTTGTGTTGGGATTGAATTTACATCTACTGCTGAAAGGAACAGGTTGGCAGCGGCATAATCCGTTGTTAACGGAAACTGCACAAATGCTTCACCAGAGAAGATTATCAGCCCTATCCTGTCGCCTCTTAATTTATTAACAAGATTTGATATCTGATACTTTGCTTTCTCCAGTCTGTTCGGTTTTATATCCTCTGCTTTCATACTTAATGAAACATCGAGAAGGATAAAAACATCTATCCCGGTCTGCTTTACTTCCTCAAGACGTGAGCCCACCTGCGGATTAGCTGCTGCAATTATTGTAAGTCCTAATGCAAGAAGCCAGATAATTGTTTTAATCCAGAACTTCTTTTTGCTGAATGAAGGAAGTATTACCTTATGAAGTTCCTTATCCGCAAATCTTTCAATTGCTTTCCTTCTCCTGAAGAACAAATACCAGGCAGCAGCACCCAGTACCGGCAGCAGGTATAATCCTGATAAATATTCGGGATGTGCAAATCTGAACATTTATGGGAGCTTCCTGAATATTGTACCTGATAAGCCGGCTTCAATTAACAGAAGAAATAATCCTGCACCAAGCCAGCTGTAAAATAATTCCTTAGCATTCCTGTAAGATGTAACTTCTATTTTGGTTTTCTCAAGCTTGTCAATCTCTTCATAGATCTTCTGCAGCGACCTGTTATCGGTTGCCCGGTAGTATTTGCCGTTCGTATTATTGGCAATTTCTTTAAGCACCGCTTCATCTATTTCCACAGGCACCATCTGGTACCGGATACCGAAAGGCGTCTGCACAGGATAAGGGGCTTGCCCCCTTGTGCCGACTCCGATGGTATAAATTCTTATTCCGAAAGTCTGAGCAATCTTGGATGCAGATACAGGGTCAACTTCCCCGGCGTTATTAACTCCATCTGTTAATAGAATAATAATTTTACTCTTTGCGTCGCTGTCCTTAAGCCTGTTAACTCCGTTGGCAATTGCATTACCGATTGCGGTGCCGTCATCTATCATTCCGCTTTTTACCTGCAGAAGCAGGTTCCTCAGAACTGCATAATCAACAGTAAGAGGGCACTGGGTGAATGCTTCTCTTGAAAAAATAACCATTCCGATCCTGTCGCTTACCCTGCCTGAAATAAAATCATCTGTAACCTTTTTAGCAGCTTCAAGTCTGTTAGGAGAAAAATCTTCTGCAAGCATACTGCCGCTGATATCAAGAACCATTGCAATATCAATTCCTTCGGAATAAATATTCTCACCGCTTGAAAAGCTTTGGGGACGTGCAAGAGCAACTATTAAAACTCCAAGTGCTGCCAGCCTGAAAATAACCGGTATATTGTGCAGTCTTTCTCTCCACGTCCTCGGCACCTCCTTAAGAATGTTTAGAGAGGAATATGTAATAGCAGGCTGTCTTTTGCGTCCCATAAACCAATACCATAACCCTAGCAGAATGACAAGCGGAAGGAAATAGAGCACCCAGGGATAGGCAAAAGTTATTCCGTTAAACATTTTCTGCTTCCTTAATTTCGCTGACCTGTGCAGTAATGTTTACTATTTCATATGCCTGCTTCATCATAGCTTCATTTACAGAATTCAAAGGAATATATTTTGCAAACTTGACCAGGTCGGCATTATTCAGGAAATCTGCTGTAAGTCCTGTAATATCTCCGGCTCCCGGCTGACGTTTAAGATGGTATAAAATTTCAGTAGAAGAAAGTTCCAGAGCAGGAAGATTAAACCGCTCCTCAAAATAATTTCTAATTATTTCTGTGATCCTGCTGTGATAAGCTTTTATTTCCCCTTTCTGCCACAGCTGCTCACCTTCAAGGTGCTTGAGAGCTTCCAGCGCTTTTATGTGAGGCGGAATAATAACTAATTTCTGCTTCGCAGGCTTCACTTCCCTGGAGCGTTTGTACCTGATATAAAAATAGTAAGCTGCATAGATAACGAGTAATCCTCCTAATATCCATAAAGCAATAATTCTCCAATCGGGAGGAAGTGTAAGAGGAGGTTTAATATCCTTTATATCCTCTTCAGCATTGATTTTTAGAGAATGCACTGTAAATTTCGTTTCATTGCTGTAAACAACAGACAATGTAGTGTCCTTTTCAAGAAGGAAAGCTACTCTTCCTGCTGTATCAAGGCCTTCACCGTATTTAACCGGGACGGGCGGGATCACTACATCTGCGGAATCATATCTGGAAAAAGTAAAATTATAGGTTGTTACTACCTTGCCATCCCTGGTTTCTGTTTTAGGAGGCTGTTCAGCAAGGACATCGACATTGCTTATTTTCTTTTTTATATCGGGAGTTAATATGACAATGTTCTTATCATAGGTAACCTCGACGGTATATGAAATGTAATCCCCGATGTTGTAATCAGTGGTATCGGTAAAAGACTTAATGGAAATTGACTGAGCGGACAGGTACCCTGAAAAAAGAATCAGAGTAATAATTACCGGAGAGAATCTTTTCAACATTACCATCTGTCTCCACGCATTTTGAAGAACCTTACAAGCGGCTTAACATAATTCTCTCCTGTCTGCACCTCGATGCTGTCAAGTCTGCTTGTAAGAAATATAGACTTCCGGTATGCCATCATTTTCTTTCTGAGTGCCGCCAGTCCTTTCTTGAACTTCGGGTCACTGGTATCAACCCATCTCTGCTCTCCTGTTTCCGCATCAGCAAATTTTATAATACCCATTGAAGGAATTTCTGTTTCCCTTTGATCTTTTAATAATATTCCGATAAGGTCGTGTCTCTTTCCGACTGTCCTCATAATTCTTTCATATCCTTCATCCATAAAATCAGATATCAGAAAGACTATACTTCTCTTCTTGATTGCATTGTTGCAGTATTCAAGCGCTGCCTTGATATTAGTTGTTTTACCCTGCGGTTCAAATGAAAGTACTTCCCTGATTACCCTAAGAACATGTTTCTTTCCTTTCTTCGGAGGGACGAATTTTTCTATTTTATCCGTAAAAAGGATAAGACCAACCTTGTCGTGATTCTTAAGTGCAGAAAATGCCAGGATAGCACTCATCTCGGCAGCCATTCTCTGTTTAGTTTTTTCAGTTGTTCCGAACAGAAGAGATCCGCTCAGATCAACCATGAGAATTAAAGTAAGTTCTCTCTCTTCCTCGAAGATCTTTATATAGGGGTGTCCGAATCTCGCAGTTACATTCCAGTCGATATTTCTTATGTCATCACCAAGCTGGTATTCCCGCACTTCCGAGAACTCCATTCCCCTCCCCTTAAAAACAGAATGGTACTCTCCGGAGAATACATGATTCACCAGACCCCTTGTTTTTATTTCAATCTGTCTGACCTGCTTAAAGAGTTCTTTATTGATCATTAAGGCACTTCAATCTTATTCAGAATCTCCTGGATTATATTCTCAGAGGTCAATTCTTCGGCTTCCGCTTCATAGGTTACTGCTACACGGTGTCTTAATACATCGGGACAAACAGCACGGACATCTTCAGGAATTACATATCCCCTTCTCTTAATGAATGCCATTGCCTTAGCGCTCAATGCAAGATTGATTGAAGCTCTTGGAGAAGCTCCATAACTTATCATATCGGTCAGATTAGCCATACCAAAGTCCTTAGGTGATCTTGTTGCAAATACAATATCAAGAATATATTTTTCTATCTTCTCATCAACATAAACTTCGTGTATTAAATTTCTTGCGTTAAGTATATCCTGGGGTGACACTACCGGCTGAACATTTAAACCGTCAAGGTTCACATTCTGCCTCATAATCTTAAGCTCTTCATCCCTGGAGGGATAAGTTATTTTTACCTTCAGCATAAAACGGTCGACCTGAGCCTCCGGAAGAGGATAAGTACCTTCCTGTTCAATTGGATTTTGTGTAGCCAGTACAAGAAAAGGTTCTTCCAGTTTATAAGTATGGTCGCCGATGGTTACCTGCCGTTCCTGCATTGCTTCAAGAAGAGCCGACTGCACTTTGGCGGGTGCCCTGTTTATTTCATCTGCAAGAATAAAATTAGAAAAAATAGGACCCTTACGTATAAAGAAATTCCCTTCTTTCTGATTATAGATCATTGTACCTACCAGATCCGCGGGAAGCAGATCAGGCGTAAATTGTATCCTCTGGAAGTTAGCTTTCATTGCTGATGCAAGTGATTTTATGGCAAGGGTTTTAGCAAGACCGGGAACACCCTCAAGCAGGACGTGACCGTTTCCGAGCAGTCCGATTATAAGCCGTTCCACCATTGCCTTCTGACCAATGATAACCTTTCCTATTTCATTGAAAAGAAGATCAATAAAGGCACTTTCCTGTTTAATTTTTTCATTCAGAGCGGCAATATCCAATGATAACCTCTATTCTTTATTTAATGTTTTAATTGTGATCAGATTAGACGATAACAAAGTTAATAAGGTTGCAAAGCCTTTTCAAATTTTACTGACTTTAAACACCCCGAATTTAAGGTAGCTGGTTTCCACCATATACGGCAATTGAGGATGATCTAAAGATGCCTGGTTAAAATGTATCAACTGAAGCTCCCTCCCGGTTTTTTCACCCGCCCTGGTAATAATATCCAGAAAGGATCCTTTATCAAGATGAAATGAACAGGAGGAGGATACCAGATACCCCTTGTCTTTAACAAGCTCAAGTGCCAATCGGTTTAACTTTTCATATCCTTTTTTAGCCTGCGGGAGGTTCTTTCTCCCCCTGGTAAATGCAGGAGGGTCAACCATTACAACATCATAATTCTCATTATTAGAGATTTTGTGAGTAAAGAGTTCAAATACATCAGCTTCGAAATAATTGACCGGTGCAGTTAACCCGTTAAGGCTGTAATTGTATTTAACAGATTCTACTTCTGTGGACGATGAATCAACAAAATCCATAGAAGCAGACCCTGCAGCAAGAGCATGAAGTCCGAAGCCCCCGGAATTACAGAATGCATCTATACAGGTCTTACCTCTGCTGAATTTTTCAACAAAGAACCGGTTATCCACCTGATCGAAAAAGAATCCCGTCTTTTGCCCTTTTAGGAAATCTATCTTGTATCTGATCCTGCCGTCATCTATAAATTCTTCTTTCATTTCACCAAGATATATCTTATCCTCTGCCGGAAGTCCTTCCAGTGACCTGAAGTATGGATCCTGCTTCGTGAAAATGTTCTCGGCTTTAAATTCCTCAGTAAGAATAGATACAATACCCCCGATGTTTCTTTCGATACCTGAGGAATTGATCTGCAGAACAAAGGTTGAATTATACTTATCAATTATAAGTCCCGGCAGATAATCACTTTCGCTGAACACCATCCGGAAGGATTCCCTTTGCGGATATAATTCCTTCCTTAATTTATAAGCATTTAAAATCTTCAATCTCAGCAGACTGTTAATATCCTCAGGATACTTGCTGTTTATTAAACGGACAGCGATAAGTGAATTCCTGTTGTAGAACCCTGCTCCGATATTTTTTTTCTTTGCAGAATACACTTCAACCAGGTCGCCATTTTCCGGATCTCCTTCAGTTTCGGTAATTTCATTGCTGAATACCCAGAGATGACCATTCAATATACGCAGCTCTTCGTTTTTTTTAAGGTAGACTTTTTTCACAGTTATGTTCTTTCAGTACCTCCGTCCCCGGATGGGGGGTGAAGCTTAAATTTCTCAATAATCAGTAGCCAAAATAAAGTAATATTGATTAACTAAAACATTATTTATTTTTCCGGCAACAATAATTACAGGCTATGAGACAGTTTGACGGGATTATTTTCGATGTTGACGGTACACTAACTTCCACCAATCAATTAATATTCGCTTCATTTAATCATATTGCAGGTAAATACCTTCGTAAGCAGTTCACCGACGAAGAAATTACGAAGATGTTCGGTCCCCCCGAAGATGTGATTATTAAAGAATGGTGTACTGATGATTATGAATCAGCCCGGAAGGATTACTACAGTTTTTATGAAGACAATCATTACATGGCGGATCTTTATCCCGGCATTAAGGAAATCCTAGATTATATAAAATCGAAAGAAGTTCTTCTCTCCATTTTCACCGGCAAGGGAAGAGAAGCTGCAAGCATCACTCTAAAGAAACTCGGGATATATGATCATTTCGATATGATAATCACAGGGGATGAGGTCAAAGAACATAAACCATCAGCCGAAGGTATTTTGTTATTTATTGATAATTATAAGCTTGATAAAGAAAAAGTCTTAATGGTAGGTGATGCCCCTTCCGATGTTAAGGCAGCCCACTCAGCAGGAATTAAGTGTGCTTCCGTAATATGGGACAGCTATGCGAAGAAGAAGATATTTAATCTGCAAACCGATTATATATTCCATTCTGTAAAAGAATTAGAAGTATTTATAAAAAGTTCGTGCTGACGTGCGGTCGTGCGGTCGAAGAATGTTGTTTGGACAGGCCGTCTAGAAAAACAGGTAAATTAACAAAACGAATCGGCCTGTCCCCTTGCGCAGAAGTCAAAAACCTGTACGGACAGGCCGCCCCGTAGAACAGGTAAGCTAGCATAACGAATCGGCCTGTCCTATAAAATTAATTCGTAGATGACCGGAGATTATCTCAAGAATAAAAAGTTGATATTATTCGTACGGGGACACCTTGCAACGACAGTCCCTTAACAAGAACTAAGAACCAAGAACTAAGAACTTATTTTCACCCCTCTCCGAATTTAAGCGGATAAACTAACGATACCCTTGGTTCTATTCTCTTCTGCGGCTCGTAGCCTATTATTTTCTCATCACTGTCCCTGATTGGGGTATATGTCCAGCTGTAAAGCAAAGAAACAATCAAATACGGCACAGGTTTGTAGCCAAGTTCTGTATAACAATATGAGTTGTCATCAAGGTCAAAGACAGCAGTTTCATCTTCTATGTTTATCTTATCATACCCCGCTCTTGCCACAAAAGGGAAATCTTCAGGGATAATTTCTGCAGTAATATGCAGAACTCCATTCTTCGGTGATTTATCACGGCTCTGATATCCCGCAACCACATCAATCATATTCAGAATTCTTATTCCTGCTTCCCCGAAATAACCATTTACAGGATCATTGATTGATTTCAACAGCGATGCTTTGCTTGTGAAACTGCCGGTTGTTTCATCAACACTAAAACGTTCTATTTCATACAACGAATTGAAATAGGAAGGAATATAATTTTTACCATTAAATCTTCTCTCGAGGCGGGCATATGCATCAAGAATACCTAATCCTTTTATAGTATAAATCGTACCTAAGGCTGTTCCGCTCCCGAAATTCAGGATCTGTGCATAATCTATGTAGAACTCAAGAGTAGAAAAGTCCGTTAATGAAATTGGTACACCTATATCAGCGCCAACTATATTTATATTGCCTTTATCCTCATCTGCAACAAAATCTTTGAGGAGCGGATCATAAAAACCGGAAGTTACACCTGCATATGCATTATAATCACCGGCATATGATACACCGACTTCTATATTACTGAGAATAGGTGTCTCTTGTAATGGGGTTAATTTTAAAGGACGGATATAGCCTCTTATTCCTGCAACTCCTGCTTCTCCGAAATGGCTGTATATAGTTTCAATACCTCCCATACCCAGATCAAGATCAAGAACGAGACCTATCTTACGGGCATCAAAAGTGGGACTATTATTATACCGGTACATCATGCTTCCGTGTCCCAGTGTATAATAATCCAATGCCCCCAGCTTTATATATAAAGGATCATTTTTATATCCGTATCTCAGATACCTGATTATGCTGAGGTAATCTGACGCTTCATTATAATTTTCCTTCCTCAAATTTCCATCTTCATCGATATCGAGCTTAATATCAAGTCCCACACCGAAATTAGCAAATGATACTTCGGGACGGAATGTTATTGAATAGTAGGGCTTTCCGTCAATCCAGTTTAAGCCGAGCCCGCCGGTCAGTACACCATTACCCTCTTTAGGAAAATCTTCAAATTGTGCAAACGCTAATGAAGTCTGAAGCAGTAATAAGATCATAATGCAGGGTCTTTTCATAGTATCCTTATTTATAGTTTACCGGGTATCATTATTTTGAAAATCGTTCCGGAGGGGGAAGTCTGTGCAAGTGTAATTTCTCCCCCGATACTTTCGAGATATCGCTTTGATATTTTTAACCCGATGCCCATCCCTTTATCTTTGGTTGAAAAGCCAGGGTCGAATATCTTATCAGCTGCTTCCGGGGGAATTCCTTTTCCGTTGTCCAAAAATATAACATCATAATTATTTTCTTCGGTGCCGAGGGTAATAGTTATTTCCGCGGCATCTGCCTGGATAGAATTCCTTATAAGATTGATAAACATCCTCCTTGTCTGGGCTTTATCAGAAAGGGCGGGGGCTTTTTCAAGAACCGTATTAATCTTTATTCTGATATGTTCCTCAAGGAAAAGATTTGCAGTATCTTTTAAGGTTTCGAGCAGATCGATCTCTTCAACATTGAATTTAGGCATTCGTGCAAAACGTGAAAACTCAGAAGCAATCTGATTAAGATTCTCAATCTGACTTAGAAGTGTAGATGATACTTTCTCAAATATCTCATCGAAGTTTTTATTCCTGTCCCTGAAAGAAATAATAAGCTGCTGTACGGCAAGCTTCATAGGAGTCAATGGATTCTTTATTTCGTGTGCTACCTGTTTAGCCATTTCCTTCCAGGCATTTTCTCTTTCAAGCATTGCCATTTCAACTTCATTTTTCTTAAGCTCTTCGGTCATGGAATTAAAACCGTCTATCAGATCTCTTATCTCTCCCCTCTCTGGGTTGGCAACCCTTATATTCAGATCTCCGTGAGCTACAGATTCAGTAGCAGAAGTAAGTTTTCTTATTGGTGAGGATATTTTATCCGCCAGGATCGTGCTGATTATAATAATTATCAGTACTGCAAATGAATAAACACCAAAAAGGAATATGTCGAAATCTGCGGTACCCAATGCGGCTTCCACTTTATTGAAGGCATCATTTACACAAAGGATATATCCCTTATTCTTAACGGATATCTTTTTATAGAACGAACTGTATAAATAATCATCAAGCTTCTCCGTGGCTACATATTCCCTGAAGCTGAGATAATTCAGTTTATAATATGCTTCGGGATTTATTTTTTCAGGGAAAAGACCGGCATTGTAATATGCCGCAGCCGAGCTGTAGGAAAGGTTTGAATTATCATAAATCGAAAACGATACCCCCAGTTCTTCCCCTGCATTCTTAAATACCTCCGAAAGCTCACGCTCAGGGTGCTTCCTAAGCTGGAAATTAAAATGATTCTGCAGGTATGCCGCTCTTTCATTCAATTCCGAAAGGAGGGCATTTGTACTCCGCTCATTTACCACCTGCCTGTTGTAAAAAGCCAGCAGAAGAACAGGGAAAATAGAAATTACGAGGAAAGCTATAAGCAGCTGTGTCCTGAAAGAATACCTGATCTTCCGCACTGTAAAAAGATAAAGTACTATATAAAGAAGCAGGATCAGAAATGAATGCAGAATAAATATTTTAAAGAAGTTGAATAACCTCCATGTAAAATGATTTTCCTTCAATGCTACTGCAGTAACCTCGTTGCCTGTTGACTGGATGAAAGATTTATATTCCTCATCATTAAACCGGATAGTCATCCAGGCTTCTCCCGATTCATTTTTCACTGCGCTAAGAATAGGTTTGATCTGATCTCTTGAGGGATAAAGATTCCCGGCAACACTAATCAGCTGCGAATCCCTGAATCTGAAAATATTGAGCATTCCGGGATCAATTACAGAGCTTATAGATTTTTTACCAGATTCAAGGAAGTCAGGAATATGTGTTAATGTAAGACTCTGAAGATCATATTCTACAATTGCGGCAATAAATCCTGATATGTAGCCATTGTCTATAACAGGGATAATTCCGGCAAAGTATTCCTTACCGGATTCTTTTCCGGGCAGCTTTAGAATTCCGGGGGTACTCCCTTCAAGTTTGCCGAAAAGGTCTGCTAATTCAGGCTCATCGTTTATGCCGACAGAAAACCTTCCCTTCTCTTCCCTCTCTGTATTGTAAAGAATAATTGCAGAATTCAACGATTCACGCTGCAGGGCGCTTCTGCTCCATATTAAAAATGCAGCAGCTGCATAATTAATATCACTGCGGACAAACATCTCCTCTATTTTGTCATCCTGAGCTGAACTTAAAAGTGCTTCCGTGATTAAGAATCTTATAAGACCTTCATCCGGTCTGTTTATTTCTGCGGCAGTAGTTTTAAGGGTTTCAAGTTCAAGGTCAACGTTATAGGAATTGAGTAGGGTAATTGATAAAGCTGAACCGATTAATGAAGCGTATACATAATTGAAGACCGAACCAATTTTTACAGAATATACCTGGTAAATATGTATCCAGATAATTATCATAAAAAGTAGAGCAATGAAGACTGTTATCAGGGGATTCAGCTGTGTAAGAATGTAAACGATGCCCGTTATTAAATATATGACAAGAATAATCAGGGAATAAATCTTTACTTGTCTTTTCTCACCTGCAGGAATTAACCGGAACGCAATCATCAGCCAGGAGGCTAAAAATAATACTACCGCGAGTGCCAGCATTAAAACAGCAATAAGTATAAAGAGCACCGGTATCTCCGGAATTATCTCCGTTCCCTTAAAATATCTTAAGGATGAATCAAAAATTACACTTCTTAAGGAGGCACTTAAACCTCTCAATGTAATAAAAAAAGCCAGTGCGCTTACAGGAACTGCTGCAGCAAAAAGAAGAATACCAGCGTTCTTTTTTTCCCTGGTGCGCTTAATATAATCAGTAAGAAAGCTGAATGAGCGTATGCTTATCAGCAGGAAGAAGAAAACCGTAAGGAAGAAATCCATAGGGGATTTAACAATGCCCCATCCGAATGCAGAGGAGAAATTTGCAGGATCAGTTAATGGTCCTTCAAGCAGGCGGGAAGGAAAGTCAATTAAAAATAAAAGGATCCTGAAACCGGCACAGTATAAAATAAACAGGAGGAGCTTGAGAAATTTATTTTTAAGCTGCCTGTACTCTTTCCTGAATCCCAGTCCCGCTGCCATAAAAGCCAATAGCGCAAGAACAGACTGAAATACAGAGACATCATTATAAATGGAATTCTGCGTTACGGTAACAGCAGGTTTAAAGAACGTTACAAGCCCGATCTTATTATTCTTATTGTTTAACAGCTCAAAAGAATATTTTCTGCCATCCCTTGACTTTGCGCCGTAGGGAGTAAAATCAATCTCAAATTGTGTGAGATATCTGGCAGAAATTAAATTAGTAAAACTAATTTCCCGGTAATACTCATTCTGGATAGTATATTTTTTTTCATAGGGAAGGCTTACAATAAAATAGAACTGATCGGAATCGATATTCAGTGTATCAAGTAATGAAAGGTATGTGATCAGTCCTGAGTTGTAGAAATATGTCTCTCCTGCAGGGAAATAAAGTGGAAAGATTTCATCCTGCTGTACGGCCGGATTTCTATTCCAGGCAATGATCTTCCCGTTCGGTGCGGCAATTTCAATTGAAAGTTCACTATACTCAGGGCGGTTCACAACCTTCATCAGTCTGCCGTAGGAAGTATGGCTGGGACTTAAAGCGTGCTTAAGTTCCCCCTTAAGACGTACCCTGGTGTCCAGTACTAAATTTTCTTTCTCCTTATGCAGTGACTTTACGGAGCTTTCTATCTTAACGACCAGTGATTTTAGTTCATTATCCCAGTTATTCTTTTTATAATTTATATATACCGGGGTAAGGATCCCCGACAGGATTATAAGAAAAACAATAAAAAAGACGATAGTGAAATACTTCCTATCGTCTGTGAAAAATTTAATGAGTTTCTCAGGCATCAGTTAATAGTTATCTGGGAAATCTGCCAACTCCTTCCGGCATATTTCAGTGAAATGTAAACCTGCGCATTGTTTCTTTTACCTTTATATTCATAACTATAGATACCGGTAGCATAGGGATTACTTTCATCGGAATGTATGTTAGTTAATCTGAATGATGTCACATTGTAAATCTTAAAAAAATCCTGCAGAACATAAAATGCCTGGTTTGTACTGAAGTACCCGCTCTTTCCGCTTGACAGGCTGAAGTAAGTCTGAGCACCAAGAAAACCTGAAAGAGAACGTACATCCCCCTTTGAAATAGCCTCTTCGATTTGAGCAAAAACGTTTTGTGAAGGGGTTCTCTGGCTGCCTTTGGTAAGTCCCGATTGATGCTTAACATCCTGGGCAGCCATCAGGCTGCTCAGGATGATTGTTACAATTACAACCGTTATTATGTGCTTAACTTTTCTCATCCTATCTAAACATATCAAATTTAATCAATTAAAAAGAGTAAATCTATAATATCATTCTATGGTTTGTACATCGTTCATTGATTTCTTACCTGTAACTAAAGTCATGGTTCTTTCTGTATTTGTCTTCAGCGGTTTCAACTGTGTCTCACCTTCAACGAGCTGGAACGCCCAGTCGAATACAAGTCTGTCCCTTGTAACCGAGCTTACTCTTACTTTTGCATAATGATTATCCCAGGTCCAGATTATGTATGTATGCCCGGGTATCACAGCAGCATATTTTTTAGGATTCCATCCGGATGTAGGAGCAAACGGTATATCAAGTATGTCGTTTGTAGGACCCGCATCCAGGATATCGGTATCATCCCATACATTCAGGTAATAAGCTCCCTCGAATATCTCGAAGAAAAAGTCACAGTCAAGATCGTCAAACGGTACAGGAGTATATGTCGTAAATGAATATCCCGAATTCTCCGGGAAACTTCTGTAATTGAAGATCGCCTGGTTGTATCCTTCAGGTCTTGGAGTTGCATAAGCAACATCAGGACTCAGTTCACTTTCATTACCGTTATAATCATATGCAGCTATGCCGTAATAGTATCTTGTTCCGTTGCCGGCCCCAAAGTCGACAAAATAATCATCAGCAGTTGAGCCAATCAGGGTATATTTACCATCATAGGAATAGCTGTAATAAACATTATAACCGGCTACATCGGATTCGTGATTATGCGACCAGGCAATATCAACACGGTTGTCGCCGTTTATAATGTAAACATTTGACGGAGGTGTCGGCGGTACATTATCAAAATAATAGAATGGATCGTCTTCATAACACCCGGTTAATAAGAAAGCTGTAAAAAGCATTATTAAAGTATTTAAGGTTTTCATTTTGGTTTCCTCGCACTATTAAATAAACATTCGATATAGGAAGGTTCTAAATTGATGCCATACGAAAACCTTATTATTTAGTCAAAACAGGGGTATTAGCAATAATTAATTGTATTCTTTAGTATACAGAGGTGTTTCGATATAAAATATGATTGACCATCTAACGAAGGTCAATTTTGCGGGGGGTGTATATTCTAAAAATAGATCGACCCTATTATTCCTCGATTACTCAAAATAAAACAGGATAGGTTTCCTGAATACCCCGCCAGAAAAGCGTCTTTGCCAGCCAGACTGTCCCGGGCGGGAGTCTTCAAACGAAGCATCACCCTGCCAATGCATCCTGATATTATCTCATCAATATCATCTTCTTCGAGATAACCCTCTCTCCCGCACTTAACCTATAGAAATATATCCCGCTGGCTAAACCATCTGCATTAAAATCTATATTATAATTCCCTGCATCCTTTTCCTCATCAACAAGTTTCCTTACTTCTCTTCCCAATGCATCGTAAACAATTAAACGTACTTTACCCTGTACAGGTATTGAGTAGCTTATTGTTGTTGAGGGGTTAAAGGGATTGGGGTAGTTCTGACTAAGTCCAAAACCGGCAGGCGGTGTTACTTTTATTTGTAAGACATTTGAATACGAACCAGAGGCATTAAAATCAATTTGCTTTAACCTGTACTGATATTCTCCGGGCTGAATATTTTGATCCAAATAGGAGTAATATTGAATTTCTGTAGTTGTACCCTTACCTTCTACAAACCCAATTAATTCCCATCCGGGTTCAGCAAGGGAACTTCTCTCTATCTCAAATCCCTTGTTTGAAGTTTCTGTTGCGGTTGACCAAAACAGTTCAACGCTGTTATTAACACTATTTCCTGAAAAAGAAATAAATTCAACAGGCGTTATGCAGGGATATTCCATTAAAATATTATAATTGACAACCGGAGTGGAAAAGGATGTTGTAGTAAAGCCAGGTGATTGAACTACCGGTATAAAATCAACTGCAGTTATTTGATTATCCAATAAATTTATGCCGGTCTGAAACTGATAATAACAATCAGCAGTACCTGTTGAATCTGTTTTTACCAGCATCATATTTTTGATGGATTGATTCAATAATTTTGTACAGGTTAAAGCATAAATACTGTCACCGAAGTTTCTGATTTTATTACCATAAATTTCAATATCATTTTGATTCTGCAATGAGTCATAATAATTGATAAACCAGTTCAGATTTCCTTCCGGTGTTATCTTCAACAAGAATGCATTACTGGAGTAATTATTAAAGGCAAAACTTTTTGTAGAACCGGCTACCAGGATTTCTGAATTGCCGGTAAGCGCAATTGAACTAGGATAATCCGGAAGAAATGCATTACCTTCCAGCGTTTTTGCCCATAAGGGTGTACCTGAACTATCCACACGCATTATAAAGATCTCTTTGTCAGGACCATTGATTGTCATCTGGGCAGTAATAACACAACTCCCGTCATTTAATTCAACTACGCCCTGGCTTATAACTTCAGCGGAGTCAAAACTATAATATTTAGCAACTTGAGGAACCCCCAGAGCATCAGTTTTCATAAAATATGTATATGCATCGGACGACCCCTGAAGTCTCAGATAACCGGTTGAGATAAACCCGCCGCCGGATGATTTTACCATCGCAGTTGATACTGTCTCAGTACCAAATGAAATACTCTTTGCCCATAACGGCCCCCCATCAGAAGAAATCTTTATAAGCGACATCCTTCTGGCTGGTGCTGTCGGCAGTACATTCCAATAACCACTGACCACAAAAGACCCATCATTCTCTACAATAACTGAATTTGATATTTCATCCAGCCAGTCCGAGTTAGGAAGGAAATCTCTGCTTTGCCCATATCAGATTTCCAAAACTGTTAAATTTGGCTATCATTGTATAAGAATGAAAGTTTACAGCAACGCTGATATGGACAATTATTGCATATTCCTGATTTGGCAGTTCAACCATCCCGACACTACTTGCTATCCAATCATATCCTGAAATTTTTTTGGCAGATATAACCTGTCCCGCCGAATCAATTGTAAAAAATACCTGCTGGGGCGGGCCACCGTTGTCGTTTCCAAATACTACCAGTTCGGATCCTTTCTTAAAGACATCTGCATTCAGCAGGGAATAATTAGGTGTTGAGTACACTATGTGCATTGACTGCTGTGCGGTAAGTGTAATGCTCATTAATATACAAATCAGTATAACTTTATTTTTCATTCCGCTAAACTCCGGGATATAGTATTGTTCATTTTAAGGTCTGTTTATTACTTTAATAAAATCAGCTTTTTTGTTATAGTAACCGCAGGTGTCCACATACGGTAGAAATATATCCCGCTTGCCAGACCATCTGCATTAAATTCAATTTTATAATTCCCTGCATCCTTTTCCTCATCAACAAGTTTCCTTACTTCCCTTCCCAATGCATCGTAAACAATTAAACGTACTTTACCCTGTACAGGTATTGAGTAGCTTATTGTTGTTGAGGGGTTAAAGGGATTGGGGTAGTTCTGGGCTAAACTATAATCTGAAACAAGGGTTAGGGTTACTTCAATTTCTTTTGAGTATTCAAACGAGCCGTCATAATCTACCTGCTTCAGCCGGTAGCTTACAGTTGATGCATTATCAAGATCAGAAAGGTTATCTGTATAGGAGTAATTTTGTATTTCGGAGGTGGTACCGTGTCCTGATACAAATGCAAGTAGTCCGCCAGGTATCATTATTTTTTCTTTCAATCTCAAAGCCGCGGTTATTTAGTCTCTGTTGCGGTTGACCAGTTAAGTTTTACATTATTACCTTCAGGTAGAGCCTCGAACGATGTCAGCTCAACAGGTACTCCTCCATTTGTGGTTCTGAGAATTGTTCCATACCATACCAACAGCGGTTCCTGTATTTGCATCAGTAAATGAGACGCCATACAGATGATTTGTTGTACCGCTTGTTTGCAAAGTCCAGGTCGTTCCACCGTTTGTGGTTCTTAGAATTGTTCCATCCACACCAACAGCAGTTCCCGTATTTGCATCAGTAAATGAGACACCGTATAAATGATTTGTCGTTCCGCTTGTTTGAGAAGTCCAGGTTGTTCCACCGTTTGTGGTTCTGAGAATTGTCCCATCAAAACCAACAGCAGTTCCCGTATTTGCATCAGTAAATGAGACACCAAATAGATCATTGTTGTTCCGCTTGTTTGTGAAGTCCAGGTCGTTCCGCCATTTGTGGTTCTGAGAATTGTCCACCCAAACTGCCAACAGCAGTTCCCGTATTTGCATCAGTAAATGAGACACTATGAAAGTCAGTGTTGTTCCGCTTGTTTGTGAAGTCCACGTCGTTCCACCATTTGTGGTTCTGAGAATTGTTCCATCCTCACCAACAGCAGTTCCAGTATTTGTATCAGTAAATGAGACACCATATAGAATATTTGTTGTTCCGCTTGTTTGTGAAGTCCACGTTGTTCCGCCGTTTGTGGTTCTGAGAATTATTCCAATATTGTACCCCCACCAACAGCAGTTCCCGTATTTGCATCAGTAAATGAGACACCATATAGATAATTTGTCGTTCCACTTGTTTGTGGAGTCCAGGTGATTCCGCCGTTTGTGGTTCTGAGAATTGTTCCATAACTCACCAACAGCAGTTCCCGTATTTGCATCAGTAAAGGAGACACCATTTAGATTATATGTCGTTCCGCTTGTTTGTGCAGTCCAGGTCATTCCGCCGTTTGTGGTTCTAAGAATTGTTCCATGCATACCAACAGCAGTTCCCATATTTGCATCAATAAATGAGACACCATAAATAGCTTCTGTAGTACCGCTTGTTTGTGAAGTCCAGGTGGTTCCGCCGTTTGTGGTTCTGAGGATTGTTCCAACATATCCAACAGCAGTACCCGTATTTTCATCAGTAAAAGACACATCGAATAGATACTGAGTCGTTCCACTCGTTTGTGAAGTCCAGGTGGTTCCGCCGTTTGTGGTTCTGAGGATTGTTCCATAATCACCAACAGCAGTCCCCGTATTGCTATCAGTAAATGAGACACTCTCTAGCCAACTAGTCGTTCCGCTTGTTTGCGAAGTCCAGGTCGTTCCGCCATTTGTGGTTCTGAGAATTTTCCCTGCCTGCCCAACAACAGTTCCCGTATTTGCATCAGTAAATGAGACTCCCAATAGATAATTTGTCGTTCCGCTTGTTTGTGAAGTCCAGGTCGTTCCGCCGTTTGTGGTTCTGAGAATTGTCCCACCTTCACCAACAGCAGTTCCCGTACTTGCGTCAGTAAATGCGACTCCATATAGAGACTGGGTCGTTCCGCTTGTTTGTGAATACCATGTCGTTCCACCATTTGTGGTTCTGAGAATTGTTCCTGGATAGCCAACAGCAGTTCCTGTATTTGCATCACTAAATGAAACCCCATTTAAATCATATGTAGTCGTTCCGTTTGGTTGTGAAATCCACGTTGTGCCGCCGTCAGTTGTTTTAAGAATTATTCCAAAATAGCCAACAGTCCATCCCACTGTTGATGAAATAATTTCTACATCTATATGGCTGTTACCCTGCGGATAAAAATTTTGCCAATACCATTGTGCATTAGTAAAAGATAAAAGAGAAAACAGAAAGAAGAGAATAGCAGATTTAATTACAGCCCCGCAAACAACTTTGGAGGGAAAAAGCCTGATTGTAGTAACCGAACATTCCGCCATATAAACCTCCCGGTTATAAAAGCTCGAGCCAAACTATCCCGTCTATGCAGGATCGGATATGCTGCTCCTCCCGTTAACTATCCGGAACAGCTTTTTACTCTGCCAACAATATGGCGATAAAAACCCCTGATTCCGTCATTTAACTTAAATTTAATTCTTGACAGACGCAAGTAAAAGGTGTGTTAGGATGAAAGGAAAGGAATAAAATAAAGAATAATACAGACTTACAACTACCCTGAGAGATAAAGCATGGTTATCCTTAAACTATCAGTGCAGACGGATCCAGTTTTGCCTCCTTATTCTGAAGCCGCAGCGGGTTGTTCAAAGTGTCTCTTTTATTCAAACGCATACCGTAGTTTCTCAGCCTTAGTTCTCCCCCCTGATATTTAATAACAACAAATCTTTTAGTGAGGCAGACATAGCAGAAAAAAGAACAGGTGGTTAAAAGAGACAATATTAATTCATAGTCGTTTTGGAGTCCCTGATGAATATTATAATAATCTGCACTCCCGGAGCTGAGATAAATTAGTAAGGAAAGAAAACAAAAAGTAAAAAACAAAAACAGGTTATTCCTGTATGTCTTTTCCTTTATATCATACAAAGAGAGGTTTTTGATAATCTTTAAACCATTTCTCCTGGCTTTTCTCTCCGTGTCTTCCTTGATGATGAAATTGCCTATAACATAAACCCTTTTAAGTGTCATCAGCATACCGCATTCGGAATAGGTACCGTTAGTTCTCAGTCCGAAAGTAAACACCACATCTTCCTGTGGGCCGACTATTTTAAGGGGAAATCTATGTCCCGGCATAAAACCTCTTTATAAATTCAAATATTAACATGATAAAACATACAAGTCGTTATTTATGATTGTCTTGAAAGCTGGTAATAAGGGCCCTTTGGAACATTAATAATATAATTAGCTCCCCCTTTGGGAACAAATTATTCTGCACCGTATTTAACCTAAAGAAGGTTTAAGTGATTCAGGGCAATAGGAAAGACACGCATTTGTTGAAGAAAATATAAAGCATTATACCAGTCGATTCGAATGAAAGCGGTTGAGTGTTCCTGGTCCCTAAATGCTATAGTGATTAAAAGAAGGGGCCATTCACCCTCGTAGAGCGGTCCATTATTCCCCGAATGCCCCACATTAAAAATGTGTTTTGCTCAACTTTCGTCCGCACGACCGCACGGTTTTATATACTCACAAACTCATTATTATAAAACATCTTCCCTTTATTTATTACTGCCAGCGATCTTCCTGTAAGAAGCCGCTTGTCAAAAGGTGAGTTCTTGGATATGCTCTTAAATTTCGAGATGTCTACCGTCCATATCTCCTTTACATCCAGCACAGTCAGATTGGCCGGCTCCCCTTCCTTAAATGAAGGGACAGGTATGTTAAGGATATTTCTTGGATTGATCGACATTTTCTCAATAAGCTGGGGAAGGGTTAAAACTTTTTTATGAAAGAGTTCGGATATTGCAAGTGCAAGCTGGGTCTCAAGACCTATTATACCATTCGGTGCATATTCAAATTCCATTTCCTTTTCTTCCGGAGAATGAGGAGCGTGGTCGCTTGCAATGCAGTCGATCGTACCATCCTTTAATCCCCGGATAACTGCATCCATATCTTCTCTTGTTCTTAAGGGAGGATTCATTTTATAATTTGTATCGTATGTTTTAACGGCATCATCGGTCAGGGAAAAATGATGCGGTGTTGCTTCTGCCGTAACTCTCAATCCTCTCTTCTTTGCCTGCCTTACCATCTCAACAGCAGCCTTTGTGCTTATATGAGCAATATGGACCTTACCCCCTGTATATTCAGCCATCAGGATATCCCGCATAACGATCAGATCTTCGGCTACTGCAGGAATTGCAGGAAGTCCCAGCAGTGTAGAGTTTATACTTTCATTCATTGCTCCGCCGGCAAGAGATTCATCCTCGCAGTGTTCGATCACCGGGAGATTGTACATCAGGGAATATTCAAGCACTCTTTTCAATATTCCGGCAGTTTTTATAACCGTTCCGTCATCCGAAAAACCTACTAGCACCTGCTTCTTTAAGCTCTGCCATTGGTGATATAACTTCCCCTTTGCGACTCATAGTAGCAGCTCCAACAGGATAAACATCTACCAGGTGATCTGCCGCCTTGGATCTTATGAGGTTTACAACTTCAGCAGTATCTATCGCAGGTTCGGTATTAGGCATACAGGCTATACCGGTAAACCCTCCTGCAGCCGCACTATTGCATCCTGTCTGAACAGTTTCCTCATCCTCCCTGCCCGGTTCTCTAAGATGCACGTGCATATCGAATAATCCGGGCACCACATACTTAGAGTTGAAGTCAATGACCTTTGCATCCTTCTGATCCTTATCCCCGGCTGTCCCGATCTTCTTTATTATTCCGTTTTCAATTACAAGGTCTGTATCAGGACTATCGATCTTTTCCCCGGGGTGAAGGAGTGTTATGTTTTTAAGAATAATTTTCATTTCAAGCTCATTTTAATTTTGTGTGCCTAATAAATAAAGGACAGCCATCCTGACCGCAACCCCGTTTGTAACCTGCTGAAGAATTATCTGGTTCATACCGTCAGCTACTTCTGATGACAGCTCAACGCCCCTGTTGATTGGACCGGGATGAAGAAGGAGTATATCCTTTCCGTGCTTATCGAGCCGCTGCTGGTTTATTCCGAAATATTTTGTGTACTCCCTTATAGAAGGAAAGTACTGACCGGCTTTTCTTTCCAGCTGTATCCTTAGAACATTAAGAACATCATTCTCCTGGATAGCTTCATCGATATCATAAATTACTTTTACTCCCAGGCTCTTCAATAAATTTAGGGATCATTGTAGAAGGACCGCAGACAGAAACATCCGCACCCATTGTCTTTAGTCCGAAAATATTAGATAAGGCTACACGGCTATGGGCAATATCCCCGACGATGCAGACCTTTAATCCCTGAAGCCGTCCGAGCTTTTCTCTTATCGAATACATATCGAGCAAAGCCTGGGTAGGATGCTCGTGAGTGCCATCCCCTGCATTTATAATATTGGCAGTTGAAATCCTTGTAAGGAAAAGAGGAGTACCTGCAGCAGCGTGTCTCACCACAACCATATCCACTTTCATTGCCTCGATATTCCTGATCGTATCCTTAAAAGTTTCTCCTTTGCTTACACTGCTCCCAGACACTCCGAAGTTTATTGCATCGGCGGATAATCTTTTTTCTGCAAGCTCGAAGGAGATCCTTGTCCTTGTAGAACTTTCATAAAAAAGATTAACAATAGTTTTTCCCTGCAGAGTAGGTACCCTCTTTATAGGTCTTTCAAGAACTTCCCTGAAGGTAGTAGCGGTATCAAGGATCAGTCGGATATCTTCTGCCGGTACACCCTGAAGTCCTAAAAGATGTCTGCTTGATAATGGCATTTCTTAATTCTCTTTTTTAGTTTCTTCTTTTGTATCGATAAGGTAAACGGCATCCTCACCGTCCACTTCCGACAGCTTTAACTTGATTTCCTCATTTATGGATGTAGGAATATTTTTCCCGACGTAATCTGCTTTTATCGGAAGCTCCCGGTGCCCCCTGTCCACCAGTACGCAGAGCTGTATGGTTGATGGTCTTCCCATATCCATCAGGGCTCCCATTGCAGAGCGGACTGTCCTGCCTGTATAAAGGACATCATCGATAAGAATGATATCCTTGTCATTCAGATCGAAAGTTATATCGCTTACAGAAACCTGGGGCTGCTTAAGGCGTTTACGGAAATCATCCCTGTAAAGAGTAACATCGAGTACACCCAGCGGAAGGTCGATCCCTTCAATTTCTTTAATCTTGTTGTATATCCTTCTTGCAAGGAACTCACCGCGGGTTCTCATCCCTATCAGCACAACATTTCTTGAACCTTTGTTTCTTTCAAGTATCTCGTGAGAGATCCTGATGATGATCCTCTGGATATTTACTTCGTCTATTATTTTTGCTTTTATGCTCATATACAAAAAATCCTCCGTGGAATAATTCCTTGGAGGTCCTTTTTAAGTTTATTATTTATTAGTTCCTTATCCATTTCCCGAACAGATTTAAAGGTGATAAATTTCTGATTAGAAAATTAGCTTAAACAAGACGAAAAAGCAAAATGGTACGATGGTGCGATAGTTCGATCGTACGATAGTGCAAACAAATAAAATGGAGTATAACTTAATTGCAGGTTAAATTGATTGTCATTCCATATCTAATCCAAGAAGGTTTTGATTACAACCGAAGGCACCCTTCAAGAGAGATACTTGCGGGGCTCTTTCATTAAATGCCCACCTTATAACGTAAATCGTTCATAAAAGTCATCATACCTGATGAAGTTAAAGGAACTTTTATCCGGTATACCATTCTTAATTTCCTAAGTTATTCGCTAATATTCCGGAGTTGACCTGTCTTATTTTATGGGGGTATCGGAGTTGACCAGTTGTGTTGGTCTCCATTGTATCTCAAAAAGAGAATATTTCCTGACTCTAGGCGTTAAATTTCTCTATAATTATACCTATGGTACGTCTATCATCCGTTTATCATCCGTCTATCATCCGTTTATCATCCGTTGCCGTACATATGATAGACGGAATATAAAAGCAGGATAGACCTCTGATCAGACATTTTGTTGAATAATTATACACAAATTTGGTAGAAATTAGTGAATAAGGCCGGATAAGGACAATCAAATTAAAACATCAGGGTTTACAGAAGTTTGTTCATTATTTCCTCTGAAATAATATGTCTCCTTAGTAATCTCAGCTACTTCTTCTAGGGAAAGTCGCCGTGCCCTGTTTTTAGTATTTTTTTACTTCAAAGGGGAGTACATTTTTGTTTTGTCAATGAATAAAATTAGTGATTAGCACTAATTGTATTATGGAATACATTTTTCACATTTATTTTTTCCCCGAAACTTATCAGCTGTTCAATAAAATATAAATATCATTTACTGTCTTCTTTTTTTAAAGATTTACAAACAAGAATTAAAGAGATCTCCCTTCAAATTATTAATAGGAGCCATACGTGAAAAAATGTCTTACCTCTCTTCTTCTTTTAACTCTGTCCACCGCTGTATTCAGCCAGGTTGAGATGAGCACCCGCCTTACTAATGCAATGCGGAACAGCGGTCCTGATGAATATCTAAAAGTAATAATATACTTAAGGGACCAGGTGGATATTGAAACCCTGAATAAAAAACTGTATGCAGAACACGCAACTCTTGAAAGACGGGCTTATGAAGTGATTACCGCTTTACAGCAGAAGGCGGAAACAACTCAGCCGGTTTTGATTTCATATCTGCAGCAGAA
The DNA here is from genome assembly GCA_963764685.1 of uncultured Ignavibacteriales bacterium. Classification (GTDB taxonomy): domain Bacteria; phylum Bacteroidota; class Ignavibacteria; order Ignavibacteriales; family Ignavibacteriaceae; genus CAVXTT01. The sequence goes on from CAVXTT010000019.1 coordinate 291,802, forward strand.
CTGGGAAGACCGGACAGTATTTTCCTATAAGCCGTTCTGGATTGCCAATATGATAAGCATTGAAGCTAAACCGGACTTCATACAACAGCTTTCCAACAGGATGGATATTGCACAGATGGATCTGGATGCAGTGCTTGAACTGGACCGCCCATCGGATGAAGATTATATCGAAGGGGTCGAAACAGTTGAACCTGGAGTTAAGATTGTAAATGCCGATAAGCTGTGGGCGCTGGGAATTACGGGACAGGGAAGATTATTAATGAGCATCGATACTGGTGTGGATGTTAACCACCCTGCACTGAACTTTAAATGGAGAGGCAATACAGTGCCTCACTCACAAGCCTGGTTTGATCCGAATACAAATACGCCGCTGCCTACCGACTGCGACGGGCACGGCACCCATACAATGGGTACAATGACAGGCTGGTCTCCCACTACAGGCGATACGGTAGGTATTGCTATAAATGCACAATGGATTGCGGCTAAAACAATATGCAGCAGTCCCGCATACCTCAAATTCGCTGGCAGCTTTCCAGTGGGCAGTTGATCCTGACAGCACTCCCTGCCACAATTACCGATATGCCCGATGCCGTCTCCAACAGCTGGTATGATCCCGATGTAACAAATGAATGCGCGGGGATATATAAAACAGTTCTTGATGCTGTTGAAGCTGCAGGCATTGCTATAGTCTTCTCCGCAGGAAATAACGGACCGGGTGCATCTACTATTACTAAGCCCAAAAATTTAAGTACGGATGAAGTAAATGTTTTTTGTGTTGCCAATATAAATGGGGCTTCCTATTTAGGAGGAAATATGAATCCCATTTCAAATACCTCCAGCCGTGGTCCTTCTCTTTGCGGAGGTACGGGATCATTGTTATTCAAACCTGAAGTTTCTGCCCCCGGAACAAGTGTACGGTCGTCTGTACCCGGAGGCGGTTATGGACTGAAATCCGGAACATCAATGGCATCACCGCATGTTGCCGGTGCAATTGCCCTCCTCAGAGAAGCATTCCCCACACTTACAGGATGGGAAGTTAAAATGGCTCTCTATAATACGGCAATAGATCTCGGTACGCAGGGCGAAGATAATACATACGGAAGAGGACTTATAAATATTCTTGCAGCATATAATATGCTTCTCCCTGTAGAACTTTCTGCATTCACTGCAGAACAGAAAATGAATGATGTTGTACTCAGCTGGAGCACCTCTACAGAAATTAATAACTCCGGTTTCAGTGTTGAGAGAAGATCAGAAGATGGAATTTGGATTGAAGCAGGTTTTGTCTCAGGAAAAGGAAGCACAACAGAGCTCAACAATTATCAGTATACGGACAGGGGGCTGAATACAGGTAAATATATCTATAGATTAAAACAGATAGATTTTAACGGAAGTCTTAACTACAGCAAGGAAATAGAAGTTGTTGTTTCTGCCCCGGCAGAATTTACTCTTATGCAGAATTTCCCTAATCCTTTTAATCCTGCTACAACAATAGAATTTTCCTTACCGGAAAAATCCGATATAACAATAAATATTTATTCAGCATTAGGCGAGCTGGTAAGTAAACTTGCTGCAGGAAGCTTTGATGCAGGATATCATTCAGTAAATTTTGATGCATCTAAGCTTACTTCAGGAACTTATATATACCAGATGACGGCAAACGCCGGTGGTAAAAGTTTTACAAGCACAAAGAAGATGAGTCTTGTAAAATAATTAGGCATTCAGGAGTATTCATCATTAAGGACAGGCTCTTGCCTGTCCTTTTTATTTTAAACAGCAATAAAGCCCGTACAGGACAGGCCGTCAAGCAGTACCGCCAATCCTTTATAACACAACGGCCTGTCCATATTTTATGGCAGACACCTGCTGTACGGACAGGCCGCCAATCAATACCAGTAAAGCTTATGGCGGAGCGGCCTGTCCTTTGGGCATTTCAAGTAATATGAAGTGGACAGGCTGTTGCATAATATTAGTTTGTGATTAGATATAGGGTGGACAGGCTGTTTCGCAATATTAACTTACCGGTTATTTGGGGACAGCCTGTCCGTACAGATGCTTTTCTTCCTCTCCGGAAGCGGACAGGCTGTTTCGAAATATTAGCTTACCGGTATTTGGGGGACAGCCTGTCCGTACGGATGCATTTCTTCCACTCCGGAAGTGGACAGGCTGTTTCGTAAAATTAGCTTACCGGTTATTTGGGACAGCCTGTCCGTACGTGGTTTTACACTTCTCCTAAAGTAAAAAACTTATTGAATTATTCTCGTGGATCAATTAAATTGAAGGGCTGTCAAACTTTTCTATTCTGTTATTTTATTGAGGAGTATCTATGAAACTTTTCTCACTTTTCTTTCTTTCCCTTTTCTTTCTTTCAATCATTCACGCTCAGGATACGGATATGTCTCAATATCTCATTGATAAAGAGCTTAACCCGTCCGCTTATCTTGATGCCAGAATTGCTGCCATTCAGCAGAGCCTTCCGGTCAGTATTAAATTACAGGAAGGTATTCTGATCGACGTGCTTAAAATGCAGAACGGCGTACCTGTATACTCTGTTATTAAAAATGCTGCCAATCCACTTGATGGATTTGAGGTGTTAACATATGATCAGGTAACTGCACGGTATGATCTTACCAATGCAGAAATAAATTACGGAACTGCAAATAATGAAATTTATTATCCTGACGTTTTCTCGACAACAAGGATACTGCTTGTTACTGACTGGACAAATGATAATGTGATGTCGTTGGACCCCCAGACAGGCGACCTGATAAATGTTAATTATATACCCCCCAGTCCGGGCAACCTCTCTTCTCCAAAGCAGGCAAGGATAAATACAGGCGGGTTCATTACTGTCTCCGATCAGATCACTGATCTTGTTCAGAAATATGATACACTTGGAAGCTATATTGGTATTCTTGCACCCGCCGGGGGTGTTAATACTTCACAGCTGGATAATATCAGGGGACATAATTACAGGTCAAACGGCAACCTCATTGTATGTGTAGGAAGCAGCGCTAACCAGAATGCCGTTGCTGAATTTGATCCATCTGGAGTTTACATCGGTCAGTTCATAACCACTGGTTTGGGGGGACTTAATAGTCCTTTCGATATTCTCTTCAGGACAAATGATATGATGGTAACGGGTTCTTCAAGCGATGCCGCACACAGATATACTCTCGCCGGAGCATATATCAGTGATTTTGCCACAGGTATCCAGTTCCCTCAGCAGATGGCTCAATTTACCGGGGGAAGGATTGCAATAGCTGTTTTCTCAACCCCTTCAGGGCTCGCGATATATGATTCTACCGGTGCACAGATTTCATTCTTTACAGCCGTAACGGGACTCCGCGGTGTCTATCAGCTTGGGAGCGGAAATTATCTTGTATCAAATGCAAGCGGTGTTCACGAAATAAGCAGTGTTGACGGAACTCTGATCAGAACGGTTGTCTCATCAACTAATTGCCAGTATATCACACTTGCAGATTTTGCAGTCATTCCTGTCGAGCTGACCTCATTTTCAGTATCTGTTTCGGAAAATACTGCAATACTGAACTGGTCGACTGCCACAGAGACAAATAACAGGGGTTTTGCTGTTGAACGCTCTTATTCAGGTTCTGCTTTTCAGCAGGTCGGATTTGTGGAAGGTTTTGGTACTACTACTATTACCCGCAATTATTCTTTTACTGATCACAATCTTCTGTCAGGAAAATATTCTTACCGGCTGAAACAGATTGATCTTGATGGTACTACCAGTTACTCCGCGGTTGTTAATACTGAAATAGGAACTCCTGGACAGTTTGCTCTCGAACAGAATTATCCTAATCCGTTTAACCCTTCTACAACAATCAGCTATTCTGTCCCCTTCGATGCTGATGTTACAATTGAAGTTTTTAATCTTTTAGGACAAAAAGTAAAAACTCTTATGAATGACTTTAAAAAGACAGGAAGATATCAGTTAACTTTTAATACCGACGGACTTTCCTCCGGGACATACCTGTATAGGTTAACTTCAGGTGAATTTTCAAGCGTCAGGAAGATGACCCTGCTTAAATAAAGTCCTTTTAATAGCGGAAACCTTTATACCGAACGGCCTGTCCATCTGGTATTTCACGTAATGTGGAAGTGGACAGGCTGTTGCGACAATATTAACTTACCGGTTATTCGGGACAGCCTGTCCGTACAGATGTTTTTCTTCCTTTTTAGAGGTGAACAGAATGTCTAACTGGTTATTTGAGACTGCTTGCCCGTACGGACAGGCCGTCAAGCAGTACCGACAATCCTTTATAACGCAACGGCCTGTCCATATTTTATGGCAAACACCTGCTGTACGGACAGGCCGCCAATCGATATCAATAAAGCTGTATGGCGGAGCGGGCCTGTCCATTGGGCATTTCAAGTAATATTAAGTGGACAGGCTGTTTCGAAATATCATCTTACCGGTTATTTGGGACAGCCTGTCCGTACAGATGCTTTTCTTCCATTCCGGAAATGGACAGGTTGTTTCGCAATATCATCTTACCGGTTATTTGGGACAGCCTGTCCGTACGTTGAAGAAAAATACATTAAATCTTTATCATTTTATTATTATTTTTGAATACTATTTTTTTACTCTCGAAAGTATCTAATGGAAGCAGGAAAATTGCTCGCAAATAAACCTAAGAAAAATACCCCAATAGATTATGATATTGTAAATAAGTACATAAAACTCAGCGGTATTAAGGAAATCAGTAAGGCTTCGATAAGGGAGATCAAGAAAATTATTGACGGAGTTCAAAAGGAGACGGGAGAGAAATATATCCGGATGGAAATGGGTATACCGGGACTCCCTGCTGCTGAGCTCGGCATTAAGGCTCAGATCAGTGCATTAAAAAAAGGTGTTGCTGCAGTTTATCCTGACATCCAGGGGGTACCGCAGTTAAAAACGGAAGCCTCCAGGTTTGTACGTTTATTTGTTGATGTGGATGTTGATCCTGAAGGATGTATTCCTGTTGTGGGCTCTATGCAGGGGGGATTTGCTTCGCTGCTGACAGTAAACAGGATGAATAAGGAAAAAGATACCACACTGTTCATCGATCCCGGTTTCCCTGTACATAAACAGCAGATGAAAGTGATGGGCCTGAAGTGGGAAGCTTTTGATGTTTACAATTACAGGGGGGATAAACTTAAGGATAAGCTTGAATCTTATCTGTCAAAAGGAAATATATCCTCTATACTTTATTCTAATCCTAATAACCCCAGCTGGATATGCTTTACAGACAAAGAATTAAAAATAATAGGCGATCTTGCTAATAAGTATGATATAGTTGTACTTGAAGACCTGGCTTATTTTGCGATGGACTTCAGAAAGGATATGTCAAAGCCCGGGTCTCCTCCGTTCCAGCCGAGTGTAGCTAACTATACGAATAATTTTATTCTCATGATCTCAAGTTCCAAATCATTCAGCTATGCCGGAGAAAGAATTGCTATTCTTGCGATATCCCCGGTATTATACAGCAGGAGCTTCCCGGATCTTAAAAGATTCTACAGTTCGGATATATTCGGCAACGCGATGGTCTTTGGTACAGTTTACGCACTGAGTGCAGGAACGGGTCACTCTGCTCAATATGCACTTGCCGAGATGTTCAGAGCTGCAAATGATGGAGATTATGATTTTGTTAAGGTGGTTTCGGAGTACGGTAAAAAGGCTTCTGTGATGAAGAAAATATTCCTCGGTAACGGATTTAAAATTGTATACGATCATGATGAAAATGAATTGATAGCCGACGGATTCTATTTCACTGTTTCTTATCCGGGTTTGAGCAGTGAGCAGCTTCTTATGCAGCTTATGTATTACGGGATCAGTGCAATTTCGCTTGTAATAACAGGCTCAGAGCGGTCTGAAGGAATTCGTGCCTGCGTTTCTTTAATTAAAAGGGAGGAATTCCCCCTGCTTGAGCAGAGACTCAAAAGATTTAATGAGGATCATGCCTTAAATTAACCATTATTTAAATTGATATACTATAAAGGTATTAGTAAATTTATTGATTGTTTTTTATTGATTTAGGCGGATGAATGAAAGTACACGAACTATTAAAATCTGATTTTGTAATACCGGAATTGAAAAGTGACAGAAAAGAAGATGTCATTAACGAACTTATCGATTTGTTTACCGGAGATCCCAGGGTAGCCGATCTTGAGAAGATGCGGAGTGCTGTCCTCGACAGGGAAAAAATTATGTCGACAGGGGTAGGCAAAGGATTCGCTATCCCCCATGGAAAGACAAATGCAGTTAAAGAGATTATTGCAGCTTTCGGTAAAACGAAAGAGCCGATTGAGTACCAGGCACTGGATAACCAGCCCGTTAACCTGGTATTCCTTTTAGTCGGCAGGGAAAACCTTGTAAGCAACCATATAAAATTATTGAGCCGCATCTCCAGAATGATGAATAAGGATGAGTTCAGAAATAAACTGAGTACTGCTTCTACTTCGGCAGAAATGTTAGAGCTTTTCCGGCAGGAAGAAAATACATATTTTGACATTTAGAGCTGGTATACCCCCCTATGATTAAAGCCGTCACCGGGACAAGAGATATTCTCCCCTCAGAGAATAAAGCGTGGCTGCACCTCGAACAAATCGTCAGAAATCTTTTCTCTAACTATAACTATTCAGAGATCCGAACTCCTGTTTTCGAGGAAACTAATTTATTTGCAAGAAGCATAGGTGAAGAAACTGATATCGTCGGTAAGGAAATGTATACATTTATCGACCGCAGCGGCACCAGTATTACCCTCAAACCTGAAATGACTGCAGCTGTAGTACGTGCATTTATTGAACACTCCCTTGGAAAACAGCAGCCGATTAATAAATTATTCTATATTGCCCCGATGTTCCGCCAGGAAAGGCCGCAGGCGGGGAGACAAAGACAGTTCCATCAGTTCGGTGCAGAAGCACTAGGCAGCAGCTCTCCCCTGCTTGATGCAGAAATGATACAAATGGCATATGAAATACTGAGAGCACTGGGATTAAAGGATCTGACTGTGAAAATAAATTCTCTCGGTATACCCTCAGAAAGAGAAAATTACAAGATAATCCTTAAGGATTATCTTAAGGATAAGAAATCTCATCTCTCAGAGGACAGCCGGAAAAGATTAGAGAAAAACATTCTCAGGATATTCGACAGCAAGATTGAATTGGATCAGAAAATACTAAAAGGGGCTCCGCTCCTGATGGATTACCTCGGCAAGGAATCACTTGAACATTTTCAGGTAGTTAAAGACATCCTGAATGCTAATAAAATCCCATATGATATAGATGAAGCTTTAGTGAGAGGACTCGATTATTATACCGAAACAACATTTGAGATCCTGAGCGGCAAAGTAGGTTCACAGAGCGCTCTATGCGGCGGCGGAAGGTATGATCTTCTTGTGGAACAGCTTGGCGGGGATCCGACACCCGGAGTAGGATTTGCAGCCGGAATAGAGCGTATCCTTCTTGCCTGCCAGAATGAAAATTCTTTCAGTCTGACTGCTGATCATATTGATGTTTATATAACTTCCCTGAATAAAGAAATCTTCCGTGAAGTCTATGCGTTGGCGTCTGTACTTAGAAATAATGGACTAAGCGTAGATTTTGATTACCTCAGCCGTTCTCTTAAAGCCCAGATGAGGGAAGCGAACAGATCAAATGCAAGATTTGTTATCTTTATGGGGGGAGAGGAGTACGCAGCAGGCAATCTGAACTTAAAAAATATGAGCACAGGCTGGCAGGAACTTCTTCCGGTTACTGACCCCAGGATTTTGATTGATAAGATCCGAAATGGGTAAAAGAAAAGAACCTTCACGCAGTGATAATGATATTGAATATCATTGTTCCGCTTTCTTCAGCTACAACAAATTAAATAAGCAGCAGGAATACTGTATAAGGCTGGAGACAACCAAAGTTTTTAATACTCTCAGCTACCGTCTCCAGGTGGAAGGAGAAAAGAAAAAGAAGGAACTTAATTTCAGTATCCTCGGTTTACTTCCCGATCAGGCATATTTGGCAGAGATAAAACCTGCAATCTCGGATACATTCTTCAGTGAGATTTACGGTGATTATCTTGTTAACATTAAACGGAAAGACGGAAGTATTAACAGCGCGAGGTTTAACTTTAATATTTTTAAACGTGAAATAATCCTTATTGAGGAGTTTATTAATCCGGATAAAGATATAAAACAGTTTTGTGTATTTCATACAGCTGAAGATCTGAACACTTTTTCACAGGATATATATGCTACCTGAATTATTTAAAATAGGACCCTTTACCGTATACAGCTACGGCTTAATGCTGGGTATTGCATTTATAATAGGCAGTTATTTCATAACAAAGGAATTCGAGAGAAGAAAGCTTCCCTCAAATCTCGGTACCGAGATAACCCTTATTGCAATAATTTTCGGCATTATCGGCAGCAAGGTTCTGCATCTTATAGAAAACTGGGGTGATTTTATCCGTGATCCTTTAGGTATGGCTTTCTCCCCGGGCGGTTTAACATTTTTCGGCGGATTGATCCTGGCCACCATTGCAATCTGGATATATGTCCGTATGAAAAAAGTTGGTTTTTTAACTACTGCTGATGCCGTTTCTCCTTCACTTGCGCTGGCTTACGGAATTGGAAGGATTGGGTGCCACCTTGCAGGGGATGGTGATTATGGAATTCCGACCACACTTCCCTGGGGTACGAATTATGAGAATGGTACTGTTCCCCCTTCTGCAATGTTCAGAGGTTCAGAATATGCGGCTCAATACCCGAATGGAATACTTCCCGATAATACTCCGCTTCACCCTACACCTGTCTATGAATTTATAGCTATGGTATTGATATTTCTTCTGCTATGGCGGATGAGAAAGAAGAACTGGGTTCCGGGAAGATTATTTATGCTGTACCTGATATTTGCGGGAGTGGAAAGGCTGCTTGTAGAGTTCATAAGATTAAACCCGCGCCTGCTGTTCGGGTTATCCGAAGCTCAGCTTATTTCCATAGGTTTAATAATTATTGGATCTGCAGGATTTATGCTGCTTAACAAAAAAGCACCTGCTGTTAAAGCGAAAACTGTTTAAAATAAAAAGGGCTGTCACTTATTATAATCAAACGGAGGATCCCTTTGAGAAGGAGTACAAGCGACAGCCCGTCTTATTTAATTAGATTACTTACTTAGAATCATCTTTCTTGTCTCTGAAAACTTACCTGCAGTTATACTGTAGAAATACAGTCCGCTTGAAAGATTCCTTCCATCAAACTGAATAGTATAACTTCCGGGCATCTGGTTTCCATTTACCAGTGTCGCAACTTCGCTTCCGAGAACATTGTAGATCTTTAACGTTACAAATTCTTCAGATGCGATTGCGTAAGTAATATTGGTTGACGGATTGAACGGGTTAGGATAATTCTGCTCAAGCTTGTATGACATAAACGGCAGAAGTTCAACATTTATTTCGTTGCTGTATTCTGATGTGCCGTTATAATCTGTTTGTCTCAGCCTGTAAGAATATCTTCCATCCGAACCCGGTTTATCCGAGTATGCATAAAAATGTCTCTGGGCGGTGGTTCCCTGTCCCTGAACAAAACCTAATGTTGTCCAATCGGCTCCTGCAGCTTTTCTTTCAACATAGAACCCGCTGTTATTCAATTCGGTAGCGGTAATCCAGGATAGTTCAACAATATTCTGATTAACCGCTGCATTGAAGGAAACAAGTTCTACAGGAACAGGAGGCATTGTATACTCATAAATACCCGCACCTCCTGCAGTACCTACGCCTGCGTAAAGAGTTGAGTTGGCAGGAATATCCTTAAAAATAAGGCCGCGAATTCCGTAAGTATCAAGAAGAGTACCGCCGTTAAATGTTGCCCAGCTATTACCGCCGTCTGTCGATCTCCATACCCCGGCATTTATTAACGTGCTGCGGTCGAGTCCGATATATACTTCATTTGTTGTACCGGGACGAATGATACCTGATCTCAACAGAGTACCAACATCACTCGGAGCGCCTGTCCATTTCCTTGTCCATGTGCTTCCTGCATCTGTTGAAAAGTAAGCACCGCCGTCTGTAGTATTACAAAAGAGACCTGCTAAAATGTAAGAGTTATTTAATGTACTGACAGAGAGAAATCTTACAGGGTTTATTGCAGCAGGATCAGTTGGAGTTCCGGTTGCAGCAGTCCAGTTAGCTCCTCCATCAGTTGATTTATAAATTTTACTTGGACCAAGGGATGTTGATACATTGAAAGAACTTCCCGCTAGTACCAGGTTACCGTTTGAAGGACTAATTGCAAGTGCTAATATATTTTTAATATCCATACCGGTATTTGACGGAGCCCAGGTATTTCCCATATCGGTTGTTTTGTACAACCCCGTGGGAGAATCTACTAACCCATCGAAAACGGAAGCAAAAGCGATGGAAGGATTAGTCGGGTGTACTGCAAATACCTGAATACCTAGTGAAGTTTCTGTAATACCCGTAACCTTCCGCGTCCAGCTGCCGCCGCCGTTTGTGGTAACATATATACCGCTGCTGGCATTCCCCTGATTTGTACCGGCATACAGAACCTGGGGATTCGAATTAGAAATGGCAAGAGCCTGAACAGATTTATAGGTTAAACCTGTATTCACAGTAAACCATGATGTTCCACCATTTGTTGATTTAAATACTCCTGAATCCAGACCGGCAGTATACATTATACTCGAGTTTGACGGATCTACAACCATTGCATAAACTCTGCCGACTGAAGTGGTATTAGTTGTCCATACACCGTTTCCTTCCTGAGAAAATGATAAAACGGGAAACAAAGAGAGAAGGACGAGAACGTAAAATACTTTTTTCATACGCACCTACTCCTTATCAGAAATGATATAAATAGTTTTAAGAAACCTCGGATGAAGCTTTAAAGAAATTAAGTAGAAAAGATTTCAGAGTCAATAAGAAAATTAAAAAAAACCAGGGTAAGGTATATCTGTTCAATATGATGAAATAAGAAATAAAAAAGGAGCAATAAAATTAGTTACAATGCTTGCTTTTGCTCCCGGAATAATTGGTATTATGCAAATGTTTGTAATTACAGGGGATCAGGTATTTAGTGCAATAAGCCGGAAAGACTTTCCTAAACACTTATTTCCAACCCTATCTGTCCCGGTACCTAACCCCTATAACCTCAATACAATCCTCCTACGCCAGTAATGTTGTAGTAGGCGTTTAGTAGGACATAGTAGGGGTTGTGTAGGGGTTAGAGGTCTTTTTTTGTTAGGTGTTGGTCAGATCATCTCTGGCTATGCTTGATTCTCCCGGTTTGTTTTCCGTAAGATTCATAATCTCTTCCCTGTTTAGTTTCAAAATAATGGAATCAGCGCTTTTCACCTTCTCAGTATCCTTACCGGTATTCGAGCTCATTACATTCTTTTTATGGCTGCGGCGAATGAGTGCTTTACGTGCACGTTCTTCATAATCTGTCCTTCCGTACTCATTTTCGTTGCTTCTGCAAAGTCCTGAAGAAACACCTCCATACTCGTTAGAACCATACAGAACTTTCTTTTTTGAGAAATTTAACTCTTTATCTTCTTCTTTATTATCCATCATAACTCCTTGATTCCCTGATCACATAATATCAGATGAGGCTTATTTCGATGACTTCTTAATAATTAGCTGATGAATTTTAACACTAATTTTGATAACCCAAATTATACTGCCTAACATCAGTACCTGCCTGTGAAACAAGATACAACAGTTGTTCCGGATTCAAATACATTATATGCGGGAAACTGACTTGAATCAGGATCAGATATTATGATGGAGTTTCTATGAATGGATTTTGGATTACAGCATTATTAACAATTAGTTTTTTAACGGGTGTTCGCGGAGGGGAATTTACTGTATCAAAGGACACCAGCAGACAAACTATAGTTAAAGATAAAGACCCGGATGGAAAAGAAGTTCCTGCCAGACAGCCTCAAATCAATAATCTTAAGTCAAATCTGGATGAAAATAATCTGACCTTAACATGGACACTTACCGGTTATAATGATATAGTGTCTTTTTCTGTGGAAAAAATAAACGAATATGAAACTAAACATATGGGAGAAATAAAAGTCCAGGGAGCAATAGAATTTGAATACGATTATTCATTTACGGATATTATTTCCAAAGAAGAGTTAGAGCAGAAGACAATCATTTACAGGATCCAGGGACTCGATTCTTCAGGTCGTCTGGTAACACAAAAACAGATACTGGTAGAAATTGATAATGAATTCGAGGGGTACGATCTTTTTCCGAATTATCCAAATCCATTTAACCCTGTAACTACAATTAAATATCAGATCCCTGTGCAGGACCACGTAACTGTTAAAGTTTTTAATATACTTGGAAACCTCATTTCTATACTTGTTGATGAAACAAAACCTGCAGGTACCTACCAGCTGGAATTTTATGGTACAGGTCTAACATCCGGAGTATATTTGTATACAATTCAGGCGGGAGAGTATACTGAAACCAAAAGAATGATCCTGATGAAATAGTCTTACATCCTCAACCGCTGCCAGCTGGAATCAATAAAGACAAGTTGTTATGAAGGAAATGGATCATAATGATACATTGTTTTCCTGATTTTCTTTCAATTATAACTGATTTTTCATAGTAGTAGAATTGTGGAGATATCATCGAAACCCCATCAGTCTCTCAGTCGTTAACAGGTCTGTACCATTCTATTAATATTCTTATCTTTGCACCTTAAAATCTTAATCTTATAAAAAATCAGGAAACAAAATGACGGTAAACCCGAGAAGAGTGGTTGTAACAGGAATAGGTGCTATTACCCCGATCGGACTAAATGTTGAAGAATTCTGGAATTCCCTTATGACCGGAGTAAGCGGATGCGATGAAATTAAAAGTTTTGATTCCTCTAAACTCGATACACATTTTGCGTGTGAAGTAAAAGGATTCGATGTAACTAAGTATATCGATAAAAAATCGGCCAGGAGACTTGACAGGTATGCACATTATGCAATAGCATCTGCGATCCAGGCAGTAGAAGACAGCGGAATAAAAACCTCCGAGCTCACCGATTACGAAAAAGGGCGTATGGGAGTGATTTATGGAAGCGGTATAGGAGGCATTGAAACTTTCTATCAGCAGTCGGTAATAAATCATACCCAGGGACCATCAAGAGTATCCCCTTTCTTTATTCCTATGCTGATTCCTGATTTAGCTGCCGGACAGATTTCCATCCATTTTGGACTAAGGGGTCCTAACTACTGTATTGTATCTGCCTGCGCAACTGCAAATAATAACCTGATAGATGCCTTATTATTAATAAAACACGGAATGGCAGATGTGATTATTTCCGGTGGCAGCGAGGCTGCTGTAAACGAGATCGGAATAAGCGGTTTTAATGCATCCCGTGCATTATCTACCAGGAATGATTCACCTAAAACGGCTAGCAGACCTTTTGATCTTACAAGAGACGGTTTTGTTATGGGAGAAGGAGGCGGCTCGCTGGTACTCGAAGAACTTGAACACGCAAGAAAAAGAGGCGCTAAAATATATGCCGAAATAATCGGTGCCGGTTTATCTGCCGATGCTTATCATATTACAGCTCCTCACCCTGAAGGATTCGGGGCTATCCTGTCGATGGAAATGGCAATTGAAAATGCAGGGATAGAAAAAGATGCCATAGATTATGTAAATATGCACGGCACTTCAACCCCTTTAGGGGATATTGCCGAAACCAAAGCCATAAAGAAAGTCTTCGGCGATCACGCCTATAAAATGAATTTATCATCTACCAAAAGTATGACTGGGCATCTCCTTGGAGCAGCAGGGGCAGTGGAGGCAATTGCCTGTATACTGGCAATTAAGGAAGGTAAAATACCTCCGACCATAAACTTTGAAACTCCTGATCCCGAATGCGATTTGAATTACACATTTAATGAGCCGGAAGAGCGGAATGTTGAAATTGCTCTGAGCAATGCATTTGGGTTCGGCGGACATAATACGAGTGTCATCTTTAGAAAATACACGGATTAATTGTGCTTCAGAACAGCATATCATAAAAACAGAGTACCTTATTTAGTCCATTCTGTTTTACCAAAAAGGAAAAGAATGAGGCTTTATACTTTTTTAATGATGTGCTGTTTGGTTTTTGTTTTTCACTCTTCTTCTTATTCACAGTTCAAAATATCTATACAGCCGGGTGTGCAGGTCCCTATCGGGGATTTTGCTAATACCGCAGAAATAGGATTAGGAGGAGGTGCAACAGTTGAGTATATCCAGACTCAAAAGAAGGGAGTTGACTGGTCTATAACCGGAACTGCCGGATATAATTATTTTTCGGCAAATAAAGATCTCCCTGAAGGGGAGGATTATTCATATTCTGATATTCCTGTTCTCGCAGGCCTAAGGTACTATCTTGGAAAATCTGATTTCAGGGCATACATAGGAGCCGAACTTGGATTTCATTTGATGACAGTAAAACATAATGATACGGAGGTTGGAAAAAGTTATTTCGGCTTTGCGCCTGTAGTCGGATTTAAATTTTATTTTGCCAGGAATATGGATTTGGACATAAATGTTAAACTGAATTCCATCTCATCAGAGGGATCATCGATAAGCTTTACCGGGTTTAATTTTGGTGTTCAGTTCCCTTTATGAAATAAATAGAAAGACACTTTATTTTTTTATATCCTTAAAAACATTATCTGAAATCCCCTTGTTGATTTTATAGCCTTCATAGGTAATGTATACCTTACCGGCTGTTGTCCTCTCCCCGGATTCTTTTTTACTTTTTGCATTATCCCCGCTCATTTTATTCAGGTCGCCGCTCATTCCTTTCGGAAGATTCAATTTATCCAGGTTAAAACTGAAGGTCATAGCTGAAGGCAGCGGGTAAACAGATCCCGGAGAATATTGTAGCTCAATTACATATGTACCCTGTGTTTTGGTTGTGGACTCCACTTTATTAATTCTGTAATTGGTCAAATCAATCCAGAGAGTAGATAGTACAATATCACTGGCATCCCCGAGCGGAATAATTTTGATAATACAAACCTTGTTTCCGTTTTCAGTGGTATCTTTTTCATAGAAGGAAGTATAATCCCCGCTTAACAATGAAGAGGGTGAAAAATTCACACCACCTTTGGGAAGCATAGCAAAACCTTCTGAATCGAGCTGTAGTTTATCCGGCTGCTTGAAATAAAGCTGTGCTTTCATATCCGGTACTTTAATAAAATCCACATCAACTTTTATTTTAACACCTACCTGGTAGTCTTTAACACGGTTAAAATTCTCTTTTACCCTGTTAAGTATAACATCTGCATCTTTTTTCTGCGGATAAAGTGTACCCGCCAGCAGTAAAAAAATTATTAAAAACTTATTCATAATAACTCCTAGGATAAAATATCTTTTCTTTTAAATAGTGCGAGTGTAATCAGGTAGAAGAACACTATATGAGCCGCAAGAATGAGAAATGAAGTATATAACTCCTTCATATCAATAGGATCATCAAAAAAGAGGCGCCATATATTCAGGTAATTTGTAAAGAGATAGGGTCTGACTGCCTGGAATATATCTATCTCAATAGCTGAAATAATGATGAATACAATGATTATTGCCATTGTGGAAACGATCGGGCCAATTGCATTCTCTACAAGGGATGAAAGAAAGAAAGCAAGTGATGCAACAACACACATACTGAATGTTGCAGTACTGTATGCCAGAAGAAATCGCCAGAGCACGTCTTCGCGTGCAAATATTATAAGGTTTGTGCTTTTTATAACCAGAAGCTCCCCCGGTCCGAATATCAGCATACCGAGTCCAAGACTTATAATCCCGAGCCAGATGACCAGCAAGAATGTATAAATGATTCCTGATATGAATTTTGAGGTAATCAGTGTAAACCTGGATACAGGCCTGGTAAGGATGATCCTGTATGTACCGGCGGTGGCTTCCCCCGCCAGCAGATCGCCGGCGACAAGTGTAATCAGGAACGGGATGTGAATTACGAGCATACCGAGCACTATATATGATATAAGATACCCGTTTAAGAGATTACCGACAAAGATAAACGACTGCTGGAGATTACGGGTCATAAAATTGAGTGACCTCTCCCCCTCAATCATCATTGCAATCTGAATTACCGGGACAAGTACCGCAATTGCAAGGAATCCTATATAAGTTCTCCATTTCTTGAAAATTTTATACAGTTCGATCCGGATTAATGTCAGCATTCAGGATTCCTTCTCAGTTAAATTGAGGAAATATTCTTCGAGTGAGCGGGTAGGGACTACTGCGCTTACCTCAATCTGGTTTTCAATTAAATACCTGTTGACCAGGCTGATCTCATCCTGTTTCAGAATAAAAATTAATTTATTGCCTGCTAATGATTGAAGATTGGTTCCCCATCTGTTCTCCGATATTAAACGTGCGGCCTTTTCGGGGTTATCAACCTCAAAAGTTACCTTCAGGTCATTTGCATTAAGCAATTCAGCAACAGTTCCTTCAATTTTTGTTGATCCTTTATTAATTATTACCATCCTGTTTGCAACAAGTTCCACCTCATAAAGAATATGAGATGAAAGGAACACGGTTTTCTGCTTTTCCCTGCTTAAGAAAAGGATCAGGTCCCTTATCTCTTTCATACCCTGGGGGTCGAGTCCCGTAGTCGGCTCATCTAAAATAATTAATTCAGGATCGTGCAGAAGAGCCTGGGCGAGACCGAGTCTTTGCTTCATCCCGTGTGAAAAAGTTTTTACCTTACTTTTGTACCTTTTATCAAGATCTACGAGTTCAAGCATCTCCATTATTTTTTTAGAAGAAATATCCCTTCCGGAGATCTTTGCCAGGATCTCGAGATTATTATAAGCGGTGAGATATCCATAGAAATCAGGCTTCTCCACGATAGCGCCAACCTTGCTAAGAATTTCCAGTCTATTCTGCTTGATATTTTTCCCAAAGAGCTTAATCTCTCCCTGCGATGGATTTATTAGAGTCAAGAGCATTCTGATAGTAGTACTTTTACCTGCGCCATTGGGACCCAGGAAGCCAAACACGTCCCCCTTGTATACACTCAGGCTGAGATTATCAACTGCTTTCAGATCCTTAAAATTTTTAGAGAGGTTTTTTACCTCTATTACTTTATCTTCCAAAGGGCATAATTCCGTAATAGTTATTTTTCTGACTTTATAATTAAGACAACTCTGGATTTATAACCGGTAAAATTATACAAACGGTAAAATCCGGTCTTAAAATTTACATAATAAACTTTTTAATTATCACAAATTAATTCTGTGTGACGAGTAAAATTTTTTTCTGCTGTAAGAGTTGAATAATTTAAAAATTATGACAATGTTTGGTTAAAATTTTCCCGGGTAAAAATATTAATTCTTTTTTGTGAACTTTACTTTCATTTTAATTTTATTTTCGCTAGCTTGAAAAAAATCGAACAAAATTTCTTGCACTTCATATCTAAAAAAATAACTATATAAATCATTTATCAACTAAAACTTTGGGAGCACCTTAATGCAGATTAGACGACTGTTTACACGACCGGATCAGGATCCCTTAGCGGCTTTACAATTTGTAAAGAGAACTTCGGAGATCAAGAATCCAGATGGTTCAGTTGTTTTCAGAATGGAAGATGTTCAGGTACCAGCACAATGGTCACAGGTTGCAACAGATATTATTGCCCAGAAGTACTTCAGGAAAGCAGGGGTTCCAAAATTATTAAAAAAGGTAAAAGAAAAAGGAGTCCCTCCCTGGCTCCAGCCATCCAAAGCTGATTCTGAAAAACTTGAACAGCTTCCGGAAAAAGAAAGATTTAGTTCTGAGAAAGATGCGAGACAGGTTTTCCACCGCCTTGCAGGCTGCTGGACATACTGGGGCTGGCAGGCAGGGTATTTTGATTCAGAAGAAGACGCCCGTGCATTTTATGACGAGCTTCTTTATATGCTTGCTTCTCAAATGGCAGCACCGAACAGCCCGCAGTGGTTTAATACAGGTTTAAACTGGGCTTATGGTATCAGCGGACCCTCTCAGGGTCATTACTACGTGGACCACAAAACCGAAGAGCTTACTGCTTCCTCCGATGCTTATACTCATCCGCAGCCTCATGCCTGCTTTATTCAATCCGTAAGGGACGATCTGGTTAATGAAGGGGGCATTATGGATCTTTGGGTCCGTGAAGCAAGATTATTTAAGTATGGTTCAGGAACCGGTTCTAATTTTTCAGAGATCAGAGGAAATAACGAACCTCTTAGCGGCGGAGGAAAATCATCAGGGTTAATGTCGTTCCTTAAAATCGGAGACCGTTCAGCAGGTGCAATAAAATCCGGCGGAACTACAAGAAGAGCTGCAAAGATGATTACGCTTGATCTTGACCATCCTGATATTGAAGAATATATAAATTGGAAAGTTCACGAAGAACAAAAAGTAGCTTCGTTAGTTGCGGGTTCAAAACTCTGCAACCTGCATCTCAATGCAATAATGAAAGCCTGTTATGAAGAGCATCCTGAAAACGACAGGTTCAATAAGCAATCGAATAAAAAATTAAAAGCAGCCGTAATAGCTGCAAGACATGCATATATTCCTAATAATTATATAGAAAGAGTTATTCACCTTGCAAAGCTCGGTTTCAGATCCATTGAGTTCCCTGTTTACGATGTAGACTGGAATTCTGATTCATATACCACAGTCTCCGGACAGAACTCAAACAATTCAATCCGTGTAACCAATGAGTATATGAATGCCGTTATTAATGACGGCGAGTGGAATCTTTACTGGAGAGTCGAAAAACAAAGAGCTAAAAAAGACGGAAGAGAACCAAAGCCGTGCAAGACCCTAAAGGCTGCAGCGCTTTGGGATGATATTTCCTATGCCGCCTGGTCGTGTGCCGATCCCGGTATACAATTCCATACAACCATTAATGAATGGCATACCTGTCCCGAAGACGGCCAGATCAAAGCATCTAATCCCTGCAGTGAATATATGTTCCTTGATGACACTGCCTGCAATCTTGCTTCATTAAATCTTGTCAGGTTTTATGATCAGAAGAGCCAGGAATTTAAGATCGATGATTACAGGCACGCTACACGGCTGTGGACAATCGTCCTGGAGATCAGTGTGCTAATGGCTCAATTCCCCAGCAAAGAAATAGCCCGGTTAAGCTATGAGTTCAGGACCCTTGGTCTCGGATATGCAAATCTCGGCTCACTGCTGATGATGCAGGGTATTCCTTACGACAGTAATGAATCATTTGCTATCTGCGGGGCATTGACAGCAATTATGCATATGTCCGCATATTCAACATCCGCGGAGATGGCTAAGGAACTTAGTCCTTTCCCAAATTTTGAGAAGAACAAAGAACATATGCTTCGTGTGGTCCGAAACCACAGGAGAGCAGCTTATAATGTTCCAATTGAAGAGTATGAAAACCTTTCAATATATCCTGTAGGTATAAATCCAAAACATTGCCCTTCCGATCTCTTAAAAGCAGCAAGGGAAGATGCAGACCGGGCACTGGAACTTGGAATGCAGCACGGTTATCGCAATGCACAGGTTACAGTAATTGCACCGACAGGTACAATAGGTCTTGTAATGGATTGCGATACAACAGGAGTTGAACCGGATTTTGCACTGGTAAAATTTAAAAAATTAGCCGGCGGCGGTTACTTCAAAATAATTAATCAGTCTGTACCTCCGGCACTTGAGAAACTGGGATATAATAAAGACCAGATAAATGAGATAGCTAAATATGCAAATGGATCAGGCTCTCTGAACGGCTGTCCTTATATAAATCCCGAATCACTGCGCGCTAAAGGTTTTACTGAAGATGCGATCAATAAAATTGAAAAAGCGCTGCCGTCAGTATTTGAGATAAGCTTTGCATTCAACAAGTTTACTCTCGGGGATGACTTCCTGATTAAAAAGCTGGGATTCAGTGAAGAAGAAATCGACTCGTACGATTTCAATATTCTTACTTCACTTGGTTTTTCCAAACAGGAAATAGCCACTGCAAATGATTATATATGCGGAACTATGACTATCGAAGGCGCCCCTTTCCTTAAACACGAGCATTATCCTATTTTCGATTGTGCCAATAAATGCGGAAAGAAAGGTACCAGGTTTATCCGTCCTAACGCTCATATCAGGATGATGGCTGCAGCACAGCCTTTTATTTCAGGTGCAATTTCAAAAACAATCAACTTCCCGAATAATGCTACTATTGCAGATATCAAAGACGCATACCTGCAGTCGTGGAAGCTCGGTATTAAAGCCAATGCTCTTTACAGAGATGGTTCTAAACTATCTCAGCCGTTGAATACAGTCAGCGAGGAAGAACTTGAAGCAATTATCGAGGATAAAGAGAATAATGATATTATTAAAATTGCCGAGAAGATAATCCACCGGTATATTGCAAAAAGAAGAAGACTGCCCGACAGAAGAACAGGCTACACTCAGAAAGCTAAAATTAATGGACAGTCTGTTTATATAAGAACCGGAGAATATGATAACGGTCAGATAGGCGAGATCTTTATAGATATGCACCGTGAAGGAGCCGCTTTCAGAAGTCTTCTTAACTGTTTTGCTATTTCTATCTCCCTTGGATTACAACACGGTGTGCCGCTCGAGGAGTTTGTTGATGCCTTTGTATTTACCCGGTTTGAGCCAAGCGGAATAGTATCCGGAAATTCTAAGATCAAAATGGCTACTTCGGTAATCGATTATATTTTCAGAGAACTGGCTGTCACTTATCTTGGGCGGAATGACCTTTCCCACGTTGACAATTCTGAAGTAACCACAAGGACTTCACCGGGTATAGTCAAGAAATTTGTCGAGCCCGAGTTTGAAAGCGAAGAGGTAGTCAGCGAACGTGTTGTTGAAGTCGATAATAAAAATATCCCACGTTTTACCGCATCAGTATCAACTTTTGAGCAGAAAAAAGAGCCTGCTATGATGTCGAAGGTGCGGCAGGCAATTGAGAGAGGTTATACAGGAGATGTCTGCGGCGAATGTCAGAGCCTTACTATGGTAAGGAACGGAACCTGTCTCAAATGTATGACCTGCGGGTCTACGTCAGGCTGCAGTTAACTTTATTTTTTTATAAAGGGCTCTAAGGAGCCCTTTTCTTTTTCAGACCCCGTTTTTTTTACATCCTCCTTAGTTAAATTTGAATTAACTTTTTGAATTTATATTGTCTGATATCTACACTGCTCTTATTTTATTTGCTGCAGGATCAATCGCCGGTTTCATAAACGTTATGGCAGGCGGAGGTTCTTCAATTACTTTACCTGTCCTGATCTTTCTCGGACTGGATTCTGCTACCGCTAACGGAACTAACCGGATCGGGGTTCTCTTCCAGAATGTTTCTGCCGTCTATTCATTTAAAAAAGAAAAGTATAACCATTTCAAGACCAGCATGAAATTAGCCCTGTGGACACTCCCGGGTTCTATTCTCGGAGCACTCGTTGCCATTGAGGTTAAAGACGAATTGTTTAATAAAATCCTGGGGATAATAATGATCGGGATAATCTTTACAATACTTTTCCCCGTGAAAAAGAAGGACTATAAAGATCATCCGGGAAATGAAATACATTGGGCAGGATATCTTTCAATGCTGTTTGCAGGATTCTACGGGGGATTTATACAGGTCGGGGTTGGTTTTCTTTTAATGGCAGCACTTGAGTATTCAATGAAAATAAACCTGATCTATGTAAATATGCACAAGGTTTTCATTGTTATGGTCAATATGGTGCCGGCGCTGCTTGTTTTTGCTCTAGCGGGACATGTAAACTGGAAACTTGGATTTATGCTTGCATTGGGGAATTCATTCGGTGCGTGGTTCTCTGCAAAATACAGTGTTAAGAAGGGGGAAAAGCTGATCAGAATTGTTTTAATTATTTCAATCCTGATTATGTCAGGCAAGCTCCTTGGATTTTTTTAGTTCCTTCTTAAGGTATTTCCCTGTAAGGCTCTTTCCGGATTTTATTATTGATTCCGGAACTCCCTGTGCTATTATCCATCCGCCCCTTTCGCCTCCTGCGGGACCCAGATCAATTATCCAGTCTGCTGTTTTTATAACATCGAGATTATGTTCAACAACTACGACAGTGTTCCCTTTATCAACAAGTTTATTCAGAACCTTCAGCAGTATCCTTACATCTTCGAAATGCAGTCCTGTCGTCGGTTCGTCAAGAATATAAAGAGTTTTCCCGGTACTCACTTTGCTTAACTCTGTTGCAAGTTTTACTCTTTGAGCTTCTCCTCCTGACAAAGTTGTTGCCTGCTGTCCCAGCCTGATATATCCAAGACCAACATCATTGATAGCCTTTAATTTTCTTTTTATTCTGGGAAGTTCTTCAAAAAAATTAAGAGCTTCTTCAACTGTCATATCAAGTACGTCAGAGATGGACTTTGTTTTAAATAGAACCTCGAGGGTTTCACGGTTATATCTTTTACCCCGGCAGGATTCGCATTCAACATATACATCCGGCAGAAAGTTCATTTCTATTTTTTTAAGTCCGTCCCCTCTGCATTCCTCACAGCGTCCGCCGGAGACATTAAAGCTGAACCTTCCTGTACCATATCCTCTCATCTTGCTTTCAGGCAGCTGGGCATAGAGATCACGGATAAATGTAAATACTCCGGTATATGTGGCCGGATTAGATCTTGGGGTTCTTCCGATCGGAGATTGATCAATCTCTATTACCTTATCAATGTTTTCAAGTCCCTCAACTGATTCGTAAGGCAGGGGAACACATTTTGATTTATAGATCCTGCTCATAAGTATCTTAACGAGTGTTTCATTAACCAGCGATGATTTTCCCGATCCGCTTACACCGGTGATTAAAGTAAAAGTACCTAAAGGTATTTTAAGATCAATATGTTTTAGATTATTCCCGCAGGCGCCCTTTACAGTTATATATAATCCGTTACCTTCTCTTCTTTGCGCGGGTACTTCAATTTGTTTTATCTTGTTAAGGTATGATAAAGTCAATGATTCAATTCCATTACCCGAGTTAACAAGCTGTTCTGTGGTACCGGCAATCATTACTTTACCGCCATGCTCTCCTGCCCCGGGACCAAGATCTATCATATAATCAGAGCTTTCTATAGTCTCCCTGTCATGCTCAACAACAATTACTGTATTCCCAAGGTCTCTCAGGTTCTTCAATGAATTAATTAGTTTAACATTATCACTCTGATGAAGTCCTATTGACGGTTCATCCAGGACATATAAAACTCCTGCAAGCTGTGTACCTATTTGTGTAGCTAACCTGATCCTCTGAGATTCTCCCCCCGATAAAGTTCTTGCGGAACGGTTTAGTGTTAGATATTCCAGTCCCACATTCAGAAGAAAATCAAGTCTTTCGGTAATTTCTTTAAATATCGGCTTTGCAATAATCGCATCTCTTCCGGTCAGCTTTACCTTCTGAAAAAATTCTTTAGTCCTGAGTATAGACATAGAGGTTATTTCAGTAATGTTCTTCTCCTGAAATTTAACTGCCAGTGATTCTTTTTTTAATCTGCCTCCGCCGCATTCACTGCAGACTACGGTGTTCATATAAGATTCCACCCATTCCCGGATATTATTGGATGTGGTGGTTGTGTAATAATTATTCAGATAATTTATTAATCCCGAGAACTTATGGAGGTATGTAGCCGCTTTTCCGCTTCCATAGGAGTATACAAAAGGAATTTTTTCCTTACTCCCGTAGAGCAGAACATTTCTTTGTTCTTCTGTTAAGCTGCTAAGCGGGGTGTCATATGTGAAGTCAAATTTATCGGCAACAACCTTTAGCTGATTAAAGAACCAGATAGGCCTTGGTTTACCAAGTGCTGCTATCCCCTCTTCATTTATTGATTTGCTCCAGTCGGGAATGATAAGATTTATATCAAGTTCCTTCTTTTCACCGAGTCCTTCGCAAACACTGCAGGAACCGTAAGGGGAGTTGAAGGAAAATGAATTGGGGGCAAGTTCCCTGTAATTGATCCCGCAATTTACACAGGCAAGATGCCTGCTGTAAACAAAATCCTCTGAGCCGTCGTTAACAATTAAAGTACCATTACCGTAATTAAGAGCTACATCAACAGATTCACTGAGTCTTGAGGCAGATGACTGGTCAACAGTCAGTCTGTCAATTACAATCTCAATGTTATGTATTTTATACCTGTCGACCTGGAAGCCTTTTTCAATTATCTTCAATTCACCATCGGTTCTTACACGTAGAAAACCATCAGCCAGAATATCCTCGAATAATTCACGATAATGACCTTTTCGTCCTCTTACCACCGGAGCCAGCAGAGATACTTTTTTCCCACTTAAGGTTGACATTATGGAGTCAAGGATCTGGGAGGCAGACTGTTTAACAACCGGCTGACCGCAGTTATAACAATAAGGGGTACCAAGTTTTGCAAAGAGAAGTCTCAGGTAGTCATATATCTCCGTAACAGTTCCAACCGTTGATCTTGGATTACCGGAAGCGGATTTTTGTTCAATTGAGATTGAAGGACTCAGTCCTTCTATAAGATCTACATCAGGTTTTTCGAGCATATCGAGAAATTGTCTCGCATATGCGGAAAGGGATTCAATATATCTTCTCTGTCCCTCTGCATAAATTGTGTCAAATGCAAGGGATGACTTTCCGGATCCGGATAGTCCGGTAACTACAGTTAGAGTACCGCGCGGAATTTCTACATCTATATCTTTAAGGTTATGCTCTTTAGCTCCCTTAATTATTATATATTCTTTTTCCAATCTTAAATCATAAATAAAAATGCAATTAGGTATATTAGGTATTGAGTATCTGAAAAGCAATTTAATTTAGCATACCGGGGTGATGTCACTGACCGGTTACTCTGACCAATGTATTAAGATATTAGAATATCGAATTAATGATCCCGCCGGAAATAAGAACAATAAAAGAACAAACCGAAGCAAGGATCAAAGAAAAAGGATCCGTTTTCATTGCCTACACTTTCCCCTTAAAAAACCCTGAGGAGGCTGAAGCATTCCTAACAAAAATCAGAAAACAGGATTATGATGCAACCCACCATTGTTATGCTTACAAGCTATCCGACTTAAGTTTTAAATACTCTGATGACGGCGAGCCTTCCGGCAGTGCCGGCTTACGAATACTTAACGCTATTGATCATTTTAATCTTACAAATTTGTTAATAGTTGTTACCAGATACTTTGGAGGAACCAAACTTGGCGTTGGTCCCCTGGGAAAAGCATATTATACGGCAGCTGAAAATGCTCTTTCTAAATGCGAAATAATTCAGCTAAAATCATACATCCGTATAGATATTATTGCTGATTTCGAGTACATTAATCACATTCATCGACTCCTATCAGATACCGACTCAAAAATATTGAACATATACTATTCAGAAAATGTGAAATTTGAGTGTTTAGCCGTACCTGATATTATTGATTCCCTTAAAGAACAGGTAACTGGTATAACCAGAGGTAAAGGACAATTAAACGTATTCAACGATTATTACTTGATTTAAATTTTTTCTTTACGGATATTTGCTATAACGAAATATTTTATTAGGCAAAAATGACAACAAACGAAAAAGAATCAACAGGTAAACAACTTGCAGATCTAACCTTTACCTTATTGGCAAATTGCCAGGAAAAGGAACAGCGTCTCGCTGAAGCTCATGGGTTAACCCAGGCTGAATTTCGCTGCCTGAGATTATTCGGCACCAGCGACAGCCTGAACAATAAGAAAATTGCTGAGAGAATGAAACTTAGTCCCAGCAGATTAACCAGAATTATTGACGGACTGGTCAATAAGGAATATATGATCCGGGAAATAAATCCTTCAGATAGAAGAAATATGAAGGTTTCACTTTCCAAACGGGGCACTTTACTGGTTCACCAGTTAAATAAAGCATATATTGATATTCACGAAGAGATTCTTGAAGATATTGATATATCAATGCACGAGCAGCTTATAACAGCAATGAATCATTTATTATCAGCCCTCGAGAAATGGATTGCTAAATCATAAAATAAAGTCTAGCTAAGCTGGACTTTATTTTCTTTTATGCTCATTAAGGTACATCTTGACCCATTCCAGATCATCAAGGAATGAGTTAAGCCTTTCAAAACTTTCCCTCTCATCTATTAAAAATTTATCCCGGAACCCTTTCATATCCGGATCATTTTCCCCTTCCAGAAGCAAATTCAACTGATCTAATAACTTTTGATAATTATGTAGCATATCTTCCCTGATCTGCCCAATATTTGTGATTTCAGGATTCCCTCTTCCTGAATTCAGTACCCTTTTCAATCCGTTGATGTATTTAGCAGTAAAGACAATTTTCTCAAATAAATCAGTTCTCCCGGTCTTAATAACAATATTTACCAGCGAAAAAAGTTCTTCTTCATTCTTTAATTTATTACCTGAAAATTTTTTAAGTTCTGCAACAAAATTCTCATTTAATATCAGCTGCAACGTTTTTACTCCTTTATCCCGATTCCTATCCCGTCACCTACCGGAATTATAATGCTCTTTAACGATTCCTGCTTCATAAAGTATTCATTGAATTCCCTTATCTGCCTGGTTGAAGTTTGATATTCGGAAGGGACGCTGCCTGATGCGGTATAACCATGCCATAATAGGTTATCGATGAATATAGTTCCCCCCTTCTTCAACAGTTTCAAAGAATATTGGAATAATTTCAGATAGTCTTCTTTATCTGCATCAAGGAAAATAAATTCATACTTCTTATCCAGGCCCGGCATTACTTCTTCAGCCTTTCCTTCCAGGATCTTTATTTTACTTGATAGTCCTGATCTTTCTATATATGCAACTGCTTTGGCAATGTTATCTTTGCTTTTTTCAATGGTGTGCAGAATTCCCTTATCCTTTAAATGTCTGGCGATCCTGATTGAGGAATAACCGATCGCCGTCCCGATCTCTAATACGAGGTCCGGAGAGGATAATTTGATCATTACTTCGAGAAGATCAGCTGAATCAGGATATAAAATAGGTACATTATTTTCTTTTGCATAGTTTTCCATCTCTGTAAGTAGCGCGTCCTTTTCCCTTCTGAAGCTTGCCAGATAATTTTTCTGGATTGAATGAAGAATTTCCATAGATACCTCCTATTGTTTTTATAAATATAAGATATAGGAATGTAAAAATTGAAGCGGCGGGCAAATGAAACAAGCAGGGATAAGGGGTGCTGCCCCTTATCCCTAAAATAATTTAAAGTATACCTTTTTCTTTCAGGATTTTTTCTACGGTTATATCTCCTATTTCCTGTAGATCATACATAACCCTGGTAACAGGTTTATTAATTTTCAGTATCCTGCCAAGATCGATAGGGGTACCAATTATAACAGAATCGCATTCTGTTTTATTAATTGTCTGTTCAAGATCTTTTATCTGCTCATCACCATACCCCATTGCAGGAAGAAGTATTCCTATCTTGGGGTACTTCTTGTATGTATCGGTTATTGATTTTACAGTATATGGACGGGGATCAACAATGGCGGCAGCACCGTATTTCATTGCAGCAATTGTTCCGGCACCATACTCCATTTCCCCGTGAGTAAGTGTGGGACCGTCTTCTACTACCAATACTTTCTTACCTTTAATAACACCTGGATCACTAACGAAAATAGGAGACGCGCCCTCGATTATTGTTGCCGTTGGATTGACCTTCCATATATTTTCTCTAACCTCCGAGATCTTCCCTGCATCAGCAGAGTCTATTTTATTAATTATAGCGCAGTCAGCCATTCTTAAAGAGGTATTCCCCGGGTAATAGGTTAATTCGTGTCCCGGTCTGTGAGGATCTACTACGGTAAATGTAACATCCGCTTTATAGAACGAGGTATCATTATTCCCGCCGTCCCATAAAATAATATCTGCTTCCTTTTCTGCTTCTCTCAGGATCGCTTCATAATCAACACCTGAGTAAATAACACCGCCTGAAGCGATGTGAGGTTCATATTCCTCTATTTCCTCGATAGTGCACTCATGTTTTACAAGGTCATCAAGACTGCCGAAGCGTTGTACTTTCTGCTTCACGAGATCGCCGTAGGGCATCGGATGTCTGATTGCAACAACTTTTTTACCTGCGGCGCGGAGTATATTTACTATTTTTCTGGATGTCTGGGATTTTCCTGCACCTGTACGTACCGCTAGCACGGCAATAACTTTTTTGGTACTCTTTATACTCGTTTCGCCTGCCCCCATTAATCTGAATGATGCACCTGCAGCATTTACGATAGACGCCTTCGTCATTACATAATTGAACGTAATATCTGAATATGCAAATACAACTTCCTGTACATCGAATTTTTTAATGAGATCGGTTAATTCAGATTCATCATAAATTTTAATTCCCTTAGGATATAGTTTCCCTGCCAGTTCAGGAGGATACATTCTGCCGTGAATATTGGGGATCTGGGTTGCAGTAAAAGCTACTACATTATAATCCTTGTTATCTCTGAAATAAACATTAAAATTATGAAAATCACGTCCTGCTGCTCCCATTATAAGAACATTTTTGGAAGACATATAAAAAGCTCCTTAGTTTCGTTTTAATTAATAAAAGTTGGGTCGAGAATGTTATTCAGGAAAGCCAGTAATTATATGGAATTTCATTAACACGCAGCATAAATAAGCTTTTATTATTCCTTCCGGTCTTATCCGGAAAACCTTAAAAGCCCCCAAATGATCAAAATTACAATAGTAAAACTAAGAACTTAAAAGGAATTAAACTAACAAATTACAACCTTAAGGAGGCGGGAGAATTAGTCCAGGTCGTCATCATATGTAGCGACAGACATTGTATCCAGAATATTATTGTTTTCCACAATAACAGCACTAAGTTTATTCCCATTATATACTGAGGTGTCGATATAGACTGTATTATTCTCTTTTATATACATAACTTCCAGTTGGGGAGTATGTCCTACAACCTGAAGCTTTCCCAGGTTAGCCAGCTTGCCTCTTGTCCACATTATACCGTTATCCCCGGTGAGGTCAGCCGTAACAATTTCGTTTAGTTGGGCAAGGTTTTCTAAAATATTTCCCGGCAGAAGGGATTTATAATAAGTTGAAATACCGGCGTGGGAAATAAAGCAATCCGGCAGATTCACAAATAAAGGGGCTGATTCAATCATCAGCAGATGCTCATTCATTTTCTCCAGCCGGTTGTTATAAGAAATGATTGTTGTCTCGTATCCATTATACAACCAGGAACGCCCCAGCTCGTGTTCCGGGTACTTTATAAAATAGTAGAACATATAATCGTGATTGCCCGGAGTAAAAACAATCCTCTCGGATTTTATGAGGTCCATAACCTCACAGCTGAAATTTCCCCTGTCGACAAGGTCGCCTACGCAGTAAAGCGGGATATCCTGATATTTGGATTTAATCCGTTGAACAAGTTCAAAAAGAGTATTGTAGCACCCGTGTATATCACCTATAACAGCGATCATAAATATTTATTATCACGCGCGTACTTATATAGTTCTTCACGGAAATCAGGGTGAGCAATATTTATCAGCTCCTGGGCTCTCTGCCTGATGGTTTTACCATAAAGCTGTGCAACTCCAAATTCAGTAACAACATAATGAACATCCCCTCTTGTGGTAACAACACCCGCACCGGGACGAAGAAAAGATACTATTCTTGAATGAGTGCCCCCTTTTGCAGTTGAGGGAAGCGCTATTATGGGTTTTCCGCCTTCTGAACGTGCAGAGCCGCGAATAAAGTCAAGCTGTCCGCCAAATCCGGAAAATATCTTTGGGCCGATGGAATCAGAACATACCTGTCCTGTTATATCAATTTCAATTGCAGAATTGATGGCAACCATTTTCTGATTTTGAGCAATTATGAATGGATCATTAACATATTCCTGGGGATGGAATTCAATGAGAGGATTATTATTTATGAAATTGAAAAGGCTTCTGCTCCCCAGCACGAAACCAGCTATTATCTTTCCGCGGTGTATTGTCTTCATCTCATTTGTAACAATACCTCTTTCCACCAGCTCAACTATCCCATCAGAAAAAGTTTCAGAGTGAACTCCCAAAGCTTTCTTGTCAGTCAAATAACGAAGCACTGCATCAGGTATTGCACCTATTCCAAGCTGGAGGGTTGAGCCGTCTTCAACAAGTTCTGCAATATTGCTCCCTATTTTACTGTATACAGCTTCCATCTCGGGAGATGCATCTTTGTCGACCTGAATAAGTTCGGTTAATGGATTGTCAACTTCTATGATATAATCAATTTTGCTGAGATGAATAAAACTATCACCGAGTGTCCTCGGCATCTGGGGGTTAACCTGTGCAATGATGATTTTTGATTTTTCGGCTCCTGTTTTAGTGAGACCAACATCCACACCATAACTGCAGAAACCATGTTCATCAGGGGGTGAAACGTGAATCAGCGCCACATCCGGTTTAATGTAGCCTTTTTTATAGAGAAGCATCGATTCGAATAAGAATATCGGAATGAAATCTGCTCTTCCCTCCTGAACTGCTTTTCTTGAATTTGCACCTACAAAAAATGCCCTGTGGTTAAATGACTTTTCATTTCCCGGTTCAAGATATGCGAGCGGACCAACAGTAAGCGCGTGATAAATTTCCACTCCCGTTAATTCGTCTTTTCTTTGAACAAGCGCATCTACTAGCACCGATGGAAACGCACAATTTGAGTGCATTACTATTTTATCGTTGCTTTTTACTACTTTCACCGCTTCTTCTGCAGATACAATTTTTTTACTGTATTGATTAAATACGTGTAACGGGTAGCTGTTTTTCAATTTCGGTTCTTCTGTTAATGTCATTATCATTTCTTTATCTTAAGATTAGTTTGTTGAGAATACACGAAGTCTTCTGTACTCAATATTAAAACTGTTGGCAATGGCCTCATTTGAACAATAACCCTGGTATGTGCAGACGCCTTTCGAAAGACCGGCGTCTCCAAGCAGCGCATTTGAAAGTCCATTATCAGCAATATTCATTATATACCCGATCGCAGCATTATTTAATCCATAGCTGGCTGTCCTTGAAACAAGAGCCGGCATATTGGGAACGCAATAATGAATAACATCGTGGAGTGTATATGTGGGGTCATTTATGGAAGTAATTCTGCTGGTCTCAATGCATCCTCCCTGGTCAATTGATACATCTACAATCACTGAGCCTTTTTTCATTTCCTTGACCATACTTTCACTTACTATATGGGGAGTTTTTTCCCCCTTTATCAGAACCGCTCCAATAAGTACATCTGCGAAATTAACACCCCTGGAAACAGTGTAAGGATTAGCGACAACAGTAGTAACTTTTTTCCTGAAATAAGTATCAACCCTTCTTAAACGGTTAAGATCCTTATCGATAATTATAACCTGTGCACCTCTGCCCAGTGCGGCACGCGCAGCAGTAGTTCCAACCACACCGGCACCGAGTATAACAACAGCGGCAGGGGCTACTCCTGTAATTCCGCCAAGAAGTATGCCTCTTCCCCCTTTGCTATGACTCTCAAGATATCTTTCCGCAACCTGTATTGCCAAAGGACCTGCAATTTCACTCATTGAATGGAGAACAGGCAGTCTGTCATTATCTTCAATTAATTCATACCCTATTGCTGTAACATTTTTTGACAGCAGTTTTTCGATAATATTCTTTTTACCTACAGCAAGGTGCAGTCCTGAGAATAAAATGTGATTTTCCTGCAGTAAATCAGCCTGCTGTTCGGTTAGAGGAGCAACTTTTGCTAAAAGCTCACTCCTTTTGTAAACCTCTTCTTCGGTATAAACGACAGTAGCACCTATAGAGATGTAATCCTCATCCGAAAAATGACTTCCATCCCCCGCACCGCTCTGAATGTATACAGTATGACCGGCCCTGACTAAAGAATCTACTCCTGCAGGAGCCAATGCCACTCTTTTTTCAAGGATATTTTCTTTTGGTATGCCTATTCTCATAATATTCTTTTTTTTGATTGTAAAATTAGAGATTAAGATTCATAGTAGCAACCAAAAACCATATCAGTTCAACAGCTTTAAATCTCTCACGTCTTTGAGGATGCGTTTTCAGGCCGTAATTAGCATCCTTTAGGCCGAAATACTCAAAAATACATGGGGCAAATCCCATTTTTTTATAGAGTTTTCAAATGCGTTTCTAAGTCGTTTTAGGCATAAATCTTCCTGCAAAGAGGGTGCCGGGGTAATGAGAGGTAACCTGACAGGCAGATATAGGACTATTTAGGCCGCGCACCGGCCGGTCATTGTCTGAGCGCTGTCCGCCAGCCGCCTGCGGACCAATAAATTTTAAAGAAATGATTTGTCAATCTTCATAAAATATTAAATAATCAGACAAAACGGATGAGTATTCTTTCAAATGAAATTCAAGTAAAAATTTGCAGGTGGACTAATCGGCCTATTCTCGGTAAGGAACTTTGAGTCGGCAGAACTGATTAGTTTACAGGAGTCAGGGGTTTTTTCCCGGATAGGACAGCAATTACATTCTTTGCACAAAGAAGAGCCATATCTCTGCGGGTTTCTATTGTGGCGCTTCCTATATGGGGGAGAAGAACTACATTTTTGAGCTTATATAATTCAGGATTTATATCGGGCTCTCCTTCATAGACATCAAAACCTGCGGCAAATATCTTCTCCCGCTTCAATAATTTTATCAATGCCCGTTCATCAACTATCTCACCGCGGGCAGTATTTATCAGAATTGCTGAAGGTTTTAGAAGTTTTAAATTATTTTGATTAAGGAGATGATGTGTTCTGTCTGTAAGGGGAAGATGTACTGAAATAAAATCGGATTTCTGTAATATACCCGGCAGGGAACTTCTTTCAGCACCTGTTTTTTGTTCTAACTCTTCATTCCTGCTGTTTGAATAGTAAAGAATTCTGCAGCCGAAACTATGTGCACGTATTCCTGCGGCGGTACCTATCCGCCCTGCGCCGATTATTCCGAAGTATTTGTTTTTAAGATCATAGCCTAAAAGAAGCTGCGGTTTCCAGCCTGTAAATTTTTTCCGCCGCATAAATTTATCTGCTTCAACAAGTTTCCTTGCACAGCACAATAAAAGTGAAATGGCAATGTCCGCAGTTGCATCCGTCAGAATATCGGGAGTATTGGTTACAACAATATTTTTCCTGCGTGCGTGGCTGATGTCAATGTTATTATAGCCTACAGCATAATTGGCAATTACCCTGCATTTTATTAAACGATCCAGCGTATCGGCATTAAATTTATCTGTAAGAAGGGAAATGATACCGTCAGCATCAGCAGCATTTTTTAATAATATGTCTCCGGGTATGGGTTTATCCCCTGAAAATATTTTAACTGTATATTTTTTCTGCCTCAACAGGTCAACAGCTTCAACGGGAATTTTTCTTGTAATAAAAATTTTCATCATTAAATATGAATTCCTATAATTGATCCCCTACAGGGATCATCAACCTTTGGGTGAGAGCATTTTTTCTACCATAATGGAAGGCCTACAGCCTTCCGCCACATTGGCTTGTTCTTACACATAAAAAATGGAAAATCGAAATAATACAACAAACCCTTTTACTGAAACGCACAAGTGAGACTGCCTAGATATCTCGAGCCCTGCCTTTGACCCTGTAGGGGTCAGATTATGGTAGGATAAGATAAATCAAAATAAATCTTATGAACCCTGTAGGGGTTCAATTATAACACGGCTATCCGAATAATAACTTTACGATGAATAATGCAGCAAGCAGTCCTGCAGCATCAGCAATTAAACCTACAGGAAGTGCGTGGCGGGTATTTCTAATATTTACCGCACCGAAATAAACTGCAAGTACATAAAATGTTGTTTCCGTACTGCCGTAAAAAGTAGAAACAAGTATTCCGAGAAATGAATCAGGTCCGTGAACAGTAAATATTTCTGCCATAATTCCGAGAGAGCCGCTTCCCGAGAGGGGACGCATCAATGCCATAGGGAGGGCTTCAGCCGGCATACCGATCAGGTTTGTTAAAGGACTTAAAAGATAAACCAGCCAGTCCATTGCTCCCCCGGCTCTGAAAATTCCGATTGCCACGAGTATTGCAACAAGATAAGGGATTATCCTGACTGCAATATTAAAGCCTTCCTTAGCTCCTTCGATAAACTGCTCGTAAACTTTAACTTTCTTAACAGCTCCGTAAACGACAAACGAGACAATTAAAAGAGGTATAGCAAGAATGCTGATTGTTTCTATAACCTTTTTTAAAAATTCAGTACTTATACCTCCTCCCAGATATTTTACGGCAAGGCTTACCAGCAATCCACCTGATATAATAAACAGAAGAGTAAGTAATATTTTTTTAAACCTGCTGCCGGCAGCCTGATCTTTTTTCTGAAAAAGCTCGAACAGCTTAGCTGCTGTTACTCCTGCTGTTGTTGCACATACAGAACCGAATATTGTTGTCCCGATAATAAGAGCCGGATCGCTGCTGCCCGAAGCTGCACGCACAGCAATAGCACTTGCGGGGATCAATGTTAAGCCGGCTGTATTTATTGCCAGAAATGTTATCATAGAATTAGTAGCAGTACCTTTGTCAGGATTCAGCTTATCAAGCTCTTCCATTGCTTTAAGCCCGAAAGGAGTTGCGGCATTGCCGAGTCCCAGCATATTTGCCGATATATTCATAACCATAGAACCAATTGCCGGATGGTCTGAAGGGACTTCCGGAAATAATTTCCGGGTGACAGGTTTTAATAATTTTGCGATTGAGGCGATAAGTCCCGCCGATTCTGCAATTTTCATTATTCCCAGCCATAGTGCCATTACCCCAATTAAACCCAAAGCGATCTGTACAGCAGCTGCGGCATAATTTAACAGCTCATTTGTAATCCCTTTAAGCTTAACAAATGAAACCTCTTCAAACAATAAACCGGCACTTCTAAGGGAATCATTATTATTTTGATAAAAAATTATTTTACCGGTTATATCATCTTCTTTTCCATTCACTTTTCCTATTTCATTCCAGATTGCAGGACTCCCTTCAGGAAGAGTAAACTTAAAAGTGGAAGCTCCTTCTGGATTAAAATATACTGTTGCAGGGATGCTCAGGTCCTTATCGAATTGAACATTATAACAATCCTTAATGGCTGCAGCAGAAATCCTGAATCTCAGCATCAAGAGTTCTTTTATTATCACCGGGAGCCTCACTGAAATGAATACTTGCTTTCAGGGGAACCCCGTTCTTATAATGATTGCTGCTTTGATTGTTTATATCGTAGAATAAAGCTGTTCCTATACCAAGGAAAAGAAGGGCTATCCAGACATAATTAAGCATTGTTATTCCTGCCTGTTAAATACTGTTATTTCTTTTTGGAATGGGAAAGTATGGTTTCCGTTTTTATTAGCTGCAATTACCCTGATGGAATGACTGCCGGAATGCACAGAATCAATCTCTGCGAGCAAAAGGCCATTCTCATAGGAATAATTATTAACATTTAACAGAATCAAAAAATACTTTTATTGAGGCACTGTCTATACCGGTGCTGTCATATAAACGAAATTCACATTTTATATTTCCTTCTTCAACAGGCAGAAGCGGTTCGGTTAGTTTAATTTCCGGAACCCCGGCATAAAAATAACGGCATAATCCTCTGAATATACCCCAGGCTTCGATCCGGTTAAATTCATCAATAACAATTCTCTTGCTCTTCGTGTGTATTTGTATGAAATCCGCATTCAACAAGCACAGCCGGTATTACTGTATTGCGTAAAACGGCAAAACCCTCCCCGGGATAGATAGCATAATCGGAATAGGTCCCGTCAAATGATCCGGGACCACCGGCATTTCTCATCGCATATGAAAGATCCCTTTGAATATATCTTGCGATATCCCTTTCAGAAGGTTCATAAACATAGTCGGTATCAAAGCCGTGATAATAAGTAGAAGTGTAATCTGTCCAGTTATCCCCTTCCATTGCAGGCGCATTATGATGTATAGCTGATGAAAATATCTGCAAGACTGTTATTTGCAAGTTCGGAGCGTTTATTTAATTCGACAGTTGCATCTGTTACACGCGACATTATAACCTTTGCGCCTGCAGACTCAAGTAAAGTTTTAAGATGAAGCGCCACCTTCAGATTAACATCTGCTTCAACCGCAAGATCCTGGTAGCCTTTATTTTTACGGTCGGCACCGCCGTGTCCCGGATCCAGAAATATTACTTTACCTGATATATAAGGAGTGTATTTTATGAGAAAATCATTGCGGTTTTTCTGATCCCGGAGTTCGTAAGGTATCTCATAATATACTGAAGGACCGCATCCAAAGAAAATTAATGCACAGAGTATTGAGAAATATCTATGCAGTTTATCCTCCCGATTCTTCGTATGCCTGTATTTCTTCAGTATCAATCATAACCGCACCGCCGAAAGCTGAAAGGTCGGATTTCTTCAGTCTGTATTTCTTTAAATAACTCTTCCCGATCTCATCAAATACCTTCTGCTCGACTAACCTGGTCTTCCCTGAAATTGTAATTGAAAGGATGCTGTACAAACCATTAGCTGTGTCGGATTCTAAATTTTTAAGTATTGAAAAACTGGACTTCCTTTCAAATTTAATTTTTTTAAACTCATCCTCTCCCTGATCGAAAAAGATATAAATGTTCTTGTCCAGGTACAGAAATGTTCTCGTCATCTGTATAATATTATCGTCACTCCTGAAGGCAATTATCCCGACAGGCGCATCATTCAGTACAGCTTCAATAGCTGTCATTTCTTTAATAGGTATAACTTTCTTCGACATAGATTCCATTTAATTAATAATGCATTCTGAATTATTTATAAAAAAGTAACATTTCCTGCAGTGATCATAATTCTTCTTATAGTTTCCGCCTCTGATCTCCTGAACCATACGGCTGATATCAGCACCGGTACCATTAATGATCTCCGGAGTAACTAAAAGTGATACATCTTTCTCAGGATATTTCAGATATACGATCCGGAGTTCAATTTCTGCAAGATTTTTAAAAGCTGATTTTACAATATATGAATAAAACTTCAATTGGTTAAAGTATTTGGAAGATCTCTCCTCTATTTCATTCTCCCTGATATCATCCGTTTTGTAATCTATTATTATTCCATTTTCATTATTTCTTACGAACTTGTCGATAATTCCGTAGAGAAAATAATCTTCCTTTTTCAGATAAATATTAAATTCATTTTGAAAATCTTTATAACCCTTAATTTTCTTATATAACGCCGAAGAATAATATCCTGACAGTTCTGAAAGAATGTCCCCGGATAATAAATTTTTCTCCCTTTCACTAATCACAAGACTCTTCAGCTCTGATTCAATTTTTGAGAGTCCCTTATTGTTTAACTCATCCTGTGAAAGTTCCTGCTGGAGTATCTTGTGAATAATGCTTCCTTTTACATCAGCATACCTGTTCTGAACAGTTATTTCTTCCTCCTCATCAGGTGTTTCTATCCGGGGGGCTTTCCCCTGCCTGAAAATATTATGCAGTTCAGAGAAGCCATACTGATAAATTAAATTATACTTTAGAGGGCACTCCTTATAAACTGAAAACTTGGTAGCAGAGATTATCTCTCCTTTCTGGGAATCTTCAATTGTATCAAGGTTGATTATAAATTCCTGCCCCGGTTCAGTAACTGCCTTTTCAGCAGGTGTGATCTCCTCAACATCTGTAATGATGGGAATAGATAAGTCCAGTTTTTCTTCTTCAGTATAAAAATCATCTTTACTTTTCTTTAATAGTTTTAATGTCGAAGTAAGATTTAGTTCTGATGAAGAGAAATCTACGCCTAATCCTTTTGTAAGGAGTCCTGTGAATGAATCATTTTTTCTGCTCTCAGGCATTACAGTTGAAATAATCAGTTTGTCCTTAGCCCTTGTTACAGCAACGTAGAAAAGACGTTTTAATTTCAGCAATGGTTTTTTTGCCGGTTATATATGTACTTAAATTTAATATTGGTGCACTTTGATAGGGTCTGAAATAATCATTCCGGAGGGGGACTTTAGTAAGAAGCCCGAATTTCTTATCAACAACAACTTCTTTTGATTTCGGTGTAGTCTTTTTTGATGTTTCATTGGATTTGAATAATACGACAACGGGGTATTCAAGTCCTTTAGCCTGGTGCACTGTCATAATCTTAACAGAATCAGATTCTTCGGATACTGAAGCCTGGGCTTCATCTTCTTCGGTTTCTATAGCATCCCTTAAGAAATTTACATAGTCGTATAAGGTTTTATAACCGTGTGAGAAAAAATCAGAGGTCAGACGGATAAGCTTTTTTATATTGGCTGATTCCTGAACCCCGTCAGCCCGTGATGCGAGAACGGAATGATAACCCGACTCCGACAGAATCTTTCTCAGCAGGGGTGTTACATCATAATTCCGTGATAAAAGAATATTTTCTTCTATAGTTTTTACGATGCCTGCTGAATTTTCATCCTTCTTAGCATAATTCCTTAATTTCATCCAATATGAATTTCCCGTTTCAAGAGATATCCTGAATAGTACTGCATCCGAGATATTAAAAAAGGGAGATCTTAAAATGCCTGCAAGGGAGGCATCATTCTGATTATCGAGAAGAAAAGCAAAATAGTTAAGCACGTCATAGACCGACTGGCGCTGGTAAAATCCTTTTCCTCCCAGTATGCTGTAAGGAATTTCATATTTAACGAAAGCTTTTTCGAGCTCATTAAACGACTTCCTCTTTCTGCAAAGAACTGCAATATCTCCCCATTTATATTTATGACCGGTATCCCCTGTAAGCTGAACTAATCTTCGGGCAACAAGTTCGCCTTCCTCATCTTTCCTCTCTTTTGAAACAACAACGATCTCAATTGAACCAGGAACTTCTCCATCCCTTGCACAAATTATATCAGAATGCGGGACCTCATTAAAATAACTATTCTCCGATGAGAACAGGTTCCTGAATAAAGAATTGGTAAAAGCACAAAGGGCAGGCGCCATCCGGAAGGTATCGGGTAATGTAAGAAGGGAGCTTTTCCCCGAGGCATTTATTATGTCCTGTTTGGTCCTGATAAAAACCTCAAGCTCGGCATCCCTGAACATATATATGCTCTGCTTTTCATCCCCGACTACAAACAAGTTGTTTTTTTTCAGGTAATCCAGAACCGGTAAAAATATTCCATACTGGATTTCATTTGTATCCTGGTATTCATCCACCATAATGTATCTGAACTTTTCGCTGAGCGAAGCTTGCACCTGTTCATTCTGCAGTAAATTTTTAGAACATATTAAAAGGTCTTCATAATCAAGATAGCCTTCATTTTTCTTTTTGGTTTCATAACGATCAAGGCATTTCTGAAAAAAGACCGCAAGGAGCTTTCCTGATGCAGCCAGTTCCACTTCAATAGCTTTATGATCTTCCGGGATCAGGAAGCAATTCAGATCATTAAAAAATTCTTTTAATTCATAAAGAGCATCATCATTATCTATACGGGCCTTACCTGTTAAATACCCTCTTTTTTTAATACTTCCGTCAGCTGTACAAATCTGCTGCTTTAACAACCCGAGAAACTTAAGCTGCTCCTCAAATTCTTTGGTAGTCTGAATTTTATTAAGGAGAATACGTGCTTCTATGGCAATCTGGTTATCAGGGTTGACCTTCAATATCCCCTCATTTATTAGCTGTATTTGGGGCAGGATATTACCCAGGCGGTTTATAAGTATGCCTGAAGCAGTTTCAAGAAAAGCTTCATAAAAGAAAGAAGCAGTTTCTTCGGCAGCAGTATTATATTTTTCACAGGCTTCCAGAACATTTTTCCTGTTCTTTATCAGCGAAGATATTTCGGAACTTAATTTTCTTTTTGAAGAAAAAAGACGGATCAATGTTTTAAGGTCATCTGCTGCGACGGGATTGTTTAATGATTCTTTTATTACCTCCTCTACCGACATTTCGATTAGTTCATCCGATGCAGGCTGATCAATAGGGATAAAATTAGCATCAAGCTGTGCCTCAACAGGAAATTCTCTAAGAATATCTATGCAGAAGGAATGAATAGTGGATATATTGGCAGATACCAGCTGTCTTCTTATCCTTTCAAGTTTGCGCTGTACCCGGTAATCTGATGTTGCTGCAGAAAGGCTCTCTATTTCACCAGATATCTTCTTATATAATTCACCGGCAGCTTTATCGGTAAATGTTATGGCGGCAATATTTCTTAGGGGAATATCTTCTTCAATTGCTATCTGAAGATATCTTTTGGACAGAACAAAAGTTTTACCTGAACCGGCATTGGCAGTTAGAGCAATATGTCTGGAATGATCCAGTGCTGATTGCTGATGAGGTGTTAGAAAGCCCATTTAAACAAGACTAATTTAGATTTATCGGAGCCAATTATAAATAATTAGAGTGAGGTAAACAATAGTTGGAGGCAGGGCAAATAAAAAAGCCTCCGCCATTTTAAGCGGAGGCTTCCTTTAAAGAATTATTTCGTTCTTATTAAAGATTTATTTCGTTCTGAGGAACTCTATTCTTCTGTTCCTGAGTCTTCCTTCAGCAGTATCATTAGCAGTTAAAGGTTTTGATTCTCCGTAACCTTTTGCTGTTATCCTATTAGGATCCACACCACGACTGATGAGCCATTCTCTGACTGAATCAGCACGTTTCTGTGATAACCTCAGATTGGAAGCATCGCTGCCGACATTATCTGTATGACCCGATATCTCAACCTGGATATTCGGATTATCGGTAAGTGTCTTTAGTGATTTCTCAAGTATTACTGCCGATCCCGGAGTAACGTTAGATTTTCCGGTTTCAAAATTAATACCTTCGAGAACTATAGGAACACCTATTTTTACAACATCATCCTCAGGATCCAGAGGATCAGTTTTTCTGGTAACTTCAGCGCCATCACTTACAGAACCGCCGTCTGTATCGATCTTTAACGGATGGGTCTTATAAGTCATTACCTCATCATAATCGCTAAGGTCATCTCCGTCAGTATCTACTTTAGTACCATCTGTCTTATAAGTATTTACTTCATCACCGTCGTTCAGTTTATCACCGTCGGTATCTACTTTAAGAGGATCTGTTCTGTATTTTGTTACTTCATCGCCATCATTTAAAGTATCCCCGTCGGTATCAGCCTTAAGCGGATCAGTCTTGTAATTACTTACTTCATCACCATCTTTTAAGCCGTCACCATCGGTATCGGCTTTACCTGGATTTGTAGCGTAAGTTTTTACTTCATCATAATCATTCAGACCATCACCATCAGTATCTGCCTTTAACGGATTTGTAGAATAGGTTTTAACCTCTTCTCCGTCTTTTAATCCGTCACGATCAGTATCCGGATCTTCTGGATTGGTTCCCAGTTTGACCTCATCCTCATCAAAAAGACCATCCATATCGGTGTCATAAGGACCACCGCCGAATGCTGCACCGATACCAAGGAAATAATAGGCATCCGGTGCATCGCCGTCAACATAATTATTGAGGTCATCTGTACTTGATACAGATACACCAGCACTGATATCGAACCAGTCGAGCTGAATACCTAATCCCACAGTACCTAAACCTGCTACACCTGAAACATCCTGAACAGCTGTAGGTGTGGGATAGGTTATGGCATCGGTCACATCATAATAAATACCGCCTATACCAAAAAACAAATATGGGCTTGCAGATTCATCCTTTGTTAAAAAGAAATCGAACCTGAAATCGACCGGTATTATAGTGGTATTATATATATCATTTTCATCTCCAAATACAATTCCGGTATACTGCCCGTAGCCGGCTCCAACTTCTCCCATTATATAGGGATTAAAACCGAAGCGGACAAAGCCTCTTCCCAAAAAGGAAAAATTCTTAAACATATTATCCTCTGTCGGGAACTCATTAGCTGGTGATAATGCATTAAACTGAAGACCCCACCTGAAGCCTCTGGTTTGAGCATAATCGGGAATTGAATAGATGAAAAGGACTAAAAAAAGAGAAATGGTAGCAATTTTAAACTTCATAAATATACCTTTCTTTAGTTGTAAAGTAGTTCATATTTTCAAAGGAACTGTATTTGAGCTGGATTAATATAATCAATAATCAGGAAAATTACATAGTTTTTTAAACTTAAAGCGAGGGGTTGATTTGCCCGCTGTCCGAAATCGTCTGTCCTTTTACCATTCTCCTTTCAAAATATAACCGACCTATTTCCGCTCCGATTATAAATACTGTTGATGAGTAATATATCCAGAATGCCACAACAACGATCAGAGCATAAGCTCCGTAGATCCTGTCAAATGAGCCGAAATTATAGATATAGTAACCGAAAAACTGTTTAGCCGCTTCCCATAAAACCGCTGCCCATAAAGCGCTTACAATCGTAGCGCGACTCCCAAGTTTTCTGAGCGGGACGGTGATATATAAGATGATAAATAATATGAAGACCAGAATAAATGAAAGAAAAGAGAACAAAAAATGTTCAAAAATGCCTGTACTGAAAAAACTTAATGTTTTCCAGTTACTGGCTGACTGACGCAGCAGATCCAGAAGCGGCATTGTAACCGTAGTAACAAAAAATAATATCAGAACCATCAGCACGAGGGCAAAATCCCTCAGCTTTCCAATTAAAAAATGTACATCATACTGCACATCAAAAACCGTATTGAGAACAGTGCGCATACTGCTGAATAAACCGCTCGCGGCAAACAACAATCCGAATCCGCCCACCAGACCGGCTATATTTTTATATTCAATTACTTCTGTGATTCTTGAAAAGATTATCTTTTTAACGTACTCCGAATACTGGTAATAAGGAATTACGGTATCTATCATTAAATTTATCTGATATTGCATATACTGGGAATCGAGCACGCTTCCAAGAACTGCGAAAATTATGAGTATAAAAGGAATAATACATA
This sequence comes from uncultured Ignavibacteriales bacterium, assembly GCA_963764685.1. GTDB lineage: Bacteria > Bacteroidota > Ignavibacteria > Ignavibacteriales > Ignavibacteriaceae > CAVXTT01. The sequence continues at coordinate 334,672 of CAVXTT010000019.1, forward strand.
TGAAGAGTGAAAATGCCAGTCCACCAGCCAAAAGAAAAACGTGGTGCTCATCTGTCCTGTAATAAAGTCCCCCAAAATAATGTTTGAAGAATTTTTTGAACCGGGTAAAGAGATTGGAAGCGTTAAACTTTACAGCTACGGACTTGATACGGCCCCAGGTATTCCCCTTTGTTTTTTTTTGTATAACCTTCTTACTCATTCATAATTCGGGCTATTGCATTGTAGTATATGCCGGATAAATAATTAACATCAAAATTATATGTATTATTGACCTTTAATGACTTACCACCTGTTGTACCGAGAAGAGAAAAAATCTGCTGTTTAACTTTTAACAACTTTTCAAAACTGTCCTGGTGTCCGGCTGAAACAGTTACAATAACTCTTGACTGAGTTTCCGAGAAGAATGAAAAATCTTCCCTGCTTTTAACAGGGATGGTTATAAATGCCCCGATCTTCTTTTCTTCATTTATTATACAGCATTCCGCCAACGCACAAAGAATTCCACCTTCGGATATATCGTGCGCAGAATTAATTAACTTATTTCTGATCAATTCCAGTAATGAATTATGGAGCAGCTTCTCTTTATCTAAATTTATTTGGGGCACATCGCCTGCAACTTTATTGTGAATAACCTTAAGATATTCACTTCCCCCAAGCTCTTCATCATCGGCTCCCAGCAGGTAGATAAGATCTCCCTCATTTTTAAACTCGGCGGTGGTTATATGTTTAAGATCCTCAACAAGTCCTACCATCCCGATTGTCGGGGTAGGATATACAGCTGCATTTGGTGATTCATTATAAAAACTAACATTTCCTCCGGTAACGGGGGTATCAAAAAAGCGGCAGGCTTCTCCCATTCCTTCAACTGCTTCTTTAAACTGCCAGTACATTTCCGGCTTATATGGATTGCCGAAATTAAGGCAGTTAGTTATTCCCAGGGGCACACCTCCAGTGCAGACAACATTTCTTGCTGCTTCAGATACTGCTATTTTTGTCCCTTCCCGGGGGTTCAGATAAACGTATCTTGCATTGCAGTCTGTTTTAACCGCCAGCGCTTTATTGGTGTCTTTTAAATAAATTACTGCAGCGTCAGAACCGGGACCAACTATGGTGTTTGTTCTCACCATTGAATCATACTGCTCATAGACCCACTTCTTTGAAGCAATATTCGGAGAGGAGAATATTTTTTCAAATGTTACCTCGATACTTTTAACTGCAGGCAGATCTTCTTTTTTGAATTTTCTGGTCTTATTCAGATATTCCGGTTCTCTGCATTCTCTTTGATATACCGGGGCACCTCCTCCCAGGACAAGCTCATAAGCAGGGATATCAGCTTTACGCTCCCCCTGGTAATCTATGTGAAGAATCCCGTCATTAGTCACCTCACCTATGATTTCGCAGTGCAGGTCCCATTTTTCAAAAACTTCTTTTACTTTTTCCTCAAAACCTTTTTTTACTACACAAAGCATTCTCTCCTGACTTTCGGAGAGCATTATTTCATACGCCGTCATTCCTTTTTCACGCAAAGGCACTTTATCCAGGTTAACATTCATTCCCGAGCTGCCTTTAGCGCTCATTTCGCTTGTTGAACAGGCAATCCCTGCAGCCCCCATATCCTGTATTCCTACAAGCCAACCTTTTCTGATAATTTCCAGAGAAGCTTCCAGTAAAAGTTTTTCAGTAAAAGGATCACCCACCTGTACGGAGGGACGCTTGGCTTCCGACTTCTCAGAAATTTCCTCCGATGCAAAAGTTGCCCCGTGAATGCCGTCTCTTCCGGTAGAAGAGCCTACAATCATAACAGCATTCCCTTCACCTTTTGCAACAGCGCTGGCGACATCTGCTTTTTTTACAATACCGACAGCCATAGCATTTACAAGAGGATTATCCTGGTATGACTCATCAAAATACACCTCTCCTGCTACAGTAGGCACGCCGAAACTATTGCCGTAATCTCCAATGCCTTTTACAACTCCATTAAATAAATAACGGGTGCGTGCATCTTTCAATGAACCGAATCTTAGGGAATTTAATGAAGCAATGGGACGCGCGCCCATAGTAAAAATATCCCTCATTATACCCCCGACACCGGTAGCAGCTCCCTGATATGGCTCAACAGCAGAAGGATGATTATGACTTTCTATTTTGAATGCCACTGCAAGGCCATCGCCGATATCTATCAGTCCTGCATTTTCCTCGCCCGCACCGACGAGAAGTCTCCCCCCTGACCTGGGAAGAGTTTTTAATAAAGCAATTGAATTTTTGTAGCTGCAGTGTTCGCTCCACATTACAGAAAAGATCCCCAATTCAGTAAAAGTAGGTACTCTCCCCAATATTTTTTTAATTTTTGAAAATTCTTCATCTGTGAGACCGTGCTCGCGTGCCAGTTCAACAGTAACTTCCGGTTCTTTCATCACATTTCTGCTGATATTGTTAAATAGAAATACAAATATAGGAATTATATTAAACCTTAGGTAGAAGGAAAATTACAAGCACTACCGTTAAGGTGTGAAGGTATTCCGTAGTTTTTAATTGTGCAATTTTTTCGTAATCTCATTTTAAGGCATTTG
>CAVXTT010000020.1:0-448421 GCA_963764685.1 uncultured Ignavibacteriales bacterium
TATGTTATCTCCAAGGCCAAAGAATATAATTTGAGTTTAGTTATAACTCTAGAAAACAACTTCAGTGATTTTGGAGGGATTAAGCAATACTTAGATTGGGCTAATCAGCTGCTCATCCAAAATTCAGGTGAAGCATATACGCATAATGATTTTTTTACAAATGATTCTATTAAAAGCTGGTACAAATATTATATTAATGAAATTTTGAATCGAACTAATGTTTATACTCACGTAAAGTACAAAGACGAAACGAGCATTCTCAGTTTCGAATTGATTAATGAAGCCTCTAATGAAGAAAATGATACGGCGATTATTTTACAATGGTACAGAGAGATGGCCGCTTACTTTAAATCGATTGACAATAACCACTTGTTAACTACCGGCGAAATCGGATACGATATTCAAAAGGAATACTATTCAGATTGTGATTTTTTTTATAATGGATCGTTATTTCTATTGAATGGGTTTAAGGGAACAAGTTTTGTAGATAACACTTCTGTGGAAAACATAGATTATTCGTCATTTCACTTATATCCGGATGGGTGGGGACTTGAGTCTCTTGCAGGGAATACATGGATAAATGATCATGTCAATATTTCAAGTAATCTGGGGAAGCCTGCTCTATTGGGGGAGTTTGGAATTGTTAATGATAGGATCAATACATATTCGGTTTATTTGGAAACAATCCGGGCCACCCCATCCAGATCTGCTATAATTTGGAACTATATGCATCCTGACCTGATGCATTTGGCAGACAAGTTCGCCTTTAATGAATTACAGGATCCTGGGTTATTTAATCTCTTTAAGGAACATATTCAACTATTGAAGTCTGGGAGTGCGATATCTGCCGATAATAATTATAAACTCCATCAAAATTACCCGAATCCTTTTAATCCGACAACAACAATACAATTTACTATTTCAGAAAGTAATGTTGTTAAAATTGAGTTATACAATTGTCTTGGTGAACTAGTAAGAATAATTGAGGATGGATTTCGGGAGGCAGGTACTCATAAAGTATTTCTATCATTTGATAATGGTTTACTCACCAGCGGTGTTTATTACTATCAATTAAAGGCCGGAGAATTTGTAGGTACAAAGAAGATGATCATCATGAAGTAATAATCTTACCCTACCCGGTTGCAACAACATCATGTATACCTTGAACAGTCAGTATTTGGGAACTGGGTATTCCTCCTCACCATCCCAAGTGGATTGATTACAAATTGGCAAAGCGGTAATAAATTAAAATGAAACAACCTAATCGCCAGCTGCTATAAGTGTTAAACAAATCCCAATAATTGATAATTACAAAGCATACTTGCTATGGGCAAATATATTAATTAATATTCCACTAGTAATTTCTCTCTACTCCGAGAGGCACGAATTACCTGCACCCTCATCCTATCTAGAGGATAACTCTCCCGAAGCAGAATAAACAATTTAATATCATTGTTTGTGTTATGAAAGTTTTAATTAAAAATTTCCTTTCTCGTTCAACTATTCGTTTCAACAAGACGGCAGTACTTCATCAAAAATAATAATGTTTTCTTTATAAATACCTGAACGGATGAAGCAGGGGGATATCAGGGATTAAGCGCTTCTAACGGATCAGCTTATGTTTCATTTTCTGTGATAGATTTATGTAATTGCCGAAGTTAAATAACTGCAGAACATAAATAAAGTAAGGAGATGTCTATGAATTTTTATAAGCTTTTTGCTATTTGTAAACGTTACATTCCGATTATCTTTGCTGTTTCTTGTTTCGTTTCCTGTGATGAAAACACAACGAATCCTGAAGACGAATTCAATGTTGTTTCTATAAGTCCTTCCAATAGTGAGTCAAATGTTTCAGTCACCAGTTCAATTACCATTGTATTTTCAAATTCGGTAGATACTAGCACGGTATCATTAAGTACAATACAGATCAGTGATCTTACGGGAGGTTATTTTGCTTTTACTAACGAGAATAAAACTGTTACATATAATCCTGCCGGAAACCTAAATTATTCCAAATCATATTCTGTCTCTGTTAAAACCGGAATAAAAAATACATCAGGGAAAAACCTTCAAAAGGAGTTCAACAGTTCATTTTCAACAGGCCAATCGCAGATTCCCCAGGTAAACTATCCGCTAGCTAAAGATACCAAATGGATGTATCATAATAAGGTGAACAGCACCGGAAATCTGTATGAGTGCGACATAATTTTTTATGTTGCTGATGATGCTAAAAATATCGGGGGTAAAACAGCATCTGAAATAAAGTCGATCCGACTATCGGAATACGGTGTTTCAAGCTTCAGTGATATGTATCTGTCCAATGATCAAAATAATTTATGGAAGTGGGACGATTCGCTTCAATGGATGAAGATTGTAGGGCCAGACATGTCAACATCAAGCATGGACATTGAGTGGTTCTTCGCATTAGATGCCAAACATTATTCCACAATAACACCTTCCGTAGGAAATGTTACGGTACCGGCGGGTACTTTTAATTCATTAAAACTGTATCATCACTATGATAACTATGGGGGCTCTTATAATCCGGAGGATGTTTCTGAAACAATTTACGAATCTCATAGTGACGGTGTTGGTCTGGTTCTCTCTAGCTATTCTTATAGTTATGATGACAACGACCCGCAGGGATTTGATTGGAGTTACACAGATACTTATGAGTTAACCGGATTTAATTCAGTAAGTGTGCCTTCAATTTATACTGAGATTGAACCGAATCACGGAGGTATCCATCAGAATCTTGAATTACCTGCTGCCCTAAAAGGTAATGTCTCTCCGAATGATCCGGGAGATATTGTAACCTGGAATTTTGTAACACAAAATCCAAATGGGCAGCGTATAATTCAGGATTTGTATCTTTTTAATTCTGCGACGAATACAACTGTTGATTTTTACTATCAGTTATGGTGGGATAACAAACTTGAAATTTATATTATGAAATTAACTGGTAACCAGGTGTCTCTTGTTGCGAAGCGAACAGCTTCCGGTTCAGAAACTTTAAATTTAAGTATGAATACAACATATTTAATCGGGATTCAGGCTCTAACACCTTATGTATACAACGATTACACTATATGTATTAAATAACTGCAAAATCGATTAGTGATTTCTTAAATATATTATATAAGGAGAGTACCATGAAAAAATTATTGTTACCAATTTTCATTTTCCTGAACATATCTGTATTCTGTCAGGTTTCATCGTTTTCAAGTAAAACTGCAGATTATGGAATTGCGGTTGGTGCCTGGTTCGGCGGAGAGGTATCACTCGCTGATCTCGATGCGGATATTGATAAGGAAACAGGTTTACTACTTCAGGCATTCGCAGATTTTTATCTTATGGAAAAACTTGCAATGGGGGTCTATGTGAACTATTCAAACGCATCTTTTGAAGAAACGGATGAAACTACTGATGTTTTTGAAATCGGCGGTTCTATTAAGCCAAGGTTTATTCTGTCCGGTGGGTCGCTCGCTATTAAACCCGGACTTCAGATCGGGTACCGTACAGAATCAATAGACATTGAAGGCGCTGAAGATATTATGGGCTTGGGTGTTAATGTTAGTGTTGAATTTCAATTTGCAACTGAGAGTAATATAACACCGTTTGGAGTTATAGGATTTTTGAGTCAACCAGCAGGTGGTAATGATGACACAGATGTAACATTTGGGCCAATATTTTATCTGGGTGCTGGGGTTGCTTTTTAATGAAAGCAAGCACTCACTTACATCATTGAGAACTGAAAATATTAGAATATAAAGCTTGGATAGAACCATAATTTGATATTCATCAATTGCCGAAGCTTAATAATCTAACAGAACAGAAATATTTGTTTACGATATAAACAGAGGTGCACTATGAAAACTTATTTGTTGACCCGGATTAATTATGCTGAAAAACCTTCTCGAATCAATTCACTTATCATGCCACTTCTAATCTTATTCGTTTTTTCTCTAACCACTGATACCCCTGGTCAAAGAACAACGGCAATAACGGATGAAGGATCCATTATTTCGTATTATGGAACTTACAGTAAAGAGTGCAAGGAACAAACCCGGATCTTACGGGAATATCAGATTGACAATCCGATGGCCGATAATGGTGAAGATATAATTTTTGTCAATGAGGGTATTTATGTTCAGTTCGCAGATGGTTCGGGGAAAAGATTGTTAATTGCTGAAGGAACAGGAATCAATAACTATATTTACCCCACATGGTCATTAGATGGTACAAGGATAGCTTTTGCTGCAAAGCGGACAGATCCACGTGTAGTTGATCTTTGTGTTGCCAATGCCGATGGTTCCGATATTACAGTTATTTTCACATTTGATATGGGATATTATCAGAGCATCATAAATTCAATTTCATGGCAGAGTACAAACCAATATTTGATGTTTACGATAGCCTATGATGATGCACAATTGAATTCCTATTTTATAATTGCTACTATACTTTCCGGAGGGGGCAACATAAGTTTTGGAAATGCATTCGACATCACCTATAGTCAGTATGATCCCTTAACCAGCAACCGTTATGCATATACATCCAGCGGTCTGCCACCCGATTTTACTTCTAAGTTAAGTGTGGTCAACTCGGGAAATACAACTGTATGGTTGACTCACCAGACAGTAAGCGGATTCACACATGTATGCTGGAATAATTCAAATTCGATTTATACCATTTTAAGGTACTGGGATCAACATCCCAACAAGGAAGTATTGGTGAGAGCGAACCGATCAGGATCTTCTACTACATTTACACCTTTAATATTTTCTGATCCATACGCATCGTTATGGTCCCCTACAGTCTCACCTGACAGGACTAAACTTTACTTATCCGAACTAACTTCAACCTCCTTAACAATGTATCTGGTGACATTTAATTCAAGCGGTGAAGTTGTGAGTACAGTTGCAAAAGGAGACGGTGCATTTACCAACTGGAGACAGGCTCTCCCTCCCTCGCCTCCTCAGGTTGTTCTGCTTAGCCCTGCCAACAATGCTTCAGGCATCTCAATAAATCCCGTTCTAAGCTGGCAGGCGGCAGCGACAGCAAACTCATACGAAGTTAAAGTATTTAATGAAGGCGGAAGCCTGATATATTCAAATTCCACCATTGCAACTACACAGGTGCAGATCGGTCCGCTTGATTACCTTAAAAAATACTTCTGGTTAGTAAGAGCAAAAAATACCTTCGGATACGGCCAATACTCTACACCGTTCAATTTCACCACTCAGTCCATTTCTGACATAAATGACGAAACGGGAGGAATAAGTTTTTGGTTAAGCCAAAACTACCCGAATCCATATAATCCTGCTACTCAAATCAGTTATGGAATAGCAGCTTCTGGAGAAGTGGAATTATTAGTCTTTGACATATATGGGGAAGAAGTTGCAGAATTAGTTAATGAGTATCAATCGACCGGAAATTACACAATAAAATTTAACGCCTCGGCACTCCCAAGCGGTGTTTATTTCTACAGGCTTCATGCAGGCAGATTTTGTTGAGACGAAGAAGATGATGCTCTTAAAGTAATACGGTTACTAAATAGTTAAACCCTCTTGCTGTTTGGTGGGAGGGATTTTGTTTGCCAATCGTTCAACATTACTTGCTTTAGAAAAATAAATTTATTTACTTGCCAAAAGTAAATTCCCTATACTCTGGGAGGGCACTGATCCTTTCATATAATTATTCCACAAGTCTATAATGTTAATTCGGAGGGTTCCATTGAAAGCTTTTATACATGTCTTTTTAATAATTATTTTTTTTACTTCAATGTGTTTTGCACAATGGTATCATCAAAATAGTGGTACCACGCGCCAGTTAAATTCGGTATTTTTCATTGATCAAAACATTGGGTGGGTTGTGGGAGATTCCGGCACAATCATTAATACTGCTGACGGTGGCATAAGCTGGACACCACAGGTGAGTGGAACATTTTATGGTTTGAATTCAGTTTTTTTTGCTGATGCATCCAATGGCTGGGCTGTGGGATACCGTAATACCATACTTCACACTACAAATGGTGGGACAAGCTGGACATTGCAGAATAGCGGTATGCCTTCCTTTTTAGGTTTTTATTCCGTCTTCTTCAACAATGTATCAACAGGCTGGGTGACGGGGCAGAACATCATTCTTTACACAACTGATGGTGGAGCAAACTGGATTCCACAGCTACAGTATTTGTCTCATACAGACTTACGATCTATCCATTTTATTGATGAGGTAAAAGGATGGGCAGTAGGAGATAACGACTATGGTGGTATTATCTATCATACTACTGATGGCGGCATCGACTGGTCACTTCAAAATTATGGAATACAAATAGATCATTTGTTTTCTGTATATATCACAGATTCATTAACAGGGTGGGCAGTAGGACAAACTTATGATGGTGGTCTCTATGGTATTATCATCCATACAACAGACGGCGGATATTGGACAGATCAAATAGTTATTTCTCCACCCTTACACTGTATATTTTTTATAGATTCATCAACAGGCTGGACGGTGGGGGACCAGGGCATTATTATGCATACTGTTGATGGGGGAATAAATTGGAATACACAAGAAAGCGGGACCTCAAATATTTTGCAGGCTGTATCATTTACTGATGAAAATAACGGTACGGCTGTCGGTTATGGCGGTATAATACTTCGCACGACCAATGGCGGAGTTACATTTGTTAGAGATGAAACAACCCAGCCTACAAAATTTGGACTTGAACAAAATCACCCCAACCCCTTCAACCCTACAACAAAAATCAATTATTCAATACCTGAATATTCAAATGTAACGTTAAAGGTGTTTGATATTCTCGGCAATGAAATTGAAACATTAGTTAATGAGGAAAAACCAGTTGGAGCTTATGAATTAAATTGGACATCAGGACATTTACCCAGCGGAGTTTATTTTTACAGGATTCAGGCAGGGGATTTCATTCAGACCAGGAAAATGATCCTGATGAAATAAGGAGTATGAAGAGAAATAATAAATTAACTTGAAAACTAGTAAAAAATGTCATTTAATGTCAATATTGATTTTACACAAATAAATATATAGTTTCTTCCTGAGATTTATCAGCAGCCTCTTCTTTTTTTCTATAATTCGGGCACTTAAACCAAGCCAATAATCTAAAATTAATCCGGGGTTCATATGAAACGTTTGAATTACCCTTTAGCAGTAATTTCCCTTCTATTTGCATTTGTTGTTAATATAAAGGCTCAGGACACAATTTTCTTCCGGATTGGAGTGAATTGTCCCGGCATTGCAACAGTCTTTTCTTCAACAAATTCAATTCTGGAAGGTTCCTCTTATGAAGTCGGGGAGTGGCAGCTGCCTCAGGCTTACTCCTCGGTTCAGAGTCTCTACGATGCTCTCGTCGGTTCCAATTTTTATCTGGAAAATGAAGCAATTAGTGAGAATATAAAAATTGACTGGATAGTTTGGAATATTGACTGCACAAATGGTGGTTACATAGTTCTTTCCAACGGAGCAAAGCTTATATTCAACGGGTATTTTATTGTTTATACGCGGGATTTACAGGGAAACTGGATTCCTTATACGTCAAATTATTATTTCCAGAATTCTAAGAAGGCGGTTATTAACTTAAAGAATTCCGAAGCATTCCAGAATTTCCGGCTGTCTTATGGAATTTATACTTCAAATCTCCAATTCTATTATATTAACGCTGCGGCTGGATATGATACTACCGGTCTGCAGTTTATTATTCCGGCAGACACGAACGATGTAAATGCATACTGGACAGTTAAAGCAGATCATTTCTCCAATATCATCGGCGGAGAAAAAAATAAAATTTTGGTGGATGTAGAGGATAATCCTCGGGGAATTCCACTTAATTTCGAACTTAGGCAGAATTATCCTAATCCTTTTAATCCTTCAACAGTCATTGAGTTTTCTATCCCGTCAAGATCCTTTGTTGAGCTGAATGTATATAACCTGCTGGGAATGAAAGCAGCAGCACTTGTAAAAGATTTAAAAGAGGCGGGAAGTTATAAAGTAAATTTTGATGCTGCCGGACTTTCAGCCGGAGTATATATATATGAGCTCAAATCAGGAGGGTTAACATTTTCACGTAAAATGATTTACTTGAAATGAATCTTTTCTGATTTCAGTAAAGAATAAAAGGCCGTGTATAGCTCATTAACAAAGGAGGAATCCATGGGCAAATTATCCCCGTTAACCTGTTGCGCTGTGTTAATGCTTATTACGGCAGGATGTCTTAATCTCCCCGATGATATTGTATTGCCTGAATGGGATGTAGATCTGAACGTTCCTCTGGCTGATAAAACCTACCTCCTCGATGATATTATTCAGTCTCAGAACTATATAAGTATAAATCCTGATGACAGTATTTACTTAATCAATTCTGATGATTACACCCATTTATTGGGAATATCCGAGTTTATTAAGGTCACTCCTGAAACAGTTAATCCCGATAATGAAGTTACAGCCAATAATAATGACAGTACAGAAATATACCTCGAGTTTCCGGAGGGAGCTAAGCTGGATGAAGCTGAATTTAAGGACGGCATCATTAAGATTGTGGGACATAATTCTTCAAATGCAGAAACGGTGACATTATCGGTCAGGATACCCGGACTCAAAAAGCCGGATAACACAGAACTTTTTCTTGTAATGGAAATTCCTCCCAATAGCTCGGTAACAAAAATCGAAAGTTTAAAAGACTTTACTTATAAAGAACCCTCCGGTCAACTGTTTCTGTTCAAAGGACAGCTTTGGATGATTGCCAAAGCATCAGCCAGTTCAGGACAGGGAGCAATTGTCACCTTTGATGCTTATTCATCAGATCTGGTATTCAAAAATGTTACAGGCTACCTGCCCAGAAAATCCCTGGATGTACAGAGTAAAACCTTCGGTCTGGATCTTGGAACACAAGCTGCCAACTACCGCGATAAGGTAATTAATACGGAAGGAATTCTAAAATTAATGGGGAATTATAAATCGAATGGTCTCACCCCCTTTTCTGTCGAGGTTAAAGACCTGAAATTAGTGGGAAAAAGAAATGATGGTCAACTGCAGGAGTTAAGGTTTAATAATTCTTCAAGTATTACTCTCCGGTTTGATAGTCAGGGTAATCTCGGTCTTGAGTTTAATAAGGATAACAGCAATATAAATAGTTTCATTTCGTTCATCCCTGACAGCATAAATCTTACAGCGGAGTATATTATGAATCCCGACAACTCCGCAGATTACAGGACTGCTTCGATTCAGGATTCAATAGTATTCTCCACTAATTTCCAGACTAAAGGTATCCTTTCGATAAGCAAGATTACACTTACTGATACCGTGGAAATTGATTTAACTTCCAGTCAGAGAAAGCAGATCAGGGATGGAAAAGGCGCACAGGTAAATCTTGAGGTTGAGAACGGGATTCCTTTGAACGGCTGGCTGAAAGCCACTCTCGTCAATGAGTTTTATGTCCCTTTATTTACAATTACGAGGAACAGCAACGGGACGGATTCCTTACAGGTCAACGGTGCCTCGATAAATTCCAGCGGGAATGTGCAGGCACCTTCAACTTCTAACGCATTAGTCGGTCTTACAGAATCCGAGATATTGATGTTGTCTGAGGCTTATTTTGCTGTCATTTCTGTGAGTGTTGAAACTTCAGGCTTTACTCCCGGTAATCCGCCGCTTGTTTTTATACATGCTAATGATAAGGTAAAGCTTAAAAGTTACGGGAAAGTAACCTACAGGGTAAAGGAATAAATTTTATGAAAAAGCAAAAATACCTCCCTGGTCTTTTGGCTTCATTCTTTTATGCAGGAATAACAATGGCCCAATTCGGATCTTCCGGACCGGCTGATGCATTGAGCATGGGACTGGCTAAAACATACAGTACGACGGCGACAGGAGTTTACTCTATAGGAATAAATCCTTCAAACCTTATTTTCTTCGGTGACGGGTATACAGAATTCTCATCTGTTTTCCCGCTCCCTTACGTCTCAGGAGGAGGAGGCACCAACTTTATATCACTAAATGATTTCGATTATTACTTTGGAGGGGTTAATGGTGATGCACGGTATCTTGATCCGGCTGATAAACAGAAATTAAATGATATGCTTCAGGGCGGAGGAGAGTTATCGTTTAATGTATCTGCTGTTTTATTTTCAGTTATGCACAAGTTTGATCCCGCCGTCGGCGCCTTTGCATTATCAGCCATAGATTATTCAGGGGGCAGAGCACTCGTACCATATGCACTTGTTGATTTAGGATTAAATGGTAATGAGATCAGTAAAATCTATTCATTTGATGAAGCTGCCGTCAACTCCTGGTGGATAAGAAGCTATGCTCTTTCTTACGCAAGAGAACTCCCCGAAATAAATCAGACAATTTTTGATGATTTGGCTGCAGGGATTTCACTGAAATATATTTCCGGGTATTATTATCTCGGTCTGGAAAGAATAAACACCAGCATTACCACAGGTTCATATAATCAGGTCACCGCCAGTTCAGATATTCTGGGTTACACTGCCTTTTCTGAAGATCTGGGATTTGATTATGACTTTGATCCCAACGATAATAATAAAAGGACTAACATTGGGATTTTTCCTCAGCCCGCAGGGAGCGGTTTTGGCTTTGATTTCGGCTTAAGTGCCGGAATAGGTGACATCTGGAAATTTGCCCTCGCTGTAACGGATCTTGGAAGTATTAATTGGACTAAAAATGCAGCTGAATATTCCTCCAGCGGTAATATTATTGTTTCAGAATTGAATGAAGATCAGATCGATTCCCTGGAAAATTTAGTGGACGTTGAGGGACATTATATAAGTAGTTTCTCTACAGGCTTACCATCAGCCTTAAGAATGGGTGCTTCTTTTTTAATTTCTGATGAAGATGATGATGTACCCGGTTCACTCCTTTTAGCTCTGGATTATAACCAGGGATTTAATGATCTGCCGGGAAACAGCAAGATTCCCCGTGTATCATTTGGTGCAAACTGGATGCCGGCCCGCTGGGTGCATTTAAGAACCGGAATATCAGCCGGTGGTCTTGATGAATTCAACTGGGCATTAGGATTCGGATTTGATACAGGATTGCTTGAGTTCAATCTTGCAACCACGGATATGAACGATATGGTTGCACTTAATTCAGCAAAGCGGGTTTCTGTTTCTTTCGGTTCCAGGTGGAAATTTTAATACAGGAAAGTGATAATCATAGATCGGAGATAATAATGAGCTCAAAAATGGTAAACCTGATTTTATTTCTACTGGTTTTACAGGCTGACAAGGCTCTTCTTGGTCAATCAAATTATTCTTTATTGTTTGATGGTCAGGATGATTATATAGAAATTCCATTTGCTGATAATCATGACCTTTTCGGGGATTTTTCAATTGAGGGGTGGTTAAAATTTGATTCAATTCCTTCCGGCAGAATTCTTTCGAAGGTTGGCTGGCTTGATCCTGGTGATAGTGTCTCGTCTTATTCGATTTATTTTGATGAAACAGAACCTTATAAGTTAATTTTTTCCACCTGGATTGGTCAATCTCCAAATATCGAACACAAAGCAATTTCTTCAGTACAGGTTACTCCCGGTGAGTGGCACTATTTTACAGTAACTTATTCCGAATCTTCTTACAATAAGAAAATATATATCGATGGAGTATTAACGTTTAATGAAGACAATACCGGTGACATCGGCTATAACGGCAGGCCTCTTTTTATTGGAGCATTTAAGTCAAGCCTTGGTAATATTTTTTCCCCGTACGAGGGCAATATTGATGAAGTTAGAATTTGGGGTAAAACTTTAAGTCAGACAGAAGTTCTCTTTAATATGCATAATCCCATAACGGGTAATGAAATTGATTTAATGGGTCTTTGGCATTTTAATGAAGGAACCGGTGATACCGTTTTTGATAGTTCCATTTATAATGTTAATGGATCGGTTACCGGCGCAATCTGGGATATTGGTTTTTTAACCCTGGTTGATGAAGCAAAACCTTGCACTATCAATTTTAGTATGCTTCAGAACTATCCTAACCCATTCAATCCAAGCACAACAATACAGTTCAGCATACCTGAGGATGTTCAGAATGTAAAGCTGATAATCTACAGTGCATTTGGAGAGAAGGTAGCCGAGCTTGTTAATACAGGACTTCCGGCAGGTATCTATAAATATAGCTGGAATGCATCAGATGTATCTTCCGGTATGTATATCTATCAGGTAGCGACTGAGAAGTTTGTTTCGACCAGGAAGATGATTTTGATGAAGTAAAGTTAGGGCATTATAATTTCTATGTGAATTCTTATGTGTTCTTATGTGCCTAATGTGGTTAATTTTTTAAAACCATTTTACCACATTAGGCACATAGGATTAAAGCCAGTTCTTAGTTACTAGTTCTTGGTTGTTAAGTCTTAGGGCATTTTACATCATTAGGCACATAGAAAAACAGAACCAGGAACTAAGAGACCGGTGCGGGGGATTGCTTCGTCGAGGACTCCTCGCAATGACGCGCTATTCTGTTTAACTACGAATTACGAACCAAGAACCTGCCTTCAATTTATGGATCCCCTACAGGGATCTGTTTTTGTTTGCGGATATGCTGCTACAATTATTTACCCTCTACAAGGGTAGGAGAGGATATAATTTCTATGTGGGGCTATGAATGTCTATGTGGGCTATGTGTTTAAGGTTCTTAGTTACTAGTTCTTAGTGGTTACTTAAATTCTTAGGGCATTTTACCACATTAGGCACATAGAAAATAGGACACATAGAAGCACAAAACCGGGAACTAAGAACTAAGAGACCAGTAAAGGGGATTGCTTCTCCTGCTGAAGCATCTTCAATAAATAAACATTATATGTTATAAATTTACCTTAAAATATTTATTCTTAATACTACGGTTACCCCCGTAACAAGGGAGGAAGTATTTTATGAGTATTCAACACCTCGAATTGGATTCTCTTGGAAGGTTAAGTAAATCTGAACTAATAACCAACAATTGCAGAATTGCACTTCATATAAACTGTCTAGAAATATATTCTCACAATGTGTCAATATCATCTAAAAATAAAATCGCAGAATTGCTTGAATCTTACAGAAGAAAAGATATCGGGACTGAAGAATTAAAGACAGGGTATCTTGATCGACAGGAAGATCTTAGAAAGAAATTTCGGGAAAAATTAAAAATATTTGATGAAAACTTTTTTGTTTATTTCGCTAAATCCCAGGATAAATTTATTAATCGAATCCTGGAGGAGTTAAAATCTGAAAGCCTCAGATTATTCCAAAGCAAGGGTAGTAAATATACCGATATATCTGACTGCCTGATAAAAAAAACAGGAACTCCGGCTAGCAATAAACAAACTTTTGAAATCGGTCATCATCAATTATGATTTTAATCCGGGTTTATTGTGGGATCCAGCTATACATACTTATAGAAAGGTGAACAGGCTTTTGTTTATTGACGATGTAATCTCGAAAGGTAAAACCATTTTCGCGTTGCTAAATAATCTTCATATTATAAAGGCTGTTGACTCCTCTTCATTTATTTATGCCAATGTTATTTATTGCATTGAGAAACGCCTTCAGAATATAATCAGCAATACCAAATGAATGAGTAATAGAATAGCATAAATACTATCGCATAAGCTTTATAGTGTTATTCATTCTGACATAAATATATGTATGAATTGGAGGGATAAATATTAAAATACATGCAACTTAAAGAATGATAAATATTTTCCGTGTGAAGGCACTGTGAAATATATTTGCTTGACAGGCAAGTTCTTTTGGTAGAATATTTTATCTGTTAAACTTCGACTTCCGCCGCCTCCACTAAAGCCTTTATTTGGCTTAATGTCACTTTACCTCAACTAACAAATAAATTCTTATTTGTTATCCCCTAAAAACAAGCACACCTCATGGGGTAATTATAGCAGCGGGAGCCCGCTCATATGAAATTACCTGAGAAATAACATCTTCTTCGAGGTAACAGAATTATTTGCCCTTATCCGGCAGATGTAAACACCGCTTGCAAGGCCTGATGCGTCAAAATTAACAGAATACTGTCCCCGGATTTTATGTTCATTAACCAGGGTGGTTACTTCTCTTCCCAGGAAATCATAAACGTTTAATCTTACAAATTGATCGGAGGGTATGCTGTAAGTTATCCGGGTAGATGGATTAAACGGGTTGGGGTAATTTTGCTGCAGGGTGATTTCAGCAGGCTCATTAAGTTCTATTTTTATTTTTTTACTGTAATCGTAATGACCGTCCAGATCGACTTGTTTCAGACGATAATATAAGTCTGACGATCCGGAGATAATATCTGTATAACCATAGTCATGCGGAACACTGCTTGTTCCATTGCCCGGAATGAAAGCTATCTTTTTGAAATTTAAATCCCCATTGATCTCATCCCCGTAACTTCGCTCAACCTCAAAGCCATAATTATTAGTTTCTGTTCCTGTCCGCCACTTCAAAAGAACACTATTATTATTTAATTCAGCAGTAAAGGATTCAAGCTCTACAGGCAGCTGATGATCAACCTGGATTAAACCTGCTGTTGTTCTTCTTTGTCCATCGGGATTTATCACGGTTACATCATAAAACCCATCCGGAACGGAATTCGTTGAGATATTTAATACAATCATGGACGGTGAATAATAAGTTACGCTATTTATCACAATGCCTCCCCCCAAATGAGCGGAAATATGATCAGGGAACGGGGCACCGGGATCAAAAAAACCTGATCCTTCAATACAACTTCCATTAATTGTAACATTGATGGATGAAACATTAGGTGCAACAGCCGGCGGATCGCAACTGACCGGAACGGCAGGCGGGGGAGCCAGCAGCTGGGCAATCTGAACTCCATATGTATTATTACCGTTACAGTATTGCTGTATTGTCCACATAGTCATATCGTCATCGGGATCTACGCAGCTGAATGAGTAATCACCCCATCTCCTGCGGCCATATGTTCCCGGATCACCGGGAGGGTTATAACTTGTTAATGATGATGTATATAATACCGGTGCGTGCATTACTCCCGCGGTATCAGTTTTTAATCTTCCCGCCACACCTGCATTTATATGGTCCAGACTGCCGGCACTGCTGAATCCTATTACAGCATGTTCCTGGCCGGACACTGTCATTGAAGGTATAAAATAATACTTCGGATCGGAAGGGGTATTATCAAACACTGTTCCTGACTGCAGGATAACAGGCGCAGTGTTTAAATCACTGATCTCATACCAGCGTACGGCATCCCTGTTTCTGCCGGTTACAGCGATTCCCGATCGATCAACATTTATATTATGCGAAGTCCATAAATGCCCGTTCCGGATTGCCGCGGCAAATAACCTTTCATCAAGCGCATCGAGATATCCGTTTTGTCCGTTTGTATTTCCCAGGTGAGGGACTGTGTAAGGGTTGCTGGTTGTATTTACAGTTATATGAATATTTTCAGAAATAGACGGGGTTCCGCCGGGATCCAGAATTCTTCGTAAAATTAATTTTCCATAGCTGGAAGAATTTATGCCGATAAAATACCCCATAGCTGAAGGGCCGGTATTCCCGGGATCAGGGTTATCGATACCCCTGGGTGCAAGCGGTCCGGCACCTCCTGATATCAGTCCGGAAAACCTGGTATAAATAATCTGCCCGGTACCAAGTAAGGAAGATTTTCTGATTACATAGGCATTTGTATTAACAAAAGTACCGGTGAGAGTGAACTGATCTGTTCCTATATAAAGAGCATTTGCATCAATTCCTAATGAGGGGTAATCAGTCAGGTTTGAATCTGCCTGGAACTGAAAAAAGGTCCAGTTTGAAGTTCCGGTTATTTCAGGTCCGTCACTTACCGCAAATAATAGTCTGTTAGGTCTAGAAAAATTACCGGAAACAGTATTATAAATTACGTCGATGATTGTTAGAAACCACCTTTGTGACATTCTGTCATACCGGATATTAGGATCGGAAGTGAAAGTTATTTCCATCGGCCGAGGAGGAGTCATTACTGAACTAAAAAAATTATTCGGAGTTACCTCCAGAATCCCATCAGTTGTTCCTGTTGATTTATTAAAAGAACGGATCTTTCCATTTACGAATACCAGGAATTGATCTGGTCCGGCGGCACCCATAATATCCGGAGGAAAAGTGCCGGTTTCTGTTGGACCGGTTACTGCGTTATAATTTAATCCTATAGTCTGCGATTTCCCGTAGAGGAAATTATTATCTGTATTACTTCTTTCGTTAAACGGAAATATTGATGCCGGCCTGGATTCCGGGTTTTGAGGAAGATTGGTTCTGTCGGGTCGGGCAA
The DNA here is from genome assembly GCA_963764685.1 of uncultured Ignavibacteriales bacterium. Lineage (GTDB taxonomy): Bacteria > Bacteroidota > Ignavibacteria > Ignavibacteriales > Ignavibacteriaceae > CAVXTT01. The sequence continues at coordinate 16,323 of CAVXTT010000020.1, forward strand.
GTTCAGTTTCAAAAATAATCGGCGGAGGATAACCAAACAAATAACCTCTTTCCGCTATTTCATGCATGGTTTCGACTATTCCCACAGATCCGGTCTGCGGTTCACCCTGAATATAGTTCCGATTCTGTGCATTTAATTCCTGGTTATCTGAAAGCAGAAAAAAACTCAGGAGGGTAAACGGTAAAAATTTCTTCATTTGGATACTAATTAAAAATTATTTTTTACATTTTAAAAATAACATTAACTGATCAACAAATTAGCAGGCAGTAAAAGTTAGTTCTGTTCTATATGAATTCTTATGTGTTCTTATGTGCCTGATGTGGTTAATTTTTAAACCATTTACCACATAAGGCACAAAGAAAGGACATAAGGACACATAGAAATGAAACCCAGAAGAACAAAACCAGGAACTAATAACCAGGAACTACGAACTTGCATCAATTTCTATGTGAATTCTAATGTGTTCTTATGTGCCTAATGTGGTTAATGTCTTTAAACCATTTTACCACATAAGGCACATAGAAAGGACATAAGGACACATAGATATTAGGACGATACCAAGAACTTACATCCTTGTCCCTAAAACACCAGTCTTAATACTATCTCTTTGGTGTTCTATGATCTAAACGAGGAAACTTACGTTCATCAAATAGCTATTGGTACAGAAGGGGACTGTGATCCCCTTACCGGATATTATTTTTAAACTATCAAAAGGATAAACGTATGATTACAAAAGTGCTACTCATCAGTATTTCGGCAAAAAAAATATTGCCGGTGTTAACTTTCGTTTTCTTATTCCTGTCTATATTATTCGTACAAGGCTGTGGTAAGGAAGAATCATCAGGGGTTACATCACATGATGGAACGGAATTGGAGATGGGAAAGAGAAAACCGCAAAACCCTCCTCCAACACCCCCGTTTTATTTCACTGATTGCAACACCCCTACTTACTCAGCCTCATTTACGAAAGGTGAGCCGACAAATATTCCTATCACGAAAAATTATGTCAACAGCCCTGGCGGCAGCTATGGTGCCTTTACCAGTGATGTGGTGAATGGGGTCACTATCACAGCGCCAGCCGGCACATTTAATACCGGAAGCGGATCGGTTGTATTCACTGCAACCGGCACTCCGGTCGCTGCAGGATTTTATACAGTTTGGATAAGTGTCGGCAGCATTCAACCGTGCATGATGTTTTTTACTGTAACCAACCCTCCCGCTTCCGGACCAACAGTCGATCCGGGTCCCGGGGCAGGATCAACAGGGGTTGTCAATTTTACTTACAAGGGACAGCCGGCAGCCTATACCACCGTGAGAGCTAACGATGGTAAAATCTGGCTGCAGCAAAACCTCGGTTCCCCGCAGGTTGCATTTCATGAAAATGACGCGGCTTCTTACGGAGATTATTTCCAATGGGGACGCTGGGACGATGGACATCAGACTCGCACAAGTCAAACAATAAATGGCGGGCCGTCACTGATGAACCCTTCTCATATTCCATCGGGGAATCCAAATTTCATTACAGGAACTAATGCTGATACTAAATGGTGGGGTATTGGCGGATTGGCATCAGATACGTGGAGTGGAGCAGCACCTTCTGCTTCCAACGGGAAAGATCCCTGTGCTGCATTAGGTGCGGGATGGCGATTACCAACTGCAGCAGAGTGGCAGAATATTGCCCTCCTGGAAGACCTCTTCGGTACTACTGCAGCGTTCCAGTCTAACTTGAAGCTTACTTCATCAGGAGACCGTGGATTTCAGAACGGGGACATAGGTTATTACTGGACAAGTAATGCAGCTGCTAACAGCTACGCCAAGGTCTTCTTCTTTGATAATGTATACAGTGCAGATGTTTTGCCGACAGAACGCAGCCAGGGATTTAACTGTCGTTGTGTCAAGGATTGATCAGATTAGATTTTGCTGATTAGACCCGTCATTGCGCTTGCCTGTTTACCCGCCTGGGGCACGGCCGTGCATGGAGCGAGTCTTCGAGAGAAGCAATCTGGTGTAAGAAGTAAATCTAAAGTCCTAATTTCTATGTGAATTCTAATGTGTTCTTATGTGCCTAATGTGGTTAATTTTTTTAAACCATTTTACCACATTAGGCACATAGAAAGGACATAAGGACACATAGAAGAATAGAGCAAGGAAATAAGAACTAATAGACCGGTAAGGAGATTGCTTCGTCGAAGACTCCCCTCCAGAGGCGGGCAGGCTCGAAAACACTCAGTGACCTTTCTTTCCTTTCCTAGCCCGGTGGCTGAGTGTTCCGAAGGAATGTATCGAAGCCATAAGGGCGGGCAGTGAGAAAAATCATCATATCAGCTAGTGCCCTGACCATTTAATGATGAAATTCCTTCGTAGGAAACTACCTCTAATGATATTTTAATAAAGGTCATTTTTTTGTTAAATCAAGACAATCACTTTATTGGATAACTACTAATGACATTTTTTATTTTGTTAAACAAGGCAATCCCTGTATTTTTTACTACGCAATGATTGTTATAATAAGAGCATCAATATTAAGCCGTGCATCGCCCCAGCGGGGTGAAATATTGATAGATCAATGCAGCATTATGAAGGGTAGCCCCGGCGGGGCGATATCCGGAAAATTTATTTTGTTTGTGTTTACATTTATTTAGGGGAAATTTTTGATAAAAACATTTTCACAGAGACAATCAGGAGTCGCATAAGGGCACATAGAAATTAGGACAAGAGGCTAAGAGACCGGTGCGGGGATTGCTTCGTCGAGGACTTCTCGCAATGACGTGCTGTCCAGGAACTAAGAACTACGAACTGCTTCATGCCTTCATCCATTCATCCAACTCTAAGAACCAAGAACTAAGAACAAAAACAAAGACATTAACCACATTAGGCACATAAGGGCACAAAGAAGAACAAAGAATTTATACTCCTACATTCATCCAATCATCCATTCATCCAACTACCAGTGGACAGGCAATGACGCGCCGTTCTCACCTGCTTTTAATTATTTAAGCAATATCATCTTCATAGCTCTGGTGAGACCTCCTGCATTTAACTTATAAATATAAACTCCTGCTGCCATATCAGAGGGATTAAATTTTACTTCAAAGGTTCCTGCGGGCTTTTCTTCATTCAATAATGTTGCGGTTTCATTGCCAAGTATGTCGTAAACTTTCAGACTAACGAATGAAGTCTTCGGTATTTGAAATTGAATGGTCGTGGAAGGATTGAATGGATTGGGATAATTCTGTTCTAAACTATAGACCACCGGATCACCCTTGTCCTGAACGTCAACTGATAGTAAAGATCTCCGGTACAATAACAGCTGGTCGGCTCCTGCAAATAATGTTGGCCCATGAAGATTCCATCCGACTCTGGAGGTAAGAAGGGGAAGGATATATTCTGCTTCCCAGGTTAATCCTCCATCATAAGTAATTTGAAAAGTTCTGCCGTTATCGTAACTAATCCGCCAGCCAACCAGGTCGTTTATAAAAAATATATTCGATCCAAAAAAGTTTTCGCTGCTAATTAAGTTGAAGCTATTCCCGGCATCGGTTGTCTTAATAAATATGTTCTGAAGTAGTTCAGTTTCTCCTGATCCGAATCCTGCAGCAGTATCTATAAAACTCATATACTCTACCTTAGCAAAATCATTGTCATTCCAGGTTAGTCCTCCATCGGTAGTTTTATATCCTTCAATACCATACCCTTCATCATCATTATATATAAATCCGGTTTTTGGTGTAATAAAAAGTATTTTTCTGGTAAAAAATTCATCTAAACTTACATCTATAAAATCAGACCAGGTTTTCCCGCCGTCTGTTGTCCTTCTTACCCCGGATACCAGCTCCCGGTATACAAGCATCCACCCGTTGTTTGAATCCACAAAATATAATCCCTTTATATAATTTTCAGGATTATAAAAAACAGTATCCCAGGTAACCCCCCCGTCGGTAGTCCCCATGAGAGCATATCGGAAAGCAACCAGTCCAATGAGAGGAGTAAAGAAATGATAATCCTGAAATGAGACTTCCGGCATAGGAAGATCTTTATAAAACCACCTTTCTCCTCCATCGGTAGTAACAAACCAGGGGGATGTAAAACCATTTAGTGAATCAACAAACTGAACCTTTTCACCTCCGGGTTTATTGCCCAGGTGTCTCCACGATTTTCCTCCATCGGGGGTTTTTATTATTTGTCCGGAATAACCAAATCCAATGCACAGGTTCCTGTCAAAATAATAGTAATAGTAATCAGGAAGTCTAAATTGGTACCAGGTTGCTCCAAAATCATCAGATCTGTCAGTGAAGCCTGAACCTCCTACTAAATAAAGAGTGGAATCTTTCAATGATAGCTGATGGGGAGTAATATCGGGGGGTGTGGATGAAGTATATGTAGCTCCGCCGTCAGTTGTTAAGAATATTTTTAAATGATAGTTCTCCTCGGCTATTATCATACCTCTAAGCTTATCCTGAAAATATACTTCAATAAATTTATCTGCAGGCAGATTAGCCCATACCCAATACGCCCCGCCGTCGAATGAAAAGAACAGGTTATTGTTTATAATGCTGAATCCTCTCCCGGGGTTAAGAAACAAAACCTGGTCAACAGATTCATTAAATACCGTATCCCAGGTTAATCCCCCGTCCTGTGTAAAAAAGATGCCATCTCCGGAGGATACCCACCCGGTATCTTTATTGATGAAAGACATGCTTGTCAGGGGATCATTCCTTATGGAAAACCAGGACTCCCCCCTGTCGGTAGTTTTAATTAAATTGAAGTCCGGACCTGCCGGGGCATACTTTAGTACATACCCGGTATCATTAAAAAAGACTATCTCATTTGCCCTTCCCTGGACACCTGAATCAATTTTTCTAAAGCTTTGGAAATTATCTTCTGTTTTTAAAAAATCCTCAGACCCGGTTGAAATAAGCCATTCATCATCGCTGAAGCGGTAGGCTTTGAAAAGGTCGTTTTTAATCGGCGGTGAGGATATAAGTTCCCACTGTGCGGTTAATGAAAAGTTGTAAAATATTACAAGTAGTAGAAGTTTATACAATATAAATGCCCGATTTATTCTATGAAAACCTGCTGTTGCTGCTTTCAATAGAAAAATAATTTATCCGGATGGGAGTAGATATGTTAAACAGCACCGCCAGGCTGAAAATCACCGGATTATTGCTGATAGGATTTAGAATTAGTCTTAATCTGACTCTACAATTTTCAATAATTCCATAATTTTACCGGGGAAGTATCAATATGGTAGCCGCCTTAATCTCCAACAGTACCTGTCTTGACTTTTCCGGCTCGCTTATAATTGGCAATGATTACTCCGCCTGGTGTGACTGTACTTTCTGCTATTGTGAATGCGGCCGGTATCGTGCCATTGTCAAACAATTTTTTCCCTTTGCCAAGAGTCAACGGGAAAATTTTGAGCCATAGTTCGTCAACTAAATCATTTTTGAGTAGTGCCTGGATGAGCTTGCCGCTTCCCCAAACCTGAATGTCAGAACTATTTGAATTTTTGAGCTTTTTGAGATCCGCCAGGCTTTTTAGGAAAACTGAGTTTTTCCAATCTGACTTTTTCTTGGTCCTGGACATGACGTATTTTGTGACCTCATTGATACCCGGCCATCCATTTTCATGCTCCGGCCAGTAGCCGGCAAAAATCTCAAATGTTTTTCTGCCCAAAAGAAGATCTGCAGGCTGCATCTGTTTTTTCAGGGTCTCACCAAAAACTTCGTCACCATACGATGCAGTCCAACCGCCATATTTGAAACCGCCTGACTTATCTTCGTCGGGTCCGCCAGGTGCCTGCATTACTCCATCTAATGTAATCATTGATGAAACAATTATTTTTTTCATATATGCCTCCAATAATTAATTAAAAATATATTCACTTCAAGACCCCGTCATTGCGATCGATTCTTCGAGAGAAGCAATCTGGCGTAAACTGTCCTAAGAATTTATCTACATCGAACAACCAGGAACCAAAAACCAAGAGCCTGCATCAATTTCTATGTGAATTCCTATGTGTTCTTATGTGGCTAATGTGGTTAATTTTTTTAAACCATTTTACCACATAAAGCACATAGAAATTAGACACAGAGGGCACATAGAAATTAGGACAAGAGGCTAAGAGACCGGTGAAGGGGATTGCTTCGTCGAAGACTTCTCGCAATGACGCAACATTAACCAGGAACTAAGAACTACGAACTAAGAACTAAGAACTAATTTGAACCCTTATTTATTACCACTCTTCATCAAAAAAAGGTCGTATACATATTTTTGAATGAGATGGTGTTTTTTGCCACATATATTAACGCTCACAAATTATTGTTTTTTGAAAACTCTGCTTTCGGTCTGGCGTACTTATACTTAAGTGCCGCATTATCCCGAATATGAATTTTTTATTGGCCAATGGTAGTAAGACACGATACTGTTGACCGGATAAATTTTTAGAGTTTACCACTTCTCCGGAATCCTGCTGATATTCTTCTGCTCTTGCCCATTTTATTTTCCGAAGAAGGATTGCATTTATTAAAAATCCTAATAATGAAAGGAGTTCAATTTTGAAACTACTGCTAATTTCTTTTTTCGCACTGTTTATTATAGGTCTTAGCCCGGCCCAGGATCTTAATCCGTCAATTCCCAGGGACAGGACAAATTTGGATGGGGACATGCTCTATGAAACGCATAACTATTCGTCCTCTTGCTGTTCAAAAATGGACAGGGCATGTTAGAAATTTCTTCGGTTATTCAAATGTCGATGGTGAGATTACTGTAGGGAAGGATGTGATTACACAGGCAAATCACCGGGGATATGCAGCTTTTGATATTACAGGTATACCTACCAATGCAGTAATAACACAGATTAATCTTATGGTGTATACGGAAACTGCATCCATAAGCAACGAGCATACTGTATACGTTAAGAGCTTAAACGTTGATCCTGTAGCAGTACAGGGAGAGACTTTATTTAACAGCATCGAAAGCGGTGTTATTATGTCCGATTTAAATTGGAAACCAATGACCACATCAGGTTACCACTCAACTCAGCTTGCCAACGCTGCAGTTCTGAACCTCCAGAATTTTTTAAACTGGGGCAGGACACGCTGGTACATAGGTTTTCAGGAAAAATTGGATAACGACGGCTGGGGAAAATTCCGCGGATGGAACACGCCGGGACAACCTGAACCATACTGTGTGGTGGAATATACCGTACCTACTTATCTAATGAATATAACGCCCGCAAGCCTCCCTTTCGGAAATGTGCAGGTGGGACAGTATTCTGATAAAACATTTTATATTTACAACCAATCAAATATTAGCACTATTAGCGGATATATCAGCGTAAGTGGTTCCGCTTTTCTATGGTCAGTGCAGGATATTATTATCTTGCACCCGGAGCGAGTATGGGCTTTAGTGTGAGGTTCAGTCCTGTGTCTGCTGGAAGCTGCAGTGGAAGCGTCGCAATAAATCATAATGCTACAAACCTTTCATCCCCGTTTAATATTCCACTTACCGGAACCGGAGTTGCTACTACTTTCCAGTTATCTGTTTCAATTTCCAACGGCTGGAATATGGTATCAATACCGGGAATGCATCCTGTTAATCAGAATGTAGAAACCTGGTGGGCAGGAAAAGATCCTGCAGCACAGGTATTCAAGTTTGCTGGCGGCTATGTAGGGGTACCAACAGCAGCACCCGGACAAGGTTACTGGATGAAGCATTCAGGCACCAACCTGTATAATACCGGTGATGAATGGCCTTCTGACGGAATATTAATTGCACCTCATAACCCCATAGCCGCAGGAGCAGGCTGGAATCTTATTGGCGGATATGAACAATCTGCTGCAACTGCAAACCTGACAACAACACCTCCGGGACTCATAACAGGATCAGTATTCAAGTATGCAGGCAGCTACTCACCGGCAGCAACACTTGAGCCAGGATATGGATACTGGGTAAAACTGACCGGAGCAGGATCTATAAATATACCAACAGGACCAATGGGGCCAATGAAAACATTCTCACCTGTATCAACCGAGGGATTTGGAAAGATCATCATAACAGATAAAACAGGCAAGAGTTATATACTATACTCAGCAAAGAATAACACAGATCTAAACCAATATGAACTTCCTCCAATGCCTCCGCAGGGAATGTTTGATGTCCGTTATTCAAGCCAAAGGTATGCAGAAAAGCTGAGCACTGCGCAGGGAATAGAGATGACCGGAGTACAGTATCCTGTAAAGGTAAAGGCAGAGGGAACAGGCATAATACTAACAGATGAAACTGGTAAGGAAATCGCGAGACTGAATGCAGGAGAGGAAGTAAGTGTTAATACGGCAGGTAAGTTGTATGCAACAGAGAATGTTGTACCGTTGGAATTTTCACTTGCGCAGAATTATCCTAACCCCTTCAACCCAAGCACAACGATACAGTTCAGCATACCTGAAGATGTTCAGAATGTAAAGCTGATCATTTATAGTGCATTGGGAGAAAAGATAGCAGAGTTGGTTAATACAGGACTTCAGGCAGGCGTTTATAAATACTCCTGGAATGCAGGCAGCTATGCGAGCGGCATTTATATATACCAGCTGGTGACCGAGAAGTTCGTTTGGACGAAGAAGATGATTTTGACGAAGTAAGGTTAAGGCATTATAATTTCTATGTGAATTCTTATGTGTTCTTATGTGCCTAATGTGGTTATTTTTTAAAACCATTTTACCACATTAGGCACATAGAAAGTAAGACATATAGGGCACATAGAAATTAGGACTAGAAACTAAGAGACCGGTGCGGGGGATTGCTTCAGTCGAAGACTCCTTCGCAATGACGCGTTGTTAACCAGGAACTAAGAACTAAGAACTACGAACTGCTTCATCCATTCATCCATTCATCCATTCATCCAACTCTAAGAACTTCGAAAATGTTTAGTTGACGATTGGAAAATAATATTCCTGTTGACTTAATCGAACTTATTTATAATGTTTAAACGAATGTAATTCAGGATGTCATATTTCATCCATTAGCAATGAAATCAATTTTATGAGTTCTTCCTTCTCCTATGCCCTTCGACCGCCATCTCCTGAAATCTCTATTTTTATTTATACAAATATTTGAGGTGTTAATATGAAATTAAAGATATTATTTCTGTCTGCGGTTTTGCAGGTTCTCTGCGTATTCAATCTTTCCGGACAATCGTCCGGTTATGACAATTTTCTTGCTGTCGATTCAATTTATCTTCCAGGCGGAAGTCAGACACAGTCGGGAACGGTAACCTTCGTGGGTCCCTTAGCTACAACAGCCCGCACATACCAGCTGCTGATCAATCAAAGTGAACTTACCGCGCTTGTTGGAAAATATATAAAATCAATAACATGGCGCCGGCTGCCTTCAGCTACATCAGCCTGGCCGGCTGCAGATGTTACATTTTCTAATTTTGACCTTTATATGAGCGGAAGCGTGGAACCAGCTCTCAGGAGCCTTACATTCAGTGAAAATATTGTCGGTCCCCAAACACTTGTCCGCTCCGGAAGCCTTACAATTCCCGCCTTAAGCTTTCCTTTCGGAGGGGATCCTAATTACTGCGGACCTGATATTATATTCGATACCCCCTGGCTTTATTCTTCAGGACATCTGCTTGTTGAACTGCGCCACCTGGGATTTACAGGTACCTCCAGTGGTGTCGACGCCTATTCTACAAGTTCAGCAGGTTACGGAACTTTGTATAGTGCCTGCTGGCAATCGGGCTATTCTGCAACTCTCGGTATCCAGGGAAATTTTTCTGTGATTAAATTTACTTATGAGGACAGCACTGCTTCTACTTTTCAGCTGACAGTTGATTTAAGCAGCGGATGGAATATGGTATCAATTCCAGGGTTACTTCCGACAAACCAGAATGTATTAAGCTGGTGGCCGGGAAAAGATCCGGCAGCAGGAGTATTCAAATTCGCAGGCGGTTATCAGGCAGTTACGGATGCAGTTCCCGGTACAGGTTACTGGATGAAGAACCTTGGTGCACAGACTTACAACACAGGTGATGAATGGCCTGCAGGCGGAATCAATTTCGTGACTCACGATCCAATTCCGGCATTACTTGGCTGGAATCTTTTCGGTGCATACGAACAATCTGTTCCTACATCAGGACTGACAACAACACCTCCGGGACTAATAACGGGATCTATATATAAATATTCAGGCGGTTATGTAGCAGCAACAACACTGGATCCCGGTTATGGATACTGGGTAAAACTGACAGGCGCAGGATTAATTAATATACCGGCACCCAGTCCTATGAAAACCGCTGCTACAGTATCAACAGAAGGTTTCGGTAAGATCACAATCACTGATTATGCACAGAAGAGTTACACTCTTTATACAGTTTCCCAGAGGGATGAAGCAGACTTGTCCGCCGGGGTGGACTTAACTCAATTTGATCTTCCGCCTTATCCACCACAGGGAATGTTTGATGTCCGTTATTCAAGCCAGAGATATGCAGAAAAGCTGAGTACTGCGCAGGCAATAGAGATGACCGGAGTACAGTATCCGGTAATGGTAAAGACAGAAGGAACAGGAATAATACTTATAGATGAAACAGGTAAGGAAATCGCGAGACTGAAGGCAGGAGAGGAAGTAAGTGTTAATACGGCAGGTAAGCTGTATGTAACAGAGAATGTTGTACCGTTGGAATTTTCACTTGCTCAGAACTATCCGAATCCATTTAACCCGGGCACAACGATAGAGTTCTCGCTTCCTGAGAATACTGCCAATGTACAGCTATCAATATATAATGCATTGGGTGAGAAGGTATCGGAACTTGTAAATACAACTCTTGCAGCAGGAAAGTACACATACCAGTGGAGTGCAAAGGAATTTGCTACAGGAATGTACATCTATGAACTGAGGACCGATAAGTTTGTCTCAATAAAGAAGATGTTACTCTTGAAATAGTTTTCCCTGTAGAGGGATGATCTGAAATATTGATCGTCCCTCAGGGGTCCGGGAGAAACAATCTCACTTTTTCTGTGTTTGAACACTGCAAGCGTTCCATAATTGTAGAAACGAAGAAGAAAAAAACAATCGATCCCTGTTGGTGATCAATAAATTTCCGCTTTATTAAAAGACGATTTTATTATATTGGAAAGAATGTTCAACTAATATCTGCATTAAATAAAATGAAGCCTAACCTTGTATTTCTTCTGTTCATCTTCTCATTATCAGCAGCGCTCTGTCAAACGACAAACGATTCAACTAATGAAGAAATTGCTTCCGGTTTAAGGAGACTGGAGGAGCTGCACAAAAGCGCCAAAGATATACACCCGGTACTTGAAAAACTCCAGCCGGTTGCGGTGATAAATGGTGACGATCTTTTAATTTTCGATGAGGATCCCGCAGCAGGTTCATATAAGTTCATTAAAAAAGTTCCGGCGCCTTTTCCGATGAATGAAGGGATCAGGGCATCTTTCCCCCTGGCGGAATATGATAATAAACCTGTCTGTGTAACCGGCAGGGATGCATTTAATACTGCCGGGGGTATGGCTGTGATCCTGCATGAGTTTGTCCATTGTGCGCAGTACAATTCAGTCGAACAGGAAATTAAAAGTGATCTTGAAATATATAAGACAGCAATGGAACGGAAAGAATATTCGTGGGAAATAAACCACCCGTTCCCATTCGATTCATTATTCCTCACTGATTATAAGCTGTTCGTTGATGCTCTTTCAGCCGGCGACCGGGTTAGGGCAGGGGAGTACAGGAACAAAATTAAAGGGATATTGAACAATATAGATTTCGAATACCTGATATGGCAGGAGTGGAAGGAAGGATTTGCAAGGTACATCGAAAATGAGATACGAGCTAAGGCAGGGGCGAAAGAAAATACCGGCGGAAAAGATTTTCCCCGGGACCGTGTGGTTTTCTATTATGGCGGATCCCGGTTTATTAAATTTCTCATCTCCGAAGACCCCGGAGGTAAAAACCAATCTCAGTTTGTTATTTAATAAAATTCAGCATTTTTGATTTTGCTGATTGGTTAGTAACCCCCGATGGTGCCTGTTTACCCGCCTGGGGCGTGGCCGTCATTGCGAAGGAGTCTTCGACTGAAGCAATCTGGCGTAAAGGAGAAAATAGAACAACTAAAAACTACGAACCAAGAACAAAAGCCATTAACCACATAAGGCACATAGAAAGTAAGACACATAGGGCACATAGAAATTAGGACAAGAAGAACAAAACCAGGAACCAGGAACTAAGAACCAGGAACTTGCATCAATTTCTATGTGAATTCTTATGTGTTCTTATGTGTCTAATGTGGTTAATGTCTTTAAACCATTTTACCACATTAGACACATAGAAAACAAAGACACATAGGTCCCCTGTACCTGTTATTTTAACAATATTAGTTTCCTGGAGGCTTTATAACTGCCGGCTTCGATTCTGTATAGGTAAATTCCGCTTGCTAAGCTGCCGGCATTGAATTCGAATTCATATGTTCCGGCTCTCTGTACTTCATTTATGAGAGTTAACACTTCTTCTCCGAGTAAATTAAATACAGCAAGTTTTACAAATCCTTCATCCGCTACGGAATACCTGATTGTGGTTGCAGGATTGAACGGATTGGGATAATTCTGTTCGAGACTGAAAACTTCTGGTTTATTATTCCCGTCATCCGCTGATGCGGGAACCCCTATGATGAATTCACCTGAAGCCATACTGCTGGATGCATATGCAGCATCAACAGACTGCAGGAACCACTGGTACTCACCATCAGTTAATCCTATCAGTGACCACTCTGTTATATCGCTTATATTACCAGGCTCGGGAAGACGCGCTGGAAATCCCGGAGGCATCTGCTGTCCCATTTTAGTTGGATTGTGTGAACCCTTCCTTACAACAATCATATTATAAGTTATTGCCGGGGCTGGTGTGTTATCGTCTGTTGAGGGGGTCCAGGATAATTGGACTGTTTTATCCGGACTGCACAACGGCACTTAATCCTTCAGGAATAGTGGGAGGATTATTCTGTTCCGGAACGTCGTTACGGTAGATATGCATTTGTGTTTCAACCAGACCATTGCCTCCCGGTACAAAATATTCTCCGGCTATAAAGTAATCAAGGTCTGCATCTTCATCAATATCAAACCATGAGAATGTACCTCCCCAGGCACCGCCTGAACGGGGTGCCGGGAGTTCGCTCTCGGTGGGAACGAAATTCCCGCTCCCGTCATTAGAATATATTTGTGCACGCCCTTCAATCTGTCCCGTACCGGGATTATGTGTCCCGGCGAGTAATATATCCATATTTCCGTCAGAGTCGTAATCTGCCCAGGTTGCAGCTGTTAAATCGATACCATCCCTGCGCAGGAATGTCGGGAATAACATCAAACGGTACGAAACTGTTATTGATATTTTCATATATCCGGAGAGCCATCGGAATATAGAATCCCGTAGTGTCTTTAATATTTCCTGCAACAAGGATGTCTATATCGCCATCTCCGTCATAATCTCCCCACTGCACTTCGCCGTGTTCAACTGTAAGTGTTCCCAGAATATCCTCTCCTGTAAAAACACCATTTCCGTCGTTCCTGTAGCGCCTGATAAATCCCTCATCAGTTATCGGTGCAAGGTTTACGAGAAGCAGATCAAGATCCTGATCATTGTCAAAATCAGCCCAGCTGCTCTGTGCGTGCGTGGTTGGTGCAAAGCCGGTATTGATTTCGGTAAAGACTCTTCCGCCTGTTGCATTGGCACTGTCATTTCTCATTAATGCTGTACGATAGGTAAAGGAGGTGTTATCAAATACTGACGGGATGAGGAGATCAAAGTCTCCGTCATTATCAAAGTCGGCCCAGCTCAGGGAATTAATATCATAATCCGCCTGGAAATTATCCTCATAGTAACCCGGCAGTTCGGTATCGGTTAGAACGAGCGTGCCTGCATCGTTACGGTATATTACTGTTACTCCGTCTGTACCGACAGCCAGATCAAGATCAGCATCGCCGTCCATATCTCCCCATACCAGGTCGGAAGCTCCTGTTGTAAGATCACCAAGCGGTATATCGATATAGCTGAACTCCCATTCAGTACCCGGAGGAGCGGGTCCTTCATTACGGATCAGTACAAGTTTATCCTCAACACTCTGGTTGTATACAACATAGTAACCAAGAACGGCAACATCAAGATCGCCGTCATTATCGTAATCTCCGGGTGCTGTTGTAAGTACAACAAAGTCTTCGCCGTCGGGAGTTACAAAAAGAGAATCAAGAGGCGTTACTTCAACAAAATTACCATATGTTACACCGATTTGCTGAACTACCACATTCTGTCCTACAGTACCTGAATCAAGGTCATCGTCAGTAACTGTAAGCTGTACCAAATAGATACCGGAAGAATCATAAATATGAACAGGGTTCTGCTGGGTTGATGTGCTGCCGTCACCAAAATCCCATCTCCAGCTTACAATAATGCCGTCAGGGTCAATACTTTGGTCTGTAAAATTAACAGTAAGACTTAAGTTGGCATAATCGAAAGAAGCTTCCGGCGGCCGGTTAGGCGGAGGCGGAGGTGGTCCGTTAAAATGTTCAATATACCCCTGGTAGCCTGCTGTCCACGCATCACCATCCTGGCTTGCAGCAATAGCGGTGAAATTTCCGAAGCCGTTAGATCCGATCTCAAGGACTGCCCAGTTAACACCACCGTTAGCTGAATAATAGGCAACATCATTATTAGTGCTTATCCACAATTCATTAGGTCCGAGCAGGTATATATCAGTGAAATTGTGATTGTTGTCAGGAGTTGTCAGTACCTCCCAGCTGACGCCGCCATCGCTGCTTCTTGCAGCAAAGCCTGCCCCATCCGACTACATACCCTGTGCTTTGATCAAAGAAATCGATATCGGAAACAGTGAAAGCATCCTGGAAAAGCCCCTCAGTCCAGGTTGTTCCGTTATTATGGCTATAGGCGTAGCTTCCGCTGAAATTCAGTGCCCAGACATTTGAACCTTCAGCATCCACAGCGATATAAGCGCCTCCGAAACTTGTTGGAATTTGAGTCCAGGAGTTCCCTCCATCTGTAGTATGATATAAAACCTCGCCTATGGAAGCCTGTCCGATTACCCAACCGTCGAGCAGGGAATTAAAATGCAGATCTTCTGCCGGGTTAAGAGTTGGTGGAGCAGAAGCGGCGGTACTCCAGGTAGTCCCCCAATCTGTAGTAAAATAAACAAAGCCCTGTTCATCGAGTGCAGCAGCCTGACTTCCGCCGATCATATGAACTGCTTTCAAATTGCTTTGGGATAATGCAATCCTGGTATTCCATATGGAAGAGCCATTGCCGGTAAGGAGTGTACCGTTATCTCCGACCGCGATCATATTGCCATTTGGAAACCTTGCGATATCATTGAGTGTTGTGCCTGAACCGCTTGATATCTGGAACCAGGATGCCCCGCCGTCTGATGTTTTTATAACAAACCCGCTCCCGTAGCCGAAATATCCTGTCTGTGCGTCTGCAAAATAAGGAACGGCGCTGCTCAGGTAGCCGGGACTCTGACCCCTTGAAAGAAATGTAAGCGTCCACGTTAAGCCTCCATCCACAGAGAGGTACATATTTCCCTCGAGGTCTGCTGCTGCAATTTTTATCTGGTCGACAATACTGAGAGCAAATATTCCTGCGGGAATAACTTCACCAATATCTGTCCAGGTTTGTCCGGCATCCGAAGATCTGTAGACCCTGTCATCAAAATCGGGAAATGTTCCTGTTCTTCCCCAGGCAAGGACAATATTGGAAGTTAAAGTAGTAAGCCTGCTTTTTCCATTTGCAGGTGCTGAAACCGTCCAGGTTGCACCGCCGTCACTTGAATAGAGAAAATTATCATCAGCAATTCCTGCCGCATTACCGGAAGAAAGAAAAGCGGCTGCTTTAGCATTGCCGGTATATACCTGGTTGAATACTGCACCCCCATCAGTAGTCCGGTAAATGCCTGAAGCAGAGACACCAAGTCCGGTCAGTGTATCAATAAAATCAAGATCAAAGATTCCGTCAGGCGCCTGCACCCAGGTATTGCCGCCGTCGAATGTAAGGTAGCACTCAACATTGCTTGCAGCGAAGTCCTAATTCTGCTGAGAAAAACTTCATAAAGTATATCGAACCCAGGGCAGGCAATTGTGTCCAGGTATTTCCCCCGTCTGTTGTTCTGTAATTTGCATTTCCGTAAGCCCACCCATACTGACTATCGAGAAAGAAGATTCCGTTAAGAGGATCTCCAAGACTAGCCGGAATATCTAACTGAGACCAGGTTGCTCCTCCATCAGTTGATTCAAACAGTGAACCGCTGTTATCAAAAGAATTATCATCTGTAGCAATAAAGACATGCTGTGCTGCCGGTGCGCCGACACCCCTTACATCAAGATGAGTGGGTACAGGACTCTGCCGATCCCATTGCGCTGTTAAAACAGGTGAAGCAATTAAGAATAGAATAAAAAAATATTTGAGGTAACCTCTTTCCCCTGCAAAAGCTGTAAAATGGTAAATATTTGTGCACATACGCACTCCCTTTTAGCTGATATTAAAATTAGTTTCCACACAAATAGTGTTGCAGAACAGCAAATTGTGACAAATATAATTAAATTTTATTTGTTAAATGATACCTTTCTCAGAATTTTTTATTTACCCTCTACAGGGGTAGGAAAGGAAAATTAGGGGATTATAATTTCTATGTGAATTCTTATGTGTTCTTATGTGCCTAATGTGGTTAATTTTTTTAAACCATTTTACCACATTAGGTACTTAGGATAAAGCCAGTTCTTTGTTACTAGTTCTTAGTTGTTGGTTGTTTTCTAAATGTTTAGGGCAATTACCACATAAGACACATAGAAAATTAGACACATAAGACACATAGAAATTAGGACAAGACACTAAGAGACCGGTATGGGGGATTGCTTCGTCGAAGACTCCTCGCAATGACGTTCTGTTAACAAAGAACTGCTTCATACATTCATCCAATCATCCAATCATCCAACTCCCGACCTAGGCGGGTAAATAGGCAAGCGCAATGACTCGTTGTTTGATTTTAGGACCAATATATTTTCCTTCCCCTGGAGGGGGTATATAATTGTAGCAAGACATAACACCACGGGAATTGATCCTTGTAGAGGATCCATAAAATTTTTATAAAGCATATCAGTTGTATTTTATAGATCCCCTACTGGGATCTTTTTTTGTTTGGGAACCGCTGCTACAATTATTTACCCTCTCCAAGGGTAGGAAAGGAAAATTAGGGGATTATAATTTCTATGTGAATTCCTATGTGTTCTTATGTGTCTAATGTGGTTAATGTCTTTAAACCATTTTACCACATTAGGCACATAGAAAGGACATAAGGACACGTAAGTGAATATTATTCAAGAGGAGATTGATTTGCTTCAAATAAAAAAAAATGAGGGGGGAGTGCATATCAATTATATCCCTAATAATGGTAATGTCGTATTATTCCGATGATTTTCAGGGACGGTTTATTAATATTTTAGGAAACCGTCAGGTCAGTATTTCGCTCGGGAGGTAACCGAATTCTTCACGAAAGCATTTTGTAAAATATGAGGGACTTGAAAATCCCACAGAATAGGCTATCTCAGAAATGTTACCCTGCTGTTCTTCGATCATTTTTTTAGCTCTTTCCAATCTTACACTTCTTAAGAATATACTTGCGGGTTTTCCTGTCAGTGCTTTGAATTTTCTATGAAACTGTGCCCTGCTCATACCAACTTCATTTCCGAATTCTTCAATACTGAAGTCCTCCTCGGAAATATGTTTTTCTATTACTTCCATAACTTTAATAATGAATTTTTCATCCAGGCTGGCTCCCGTTTTCCCCTGTTGATTAAAAATATCAAATTTACGGTACTTTGCCTGCAGCTTTTTCCTGATAGTGACCAGGTTTTCAATTCTTGCACGCAATTCCCGTATATCAAATGGTTTGGTCAAATAATCGTCGGCGCCGGTTACCAGTCCTTCAATTTTATTTTCCTGCCCCGATCTTGCGGTAAGTAAAATAATAGGTATATGACTGGTCTTCTCCTCATTCTTCAGGATCCTTGTCAGTTCACCTCCATCCATTTTTGGCATCATCATATCTGTAATGATCAGGTCAGGAATAATTTTCTCCGCTTTTCTTACTCCCTGCTCTCCATTTACCGCTTCTTCGATAAGATAGCTGTCATCAAGAGATTCTTTTATATACTGTCTCATATCATAATTGTCTTCAACAATCAGGACAATTGTTTTCTCCTGCAGATGCTCTTTAATTAATGAAGCGCGCCTGTTCTCCCCGGGCATGGATTCCTTAATAAATACTTCCGTGGGAGTAATGCTGTTTACTTCTGTTTTTTCAGGCTCAATTATCTCTTCATTTTTCAGATGGGAAATTCCGGACGGAAGGGTTATTGTAAATTCGGTCCAGCCGGTATTTTCAGTACCTGTCTTACTCTCAAGACTGATATGTCCGTAATGAAGCTCAACAAGTTCTTTTGTTAACGCTAATCCTATCCCGGTTCCCTCGTGTTCTTTTGTAAATGAATTATCTACCTGGTAGAACCGGTCAAATAGTTTTGGGATTTCTTCGGGGGGTATGCCTATCCCTGTATCTTTTATTTTTATCTGGATATTTTCAGCTTTGCCCTGACTTACTATCTCTTTTATTGATATTGTAATTGTCCCTTCCATAGGGGTGAACTTAAATGCATTCGACAAAAGATTGGTAAGTATCTTCATCATTTTTTCTTTGTCGAAGTATAATTCTATAAAATCTTTTTCGGGCTCCAGCTTCAGTATGATATCCTTGGATTCTGCCAATGATTCAAATGAAAGGGCAGCTCCTTTTACAAATGAAACAATGTTTCCTTTTGAAGCCTGCAGTTTCAGTTTTCCCGCTTCAAGTCTGGAGAGATCAAGTAGTTGATTTACAAGCTGCAGAAGCCGTCTTGAATTTCTTCTTATTATAACTGCATCTTTAATTATATTTTCCGATGTATTTGAGATTATCTTTTCTGCCGGTCCGAGTATCAGGGTAAGGGGTGTCCTGAACTCGTGCGAAATATTTGCGAAGAACCTCGATTTTATTTTCTCCGTTTCTTCTTTTTCATTCAATACAGCCTTATCGATCATAACCTGGTTCTTGTAAGATATCCTGTTCAGCTCATAACGCCTTATTCCATAAATTACAAAAATCATAACAGTTGTATATGATAAATAAGCCCACCAGGTTTTCCAGATTGGAGGGGAGATAATAATCGTTATTGAGGTACCCTTTTCATTCCACACCCCGTCATTGTTTGATCCCTTTACCCTGAAAATATAATTACCGGGATCAAGGTTTGGATAGGAAGCAAATCTCCTTGTTCCGGAATAAACCCAGTCCCTGTCTATTCCTTCCATCTTATATGCATACCGGTTGCTTTCGGGTTTGATAAAATTCAGGGCAGCAAACTCAAATGAGATAAAATTTTCGGTGTAAGGAAGATGGATCTCTTTATGGACAGGATAAGGTTTTTCAAAACTGCGGACAGAAGTAATAACAACCGGTGGAACAAATGGATTGTCCTTTAAACTGTCAGGGTTAAAGCGTGTAAGGCCTTCTGTATTAAAATAATATAAGTCGCCGCTTTTAGCCTGGTAACCGAGTCCCTGTAAACCAGGATAGTTCCTGAAAGTTTTATCCTGCCTGTCATATTTAACTGTACCCTTTCCGGGCATGCCTATCCAGAGATTTCCCTTACTGTCTGTTACAACATTAAAAATATTATCAGGGAAACCGTTTTTTCCCCCAAGGCGCTCAAAATATCCCGCTGCTCTGTTAAATCTATTAAGGGTATGGCCGGTAACAACGAGTATATTTCCATCACTATCTTCCCTGATACGTGTAATGCTGTTGCTGCTGAGGGAATAAGGATCTCCCGGTATATGAGAATAGTTAGGTAAACTTTTTTTGTGAAGGATTGTAACAAATAACACCCGATTCACGCGCACCTATCCATACCAGACCTGCCCTGTCCTCGTGAATGGCTTCGATCCAGTAAGTGCTTTGATAGACGGGAGTAATTTTTTTTGTACCCGGATCAAGAGTGTAGACATTACCATAACCCGTTCCCACCCAGATAGTCCCATCGCTGCTGCTGCATATAGCAGTAACCCCGCCGGGAAATTCCGATCCGGATTGATCGATGAAACGGCTTATATGTCCCGACTGATCAATTTTACCAAGATTCTCATTTCTCGCACTGAACCATACATTGACCCTTCCGCGTCAGGCATAAGAAGATAAATCTCCTTATCAGCAGCCAGTCTTTCGAAGGTTTCCGTACCGGGATCAAATTTGAAAATACCTTGCCCCGTACCCAGCCATAACTTTCCTTTTTTATCTTCAATGATTTCAACAGACGGAAACCTGTTGGATTTTATGTCCGCCGTTGAGTAATACCTGAAGTAAGGATCCGGAGGAGTAAATTTATTTATACCGCCGCCATAAGTAGAAATCCAGACGGCTCCTGAACGGTCACAAATGATCCTGCCGCCATCATTACTGCTTATACTGCCCGGCTCCTGATCATTATGTTTATAATGAGTGAAAACTCTTTTCTTTTTATTGAAGAGATCAACCCCCTCTTTAGTACTTATCCAAAACTGTCCTGACCTGTCCTCACAAATACTAATGACAATATTGTTTGCCAGGCTTTCTTTATTTCCAGGTTCATTTTGATATAAGATGAATTTTCCGGTTTGAGGATTAAATTCAACTAGAGCCCCGGCTGTACCCAGCCAAAATACCCCTTCGTTATCTTCAAGGATTGAAATAATATCGTAAGGGTTATCAGGCGGAAAAAAGTAATGGACAAACCTGTTTGCAGCTTTATCATATTTGTTCAGCCCCTTACCTGTGCCGAACCACAGTGTGCCTGCTCTGTCTTCATAGATGGAATTTATACTATTGCTGCTTATACTGTTGGGGTCTGTGCTGTCGTGCTGTATCCAGGTAAAAGCACCTTTTGACTTATCAAAAGTATATAAGCCAGAGCCTGTACCGATCCAAAGAGTGCCGGTTTTATCTTCACGCAATGATAAAACGTGCTGACTCCAGTCGCCGATTGGTCTTTCCGGGTTTAAGATGTAGTGAGTAAATTTTTCAGTAGAGGGATCAAACTTATCAAGACCGTGCGAGTGTCCGAACCAGATATTCCCTTCGCTATCGTCACAAATAGCATTCACAATGGAATTGGTAATGCTTGCAGAATCTCCCTCCCGGTTTGTGTAAGATACCATTGAATAACCGTCATACCTGGCAATCCCGTAGAAGGTACCGATCCATAAGTATCCCGTCCTGTCCTGGAAAATAGTCGGTACTGCATCTGAAGGGAGACCCTGAAGAACAGTGAAATGCTCAAACACAATCTTTCGATCCTGTGCCGGGATCTGAACTTGATTGATAAAGAAACAAAGGATAAAAAATGAAAGGGGGAAGGATAAGCACTTATAACGCATATTATCCTTTTAATGATTGTTTGAACATCTGACATTTAAAAGAAAAAAGCAACAGGCAAGTGATTATGAGTGACAACCGATAAGTTATTATTTTAGTGCGCCTGCCTGCCGGTAGGCAAGGTCGTGCGGTCCGCGGTGTCATGTGCAATGACGATTCAGATTTCATCCGAAACGCCCGAACTTTTTTTTAGTTCCGTACCTCCCAGATAACAATCATCGCCCCACTCGCCAGGTGTTTCCTGTAACGTTCATTTTCCCGGGGAAATATCAGCCTGTCGCTGCGGGTCATATATTTATAGCTGATAAAGGATTCAGAATAATTCTTGTATGTACCCGAGGCCAGTTCCTTACCGGGGGATGGTTCATAAAGTGAATAGTAGGATACGTGATTTGCTGCCAGGTAGAGTTTAAGTCTTTTTTTATTAAGTACCTCCTGGAAATAGAAATCATTAACAACACCGTCAAGATTTATTACCGGTCTGCCGCTTAAGAAGGAGAAGTTACCTGCATCCTTCATTGCAAAGACATCAGCGGGACGGGTATTTTCCCTTGCCCATACCGCCGCATCAAGGACGACCTGCGTGCCAGCTTCCATCAAGGTTTTTATTCTTCTCCATATTGTTTTTGCTGCCAGAAGCAGCAGTACAGCTAAAGGGATAATTCTCAGCAGTCCGGGATAAATCTTTACCGGGCGGAATTCGGATATAACCAGCGCAAGGTATATACCGTAAAAAATAAAATAGTAGTTCTGAGCATTCCATTTGATGAACAATGAATAAAAGATGAAGTGGATAAGGACAGCTGCCGAAAAGCCGGCGAGGAGAAGATGATGATAATCCCCCTTCTCTCGTTTTTTAATAATGTAGTATAGAGCCACGGGTACGGCAGAAAATACAGAGATCATTCCTGTTACTGTAAATTCCGTATCTATATTAAAGTGGATGTAAGGGAAGCCTGATTTAAGCACACTGCTTACCGGCAGCAGATAACCTGTGGACACATAATTTGTAATCAGGCAGGGGAGCACCGGAAGCATTGCACCGGCAAAAAAAAGTGCGGCCTTGCGCATTTCAGAGTTCAGCAGGAGCAGAACAGGAAGGATGAAAGGAAGGGGAATAAGATCTGTCCTTGCAAGTACAAGTAATCCGCACAGCATACCTGCAGTGAGCACCTTTCCAGGACTATCAAATGAATTATTATACAGCAGAACGGGCAGCAGGACAATGAGTGCAGATTCCATCCCGTTGACTGCCTGAAGGTAAACCAGCAGCAGCATTATTCCCAATGATACCAGCGCCTTAACTTCCCCGCGGGATTTTTTAACTGAATAAAACAGCATTACTGCCGAGACAGAAACAATCACCAACTGCAGAATAAGGACCAGCCGGTATGCAGTTTCCGGTTCAGGAGGGTATATCAGGTAGAGTGTTATGAGTACATACTCCCAGAGTGGCTGGAAGCCGTTTGTCTGGTGAATAGTATCGAATGAAAAGCCATAGCCCCGGCTGAAATTTTCAGCAATCCTGAAATAATAGGCAGCGTCGTCCGGCAGCAGATCAAGGATAAGACGGATTTCCGCTGTCCAAAAGAACACCGCCTGCGTCAGGAAAAGCAGTAAGATTATCCCCGCCGGATAGAATTTCTTAATTGATTCCATCAGAAGATTAAAGTATTGCGTGAAAATTAGTCAGGAATAGGGGAAAAACAATACTTTTAAGAAGCGCAAAGGGCAATGTCTTTCCAGATTCTGCTCTACCTTCGCCCGCACTCCTACACGCCAGAACTCCCGAAAGCCGGTTACTGAGTAGTCCTGAAAAAGACGTATCGAAGTGTTGGTCACTGGGTAGCCCCGTCCCCGCTGGACGTATCGAAGTGCAGCATCTTCAGAAACCGTGTGTTCGTCCATTGAATGCCGGTCTTAGAATCCCATCGTGGAGCACAACATCTACTGTTTTGAAAGGTCTGAATTTGTATTCAGTCGGGCTCTTTCCTGATTCAATTATTTTAACAACACCTATAAACCCAACGCTACTATGACCGGAGAGAATTGCCCACTTTGAATACTGTTTTATCTGATCGTTTATTCCGTTTACAAGCTTCCCCTTTTTCAGATCTTCATATATTTTTTGTTCATTCAAATCATTTTGATTAAGGATTTGTAATATCGGGAATTGCTCAGCAGACGGATTCATTTAGATTCTCCATATTTGATGATAACTTAATCAAACAGAAAAATAATTCAAAAAATGCCATCAGTGTTAATAAAACAGCACAACCCACTGGGGAACATGAAGTACACAAAACCAACTGTACTCATTTACCAGAGAATCAAAACAGGTTATCCTTAGGGCTTTACAACAATTGTAAAGAAGCAGTTAAAAAAGCGAAGGAATATTATAAAAATGTGGATGGATGCTACTATTGCTGCAAAGAGTGTCATAGTAGATGAGCCAGTTATGTAATGAGTGCTATGAGGTTTAACTGAAAACTTTTAAACCTAGAGTTGCACATCTATTAATTATTGAATTATTGTTGACCTGTCCATAAACTGGCTTCTTCGTAATCAATATCCGGGAAATTGAATTTATTCTTGAGGTAGCTTCGCTTTCTTCCAGATTGCATTTATCAGGAATACTCGGTTCATCGCTCCCGAGAGCAGGGCTACAAGGCCGAACTTCCTTCTGCCGGCAACAGCCTTTGCTGAATACGAGATCTTTACCTTTTCAGGCTTGGTACTGACGTATGTTATGCCGTTTATTGTCCTGTAGATAAGGTTTCCGATCTGCCCGCTGAGGTTGCCGAAATGGTTATTATTTAGCTTCGCCACGGTTGTCTCCTTTCTTTTTAGTTGAGTGACCGCCTTATATATATACTCCGGAAAAAATATTATGACGACGAAATTGGTTCGATGGTACGATGGTACGATGGTGTGAAAGAATCAAAACCAGGAATTAAGAATTTGTCCTAATTTCTATGTGTACTATGTTTTTTTGCTATGTGCCTTATGTGGTAAAATTTCCTAAGAATCTAACAACATCGAAAAACCAAGACCGGATTGGGTTTAGTATGAGATTTTAAAAGATGTGAGACGCAGTTAAAAAATGAAAAGTGGGACTAATAAACCAATACTTAACCTGTCTGCATTTTTTGCGGCGCTGTGAATGTAAGATCAGTGCGATAAATAAACTTGTAGTATTATCCGGGAGGCAAAAAACAGAAAGGCTATCATTCGGGGCGGTCTTAGTGCCGTCCCGAATATTTTAATAAGGTTAAATAATCCAATAAATATTTTTTCATAATACCCCCTACTTCGGAACGGTGAGTACATCGTTCCGGAGGTTATTTAGTTCTCATCTGTTTTCATTAATCATCATTTGGTATCTTTCTCTCTCCCTTGCAGCCCTGGGCAGATTGAAGAACGGCATTGCAACGATGCTAATGATTAAGTTCAGAGTACGTTTTAGTGTAGTCCCCCTCCCTTGAAAATCATTAAAGATCTGTTCAGTAAATCGCAGAGTTAAACTCCAGCTTTGGAATTACAATGCTTAATCTAGAGCAGAAAGTTATGGAAGTAGTCTCAATTTCAAAACCGGGAAATGAAATCTTCGGTTTTAAAGGAAAGTGAGGTTAATATGACACTATTCTTTCTTCAGATTTAACCCCAGAGTATCTTCTAAATACTGCTTCTTATTAATTAGAATTCCGGTAGCATAATTATCATTTTGGAGCCTGGTTTACAGCAGCAGCTTTAAGAAGCTCACCACTGTCTTGAAATTCTATTTCCAACTCTTCGCCAGTGTTACCTATGAAAGGCGGGGTGGGTGCCAGATTCACCTGCATCACTGCTTTTAGGTTAGATAGTATGCTGAAATCTCTTCCTTGCCCTTGGCAAACATTATTTGCTATTGATCAAATATTATCCGATGTTATCTAATGAAAACTTTATTCTAGTCATCGAGACAATCCCATCTCCCTTTGAATGAATACGGTTCTCCGGAATCTTGTGATCACTTAATAATCCCATAAGGAGTTATCCTGTGGAAAATAAGGGTTGGGCACTTTGGTAATCATACCGGAACCATTCGAACCGCCTCCAAAAACTTTAACTTAAGAGGGTAAAATGAAAATTTCTAAAATTGTACTTCTCACTCTTGTCTTCCCTTTTTTAATTTCAATATCATTCGCACAAGTTCAGCAGGACTGGCTTGCCAGGACCGACAGTGTTACTGCAGAAAACATTGTGATTGATAGAACGGGTAATGTATATGTTTCAGGAACTATATTCCGCGGAACGAGTGGATTTAATATCTGTCTCCTTAAATACAATTCTAATGGCACTCAATTGTGGCAAAAAGAGTTTAACGGTATAGGAGATGAGGCCGATGGTGCCCTGGCAATGGCTCTGGATACCAGCGGGAATATTTTTGTTACCGGCTACAGTTTTCGCGGCCCTACATTATTGAATTATGAAATTGTAACTATAAAATATACTCCTGACGGTGACTCTCTTTGGGTGCGTCGCTACAACTCACCAAATGCAAGAGATGATCGTGGGTTTGCTATTGCGATTGACAGTTCAGGTAATGCTTACGTGGGAGGTTATATTAATAATATTTCTTTAAGTAATGTTTACGGGCAGGACTATATTACTATTAAATACAGCCCTGAAGGTGTTCAACTTTGGGCTTCAATTCTTGATCTTAACGAGGCTTGTATAAAAGCTATGGTGACAGACACCCATGGAAATGTATATGTCACGGGTCTTGGGGTTGGGACAACTTCTACAACGATGGATTATATCACTGTTAAATATAACGCCAATGGAAATATTGTCTGGGAGAGTCGTATGAACGGTCCTGAGGTTGACGAAGGAAAAGACATTGCATTGGATGACAGCGGCTATGTTTATGTTACCGGAAGCAGTCAGGCAGGCGGGTGGTATGATTTTATAACAGTAAAATATGATACAATTGGTGAGTCTGTCTGGATAAAAAGATTTGATGGTCCGGTAAATGAAGACGATAAGGCTGTAGGACTTGTGGTAGATAAAGAACAGAATGTTTATGTGACAGGTGAAGTAAGTGTTGTTCAGGGATTATCCTATCTCAGAGATTTTGCCACTGTCAAATATAACAAGGATGGAGGTACAAGCTGGGTTAAATATTACAATGGTCCTGGTAATTCGGTTGATATACCCGAGGACATCACTATTGATACAACCGGCAACATTTACATAACAGGAGGCAGTATTGGTACCGGTTTTAGCGGTTATCCTGATTATGCTACTATCAGGTATAATCCTAATGGTGATTTAACCTGGTTACAGCGTTATAATGCTGCAGAGCAGGAAGATAAACCTCAGGCAATTTCAGTAGACTTATCCGGCAATGTTTACATATCCGGAAATAGTATGGATAGTTCTTATGTGGATGGTAGTGTTACTATCAAATATTCCCAATCAATAGCACCGGCAACTTTTCCATTATCTGTATTTGTCTCCAATGGATGGAACCTGGTCTCTATACCCGGGTTACATCCTGTGAACCAGAATACGGGTACCTGGTGGGCAGGGAAAGATCCCAATGCAGGAGTATTCAAATTCCTGGGCGGCTATGAGGCAATAATATCTGCCGTACCGGGTACAGGTTATTGGATGAAACATGTTGGTGCAAACACTTATAACACCGGAGATGAATGGCCGGCATCAGGCATAATTACGGTAGATCATGATCCGATACCAGGTGCAGCAGGATGGAATCTGTTTGGAGCTTATGAAGAATCTGTATCAACATCAGGTATAACTACAACACCCCCGGGACTTCAGACAGGTTCAGTTTTTCAATACTCTGTTGGTACGTATCAAATAGCTGCTACACTTGATCCGGGTATAGGATATTGGGTTAAGCTGTCAGGTCCGGGGCTTATCAATATACCTACAGGAGCAGATGATCCAATCCGGTCTAAAGTACTTTCAACTGATAATCTCGGTAAGATCACCATAACCGATAATGCACGGCAGAGTTATTCACTTTACGCAGCAGATAGTAAAGTAGATTTAAGTCAATTTGATCTTCCTCCTTATCCACCCCGGGGAATTTTCGATATCCGTTACTCAAGCCAGAGGTATGCAGAAAATATCAGCACACCTCAGTCAGTAGATATGATGGGTGTACAATATCCTGTAAAAATAAAAGCTGAAGGAATAGGCATCATACTTTCAGATGAAACAGGCAAAGAGATTGCCAGACTGAAAGCCGGAGAAGAAATAACCCTGGACGGCATAGTTGGAAAACTTATGGTATCAGGAAATATTATTCCTTCAGTTTACTCACTCGAGCAGAATTATCCAAACCCGTTCAACCCAGGTACTACTATTCAGTTCTCAATTCCTGAAGATGTTCAGAATGTAAAACTGATAGTCTACAATGCACTGGGAGAGAAGGCAGCCGAACTTGTTAATACAGGACTGACGGCAGGAACCTATAAGTACAAATGGGATACCGGCAGTGTTGCTTCCGGTATGTATATCTACCAGGTAGTGACTGAGAAGTTTGTATCAACAAAGAAAATGATTCTCTTGAAATAATTTGAACTTTCCCTAGTAGGGACGGTCCCGCTGATTGAAATTTCAAGAAAGATGGATAATGTCAGATCGTTTCATTATTTCCCCATAAACTTTTGGGGCGGTTCTTTTTCAGTACCTTCCCGGAGAACTTTGAAATGGAGTAAATATTCTGAGACTTAACACTAACCTTAAATCAATTGTATTTTACGAATAAATTCATCCCCAGTAAGTAATCAGGTTCGATAAACTACTTACGTATTTTGCTATTTTCTTCAACTATTCTCTTTCCCAGCATAAAAAGCTAATAGAAGACACATTGATAAAACATATACTTAACAACGGTTTATTTAGCTGCAGTATCCGGAGAGTCCGTCCTCCTCTTCATCCGAGCCTGCAGTAAAATATATTTTATTGCTGATAGCTTCGCGGTGTTTGAGTAGCTAATGCTTGATATTTTAAAAAATCTAACTTATTATTTATATATTTTTCAGGGGGCAGGTTAATGAAGAAAGGAAAGAATATGATTTTTATAGTGCAAAAAAGATTTTCCGGGTCAAGCGGTTTTATTAAGGTATATATATTTGTTTTATTAATATTATTCTCAACAGCCATGTTTTCACAAGAAAGTGATAGTTCAGCATATCATAAAAAACAATGGACAATTGAGGAGTGCGTAAATGAATTTAATATAAATGATACTGTTGGAACCAATACCGGATATCAGTACTGGTTTTTCAACAAGGATTTTATTGATGGAAGAACTTTAAAGATGAGTGTAGTCGCTCCTCATTCTGCCACGCATCCGCCCCATAAACATTCTGAGGATGAATTCTTTTTTGTTTTAGAAGGCAAAGCTGAGTTTTATCTTGATGGAAAAACTATGGAAGGGGATAAGTATTCTGCTTTTTATTGTCCGCGAAACATTGAACATGGTATTAGAAATACCGGTGATACGGAATTGAAGTATTTGGTGATTAAGAAGTATGAAAATAGCAAATGACGGATTGTTGACATACCCTTTCAGATATATATTAATATGAAACAAAGCCTGACCAGGATTAATATTTATTTAACAATTTACGTGGTTTCCTCCTTATTCTTCATCAATTGCTCAGCCCAAAATAATACGATAATGAATCAAACTTCAATTATCGACACCACTGAGTTTCTAAATAGTGCAAATCATTGGTATTACATAAAAGACACCGATAAAGTAATTGAACCCGTAGAAAATCAAAAAAAATACTCCTCTATAGAATTTGAAAAAATTGCTGATAATATTTTACTATTTCAAAAAAGTAATGGAGGCTGGCCTAAGAATTATGATATGCAGGCGATACTTACAAGCAAGCAGGAAACTGCTGTAGTTAGATCAAAAAATATTCTTAATACCTGCTTTGATAATGCCGGTACATATTCGCATCTGAATTATCTTGCTAAAGCATTTAATCTTTCTAAAAATGAAAAATATAAATCCGCATTTAATGAAGGAATTAAATTTATCTTATCAGCGCAGTATGATAATGGCGGCTGGCCGCAATTTTATCCGGACACAAGTGGTTATCGGAAATATATCACTTTTAATGATGGCGCAATGATGGGAGTAATGAAACTGCTGCAGCGCATAGTAAATAATGAAAGTGATTATTCAATTGTCGGTTCAGAACTCTATGATAAAGTTGTAAAATCATTTGAAAAGGGAATTGACTGCATATTAAATACTCAGTTAAAAGAATCAGATACACTTTTAGCATGGTGCCAGCAATACAACAGCATTACGCTTAAACCGGAATCTGCCAGAACATATGAGCCGGCTGCGATTTGCAATGGTGAAAGTGCTGAGATAGTTGAATTTCTTATGTCTTTGCAAGATACTGGTGAACGAATTATTAAAGCAATTAAATCTGCAGTAAGATGGTTTGAAAAATCAAAAATTACCGGTATCAGGGTTGAGAGAATTTCTGCTCCACATGCTGAATATCAATATCGGGATACAGATTTTGATGAAATTGTTGTAGCAGATCCAAATGCAAAACCAATATGGGCCAGATATTATAGTCTCGAAACTCACATCCCGATATTTTGTAATAGAGATGGAGAAATTGTTTACTCATTATCAGAAGTTGAGAGAGAACGAAGAATCGGTTATGCCTGGTATGTTTACGATCCGCAGAATATATTGGATAAATATAATATTTGGTTGGCCAGGTTTCATGAAAACTAAATTTTTTGCAGCATTTGTTTTTATTCAGTTTGTAGTTTACTCCCAATCATATATGTCGGCCGAAGGTATAACAAAAGATTCTTCTTATACAGTTTATGGTTCTTTTCAAAAAGAGCTGATAAAATTTCCATTTATAAAAATCGCAGAGAAAAATATAAATGGGAATGTAAGAGAAGAACATAATTTAGTATATAAAACTATTGGAAACAGAAATCTTAAACTTGACATATTCATTCCTGACGAGAATGAAAAACAGATCCCGATTGTGATTTTTATTCACGGAGGCGGGTGGCGATCCGGAGATAAATCATTTCAACATCCCTTAGCAAATGAAATTGCTTCTAAAGGATTTTTATGTGCAGCAGTAGAATACCGCTTATCCCCGGAAGCGGGATATCCGGCAGCAGTGCAGGATATAAAAAGTGCAATTAAGTGGTTGAAAAAGAATTCAGCAGTTTATAATGCAGATTCATCAAAAGTTACTTTATTAGGTTGTTCATCCGGGGGACACTTAGCAGCATTGTGCGGTGTTACAAATAATTTACCAATATTTGAACCTCATGATTTCTTAACGGATATTTCATCAAAAGTAAATGCAGTTATAGATATAGACGGCATTCTTGATTTCACTCATCCGGCAGAAAGTGAAAAGGATACTTCTGATTTATATCCGTCAGTCGGAAAACTCTGGCTTGGTGCATCTTTTGAAGAAAATCCAAAACTATGGATTGAAGCTTCACCAATAAATTATATAAATGAAAGCAGCCCGGAGTTCTTATTTATCAATAGTTCAATTGAAAGATTTCATGCAGGCAGAGATTCGGCCGTTGTTTTATTTGAACAATACCGGATTAATTATAAAATTGAAACCTTACCTGATACACCCCATACATTTTGGTTGTTTGATCCCTGGTTTGAGTCCACTGTAAATATTATCATTGATTTTCTAAAAAAATAGTTTGATTTCGAGCTATTTTCATAGAAAATTGAAAATAATTTAATCTATTCCAAAATATTTCTTGACAATTATAAAATTTTTAATTTTTTTTTGGTTGAGGTTTTTCGTTTACTTTACCGATAAAGTTAACCATTATGTGACTCAAGGGGCAAAGCTGTGCTTAGACGAAAAATCAACCTAATCAAATCTATTTCATTACTCCAAAGGAGACGCCGAATGAAATTATTTTACTGCATTAAGATTACCATCCTTATAATTTTTCTTAGCATAACACAATCCGTAGCCCAGGGTGTTCTTAAGGGTATTGTGACCGATTCTTCAACAAATAAAGAGTTAATCGGTGCTAATGTATTTCTTATTGGAACATCGCTGGGTTCGGCCACAAATATTGACGGCAGGTATTTAATCAGGTCTATCGATCCGGGTAAGTATATTGTTAAGGTTTCCTATATAGGTTATACAATAAAAGAAACTGAAGTAAATATTATAAGTTCTGAAACCATAGAATTGAATATTCAACTAGCGTTGGATGTTCTCGAAGGTGAAGAAGTTGTGGTTACGGGACAAATGATGGGACAGATCTCAGCGATTAACCAGCAACTTACTTCAAATACAATTATTAATGTTGTTTCAGAAGAGAAAATTCAGGAATTACCTGATCAAAACGCTGCAGAAACTATAGGTAGACTTCCCGGTGTTTCCCTTATAAGATCAGGAGGGGAAGCGAATAAAGTAATTTTGCGCGGCTTAAGTGATAAATATGTCAGCGTAACAATTGATGGTGTTAGAATTCCTTCAACTGATGCTTTGGCCAGAGGTATAGATTTGAGCACTATCGCTCAAAATTCATTAGCAGGAATTGAATTGTTTAAAGCCTTGACAGCTGATAAAGATGCTGATGCAATTGCCGGAAGTATAAATCTTGTAACTAAAAAAGCACCTTCAAATAGAGTATTAAAATCAATACTAAAGGGTGGATATAATGGTTTAATGCAGTCTGCCAAACAGTATGATTTTTCATTGAAGTATGGGGAAAGATTTTTTGATGATCTTTTTGGAGTTCAGCTGGATGGAACTATCGAAAGCAATATCAGAAGTAATGAAGTCGCTGATATCGATTATGATCAAACTGCAAATAATCAAACGACTTATTTTATCAACAATTTTCATTTAATATTTACTGATGAAGAGAGAAAAAGAAATGGTCTGAATTTAGTTCTTGATTATGAGTTGCCTGATGAAGGAAATATAATGTTAAATACTAATTATAATAGTACAAGCAGAGATTATATTTCTTTCGAGAGAGACTATCCAAATGGCGGCGGGCAATCGCAGTATCTTGGTGGTGTAACTTACAGCTATAGAGACAGAGAGCAGGAGTTAGAAACTTTTAGCAGTTCATTAACAGGAACTAATAATCTAATAAATATTAAATTTGACTGGGGATTATCAGTTGCACAATCTACTTCGGACTTCCCCTATGATTATCAATTGGACTTCAGTGAACCTTCAGATCAGGGTGCAGGTTCAGGAATGCGCAGCCCGCCGCAGATTAAGGAAAATCCGGAACAGTTAATCCCGTATGCATATAATAATTTTGCGGCTGCAACTTTAGCGGGAGCATTTTATACTACACAGGAAAACCTGGAAAAAAATATATCCGCTTATCTTAATTTAACACGCAATTATTCATTAGGAGATTTATTTGCGGTGAATTAAAACTGGGCGGCAAGTACACTTCAAAAAGCAGAGATAACACTCAAACACAAAATTTTTCCGCCTATTATCTGGGTGGCTGGCAGCCGTATGAAAGATTACCTGATGGTACAATGAGAGCAAAAGATATGAGCGGTACACTATTCGACGCATTTTTTCCAGCGCTATTTAGCTAATCCTTTATACGTTAATGTGTCTTTTAGTGAATTTCTTGATTCTCCTCCCGAATCAAGAACACTTTATGATTTATATGAACTGTATCCGCTGATAGATAGAGATAAATTACGTGAGTGGTACGAGTTGAACCAATATGGAATTAATCAGGCGGGTACAGCGCTTGAATATAATGATGACCCGACTTATGCGGCTTATTACTATAATATAACTGAGGCAGTTGCAGCATCATTTATTACCAATACATTAAAGATCGGGCAAAATGTTACATTTATTGCCGGGGTAAGAGTAGAAAATGAAGACAATGATTATAACAACAAGTATTCATATAGTGTAGCAGGCGGATTTCCGTACATCACACTTCCAATCAGTGATACAAGCTCAACTTATTCAGAAACTATATGGCTCCCTAATTTTCATTTAAATTTCAAAGCCACGGACTTTTTGAATATTCGTCTTGCCGGATATAGGGCTCTTGCCCGTCCTGATTTTAACATGAGATTAAATACCTATTTCGCATGGCGTCCAGCTGCAGTTAGTGGCAACAGACAATTAATCACAGGTAACCCTGAACTGAAAACAGCCAAGGCATGGAATTTTGAAATAAACACAACCTTCTATGGGAATGAAATTGGTTTATTCTCCGTTTCAGCTTTTTATAAAGAAATTGCCGAGATGTATCATATGTTGAATCAAATAAATACTACAGGTAATATTATCTTTGATGAGCTGGGGTTAGAAACGAGATCATTGCATGGTAATTCATCATACCAGTTAACCGTACCATATAATTCTACTGACCCTACAAAAGTTTGGGGGTTTGAATTAGAGCATCAGATAAACTTTACTTTTCTGCCCGGGTTATTACAATATATTGTTTTAAGCTACAATGCATCAATCGTCCGTTCGGAAACTCAATTAATCGGATCAACTACAGATACAACTTATACTATTATTGGCGGAATACCTTTTCCGGAATATAAAGAACGGGCAATTCATTACACTCAGCAATTAGAAAATCAACCGGAATTTTTCGGCAATATTTCTTTGGGATATGATATTGACGGATTCAGTGGAAGAGTATCGCTATTTCATCAATCGGATTATTTTTCATCTTTTTCACCTAGCAGGAGAAGTGATGTTTTAATAGCAGGTTATAATCGTGTTGATTTAGCATTAAAACAGAAAGTTTTTGATTATCTGACAGTTTTGTTGAACATTAATAATTTGACAAATCTTAAAGATGTAAATCAGATAGATAACAGTGTTAATCAATATATACTCCCAAATACCAGTCAACAATACGGGTTGTCGGCAGAATTTGGGTTAATAATCGAATTAAAATAATACTCATAATCTATTTGTTCAATTTCACTAAATATTAAATTCAATAATAAAACAAAGGAGATGTTATGTTTAAAATACAATACATCACATGTTCTCTCGTTCTCATGATCATCTTGTCCGGATTTACTTTTGGGCAAAGCGTAGTTCAGCTTGTTCCATATAATGGAACACCACAAACGGAAATTGTAGCTCAGATAATAGCTGACACTACGGCTAACGGCGGAATCTTACCTGATCGTGTCTATGAACTTGTCGGTGGCGGACTATACATCTGCCAGCAAACCTTTTCTGTCTATGATGAAGATATTTTAAGATTTAGATCTTCTGACGATCAAAAACCCATAATATATCTGTATCCTACCGGCACAGGTGCTAATCCACACCAGCCTCCTGGAAATTTTATCAGGCTGTATGGTGCTGATCTCGAAATGTCAGGTATTGCAGTTTCTGGTTACTTTGAACCAGTTGATTCAAATTTTAATAACGTTCAAGGTAATATATTTCGAACTGATGCCGAAGGATCGAACTTATTATTTGATAATTGTATCTTCTCAAATATTAATGGCCAGATTATACGCTGCGAAGCCTCAACCGCAACACTCAGAGTTACTAATTGTATATTCACCAATTTAGGTGCTTTATCTACCTCAAATTTAGGTGCAGGAAAAGGAATAGATCTGCGGGCAGTTTCAGTGGACACTTTAATACTCGTCAATAATACATGGACAAATTATCAGGATAGAGTTGTTCGTCATTACAATTTTAGTAATCCTTTAGCCGGTACCGGAAATATCAAATATACTCTTATAGACCATAATACTATGTACAACGGTATGGGTTTTCACGGTTTACTTTCCCTGGGCAATGTTGGTGATATAGTTATCATAACCAATAATTTATTTAAAGATGCTTTTGCTTCAGGAGAAGATTCAACTGATGTTACAAGATCTGCTGAGTGGGCAAATACAGGTGAAATATATCCTAATGGCAATAATAGAATGATGTGGATATTTACTGCACCAAATGATTCAACAGAATGGACTATAAGTAATAATTTTTATGCAGTTTCAGATTCTGGTCAGGCATTTTTTAATGATACATACAGCAGAACCAATTGTTGTTGGGTCACAACTTTCCTGGCATATTAATAGCAGATTAGGAGCAGATTCAGTAAATGCATTCACATTAATCAGTGATCCGGGTCTTGTCAATACGCAATTTTAATGACTAATTTAATGCGATGGTATGTAAGCCCAACCGGTGGAAATAAGACTAAGAATACACCTAGTACTTTATGGCATCGTGAAACTGATGATATGGACCGCAGACCAATTGCTTTCTGGATAAATGATTTAGATGCTGCATATTCAACATCATCACCTGCATATTCAGGATCTCAGGGTGGTTTCCCGGCTGGGGATTTAAATTGGTTCCCGGGTAAAAAAGCAGAATGGGAAGTATGGATTACAGATGTTGAAACTGAAGAGGGTTATATTCCTCAAACATTTTCACTAGAGCAGAATTACCCAAACCCGTTTAACCCGTCTACCAGAATTACATTTAATCTAACTGAAGCCGGATTAACTAACATTTCTGTTTATAATTTATTAGGACAAAAAGTCGCAACAGTTATAAATCAGGAACTGTTTGCTGGCAGACACACTGTTGATTTTGATGGTTCAAATTTATCTTCAGGTGTATACTATTATAAATTGGAATCTGGTAAAAATGTTGCAACACAAAAAATGATGTTGCTCAAATAAATAAAATCTTCTGGGCATCCAGTTTTTACTGGATGCCTTTTTTTATGCAACGAAACTAAAAATATTAATTATTTGCTTTTATCCATTTCAGTAAATTATTCCCAATTATTTGTTTGACCTGGACGGTAATGTATAAGCGCTCATTTTATCAGATTCGCCAAATGATTATAATGAAATAATTTATGACTAAATCATTAAACAAATATTTTATTTTCTTTTGTACAATTATTATTATGCCTGGTTGTTCAAATAAACGTACTGAAGTAACAAATTGGCAGCAGGCGGATGAAATAATTAGAAGAATTGTACCTCCAACCTTCCCTGATAGAATATTCAATATCACAACTTACAATGCTGTTGGTGATGGAAAAACTGATTGTACAAATGCATTTAAATTAGCTATTGAAGAGTGCGTTAAAAGTGGCGGCGGGAAAGTTGTGGTACCACGAGGAACTTTTTTAACGGGAGCAATACATCTTAAAAGTAATGTTAATCTTTTTATGGAAGAAGGTTCGGTAATTAAATTTTCTATTGATCCCCAAAAATATCTTCCGCTTGTATTTACACGATGGGAAGGTGTTGAATGTATGAATTATTCTTCTCTGATTTATGCCTATGGACAAGAGAATATTGCTATTACGGGAAATGGAATTTTAGATGGACTTTCCAGCAATGATAATTGGTGGAGCTGGAAAGGCAAAGAAGAATATGGCTGGAATGATAAAATGCCTTATCAAAAAAAAGGCAGAGACAAGCTTTTTGAAATGGGAGAAAAAAATATTCCTGTTGAGCAAAGGGTTTTTGGTGAAGGATATTATCTAAGACCAAATTTCATTCAGTTTTATAATTGCAAAAATGTATTGCTTGAAGGAGTAAATATAAAAGACTCACCAATGTGGTTTATCAATCCCGTCCTTTGTAAGAATGTTTCAGTTATTAATGTAAAGATCGAAGGATTGGGACCTAACAATGATGGATGTAATCCGGAAAGTTCCGAAGACGTTTTAATTAAAGATTGTTATTTTAATAATGGTGATGATTGCATAGCAATAAAATCAGGAAGAAATAATGATGGAAGAAGGATTAATGTTCCAAGTGAAAATATTGTAGTTAAAAACTGCATAATGAAAAATGGACATGGC
The DNA here is from genome assembly GCA_963764685.1 of uncultured Ignavibacteriales bacterium. Taxonomy (GTDB): domain Bacteria; phylum Bacteroidota; class Ignavibacteria; order Ignavibacteriales; family Ignavibacteriaceae; genus CAVXTT01. The sequence continues at coordinate 53,731 of CAVXTT010000020.1, forward strand.
GGTGTTGTATTAGGAAGTGAAATATCTGCTGGGGTAAAAAATGTTTTTGTAGAAGATTGCCGGATGGATAGTCCAGATCTTGATTATGCAATAAGAATTAAAACGAATTCTGTTAGAGGTGGTGTCCTGGAAAATATTTTTGTAAGAAATATCGCCATCGGAGAGGTTAGTGAGGCAATATTAAAAATAGATTTTTACTATGAAGAAGGGGATGCCGGAAAATATACTCCTTCTGTCAGCAACATAGTATTGGAAAATATAACAAGTAATAAATGTTCCTATGCATTATGGATTAAAGCTTATGAACGTTCGCAAATAAAAAAATTAGTTATACGGGATTCAAAATTCGATAATGTTGAGAATGATAATGTGTTAGTGAGTGTGGATAAATTATTGCTCGATAATGTTATCATTAATAATAAAGCGGTAAACTGAAATGTTTTCCTGTCAAATAATGTATAAAATATTTTCATTCCTTCTTTTAGCATTATTCATAAGTTGCAGCTCAAAAGACTCAGTTAGTAATAGCGATTCAGAAATTACACCCGAGCTTCTCGTGGATAATTTCATTTCTCTTCATCCTGATACTGTTGCATATAAAACAGAAGCGAAAAGTTATAAGTGGAATTATGAACAAGGGTTAATTCTTGAATCAATTTATAGAATATGGGATAAAACAAAAGAAGATAAATATATTAATTATTTAAAAAAGAATATTGATTATTACGTAAATGATGATGGTTCAATAAAAACTTATGACCTGAGTAATTTTAATATTGATAACGTTGCAACGGGTAGAGTTCTGCTTAATCTTTTTGAAATAACAAAAAAGCAAAAATATAAAAATGCTGCTGATACTTTAATAAAACAATTAAAAATGCATCCAAGAACTTCTGAAGGTGGATTGTGGCATAAGAAAATATATCCAAACCAGATGTGGCTTGATGGATTGTATATGGCAGAACCATTTTATGCTGAGTACTCAAAGATGTTTAGTGCTATCGAATAATTATGATGATATTTCAAATCAATTCTTGTTGATTAAAAAGCATTTGTATGATGAAAGAACCGGTTTATATTATCATGGTTGGGATGAAAGTAAACAGCAAAAATGGGCTGATCCAGTGAAGGGAACCTCCCCGAACTTTTGGGGAAGATCGCTTGGTTGGTTTATGATGGCAATGGTTGATGTCCTGGATTCTTTTCCTGAGAATCATAAAGACAGAAATAAAATTCTGAAGATGTTTCAGGATCTTTCATCTGCGCTATTAAAATATCGCGATGAGAAATCTAAACTATGGTATCAGGTTGTTGATATGCCCGACCGTGAAGGAAATTATATCGAAACTTCAGCATCATCTATGTTTATATATGCTTTTGCAAAAGGTTATAACAAAGAATACTTAAATGAAAAGTTTATGAGCGTTGCAGCAGAATCATACAAAAACTTAACACAATATTATTTTATTAAGAATGATCAGGGAAATTATATCTTGACTAATGTATGCTCTGTTTCAGGATTAGGCGGTAATCCTTATCGTGATGGAAGTTATGAATATTATATCAGCGAGCCGAAACGTGATAATGATTTTAAGGGCTATGGTTCTCTGATATTAGCTTCAACTGAAGTTAGTAAAAAGTAGATTGTATGAAATTATTATAATATTATGTTAATAATTGAGAATAAGAAAGCGATTTGATCATCATGTCTGATAAAAGAATAAATCCGGCAAAACTTGAAGATCTTGCCAAAATATTAGGTGTTTCTAAAGTTACAATCTCAAAGGCACTTAGAGATCATCCTGATATTTCTGATAAAATGAAAATTAAAGTAAAACAACTCGCAGAAAATCTTGGCTATCGTCCAAATATTAATGCACGTAATCTTTCTGCGCGAAAATCAAATATTATCGGTCTCGTTGTACCGAAAATTGCACACTTCTTTTTTGGGTCTGTGATAGAAGCAATTTATGATAAAGCCTTTGAAAATAAGTACGAGAGCATCATAACAGTCTCACAAGAATTAACCCTGAGAGAAAAACAACATATTGAATCATTAATATCAATGCGCGTAGATGGACTAATAATATCGATTACAGAACAGACGAAAGATTATTCAATTTTTGAGCGGGTGATGAAGATGAAGGTTCCAATGGTTTTTATTGATAGAGTTCCTGGCATTCCTGATGTGCCATCCGTTACTGTAGATGATAGAGGCGGTGCATTTTCAGCTGTTGAGTATTTTATTAATAAGGGATATCGAAATATTAGTTTGGTTGGCGGATACGATTATATAAATATTGGTAAAGCACGAACGCAGGGATTTTATGATGCTATGAATAAGTATAATGTTCAGATTAATAAAAAATGGATAATCAAAGGAGGATTTGGGGAGGAAGATGGCTACAAGGCTTTTAAGGAATTATTAATGACCGGGCAATTACCAGAAGCAATTCTTGCTGTAACTTATCCGGTAGCATTAGGGTTATATGAAGCTGCATCTGAAGCGGGGGTAAAAATTCCCAAAGATATTAATGTCACTTGTTTTGGCAACAATGTATTTAAGTATATGGCTCCATCAGTTTTTAATTATGTTGATCAGCCAACACACGAATTAGGAACGTCTGCTGTAAAATTACTGTGTAATTTAATGAATAATCCTGAAAAGGAATTTGCCAGGCAAATAGAATTACCGACACGATTATTATTAAATGGCAGAAATATAGTTGATACTGCCATAGTGGCATAATACGTGTTTAGAACTATAACTTCTTTCTTACAAATTGAAAAAATCATTATTCGCACTCGTAAGTATATTTTTATCCGTAATATCATTTACGCAGCAAATTGATTATAAAAAATATTTTATTGTTGCTAAAGATGGCACCGGTGATTTTGTAACAATACAGGAGGCATTATATTCTGTACCACAAAACCATAATCAGTTCTTCACTGTGTTTATTAAGAATGGAATTTATAACGAAAAGATTTTTATTGAACAAAGCAATTTAATTATCTGCGGTGAAAGCAGAGATAAAACAATAATTGAATTTGCAGAGTTAAGAAAAAACTGGAGGCAAAATCATAACAATGACGATTACGGTTCGGGAGTAATTAATATAAAAAAAGATGTTTCAGATATTGCTATAAAATCATTAACGATTATTAATAATTACGGAAGACTCTACGACAATCACGATCACGCTTTTGCAATAAGGGGGTTTGATGGGGTAACAAGAATTATTCTTGATGATTGTTCTGTTATATCGGATGGCGGGGATACAGTATCATTATGGAATACTGATGATGGAATGTATTATCACAACAATTGTCATTTTGAAGGATGGGTAGATTATGTCTGTCCCCGAGGTTACTGTTTGATTGAAAACAGCACTTTCTTTGGACACAACTTAACCGCATCAATCTGGCACGATGGGAGTAATAATGAGGATCATAAATTCGTAATAAAAAATTCCCGCTTTGATGGAATTGCGGGATTTCCATTAGGCAGGTTTCATCGTGATGCACAATTTTATTTAATAGATTGTACTTTCTCAGCAAACCTGGCATACAAACAAATATATTTTGCACCATCTAATCCCCCAAGAGTTTTACAATGGGGAGAAAATAGAATCTATTATTATAACTGTAAAGTCGATACAAAAGATTATACCTGGTTAAAGGACAACCTAAACAAATCAAAAGATAATCCAAAATCAGCAGACATTACTTCTGGCTGGGTGTTTAACAATAAATGGAATCCAACAGAAGTACTTGAAATGGTAAATAAAGAATTAAAAAATATTCAATAGACTTATAACTTCGATTAGTCCAGTTCCTGAAATCTATCTAACTTCTACCCAGCAGATGAAATGCACAATTAGCTGGCACTTAAAAAACTAAGCAAATGTTTATCAACTCAACCTTTCTTAAGATTATGAATAATCAATACAGGGTGTTAGCGGCTATAGTAATGATATTATTAGTTACAGGTTGCAGCTCAGATAAATATCTTACTGTAACAAATCCAACTAATCTAAATCTTAAAGACGCATTAGTTGAAACTATAATTGATTCCGGATCTCAAGTCATATCAATAAAATATGAGTCTGAGGAAATCCCATTTCAGATAGTTAATGAAGATGGAATCAGCAAATTAAAATTTGTTACTGATTTAAGTTCTAATCAGACAAAGGAAATAATATTGGAAGAATCTTCTTCCGTTAAAGTGAATAAATTTAAAACCAGAACTTACGTCGAGTTATCGATGAAAGCAGGAAATGTTTATTATGATAAAAGATTCCGGGGCGATAAGTTTGTTAAAGTATTTTATTTAAAGGTACCATCTGTTCACACGGATCACGATGCGCTGTTTAAGTATGAAGGTCCGGGCTGGGAATCCGAAAAAGTCGGATATCGGTTCTATCTCGATTGGAGAAATGCTACAGATATCTTCGGCAAAAAGAAAAATCAACTAATTCTTGATCAGGTTGGTACATATGATACAGTTGCTAAAGATGATTCTTATCATAGTATGCAGGAGTGGGGAATGGATATTTTCAAAGTTGGCAGTTCACTTGGAATTGGTTCAATCGGTATGTGGGCAACTGGAAAAGTTAATATGATTTCAAAAACCGATAGCGTTGTTTGTTCAATACCATATACTGGTCCAATTGAAGCAAAAGTAAATACAAAATATTTTGGCTGGCAGGTTGGAGATAATAAATACTATATAAATTCAAGCTTTTCTATATCCGCCGGAAGCAGGCTGACAAAAAGTGAGATCAATATCTCTGACAATGCAGACAATATCGTAACCGGGCTTGCAAAATTTAAGGGCACAGAGCTTATTAGAAGCAATTATAATACCGGTTGGAACTACCTGGCACTTTACGGGAAGCAAACTCTTGTTAATGATCACGATAACCTGGGTATTGTAATATTTTATCCGAATGAAGATCTGATAGAGGTTACAGAAGACACTCTAAATTACATTGTTAAACTTAACCCCGCCAAAGGAAAAGTTACATACTATTTTGCTGCTGCCTGGGAACAAGAAGAAAATGGAATAAAAAATATTGAAGAATTTAAAAATTATTTGGTAGAAACAGTACAATCCCTAAACCATCCCGTTATTGTTAAAATCAAATAAAGAAGAAATAAAATGGCAAAATATGATTTAAATGAGGACAGATATTTTAATCCTGATCCTACTATAAGAAAATGTGCACGACAGGTTTATGAATCAGTAAAAGATATTCCTATTGTTAGTCCACACGGACACGTTGATCCGCAGATATTTGTGGACAATAAACCATTCCCGAATCCAGCACAACTATTTCTAATTCCGGATCACTATATCTATAGAATGCTGTACTCCCAGGGTATTAAACTTGAGCGGCTTGGCATTCCAACTATTGATGGATCAAAAGTAGAATCAGATCCAAAAAAAACCTGGCAGTTATTTGCTGATAATTATCATTTATTTGTTGGAACGCCTTCAGGTAATTGGCTGGCTTACGAGTTGAATAAAATCTTCGGGATTGAAGAAAAACCAAATTCCCAAAATGCTCAAACGATTTATGATCTGATTCAGGATAAATTGAATACAAAAGATTATTATCCAAGGGCGCTTTTCGAAAAATTTAATATTGAAGTTCTCTCAACAACGGATGCAGCAAGTGATTCCTTAAACCAGCATAAGAAAATAAAAACCTCGGGCTGGAATAAAAAAGTTATCCCTTGCTTTAGACCCGATGCGGTTACTGATATATCAGCAAGAAACTGGAAACAAAATTTATCATCATTGGAAAAAGCAGTTGGATATGAAATTGATAGCTATAAAAAACTGATTCAGGCTTTAGAAGATCGAAGAAAATATTTTAAAGAAGTTGGAGCAACATCAACAGATCACGGAGTGTTATCTCCGTACACCCATCAGTTGTCTTCAAAAGAAGCTGAAGAAATATTCAACCGTGCATTAAGCAATAACCTTGAAGAGAATGATGCAAAGTTGTTTACCGCGAATATGCTGATGGAAATGGCTAGAATGAGCGTTGAAGATAGATTAACAATGCAAATTCACCCAGGCTCTTATCGCAATCATAACGAAATAATATTTAACAGGTTTGGATCAGATAAGGGTTGTGATATTCCAATGCAGACTGAATACACAATCAATCTAAAGGAACTCCTGAATAAATATGGTAATAATGAAAATCTAACCTTGATAGTTTTTACATTAGATGAAACAACCTATTCAAGAGAATTAGCACCTCTGGCGGGACATTATCCGGCAATGAAACTTGGACCGGCGTGGTGGTTTCATGATAGTCTTGAGGGAATGGTAAGGTTTAGAAGAATGATTACAGAAACCGCAGGATTTTACAACACAGTGGGATTTAATGATGACACCCGTGCATTTCTTTCAATTCCGGCTCGTCACGATTTAGCAAGAAGGGTGGATTCAAATTACTTAGGTGAATTTGTGGCTAAACATATTATCAGCTTAAATGAAGCTTTTATTGTGGCTCAGGACCTCACATATAACCTGGTTAAAAAAGCATATAAATTGTAATGGATAATAATGAAATGGATAGATTAAAATTTAATGAGCAAATACTTTCTAATAAATCATTGAATAATATTCCTTATAAAAAGTATTTATTTGGAAAAGAAGAAATTGAGATTTACCCGAAATCTATTCGGGAAAAAGAATCCGTTGTATTCTTTATTGCCAGAGATCATAAGAAAAAGTATTTGTATTTGTACTGTGATAATTCTGCAAACAAAATCTCCTATAATTTTGAAGGAATAAATCTAGTACCAGCTAACGGCGATAATTACTTTACAAAAAAATGTCATCTAAATACATTCAATAGAAAAGCATTACAGAATATATTTCCTTTTACAAATGCAGTTACTATTGGATTGGATAATTCATTCGGATTTGGTGACAGGCTTGGATTAGCAAATCCTGCTCATATTACGATCAGTATTAAATTCTGAATTTAAACCAATACTTGCCCAGCAATCTATAAGAGAACTAACAAGAACTAATCGAACACCCGCTGAAGTGATGGACGCTGCCGTATGGGCAGTATTTCAGGAAGGATATGATAAAGGATTTGGTGCTGATGCCGATCACTTGAAAACAACTGATGATATTGATTTAATGGTTGATAATGGATTTAGAATGTTCACATTCGATCCAAGTGAATTTGTTGTCAATGAAGCGGATAATGTTATTGAGAGCAAGAGCTGGATAAATTAATTAATAATCTTAACTGGAAAGGACTTCAATCCAATATTAAAGAAGTAATTGGTAAATATCTGAATAAAGAGTTTAAACTTTCGGAAAGTCTAACAATAAATCCAGAGTTAATTGAAATAAAACGTGCGCTTGCAAAATATGGTAATGCAGTTGCTCACATAAAAAAATTATATGATTATTTAGTAACAAAGTATCCTGATTATGATTCAGAAGTGGAAATATCTGTAGATGAAACTGAATCAGTTACAACTCCTTTTGAACATTTCTTTTTTGTAAAAGAACTTAACCGATTGGGTGTTAAGTTTATTAGTCTTGCCCCAAGATTTATCGGTGATTTTGAAAAAGGAATTGACTACAAAGGTGATTTGGATTTGTTTAAGCAGGAATATCTAAAACATCTTGCAATTACAAAATATTTTGGAAACTATAAAATCAGTTTGCATTCCGGCAGTGATAAGTTTAGCGTTTACAAAGTTATTGGCAGTATTAAAGGTGCTTACACACATATCAAAACTGCGGGAACAAGTTATCTTGAAGCGCTAAAAGTTATGGCTATTAAAGAACCAAGTTTTTTTAGAGAAATTCTTGATTATTGTACTGCACTATATGAGCAGGAAAAGAAAACATATCACGTTTCAGCGGACGTCGAATAAAATTAAAGCCGGGAACGATTATAGTGATAATGAATTAGAACCCTTATTCTATGACGATAATGTCAGACAGGTTCTTCATGTTACTTATGGTCGGGTACTTACTGATAAGAATGCAAATGGAGAATACAAATATAAAGACAGACTATTAGATTATTTGAAGACAAATGAAGAAACTTATTATGAAATAATTGAAATTCATTTTCACAAACATTTAGATCCATTTAAATAATATGAATAAAAAAGAAATACTTGCAGAAATATTAAAACGCAAAGCTGTTGCAGTTTTAAGAGTAAAAGAAGAAGACAAACTAAAAAAAGTAATTGAGGCAATATCCTATGGCGGAATTATCTGTTGCAGAAATAACAATGACAGTTCCCAATGCCATCAAACTAATTGAAAAGATGTCTCAGGAGTTGGATGAAAATATAATCATTGGTGTTGGATCTGTTCTTACCAAAGAAGTTGCCGAGAATGCTATAAAAGCAGGCGCCAGATATGTTGTGAGTCCTATACTTAGAAAAGAAGTTATAGAGACAGCACTTAAGTACGATGTTCCTGTTATGCCAGGATGTTTTACCCCAACTGAAATTTATTCAGCTTTTGAAATGGGCGCAGACATAGCAAAGGTTTTTCCTGCTGATGTAGTAGGTATGCCTTTCTTCAAAGCTATATTAGCTCCGATGCCGCATCTCAAACTTATGCCAACTGGAGGAGTATCTTTAACAAATGCCGGTGATTGGCTAAAAGCAGGTGCGTGTGCTGTTGGGATAGGATCAGCTCTTGTGGATGAAAAAGCTATTAAAGAAGAAAACTATTTGAAGCTTACTGAAAATGCTAAGGCCATTATAAACAGCATTAATTCTGTTAATTAAAAAAATAATGACGAATAAATGAAATACGAAATACCTGGCGTAAAAAATAAAGTATGCGTAATTACAGGTGGAGGAATAATTGGTACTTCTTTAGGGCTGGGGCTTGCTGAAGCAGGTGCCAAAGTTGCTATTGTAGATTATCATCTCGATCGTGCAAAAGAAGTTGCAAATCTTATTAACCAAAAAACTAATTCTGGTGCAATAGGTGTTTATGCAAACGTACTTGATAAAAGTCTATTGCTTGAAAATAAGAAAGAAATAAATTCTAAATTAGGCAGTATTGATGTTCTTATAAACGGAGCTGGTGGAAATTCTCCTTCTGCAACCACAAAAGAAGAATTTATACCAAACAATAAACCGGATGATTTATCAGGGACATTTTTAGGCTTAGACATTGAAGGATTCAGAAAAGTATTTGATCTTAACTTTCTTGGGACAGTACTTCCGACGATGGTTTACTCAGAAGATATGATAAAGAATGGCGGAAGTATAATAAATATTTCTTCTATGAATGCGTTCAGACCATTAACAAAAATACCTGCATACTCTGCTGCAAAAGCCGGCATAAACAACTTAACTGAATGGCTGGCAGTTCATTTTGCAAAAGTAAATATTCGAGTAAATGCAATTGCGCCAGGATTTTTTGTTACTGATCAAAACAGGTATTTGCTTTATGACGGGGATACTGGCAGGTTAACTCCTCGTGGGGAAAAAATTATTTCAAATACTCCTATGGGCAGATTTGGTGAAACTGATGAACTGATAGGCACTTTACTTTATTTAGTATCGGATTTATCGAAATTTGTAACAGGTATTGTCATCCCCGTGGATGGCGGATTTAATTCTTACAGCGGCGTTTAATATCTGAATAATTAATACATATAGATTATTATCAAAATCTTAAGCGAGGTAAATGAAAATGGGATTAGAACTAAGAAAAGATTATAAATATTCTTTAATTGTACCAACAAGCATCGGTGTTAGAATTACTCCGATAAATAGACAGCCTGTTCATTGCAGTGATACTTATATAATGCAGGCAACCAGTGCTGAAACAAATGTTGCAAGTATTTCTTCTTTTCTTGGACTTCCGGTTAAAGTACTAACTGTATTTGTCAAGGATAGCCCTATTGCAAAATTCATTAAGAGTAATTTGAAAAGCCGGAATATGGATTTTGAAGGGAAAGATGTTAGTCAGGGCGGACCGTGGGGTTATCGTCATCAGTTTAATATTGCAGATAGCGGGTTTGGTTCTCGTGGGCCAAGAGTTCATAATGATCGTGCCGGGGAAATTGGCAGAACATTAAATGCAAAAGATTTTGATCTGGATAGAATATTTGGAAAAGAAGGTGTTCAGATTATCCATTTATCCGGGTTAATAGCTGCATTATCTGCTGAAACAAGAGAATTTTGTTTAGAGTTAGCAAGAGCAGCAAAAAAACACGGCACTAAAATTTCTTTCGATTTGAATTATCGTGCAACATTCTGGAAGGGACAGAGAAAAAGAATTAAGAGCAGTCTTTACCGAAATAGCTTTGTTATCCGATATACTTGTAGGCAATGAAGAGGATTTTCAGCTTTGCCTTGGTGTAAAAGGTCCTGAAGCAGGCGGTAAAGAAATTGAACAAAAAATCGATAACTTTAAAGAGATGATAGCAAGTGTAAAGGAACAATTTCCAAATGCTTCTGTGTTTGCAACTACTTTACGTGAGGTTGTTAATTCTAATAAACATTTATGGGGAGCAATAATGCTTGAAGGAAGTAATTGGCATGTTATTATTCCTCGTGAAATAAATGTGCTTGATAGAATTGGCGGTGGAGATGGATTTGTTGGCGGCTTATTATATGCTATTCTTAAAAAATGGGAAGCAGCTAAATGGATTCAATTCGGTTGGGCAGCGGGTGCTCTGGCAACAACTTTCCAAACAGATTACGCGCAACCTGCAGATGAAGAAATGGTATGGAGTGTTTGGGAAGGTAATGCCCGGGTTAAAAGGTAAATGAATTTCTCTCGAGCAAATTAATTGTGTTAGTTAATTTGCAGTTAGTTAGTTGAGCCGAAGTGTTTCTCCTTTATCACTTCGGCTTTATTGAATATGAAAAAGAATATTTAATAATTAAAATATTATTGATGGAGAAATATTTGAGCGACTATCTGCAAAAAGAATTAGAAGATATAAAACCGGAAAAAGAATTCTTTATCGGAATAGATTCTGATGGATGTGTTTTTGACACAATGGAAATAAAACAGAAAGAAGCATTTTGTCCGGCGTTCATCAAGCATTACAAAATGCAGAAGATTTCTAAATATGCCAGGGAAGTATGGGAGTTTGTAAATCTTTATTCAAGAACCCGCGGTACAAATAGATTTAAAGCACTATTAAGAACAATTGAACTTCTGGAAAGAAGAAGCGAAGTAAAAGCGCGGGGAATGATATTTTTAGATATGGCTCCTGTAGCTGAATGGGTTAATAATGAAAGCAAACTTGGTAATCCTGCTCTTGAAAAGTATGCTAAAGAGAAAAATGATGAAATGATAAATCTTACTTTAGCCTGGTCTAAAGAAGTAAACAAAATTATATCTGAAATGGTTTTTGATATTCCACCTTTCCCATTTGTTAAAGAAGCATTAGATAAAATGAAAGACAAGGCAGATTTGATGGTGGTATCGCAAACACCTGGTGAAGCATTAATCCGCGAGTGGGAAGAACATAATATCCAAAATTATGTAAGAGTTATAGCCGGCCAGGAATATGGAACCAAAGCCGAACATCTTAAATATGCTGCTAAAGGAAAATATCCGGATGAAAAAATATTAATGATTGGTGATGCGCCAGGTGATCAAATCGCTGCTAAATCTAACGGAGTGTTATTTTATCCGGTCAATCCGGGACACGAGGATGAAAGCTGGAGAAGATTTTATGAAGAAGCAATAAATAAATTTTTTGCAGGAACATTTGCGGGTTCGTATGAGGATAAACTTATTAAAGAGTTTGAATGTTATTTACCTGAATTTCCTGGTTGGGAAAAATAATTATGCTTTATTTTACTAAAGGCTCAGAGAACGAATCAATAAGTAATGTACAGTTGAAAGAATATATCTTTTCTACTTTGCAAAAACTTGGTGATAGAAAAAAAGTATTAGCTATTCCTCCGGACTTTACAAGATATCATTCGCAAGCAGGAATTATAACTGAATTTGTTTATGAATATTACAAAGATAAGTTAGTTGATGTTCTTCCTGCAACAGGAACGCATTATCCTGTAAATCAAAAAGAACGTGAAACGATGTTTGGTTCTGTTCCCGCTAATCTTTTTAGAGAACACAAATGGAAAGAAGATATAACAACTTTAGGTGAAGTTCCATCTGAATATGTTCAGGAAGTTTCTGAAGGCAAATTGGATTTTATATGGGAAGCCCAAGTAAATAATCTTATTGCAAAAGGTAATCACGATTTAATTCTCTCAATCGGGCAGGTTGTCCCGCACGAAGTTGTTGGAATGGCTAACTACAATAAAAATATTTTTATTGGTACGGGCGGCAAAGGCAGCATACATAAAAGCCACTATCTTGGTGCTGTTTATGGAATGGAAAGAATTATGGGAAGAGCAGATACACCCGTACGAAGAGTTTTGAATTATGCTTCAGATAATTTTGCAAAGTATTTTCCTATCATCTACATCTTAACAGTGATTGGAAAAGATGATAAAAATCAGCTTGTAATAAAAGGTCTATTTATTGGTGATGATTATGAATGCTTCAAATTAGCTGCTGATCTGTCACTCAAAGTAAATTTTATAATGTTAGATAAACCGTTAAACAAAGTTGTTGTTTATCTTGATCCCTGGGAGTTTAAAAGCACCTGGCTTGGCAATAAAAGTATTTACCGCACAAGAATGGCAATTGCAGATGATGGTGAATTAGTTGTACTTGCCCCGGGAATAAGTACATTTGGCGAAGATAAAGAAATTGATTTATTGATTAGAAAGTATGGTTATAAAACCACTCCGGAAATTTTAGAATTTGTAAAAACTTATGATGATATAAAAAACAATCTTGCAGCTGCTGCACATCTTATACATGGTTCATCAGAAAACAGGTTTAAAATAACTTACTGTCCGGGTAATCTTACTAAAAAAGAAATTGAAAGCGTTAATTTTAATTTTGCTGCTTTAGATGAGATGACAAAAAAATATAATCCCAGACAAACTTGTTGATGGATTCAACAAAATGCCTGATGGAGAAGAAATATTTTTTATTTCAAATCCGGCTTTAGGATTATGGGCTTCTAAAAATAGGTTTAATGTTTAATTAGTGGAGAACAAATTGGAACTTGCAAACATTGCACTTATTGGTGTTGGAGTAATGGGTGGTAATCTTAGCTTTAAATATTGAAAGCAAAAATTATTCAGTTATTGTATTTGATAAAGATCAATCAAAAATAGAAAAATATTTAAAGGAAAAAGCATCCGGGAAAAAAATATCAGGAGCAAAATCATTAGAGGAATTAGTTCAGAAATTAGAGTGACCAAGAAAAATATTATTGATGATTCCTGCCGGTAAAGCTGTTGATGAGTTGATCGAAGAATTAATTCCGCATTTAAATAAAGGAGATATTCTTATCGATGGCGGTAATTCACATTTCCCTGATACAACAAGACGCACAAAGTATCTTGAAGACAAAGGTTTTCTATATATTGGTACCGGAGTTTCCGGAGGTGAAGAAGGTGCTCTTAAAGGTCCATCGATTATGCCCGGTGGATCTGTTAAAGCCTGGGAATTTGTAAAACCAATCTTTCAATCAATCTCAGCAAAAGTTGATGGTAATATTCCATGTTGCGAATGGGTTGGTGAAAATGGTGCAGGACATTTTGTCAAAATGGTTCATAATGGAATTGAATACGGCGATATGCAGCTTATCTGTGAAGCATATCAGATTATGAAAGATTTACTGGGACTTACTTATGAAGAAATGTATGAAATATTTAAAGAATGGAATAAAGGCGAACTGCAAAGTTATCTTATAGAAATTACAAGAGATATTTTAAACACAAAAGAAAATGGCAAACCACTTGTCGAAAAGATATTAGATACAGCTGGACAAAAGGGAACAGGTAAATGGACTGTATTAGCAGCTCTTGATAGTGGTGCTCCACTAACTTTAATAAGCGAATCAGTTTTTGCTCGTGCACTTTCTGCATTAAAAGAAGAAAGAGTTGAAGCATCTAAAATATTATCCGGACCAAAACCAAAATTTGACGGCGATAAAAAACAATTTATTAATGATTTGGGTAAAGCATTGTATGCTTCTAAGATTATTTCTTATGCCCAAGGTTATATTTTAATGAGATATGCAGCAAAAGAATATAACTGGAATTTGAATTACGGTGGAATTGCTTTGATGTGGCGTGGCGGGTGTATCATTCGTTCTGCATTTCTTGGAAAGATAAAGGAAGCATTTGATAAAAATCCTAACCTTACAAATTTATTACTTGATCCTTTCTTTAAAGAAAAAATTGAATCATCACAGGCATCCTGGAGAAGGGTTGTTACAACAGCTATTAACAATGGTATTTGGGTTCCTTCGTTAAGCAGTGCACTTACATATTTTGATGGTTACAGAAATTCAAGATTACCGGCTAATCTTCTGCAGGCACAAAGAGATTATTTTGGTGCTCATACTTATGAAAGAACAGATAAACCGCGTGGAGAATTTTATCATACAAATTGGTTAGATAAGTAATATTGAATTATTGAAAAAAAGGAAGTAAAAATGGATGTAAGATATTCACCGGATCAAAATGGATTTAAAAAATTTGATACAAATGAATTAAGAAAATCTTTTTTGATTGAAGATCTTTTTCAGAAAAATAAAATACCGATTACATATTCTGATGTTGACAGATCAATTACTGGATCTGCTGTTCCATCAGGTAAAACGTTAAAGCTTGCTGGCACAAAAAAAGAAATGGCAGCAGATTATTTTACAGAACGCAGAGAAATTGGAATTATTAATATAGGGGATAGCGGAACAGTTTCTGTAAATGGTAAAGTTTATAAGATGGATAACAAAGATGGTTTGTATGTTGGTCGTGGTGAAAAAACTATTGAGTTTAAAAGTAAATCAGTAAACAAACCTGCAATGTTTTACTTTGTAAGTTACCCTGCACATAAAGATTATCCTGATACACACATTACATTTGACAAAGCTACAAAAAGAAATCTCGGAACAACAGAAGATGCAAACAAACGTGTGATAAATCAATACTTCCATCCTGGAATTATGAAAACCTGCCAGCTTGTTATGGGTTTGACAGAACTTGAAACAGGAAGTGTCTGGAATACAATGCCTGCACACACACATCCAAGAAGATCAGAAGTTTATTTTTATTTCAACTTAAAACCGGATGCATTTGTTGTTCATATCCTTGGTGAAGCCAACAGAAACACGTCATATAATTATAAGAGACAAGCAGGCTGTATTATCAACAAGCTGGTCTATGCATTCTGGTGTTGGTACACAAAATTATTCATTCATTTGGGCAATGGGGGGCGAAAATCAGGTTTACGATGATATGGATTGGATATTAATGAAAGATATTAAATAGAACAGCATCTTAAATGACCAACCTCATAAAAGTTTATTTATCATATTAAATATTTTCAATGCAAGGAATCTGTAATGCATCAAATCACTGAACCCTATCCAGGAGAAAATGAAAATCGGTCACTATCGATGGCTGATTTGTGCTCTGATATTTTTTGCTACTACAATCAATTACGTTGATAGGGCAGTGCTTGGTGTGCTCGCTCCAACACTTCGAACAGAAATTGGATGGACAGATCAGGAATATGGATATATCAGTGCGGCATTTACTCTTGCTTATGCTATAGGATTTCTTTTTGCCGGTTGGTTTATTGATAAAGTTGGCACCCGTTTTGGTTATACAATATATCTTGCAATCTGGTCTTTAGCTGCAGCGGCGCATGCTCTGGTTAGGACTACGTTTGGATTTGGTGTTGCAAGGTTTGCGTTGGGAATTGGGGAATCAGGTAATTTTCCTGCAGCTATAAAAACCGTTGCAGAATGGTTTCCCAAAAAGGAGCGTGCTCTTGCAACTGGAATTTTTAATGCCGGATCAAATGTTGGTGCAATTGTAGCTCCTTTAGTGGTTCCGTGGATTGCATTACATTGGGGTTGGCAAGAAGCATTTATATTTACAGGATTAGCTGGACTTATCTGGATAGCTTTCTGGTTACCGGTTTATCATCGTCCTTCAGAACATCCAAAATTATCTAAAGAAGAATTAGCACATATTGAAAGTGATCCACCTGATCCTCCGGCAAAAATATCCTGGTTCAAACTTCTTACATTTAAACAAACCTGGGCATTTTCAATCGGAAAATTTTTAACTGATGCGATCTGGTGGTTTTATCTTTTCTGGTTTCCATTATTTATGAATGATCGTTTTGGTGTCGATCTAAGGACAATTGGTTTGCCGATGATTGTTGTTTATGTGCTTGCAGATTTTGGTTCTGTTGGTGGCGGATGGTTAAGTTCGGCTTTAATGAAACGTAACTGGACAGTAAATGGTGCACGTAAAACTGCAATGCTTAGTTTGTGCAATTCTTATTCTACCAGTGGCGATTGCCCCACACGTTTCAGGTCATTGGGTTGCTGTAATTTTAATTGGTGTTGCTGCTGCAGCTCATCAAGGATTTTCTGCAAATATATTTACAACTACATCTGATATGTTTCCCAGAAAAGCTGTTGGTTCAGTTGTTGGAATCGGTGGATTTGCCGGTGCAATTGGAGGATTTTTTATGAATCTCGGTGCTGGATGGTTAAAGCAAAATACAGGAAGTTATGAAATAATGTTTGCTATTGCCGGTGTTGTTTATCTAATTGCTTTGTTGATAATGCACTTACTGGTTCCAAAACTTGAACCGGCAGAAATTAATTAACGTATTTTATTTATAGAAAGTATCTAAATATTATTTAAATAGATTCTAAAGGTGAATTAATTTTTATGATTCTTGATAAATTCAAATTAATCGGAAAAACAGCTCTTATAACCGGTTCCAACCAGGGAATTGGGCAGGCTTATGCTCAGGCACTTGCAGAAGCCGGTGCTGATATAATCGGAGTTTCATATCAAAGCGATTTTACCGAAACTGAAAAAATTGTTACTGAAACAGGAAGAAAATTTAAATCCTACATTAGTGATTTTTCAAATCGTGACTCTCTTTATCAATTTATAAAAACAGTAAAGAATGATTTTAATAAAATTGATATTCTTGTAAACAATGCGGGAATGATTTTGCGTAAACCAATATCAGAACATCCTGATGAATACTGGGATAAAGTGATTGAATGTAAATCTCTCAGCTCAGTTTATTCTTACAAGAGAAATCGGAAAAGATATGGCTGAAAGAGGTTATGGAAAAATTGTTTTCATTGCTTCATTACTATCATTTCAAGGTGGAATTACTGTTCCTGGATATGCTGCCTCAAAAGGTGGAATAAAACAATTGACAATGGCTTTTGCAAATGAGTGGGCTTCAAAAGGAGTAACCGTAAATGCAATCGCACCCGGATATATTGCAACAGAAAACACAAAAGCACTTCGTGAAGATGCTGTGAGAAATAAATCTATACTGGATAGAATTCCTGCCGGAAGATGGGGAATGCCTGATGATTTAATGGGAACAATAGTCTTTCTATGTTCAGATGCTTCAAATTATCTTAACGGAAGTGTTGTTACTGTTGATGGCGGATGGATGGGGAGATAAATATTGTTTTTCGTGGTACAGATTTAATTCTGTACTACGAACTTAATTCCATTTGAATCTTTTATTTAATGACTGCCAAAATCAAAAAAGCAATTACTGCAAAAGACACACCTACATAAACTCATACCGGTAAAACTTCCTTTAAAATTAACAATCCCAATAGATTTGTAAAATATTAGATACTGCTTCAAATAGCGCCATAGTATTTCCACGCTTCATCGTGGTAAAAATGTAAAGTTGTCCGAATATTTCATAAATATATGTTGTCTTTATCTAAAGATAAACACAATCAAAAATATTATTAGTTGTGATGATTGTACAATCTTTTTAATTTAAATACTAGAATAAAGATAGAAAATCATTTATGATTCATAATCATATTAATAAAAATTGGTATGTTCTGTATACTCATTCACGATGTGAATTTAAGGTGGAGAAATCCCTCCAAACCAAATGTATAAAAACATATTTACCTGTAAAAAAAACCATCAAACAATGGAGCGACAGAAAAAAAGAAATTACACAACCATTATTTCCCGGTTATGTGTTTATTTACGCAACGGAGAAGGAAAGACTCATTTCTTTGGAAGAGAAGCAGGTTGTTTGTTCTTTATGTGATGCTGGAAAACCGGCTGTAGTGCCTGAGTGGCAGATAGATAGTTTGCAAAAAATGATTATTGTAAATCCAGAAATAAATGTAATCGAAGGTTTATACAAAGGGCTGGAAATTGAAATAAACTCCGGACCTTTTCAAGGTATTAGAGGAGTTGTAGTTGAGATAGATAGCAAAAATCATTTAGCTATCTCTATAGAATTGATTAATAGAACCGTAATTGTCAATCTCCCGGCTAAATCGGTTATCAGTTTAAATAATTAGTTCAAAAAATTGATTACAAAATAAACCATGTTGCAGTTGAGCAATAATCAGCCACCTATATAGTTTCAGCTAGTTTATAATGCCATTTATGATGATATGACATCCCTGCCGGGATTGGAGTAAAGTCAAACTCTTGATTAAGAATCCCTGTTAATCCTTTAATCCTTGCCCTGTAATCCTGATCTTAATCCAGGTTAAATACCCGCTCAGAATTATTGCCACTACTCCCTGTAAAAGAAGGGGGGTTGAGATTAACTCCGATTGAAGCATTCCGCTTGTAATAAAAATATACTTAAAAATGTAATAAACAGATTTGCTTATAATAATGCTTAGTAAAGCCGCACCGAAAATATGCCTGATCTTTTCTGAAAAATAAATAAAAAGATATACGTTAAGGAAAAGCTCAGCGGTTATAAGCAGTGATTTCAGGACTGAAGGATGGGAAGAAATAATTAATGAAAATAATGGAAGAGTTAATGCGATAAGGTATGCGTTTCTGCGATTTGTATGGGCCAGCGAAAGGATGAGCATTATACGCATCGGTTCCAAAAGATATAACGGGAAATTTAATAGGTGCGATATTGCCGGCGTAAAATAAATAAAAAGTAAAGCAGTAATATCAACAAAAATAATTTTTGCCCTCGCCGAGGATAAAGTTATTGCTGTTGTGTTCATAATACTCATCCTTTTTTTGATGTTTTAAATATATAAGATTTTTGTCTCTTAATGAACAAAATATTTTTGTTTGAGTAAACCCTTACGGAGAGCTACTTATGGAAGGACGGGATTTCATACCAAATACTGGCTCCGGACTGTACATATATCAGATCGTAACTGAGAAATTTGTTTCAACAAAGAAGAGGATGCTGTACAAGTAATCAATTTTGATAGGTCTTTGCCATTCCTGCCGATAAGATTTCTTTAATGATTCCATTAATAGAATAAAGTCCCGCTCAAAATTAGTATACAAGGAACAGATACCCCCTTTAGGAGAATCTTGTTTTTCGAATTGACGAATGAGTCTGTTTGAAGAAGACCACTGACAGAGTATAATAATCAGGGAGACCTGATCTAAAAAAAACCGCAAAGGCTTTAGTCTTTGCGGCTTTTTATTCTATCAAAACAGGATTAGTTTAATCCGAATATTATTTCTGTAAAAACAACCGCTTAACTTTCTCTCCAGTATAATGATTGCCTAACAGTGGATCATTCAAACTTACCATATTTCAAAATCTCCTTAATATTTGTGCTCCCCATCAAGTGATATAATAATATGGTTAGGGTTATATTAAATGAAACCCGGATCTTTTATTGAGACTAAGAAAATGATTTTATTGAAATAATTTGAAATAAATGGTCAGGCCAAAATGGACAGGAAAGAATATTCAAACGGAGAGATTACAATTATATGGCAGCCCCCAAAATGCATTCATTCAGGAATTTGTATAAAAATGTTACCGAAGGTATACAATGTATTTTTAAGACCCTGGGTAAAGCCTGAGAATGCTTCTACAGCAGAATTAATTGATCAGGTGGCCCACTGCCCGTCAGGAGCATTGAGTATCAAACCTGTTAAGAATGATTGAGATTAAGCAATTCAAAGATGACACGAGGGGTTATTTCTTAGCTTATGTTAAGGGTAAGATAGCCGGCGGATTATGGTACACCTCTCCGGGTGAAACAGAAATTATCATTGACCATACGGAAGTAAAGAAAGCCTTTCATGGACAAGGTATTGGTCAAAAGCTGGTGCTGCATATAGTCGATTATGCAAGAGAGAATAATATCAAAATACAACTCGTATGTACTTTTGCAAAATCTGTTTTTGAAAAGAACGAATCGCTAAGAGATGTGTTGCAGAAATAATGTCTGTCCCAAATCATGAAATAAGAGATAAAAAAAGAGCAATAAATAAAATTAGATTCAATGCTTGCTTTTGCACCCGGAATAATGGAATTATACAAATGTTTGTAGGAACAGGGGATCAGACAACTCCTATTGGATTTAATGCAATAACCCGGAAAGATCTGACCAAACATTTATCTCCAGGCCTATCTCTCCCGGTATCTAACCCCTTTAACCTCTATACAACCTTTCTTCGAGGGTAATGTTATTGTAAGATTTTAGTAGGGCATAATAGGGGTTGTGTAGGGGGTAGAGGCTTATAATTATTAGGTGCCGGGTCAATTCATCTCTGGTATTTATATTATATTGATGATTGTGAAGATTTACCCCCCCTAAACTTAATTAATCTCTCCCCCCGTTCCTATGAGCTCGCCGCAAGTAAAAAAACCAGGAACTACGAACTAAGAACTTACCTTATAATTATGCTTCAGGGTTAAGACTGTTCAAATAGCTTAACCCTGAATTTTAAAGGACGGTTACTTCATCAGGATCATTTTTCTTACTTCGACAAAATTTCCTGCCTCAAGTTTGTAGAAGTAGACTCCGCTGTTCAGCCCAACGGCATTAAATGTATAATCATACTGACCTGCTTGTTTGTAACCGGTTAACAGAACAGCAACTTCTTCACCGATAACATTGTATACAGCAAGTTTAACTGATGCTGCAGCCGGTAAAGAGAATCTTATCCTGGTTGCAGGATTGAAGGGATTGGGATAATTCTGCTCCAGTGTGAAGCCTGAGATCGTATTGCTGTGATCATCTATACCGGTTACATAATTTACGGGGTTGTAATCAGACCAGCCAGCTGTCCAGTCCGTTGATCCGAATGCACCGACATATACGGCTGTCTGATCAAAGAAAGAATCGTTCGGAGGTGTGGCACCTCCTGTCAGAAGCGGGGAACCTGCAGAGGGCATAAAAACGGGAGCAGTCAAATTGAATGCATCCGGGACCAATAAGTTTGAATTTACTGTAAATGTTCTGCCCGAAGAATTAGTAAACCATGTATTAATATCAAAGTTTAAATTCCCGGCGCTCACTGTATCCATAGCTTTTGTATTCCATCCCGAGATAACACTATTATTTATGAACATATTACCATCAATAGCACCCTGGATCGTATTTTGTCCGTCTAACCGGATGCCTGTGGGCCAGCCCGCAATTAGAGCATTGGATATTTTGTTGAGAGATGATCTCCTCAAATGCATTCCTCTTTTAAACAAGGAATTTACTGTACTGTTAGTATCTGCAAGTGGACCAAATAAAGATACATTCCACCAGGTAGGGGAGGTAACCGGCTGGTTCAACGACCCCGAGCCATCGTTATCTGACTCAAATCCGTTAGAACTTGATTGATCTGCAATTGCAGGATCTCTTAATGCTACAAGGAACTGGAGCTTTCCCTGGTAACCGAAATCGGTATCAAAATCATCATCCCATCCGCGGAATGCAATTAAATATTTCCCGTTTACATTTCCACCGAACCATTCAAATGAATCGTCACCGGAAAAGCTAACCTGGATATATTCAAGAGTTGTACCTCTTCCCACACCGCCGAGAGTAAGTCCGTTTATTTCGTTATTAAGAGAAAAAGGTATTCCCGGGTATTCGATCCTTACAAACTTAAGCACACCGCTGTTGTCATCGGCATTGGTACCGCCGTATATATCACCGGGACCCTCTATGGCTGCTGTTCCTCCGGGTACATTTATAGGTGCATTACCAAGTATGATAATTCCGCCCCAGTCGCCATATGTGGGTTGTCTTGAAGACCCCTGAAGCGCAAATTCACTGGTGAATACGATCGGTGCATTCACTGTACCCTCTGCCATAATCTTTCCGCCCGGTTTAATAATCAGGGTACCCTGGGTAACATTTTCACCCACGATCAGTGTTCCCGGCTCTATAGTTAACACAGCGCCTGACTGAACTCTTACAAAACCTCTGAGCATATATATATTGCCGGATGTTAGCGTCCTATTGGAAGTTATATCTCCTTCAACTATTTCAAACGACTGTGCTGAGATCGATATTATGGTGAATATCGAAAAAAGTAAAATGAATAATCTATTCATATTATTGTTCCTTTTATTATTAATTAAACTGATATGATAAGCCTGCTAAAAATGTTCTTCCCGTTCTCTGCAGCTCCGATGTCTTATCCCCGTCAGGGGTTCTCTGGATAAACCTTGTATCCTGATCAAGAAGATCTTTAATGCCGAGTTTTATATTGAAATTAGAAAAGACCCGTTGCGAAAAAGACAGATCAATCTGATCACGCGGTAATTCCACAACATCCCCGAGTCCCGCATAGCCTACCTTCGCAATTTTTAATCCGACCTTATTAAACACAACGGAAGACTCAAAGCCGAGATCGAAATTATCGTAATAAAGTCCCAGGTTTAGGATATACTCAGGCTGTCCCTGCATCGGTCTCACAGCTTCCTGAAAACCGTTGTTAGCCGAGACATTTATTTCAGATTTTATATAGCTGGCATTGCCTACAAAGGAGAATCCGTCAGCCAGAGAAGATATAAAAGAGAGAGATTTTCTTACTTCCAATTCGATGCCGTAATTGTTTGCTGTTTCACCATTTTCATATGAGCGTATGGGTTCAAAGCTTGAAGAAGCGATAAGGATCTGTTCTATGGGTTGATTAAATTTTTTATAGAATAAACTCAAAGCAGCAAGTTCACCGGTACCCGGAAAGAGCTCATACCTTATATCAAAGTTCTGAACTGTTGCCCTTTTAAGGTTCTCATTCCCGGTAACCAGTTCATTTGCGATAAAATCAAAATAACTGAACGGAGCCAGTTCCCTGAATTCCGGACGCGCAAGAGTTCTGCTGTAAGCGAATCTCAAATTCATCAGATCGTTTATTATGTATTTGATATTTACAGCGGGAAGCAGGTCTTTATAATTATCATTTATATTAAGCGCAGCACCGGTTTGTGAAAATGAATGAAGCTTTTGGGTTGAATTTTCATATCTGATCCCGGCGCTTATCCTTAGGTCTGCAAGAAGATTGACATCGAACATCAGAAAGCCTGCATAGATATCCTGTTCCGATGAATAACTATCCGATGGCTTAGTGATCTCAAGAACTTCAGCAAACGTTCCGTTAATATTCTCTTCAGTAAATATATTTTCCACCGAAAGTTGAAGAATGCTGTCCTCCCGAATAAAATCACCGCCGGGTGCATTCCTGAAACCGAATGTTCTTGCATCAAATTCTCTTGTTTTCCTCTCAATGGTAAATCCGGTCTTCAGCTTAGGCAGTTCGGGATCCGGGAATAATTTTATATTCAGAGCGGTATTGGCCGAATAGCTTTGATCCAGAAGATCTCCATAGAACCGGGTTGCCAGCGATTGATCGAGCTGAAATCTCATCGGGTCGGACGTTTCATTTATATCCCTTGCATATACGTATCTCCTGGCATCAGGTTCATTCCTGTCGGAACGTGCGTAATTAATATTCCATTCAAGCCCGGTACCATAAAGGAATCCAAACTGATGCTCCCCGATAAGCTGATTTGAAAGGAGTGAGCGGGACACAAATCTTAAATTAGTTACTTCCCTGTATTGCGAAGCGCCTGAATACTCACCGGAATAAAAAACAGTTTCATCATCTGAGTTCCGGTTGTATATATTCTTAAGGCTTAATTTATCTGCCGGCCCGAATTTATAGCTTAGATTAAGGAGACCGCCCCAAACAACAGAATGTGAATATCCTGATCCGTTATACATATAACGCGGTCCCTCAAATGTATAGCTGTTTTGCTCAAAATCTCTCTGCTCCGCTAAATTCGAATAGGATAATGAACCGATATATCCAAACATTCCTTCACCGTTAGCTACTTTATCTCCCAGATTGAGCTTAAAACTTCCGTTTACGGGTGCAGGGGAGGTGCTGGTATTCCAGTTATTTTTAAATGATGCTGTAATATCTGTCAATGCGGCATCAGAATAATTCCCCCTGACCACTTTCTGTTCGGTTATTGTTGATGGTAAACTTCTTGTACCGTCATCGGTACCGAGGAAATCTTTTCCTCCTCCATGGTAGGTTAAAAATTCTTTTCCCGAAGTGACTGAATTAAATGATGTTGAAGTATTTACATCAATAAAAAATGCAGGAGGGAATTCAACTGTGTTTATCTGAACCAGGCCCCCTGAAAAATCAGCCGGTTTATCAGGCGTAAAAGTTTTTGAAGTTATTACATTTTCAATCAGACTTGCCGGGAACAGGTCATAAGAGAAACTTTTCTTTTCGGGATCCGTACCGGGAACATTTGCTCCATTCAGGAGAGTATTATTATAACGGTCACCAACCCCTCTTATATATACATATTTACCTTCTGAAATAGTAACACCTGTCATCCTTTTCAAAACATCCGCTCCAGTGCTGCTGTTATTTTTTTTAATCAGTTCGGCGGATATACCTTCTACAATATTCCCGGAGTTCTTCATCGTCTTTATTATTGAGGTCTCGGTAGATTTGATCGCTTCTGCAGTTACGACTACTTCCTGAAGTTCGGTAGATGTTTGTTCCAGGGATATGTTAACAACTGTTTCCTTTCCATTTTTAATCTCAATATTCTCTATTATCAGGGTCTGATACGAAACATAGCTGACCTTTATGCTGAAAACCCCCTCTGGAATATTATTGATTCTGAAAAGACCATCGATATCGCTTGAAGCCCCGGTGGTTGTTCCGGTTAAAAGTACGTTAGCTCCAATTAATTCTTCACCGGTAGTTTTATCGATAATCTTCCCGGTAAGCACTCCTGCTCCCTGTGAGTATATTTCCGGGGAGAATATTGCCGCAATAATTACGAAGGGAATTAAAAAAAATGTAAACCATCCGCTCATATCCTTGCCTTCTTTAGTTTAATTTCCATTGAGGCAAAAGTATAGCTTGTGTATTAAGGGATTATTAAGGGAGTGTTAACAGTGTATTAAATTCTTGAATCTCCTCTGTGATTAAGACCTTAAATTTATACTTTTTGAATAATCGCGCATTATTACATAGAAATTAGCAAGTTCTTAGTTCGTAGTCAGAACGGCGAGTCATTGCTAGTTATCCAATAAAGTGATTGCCTTTATTTAACAAAAAAATGACCTTTATTAAAACATCATTAGAAGTAGTCTCCTACGAAGAAATTTCATCATAAAATGGTCAGGGCAATGACTGGTATGAGGATTTTTCGCACTGCCCGCTCTTATGGCTTCGATACATTCCTTCTGAACACTCAGCCACCGGGCTAGGATTGTTTAGGAAAGGGAAAGAAAGGTCACTGAGTGTTTTCGAGTCTTCGAGAAAACGTATCCCGAAGGGACAGGTCGAAGTGACGATAAGGCGGCATTAGTAGTTATCCAATAAAGTGATTGCCTTTATTTAACAAAAAAATGACCTTTATTAAAACATTATTAGAAGTAGTCTCCTACGAAGAAATTTCATCATAAAATGGTCAGGGCAATGACTGATATGAGGATTTTTCGCACTGCCCGCCCTTATGGCTTCGATACATTCCTTCGGAACACTCAGCCACCGGGCTAGAATTGTTTAGGAAAGGGAAAGAAAGGTCACTGAGTGTTTTCGAGTCTTCGAGAAAATGTATCGAAGTGACCGGGCACTGGCGATAAGGCGTCATTAGCAGGAGTCCCCGACGAAGCAATCTCCTGTACCGGCGTCTTAGTTTGTTTCTAATTTCTATGTGTTCTTATGTCTTTCTATGTGCCTTATGTGGTAAAATGGTTTAAAGACAATAACCACTATAGACACAACGTTCTGGTTAACCAGGAACCAAGAACTACAAACTAAGAACCTTCCTTAATCGTATGCTAAACATTCAGAATTGCTTGTTTCTAACAAATAATTTTTACAAATTAAAAACAGGTCATTAAATCTACTTCGAGGTTTATAAATAATCTTTAACCAGCAGGTGAGTTATGCAAAAGATATTTTCCCCCCGCTTAACATTTATTTTTATCCTGTTTTTAGTTTTGATTCAGAGCTGCAAGGAAGACAACCCGGTGCAGCCTGCGGATGAAGTTGTGCTTATACCGGAAACTACTAAATCGGTGGACAGTACAGATTATTCTTCGAATCTTGTTAATGTATCGGAAGATAGTCTGACATTTACTTTTCAAAGCGGTTTTACTGAAAAATATAATCCTGCTGTTAATGATGTTTTAGTAATTCCCAATGGTTCGGGACTGCTTAGAAAAATTACCAATATCGATTCATACAGGAAATGATGTTGTAATCACTACAACGCAGGCAACATTGGAAGAAGCAATTGAAGAAGGTTATATATCCCTCAAACAAAATTTACAGGAAGCACAGATCGAAAAGGTAGATTATTATTATGAGGGAATTAAATATAAGATCAATAAGGGGCAGGAATCTAATTTTGATTTTGATATGGATATCGTCTTATATGATTTAGACGGAAATCCCTAATACCACAAACGACCAGGTTAAGTTAGTTGGTAATTTTACACTGGATGCAGATGTTGTGTTTCAGGCAAGGATATCATCATTCAAATTACGAAATGCAAAAATAGGTTTGGAGGCAACTAACAGTGAAAGCCTTGAATTAATAGCTCAGCTGAATTATACAATTGAAAAAGAGATTACCCTGGCAACTATTCATTTTTCACCTATATATTTTCAGTTAGGACCAATACCGGTTGTAATTATCATTAAACTTGATATTAAAGCAGGGGGAAGCGGTTATGCGAATGCAAGTCTGAGTGTCGGATTTGAAAACAGTGTCAGCTTTGAAGCAGGAATAAGTTATGTAAGGGGACAGGGATGGAATCCTTACAGTGATTTTAGCAATCAATTTAATTATAATCCGCCGGTATTGACAGCCAATGCAGGTGCAAGAGTATATGTTAAGCCGGAAATAAGTGTTGGTGTTTATGGTGTACTGGCCGGATATGCAAACGCCGAAGCTTACGGGGAAATACTGGTTGATCTGATTAACGAACCCTGGTGGCAGCTTTATGCCGGACTGGATTTCGGGGTTGGAGCCAGGGCAAGAATCTTGGGTATTGAAATATTCGACTTTGAAAAAAATGTTTTAGAATTAAGATGGCTGCTTGCTCAGGCAGCCTGTTAATCTGAGTCCATCCTGTCCGGGAATTCCCACGGTTACTGATCCCCGTAACGGGAAAGTCTACAATACTGTTTTAATTGGTCAATCAATGCTGGTTAAGAGAAAACCTGAATATCGGAACAAGAATAAACGGATCACAGGCTCAGACCAATAATAGTACAATTGAAAAGTACTGCTATAACGACGATCCGGCTAATTGCAATACATACGGCGGGTTATACCAGTGGGATGAAGCAATGCAGTATGCAGCATACCAGGGTGCTAAGGGAATATGTCCTGCCGGCTGGCATATACCGACATCTGGCGGAATATATGACATTAAGTATAGGCGTAAGCGGACATGCAAATGCACTTAAAGCAGCTTCGCAGGGAACAGGTGGCGGGGCAGGAACAAACACAAGCGGATTTTCTGCTTTGCTGGCGGGCGACCTTTACGACAATAGCTGCGTTCGAAGGTTTTGGTGAAGATGCTTACTTCTGGAGTTCAAAGGAGTATGATGCACAAAGCGCCGGCAGTCTGAATCTTTATTACGATGATAATATAATCTACCTGGGGGAGAACGATTACAAGGAATACGGTTACAATATACGCTGCCTGAAGGATTATTAATATGTTAAGACATCCGGGGTTTTTGTTAATACTCTGGATGAATATTGCGTTTGCCCAGCAGGTTAAGATTCAGGTTGACGAATTACAGGGGAGCTATGCCGTTCTTAGTTCTCTCCGGGGGGAAATAGTTACCTATGAGGATTCCATACCAGGTGAAAATAATGCATTCCAATTTAACCTTGATAAATATCATCCCGGCTTTTATCGTCTTTCTTTTGAGAATAAACGGATAGATTTCATATATGATAATGAGGATATTGAGATCCGTACCAATGCGAAAAATGTTTCTGACAGTCTGAAAGTAGTAAGGTCGGAATCAAATAAGATTTATAATCAATTTATAAGTCTGAATAAAGAATATAAGACCAAATCCGAATTGCTTCACCTGGTCCTTGCCCGGTATCCCAGGGATGACGATTATTATAAAACAACAAGTGAAAAGCTGCTTCAGGTTCAGGAAGAATATCTGCATTTCATTAATATAACCTCTCAGCAGGATCCTAATTCATTCATTGCAAGATATGTCCGGTCGGCTCAGCTTCCGGCTGCAGAGTCGGAGGATCCGCTTAATTACCTGAAGTCCCACGCCCTGGATATGGTCAGCTTCGATGATGATGAACTCATTTATTCCGATGCATTTACAAGTAAGACAATTGAGTACCTGTCATATTACCGCAATCCGCAGCTGCCGCAGGAGCTTCTTGAAAAAGAATTTATATCCGCTGTTGATTCAATCCTGATCAGGGCTAAAGTAAATGATATCGTATATAAGCACGTTGTAGAATATCTTCTGGATGGATTTAAGAAGTTCGGCTTTGATAATGTTCTGAGCTATATAACAGAAAATTATGTAATTAAAGATGATTTGTGCCTGGATGTAACACTGGAAAAGGCTCTCGACAGGAGGATACAGCAGGTTAAGACCTTTAAGCAGGGAATAGAGGTACCTAATATAATTCTGCCTGATCCCGGTGGTACTTTGGTAGATATCAGCAAAATAGATGCTGACCGGCTTTTAATTATATTCTATGCGAGCTGGTGTCCCCACTGCAAGAGCCTGCTGCCGGAGATCTATAAACATTATAAGAGCCAAAGCCCAAAAAAGCTTGAGGTAATTGCCGTATCACTTGATAGTTCCAGGTCCGACTGGCTTAGTTTCATAAATTCAAATCAACCTGACTGGTTTAATGTCTCCGATCTTAAAGGGTGGGATGGGCAGGCTTCATTGGATTATTATATATATGCTACACCGTCGATGTTCCTCGTAGATAAAAATATGAAGCTGATAAGTATGCCGAAAAATTTAGAAGAAATTCAGGGTA
Source organism: uncultured Ignavibacteriales bacterium (assembly GCA_963764685.1). Classification (GTDB taxonomy): domain Bacteria; phylum Bacteroidota; class Ignavibacteria; order Ignavibacteriales; family Ignavibacteriaceae; genus CAVXTT01. Next base: position 83,162 of record CAVXTT010000020.1, read on the forward strand.
GCCGATAAAATGGAAAATGCCTGATTCATAAACCAGATGAATCTGAGCTTAGGTTCTTCATCGTTTTTACAGAGGCAGCGACTAATTCTTTCAAAACTTTTCTATCCACATCATCCAGTTCTTTGATATACAAACATCCAGCGCTTGTTTTAAATTTGCCAAGTTTCTTTAGCAAATCCTTATGTAAATTAAACCCTCCCATAATGTAAAGCGTAAGGTTTTGTTTACGGGGAGAGAAGCCTGTCAACATCCAGTCGCCTTCGCGTCCGCTGGCACCTTTGTAGTGATAGCTTCCAAAGCCGACAATGCTTGAACCCCACATCTTCGGCGTTTCTTTTGTAACTTGTTTCATTAATTTGAGAATCTCAAAACAATCTTCACGCTTTTGTCCATCTGCAACAGAATTGAGAAAACCTTCCACGCTTAGATCATTGACCTTCGTCTTTAATTCACCCTTCTTTGCCATGTGAACCTTCTCCAAATTGTTTTCTGCAAATATACAATATTATCCATATCAGCGGGTCTTTACATATTAACATTTCTGTCCAAAATAAAATAGAAATAAGAAAAAATATCTGCCTGCTTTCCATCGAAAAATTTTGCATTATTCCCACACCCCGTTCCAAACGGGGGTGCTAGCGAGACACATTTATTAGTTGATCTGTTTTTTTACTACCTCTCAGGATCAACCGGTTCCAAACCGGTTGAAGGCAACGCTTTATATTTTTTTCCTGAAGCTTCCTTCAGGATGCTTATCTCAGAATGCAGTACAAACAGTAAAATGCTGCATAATTGTCTCGCTAGCACCCTGCTTTCCTTAGCTGGGTGAGGGATGATGAATGGGCTGTAAATTATCAAGTGCTGGATAGACTCCATATCTCAAGTCGCAAGGGGCAGATAAGAAGTTATGAATTGTTTTTCTGTTAAATAGATTTTGCAGTTTTTTAAGAGGGATTCTTCTTTTTATTTTTTTGGACAGATATGATATTTACCCTCTTTCTTTTGCAGTCCTGCTCTTTGATTAATAATTATTAATTGCTAATATCCCTTTGGCTTATTAATCCACACTAACAATTTCTAACGAATCATTGCTTGCTAAAGCTCAACTTGCTAGATTTACTGCCTTTCCTGCATTAGCGGACAGCAGTATTCTCAGGTACATAACATTTTCAATTCTTTACGTTGCCCAGGGAATTCCACAGGGATTATTGTGGTACGCAGTGCCTGCCTGGATGGCAATGAACGGCAAAACGCCCGGTGAGATAGGCGGTTATGTTGCCGTTCTCGGAATACCGTGGAGTTTTAAGATATTCAGCGCACCGTTTATGGACAGGTTTACTTACCTGGCAATGGGAAGAAGAAGAGCCTGGATTATCCTCGGACAGTCGGGAATAATTTTAAGTCTTCTGTTTATGTCCTTTATTTCCAACCCGCTGGATAATCTTGTCCTTTTGATGATATTTGGTTTCACGAATAATTTTTTTACAGCAATCCAGGATATTGCAGTTGACGGGATGGCAGTTGATATACTGCCGGCTGAACAGCAGGCAAGGGCAAACGGTGTAATGTGGGGTTCAAAAGTTATGGGTAAATCGTTAACTGCTGTTGCGGCAAGCTGGTTATTGAATAATTATGGATTTTCCTTTACTATGATAATTTTTTCATTGCTTGTCATGATTATAATTTTTGTCCCGATGTTTTTACGTGAACGTATGGGAGAGAAACTTTTACCCTGGACAGGGGGAAGTCCTTCTAAAACGGCTGCTTCACTTCAGCTGCATAGTTTCAAATCAATTATTAAAAGTTTAATTAAATTTTTCTTTATGCCGGTGAGCTTCTTAATGGGCATTGCTGCTTTTAATGCTTCAATAGGGGAGGGATTAATCGATTCACTTCTGCCCATCTTTACAGTTCAGAAGTTAGGATGGACCAATGAACAATATTCCCATGTATTTGGAATAGCAAACCTGATCTCCGGTACAGCGGGAATGTTTATCGGCGGTGCTTTGACCGATCTTTTGGGAAAGATAAGAATGATGTCCTTTTACATTCTGGGACTGATGACTGCAGTAGGAGCATTTGCATTCTTTAACCATTTGTGGCTCCGGGAAGAATTTATTGTAGGATTCATCATCGCTTTTTATATCCTGCTGACCTTTAACACCATTGCAATATTTGCAAGTGCAATGAAGTTGTGTTCAAAAAGAATTGCCGCTACCCAGTTCACATTATATATGGCTGTTTCAAACCTTGGACTTGCATTCGGCTCCGGTTTAATCGGTCCGTTGAAACAATTATTTAACTGGGAGTATGTAATCGCTGCCTATATACCTTTTTTACTTACTGCGCTTATATTGATAAGATTTATTGACTTTGATAAACACCAGACAAAACTGGATGAATTAGAGCAGCAGTTGAACTCTGTCGGATAGAAAATGCTGGGCAATAACTTTACTGCTAAGCAGCAGATCTGAACAAAACAATAAACCAGTAAATGAATGTTTCATTAATATTTGTTATCCTATTCTGTTTTCTAGATTCCATCATCCTTATATGAGATAAATAAATACTGCGCCGATCATCCAATATTAATTTTTAAGTGATTTTCGGAAAACGGGGAACTCTTGTATATTATTTATAACTGCTGTTCAAATTAAAATGGAAATAAAAAAACATAAATAACCGACCATTTGGGACAATTTTTTTTCTTTTTCAATTTCCATCCTTCATACCTCAAGCCGCTATTCGGTTTGATGTGTATACCCCAACTGTTGAAATACCCACCCCCTTTTTATTTGTAAAATTCATAAGCCGTGCGATCTCATAGCCCTCAATCTGCTTAATCCTGGTTTCTTCCCCCATTTTTTACAAGAACAATTCACATTTAACTATGTTATTTATAAAGAATAGTACAAAGATTGCATATGTAAAGGCCATACGTAAGCCTTCTCTAAGCCATCTGTAAGCCATAAAACAGCACTTATGGCTTACAGATGGCTTACAGATGGCTTAGAGATGGCTTACAGATAAGCAATTATAAAGCAATTAGTAATAAATTTGGGTAATATTTTCTCACTTTGGTACAAATTGAACCGGATTTTTTTTCAGAGTGCTTTAGAGTTGAATCCAGCAGACCGAATCCAATCTGAGACCCCCCCAAATGTATCCAATTAAACTACGGCCCCAACTTACACGATAATCTAAATATCACTCCGTGGAACTTTAAGAGGTTTGGTTGCTGGGTTTAACAAGGCAGCCGATGTGAATAACGAATCCGACTGAAATTATCCCGCAGTTAAAAACTTCCGGACGGCACCGGGAAAACCCGGGCCGCCCCGAAGTACGAGAGGGCTTCTATGAACCTTTCAAATAAAAGTCACATTATTTTAACAATACCATCTTCTTTGCTGATATAAAATTATCCGTTACTATCTGGTATATGTAAGTACCCGATGCTGCTTCAGATGCATCCCAGCTGAGCCTGTAAATTCCTGCCTTAAGACTGCCGTTTACAAGTTGTGCAACTTTCTCTCCAATTACGTTATAGATATTCAGCTTTAAATTACTTACATCCTCCGCAATGCTGAATTGAATGGATGTGACCGGATTAAAAGGATTAGGGTAGTTCTGCTCAAGCGAATATATCAGCGGTGCAGAACTTTCTAATATATACAGCTTATTCACCAGATCTTTCAGCACTGCTTCTTCCCCTGGTGCCAGTCTAGCCAGCTCTCTGCCGCTCTCATCCGATAAGATTATTCCTACAGCTTCTGCTTTAACTTTAACAGGATATTGCACACCAGTTAATTCAATGCACTTATCTGTCGAAAGATCTTCTGCATATCTTCCCGTAGAATACCTGATGTCAAACATACCTGCGGGGGGAGGAGGAGGTAATTCAAAATTCTGATTTGATTTTCCGGGACCAGAAGCTGCATATAGAGTATAACTCTTGCCTGATTTGTCGGTTATTATAATCTTTCCGAAGCCTTCGGTTTCATTCTTAAGTACTCCGGCTCCAGAACCGGCTGATGGTACAATGTTAATCTGTCCTGCGCCGGTAAGCTTAACCCAGTAGCCGTAACCTGGTGCGATGGTGTCGGCTGCCTGATATCCTCCCTGATATTTGAATACGGATCCGGTTATTAGTCCCGGAGGTGTTGTACTAAGCCCTTCAGCGGGAACAGCTTCATCATAACCGCCGAAAAGGTTCCACCCCTCGTTGGCATTGATCGGATCGTGAGCTGTAAATTGTATTCCTCCTGCCGGCCACTCATCTCCGGTATTATAGGTTTGTGTTATTAGATTCTTCATCCAGTAACCTGTACCCGGAACGGCAGCGGTGACTGCCTGATAGCCGGCTGCAAATTTGAATACCCCGGCGGAAGGATCTTTACCCGGCCACCAGGTTAATACATTCTGATCAACGGGATGAAGCCCCGGAATAGAAACCATGTTCCACCCGGCAGCTACATTTACTGATAACTGGAAGGTTGTAGCTGCTATGCTTTCCCTGCGCAGAATTGTGCCGACGCTTCCAACAACAACTGCACAATCCGCATTAATAAAGGAAACACAAGAAGTAGCATATACGAGGTAACCCTCCGTAAGCCAGGTTGCACCCCCGTCGGCGGTTCTGAGGATAGTGCCCGAATTTCCTACAATAATCCCATTGTTAGCATCGTAAAATGTTACGCCGCTAAAGGTATTGGTGGAGCCGCTTGTCTGCGGTGTCCAGGTTGTCCCTCCATCGGTGGTTCGTAAAATGGTAGCACCATATCCTACTGCCGTCCCGGTATTAGCATTACTAAAGGAAACTCCTGTTAGCTCCTGTGTCGTTCCGCTTGTCTGTGGTATCCAGGTTGTGCCCCCGTCGGTAGTCCTGAGAATAGTACCGGAGCTTCCAACTATGGTCCCTGTATTTGCATCAGTAAAGGAGACTGAATTCAGGGCAGTCGTTACCCCGCTTGTCTGCGGTGTCCAGGTTGTACCGCCGTCAGTGGTTCTGAGAATAGTGCTGGATCCGACTGTAGTTCCTGTATTTACATCAGTAAAGGAGACTGATTTCAGCTCGTCTGTTACACCGCTTGTCTGCGGTGTCCAGCTTGTACCGCCGTCAGTGGTCCGCAAAATAGTACCGGTGGCTCCTACAGTAGTTCCGGTATTGGCATCAGTAAACAATACCCAGTTGAGCCTGACGGTTACTCCGCTTGTCTGCGGTGTCCAGTTTGTGCCGCCGTTGGTGGTTCGCAGAATAGTGCCGGCATTTCCTACTGTTGTTCCGGTGCTGTTATTACTGAAGCAAACTCCATTAAGAGAATTTGTTGTTACGGTGCTTGTTAAATTTGTCCAGTTAAGTCCCGCATCGGTCGTTCGTAATATATTACCGTTATATCCGACTATAACTCCTGTGGTGGGGCTGGTAAAAAATGTTTTTTCATGATGCTGGTTAATATCAGTTGTAATAAGTGTCCAGTTTATTCCTGCGTTGGTTGTTGTCGCTATTTTGCCGGATTCGCCTACTGCCATTATGTTGAGCGCATCAAAAAAGTGAACGCCTTTAAATGGCGTAGTTGTTCCGCTTGTCTGAATATTCCAGTTTGTTCCGCCGTTCGTAGTTCTTACAATATAACCGCTGTAACCGACAATGGTACCATTATTTGAATCGGAAAAGTAGACATCAGTAAAAACTTTATTACCGTAATTCAAAACTGTCCAGTTTGTTCCGCCGTTTGTCGTCCGCATAATGGTACCATATTCACCACAAGCCCATGCGCTGTCGGCATTATAATAATAAATGCTGAGAAGGTATCTTACTGATGGGGTCAGCTGAGTCGTCCAGGTTGTACCTCCATCGGTGGTGCGTAGAATATTGCCGTCGGTGGTGTAACCTACCGCTGTCCCGTTATTGGCATCGATAAAGTCCACTCCGCGAAGAGCAAAGGTCACTCCGCTGGTCTGCTGTGTCCAATTTGCTCCGGCATCTGTTGTCTTTAATATTACACCATTATATCCAACTGCTACTGCCGTATTAACATCGGTAATTGTAATACAATAGAGTGTAAAACTATTTGGCTGGTCTGTCCATGTAATTCCTCCATCGGTGGTGTAGATGATAGCGTTAGCCCCGACTCCGATTCCATTGTTAGAGTCAAAAAAGGCAACATCATAGATCACATGTCCAAAAGGGACCGGGTTCTGCCATATCCACTGTGCAAAGGATAAGCTGCTGCACATCAGAATTATGGCGGTTAAAAAAGAAAATCTGTAACTGATTTTCATAATATGCTCCTTCAAGAAAATATTTATTAAAGAGAATTAAATTGATTAAATCCTATTTCATCAGAATTAATTTTTTAGTTGAAGAAAAGTCTCCTGATTTTAAGGTATAGTAATATATACCGCTGCTAAAGCTGCTGCCGTTAAATTTTACTTCATACCTTCCTGCAGGTTTTTCTTCATTAACAAGAGTTTGAATTTCATTCCCAAGGACATCATAAATTTTCAAGCTTACGAATGACGATTTAGGAATTCCGAATTCAATAACAGTTGATGGATTAAACGGGTTGGGATAATTCTGACTTAAATTAAATTCATCCGGAACTGTAACTTCCACACTAATCTCAGATGAATATTCGAACGTTCCATCAAGATCGATCTGTTTCAGACGGTAAGTATGTGTACCTGTATTTACTTCATCATCTACGAAGGTATATTTTTTAACCTCTGTAGTTGTACCATAGCCTTGAACATATCCAATCTTTTCCCAGACCAGTTCAGATGAAGCTCTCTCAATTTCAAATCCCCTGTTATTAGTTTCGGTTGCTGTAATCCAGTCAAGGATAACCTTATTATCTTTCACATTCGCAGTGAATGAAGTTAGTTCGACAGGGACAGACACATAATACATTCTTTTCTTGTAGACGGGAGTATGGTAGTTGCCGCCTGCTGTTGAAAAACCCACGCTCCATATATCTATACTGTCGGGACTTACACGCTGCCAATCCAGATCTTGCATTTCGGAATTTGTATTTACTCCTTCGCGCCAGGTAAGACCGCCATCATTGGTTTCCCAGATGCCTCCAATTGAGTAGTTACCCCCCTGGGCAACACCGTTCAGAGAGTCAAGAAAGAAAACACCGCGAACAGGGTAAGGAAGTTCCAGAATCCTGTCGGTCCAGGTGGCTCCGCCGTCGGATGTTCTGTGAACCCATCCCTGGACTGTCGGTGAAATTGAACCGCCTCCTGTCCATCCATGAAGAGTATCAGGAAATGAAACTCCTCCATCAAAAACCTCATCTATACTGCCCCTGTATGTCCAGTTTATACCAAAATTCGTGGATCTGCAAAATTTGATGCCTGTGATATAATATTTTCCGTCCGGTCTCAGAGTAAAATTACCTGCAAACCATCCGCCAGTAGGATCTGCCAGCCTTGGCCACCACTCGGTGCCCCCATCAGTAGTGATATATACAATCCCGCTGCCAAAACCGGCAATTACTCCGTGCAACGGATCGGCAAATTCCACATTCGTAACCCAGTTTCCGGGAACCAGGATACTATCATTACTCCACGTTGCTCCGCCATTTGTCGTCCACCGCAGCATGCCGTTATTTGTTGAAGTGTTAAAACCTGAGATGATAACCTTGTCCGCCGACAATGCGTGAACACCATACCAATAGTTCGGGAATCCTGTGTTAAGAACAGTAGTCCAGGTATACCCACCATCTGTGGTTTTATCAACTAGTCCTCCTTCTTTTGCTATATAGCCGATTGTCGAAGTCGCAAAGGAAATTGCATGTGCAATGCCGCCAGTACTTGCTATTAGATTCCACTCAGTCGATGAATTACTTTTACATATGGATTTATTCACCGTTAAAATATCTCCGGACACATTATCTTCAGAAGTTGTGACGGGTATTATACTTGCAGTACCGTATGCCGACTTGATCGCAATCCGTTTGCTTCCAGGGTTCGTCCCTGTTTCCTGAGCCGTTGTATTTACTGGTAAAACAAATAAACCGAAAAGCAGTACAGGCAAAAAAGTTATACAATATCTGAATCTTTTGCATAAAGATTTCATCATAATTATTTCCTTATTGGATTAGTAGTTTTAAGATTTTTCAATACTAAAATATTATTCATATCTCCCTGCTTTTGCTATACCGTAAACACGGTATTTTATGTATTTAGTTATGGTTGCGGAGTTGTGAGAATAAAAATCGGAGGGCAGCCATCGCTCAGGAACAAAACAATAAAACAACATTATTCTGTATTTCATTTTATGAAAATAACAGCAGGTGAAGCTTACGCCCCGCCTGCCGTTATGGAGAGGACATTAATTGAAGAATTTATTTCATCAGGATTAATTTTTTAGTTGAAGAAAAGCCTGCTGCTTTTAATGTGCAGTAATAAACTCCGCTGCTTAAATTCCCTGCATTAAATTTTACTTCATATTTCCCTGCAGGCTTTACTTCATTAACAAGAGTTACAATTTCGTTTCCAAGGACATCATAGATCTTTAGACTTACCTGCGACTCCTTGGGAATTCCAAACTCAATAACAGTTGATGGATTAAACGGGTTGGGATAATTCTGGCTCAGGGTAAATTCATCCGGTAACGTAACTTCTGCATTAATCTCAGAGGAATATTCAAATGTTCCGTCAAGATCAATCTGCTTCAGACGGTAATTATATATGCCTGTACTAAGTTCTTTATCCGAGAAGATATACTGCTTTGGTTCTGTGGTAGTCCCGGAACCGGGGAGATATCCTATCTGCTGCCAATCCTGTTCTGATGAGGCTCTTTGAATTTCAAATCCCTTATTGTTGGTTTCGGTTGCTGTAGTCCATTCAAGAATAACATTGTTATCTTTCACAGATGCCGTGAATGAGGTCAGTTCGACGGGAACAGGGATATAGTACATTCTTTTCTTATAGACAGGACTATGGTAGCTGCCGCCTGCGGGTGTATAGCCTACACTCCATATATCTATGCTGTCGGGACTTACACGCTGCCAATCTAAAGAGGCCATTTCTGCATTTGTAACTGCCCCTTCATTCCATGTAACACCGCCGTCCGTCGATTCCCAGATACCCCCGATTGTTCCGGAGCCCCCCTGAGCAAATCCGGTCATAGAATCAAAAAAGTAAATCACACGAACAGGATAAGGAAGAGTCAGGATCCTATTGCTCCACGTAGCGCCACCGTCGGTAGTACGGTGAGCCCAACCTTCAACGGTCGGAGAAATTGATCCGCCCCCTGTCCATCCGTGGAGATCATCCGGAAATGAAACTCCGCCGTCAAAGACGGAATCAATATGGACTCTGTTTGTCCACGTTAACCCATAATCTGTAGAAGTACAAAATTTGATGCCGGTGATATAATACTTTCCGTTCGGTCTCATTGTAAAATTACCAGCAAACCAGCCGGCTGACGGATCCGCTGTTACAGCTGTCCAATCATTGACAGTTAATCCGCCATTAGTAGTGATATATACTTTCCCTGCCGACGAGGTAGCCCCCACTATTAATCCATGCAGCGAATCGGCAAAACCTACCCCATAGACCCAATTCATTGGGCCGGGAGATATCACAATATTGCCTGTCCAGGATGCCCCGCCGTTTGTCGTCCAGCGCAGCATGCCATTGCCCGTCGATTGGCTGAACCCTGAGATGATAACTTTGTCAATAGAAAATGCATGAACACCGTACCAATGGTTTGGGTATCCGATGTTCAGAATAGTGGTCCAATTATAGCCACCGTCGATAGTTTTATAAACTAATCCTCCTTCTGCTGCCATATAGCCAACCAAAGGAGTTGCAAAGGAAACTGCCTTAACAACACCCTCTACTGACTGCAGCAGGGTCCAATCGGACGATGAATTAATGTTTTTAATTGATTCATTAACAACTGAAATATTTCCAGGCAATTGATCTTCAGAAGATGTGACAGGTATTATCCGTTCCGTACCGGAAGGCGACTGAATTACAATCCGGTTGAAGCCCTGCTTAGTTATCCGAAGGGAGTTTTCCTGGCACAGTACGTTTTCTGATATAACTAATAAATTAAATAAGAGCATAAGCAGAAAGAGATTGAATCTTCTGCAGTAAGTCTTGATCATTATTATCTCCTGATTAGGATTAGATGGTTTTAAATTTCTAAATTAAAATATTATTCATAAGTCCCTGTTTTGCCATACCGTAAATACGGTATTTTAGAATAAAAATCAGATCAACCGTTCTTTAAGGGCTTTGGAAACGGCGCCGGTGGAACTCTGAACGTGAAGTTTTGCATAGATGTTCTTGATGTGAGTGTCAACGGTATAGTAACTGATATGCAGAAGATCTGCAATTTGTTTTTTTGAAAGACCATCTACAATAAGGCTGAGAATATCTTTTTCACGGTTAGTAAGTCCGTAATCGCCGTTAGAGGATGATCGTTTAAGAAAGACATTCAGTGCTTTCCGTGCAATCTGTGCATTCATTGGAGCGCCTCCGTTGAGCACATCAGTGATTGCCTCGATAATTTTTTCGTCTGGTGAGCTTTTCAGCAAATATCCTGAAGCCCCGGCACATAATGCACTGAAAATTTTTTGATCGTCATCATACACTGTTATTATAATAATAAATGAAGTAGGGGAGATACGTTTAATCTGCTGTATACCTTCAATGCCATTCATTCCAGGCAAACCTATATCCACAAGAAAAACCTCGGGTGAAAAGGATTCCTTCAGTTCCAGTAAAGCATCCTCACAATTTGAGAAAGTATGTTCACAGTTTATCCATTCGTTTTGGTTGAGAAGTGCTGCAAGATTCTTCCTGTAAAGTTCATTATCTTCAATAATCCACACTTTAACCTTGCTCGAATTGTCTGATTCCCACTGATGTTCTTTCAATTTTTTCATTTTATTTAACTTTTACATTCTTGCAAAGCAAATCAAAATTCTCTCACCATTTTGAAGTCCAGGTTAAATCGTTTCCAGAAAACAAATCCAATATATAATTTCGATTATTTTACTTCCATACCGTGTTTACGGGATATTGTGCAATTTCCATCGCTCTGCAGGGGGAAGGGAGAACCAATTTTTAATCCGTTCAATTAAATTTCATTAAACAGGAATAATTCAAAGTATATTTCCGAGACATTTAAGGAAAATGAACTGATATGGTGAAGGTTGTTCCGCATCCTTCTTTACTTTGTATGTCTACTTTTGCTTTTATTAACTCAGCTCTTCTATGAATATTTTTCAAACCCATACCATTCGACATAGCGTCATTCCGTGAGTTCTCAAGCTCTTCTGTACTGTCGAATCCTTTGCCATTATCACATATTATAATCTTAAGGTTGCGGGAATCCTGTTCAAACCGTATTTCTACTTTCGTTGCACTGGCGTGCTGTATTATATTATAGAAAATTTCCTTAATAATAAGATATAGCTGCCGGCGTGCTTCAAGATCAAATTTCTGAAAAGTTACTTTATTATCTATAAAGAATATATATTCAACATCTTTCAAGAGACTTCCTGCAAGATCTTTAATCCGGAGTATAAGATGTTCTGATTTGTCGTGTTCGGGATTAACAAACCAGACAATATCACGAAGCTTTTCCGATGTTTGAAAAGATGCGCGACTGATTTCCGATAGCTCGCTTTTTATATCATAGGAAATCCCTTTGTATTTTTCCAGCCGCTGACTGATCAATCCAATACCTCCAAGATCACTTCCTACCTCATCATGCAGATCGCGTGCAATCCGTAAACGCATAAGGTCCATTTTTCGGATTTTATGTATGCGGTAATTGTAAAAAACTATTGTGAAAATAATTATCGCTGAACCAAGCAGTATACGGAACCACAAAGTCATCCAGATCGGAGGCTTGATTATAATTGTGCATAAGGTCCCTTCCTTATTCCATATGCCGTTATTATTCGAACCTCTGACACGCAGCAGATACTCTCCGGGATCAAGATTTGTATAGCTGACATATCTTCGCTGTGAGGAAGTCAAATGCCAGTTCTCATCAAACCCCTCTAAAATGTAAGCATACTGATTCTTTTCGGAGGCAGTATAATTTAAGGCGACAAACTCAAATGAAAAGAAATTCTGTGCATAGGTGAGCTCAATTCTTGTATCCCGCGGCAGGGGATTTGGTAAGGAGAGCATCTCATCAAAAACTTTGAATGTTGTTAAGTATACTGGAGGGATGTATTTATTATCCTCAATCTCACCCGGGAAGAAAGAATTGAATCCGTTAACACCCCCGAAGAACAATTCACCATTTGCAGTTGCGAAAGAGGCACCCTGATTAAATTCATTTGATTGTAACCCGTCACTTACATCATAATTCCTGAATGATTCAGCTTTCCTGTCAAACCGTGAGATCCCTTTGTTTGTGCTTAACCACAGGAAACCTTCTTTATCGGGTAGTATACTGTATATTACATTATTAGGTAACCCATCCTTTTCGGTATAATATTTAAATGATTGAGCAGTCGGATCATACCGGTTTAAACCGCCTCCATAGGTACCTATCCATATTATGCCTTTATCATCTTCGTAAATTGTTTGAATACCATTATTGTTTACCGCCGGTTCAGCTGAAACCTGATAATGCTTAAAATAACCGCTGTGTGAGTGACCTGATCTGGTAATATATCTGTTTAGACCCCTGTCAATCGTACCAATCCACAAACCTGTTCGTTTACCTTTATAGATTGTTGATACCGGACCTTTTGAAATTGCATCCGGGTTATCCTTATCTGGAATAAAATGCTCGAATATATTCTCTGAAATATTATATTTACTGACACCCCCGATTGAATAACCTATCCACATAATGTCTGATTCTTTATCGTAATATAAAGCCGATACGGCATTATTGAGTATAGAGTTGGAATTTTTAGGATCGTGTTTATAACGGGTGAATTTATTGTTTTTTTTATCAAAGCGTTCGATGCCCCCTTCTATCGTTCCCGCCCAGATACTCCCGTCTGATGATTCGCACAGGGCAACAATTAAATTGCTTGTAAGACTATTATCGTTTTTCGGGTCATTGGTGTAAACCTTAATTATCTTCCTCTGGTAATCGAAACGATTAAGACCATACCCCATTGCCGCTACCCATAGTTCACTATCACGATCCTCAAGAATTGCCAGGATCATATTACCAAATAAGTCATTTGTATTATCAGGGTCGTCAAAATAATGAATGAAATTGTTTTTCCGTCTATCGAATATCTTTATGCCGCCTGAGAGTGTTCCGATCCAAAGTATCCCGGACCTGTCTTCATACAAGGTCAAAATACTTTCAGTTTTAATATACCTGTTAAATTTATTTGTACTGCTATTGTATAAATTCAAGCCCGCATCGTAAGTACCTATCAACAGGCCCGGCCCGGGCCGGTATGGGTCTCCATAAATCGAGGTGACGAGATTACCCGAGATAGAGGCTGGATTCTTTTTATCATTTATATACCGGCTAAAGGTCCCGGTTTTTTGATCAAAACTATTAAGCCCTCCGCCTGAAGTTCCGATCCAGAGTACTCCTTTGGGATCAAGGTAAAGACCGCGGAGATTATTATTGCTTAGACTGTTTGGATCTTGAGGAAAATTCTTATAATGTACAAAGCGCGGTGATGTAGAATTATATAATTCATCAAGCCTGAATTTATATAAACCTCGTTGTGTAGCAAACCATAGATTCCCAAGGCTGTCTTCACAAATTTTCCGAATGCTGCTGGCGGTTAATTTTCCGCCATCCTCTTTATCATAAAGGAAACGACTGAAACTTCCTTCATCTCTGGTTAATAAATTTACTCCACTGTTGAGTGTTCCCGCCCATATATTCCTACGAGAATCTTCAAATAATGAGATAATAAAATTATCGCTGATTGAAGAATAATCATCTTCTTTATTCATAAAGTGATAAAACTTATTCTCCGAAGATACATACCGGTTAAGGCCTCCGCGCTCAGTACCAATCCATAGATCTCCCCGACTGTCACACATCAGGCTCCAAACGGTATTATCAGAAATAGAATTAGGATCATTAGGATCATGCTTAAATACTTTTATGGAATATCCATCGTAGCGGTTCAGGCCATCTTGTGTACCAAACCACATAAATCCCTGCGCATCCTGCACTATAGCATTAACAGTCGACTGGGAGAGACCATCTTCGAGTCCTATCCGATCAAATCTGATATAATCTGGTTGGGCAAAAACCGATAGCCGGGTTATTAGAAGCCAAAGACTGATTATTTTTAATCCCTGTATAAAGCCGAAAGTATTACCTGGTTTTTTTACGTTAATTCTCATTTGCAAAAAAAATATTGATATTGAGGAGAAATCCGTGTTGCCGGGAATTTTCCAACGGATTGAATAACGAAGATCAGCGAATGATCTTGACTTAGTGTTTTATACTGTAATATTAACCGGCTAATCCTAAGCGGGAATTGTTTGGTATGATATAAATTATTCATCTGGCTGAATACTCCTTTAGATGATTACTATCCCCTTTATAATTTAACTGAATATTAAAAAAAAACAAAGGACAAACAATAAAAAATCTAAAATGAATAATACCAAATTAGGATGTCATAGATTAGCCAAAATAGATATGTTCAGTAATAGTAACATTTTTTGAGGAGTTCAAAAACACTATTTTTTCTCTGTCAGGTATAATACCCTGGATAATCTTTTTTCATCGGTAAGCTTATAGACCGTGTTAAAAAATTTCTGCAAACCCTCATAACGTTCTTCCCCTTCAATCAGCAGCAATTCTTTTTTATGACGGTCACGGGCAGCGCGCCATCTGTTTGAAGTAAGTGAGGCGTTTTCTGAAACATCTTCCTCCCGGATAAGCTGAAATCCCGCTCCTACTATAAACTGTTGATTGATATGAGGGGGTACGAACAAAAACAACCCGATCGAGCTCCGGGAGGCCAGTTCTTCATTGGTTACAGGACCGGTTATAACCACGGGATCAGTGAACAAGGCTCGTCCGCCGGGACGCAGTACGCGGTACCATTCGCAGAATACATTCATCCTGCTTGGGAAATGATTCATAGAATCTATACAGACAAGGGCTTCGAAAGAATCATTCTCAAAGGGGAGGGGTTTATCGGCATCTGCGAGAAGGAAAATAAGCTTATTATCCGGATCATATTTAGCGGCGGCTTCTTTTGCTGCAGCAATACCCTTTTCATTTGCATCAATACCGGTAACCCGGCACCCTGTTTTTTGCGATAGATAAATTGCCGGACCCCCGGAACCGCATGCTACTTCAAGTATATGATGCGACTGTGAAATATTCAGCAGGGAAATAAACCGGTCATACTCATCGGCTGTTGTCCAGCTGTTCTGTCCGATATCCTCTCCGAAAGTTTCTTTCCTGACAGCAGCCAACACCTGCTCATAAAAATGAGAGTAAGTGCTGTTGAAGAGATCAATATGTTTCGACATTTTATCAGATCCTTATATTCTTACACGTTTCTTAAGCACCAGGGATAAACCAGCTGATATTATGTTCAGCCGAAGACTGAATTAAGATAAATAATCGGGAAATAAATTAATGTGAATAAGAGACCTTGATTTTAATTCCTTAAATGATTGTGGATCAACCGGAATCCCATCAGTACCCGCCGGTATGGATTTAAGACTAATAAATCATTAAATTAAAAAGGTTGCTATAGCATATCAGTTTATCAAATCAAGACGGTTTAGAAAATGTTCGATATAAAAGTTAACGAGGAAAAAAAGATCATTATTTCAGGAAGATTTTCCGCGGCAAGTATCGAACAGGCGGATAATGTGTTAAAATCCGTAAATGAAGACTGTATAATTGATTTAAAGGACCTGGAATATATCTCAAGCGTAGGCATAGGAATCCTGTTAAAGACCTATACCAGGTTAAAGGAATCGGGGCATACCTTAAAGCTTGTTAATTTGAACAGACACGTAAGTGAGGTTATAAGGTATTCGGGTCTCGATAAAGTGTTTACGATAGAATAAGCAGCCAAATCTTTTTTTAATTTTTTACCAACTTTTTCCATCCTGGAGTGTATTTGTATACAGAAACCGATAATGAAGACATACTTCTTGTAAATGAATGCCTGGATGGAAAAGGGAAATCCTATGAAATTCTGGTAGAAAAGTATTATAAGGTGGTATTCAGACTTGCCGGTAAGTTCGTTAAAGATTATGATGATGTCGAAGATATAACCCAGGCGGTTTTTGTAAAGGCATATGAAAATCTGAAATCCTATAACCCGAAATTCAGGTTTTTCAGCTGGCTTTACAGGATAACCGTTAATGAGGCTATAAATTATGGCAAAAAGAAGAGAAACACTGAGATAATCAGTGAGGAAATGAGATCATATGCTGAGAATCCTGCAGAGCTTGCAGAAACAAATGAACTGAGCAGGAATGTGCAGGATGCACTTATGAAAATTGATATGATCTACAGAGTCCCGGTCGTTCTTAAGCATTTTATGGATTACTCGTATAAGGAATTAAGTGAGATGCTGGGAATTCCCGAAAAGACTGTAAAATCCAGGTTATTCACAGGAAGACAATTATTAAAAGATTTAATAAAACACAGAGTTTGAAAATGATCGATACAAAATATTTAGAGCTGATACACAAGGACATAGACAAGGAAATAACCCCTGCCGAGAAGGAAATGCTCGTTATTTACCTTAAAAATAACCCTGATGCCGAAGCTTTATACCTGGAATTGATAGAGACCGAAAACCTGTTAAGCGGTGTTCCTGACAGGGAACCTGATGAAAATTTAAAGAAAAGAATTCTTAATTCTATCGATTATAACAGGTATGCTCCTAAAACTAAAGCTCCGGGATTTGTATCCGGTTTATTCAGAAAGCGTAAACCGGGGTTCATATTATCGTTTTCATTAGGACTTATTGCGGGCATAATCCTGCTTGCCGCACTTTTCAGCAATCCCTCTCTTGTAAATATCTTCGACCAGAAGGATATTTCAGGAACGATGGGACTTGCGGAATTTGAAAAGGTTGATGTTTTTGATATTTCAGCGGATGATATATCAGGTACTGTTGAAATAATTAAAAGTTCAGAATCAGCTCAAAAACACATAAAAAGTGCAAATTTTTACAATTATGGTCTTGCACTTGACCTGAAATCATCTGAAGATTATGAAATCGAAATTACAATTTGATCCGATCACTTTGTCGCTTGACCGTTTTGCATCGGCACATCCTGAAAAGATAAGGATGAATGAAGAGGAGGGAGTTATAAGGATTTCTTCCGGCGGTTCTCAGTCATTTTCAGTAATATTCTCGTCAATCGAAACTTCCGGCACTTTCAATCTTAAAATTTCCAGGCCGGGAAAAGAACTTTTTGAACATCAGGTATTCATAAAAAATTAGTTTGGTTAACGGTGAGAAAAAATATTTTTTTCACCAACATTTCATCCCCTCGGTTGTAATTAAATAAAGATTAACAGTTTATCATTTATCAGGAGGTTATTTATGGCTCAATCTACAGGCAAAAAGACAAGGCAGTTTATTATTGCAGGAGTTATCATAATTGCTGCAGCAGTGATTTATCTGATTTCGATATATCCCTGGCCTGCAGAGAACATTACAGGAACGATGGGCGGTGTCGAAAAAGCAAAGAAATACCAGGGAAGCCAGATCAGTGAAGGTGATGTTTCTCTTGAACAGTCAGAGATCCACGCACTTCTTCAGAATGACCAGATACAGAAGCTTCTTAAGGATGAGAATTTCTTAAAAGCCTTGAGCAGTGAAAGTTTTTTAAGAGCTTCCCAGAATGAAAAACAGCTCAGCGCAATGACCAATGCAGATTTTCAAAAAGCACTCGGTAATGCCTCATTTTTAAGAGCGGTTACTAAATATGATATGCTTAAATTTGCGGCTGATCCCGATATGCTTAAAGCTGCAAACAATGTTTCATATCTTAAAGCAACATCTAATCCTGATTATCTGAAGGCAATCAGTAATCCTGATTACCTGAAGGCAATGTCGAATGTGGATTATCTTAAAGCAATGGAAGATGCGGCATTCCGTACAGCATTAAAGGACCCTTCATTTTTAAAGAATTATGCAAGTTCAGATTATCTGAAAGCAAATCCCGATTATCTTAAAGCAGCTGCAAACGAATCATTTCTTAAAGCAATGAAGAACTCAGATTTCCGTTCGGCTGCTGAGCATTCTGATTTCCGAACTGCAATGGCAAATCCCGATTATCTCAAAGCAGCAGCAGACGTAAGTTTCCTTAGGGCATCTGCAAATGCAGACCTGTTCAGAGTTATGGCTAACGCAGATATGAAGGCTGCAGTTAGCAATCCCGATTTCCTCAGAGCAGTAAATAATGAGAATTTCCTTCACTCGATGAAAAGTTCAGACTTCAGACAGGTTGTCGGAAGCGAAGTTAACTTAAAAGCAATTTCTAATGTAAACTTCCTGAAAGCAGCTAATGATGCAGTATGGCTGAAAGCTGCAAACAATGAAAACTTTCTGAAGACCATACAACAGGATAATATGCTCATTATCCGGTAAGATTAAACCATAACGGAACTCCGCATATAAGAAAATGCTGCATTGGTTGTGCAGCATTTTCTTTGTATTTTAAATCAATCATATCCGCATCAACTTTTTCCCGGTACTCTATGAAAATAAAGAACATTTTCGTTTTTATATATTATGTCCTGCGCGATGGCTTTCGGGCAGTTTAGTGAAATCGAGACTCCCTCTCAACGTCTTATTTCCTACGGCAGTGCAACTTCATATATGGTAAAGTACGTGGGTAGCTGCGTTGAGAACTCGCTTAGATATCACGAGCGGATGTTCAACTATACCCCCTCTGAAAAAGTGAACGTCATAATGCACGATATGAATGATTACGGTAATGCAGGAGCAAGTACAATACCCAGGGATTTTGTTATGCTGGCAATAGCACCTTCAAATTTTGTTTATGAAACTTCCCCGGCAAACGAAAGAATAAATACAACGATGAACCATGAGTTCGTTCATATTGCCACGCTCGACCAGGCTGCCGGAATGGATAATTTCTACAGGTCGGTTTTCTTCGGCAAGGTGGCGGAGGAATCAGCTAACCCGGTTACTATGATCTACAGCTATTTAACTACACCCAGGCGAGCCTCTCCAAGATGGTACAGGGAAGGCATTGCCGTTTTTCTTGAGACCTGGATGGCAGGAGGAATCGGCAGAGCGTTAGGAGGATTTGACGAAATGGTCTTCCGTACCTTTGTTAAGGAAGATGCTGTAATCTACGACCTTCTTGGACTTGAATCGCAGGGAACGCAAACCGACTTCCAGGTCGAGGTTAATGCCTACCTTTATGGCACAAGGTTTATGAGCTACCTCGCGCTTATGTATGGACCCGAATCACTGATAAAATGGACATCAAGAAGCGACAGCAGCTACGCTTACTTTGCTGCACAGTTTGATGAAGTATACGGGATGTCTTTATCCGAAGCCTGGCTTAAATGGATCGACTGGGAAAGATCTTTCCAAAAAACCAATATAGAAAAGATAAATAAATACCCCGTAACCGGATTACGCCAGATATCAGAAGATGTTCTTGGTTCGTTATCGAGACCGTATTATGACCGTAAGAAAAACTGCGTTTATGCAGCTGTAAATTATCCTGGTCAGACTGCCCACTTAGCCTGTATCGATCTTTCAACAGGTGAGATCAGCAGACTGACCGATATAAAAGGTCCTGCATTATATTTTGTAACATCCCTTGCATACGACCCGGTCAATGAAAAAATATTTTACACATCCGACAACAACGACTGGCGCGACCTTGCTTGAGTATGATCTTGTTACAGGTGAAACCCGTACACTGATCGATGAAGCAAGAACAGGTGATCTTGCCTTTAACAGGAGTGATAATTCATTATGGGGGGTAAGAAACTATAACGGGATCTCAACCCTTGTAAGGATCCCTTATCCCTATACCGATTGGAACCAGGTCTATTCACTGCCTTACGGAAAGATCCTTTATGATATTGATATATCAAATGACGGGAAGACAATGGTCGGCTCGCTGGCGGAAATAAGCGGCAGCCAGACATTAATTAAAGCCTCTGTTGACAGTCTGTTGAACGGTAATTATGAATTCACCACCTTATTTAATTTCGAGAACAGCCTTCCAGCTAATTTCGTTTTTTCGGATGACGACAAGGCCCTTTACGGCTCTTCTTACTATACCGGGGTATCAAACGTTTTCAGGTACAGCCTTGAGAAGAACGATATGGAAATCTTGAGTAATTGTGAAACGGGATTATTCAGACCAATCCCTGTAACGGAAGATTCACTGCTTGCCTTTAAGTACACCGCAAAAGGACTGGTCCCTGTGTTTATGGAAAACAAGGAACTGCAGAATGTAGCTGCGATCTCCTTTTTGGGACAGGAGATTGTCGACAACCATCCAATTGTAAAAGAGTGGGCAGCACCGCCTCCTTCAATAATTAATTTTGATTCTCTTACTATCTATACCGGAGACTATAATTCAATACCAAATATAGGGGTGGCATCGATGTACCCGGTAATTCTTGGGTATAAGGAATTTGTCTCCTACGGATTAAAAATGAATTTATCGGATCCGGTAGGATTTCAGAATATCGGTTTAACTAGCTTCCTATTCACCAAACAACCTTCTGCCGGAGAATGAAAGGTATCACCTGGGATTAGAATATTCCTACTTTAACTGGGAAGCACAGGCAACTCTTAATAATGCAGATTTCTATGACCTGTTCGGTCCCACCAAAAGGAGCCGCAAGGGTTATTCGGTAGGACTCGAGTATAAGGAGAATTTAATTTATGATAGTCCCAGGATTATGGATTATCTTGTTTACGCAGCTTATTACGGCAACCTTGAACGCCTCCCGGACTATCAGAATATTGCGGTTTCATACGACAGGTTCTTTAACCTCGGCGCTACATTTAATTACAAGGATATGCGTTCTTCTCTCGGGGCAGTGGATAATGAAAAAGGATATAAGCTGGAGGCAAACTTAAATACCAACCACGTTATAAAAACAATTTATCCCCAGGCAGAAGCAAGCTTCGATTACGGATTTGCACTGCCGCTCAATCATTCGTCCATATGGTTAAGGAGTGCAGCCGGGTACTCTTACGGCAGCAGGTCGGAACCCTTTGCTAATTTTTATTTCGGCGGATTCGGAAATAACTATGTAGATGACCAGAATGAAAAAAGATACAGGGAATTTTACAGCTTTCCCGGTGTCGAGCTGAACAGCATCGGCGGAACTAATTTCGGCAAATTGCTATTGGACTGGAATCTCCCTCCCCTCCGTTTAATCAATTTTGGAATATCATCTTTTTATTTAAATTATGCACGGATATCTTTGTTCTCATCGGCTATTATGACCAATATGGACTTAAAAGAAGAGCGGAGGTCTCTTTCAAATGCCGGGGTGCAGATCGATTTTAAGTTTGTTTTATTCTATCATCTTAAGATGACATTCTCGGCAGGATATGCGGCAGCCTTTGAAGAAGACCAGAAATACTCCGATGAACTAATGTTTTCACTGAAGATACTTTAATATAAATGCTTGGAATACCAGTTAATCTTTTACCGGTTTTAATTTTCCTTCTCCTGCTTATTTATTATGACAGCTACAAGCTGGTAAAAATTCAAACAGTAATGCTGTTGATCCTTGCAGGATGTCTTGCTGCCGGTGCAAGTTACTTTGCCAACACTTACCTTATGAGCAAGCTTGCGATTGAAACCGCTGCGTACACAAGGTATGCAGCACCGGTAATAGAAGAAACACTTAAAGCCGCAGTAATAATTTACCTGATCGCCCGGAACAAGATAGGCTTTATGGTTGATGCCCTTATCTACGGCTTTGCCATCGGTGCAGGCTTTGCGCTGATCGAGAACTTATATTATCTCAACACAGTAGAAACTCAGAATATATTTCTATGGATCATAAGGGGATTCGGCACGGCGGTAATGCACGGTGGTACTATGGCTATCTTCTCTATTCTATCCAAGGGATTTTACGACAGGGCAGAAGGCATCCAGATAATAAATTATTATAAGAACCGTTTCCCCGGATTAAAGATATTCTCGATGATAGTTGTAATAATTCCGGGACTATTCAGCGCCATTATAATTCATTCATTTTTTAATCATCTTCTTATACCTGCCATATTTATAACACTGCTGCAGCTGGTGGTTCTTCCGCTTCTGATAATTGCAGTGTTTAAAAGGAATGAAAAGAGTCTGCGCGACTGGATGGAGAAAGGATTGGAGAATGAGGTCCTGCTGCTGGATCAGATCGATAACGGCAGTTTCTCCGAGACTCACGCCGGCAAATACATATTATCTCTTGAGAACACATTTTCGGGTATCATACTTGCAGATATGTTATGTCTGATAAAACTCCACATCGAGCTTTCCATAAAAGCGAAGGGTTTCATACTACTGAGGAAGGGGGGATTGAATGTGAAGATCGATGAAGAAGTAAGGGAGAAGCTTAAGGAGCTGAAGTTTCTCGAAAAGAGCATCGGTACCACCGGCAGGCTGGCAGTTGATCCTATCTTTAAACAAAGCACCCAGGATCTGTGGCAGATATATATGCTGGAATCGCATTAAAAATCGTGCGGTCGTGCTGTCGTGCTGTCGTTCTGAGGAAAGTCAAAACCCATAGAGCGGACACTGGTCGCCCGTGCGAAAACATCAAGCATTGGGAAAATATTATTCTGTTGACCTGCTTTCCCCTGGAGAGGGTCAAAACATTTGATCCCTGTAGGGTATCTATAAAGTTGATTCAGGCAGCCATTATTAATTTTATGGATCCCCTACAGGGATCATAATTTGGTTGATATTATTTTTCTACAATTATATCACCCCTACAGGGTGAAGCAGAATATTTTGAATATCGGCGGAGACGTATAATATTGCGTTATAAACGCGAAACATCAAACGATACAAAAATATTATTCTGTCGGTATGCGTATGAGGAATATAATTGTAGCAAACACGATTAATCAAAACATTTCATTGCAGGGGGTCCATAAATTTTTATATACGATAGTACGATAGTTTATGGTGGTTTGACTATTATTATAGAGCAGCCTTAAATGATCTGATTTTCCTTCAGCTCCCTTCTCATCCCTTCCCAAGAGAAAAGGCGGGATGAGTTTGTTTTACCCTTGAAATGCGAAAACATCAAATATTATTCTGTTGACCTGCTTTCCCCTGGAGGGGGAATATAATTGTAGCAACACGTTCAATCAAAACATTTGATCGCTGTAGGGGATCTATAAAAATTATATATGCGATAGTAGCCGCTGGGGCAGGAATTATATTATGCATTATTTTTAAAATAAAAAAGCCGTCCTGTTCTTAAGAGGACGGCTTTTTAATCTATACCGAGAATTAACTATCCGATTTTTCTTTCTCCGGGTCAGAGATATCAATACTCAT
Organism: uncultured Ignavibacteriales bacterium; assembly: GCA_963764685.1. Lineage (GTDB taxonomy): Bacteria > Bacteroidota > Ignavibacteria > Ignavibacteriales > Ignavibacteriaceae > CAVXTT01. The sequence goes on from CAVXTT010000020.1 coordinate 106,652, forward strand.
TGATTCATCAAGAAAGATAAGTTCTTCTGTACCTTCCACGTGTTTTGCCATTATTGTTGTTCCGTCTTTAAAGGTGCTGCGGAGTATCTCTTCAGCCAAGGGATCTTCAATATATTTCTGGATTGCTCTTCTTAAAGGACGTGCTCCGTACTTCTGATCAAATCCTTTATCAACAATAAAATTCTTTGCAGAATCATCAAGGACAATCTCCATCTTGTTTTCATTAAGATTCTTAACAAGATCCTGCAGCTCGATATCGATTATCTTGAAGTATATCTTCCCTCTCAAGATTTCTGAATACAATTGCTTCATCTATCCTGTTCAGGAATTCGGGATTAAAGAGTTTTCTCATTGCTTCTTCAACTGTATTCTTCAGACTTGAATACCTGTCTATCTCACTTTCTCCTCCAAAACCGAATGAGCCGATATTCTTAATATCTCTTGCACCGATATTGGATGTCATAATTATAATTGTATTCTTGAAATCTACTCTTCTGCCAAGGCTGTCTGTCAAGCATTCCGTCATCAAGTACCTGCAGCAAGAATACTGAATATATCAGGATGCGCTTTTTCGATCTCATCAAAAAGAACAACCGAATATGGTCTCCTTCTTACTTTCTCGGTAAGCTGTCCTCCTTCTTCGTAACCAACGTATCCCGGAGGCGCTCCAACAAGTCTTGATAGGGAGAATTTCTCCATATACTCACTCATATCAATTCTGATAAGAGCATTCTCCGAATCGAAAAGATATCTGGCAAGAACTTTACAAAGCTCTGTTTTACCAACACCTGTAGGACCAAGGAAGATAAAACTTCCAATAGGTCTGTTCGGATTCTTTAAGTCCGGCTCTTGTTCTTCTTATTGCTTTTGTAAGCTTTAGATACTGCTTCATCCTGACCGACAATCTGCTTCTTAAGCTCATCACCCATCTTAAGCAGCTTCTCTGATTCAGTCTGTGCAACACGGTTAACCGGTATTCCTGTCATCATTGCAACTACAGTGGCAATATCTTCTTCAGTTACATCGTGAACTATATCCTTGTGTTCTTGCTTCCCATTCACGCTTTGCAATTTCAAGATCCGACTGAAGATTTCTTTCCTTATCTCTCAGTCGTGCAGCTTCTTCATAATCCTGTCTTTTAACAACAGCATGCTTTTTCAAGTCTTACTTTTTCAATATCTTCTTCAAGATCAAGAATATCCTGCGGGAACTTCAAAGTTACCCATATGAACTCTTGAACCTGCTTCATCAAGAACGTCAATTGCTTTATCCGGCAGATGACGGTCGGTTATATACCTGTTACTGAGCTTAACAGCTGACTCAATTGCATCATTGCGTATAACTTACATGATGATGTTCTTCGTATTTAAACTTTATATTTTCAAGTATCTGAAGAGTTTCATCATAGCTCGGCGGTTCAACCATTACTTTCTGGAATCTTCTGTCGAGTGCACCGTCAGTTTCAATATATTTCCTGTATTCATCAAGAGTAGTAGCGCCAATGCACTGTATATCTCCTCTTGCAAGCGCAGGCTTAAACATATTCGAAGCATCAAGTGAACCTGAAGCACCGCCGGCACCAACTATTGTATGAAGCTCATCGATAAAAAGAATTACATCTTTTGCTTTTTCAAGCTCGTTCATCAGGGCTTTCATTCTTTCTTCGAACTGACCGCGGTATTTGGTTCCTGCAACAAGTCCTGCAAGGTCAAGAGTAACAACTCTTTTATCCTGAAGAATTCTCGGTACTTTCTTCTGAACAATCTTAAGCGCAAGACCTTCAGCAATAGCTGTTTTACCTACGCCGGGTTCACCAATAAGTACCGGGTTATTCTTTTTTCTTCTGCTTAGTACCTGGGCAACTCTTTCAATTTCCTTTTCCCTGCCGACAACAGGATCAAGCTTATCTTCAATAGCAAGTTTTGTAAGATCTCTGTCCGAAGTTATCGAGAACGGGAGTCTTTGTTCTTTCTATCTTTCTTATCAGCCGGAGGAGGAGTTCCCGAACCTGCATCTTTCGGATTCTTGCTGCTGAGCATAGCATTAAGTTCTGCACGTGCAGCATCGTAAGTAACATTAAACTGGTGAAGTATCTGTGTAGCAATATTATCTTCATCCCTTAAGAGGGATAGAATCAGATGTTCAGTACCAATTACATCAGCCTTATAAATCTTGGATTCTATCTGAGTAATCTTTAAAACTTTCTCTGCCTGCTTTGGTAAGAGGTATATTACCAATAGTTAATGTACCTCCGGATGTTCTGACAGTATCTTCAATTGCTTTCTTCAATTTCATCAAATCGCAATCCAGATTTCTCAAAATCCTGACTGCAACTCCCTGTCCTTCCCTGATTATTCCTAAAAGGAGATGTTCAGTGCCGATATAATCGTGCCCCAGCCTTAAGGCTTCTTCCCGGCTGAGCCTGATTACATCCTGCAGTCTGTCTGAAAAATTTCCGTCCATATATGTTTCCTGGTTATAAATTTCTTTGTTTTACGTATTTATACTAACAATTGTAAATTCTTTTTAGTTTCAGTGAACCGAACTAATATAAAAATAGATAATCCCGCAATCAAGATAGCTTAATCCGGCATTTTTATTAACATCGGCAATAATTTATTTCCGTTATCTAAAGGATGGGAATTTATCTTTCTAACTTCAGTTATACCATAAATTCATCGTATTTGTTTCTTGACATTTTAATATTATTAACTGAAATTCCAATGACAGTCTGCTCATATCTTGTATTATTAGTGCAATCATATTACAAAAAAGGTACATCTATCTAATTCTTTGCCGCTTTGTCGCGACTATAGAGTATTTTTAAACTTCATAATAAATATTACATTGGAGTAAAAATGGAAGCTTTAACCGGCTTATCAATAGTTATCATTATTGCAATATTATTCTTTTTAATTGTTTTCTTTTATTTCGTTCCATTGGACTTGTATATCACTGCATTCTTTTCCGGCGTTAAATTAAGATTTATCAGAGATCTTATCGGAATGCGTCTAAGAAAAGTACCCCCTGTTGTTATTGTCAGAAGTATGATAACTGCAACAAAAGCAGGTATCAAAGTGGAACAGGGAAAGCTTGAAGCACATTATCTTGCAGGAGGAAATGTGGTAAAAGTAATAAATGCCCTTGTTTCTGCTGATAAAGCAAATCTTGGTCTTACATTTGAACGAGCAACAGCAATTGATCTCGCCGGAAGGGATGTTCTTGGAAGCTGTAAAAATGTCAGTAATACCGAAAGTTGTTGAAACACCGTTAGTTGCAGCTGTTGCCAAGGATGGAATTCAGCTTAAAGCAATTGCCAGAATTACCGTTAGAGCTAATATTGAAAGATTGGTTGGAGGTGCAGGTGAAGCCACAATTCTTGCAAGGGTTGGTGAAGGTATTGTATCAACTATTGGTTCAAGCAACAGTCATAAGGAAGTTCTTGAAAATCCTGACAGGATATCAAAAAGCGTTCTAGCAAAAGGGCTTGATTCAGGTACTGCATTTGAAATTTTATCTATAGATATTGCAGATGTGGATGTAGGCGAGAATATCGGTGCAAAGCTTCAGACCGACCAGGCAGGTGCAGATCTTAAAATTGCACAGGCAAAAGCTGAGGAAAGAAGAGCTGCTGCAGTTGCTACGGAGCAGGAAAATACTGCCGAAATTGCCAAGCAGCGTTCAAGAGTAATTGAAGCTGAAGCTCAGATACCGCTAGCAATTGCAGAAGCATTCAGATCAGGAAATCTTGGAATAATGGATTATTATAATCTCCGGAATATTCAGGCTGATACTGATATGAGAACCAGCATTGCCAAGCCGGAACAGAAAAAAGAGTAACCATAATGGATAATTTTTTTGATATACTAATATATATCATAATCATAATCAGCTATATTCAGTCCTCTTTTTAAGAAGAAGGAGCCGAAACCTCCTATCCCGCCTCAGCGAAGACGAGAACCGGATAAGGAAAGGATCTCTGCTCCTGCGGCAGAGGTGAAAAAAAATGCCGAAGAATATGATATATTAAAGGAGATTGAGACATTATTCAACAAAGATAAAACTCCACCCCCGGAAGTTATACCGAGACAAAGCTCAATCGAAAAAGCGGAGATAGAGAAAAGGCAGAATCCTAAAGAAAGACTCATTAAATCAGAGTCGACCAGGACAGAGCTTGAAATACAGCCAAGTGCATCCGAACATAAATTAAGCGACTGGACAAGAAAAATAAATGTAGACGATGCAGATAAGCAGAAAAGCAGAGCATTTCAGTCAAATCTTAAAAGAACGGTCGCGGCCGATAGAAAATGAACACATCCGGCTGCTGAGACAAAAACTAAAAAATCCTGCGACATTAAAAGATTATATTATATTCAGCGAAATTTTTGGAAAGCCAAAAGCACTTAGAAGATGATTCAAAAAAAATATACTCTTAAAAGGGTAAATGAAGCGGGCTTGGTCAAGAAGACTGACGAAGCCCGTTTCGTAATTAATTACCAGCAGGTATTAAATCCCGCACAGTATGAAGCTGCCTCGGCCGTTGATGGAGCCTACCTTATTATTGCAGGGGCTGGCACAGGTAAAACAAGGACACTTGTTTATCGTGTTGCACGACTCGTTGAAATGGGATACGACCCTAAATCAATTCTGCTCCTTACGTTTACAAGAAAAGCCGCCAATGAAATGATGAACAGGGCGTCAATCCTTCTCGACAACAGGTGCTCTAAAATAAACGGGGGTACATTTCATTCATTTGCTAATCTTACATTAAGAAGATATGCAAAATCTGCTAATGTTGATCCTGGGTTTACTATACTCGACCAGGGAGATTGCGGAGATATTATAAATCTGATAAGGTCACAGGCGGGTTTCATTTCCAAAGAAAAAAGATTTCCCAATAAGGAAACCTTGAATAAGGTATTCAGTCTCAGTGTGAATACTGAAAGGAAAGTTGAGGAAATAATAAATGAGAACTATCCTCACTTCAGTGATCAGATCGACAGGATACTGGATATCAAAAAAGTATACGAAGAATATAAAAGAAAAAATAACCTGCTGGATTATGATGATCTCCTTGTTTATTTAAGGGATTTCCTTCAGGCTCTTAACCCGGGCACCAGAGCTTTACTATCAACAATTAAATTTGTAATGGTTGATGAGTACCAGGATACGAATAAGCTGCAGGCTGATATTGTAAAAGGATTAACAGCTCTGAACAAGAATATTATGGTTGTAGGGGATGATTCACAGGCAATTTATTCCTTCAGGGGCGCAAGCTTTAAGAATATTATCGAGTTCCCTAAACTTTTCCCTGATGCCAAACTTATAAAGCTGGAGGAGAATTACAGAAGCGTACAGCCAGTACTTGATTTTTCAAATCATATAATAAACAATGCCGTTGAGAAATATACAAAGCATCTGTATACACATAAGACGGGAGGAGAACTTCCCGTAATTGTTGCAGCTGCATCGGATAATATGCAGTCGAAATTTATTGTAGATAAGATACTTGACCTCCGCGAGGAAGGCGTCCCGCTGAAGGATATGGCTGTATTATTCCGCTCTTCTTTCTTTTCATTTGATCTTGAAATTGAACTCAGCAAGGCAAATATACCATTTCAGAAATTCGGGGGAATGAAATTCGTTGAGACTGCCCACGTAAAGGATGTCCTTGCATTTCTAAGAATTGCATCCAATCCTAAAGATATTGTAAGCTGGTACCGGGTCCTTCTTCTGCACGAAGGTGTTGGACCCAAAACAGCACAAAGAATACTTGATGAACTTGCCACAGCAAGGTTAACCATTAAAGCTAACCCTGAATCACTCCCATCTTTTAAGAATGAGAAACTTTACAGTTTATTCCAACTGCTTTATGATATCCATGTAAAGAATGACACACCCACTGAAAAAGCACAGAAGGTGCTCGATTATTATTATCCTTTGTTTAAGGATAAGTATGATGATTTTAATAAAAGAACAAAGGACCTGGATATATTTATAAACATTACCGAGAATTACAGATCGCTGGACAGTCTTCTCGCGGATATGGCAATAGAACCGGTTATCGACAGCGTAGTAGATATTGATGCAACGGATAAAGATGATGAATATATTACTCTTTCAACCATCCATTCTGCAAAAGGACTTGAATGGCATTCCGTTTTTATAATGAACCTGGTTGAAGGGCTCTTTCCGTCGAGCAGGTCTGTTGAAAGCCTGGATACTCTTGAAGAGGAAAGACGTCTTATGTACGTTGCCTCCACCCGAGCAAAACAAAATCTTTTTATTATCTATCCGATGAATATATTCGACAGGCAGGCAGGAATGACGCTTGCAAAACCATCTAGATTTATATCAGAATTAAATCCTGATCTGGCAGAGGGGTGGCTGCTGGAGGAATAGTAAGCCCGCCGCAGAATAGTACGATGGTACGACGCAGGCAGGTACGGAGAAAGGTAATCGACCTGAACGAATAAATTAACCCAACTCACTATGTCTTCGGCGAAGCCGGGATGAGTTTGAATTTTACATTGTGTAAAGGGCATATAACAGAAGCAGCACAATCCTCTCTGTACCTAATCTGGCTAAACAACAATGGTTTTAAATTTATAGATCCCTTGCAGGGATCGTGATTGATTTGAACCTTGTTTCTACAATTAGGCACCATACAGGGTCAATAGAAATATCGAATACCTGTCGGAAACGAGGTATTCAACCGGGGATGACTGTTTTCTGCTCGGCGGGTAGGCGAGAAGATGCGCTTTCTGGTTAACGGAAGCAAGAACAAAACCAAGAACCAGAATTAACCCTATGGATCAATGTATTCTGATTGATTATTGCCATTAATTACACGATATTATTATCATAAAATTAAATATGGGATGTAAATACAATGATAAAACAGATTGTTACGATTACCCTTCTCATCACTTCTTTTCTCCTTGGACAGACCGATAACAAACCCTGGATAAAAGCCGAGCGCGAACGTTTTTTAAAGAACAGGGAACTTTCCGAGGATATGTACCCGGGCGATTCGAAGATCGATGTAACTTATTACGGTCTTGATCTTAAGATAACAACAGCCCCGAATAATCTGATCGGAAAAGTTACCATAAAGGTAAAGGCGGATACATCTTCTCTTAACTCCTGTTTTATGGACCTGAGGAGTATACTTACTGTTGATTCTATTAATTTGAACGGCTCTGCTGCGGCATATACTCATTCAAATAATAAAATTAATATTACCCTCGATCATACTTATATACAGGATGAACCGTTTACACTGATAATTTATTATCACGGTTTACCCGGTTCAAGCGGGTTCGGCGGATTTTATTTCGGATCGCACAACGGCACGGTTACAATATCATCTTTAAGTGAAGCCTACAGCGGTCCTTACTGGTGGCCGCAGAAAGATACTCCTGCAGATAAAGCCGATTCTTCAGATGTATGGCTTACTGTTGCCGATAATTTAGTAGCGGTTTCCAATGGTACTCTTATAAGTATTACACCCAACGGCAACGGGACACATACTTTTTACTGGAAAAATCATTACACAATTGCAAACTATCTTATTTCCCTGGCTATAACTAACTATTACCAGTATAATACTTATTATTACTACAGCCCGGGTGACTCGATGATCATCACTCATTTTGTTTATCAGGAAAATTTTAATTCCATAAAAACGTACCTCGATGAAACAGATAATATGATAGCATTATATGCTAACCGGTTCGGCGAATATCCTTTCCTGCAGGAGAAGTACGGACACGCCGAGTTTGACTGGGGCGGCTCGATGGAACACCAGACCTGCACTTCCATGGGCTTCTGGGGTACAGGAGTAGTCTCCCACGAATTAGCTCATCAGTGGTACGGTGATATGATCACCTGCAAGGACTGGCATCATATCTGGCTTAATGAAGGGTTTGCAACTTACGCCGAAGCAGTATACATTGAATTTAAAAATGGTAAACCTGCTTATGATTCCAAGATAGCCAGCGAGATGAGTTTCGCAAGGAATGCACAAGGTTCAATCTGGGTTCAGGATATTACGCAGGAGTGGAATATTTTCGACGGCGATCGTTCCTATTCGAAAGGCGCCTGCGTTCTTCATATGCTCAGAGGAATTGTCGGCGACTCGATCTTCTTCGATATTATGAGAGCTTACTCCGATGCCCCCGGCTTAAAATACGGAGTTGCCACAACCGAAGATTTCCAGGCAGTTGCAGAAAGTGTTTCAGGGCTTGATCTTGATTATTTCTTCCAGGAATGGATCTATGGTGAGAATTATCCGAAATATACAGCCGGATGGAATAAGGCATTGGTCGGCGGGGATATTTACCAGGTTACCTATAACATTAATCAGCTCGTGAATACAACTCCCTCTTTCTTTACAATGCCTGTGAAGCTTAAAGTTACTACTTCACTTGGAGATACGACTATAACACTCTTTAACAATGCCCGGATTCAAAACTTTCAGTTCCAGGTACACGGAAATCCAACGACAATAGTATTCGATTCAGGCAATTGGATATTAAAAACCCTGCAGTCAGGTGCAACCACCTTCCCGTTGACCATAAACATAGCAAACGGCTGGAACCTGGTATCAATACCCGGACTGCATCCAACCAACCAGAATGTTAGTACCTGGTGGCCGTACAGAGATCTTACTGCTGATGTATTTAAATATAATGCTGGTTATCAACCTGTAACTACTGCAGCTCCGGGAGTTGGTTATTGGATGAAGCACACCGGAACCAGAACATATAACACAGGAGATGAATGGCCAGCCGGCGGAATACAGATAGTCCCACACCTTGCGCTTGCAGGTGTTTCAGGCTGGAATTTGATAGGCGGATATGAGTTTGGTGTATCAGCAACGGGAATAATAACCGTTCCTGGCGGATTACAGAGCGGACCTGTATATACTTATTCAAACGGATATTTAGAAGCGACTACTTTGGTTCCCGGAAATGGATACTGGATCAAACTGACAGGTGCAGGACAGATATTATTACCGGAAGTTCTGGCAGAAGATACACCGAAGGTAGAAAACATTCCTGAAGACTGGGGAAAGATAATAGTAACTGATGCTGCCGGAAAAAACTATACATTGTATACTGCTAAAGGTGAAGTGGAGTTAAGTCAGTTCGATCTTCCGCCTTATCCTCCGCAGGAAATATTTGATGTAAGATATTCAAGTCAAAGATATGCAGAGAATATCAGCACTCCCCCGGGATAGAAATGCAGGGAGTATTATATCCTGTAAATATAAAAGCCGAAGGAGTTGGTATAATACTTTCGGATGAGACAGGAAAGGAAATCGCAAGACTGAAAGCCGGAGAAGAAGTTACGCTCAGTTCATCGGTTGGAAAACTGATGGCAGCGGAGAATGTAATTCCAACTGTTTACACACTTGAGCAGAATTACCCGAATCCTTTTAATCCTAACACCACGATACAGTTCAGTATCCCTGAAGATGTTCAGAATGTTAAGCTGATAATCTACAGTGCATTAGGGGAGAAGGTAACAGAGCTGGTAAATACGGGTCTCCAGGCTGGTGTATATAAATATAACTGGAATGCATCCAATGTATCTTCAGGGATGTATATATACCAGATAGTTACAGAGAAGTTCAAATCGACCAAGAAGATGATACTGATGAAATAAAATTCTTAGTTCTTGGTTCTTAGTTTTTATATGGAGCGGCTCTTCCAAAAGGGAGCCGCTTCTTTTATTAATCAACTTAAAAAAATGTATAATTTTAGTTGATTTACTCAACAATCAACTAATCAACCAATCAACTAATCAACTAAGTGGCATCCGATAAGTTATGACCGTGTAATATTGCGTATATTACAGATTACACATTGATCTGCTCTACCGGAAGGCTATGAAAGTAATTAACCCGAAAATAAATGAATCTTTGTTACGCATTAAGGCACAGCTTAATGAAAATTCACTCGTTAAGAAATTCGCTAATGCGGAACCGCCGATGCGTTCGGAATTGTTCAGCGCCGACCAGATGGAACAGCATGGTAAGATACTTGCCCAAAAACATACTTTGGACCCTAAACCCACAACCGACCGGAACCTGCTTAAGCGCCTTAGCGAAAATGAGGACTTCCTTTTTGAGGTCCACGATCTATTAATAGAAACTGTAAGGGCAAAACGTGTAATTACACCTGCAGGCGAGTGGCTGCTTGATAATTTTTATCTGATCGAAGAACAGATACGCACAGGGAAGAAACACCTTCCCAAAGGTTACAGCAGGGAATTGCCGCGGCTTATGTACGGACCGCCTAAAGGCCTGCCGCGCGTTTATGATATCGCACAGGAAATTATTTCACACGGCGACGGAAGGGTGGATCCCGAAAACCTTAACCGCTTTGTGACTGCTTATCAGACAGTAACGACATTAAAGATCGGCGAGCTGTGGGCTATCCCTATTATGCTCCGCCTGGCATTGATTGAAAATCTCCGCCGCGTTGCCGTAAGGGTGGCTGCCGGAAGGATCGACAGGAATCTGGCTGATAACTGGGCTGACCAGATGATTGATATTGCAGAGAAGGATCCCAAGAGCTTAATACTGGTAGTTGCTGATATGGCAAGGTCTGATCCCCCGATGACGGCACCGTTTATTTCTGAATTAACTCGGCGACTGCAGGGTCTGAGCCATACTCTTGCATCTCCATTATCCTGGATCGAGCAGCATCTTTCCGATTCGGGGCAGACAATAGAACAATTGATACAGATGGGCAACCAGCAGCAGGCTGCCGACCAGGTATCTATCAGCAATAGTATCGGAAGTCTGCGGTTCCTGGAATCTATGGACTGGCCGAAGTTCGTCGAGATGATGAGCTCCGTCGAAAGGATCTTATCGAAGGATCCTTCCGGTGTTTACAGTAAAATGGATTTTACTTCCCGCGACCATTACCGGCACGTTATAGAAAAAATTGCAAAGGACAGTTCTCTTTCCGAAGAAGAGACTGCCCGGCTGGCAGTTAAACTATCGAAAGAAGCTGCTGTTTTAAATGGAGCAGATGATAGGAGTACACACGTCGGCTACTATCTGTTAGATAAAGGTTTAAGGCAGCTTGAGGCAGCTGCAAAAGTTCGGTTTTCTCCTGCTGCAGTTCTAAGCAAAATTGGGAGACGGATACCTTTCCTTTTATACAGCGGTTCGATTGTAGCCCTTACTTTGCTGACCGCCGCTGCTCTGCTGGATAAAGGTTATGTCGCGGGTCTAAATAGCTGGCAGTTATATCTGATGGGGATACTCTTCTTCCTTGCTTCAAGCAATTTTTCGGTTGCACTGGTAAACTGGCTGTCTACACTTCTGGCAAAACCCCGGCGTTTACCGAAAATGGATTATTCAGAAGGGATACCAGCGGAGCTGCGTACGCTTGTTGTAATCCCCTCAATATTAGTAGATGAAAAAAGTGTTAAGGAACTTGCTGAATCCTTAGAAGTCCGCTTCCTGGCAAACAGGGAAGAGAACCTGCACTTCGGACTTCTTACAGATTTTCAGGATGCCGATCGGGAAAGCCTTCCGGGAGATGAACAGCTGCTGCAGCTTGCGGCAAGGAAAATAGAGGAGCTTAATGAAAAATATAAAGGTCTTCATAACGATACATTCTTCCTTTTTCACCGACCCCGGAAATGGAATCCGCGGGAGAAAAAGTGGATGGGTTATGAACGTAAAAGGGGAAAGCTTGAAGAACTGAACTCTATGCTTCGCGGTGGTCCAAAGGATCGGTTCTCATTGGTTATCGGCAAGACAGATATTCTGCCATTCGTAAAATATGTTATTACTCTTGATGCTGATACCCAGCTGCCCCGCGACTCCGCCCGTCAGTTGGTTGGAACAATGGCGCATCCTCTTAACCGTGCCCGCTATGATGAGAACAAAAAGCGTATTACCGAAGGGTATACAATTTTACAGCCGCGTGTTGCAGTAAGCCTTCCGGGAACAAACCGCTCCCCCTATGCACGGCTCTTTGGAAGTGAGCCGGGAATTGATCCTTACACACGTACGGTCTCGGATGTTTACCAGGACCTCTTTGGCGAAGGATCATTTATCGGTAAAGGTATTTATGATGTTGATATGTTCGAGAGAGTGCTGAACGGACGCTTTCCCGAGAACCAGATACTCAGTCACGATCTTATCGAAGGATGCTATGCAAGATCGGGACTGCTGAGCGATGTTCAGTTATATGAGGAATACCCTTCCCGCTATTATACTGATGTAAAACGGCGTCACCGCTGGATCCGCGGTGATTGGCAGCTTTTGAAATGGCTGCTTCCTTTTGTTCCGGGTCCCGGTAAAGGTTTGCACAAAAACCCTCTCTCATTACTATCGTTATGGAAAATGTCCGATAACCTCCGCCGGAGCCTATCACCATTTGCACTTACACTGGTATTGCTGCTGGGGTGGACACTGTTTTCACAACCCTGGTTCTGGACGCTGGCGGTAATAGGGCTTATCCTGATCCCTTCGCTGATAATTTCAGTAGTCGATTTTCTGAACAAACCGGTAGATGTTGCTGTACGCCAGCACCTTACTGCTGCATTACGTTCAACCGGTGTGCATCTTGCCCAGGCGGCATTTACAATTGTTACTCTCCCTTATGAGATGTTTTATAACCTGGATGCAGTTATCCGTACGTTATGGCGAACACTGATCTCACGCAGAAAACTTCTTGAATGGAATCCTTCCAATAATATTGATCATCGGCAGTCATTCCAGTCTGCCCGGTTCTTTCCGGAAAATGTGGATTGCCCCTTTCATTGTTGTTTCTACAATAATTTATTTTGTGTATACAAAACAAGCTATACCTGCTGCTGCAATTCCAATATTATTTATCTGGGCTGCTATCTCCGGCTGCTGCCTGGTGGATCAGTCTGCCCCTTACAGGACGCAGGGTTGTATTAAATATTGATCAAAAATTATTCTTACGGAATATTGCACGAAAAACCTGGTCGTTCTTTGACACATTTGTCGGTCCTAAAGATCACTGGCTGCCGCCGGATAACTACCAGGAAAATCCTGCCGCTGTAACTGCACACCGCACATCCCCTACAAATATCGGATTGTCGCTTCTGGCTAATTTGTCGGCATATGACTTCGGTTATATTACTACCGGTCAGCTTATTACCCGTACGTCGAATGCATTTAAAACTATGAATACCCTTGAGAGGTACCGGGGACATTTTTACAACTGGTACGACACTTTGACCTTAATGCCGCTGCCCCCTCTTTATATTTCATCTGTCGACAGCGGAAACCTGACGGCTCACCTGCTTACATTGCGGCAGGGTATTCTCTCTCTGCCCGATAAAAAAATAATCGGTCAGCAGCTGTTTGAAGGGATGAGCGACACTTTAAGAATTCTCATCTGATGCTGCAGGAGATGCTGTCCAATGCAAAGCTTATTCAGCTTCAAAAGGATCTGGATCTGATATCGGCTTCCCCCCCGGTTACTATAATGGATGCCTGGCGGAGTCTTGACAAGCTGGACAGTATTAACTGCGGAAATTGAAAATGATTTTACTACCGGTAGATGAAGGGGAAGCTAAACGATGGGCATATACACTTGCAAAGCAATGCCGCAATGCCCTTGACGAGCTGATAGTTCCTGGCGCCCTGGGTTACTCTGCCGGAGTCACCTGAGCTTGAATATATATTCTCTGCCTTTGATGAGATACCGACATTACGCAGACTTGCGGAACTTGAGCTGAACTCTGTTCCTGTATATTCCTTAAAAACCAGTAACGGGAACGGCGAATGGATTGATGATCTTCAGCAGGTTATCACTGAAAGCTGTTGCCCGTGCAAATGAGCGCATTGCAATGATCGAAGATCTTGCTGAACAGGCGGCAAGAACTTGCTACTATGGAATATGATTTCCTGTATGATAAGAACCGACGTCTGCAGTCTGTCGGTTACAATGTTAATGAACAGGCGGCGGGATTCAAGCTACTATGATCTGCTTGCCTCCGAAGCAAGATTAAGCACCTTTGTTGGTATTGCACAAGGGCAATTGCCGCAGGAAAGCTGGTTTGCGTTAGGACGGCTGCTTACTACGGTGGGAGGCGATCCGATTCTCCTTTCGTGGAGCGGTTCTATGTTCGAGTACCTGATGCCGCTGCTGGTGATGCCGACATATGAGAACACATTACTTCACCAGACTTATAAAGCTGCTGTTAAGCGGCAGATGGATTATGGTAAAGACCGCAGCGTTCCATGGGGGATCTCCGAATCGGGTTATAACATTGTGGATGTAAATCTTAATTACCAGTACCGTGCGTTCGGGGTGCCCGGGTTGGGACTGAAACGCGGACTTGCAGAAGACCTGGTTATTGCGCCTTATGCATCTGCACTCGCTTTAATGGTAGATCCAAAGGAAGCCTGTCTTAATCTTCAACGGCTTGCAGAAGAGGGTATGGTAGGAAAATTTGGTTTCTATGAGGCAGTTGATTATACGAAATCGCGATTACCCCGCGGACAATCCAATGTAACGATTAAATCATTTATGGCGCACCACCAGGGAATGAGCCTTCTCTCCATCGCCTACCTGGTCCTTGACCGCCCTATGCAGGAAAGGTTCAGATCGGATCCATTGTTTGAAGCAACTATGCTGCTGCTGCAGGAAAGAATTCCAAAGGCAACGGTGTTCTATTCACATACATCTGGATTGTCTGAAGCCCCGACAAAGTTTGTCAGTCCCGGAACGCCGATGCATATAATCAGCGAGCCTGATACTCCTGTTCCGGAAGTGCATCTCCTGTCGAACGGCAGGTATCATGTCATGATTACAAATGCCGGCGGAGGTTACAGCAAGTGGAAGGATATTGCAGTTACACGCTGGCGTGAGGACACTACCTGTGATAACTGGGGTACGTTCTGTTATATCCATGATGAATCAAGCGGGGAATTCTGGTCGGCTGCACATCAGCCCACACTGAAGAGATCGAAGAAATATGAATCTATTTTCTCTGAAGGACTTGCAGAATTCCGCCGGCGTGATCAGAACTATGATATGCATACGGAGATTGTTGTCTCCCCGGAAGATGATATTGAATTGCGAAGGGTTCATCTTACCAACAGGTCGCGCACACGAAGAACAATCGATATTACGAGTTACGCAGAAGTGGTGCTTGCGTCAGCTGATTCCGATGCGTTGCATCCTGCATTCAGTAATTTATTTGTTCAGACCGAAATTATTAAAGAGCGGCAGGCAATCCTTTGCACCCGAAGACCCCGGTCGGTTGGTGAGAAGACACCATTTATGTTTCATATGATGGTTGTGCGTGGGATGAATAAGGGAAGGTCTCTTTCGAAACAGACCGGATGCAGTTCATCGGACGCGGCAATACAATAGCTGCCCCGCAGGTGATGAATGATTTCAGAGCCTCTTTCCGGAAGTCAGGGTTCAGTGCTTGACCCGGTTGCTGCAATCCGGTATAACATAATTCTCGAACCTGAAGAGACCATTACTATTGATATGGTTTTCGGAATCGGCGAAACCCGGGAGGCAGCTATTAGTCTTGTTGATAAATATCAGGACCGCCGTCTTGCCAACCGTGTTTTCGAACTTGCCTGGACACACAGCCAGGTAACATTGCGGCAGATAAATGCCACAGAGGCTGATGCGCAGCTTTACGGACGTATGGCAAGCTCAATCATTTACGGCAATTCTTTCATGCGCACTGATCCGAATACCATTACCAGAAACCGCAGAGGGCAGTCCGGTCTATGGGGTTATGCCATCTCAGGTGATCTGCCTATTGTTCTGCTGCAGATTGAAGATCCGGATAATATCAATCTGGTACGCCAGATGGTCCAGGCACATTCTTATTGGAGATTAAAAGGATTGTCAGTTGATCTGGTGATCTGGAATGAAGACCATGCCGGATACCGTCAACTGCTTCAGGAACAAATTCTGATGATAATTACGGCAGGTGTCGAAGCAAACTTTATTGACCGTCCCGGCGGAATTTTTGTACAGGCAGGCAGATCAAATATCCAATGAAGACCGGATACTTATTCAAACAGTTGCACGTGTAATCATCTCGGATCAGCGGGGAACTCTTGAAGAACAGATCAACCAACAAAGAATAGCAGGAGTTCCGGTCAGACGTTTCAAACCAATCCAGGACGCATCATGCTCCATCCGCCGATGATTCACTGCAGCCGCGCAATGATCTGATTTTCTTTAACGGACTTGGCGGATTTACACCTGATGGGCGTGAATACATTATTTCTACCTCTCAGAAACAAATAACACCGGCACCCTGGGTAAATGTAATTGCAAATCCCGGATTTCGGAACAGTAGTTTCGGAGAATGGTCCTTCATATACATGGAGCGAAAATGCACACGAGTTCCGGCTGACTCCCTGGAACAACGATCCCGTTACCGATTCAAGCGGAGAAGCTTTTTATATCCGTGATGAAGAAACAGGATACTATTGGTCTCCCACGCCATTGCCCGCCCGCGGGAAAGCGAGTGCTACGCCAGCCGTCATGGATTTGGCTACAGCGTTTTCGAACATACTGAAAAGGGTATCCGGACGGAACTTTGGATTTATGCGGCTGTTGATGCGTCAGTCAAGTTCTCAGTATTGAAAATAAGAAATGAGTCGGGCAGAATGCGCAAGCTGTCATTCACAGGTTTTGTTGAACTGGTACTTGGCGATATGCGTCCCAAAACCGGCATGCATATACTTACTAAAGTTGACACCGGCACTTCTGCAATATTTGCACGGAACCCTTACAATACAGAGTTTGCAGACAGGATTGTTTTCTTTCAAACAGACAGTTTGCCGCGCAGCATAACCGGCGACCGAACTGAATTCATTGGGCGGAATTCTTCATTAAGAAATCCTGCAGCAATGACCCGTTCACATCTTTCCGGAAAAACAGGGGCAGCTTTCGATCCTTGTGCAGCTATACAGGTTCCTTTCGATCTGGATGAGAACCAGGAACAGGAGATTATATTTAAATTCGGTGCAGGCAAGAATGAAGATGATGCGATTAGATTATTGCGCCGTTTCAAGGGAGCAGCTGCAGCACGGGAAGCACTTGAAGCTGTATGGAATTACTGGAATAAAACTCTTGGCGCAGTTCAGGTGGAGACACCGGATAATTCATTGAATATTTTAACCAACGGATGGCTCTTATATCAAACTTTAGCCTGCCGCATTTGGGCACGGAGCGGGTATTACCAGTCGGGCGGAGCTTTCGGATTCCGGGATCAGCTGCAGGATGTAATGTCGCTTATTCATACCGAACCTGTTCTTGCACGGAAGCATCTTCTTCTTTGTGCAGGCAGGCAGTTCCTTGAAGGAGATGTACAGCATTGGTGGCATCCGCCTGCCGGGAGAGGAGTTCGTACACATTGTTCTGATGATTATCTCTGGCTGCCTTTGGCAGTATGCCGTTATGTGCTAAGCACAGGAGATACAGGTGTCCTGGATGAATCTGCTTATTTTCTGGAAAGCCGTGCAGTTGCCCCGGAAGTTGATTCCTATTATGATCTTCCGAACAGATCTGAAGTATCCGTAAGTTTATATCATCACTGTGTGCAGGCAATAACCTATGCATTCAGATTTGGTGACCACGGTTTACCGCTGATAGGCAGCGGTGACTGGAATGACGGAATGAATATGGTCGGCATAAAAGGTAAAGGGGAAAGTGTATGGTTAGGATTCTTTCTCTATGAAGTGCTTATTCAGTTTGAAAAGATTGCACGGCTGCGGGAGGATTTTCAGTTTGTAGAACGATGCAAAAGTGAAGCCGTCCAGCTGCGAAAAAATATAGAACAGAACGGATGGGATGGTGAATGGTACCGAAGGGCTTACTTCGATGATGGAACACCTCTGGGATCTTCGGATAATCCGGAATGCAGGATAGATTCAATTGTACAAAGCTGGTCGGTGCTTTCCGGTGCAGGGGATAAAATGCGTTCACGCATTGCTATGGAGGCATTGGATAAAAATCTTGTCCGCCGGGATCAGAAGCTGATACAGCTTTTGGATCCTCCTTTCGATAAATCAGATTTGAATCCCGGTTATATAAAAGGTTATGTTCCCGGTGTAAGAGAAAACGGGGGACAGTATACACATGCTGCAATATGGGCAGCGATGGCATTTGCAGCTTTGGGTGACAGTAAACGTGCATGGGAACTGCTTAACATTATCAATCCTCTCAATCATGCTTCTTCACCGGAGGATATCTCTGTTTACAAAGTTGAACCATATGTAATAGCTGCTGATGTCTATGCCATAAAACCTCATACAGGCCGCGGCGGATGGACCTGGTATACCGGTTCGTGCTGGATGGATGTACAGGCTTATTGTTGAATCACTCCTGGGATTAAGACTTGAAGTAGATAAACTTTATATTGAACCCTGCATTCCTGCTGACTGGCAAACATTTAAAGTTCATTACAGGTACCGTGAAACTGTTTACCACATTTACGTTATTCAGACAAAAGAAATTGATACTGGTTTGATCATAACAGTTGACGGCATTCAGAATCCGGATAAGATTATTCCGCTTATCGACGACCGTCAGGACCATACAGTAGAAGTTAAATTGAGATTGGAATAGCTGGATTTTGCTGTATCATTTCTAAGGTTTCAGTGGAAAAACAAGGAAAGTCCAATTCACCGGGCGGTACAAGGTCATTTTGAAAATTTCGGTTGAATTGTGTCTTTTATTTTTAGGCTAACTTAATATGGAATATCTTTTTTAATCTATTTGTAAAGTTTACTGCTGGTAATATCCTCTGAAATAATTGATTTTGCTTTAAGATACGATTGTGCAGTGCCCTGATCATTTTTACCCGGTCTTATATCCTTTACCTCTCCCCCCAGCACAATTACTTTTGCATCCAGTATTCTTTGGTCTGTCCAGAATTGCCGGACTGTAATTTTTCCCTGAAGATATTCATTAATTAAATCACAAAGTGCTTTTCGGCTTGTATTAATTTTATCATTAATGTTTGATAAAGATTCCATAATTATGCCTCAGCTTTCCAGAAGTCCAAATTAGTTAGCTAAAATAATGAAATATCTAAATGCCCGCTTAAAGAACGATTAAAATAATAACAAATTATAAATTCAAATACAATAAAATTCTTTTTTGCGCTTAGGAAACTTTTAATAATTAGCATCTTTATTCAAAAGGAATGTATGCAATTTTTAGATGTCGTCATTGCAAACCTGCCTGCGGTAGGCAGGGGAGTCTTCGACTGAAGCAATCTCACGCACCGGGATGGTTGGATGGTTGGATGAATGGATGACTGTCTGAATAAAATGCGTCATTGCGAAGGAGTCTTCGACTGAAGCAATCCCACGCTCCCTTCTGATAGGGAATAGACCTTTAAAAGATTTTACGCCATATAGAAAGGACAGGTCAACTTCGCACCCCTTTGGTAATTGCCCCTTGCATTCGGTGGGTGCCCATAGCGGAACGCTCACTGAGCGTTCCTTACATTTTGCGTTTTGCACCATCGAACCATCGAACTATAGTACCATCGTACCTGCCTGCGACGGGCAGGCCATCGATCTCTATGTAAAAGGAATGTACAGCTTTTATAAATTTTAATGACAACAATTTAGTCCATCATAATAGATTCCCGCTTACATGACTTGCCCTGCAATATTGATGATTTTTACTATTTGTTTTATCTTCTTATAATGAAGTTTGAAGATCATTTCTCCCAATTAGCAAAAACTTACTCCATGTACAGACCGGGATATCCAGACGCCCTTTTTGAATATCTCGCAGGCTGCTGCAAAGAGCATAACCTTGCGTGGGACTGCGGTACGGGAAACGGACAGGCAGCTGTTGCACTTACAAAATATTTTGAGCAGGTTATTGCAACCGATGCCAGTAAAGAACAAATCGGATTGGCATCACTGCATCCTGATATAACCTATCGGGTTGAAGAAGCGGAAAATGTATCCCTGCCGGATTCCAGCACAGATTTGCTGACTGCGGCAGCTGCAGTGCACTGGTTTAATTTCGAAAAATTTTACAGGAAAGTAAAAAGTGTTTTAAAGCCGGAAGGCATAGTTGCTTTCTGGACTTACAACCAGGTTAGAGTATCCCCGGATGTAGATTCGCTGGTTAAGAAATATATTTATGAAATTCTCGGGAACTATTGGCCTGAACGTTTTGAATATGTAAGAACCGGATACAGAACACTCCCGTTTCCTTTTGAAGAATTAAACCCTCCTGAGTTTGAAATGACAGCCGAATGGGACCTTAACCAGCTCGCAGGTTTTTTGAACAGCTGGTCGGCTACAAAAATTTATTTGGATAAAACAGGAAAGCATCCTTTAAACAACATATGGGATGATCTGCTTAATTCCTGGGGAGATGAGAAAACCAAATATCCTGTACGCTTTCCTCTTTTTCTGCGGGTGGGAAAAGTTCATATGTCCGTATAGAAGCAGGCACAAAATTAACCACTATGCTGAGATCACATATTACGATAACAGCCGAGGAAGTTTAAACTAGTTATTTCTTCCGGCATATTTGATAAATAAAAGTAGAATGTTAGAGTCAGTTTGTGCTTTTCTCAAAAGGAGCTTTTTGAGAAAATTACATAAAATCCGGCTTACTTTTGCTCCATTAAATCTCTCAGTTTATGGGATAGCTTAAGGCAACCTCCGACATGCTTTCGATATAGTCGCTAAACTTAGGGAGGTTCCCCATAGGTTCAACGTTTTCAGCTCAGATATAAAGTAAAATTCCAGCCTGAAGAAATTTCATTCCATTCAGGAGATTAGTTGATTGGTTGATTAGTTGATTGGTTGATTCGGAATGAAGGATCTTAATGGATGATATAATATCCGGTATCTGGTAAATGCTGATATACTTTATACCGATGAGTCCAGATTTAGAGGCTCTTACCAGGCATAGCCGATATCGAATCTAAGCGCTGGTGCAAATCCGTCATAATCATTGAAGTCATCACTGCTCCCCTCGAAAAAGTAATAGTCCAGGCCAATACCGAGTCCGATTGCAAACTCATCTCCCGGAAACCACTGCCAGCCTATCAATCCCCCGAGCGAGGTTATTGATACTGTCTCGCTTTCTTCGGTAAGACTGTTATATGAAAAATTAGGTGCGAGGTAAAATCCTTTCAAGTTCTTTCCCTTGGGATAAAATCTTGCTTCGGCATTCACGCCGAATCCTGATACTCCTGATGGGGTGGGTATCTGTATCCCGCCCCCGATTGCTGCACCGTCGCCTATTTTATGAAAGTACGAGATATTATAGAATAGTAAAAACTTCAAGGGGTTTATGACAATCATACTGCTTCGCGGAGTAATGTCTTCAGTTTTAGAGATGGTGACTGATTCAGTATATATAGTGTCACCGGTTTCAGGATCAATTGTCCACTTCTTTTCACCAGTACGTTCCTGCCCGAACCCGACGGAAAACAATGAGGCAGAAATTAAAATAGCCAGAAATAAGGTTTTCATTTCGACATCTTTTTTGATGTTATTATGAAATTTACGTTAAAGAATTCAAACTTGGAAATTAAAATGAAGTTCTTGGTTAAGAATATTGTGGGGTGAATTGAATTTTCATCAATTCTTTGCGAATTAAGAGAGGGGAGCGGTTGGCTCCCCCTCATTAGTCTATTTCATTAAGATCATTTTTCTTGCTGATTGAAATGAGCTGCTGCCATTTGCAGCTTCAGCTTCTATTTTATAGATATAAACACCTGAAACAATATTGTCTGCTGACCAGTCTACCTGATAACTGCCTGCCGGTTTAATTTCATCGACAAGTACATCCTGTAATTGTCCCAGAACATTATAAACTGTAATCCGAACTTTACTTTCAATAGGAAGTTCATAACTGAATTTTGTTGAGGGATTAAACGGGTTAGGATAATTTTGTGAGAGATTGTATTCAGCAGGAGTAAGGTCATCCGGCTCAACACCTACTGTTCCTGATTGTGAATATTTTATTGTTGTATAATCATAATCAGTACCTGATCCTGAGCTATAGCCGGTTACATAAACATTCCGTGAGTGATCAACTGTTACAGCATATGTACCGTCGTAGCTTCCTGCTCCGTCATACAGCTGAACCCAATCCTCGTTGCCCGATGAGCTGTAACGGATAGTTGCAAAGTCCGATGCCGCAGTACCGGCTACAAAACCACTCACATAGACATTTGCCGAATCATCCATTGCCATCGAGAAAAATATATCACCTCCGTTGCCGGGTCCGTTATATGATTTTGTCCATAGCAGATCTCCCGCAGCAGAATATTTAAGGGTTACACAATCAACCCCTGTCAATGTTGTATGATTGCCGGTTACATAAACATTGCCGGTTGAATCCACTGCATCAGCCCATCCTGCATCATATGCATTTGCGGGTCCATTATAATGCTGTATCCAGAGCAGGTCTCCTGCCGGTGAATATTTTATGGTTGTAACATTATCACCTGAAGCTGTGTCTGCACTTTGTCCTGCTACATAAACATTCCCTGCATTATCCAGATCCAGCCAGTATGCATAATCATTTCCATCTGCACTACCGTTAAGCCGCCTTACCCAGAGAGTATCACCATCCGGGCTATACTTTATTGTAGTCATATCGTGCAGATTATTTAACCCGCCGCTCCAGCCGGTGATGTAAACGAATTCTGAATCATCAACCGCAATATAGTTGGCATAATCAATCGAGGTACCGGGCCCTCCGTACTCTTCAGCCCATAACAGTGTACCCGAAGAATTATATTTTAATGTTATGAATTCACCGCTCGTAATACCGTCGCTCATAAATCCAGTAGTATATACATTCCCTTCATCATCGACAGCTATTGAATAAGCGTAAGCACTATAATTCAGGTGAGGACTTGTCCATCTCCTGATCCAGGCAGTATCACCACTCGTAGTATATTTTATAATAAAAATATCATAGACCGCAGAGGTGCCATTACCGAAACCTCCTACATAAGCATTCCCCTCATTATCAACCGTGATAGCATATCCGTAATCGGTTCCGCCGACTGATCCTGCATAAGTCTTAGCCCACTGAAGTGTGCCATCGGGGGAATATTTTACAGTATGACAATCAGGATTTCCTATTGTTGTTTCAATCCACCCCGTAACATAAACATTCCCAGATGGATCAGTCTCAACATCGTGTCCGTGATCGCTACCGTTAGCAGGACCATTAATCCTTTTCACCCATTCCTCTGTAACCTGTGCATTTGAATCTGCAATGGCTCCATAGGAAATAATTAAAGCAGATAGAGTCAGTATTTTTAGGATCATATTTTACCTCTGGTATTAAAGTCATCAAAATTAGGGATATTCAGTTAATAATTCTGAATTACGTTTTATTATCTGCTGAATAATCTCAATGTAGATAAGCTATATTACCTTTATTAATTTGGTGCAGGTCACATAATCATTTCTTTCAGTTTTCTTCCGTACATCATTCCGAAAGTCATTGCTATCTTTCTTCATAAATCTAAATCATTAATATGAAAGCTATAAAATTCATTGCCTCTAAAAGTTCAGGCGAGGTGAGCGGACTTTTGAATTTACCGCAAAAAGCAAAAGCTCTTATGCTCTTCGCTCACGGAGCAGGAGCACCTATGAACCATCCCTTTATGAATAAAGCGGCAGATTATCTTGCTGAACAGGGGATAGGGACTCTTAGGTATAATTTCCCGTATACAGAGAAGAAAATTAAAAGAATTGATCCGTTACCAATACTTTTGGAAACAGTCCGCTCTGCAGTTAAAGCAGCGGAAAAATATGCCGGAGATATTCCATTATTTGCAGGGGGTAAATCAATGGGGGGAAGAATGACGTCTCAGGCAGCAGCTGTAAATCCTTTGGAAGGAGTTAAAGGCATTATATTCTTCGGCTTTCCTCTCCACGCACCGGGAAAGGAAACAACTGAAAGAGCCGATCATTTATTCAAGGTAACTGTGCCAATGCTTTTTCTGCAGGGCACCAGGGATAAACTTGCAAATCTTGATCTCCTTAAACCAATTATATCCAAGCTTGGAAAGAAAGCGCACCTTTACATATTAGAAGGTGCAGATCATTCATTTCATATGCTGAAAAGCTCGGGCAGGTCTGACGATGAAATTATTAAGGAGACTGCTGGGAAAGTAAAAGTCTGGGCAGAATCTATTATAAAATAAAAAATAGAAATTAAGTATTAAATGTTGTCAAGTTTAAAAAATGAATTGTATGAAATGCAGGTGTCAAATCGACCTGCATTCATAAAATGTATTATTCCTTACTTTAGTAAAATCATCTTTCTGGTCTCAACAAAATTTCCTGTACTGCCGTCGTCAGGTATGGTATAAAGCCTGTAGAAGTAAACTCCGCCCGGAAGATTGTCGGCTGTCCAGGTAAACTCATATGTACCTGCAGGTTTCTCTCCGCTTACAAGTGTCTCAATTTCATTCCCCAGTATATCGATCACCTGTATAGTAACAATGGATGATTGGGACAAGGCATATCTTATTTTCGTAGAAGGGTTAAAGGGATTCGGATAATTCTGCTCTAAGGTAAATTCTCCCGGCATTACCGCCTCTATTTTTACTTCCGGGGAATATTCGAATGCTCCGTTGTAATCTAGCTGCTTTAATCTGTATGACTGACTTTCCGGGGAGGCGGATGATTCAGTAAATGAATAACTATGCGCCTCCGTGGTATTTCCAAAACCCCGAACGAAACCCAGGGTATGCCAATTACTGAGATCATATTTTTTCTGAATTTCAAATCCCAGGTTATTTACTTCGGTTGCTGTCGTCCAATTTATAAGTACATCGGCACCTTCTCTGTGCGCAGTAAAACTGGTTAACTCAACAGGTACGTGCATCGAGAAGCTTAACAAGATAAACATCACCAAGCCCCTGTCCGAAAGACCAGGACCACCCGCTTACTAAATAAGCTCCTGACTGTACAGACCCAATTGAAAAAGCACGGTCATCACCTGACCCGCCTATTGTTCTTGACCATAGCGAATCACCTGTTGAGTTTGTTCTTACAACGTACATATCATATCCGCCTGCTCCATGTGAAGACATTCCTGCAATTACATAACCCCCGTCGGGCAGCTGTTTGATCGATTCCCCCTGCTCTGCATCTACGGTACCATAAATTTTCTTCCATATCAGGTTACCGGCTGCGCCTAATTTTATAATCAGCAAATCTGCGTCTGTAGTGAACGAAGTTTCGGTACCTGTAAGTATAAACCCCCCGTCAGGCGTTGCCTGAATATCATAACACTCGCTTTGCCAGGAGCCGGGGTATATGTTGCTCCATACTGCATTTCCCAAACTATCAGTTCTGATAATGTAAGAAGCCCAGGTAGAGCTCTGGGTAAATCCCCCGATAATAAAACCACCGTCGCTTAGCTGCTGCACAGCCAGGGCAACATCACCCCCTTCATTTTCCCTGAAAAAAACTTTTTTCCATTGCACATTCCCGTTCATATCTGTTTTAATGATATACATATCGTAATTTCCGAAAGAGCCGTGCATAAGCCACGTCTGACCGGCAATAATATATCCCCCGTCTGATGTCTGCCAGACAGCGTGCCCCCGGTCGTCATCGCCAAAGCCATAGTCATACTGCTGCTGCCATTGCATATTTCCTTCACTGTCTGTCTTTATGAGGAATGGATCAAAGATCTGCGGACTCACTTCTGTCATCCCCGCAATAATAAAACCTCCGTCCTGTGTCTGTCTCAAAGATCTTCCCCAATCGTTTATGCCCGGATTGAATGTCCTGCTCCATAACTGGTTGCCGGCTGAATCGGTCTTCATTAAAAGAACATCCTTTACACTATTTGAACTCTTAAAGCCTGCAATAACGATCTCGCCCGAATTTGTCATTACCAGCGACTCACCACCGTCGTCTCCTGTGCCCCCAAATAGCTTAGACCATTGTGTAGACTGAGCTTTTGTATCAGGAAGAAGGACGAATAATGTTATAAGAATAATAAATAAATACAGTTGTAACTTTTTCATAAGCTGATCCCTTTATTGATTGTCTTCAATAGATTCAGTATAATTTAACAAGTGTTTCGGGACATAAAATACAAAAACAAAAACTCCGCCAGTCAATAGGGAAGCCGGATCTCATTGTTATTTTAATATGTTCCGGCAGTATCATAACAACAGAACCTTTCGTATTTTAGTAATAATATTAAACGGTAAAAATACTTATCGGGGTCAGTTATGAAAAAAATAATCCTTCTTCTGCTGTTCATTATTTCCGCTCAATCTTTTTTGCATTCCCAATCACCTGTGGTTCAGGCTGTTATTAACCAAACAAATATAGATTCACTTGTTTACTTTGTTAAAGAGCTATCCGGTGAAGTTCAAACTATTATCGGCGGCTCTCCTTATACTATAGTATCCAGGAATAAGAGCAACCCAAGCAATGATAAAGCTGCGGATTATATAAAACAAAAGCTAAGCAGTTACGGGTTAACAACATTCGATCAGTGGTTCAGCGCTACGGGGAGGAATGTATACGGAGTGAAAACCGGTACACAATATCCCAATAAAAAATATATGATCTGTGCTCATTATGATGATATGCCCACAGGTACTACTGCGCCGGGAGCTGATGACAATGGCAGCGGAACTGCAGCAGTAATTGAAGCTGCAAGGATATTTTCTCAGTATAGTTCAAAATACACAATCATATTTGCACTCTGGGATGAAGAAGAACAGGGATTGGTAGGGAGTGCTTATTATGCATTGCAGGCGCATAATGCCGGCGATTCAATTATGGGTGTTATAAATATGGATATGATCGCCTGGGATAATGATAACGATGGTGTAGGCGAAATTCATATCAGAAATTACGGAAACTCAAATGCTCTTAAAGACACGATGGTCCAGGTAAATACAACTTATTCCCTGGGGGTTACTCCAAGCATACAAAATCCCGGTACAACAGCAAGCGACCAGGCATCATTCTGGAATAACGGGTATGGCGCACTCCTGCTTATTGAAGAATATTACGGTGGCGACTTTAATGCATACTACCATACTGTAAATGATAAGCTGATGTATTTCAACCAGTCCTATTTTCTTAAGATGAGCAAGCTTGCTTTCGGTACAGTGGCAACGCTGGCTAAGCTTGAGGCAACATTCTCTTATACAGTATCTATTTTTGACGGCTGGAACATGGTCTCAATTCCTGGACTCCATCCCTTCAATCAAAATGTAATTACCTGGTGGCCGGGAAAAGATCCCGCTACACCAGTATTCAAATTTCAGGCAGGTTACCAACCAGTAACTACAGTAGTTCCGGGTATGGGTTACTGGTTGAAGCATAATGGGGATTCCGTTTACAGTATTGAAGGAATATTGATTGTTCCCCATAATCCAATACCAGCAGCACTCGGCTGGAACCTTATCGGTGGCTACGAAGAGATTGTTCCTACAGCAGGTATAACAACTACACCCCCGGGCCTTCAGACTGGATCAGTGTTCAAATTCCTGGATAGCACATATGTTATCGCCAATGAACTTGAGCCTGGTTATGGATATTGGATTAAGCTGACAGGAGCAGGTTCAATAAATATCCCCTCT
This sequence comes from uncultured Ignavibacteriales bacterium, assembly GCA_963764685.1. Classification (GTDB taxonomy): domain Bacteria; phylum Bacteroidota; class Ignavibacteria; order Ignavibacteriales; family Ignavibacteriaceae; genus CAVXTT01. The sequence continues at coordinate 134,273 of CAVXTT010000020.1, forward strand.
GTTTTTGCTGGCCTGACTAAAACTGCCGCAGGACCATCAACAGAAAGGTTAGGTAAGATCACCGTTACCGATAATGTAAATAAGGGCTTCACTCTTTATGCAGCAAACGATAAAACCGACTTAGCCCAATTTGATCTTCCTCCACTGCCTCCGCAAGGGATGTTCGATATACGTTTCTCAAGTCAGAGATATGCTGAAAGAATAAACAACGGCATGCACGAAATAGAAATGAGAGGCGTGCAATACCCTGTAAGGATCAGAGCTGATGGTACGGGAATAATTCTTTCCGATGAAACGGGGAGAGAAATAGGAAGGCTTAATTCGGGGGAAGAAATTACTCTAAACACTGCAGTTTACAAACTGATGGTTTCAGAGAATATTACTCCAGCGGTTTATTCACTCGGTCAGAATTATCCTAACCCGTTCAATCCGGTAACAAATATTAGTTATTCAATCCCGTCTGCATCTAAAGTATCAATCAGAATATTTGATATCCTCGGCAATGAGATAATAACATTGGTTAATGAAGAGAAGCCGGCAGGAAAGTATGAACTTACCTGGAATGCATCCGCTCTTCCAAGCGGTGCATATTTCTATCAAATAACGGCAGGTTCATATATTGAAACAAAAAAAATGATCCTGATGAAATAGAATAGTTCGATAGTACGATAGTTCGATAGTACGATGGTACCCAGCGAAGCGAGTCTCCGAAAGTAGCCCACAGATTTATCTGTGGGTTACATTGAACTAAATATTGCCAACCGTTTTAACGGTTTACCCCGGATCGCTGTTTAAGGGAAACCGTTAAAACGGTTATAACATTTGAGACTTACCTTCCCACGGTTGAAAACCGTGGGCTATTAAGCTGAAACCCCCGGAAAAAAGATCGAAACTAGCCATCAATAAAAAGAGAATTTTTTGTAGGGACAGCTCAACCCTGAATAAATAATTTTCTTATACAACGGAGTTGAGCTGTCCTTCCCGAATAACAGTTTCGTTTAATATTATGCAATAAATAAAATTTCTTTAGATAATCATACCATCTTTAAGCCGGCATTAAAATTTAACTGCATCCAGAGTTTCGGGCATGGAGACCAGGTTTTTTTCTTTATCTATTAAGAACATTGTGGGGGTTGCATAAATATAATAATCGAGTGCCGCCTGTTCTTCCCACCCTTTAAGATCGGAGACATTGATCCAGTTTAAATTATTTGCTTTAATGAATTGCAGCCAGTCAGTCCTCGAGCTGTCGATTGACACTGCGAGCACTTCAAACTTCTTTTCTTTCTGGCTCTTGTACCTGTTATAAAGTTCCGGAATAATTGTCCTGCAATGCGGACACCAGCTTGCATAAAACAAAATTAAAATGTGCTCGGCCTCTATTTTTTTAAGCTGTATCATTGCACCGGAGGAATCGGGAAGAATTATATCCGGAACAGAAGTTCCCGGCTTGAAATTTTTCACCTGCTTTATCCTCCTGTCTAAAGCATCACCTAATGTGTTATCCAGACAGAGATCATCCCTGATAACATAATTTTCAGCAATAAACTTAAGAATGTTATCGAAACCAAATTTCTTGAAACCATCCAGGAGATATTCAACTACCTGTTTGTATACTTCCTCATTAACCCTGGCCCTGCTGAGGATGGAATCCACTGCCGGCATAAATTGCTGTTCGAGCAGCGCCATCGGAAGCTGCGGATCCTGGTAATAGCTTAAATATTCAATCGTCTTATTAGTGAACACGTCCGAATAAATCAATTCATCATCATAAAAATTAACCATATCCAGGGAGTGGGATCTGAGATATTTCAATGGATCATCTGACTCAACAACCGGAAGCTGCGCAGACCTGATATACCTTGCAATAAAAGAGTTGGGATTGTTTTGAGAAGTTACATTTACAAAGCGGAGATATTCCTCTTCAACTTGAGCAAGTTTTTCTTTTGTTTGTTTATAATAATCATCTTTAACGGGATAATTTGTCAGCATAAGACGGAGCAGATCCGACCTGGTTTTATAATCTTTATTGATCCTTATAAAATCATAATATATAGTGTTTGATTCTGATCTGATTATTTTCAGGCTGCCGGAAATATTACCGGCATCAGCTTCAAGCTCAATATTTTCTTTGTCGTACAGGAAATCTATCAGGCTGTTACCAAAGGAAAGACGGTAGAAGCCGGAGTGTTTATTATTAAGGTTAAAAATGAATTGCTCATTGCTGCTTGTAATCGAATCTATAAATATTACAGCTTCCCCCCGGAGGTAATTTAATGAAGCTTTTCTGTCCTGCAGCCGGTGGACGGTTATAGAGATCTGTTGTGCAAAAGAAAAATTAAAAAAAAGTACAATTGCAATTAGTGAATATCGCATAATACTTCCCGGCTGCAGGTTCATAAAGTTTCCGTACCTGATTTGAAATTAAAAAACGTAATGCCTAATCCTTCAGGCATCTTACACTGAATCCATATTTTTTTGATAGGTCCGTTAGACCGATATTAGTGCCGGTATTATATAGGTGCATATACGTTGCATAAAAATCGTTATACTGATTCGAACACCAGAAAACACCTATTCCCCCCGAACCTCCGAAGGTACCATTACTATAACGGCGTCCCGAAAGCAAAGCAGAAAAGCCGCTTGTATTTGTTCCCGCACCTGCACCCGAGCCCTGTCCTGTTGCTTTTAATGCATTGCCCGACATACTTACTGCACCGGATAAAGTTTCGAATTCAACAAGAGTCGGTATATGCCAGCCGGGGGGACATATTCCCTGAGTTCCGGGAGTTATTGTATACTGCATTGCTTCAGTCCACTGATACAAAGCACCATATGTATCACAGTTACTCTGATTATCCAGGTAACAGTATTTTTCGATTATACCGTTATCATTCTGTACTGATGTTCCAGGAATCAAAGTACCTATATCGAGATTTTCTTTAAGCCAGCATTGTGTACCCACCTGGACAGTATTGTAAACTTTGTTACCATAGGTTACTGTTGAAACTCCGGGGCAGGGGCCACCTCCGGTACCGCCGCCGGTTGTCCAGATAATCTTTCCGTTCTGGCTTACTTTTACCCAGTAACCGTAACCGCGGCTTACTGAACTTTCCTCTTCATATCCTATCCCCGGGGTAAATCCGTAAATGTCTATAATTATACCGGCAGGAATGGTAGTAATGATCTCTACAGTGGGCCTGTTTGAAGTGCCCCTATTAAATTCCAGCCTGCAACGACCTGTGTAGTATCATATGTCTGAGCATAAATAAGGCCTGATAAAAGAAGTAAGAATGTTAAAAATATTTTCATAAGTTTCTCCTGTTAGTAACGAATCATTTTTTAAATTATGAAAGGATATCATCGTATCATTGTTTATAGAATTATCAAAAGGAATTTGAATAACATCCGGCAATAAGACATTGTTCTGAATCAAAATGTGATATCCGGTTGCTTCCAGGACATAAAAATATTAAATGAGTACCCAATCCTATGTACGACATTTTACTTTCCGCCTCTTGCTTTTCTAGAAAAGAAAGAATAAACTTGTCACACTTAAATCATCATAATGGAGCAAACAATGAAGTTGAAACCTGCCGTTCTTCTCTTTTTCCTCTTTTTGTTTTTTTCTGCGTTGGCCGGAGCACAAACATTATACTTTTGTGAAGGGGTAGACGAGGATGGATATCCTGAAAGCGACAGCCGGACATTTACAATACCTGAAGATGGAGGATATTTATATTTCCTTGTCAGGATGCCGGATGAGTGCGATACTTATTCTATTGATTATGTGATATACAAGGTAGGTTCAGATGATGAGGAAACCTACGATAATACAATTTCGCAGGATACGGAACCGGATTGGACATACTTCTGGAAAGAGGTGAATTTCTACGACAGCGGCAGGTACAAAGTGTATGTTTATAATGATGCTGATGAACTTCTGGCATCAGGAAGCGTTAAAATAAAATTCGATTAAAGACACAACTAATAACTAAGAACTAAGAACCAGAAACTCCCTGTACAGGAGAATGCTTCGTCGAAGACCCCTACTAATGACGCACCGTTCAGGTAACCGGAGTACGGACCAATAGATTTCCTTCCCCTGTAGGGGGAATATAATTGTAGCAAGACATAACACCCCGGAATTGATCCTTGTAGAGGATCCATAAAATTTTATAAAACGTGTCAGCTGCATTTTATGGATCCCCTACAGGGATCTGTTTTTGTTTGTGAATATGTTGCTACAATTATTTACCCTCTACGAGGGTAGGAAAGGAAAATTAGGGATTACGCCGGAGAAGGGGATTGCTTCAGTCGAAGACTCTTACCAATGACGCCTTATCGCCATTGTCCGGTCAGCCGGCGGGCAGGCTCGAAAACACTCAGTGACCTTTCTTTCCCTTTCCTAAAGAATCCTAGCCCGGTGGCTGAGTGTTCCGAAGGAATGTATCGAAGCCATAAGGGCGGGCAGTGAGAAAAATTTTCATACCAGCCAGTGCCTGACCATTTTATGATGAAATTCCTTCGTAGGAGACTACTTCTAATGATATTTTAATAAAGGTCATTTTATTTAAATAAAGGCAAGTGCCTTTTTTGGTAACTCGCATGACTCACTACTTTGCCAGGAACTAACAACACGATCTAAGAATTTATTCAATTCACTTCCTCTATTGATTCTTTTTCAATATTTTATATCATCTGATAAAATACTTTTCAGGTTACGAATTACTTCGAAGGGTTTCGTTATGAAAACATTTTCATTGTTACTTACCGCTGTTCTATCCATTTCAATTTATCCCCAGGTACCTTATAATCTTAATCCTAACTGGACTTCAACAGATATAACTAATGTTTCCACCGGTGGTGCCTTTGCAGATATTAACAAAGACGGCTGGATGGATTTTGTTGTGGCCAATGGAAATGATATGGCGAGACAAAAAGTTGTTGTCTATTATAATAACGGCAGCGGCTCATTACCTGCCGCGCCCCAATGGCAGTCGGCTGATATTGATTACCACGGCCACCTTGATGTGGGAGATGTTAACGGGGATGGATATCCGGATGTTGCAGTTTCTGTTTACATAGGTCCAAGCGGTTTTAGCTCCAAAGGAAAACTTAAGCTTTATTTGAATAATGCTGGAACGCTTTCGTCAAATCCCGACTGGACATCCGCCGATCAGTTCTATACATTCAGCTGTGCATTTGGTGATGCAGACGGAGACGGTGATCTTGATCTTGCTGCTGCAACAGGGGAATCCTACAATTCTTTTTCCGAACAGCCGAGGATATATTATAATAACAATGGTGTGCTGGAAACCCTTCCATCCTGGAAAGGTACTACTTTTCAATACGCTTATGATGTAAACTGGGCTGATTTCGATAAAGATGGAGATCTTGATCTTATCCTTGCCTGTGAAACAGGACCAAATAAAATATATCAGAACAATAACGGAGTTATAGGAACCAGCCCCGTATGGCAGTCGACAGATGCAAGCCAGCAGGCGAATTCTCTCTATACAGGTGATGTAAATAATGACGGCTACCTTGATCTTGCAATTTCAGACAACAATCAGCTGGGGGGAACGGGCAGATTTAAAATATATCTCAACATCGCAGGAGTATTAAGTACAACCCCATTCTGGACATCAAGTTTCTCCGGATACGGATCAGGAATTATGCTGGCGGATATTGATAATGATCTTGATCCTGATCTGCTTACGGGCGGCTGGTGGCAGCCCTGCAGAATATACCTGAATAACGGCGGGAGCTTTAATGTGAATCCTGAATATACATCTACAAGTACCAGTGTGGTAGAAGCGATTGTATGTGCAGACATAGATAAGGATGCGGTTCAGGATGTGCAGGAATTATTTGTCGGCAACGGGATAAAAAAATTATTCTATATGCCCAGGGTACCCCTGGAGAGAGTAATAAGAATAACAATCGGATCGGATACCCTTCAGGCAAATGAATACTGTTATGATCTTGAGAGCGGGTGGATATCTTTAGCCGCAGCTCCGGCAGCCGGTGTAATCGTTTCAATAGAAGCTGCCTTCTCCTGGGATCGTGATTTAGGGATTACTAACTGGGATAATAACATAGGTAATTATCTGTTCTTTAATACCATACCTCATCCTGCGTTTCAGTTGTCCGTTGATATTTCAGGCGGGTGGAATATGGTTTCGGTACCGGGACTTCAACCTGTAAGTCAGAATGTAAATACCTGGTGGGCATACAGGGATCTGAATACACAGGTATACAGGGTATGGGGCGGAAGTTATCAGCCAATCAGTATTGCATCCCCCGGATCCGGTTACTGGATGAAACATCTGACAGGGCGCACGTATAATACCGGCGACGAATGGCCTGCTGAAGGTATAAGGAATTATCCTCACTATCCGATAGCCTGTCCCCAGGGATGGAGTATGATAGGCGGGTATGAACAATCGGTTGCCGCCTCAGGTTTAACTACTACACCTCCGGGACTTCTAACAGGATTGATCTACAAATATTCGAATGGATATGTAATCGCAACAACAATGGATCCCGGGCACGCCTACTGGATAAAACTGACCGGAGCGGGATCGGTAAATATACCTTCAGGATCTTCAGATCAATTGAAAGCTGAAAGAAAAATTTCTACTGAAGGATTCGGTAAGATCATAATTACGGATAAAGGAAAACAAAGTTACACGATTTATGCAGCAGTAGAACAATCGACGGGTCTTGAACAATTTGATCTTCCTCCTTATCCTCCTCAAGGAACGTTTGATGTACGTTATTCATCACAGAGATTTGCCGAAAATATAAGCTCGCCGCAGGGTATAGAAATTATGGGAGCTGAATATCCAATAACCATAAAAGCAGAGGATGTAAATATAAAACTTACCGATGAAGCGGGTAATGAAATAGCAAGACTGAAAAGCGGAGAAGAAGTAGTCGTCAATACTGCCGGCAGGATCTATGCAGCAGAAAATGTTATCCCTGCCGTTTATTCCTTAGAGCAGAATTATCCTAATCCGTTTAATCCAAACACAACTATACAATTCAGTATTCCTGAGGATGTTCAGAATGTAAAACTGGTAATTTATAATGCATTGGGAGAGAAGGCAGCTGAGCTTGTTAATACACAACTGAAGGCCGGAGTTTATCATTATACCTGGAATGCTTCTGATGTATCTTCCGGAATTTATGTTTATCAGTTAATAACTGAGAAGTTTGCAGCCACCAGGAAGATGATGCTGGTTAAATAAAAGCTGCGACTGGCAAGACTGAAATAAGAAAAACATAAATAACCGTCCATATTGGACAGATTGGTTTCTTTTTCAATTTCAATCTCCCCGCTAGAATAATTTTATCGCCTGCTTTCCATCGAAAATTTGTGCATTATTCCCTCACCCCGTTCCAAACGGTGTGCTAGCGAGACACATTTATTAGCTGGTCTGTTTTTTACCGCCTCTCAGGATCAACCGGTTCCAAACCGGTTGAGGGCAATACCATTTAAATTTTCTTGTTCTTGAAGCTTCCTTCAGGATGCTTAACTCATAATTCAGTACAACTAGTAAAATGCGGCATAATTGTCTCGCTAGCACCCTGCTTTCCTTAGCTGGGTGAGGAATGATGAATTGGCAATAAATTATCAATTTGGATAGACTCCATCCTTATTTTCCTTTTCAAGTGAGTTTGATGTGTTTAAAACTGTTGAAATACCCTCCCTCTTTTTACGTTATAGTGACTTGGGGCATTCGTCATTTGAGAGTTCCTTCATCATCAATATCTTTTCGGCGCTGATTTATTTTTAATTGGAGAGTGTATGTTTCAATTATCCAGGGTTCTGTTTTTATCCACCCTTTTGGTCTTAACTTTATTTACTACTTCCTTACCGCAGTGGAACCAGGCAGCGGGACCATACGGAGGCGGAGTTGTATGTCTTGCTTCAAAAAATACCACAATTTATTCAGGTACAATATCAGGAATATATTCTGCTGCTGACGGCGGGCTTGTATGGAGTAACAACAGCAGTGGACTTCCGACAACATTTATTTATTCAATATATTCGGGTGCACCCGGACTATTCGCTGGAACATTTGAAGGAATATTCCGCTCTACTGATGATGGAGCATCCTGGACGAGTTCCAATAATGGAATAAATACGGATAATGTTTTTGCTTTAACCGGTATAGACACAGTTGTCTTTGCAGGAACAATGAATGGTGTTTTCAGGTCCGAAGATCATCGGAAATAATTGGATCAGAACGGATACAGGATTCATCTCTTCCTTTGTCACTGAACTTGCCGTATCAGGTACCAACCTCTTCGCCGGTACCGATGAGGGAGTTTATATGTCGAATGATTTTGGGCATACCTGGATACCTGCCGGTAACGGCATTACCGGCGGCAGCATAAATGCGCTGAAGGCTCTGGGAAATAAAGTGTATGCAGGAACAGGAGAGGGGGTTTTTGTTACTTCAGATAATGGAGCTAACTGGACTTCCATTTCCAATGGCTTAAATCCTCCTGCGGTATACAGTCTTGGTGTCTTTGCCGATAAATTATTCGCAGGTGTAAAAAGCAACGGTGCATTTGTTTCTACCGATCAGGGTGCCTCCTGGAATCCCGTGGATGCAAGTTTAAATAATCCTTATATAAATGATTTTGTAAAAGTTCAAAGTAACTACTATGCAGCAACGGATAATAGTGTTTACCGTTCAACCGATGATGGAGTTACCTGGTCGTCTATGCCCTCAGGTATGATATCAACAAGCATTCGTGCATTTCTGAATTTAAATTCGGGAATGATCACCGGTACCTTTGGAGCCGGACCATTCTTTTCGGCAGATTCCGGGAAGACCTGGGAGCCTTACTCAAATTTAGATGCCAGAGGAATTAAAGCATTCACCAGAAGCAGTACGGCTATATTTGCCGCTACCACAACTAATGGTCTTTTCCGTTCAACCGATGAAGGCAATACCTGGGTTGAGACTTTATCATCTGTGCGGGAGTCATATTTTAGAAACGTAAGTGCAAACGGAGACCTGGTTTTTGCAGTGTCGTTTTCAAATGGTGCTTTCAGGTCTACAGATAACGGCGAAAACTGGGAACCTCTCAGCAGCACCTTAACAGATCCTGAAATTGAGAGCTTTTCGTTTATCGGCTCTGAAATATTTGCCTCAACAACCGCAAGCGGATTTATATTCCGTTCAACTGATGAGGGATTGACCTGGACACAATCTTCAAATGGATTATCTCCATTTTCGTCAACTTTTAATGTTATAAGTGTTGATGATATTCTCTTTACTGCTTCAGGTGATGGAGTGTACCGTTCAACAGACAACGGCAATAACTGGACACTTTCCATCAATGGTATATCATCCGTAGGGGTCTATACAATAAATTCATACGGCTATACACTGCTCGCGGGAGCTTCAGACGGACTTATATATAAATCTACCGATCACGGGGACAACTGGATAAATATCAGTGAAGGTTTACCCCCTGTCGGATCCACAAGCGCTGCTGAAGTATTATATTTTTCCGGAAACCTTCTTCTCTGCGGAACATATTCAACCGGAATTTTCTGGAGACCTGTTAATGAGGTTATTACCTCGGTAGGGGATGACATTACAAACAGACCTGAAAAGTTCGGGCTGCAGCAGAATTATCCTAATCCCTTTAATCCGGCTACAACAATACAATTCAGTATACCGGAGGATGCAGGCAATATAAAACTAATAATTTACAACGCCCTGGGAGAGAAGACAGCCGAACTAGTTAATACGAATTTGCGGGCAGGAACATATAAATACACCTGGAATGCGGGTAATAATGCAAGCGGTATCTACTTCTATAAATTAATTACAGAGAAGTTTACAGCGGTAAAGAAGATGATCCTCGTTAAATAAATATTACTTTGGGTATGTTCCTATGCGGTTAACATAGGAACATGCTCAAAAATTAAATATTATTCAGACATTCATCCATTCATCCACTCATCCATTCCTCAATAACTTTTGCTGAGCTGTTTCAGCAGCTCCCTGTAATGGTTCAGGATATTCGCTTTGGATATGAAACCGATATACTTTCCGTTTTTGATAACAGGCAGGTTCCAGGTATTTAATTCATCAAACTTTTTAACAATGTCATACATCTTATCCTTTACGTCTACAACGGCAGGGGGTTGCCTCATTATGTCGTGTACAACAATAAGATCATAGCTTCTCCGGTTGAACATCACTTCCCTGATATCATCGAGCAGAACAATCCCTTTCAGATTATTTTCTTCATCCGTGACCGGAAAAATATTTCTTTTCGAATGCCCGATTGCTTCTACCAGTTTACCAAGTGTATCATTTTCCATTACTTTAATAAAGTCGTTTTCAATTACCCTGCTTATTACAAGATTTTCCAGGACCATCCTGTCCCTGTCGTACCTGGAGAAATCTCCCCGTTCAACAATTTCTTTTGTATAAACGGAATTAGGTTCGAAGTAACGGGTTATAAAAAATGAAAGAGAGACCACTATCATAAGCGGAATGAATAAAGCATAACCCCCAGTTATTTCCGCGATCAGGAATATTGCTGTTAAAGGTGCCTGAACAGTTCCAGCAAGAATACCAGCCATTCCAAGGGCGACGAAATTTGCTTCAGTAAGTACGTGAAATTTTGTAATGTTAATTGTTCTGGAAAAAATAAATCCAAGCAGTGCACCTATGAAAAGTGATGAACCGAACATTCCTCCATTGCCCCCTGAATTAACGGTAATGCCGGTAGCGATAACCTTGATCATCATTGCACAGAACGCAAAAGCTAAAATGAACCATATCTCTGTTTTTTGCGACCAGAACAAACTGTCGTTCAGCAGCCTGAGGTAATCTCCGTTCAGAAGGGCGTCCACTATAAAATATCCTTCCCCGAATAAAGGAGGTATGAAAAAAATGAGAAGTCCGATTGCGGCTCCTCCGGTAACAGCCTTCAGATAAGGATTTCCTGTCTTAAAATATTTAGTGCTGAACCAGGCATAGACTTTAATGATGTAAACCGAAAGTACTGCGGCGATTATTCCAAGCACTATATAATAGGGGATCGATGCTATCTGCCATTCTTCAGTAATAAGCTTGAATGGCTGACCTGAATATAAGACTTTAGAGATTACTGTCGCCGAAGCTGATGAGATCAGCAGGGGTACAAATGCCGGTATGGATAATTCAATAAAAAGAATTTCAATTGCAAATAAGACGCCTGCTATCGGACTATTAAAAATGGCTGCGATACCACCTGCTGCACCGCAGCCCAGCAGAAGCTTTGTTTCATTTTCCCCCAGCCGCAAGGCGATTGAAATTTGTGAACCAATAGCTGCCCCGGTAACCGAAATAGGAGCTTCCAGTCCTGCAGATCCTCCAAACCCAAGCGTAAAAAAACTGGATATAAGCTGCGAGTATATTTTATGCCTGGCAACTTTACCTTTATTTTTTGTAATCTCAAGGAGAACATTTCCAATCCCCCTGTTGAGCCGCCCTTTCAGGAAAAACTGCACAAAGAAAGTGGATAGGAGAATTCCAATAAGAGGGTATATCAGGAAAAAATAAGTATAGCGGTAATCCTGAAAGGATGAATGCAGAATATTCTGCATCATATGAACGCTGCTTTTTAGAATGATAGCTGCAAGTCCCGCAAAAATCCCGATAATTATACTTACCAGGATCAGGAACACGTTATTGGGCAGGTGTTTAACTCTCCAGATCAGCAGCCATAAAAAAAACTTCCGGAACAAATACTCTCCTTAAATCAACGGGGAATTATACTCAAATTTAATGACCTTTGTTGTAAATCCTTAACTGATGATGAATATCGTATTCTGTAAACGGGTTAAAAGAGAATTAGATCACAAATCCCCTGGCTGTGTGTACTAAATTTTGAAAAAAGAAATAAAAAAGGAATAAATTCTTATTCAGCGCTTGCTTTTGCTCCCGGGATATGGGAATTATATAAATGTTTATACGAACAGGGGAGCAGACAACTCCTATTGGATTTAATGCATTACCCGGAAAGATCTGACCAAACATTTATCTCCAGGCCTATCTCTCCCGGTACCTAATCCCTTTAACCTTCATACAACCATTCTTCGAGGGTAATGTTATAGTAGGCGTTTAGTAGGACATAGTAGGGGTTGTGTAGGGGGTAGAGGCTTTTTTTTGTTGGGTGCCTGGTCAAATCCTTCGTGGTATTTATATGTATTGATGATTGTGTAATACTCCGGCACTTGATTAGATGGGTTTTAATAATTGCATAATTATATTAATTTAATATTTAATTGAAAAATAATGTTCCGGTAGAAAGATGAACGTCCTTTTTTATTTACTGGCTGCCATTGCAGCATTTATTCTTGCGAGCCGTTTTTACGCAAGATACATTGCAAAGAAACTTGGTGAGGATGGAAATAATCCAGCACCTTCTGTTTTATATAATGACGGGAGGGACTATGTGCCAACCAAAAGGTATGTCGTTTTTGCCCATCATTTTTCTGCAATAGCAGGGGCAGGACCGATAATCGGACCTACAATGGCCATTCTTTATGGTTTTGTGCCTGCCTGGCTTTGGATTATTCTCGGAGGCATTTTCTTCGGAGCAGTACACGATTTTACTACTCTGTTCGTGAGCATGCGCGAAGGGGGTAAATCAATCGCAGAAGTTGCAAGGAAAACATTAGGGCGCTCCGGATTTAATCTCTTCATTACATTCACAATAGTAATGATGGTGCTTGTTACATCATCATTTCTAAGCGCAACGGCAATATCGCTTACTTCTTTATGGCCGCTTGAAAAACTTGGTGTTACGGACGGGCATAGTTTTTTAAAGACAGTAATGATAAACGGAACGGCCTTCGGCAAAATCGGAGGGATCGCTTCAACATCTGTTCTTTTTATTACATTCTGTTCCCCGATACTCGGCTGGCTTATTTACAAAAGGGGAATGAAGATGTTGTATGCTTATCTGTCGGCTTCCGCAGTGTGTATAATTTCTATTTTGCTTGGTATGGCATTCCCGATAATGCTTGATCCTACCACCTGGATGATAATTATTTCAATATATGTACTTATTGCTGCAGGCACACCAGTATGGTTCATTCTCCAGCCGAGGGATTTTATTAATGTACAGATATTATACGGTGGTATCCTTCTTATGTTAGTCTCACTGATTATTACGGGGTTTTCCGGTACCGGAGTATCAGTTCCCAATTTTAATCTGGAGGATGGAATTAAAAATTTAGGTTTCATCTGGCCGATGATGTTTATTACTATCGCCTGCGGTGCCATTTCGGGATTCCATTCTCTCGTAGCCGGAGGAACAACCGGCAAGCAGCTTCCGAAAGAAACAGATGCAAGGAAAGTAGGATACAATGCGATGCTGCTCGAATCGATTCTCGCTGTTTGTGTTCTTCTTGCAATTGGTGCGGGACTAAGTTTTGTCGATTATAAAGCAGTAGTATGGCCTTCGGATCCTGCGGTAAAATCAAATCCTATATTAGGCTTTTCACTTGCAGCAGGACATTTATTTAACAATGCACTTCATATTCCTACAGCACTCGGTACAATTTTCGGAATACTGCTTGTCGAAGGTTTTGTAATTACAACCCTCGATGCCGCAGTAAGACTCAACAGGTATCTTTTTGAAGAGCTCTGGAATGTGTTATTTAAAAATCCTGTATCATTCTTAAAAAGCTATTGGTTTAATGCAGGCATCTCGGTAATCCTAATGTGGGTACTTGGTTATTCTAATGCATTCAACGCATTATGGCCGATCTTCGGAACTGCTAATCAGCTTATGGCGGCACTTGGACTATTAGCTGTTTCAAGCTGGCTGCTCCTTAAAGGTAAAAAATATTCCTTTGCACTCATTCCCGCAGTGTTTATGATTTTAACTACAATAACTTCTCTCCTTATCCTGTTTAATGAATACTGGTCAAAGAAAAATTATATTCTCATCGCTGCTGATATTCTGCTGCTGGTTTTGTCTGTCGGGGTAGTAGTTCTCGTATTCAAGACATTTATTAATAAAGAGATAAGGGCAAAAGGAAAACTTCAGGAAGCGGTAATCAGTCCGGGATCCTAAGGAGTTTTAATAGAATTGAAAATAAAGCATAGATCATTAGAGCAAAAAGATTATTATCCCTGCCGTGCAGCCTTATCCCCTTATTCTTCCTCCTTGATGGGGTTGACGTGCTCACTATTAGCATTTGATTAAACGAAATACACAGCTTTTCTCAAACCTTAGTAGCAATACACACACCCCAACGTCTAACCTTATTACCTTATCTAAGAAAATAGAAAAATTACTTTTGCAGAAGAATATGATTTCTTTATTAAATATTATCAGCAGAATTTCTCAAGGTCTTAGATAAGCTAATAAGGTTGTTTATGTATGGGGGTAATAATGCTGCTAAGGTTTCGGAGGGAATTTTAATTTATTTCTGTAGATCGATTTACAGGAGATCAAAATAATTGCGATGGGTTAAATAAGCGAATAAGGCTGCACGGCAGGAATCACAATAATATTCCTTAAAAAACAACTATTGAAGGACTTACAGCAATTATTTAATTGTAAGTCCTTCATTGCTCCGCAAAGTCTCACTGTCGGTCATTTCGATACATTTTCTCGATGACTCGAAAACACTCAATGACCTTCCTTGCTAGCCCGGTGGCTGAGTGTCTGCCGATAGGCGGATGTATCGAAGCCATAAGGGCGGGCGGGGCTGAAGCGGTCAGTATAAATATTTGCTTTAACAAAATAGAATCTTTTCCTTAAACCTTAACAGAAAAGTACACATATAAGATCTAAAGCTTATCACCTTATCAGCACCTTTTATGAAATAAGCTAATAAGGTTATGATATATTGGGGGGATACTCTTTGCTACTAAGGTTTAGGACAGGAGCTTTAATCTATTTCAGTAGATCGATTTACAGGAGATCAAAATAATTGCGATGGGTTAAATAAGCGAATAAGGCTGCACGGCAGGAATCACAATAATATTCCTTAAAAAACAACTATTGAAGGACTTACAGCTTTTCAACTGTAAATCCTTCCTTGCCTTCGGTTATTAAAATAGAGCCTTCTGCGGGGTATTTACCTTAATTATACTCTAATTGGCTTCTAATTATACTAACATTACTTACTGAAACCGGTATAAGTCAGGAGATCTGAATACTTATCATCCGCTGCAGACGGCATTATAAGCGAACCAGTTCTCTTACAGCTATCAGGCTGATCCCTTCCCAAATAATAACTAAGAACTAAGAACAAAGAACTAAGAACCAAATTTTAGTTGTAATTCTCTCCAAAACATTTTAGTTTTCAAAGGGGCATATTTATTTCACTTTGGATTCTTAATTTATGAGGCAGAGTATGATAAGGGCATTACTTTTCTTCTTCAGTATATCAATACTGAATGCACAAAATCCGGAATGGATTATATACAACACATCGAATTCTCCATTGCTATCCAATTCGGTCTACGCACTTGAAGTAGATATAAACAATAACATCTGGATTGCAGGTGAAGGTGGACTTGTAAAATTTGACCGCACAAATTGGGAAACATATACTCCCTCCAATTCAGGTATCCCCGTCGATAGAATATTCGTAATCGATTCCGACAGAGATGGTGTACTCTGGTTTATGGGGCAGCTTAATTATAATCAACAGCTTGTAAAATATGATGGTACTGACTGGACATCATATACAACTGCAAATTCTCCAATCCCTTCAAATTTTGTTAAGGCTATCGCAGTTGATTCAAATAATATTAAGTGGTTTTTTAATGAGATCAACCAGACCGCATACCTCACAAAATTTGACGGAACGACAAACTGGTATACATACCCCGGATACTTCTATTATGCTATGTTTGGTGAGTTGATGGATGCAGATGCATATGGGAATATCTGGTCGGTATCTCCGTATATTCTGGCAAAATTCAATGATCAAGGCTATACTCTCTTCAATGGATTTTTTGGTCAGTATCCGTCTTGTGTAAAAGCCGACAAGAATGGAAATATCTGGGTAGCCTGCGGCGGCGCGGGATGGGGAAGTCTTGTAAAATGGGATGGCTCCGGATATACTTCGTACAATCATTTAGCCTATTCATTAGAGACTGATTCCAATACCATCTGGGTGGGGACTGAAGGTATTCAATATCTTGATTCTTCCGGATACCTTGCAAGACTTGATGAAAACGGGTGGACAATATTTAACACTTTTAATTCTCCGTTGCCTGTGAACATTCTAATAGGTGATATTGAAACTGATCATTACGGCAACACCTGGATGACCTTGTACCCTAAAAATTCAGATGGAGGTGGTGTCGCGGTTTACCGTGAAGGAGGAGTTATCATTCCTGTTGAGCTTCTTTCTTTTACTTCCTTTGTTGATCAAAATAACGTTGAGCTTAGATGGGCAACGGCAACAGAATTAAATAACAGGGGATTCGCTGATTGAAAAAAAACAGGATAATTCAGATTGGGATGAGATAGGATTTGTACCCGGAGCGGGAACAACTACACAAACTCAGTTTTACTCTTATTCAGATAGAAATGTGACTAATGGAATATATTATTACCGGCTGAAGCAGATTGATACAGACGGATCCTTCAAATATTCAGAGGTTATTCAGGCTGTTATGGATCCAATTAATCAATATACATTGTATCAGAACTATCCTAATCCGTTCAACCCGGAGACAAACATTAAATTTTCACTGGCTGACGACCAGCTTGTTAATATCAAGGTATATGATATTCTCGGGAGTGAAATACAAACACTCGTGAACCGGGAATACAATTCAGGAACATACGAGGTGATTTTTAATTCTAAAGGTCTCCCATCAGGAACTTACTTTTACAGAATAACTGCAGGTGAATTCTCAGATATTAAAAAATTAGAAGTACTGAAGTAAAAACCCGCTGCTGTTATAAAATATTTAATTCTAAGTTAGCAGCAGCCTGCCTTATTCCGAATAAATCGCGCTCATTCATTTCGTAAAGAGTCATAACTTTTATAATTTATGCGGGTATCCTTACATTATTTATGTAAGGAGTAAAAATTTCAGGAGGGAACTAAATGGTCAGCTTTAACCGGCCGATGTCGCTGGGGGATATTTTTAGTGAAACTTTTTCACTGCTAAAATTTACGTTCACACGATCAATAGTTATAGTGCTCGTGTTTATGATTCCTGCGGCTTTTATATTATCTGCAGGACTCAATTCACTTCTTGATAGTCTGCCTGATGCCGCCGCACTGAAATCATATTCAGCAGATGCATTCCCCGCAGAAGAAGCTCTTATCAATGATGCAGCAATTAATTTTGTATCAGGGTTAGTCATGTACTTTATTTCCCTTACCGGATATATGCTTTTATATCTTGCTGCCTGGGTGGGACTGGTATACATCGGAAGTGAAGAAATGAAAGGGAGGGGCTCATCTCTCTTTGATGCTTTCCGTAAAATATTTTCTGTTACGTATCTCAAAGTTTTATGGCAGTACGTTCTGATTTTATTGGCTGTTTACGGATGTATGCTAATTCCGGTAGGTATTATTGCAGCGGGAAGTTCTGTCTTCAGTCCTGCTATAGCAGGCCTGGGTGTAATTCTTTTATTCGCTGTTATCGTATTTGCAGTATACCTTATATTCCGCTGGTTTTTTGCGGGAGTTAATATTGTTATCACAGGTGATTCTGTAATGGCATCATTCTCAAAAAGCTCCTGGCTTGTTAAAGATTACTGGTGGAGAACATTCGGTTTAGTTATTCTGCTGTCGTTAGTTTTTAATATTATTATCTCAATAATCTCTTTACCCCTCACAATTTTAGTAATGTGGGATTTTATGTCAGCGTTCTTTAGTAATCCTGCTGTCTTTGAGAATCCTGTTAACCCTGATATAATATCTGTTTTACTCTCATTCATTAAAGGTATCGGCTGGCTTATTGCATTTTCAACGGCCCTGCAGCTTCTGCTTACTCCATATTATATGCTGCTGATGTATTATGATCTCCGTATCAGGAAAAATGATGTATTAGTTGATTGGTTGATTAGTTGATTAGTTGATTAGTTGATTGGTTGATTTGATGGGGTAATTTTTCAGGGTGTACTATGCATTATTTTTGCATTTCTGCAGATTTTTCCCACTTCATTTAATCGATTGTGGAATTGCATTATTAGTGATGCTATATTTACAGACAATATTCTGTATTGTTATGCGTTATAAATTTCATTCCTTAACAGTGGGTAATTTTATGAAAGCTATCCTGCCTTTAGTAACTGCTGTTTTATTATTCTTATCCGGATGCGGTCAATTTACAACTGAAGATGAAACAAGCAAACAGTTTACCGGCAATGTTAAAGATCCTGCGGGTAATTTGCTGTCTGACGTAAAAGTATTTCTAATATATCATTTTGATTACACCGGTATTATGCAGAAGAATCCTGCTTTCCCTTTATCCGGGGCATATTTAGAGCAGAATTATCCTGATCCTTTTAGTAAATCCAGCAGCTTTAAATATTATATTATGGCTGAAACATCATTGGTAAAATTTGATATTTACCGTTTTGATGGTGAACTGACAATCTCAAATCTTCACTGTGATACTGCCTGCTCAGGAACCTACTTATGGGAACCGGATTTATCCTCAGTGCTTCCTGCCAATGGTTATAAGATAATTATGAAAATTGATGAAGCGGATAGTTCGTATACATTTGAACGGGAATTTATCAGGTCTTATGTCAGTTTTGATACCTCAATTGTGAATACTATCCCTAATGCCATAACTGCAAACGGAAGATTTGAACTACCTTATAACACTCTTCCCATTGGAAAAAGCTATGTTGTGACATCTGAAGCAGATCCCACGCCTTTGGGCAATTGCAGGGTAAATGAAATGCTGACCGTCGTCCTGTATAAACCCGGATATAAGATTTATAAGGAAGATGTTTTAATCAAGCTCGAGCGTTATATTAACAAGGATTTTATTCTGCAGCCGGAATAATCATTAGTTATTTCAAGTTAATCTTCAATTCTTTCGAGATCCTTGGATCCATATTTCTCTACTTCAGAGTTAGTCAACTGGTTACCTTATTCACTCATAAGAATTATGTAAAAATTAAAATAATTATTGCAAGCTCTTCAGGAATTTTGTAAGTTCGTTATCATACGTTCTTTACTTTACTTCCCGGTTTTAATGACTTTAATTTCCACTATCAATAAATCTATAAATCCCAGGAGACCTTATGAATAAAGCTACTTTACTATCAGCGCTATTCGTTTTTCTCTTCATATCTTTTTCTTTTGCCCAGCGGGCAAATATTCCAATGCACCAGGAACGTTTTACTGCTCATTCCGGGTATTACAGCAGTACAGCAGGACAAACAGAAGCCACCCTGGTCAATACTCAAACCATCGGAATCGCAGGTATTCCCTGGCTCAATATCAGTTTTACAAATTATAACCTTGGTGAGAACAGCTATATCCTTATGACCTCTATGCTGGACGGGGCTGCACAGAAACATTCTCAAATCACTCTGGATCAATGGACAGGCCAATCGGCATTTTTTAATGGCGACTTTGTTGAAGTTAAGCTGTTTGTGGCTCCCGGTGATCAAAATGTTTTTTACAGAGTTGAGGAACTTACTGTAGGCGACTGGTCGGTTCCGACAGAATCTCAATGCGGACCAACTGATGACAGAATTCCCTCAAATGATGTCAGGCAAGGAAGATTAATGAATATCGGCTGTACAGCATGGTTAATCCCTAACGGAAAGCTTGTAACCGCAGGTCATTGTAATGCGGGTACACTCGTTGAATTCAATGTACCACAGTCGCTTCCCAACGGAACTATTCAGCATCCCGGTCCCGAACATCAGTATTCTGCAATTGCATCAAGCAAGGTATTCCAGGATGGCGGTGTTGGTAATGACTGGTGTGTATTTGCAGTTAATCCTAACTCGGTAACAAGTCTGATGCCTGCAGTTGCACAGGGAGCAGTTTATGCTCTTGTACAGAGCTACGCTACCGGGGACTCCATCAGGATTACCGGTTACGGTGTTGATAATAATACACCGGTCTATAACCAGGCGCAGCAGACACATATGGGTCCCAATGCAGGATCTTCAGGAACCACAATGCGTTACAGAACTGATACTGAAGGGGGCAATTCAGGTTCGCCCGTTATTAATGGTGTAACCAATGTTGCTCTTGGTGTTCATACACACGGCGGTTGCACAACATCAGGCACCGGGAATAACAACGGAACAAGTTTCTTCCATACCAATTTCTGGACTGCCGTCGACCAGGGTATACCGGTTGAAATGGTATCATTTAATGCAGCCGTTGATGTAAACAATGTTACATTATCCTGGATTACTGCTACTGAATTAAATAATAAAGGATTTACTGTTGAAAGAAAAACAAAAACAGAAAACTCCTGGACAGCCCTGACATTTGTCACCGGGAACGGAACAACCACCGAAACCAAAACTTATAACTACCTTGATGCAGGATTAAAAGCCGGCAGTTATATCTACCGTCTGAAACAGATAGATTTTGACGGCACGATGAGCATCAGCAAGGAAATTGAAATTGAAGTTTCCGGTATTTCGGATTATTCTTTATATCAGAATTATCCGAATCCATTCAACCCTTCAACAATTATTAAATTCCGTCTCACCGAGAAGAGCTTTGTAAGCCTAAAAGTTTATGACCAGCTCGGAAGTGAAGTTGAAGTTCTAATAAACGGTGAGTTGCCTGCAGGTGAACAGGTTGTAGAATTCAGTACTGCAGGAAAGAATCTTGCCAGCGGGATATATTTCTATCAGCTTACTACAGATAAAAAATCCGACATCAGAAAAATGATGCTGATGAAATAAGAATTATTAATTAAATGAAAAAAGGCTGGTCAGGACTGATCAGCCTTTTTTATTTTAAATAAAAGAGAAGTGAATTTCACTCCAAACATATACTAAATTCTGTAGGGACAGGTCAACCCTGATTAAATAATTCGTTCATACTGCGGAGTTGACCTGTCCTTGCCGAATAACCGGTAAATTATCTCCGATGCATTAAGGACAGGTCGTGTTCGCAGAAATGAGCGAATAATTTATTATTGCACCACCTGTACATACGCAGTATTTGTTTTTTTTATTTTAATCTCTTTATATTTCTATCCTGCCCATACATTCCGCAGGGACGAATCACCCCTGATCAAATTATTCGTTTCAAATTGCGGAGTGAGCTGTCGTCCATATTGCTTGTCCTATCTGTAAACTTTATCCCTTATATCATCTGCGGATTTAAATTGGTAATCCGGATCAAGATAATCTGCCAGAAAATTATAGATCTTCAATCTTATCTCAACAGCAGCTTTTGTATCCATCCGGTCGAATGAATGTCCGCCGGGCATATCCTTAAAAATTTCATACTGGAATTCTTTATCCGCAGCTTTAAGAGCATTTATCAAAGCCTCAACCTCAAGAACATTTACATCCTCATCATTTGTATTTGTATGGATCAGAAGAGGGGTTTTTAGTTTTTCGGCATTCCAAACAGGAGATCGTTTACGATATTCCTTTACATTTTCTTCAGCGGTCTGTCCAATATGATAATCCGCTGAGTATAATCCCCTGTACTCATCATCCTTGTAGCCCATCCTCGCGATAAGATCGCTTACCGGAACACCCGCAAAAGCAGCTTTATAATTTTCGGGATGGTTAAAAATATTCATCAGGGTAATAAGCCCGCCGTGGCTCCATCCGATGATTCCCACTCTGAAGCATCAACAAAATCGTACGCATCAATCATATATTTTCTGCTTGCTTCAACATCTTCAGTTTCGAGACCACCGTAATCTATATTCTCATAGAAGTTCTTGCCGTAGCCTGTACTTCCCCTGTATTCAGCGGAAACCACAATATATCCCTGTACTATCAACTCTCTGACTATATGTGAGTAGTATGTAGAAAAATTTGCGTGAACACCGCTGTGCGGAAATACGATCAGGGGATATTTATTTGAGTAGTCAATCCCTTTTGGGATAAATACGTACGACCATATTTTTACAGGATTTCCTGCTCCCTGTGCTGCCGGGTTCTTTTCCTTCCATCTCGGCGGACCTGTCATAAAAACTTTATCTATAAATGCCAGGTCCCCGACCCGCTCAAACCAGAGAATATCGTCTATCGATTTTTCAAGCTGGTCAAGCCGGTGCCCCAGATCCTCATTCTGTTTCTTCAGAAGCTCTATTTCATTTGTTTTTTCATTCTGGGAATAAAGAAAGGGGAGAACACAAAATAAGATCAGTGTTGAAAGAAGTAGTCTCATATAATCACCAAAAAGTTAAATAACCTTGGTGAAAGTTAATCATTAAATGAAAAACTTTATACGTTTAATTATTAATTAAAACATCCGGCAAAAAAATTGTCAATGGGACAGAAGTTCGAATCAGTGTTAAAATGAAAAGATTTGATAAAAATTGACAAAATACTTAATACTCCTGAGGCGTTGAACGGATAATGCTGAAATTACGGAAAGACTGCAGGTGGCCAACTTAGTCCGCAATTAGGCCGGGCATTGTCCGCCAGCCGTCCGGGCACTGTCCCGGCATAGATAAATGCAGGTCTGGTTTTTTTTATAATTATCTCAAATAATTAAAAAAAAAGGGCATTCAAAGAATGCCCCCTGTTGAAATGAAACTGTATTATTTCACTTCTCTGTAGATCTCATCCGAGTGCTTGCCTGTAAAATATTTGTCATAAGCCTTATTAAACGCATCCCTGGCTTCTTTAGTTGCCCATTTTTCGTTAAAAAGCTCATCCATTCTTTCGTTTGCTTTGATTACATCCTCCCAGCTCTTCACAGTGTACATAACAACATAATCCGAACTGTTATTGCCCCAAAAATGACGTAAAGATTTATGATCGAGAACATATTCGTTTCCATTAGTTATTGCTTCCTGGTAAATCCTGGTCAGAGAATCAAGCTGACCCGGTACTGCCTGATCCCCGGCATTTCTTAACTCAAATTTGGTAACAACTACAACATTGCCTGTCATTTCCTGGGAAAAAACGGCAGTGGCGAAAACGATGAAAAGAAGAAGAAACAAAGTAACTGGTTTCATATCAGATCCTTTTATTTATGAGAAATGTTGAATTATATTAGATAAATGAACTAGAAAATCTGGTTCCTGTAGGGGTCTGGAAAATTTAATAAAGGAGTGAAAGTCCGGGAATTTCCCGTTTATAAATCTTACCTGATCAAAAAATGAATAATTATTTGATAAATAGCAAGTAAAGTGGATATTTTTTTTACGTTTGTTTATCGCACTTTTTACGGTTTTTTAACATCGGTTTTATTGAAAACGAGTCGATATTCAACTAAATTGCTTTTATAAAATGGAAAAAATTTCCTTTATAAAGATGTCCGGTGCCGGGAATGATTTTATTATTCTGGATAGGGATAAGAATATTCCATTTGTTCTTTCTAACGAAATTATCAGAAAGCTCTGTAACAGACGCAACGGTATAGGCGCAGACGGCGTTATAACCATCTCGGGATCGGAAAAATATTCATTCGAAATGGAATATTATAATTCCGATGGTTCCACAGGAACGTTATGCGGCAACGGTGCGAGATGTGCTGTCAGGTATGCGGAAATAACTGGCAAGCTGAAGAAAAAAGGAAGTTTTACATCCGGTGGTACGGAATATTCCGGAGAAATTCTGGATGACGGTCAGGTGAAATTTAATCTTAATCCGCCTGCCCGGATGAAATTTAATTTTAGAGTCAAATTTCAGAGACAGCTTGTAAAGGCACATTTTGTAGATACAGGTTCGCCGCACGTCGTAATAAACATAAATGAAATACTGAAAGATCCGTCACAGATTTCATCAGCTTATAATAATATAGATGAGGTACCTGTAAAAGAAGCCGGGAAAGAGATACGTTATCTGCCGGAATTTGCACCCGGAGGTGTTAACGTGAATTTTATACATATTAAAGGGGATAAAGTGTATATAAGGACATACGAACGGGGCGTTGAAAATGAAACTCTTGCCTGCGGTACCGGTTCAGCAGCGTCGGCAGTTGTTGCTTTTAGTCAGTATAATTTCAACAAGCCGGTTACATTACATACCAGAGGGGGAGAGGAGCTGATAGTGGATTTTAATACAGGTGACGGAAAGATATCTGATTTGTCACTTACAGGCCCTGCCAAAGAAATTTTCAGCGGCAGTTTTTTTAAGAATGATTTTTTTTAATACTTGGAGAATAAATGTCAAAAGTAAATTTCAATATTCAATATGAGATTAACCAGGATAAGAGAGAAGAATACCTCGATATCATACGGGAGATCAAAAACCTTTTACGGTATGAAGGTCTTGAAAGTTATCAGGTATTCGAAGTAAAAGGTAAACCTAATAATTTCCATGAAGTCTACACTTTTGTTTCCGGTGAAGCCTATGAAAATTTTGATGATGATCAGAATGAAAGATTGAATATTTTAATTAATAAATTAAATGATCTTACGATCGAGAACTCCACAAAGTATACGACTCTCCTGGAAGTCGACAATATTTAATGTCATGTAGCAGCGGTATAAGCCGCTGTTACTTACTTTTCTTTTTAATGTCCCACTTTGGCATTTATTTTGTACTGCTTATAAAAAACAATGAACTAAATGAACAGAACACTGCACCTTATTTATGTCGGTTTATTCTTTGTGGTTGGAATTTCCGTAACCTTACTTATAATTATTGACGGGTACAGCTATTATTCTACTCCTGAAGTAAACCGGGTATATGCAGTTGAAAACGGAAAGGTTTTGTACTCCGATATGGGGGAACCTCTTCTTAACCCCAAGCATACAATTCTGAAACCAAGCGGCAGCTTCGGGCACGGATATGGTATTGCCGGTTCTTTAATGATGATAGCGGGTGTAGGTGTTTATATGATAAGAAAACGCACCAGGTGGTTTGGCAGCTGGGGTTACGTGAGGCACTGGCTTGAACTTCATATTTTTTTGTGCGCGTTGGGACCGGTACTTGTATTGTTTCATACGGCATTTAAATTCGGCGGACTGGTGGCAGTAAGCTTCTGGAGTATGGTTGCTGTAGTAATAAGCGGAGTGATCGGAAGATTTATATATGTTCAAATCCCTCATACAATACAAGGACAGGAACTTGACATAAAAGAATTGAACGATATGAGTGAAGATCTGACCCATACACTTAAAAGCCGTTTTCTTATAAATGAAAATATTCTTTCAAGATTGGAAAGCATAACTGCCACCGATAAGTATAAGAGAATAAAGTTAGGCACCAGTCTCGGGTTCATTTTGAAGGACTACTTCGATATAAAATTTATCCTCAGACAAATGAATCGGGAGCTGGTTTCGGCAGGGTTGACAAAATTGCAGAAAAGAGAGATACTGAGAGTAATAAAGAATAAGCTTATACTTGCCCGCAGGATCGGTTTATTGCGGACGATGCAGAAGATGTTCAATTACTGGCATATTTTTCACCTTCCCTTTGCCATTGCAATGTTTGTAATAATGATTATACATGTAGGTGTAACAATAGCATTCGGATATAAGTGGATTTTTTAGGAGATATAAAATGAAGTTCAAAACATATTATTTATATGTAATTATAGTACTTGCTGCCGCTGCGGTTCTGTTAATTGTAAGTAATCAGCAGAAATCAAAGCAGAATACCGAAGTAAAAATGCCGGAGGATGAAATCCATAAAGGACTTGAAGATCCGATGAAGACTCCCGGTAAAGGCAATGTATCTGAAGAGGCAATTCATCAGATGGAAATGCTGAAGAAAGCTGCGGAGGAAAATCCTGACGACACTTTAAAGCTCAGAGAATATGCTGATTTTCTTGGTCAGGCGCACAACCAGGATGAAGCTATAAAACAATATGAGAAAATTCTGAAGAAGGATCCGTAAAAGAACGGATATCATCTTATCAATTGCATTCATTCATTATAATCGGGGGGAATATAAGGAGGCAGAAGACCTGGCTGAATAAAATTCTCTCTATAGATAAGGATAATCTGCAGGCGCGTTATAATCTTGGTGCCGTTGCTGCCAACCAGGGTGATTATGCCAGGGCAAAAATTATATGGTCAGACCTGGTTAAGAATTATCCGGGTACTGAAATGGCAGCGTTGGCGAAAGAATCACTCAGTAAACTTTAATATATTGTAAGAATGAATACCGAACAGATAATAATATATTCTTTTGCTGCACTGATCTTCCTGGTCATTTTCATTATTTATTTTGCACGAAAAGGTAAAAAAAGCAAGGCTACAGAAAGTAAAGTTGAAACAGCTAAAGAACAGGGATTTCATGAACCTGTTTCACTGCATCCTGTTGTTGATTCTGAGACCTGTATCGGCAGCGGTGCCTGCATAAATGCCTGTCCCGAAAAGGATGTTTTAGGATTGCAAAACGGAAAGGCTGTAACTATAAACGCTTCAAGATGTGTAGGTCACGGTGCGTGTTTTCACGCTTGTCCTGTCCAGGCAATTACATTATGTATCGGTACAGAAAAAAGGGGAGTTGAGCTTCCGCATATTAGCTCCTGAATTTGAAACTAATATTCCGGGCTTATTTATTGCAGGCGAGCTTGGCGGAATGGGACTTATAAAAAATGCTGTTGAACAGGGAAGACAGGCGGTAGAAAATATTGCCCGCAACATTAAAAAATCAGAGAATGCCGTATATGATATAATTATTGTAGGGGCAGGACCTGCGGGAATATCCGCTACTCTTACTGCAGCAAAAATGAATCTTAAATTCCTTACTCTCGAACAGGATAATCTTGGCGGCACAGTGTTTAATTTCCCGCAGGGCAAAAATTGTTATGACATCACCCAATGGATCTGCCTATGTACGGGAAGATTAAGTTATCTGAAACATCAAAGTCAGAGCTGCTGGAGATATGGCGGAATGTATTAAGCAGAAATAACATTACCATAAATGAACAGGAAAAAGTTGAAACCATAGAAAAGATAGGCAATTATTTTCTTGTTAAAACAACAAAAGATTCATATACATCAGATTCAGTTCTCCTGTCGATAGGAAGAAGAGGTTCTCCAAGAAAACTTGGTGTTCCCGGCGAAGAAAAAGAAAAGGTAGCTTACCGTCTTCTTGAGCCGGAGATGATCCATAATCAGAATGTACTTATCGTAGGCGGAGGCGATTCTGCAGTTGAATCAGCACTTTTACTCGCTGATGAAAAAAACAGAGTTACACTTTCATACAGGGGGGAAGGTTTTTCCCGGTTAAAGCCGAAGAACCTGGAGAAAATAAACAAAGCGGTATCATCCGGTCAGATCGAAGTATTTTTTAATTCTATTGTTCAGGAGATAAAGGATGATAAAGTTATTGTTTTATTAAATGATCAGTGTAAAACATTAGAACTTAAAAACGACCTGGTATATATTTTTGCAGGAGGGGAGCTCCCCACAAAATTCCTCGAAAGAATAGGCATTGCCATAACAAAAAAATTCGGTGATGCATTATTAAAGCATAAGAAGTAACAATATTCCTTTCCATATTTCTATGTTCTTATGCGGTTAATATTTTCCCCGGGGATAATTCTAAAAACATCAAATATTTTTACACCACGATGTTGACATACATTTACATAATAAACTAATTTAGTCTGTTCAAATAGCAGTAATAATTTAACTACCGGAGAAATTGCAGCTAATTTGTTAAAACTTAATTACCTGTTCTTAGTTCTCTTTACAATAATTTTAAGTAAAGAGGTTTACCCGCAGATTTCCCCCGGGGACCTGTCGCAAGCTCATTCGGGCTGGAAGGTATTTCCAATTGTACAAAATGCCATGTACTGGGAGAGCAGGTCTCTGCTTCTAAATGTCTGGATTGTCATACCGAAATAAAAAAAATGCTGGATGCAGGTAAAGGTTTTCACGCAGGAAGTGATGTTAAAGGGAAAAACTGCTGGTCCTGCCACAGTGAACATCACGGACGAAATTTCAGACTGATAAATTTTGATAAGGAAAAATTCAATCATGAGAGGACAGGTTATAACCTGACCGGTTCCCATTCAAAACTTAAGTGCGAAGAATGCCACCAGTCGAAATTTATAACCGGTTCCGATCTTAAGAAGAGGAAAAATACATATTTAGGGTTAAGTCAGAACTGCAGTCCCTGCCACAATGATTATCATCAGCAGACACTTGGAAGCGGCTGCATCAGCTGTCATACGACTGATAAATTCAAACCGGCTGGTAATTTTAATCACGATAAGGCTGCATTCAGATTAACCGGTATGCATACAAGAGTTGAATGTATAAAATGTCACCCTAAAGAGACACGCAGCGGGAAACCTTATCAGAGGTTTAAAGGAGTTGCTTTCAGCACCTGCAGCAGCTGCCATAAAGATGTTCACCATGGGGAAGTTCGGTACCAATTGCCAGCAGTGCCACGTTACTGCATCCTTTAATCAGATAAACCAGAGCGCATTTGATCATAGTAAAACAAATTTCCCGTTAATAGGTAAACATAGAATAGTATCGTGCACTTCCTGTCATAAAACAGATCTGAATTCAAAACCACTGCATCAAAAATGTACCGACTGCCATAAAGATTATCATCGCGGCGAGTTTACGGTTAATGAGATCCTGACCAATTGTTCTGAATGCCATAATGAGGAAGGTTTTACACCTTCCCTGTTTACTGTAGATAAACATAACCGGTCAAAATTTCCTCTTGACGGTGCACATCTTGCCGTTCCCTGCAGAAACTGTCACATTAAGGAAGATTTATGGACCTTCAAAAATATTTCTTTAGAATGCGCCGGATGCCACGAGAATGTGCACGGAACAGAAATAACTGCACAGTTTTTACCAGGTAATAAATGCACATCCTGTCACTTAACAGACAGCTGGCACACTATTAGATTTGATCATAATAAGACGACATTCCCTCTGATGGGGAAGCATCTTATTGCTAAGTGCAATGATTGTCACTATAAGGAAAATAGCCAGCTAAAAAAAGAATACAAATTTGCTTCGTTAACACTTGATTGTGTAAATTGTCATAACGATATTCATTACGGACAATTTGCCGCCGCTAAAGGAGAGACCGATTGTTTAAGATGCCATACATACGATAACTGGATTCCGTCACGATTTGATCATAATAAATCTAAGTTCCCGCTTGAAGGCGCGCACAGCAAGATAAAGTGTTCGGAGTGTCATAAAACTAAATCACTGAACGGAAATCAGGTTATTGAATTTAAAATAAAAGATTTTAAATGCGCATCCTGTCATTCGTAATAGTCATTCTGCTTTTGTTTGCAGTTCAAATTAACTCACAGTCAAAGCACGGTGAGGCTTTGCAATTTGACTGCTCGTACTGCCACGAATCCACCACCTGGCAGGTGAAGAAAAGCGAAATGAAATTCAATCACAGCAAGGATACAAAATTCAAAATAACAGGACAGCATTTAAATGTAGACTGTAAAACGTGCCACTCCACACTTATTTTTACCGATGCCTCTCCCGATTGTTTTTCCTGCCATAAAGATATACACCAGAATACTGTAGGTTTTGAATGTTCTAAATGCCATTCACCCGAGTCCTGGATAGTGAAGGATATTGACGGTTTACATCAATTAAGCCGTTTCCCTCTTTTGGGGGCACATAAAACAGCCGATTGCAGCCAGTGTCATACAGGATTTGAAAATCTTACATTCGGACCTATCGAAGCATCCTGTTACACCTGTCATCAGCAGGATTATGCAGGTACAACTATGCCTAATCATATTCAAGCAGGTTTCTCAACCGAATGCCAGGAATGTCATTCAATATCAGAATTAAACTGGACGGCACAAAACTTTAATCACGACTTCTTCCCGCTGACAGGGGGACATAATATTTCCAACTGCTTCAGCTGTCATCAGCAGGGATCTTATACCGGTGTTTCAACAGAATGTTATTCCTGCCACAGGGATGATTATGAAAGAGTGACCGACCCTAACCACGTTGCCGGAAATTTTTCGACCGACTGCAGGCAGTGCCATACTATCAACGGATGGAGTCCCTCAACCTTTGATCATAACCTTACGCAATTTCCATTGACAGGGGCTCATATAAATACTAATTGCACATCCTGCCACAGCAGCGGATATGCAAATACCCCAACAGAATGCGTTGCCTGTCATCAGGATAACTATAATGCTGCAGCAAATCCCAGCCATACAGCTGCAGGGATTCCGACAGACTGCAAAAGCTGTCACGAAACAGCTGCCTGGATACCTTCAACTTTTAATCATATAACAACCGGATTTGAATTAACAGGAGCACATACTCCACTTGAATGCTCTTCCTGCCATAACGGATCAGTTACCGGACAAAATTCAGAATGTATTTCCTGCCATCAGGATAATTATAATACTGCACCAGAACATGTAGCTCAGAGTTATCCGCAGAACTGCACGATGTGTCATAATACTGTTGCCTGGAACCAGACAAACTTTGATCATCAGGCTACCAATTTTCCGTTAACCGGTGCTCATACTTCTGTTGAGTGCAGTAATTGTCATCAGGGCGGTTTCTCCGGTACTCCTACAGATTGCGCTGCCTGTCATCAGAGTAATTATAACGCAGCGGTTAATCCAAGCCATACGGCTCTGGCATTACCTACAGACTGTGCTTCCTGCCATTCCACAAATCCCAATTGGGAACCGGCATTATTCCCAAACCATAATAATTATTATGAACTGATAGGGGCACACGCTCAAATCGCTTCCAATTGTATTACCTGTCATAATGGTAATTATACCACTACTCCTAATACCTGTTTTGGCTGCCATGAGACAGATTATAATGGAACTACAAATCCACAGCATGCTGCTGCAGGTTTTGGAACTGAGTGCCAGACCTGTCATAGTCAGACTGCCTGGACCCCGGCAACTTTTGATCACGATAATCAGTACTTCCCCATTTATTCTGGAAAGCACGCGGGTGTATGGACACTTTGCTCAGAATGCCATACCACACCTTCTAACTTTTCTGTTTTTTCCTGTATCGACTGCCACGAACATAACAGAACTGATACTGATGAACATCACCAGGGCGTATCCGGTTATGTATATGCAAGTGATGCCTGCTATGCCTGTCACCCTGATGGAACAAGTTCAGGAGCTTTTAATCATAATACATCCATATTTCCGCTGACAGGTGCTCATACAACTTTAAACTGCCAGCAATGTCATCAGTCAGGATATCCGGGTACTCCGACGGAATGCGTTGCCTGTCACCAGAGCAATTATAATACTGCGGCAAATCCAAGTCATACAGTACTAGCTATTTCCACGGACTGCGTATCCTGCCATTCGACAAATCCGAACTGGGAGCCCGCACTCTTTCCTCAGCATAATCAGTATTTTGAATTAATAGGAAGGCATGCCGAGATATCGCAAAACTGTACCGCCTGCCATAACGGAAATTATAATAGCACCCCCGATCAGTGTCAGGGTTGTCATATCAACGCATATAATAATGCACAAAATCCTAATCATATTGCGGCAGGCATCCCGGTTACCTGCGAAAGCTGCCATAACAGTTTTGCCTGGATACCATCTACATTTAATCATACATCTACAGGATTCGAATTAGTGGGGCAGCACGCATCTATTGCCTGTTCCTCATGCCACGAGGGAGTAATAACAGGACTTAGTCCTGAGTGTATTTCCTGCCATCAGGAAAATTACAATACGGCGCCTAATCATGTTGCACAAAATTACCCGACAACCTGTCAGATGTGTCATAATTCAGTTGCCTGGAACCAGGTTGTATTTAACCATAATAATACAAACTTCCCTCTTACCGGAGCTCATATTTCAACTCCCTGCTCTGAATGCCATACCACAGGTTATACCGGTACCACAACTGTCTGCAGCGAATGTCATCAGGCAGCCTATAATGGAAGTATTAATCCAAGCCATACGGCATTGGCAATTCCAACAACCTGCCAGACTTGCCATACCACTAATCCTAACTGGGAACCAGCTACATTCCCGATACATAATAATTATTATGCTCTGGTTGGAGCTCACGCTGCCATCGCCACACAATGCTTTACCTGTCACCAGGGCAATTACAACAATACTCCAAATACCTGCGACGGATGCCATCATGATGATTATATTGCTGCAACGAATCCTAATCATCAGGCAGCAGGCTTTCCTTTAGCCTGCGAAACCTGCCATACGCAGAATGCCTGGTCGCCTTCAACATTTGACCATGATGGGTTATATTTTCCAATTTATTCAGGAAATCATCAGGGAAGGTGGAATACCTGTTATGACTGTCATCCTAATCCGGGCAACTTTGGCATTTTTACCTGTACGACTGCCTGCCATCCGCAATCCCAGATGAATTCAGAACATCAGGGAGTATCTGGATATGTTTATCAGAGCAGTGCCTGCTTAAGCTGTCACCCCGATGGCGGTAATCAATTCAAGATTAAGATCACTTGAGCGGGATTGATTACAATGAAAATCAGAATTCTAAATATTACTCTCTTTTTTTACTAATATGTGCTAACTTTCAGCTTACACGCCCAGCAAAGAGAAGAGAGACAGGGGAGTGTTACATATATTTCAGCTCAAAATGTGTATGTGAAATTTGAAAACACTGCAGGCATTTCTGCGGGGGATACATTATTTATAAGATCAGGGGGTAGCTTAAAGCCGGTAATAATTGTCGGATATATTTCCTCCCGTTCCTGTGCTGGAGAATTAATAAACGGGGATAAACTGAAGGTTGATGATAAAATTATAGGTTTTGCAAAGGTGCAGGAATCTGTTGAGCAGTCCAAACAGCAGCAGGTCAGTTATTTTGATTCCCTTAATTTGTCTATTGCCGGGGGTCTGCTTTTAAAACAGCAGAATAAAGAGCAGTCGATAGAAAGTATCAGGGGCAGATTTTCCATTCAGTCATACACCAATATGTCGAATTATGATAATAATGGTGATTATCAAAGATGGCGGTATACATTCTCCTTTACCGGTGATAATATTGGAAATTCCCCTTTGTCTGTCTCCAATTATATGACCTTCGGATACAGGGTAAGTGATTGGCAGGAAATTTCCTCCGATCTATCGAGCGCGTTACGTATTTACGATCTGGCTGTGAATTACAGATTCAGTGATAAAACCAATCTCTGGCTCGGACGGCATTTGAATAAGAGAATTACAAATATCAGTGCTATTGATGGTGTTCAGGCGGAGCACAAATTTGATGTCTTTAGTCTTGGACTTATTGCAGGTGCCCGTCCTGATTTCACTAATGATATGGCACTTAATTTTAAGCTTTTTGAATATGGGGCATATGCCGGGCGAACGGATTCATTAAAAAATTCAGTAATGGATAATAACCTCGCATTTATACAGCAGACTAATAATTTTAATACGGATCGCCGTTTCCTTTACCTTCAGCATTCAAATGATATTATTCCTAATACCAGTATTTTCTTTTCTTCGGAGATTGATCTGTATAAAAAAATAAAAGGGGTAGAATCCAATGAATTTATACTGACAGGCTTATTCCTGTCGGCAAGGTACTCCCCCCATCGTATAGCTTCATTTTCATTATCCTATGATGCGCGCAAAAATGTCATTTATTATGAGACCTTTAAGAATTTTATCGACAGCGTATATGAAAATGAGACCCGTCACGGTTTAAGGCTGGGTGTAAACCTGCGTCCCATTGATTATTTATCCGTAGGCTTAAACGGAGGGTACCGTTATATGAAAGGGGATCTGCGCCCATCAAGAAATTTCAATGGATATCTTACTTATACACAAATCCCGTTTATAGAGGCATCATCAACTGTTTCTTATACGCATATAATCAGCGGATATCTCGACGGCTATACAGCAGGTATAAGATTCTCAAAAGATTTAAGCATAATCAACTCCGATTTATCCCTCGGATACAGGTACACTTCATATGATTTATTAAGTGGAAATAGTCAAGTTATTGAAAATATTTTACTTACAGATTTAGGAGTTCGTATACTCAAAAATCTGTATCTAAATGTTGGATTTGAGGCTATTTTCGCAGGAAATCGGTCAACTGGAAGAATTTTGGCTGATATTACCACCCGTTTCTAAATAGTTGTTATATAAAAAAATTGTTGACTTTAATATTTCTATAGTTTACGTTTGGATCATAAACTTGGAATACTTCAGGTTTGTTCGATTTATTAACTATTTGGAGGTCATATGTTCTATAGATACTTTGCTGTTCTTGCAATAGTATTTTTATTGGTTCCCACACTTAACGCTCAGGAAGTTGACAAATCGGGCGGTTATGCCAGAGTTCAAGCTCTTGGCGAGCAACCCCTATGTTGTTGACCCTGAGTTCATGAAAATTAATCCTGCCTGGGGTCAGTTCTATGATAATTTCCTTTGGGGAGATATTGGTTCAAATGCCGGTACTCCATTTGGTGACGAAAGCTCAGGCCAGTTCTTCGGCTTGAATTTTCGTATAGCCAATGATTGGACACTTGGTGCATTAATGACCAGAAGAGACTTCAATCACCTCTTCAATCGCTTATATCGTTCCTATACTGGATTTGACCTTGCCTTATGAGCCGGTTCCACCAAATAACAATCTTGAATTATTTTCATCTGTGAGATTTGGTAATACCAGTATAGGTCTCGGAATAGCATATGCTTCTACTAATAGCGAAGATAATCCCGCCGGTGGGAATCTCGTCTACAGCTACATCATCTCAGCTTGGTTTTAATGCCGGTGTTTTAACAAGTTTCAGCCGGAAATGATGCTCGATCTGGGAATTAGTTTCGTTATACCCAGCGTTACCTCAGAACCTGCCGGTGGTCAAAAAGTGGACGTCACTCAGACCATTATTGCTGCAAATGCCAGATTTTTCTGGAAGTTATCTCAATAAGGTCAGATTGGTGCCCGCATTACAATTCTTAAATGCAACCGGTACTTATGAGGCAGTGATCTTCTGTAGATCTTCCATCGCTAATCGAATTTGGATTTGGTGTTGGTCTTGAATATACAGTTGGTGACTTTATGTTCATCGGCGGTCCTGCATTTTTGTCATCCTCGACTACATTCGCATCGGTTGAGAATGTTTCTCCTGAATACACAGAATCTGAGTTTTTATTACCTGTCTGGAACCTGGGTGCTGAGTGGACAGCCACAGAATGGTTAATGGCCCGTATGGGTTATGTAGCTTCCACCGGCAGTGAAACTGATGAAATACCGGCTTCCGCTTCAACAGTTAACGAACGGATAAGGACAGTATACAGTGAAGGTATGTTTACTCTCGGTGTAGGATTACGCTTTGGAACCTTCGGTCTTGATGCAACAGTAAACAGTGATGTACTGCGTCAGGGACTTAGGCAATATCGGCGGCGGTGCTACATTCGCTTATTTGTCAGCAAGCTACGCCTTCTAGTTATTAATAAACTAAATGATTCTTTAAGCTGTCCGGTCATTCCGGACAGCTTTTTTTATTACTTTTCTTAATAATTGAAATATCCTATCTTCATAATCAAAATTTAGAATTATGTTCGAATATACCGGCGCCATTACATATGCATTCCCTCTTTTCCGACGGCAGCGGAAGAGTTGAGGAAATTGCAGCTTTCGCAAAAGAGGTTGGACTGGATTTTATAATTCTGACTGACCACAATACCCTCCGTGCACTAAAAGAAGGATATGAGAAATGGTACGGGCACACAATGCTGCTGGTAGGTTGTGAAATAAATGATAAACATAATAAAAATCATTACCTGGCTTTCGGGATAGAACAGACTTATTCAACCCGGCTATCCGCCAAAGAATATGTAAAAAAAGTAAAAGAAGCCGGAGGGATAGGATTTCTTGCACATCCGCACGAAAAAAGAGATCATATGAAAGAACACCCCCCATATCCCTGGGTGGAGTGGGATACCGATGATTATAACGGTATTGAGATATGGAACCATATGTCGGAATGGATGGAAAACCTTACCGAACAGAATAAATACCAGGCTTTTCTGCATCCCCTGAAAACTATTAGTGCTCCTAATGCAGAGACTATTAAAGTATGGGACGAGGAGAATCTGAAAAGACCCGTTCCCGGCATCGGGGGAGTTGATGCACACGCGCATAAATATAACCTGTTAGGGTTTCTTGAAGTAGAGATCTTTCCGTATAAGGTACTTTTCAAATCCATCAGGACTCACGTCCTTGTCGAGGAAGAAATTAAAAAATCGAAGGATCCAAAGACATTTCAGGCAGCAAAGCTGCAGATCTATAATGCATTAAAAAATGGAAACTGCTTTATTGCAAATGATTATCATGCAGATTCCACAGGATTCCGGTTTACAGCCGAAACCAAAAGAAGAAAATACATAATGGGGGAGAGCATTGAAACTCCCGATAAAGTAAAGTTGAAAGTAACTGTACCGTCTGATAAAGGGGAGATCAACCTGGTGCGTAATGGCAAAATCATTGATACAGTCCGGGATAAAGAAACAGAATTTAATGTTACCAGGAAAGGCGCCTACAGGGTTGAAGTTTATATAAATGGGAAGGCGTGGATATTTTCAAATCATATCAGGATAAACCTGTAATACCCTGTTTAGAATCATTGTGAGAAATTTAATCTCTCATTTATATACTCAATTAATTGTTCACCTGCAGGATTTGAGGGAAATTTAGCCTTAAGTTCCCCGGCATATTTCATTGCAATGTCATAATCCTCTCTCTTCACATTATAATCCGCCAATGCATATATAATATCGAAATCATCCGGTAATAGTGAATAGGCTTTTTGTAATGACTTTTGTGCTCTATCCCAATCGTTCAGATATTGATAAAGAATGCCCAGATTGTAATAAATTCTCGGGTTCGCATTTGCAGTTAAAGATGCCTGCTCAAGATATAAGGCTGCTTCCTTATATTTTTTTTGCTCAGCATACAAAAGCCCTAACTGGTAATAACCATCTGTGTACTCCTTATTGTACCTTATTAGATCCAGGTACAATTTCTCTGCCTCACCGAATCTTCCCCGGCTGTAATACAGTAAAGCGAGATTCGATTTTGCCGGATAGAAATCACCATCCCCTTTTATTGCTTCAGTGTAAAACTTTTCTGCTATTTCAAGCTCCTGCTTTCTGAAATAATAATTTGCCAGATTATATTTACCCGAAGGAAAATCTGCCGTATACATTATTGCATTAAAATATTCCTCCTGTACTTTAATGAATGTCTTATATTGGTCTTCGGAAAAATTCTCTCTAGCCAGATCAGACAGTCTGTTTGCTGCTGCAATTCTTACCATTTTAACAGGATCGCTCAGCAGCGGGGAAACAAATTTGACCAGCTCACGCGCACTCGTGCTGCTAAATAAATCCACAGCCCTTTCCCTGATTATAGGCTCGGGATTATTGAGCATTTCCCGAATAACCTTATATACATTTTCATTATTGTATGCCGATAAGTAAGTAATTGCAGATGCTCTCACTATTTCCGGGTAAAGCTCACTTTTTATTATTTTTATCAATTCTGTATCTGCACCTTCTTTTCTTAAATATCCATTCGAAAGTGCAATTCCATAAGCTGGTTTTTTATTTTCTCCATAATATTTTTTTATATAATCTTCGGACCATTGAAAGCTTTTATCAGCGTGGCAGTCATTACAGGCATTAGGTGAATTATATCTGATTGATATATCGGGTCTGGGGATCCTGATGCTGTGATCCCTTCTGTAGTCAATACCCATATAGTATTTACCGGGCATATGGCAGTTAATGCAGAGTGTACCGTCACCTACCGGTATTGTTTCACCAAATTTATTTTTTACCGGAGATCCTGCTTCATTTTTATATTTATGAAAGTGATGCTGAAATGTGTCAAACTCCTCCGCGCGGTGACATTGTGTACATAATAAATTGCCTTCAAATTTAAACTTTAAGCTGTGGGAATCGTGACAATCACTGCACTTTACATCATTCATATACATTTTGCTTTGTGTAAATGATGCAAATTCATAATCCTCATCTAATATCTGACCATCTGAATAATATAATGGAGGGGAAATATTCTGCGGCCGATGGTTATTATAATATTCGGGATCATTATGTACGTTTGGTGCAAATGAAGTTCTCCTTGAATGGCAGGGTGCACAGCCCTCAATGTATTGTTTTGACGTTGTACTGCTTGTTTTT
The DNA here is from genome assembly GCA_963764685.1 of uncultured Ignavibacteriales bacterium. GTDB lineage: Bacteria > Bacteroidota > Ignavibacteria > Ignavibacteriales > Ignavibacteriaceae > CAVXTT01. The sequence goes on from CAVXTT010000020.1 coordinate 172,548, forward strand.
AATATTAATCCTTTGTTGCCATCATTATCTCTTGCTCCTTCCGGAAGCTTTGCCCATTCAAGATGTTCAGAGCCGGGACCGTGACAGGCTTCGCAGTTAACATCAATATCTGTCCAGGTTGTATTAAATGAATCTTGTTCCAGGTTATAATTCTTCTGCAGGTTTGTAGAGTGACATTCTGCGCACATTCCATTCCAGTTCTGTGATTGATTGGTCCAGTAAAACCAGCTGTCAGGTTTCAGATCTTCTGCCGGATATACCATCCCCGCCATATCAAACCACTTCTTTCTGTTTGTATCCCAGGCGATTGGCAGGCACTGGAATCTTCCTTTTTCAAAGGGTACAAGGTACTGCTGCAAAGGTTTTACTCCGAACGTGTATGCGATCTCATATTCAGTAAGTATACCCCCGGGACCTTTTGTATAAACGTAAAATTTCCCGTCACGTCTATAGAATTTATGATTGATCCCATTCAGTACCACTTCAACATTATTAAAATCACCAAGTACTGTTGAATCGGATGCCGTACTCATGGCATTATCGTGGTTAGAATTTTTCCATAGATCGTATTCAGGCTTGTGGCAGCTGATGCATTCCTTCCCTCCAACAAACTTTGCACTTTCTGAATTCAGATGAGAATCCCTTTTATGGATCAAAAGCGAAAGGGGAATCATTAAAACGATAATGACGGTTGAAATAATCCCTGTCTTTTTCCAGATACTAATCATAAATCATTAAGTGTAAGTTACCTGTGATTTTTCAAAGCGGGATCGGGCAAGCTTTGTACCTGTATCAACTTTTACATAACCGCTTTCAATTATTACCGGATAATAATCCAGGGCATTGGGCGCCGGCGGGTTTTGTACTTCTCCATTAATATAAAACGCCGATGAATGACAGGGACAGATAAATCTTTTTTTATCTTCGTGCCAGTTAATAGAACACCCCAAATGTGTGCAGCGGAGTGATAATGCTATAAATCCCCCGTCATCTAATCTTGCCAGGTAAAATCTTCCCCCTCTGAATACTGTTACAGTATTATTTTTAAAGGAGTCAATGCTTCCCGCGTTCAGTAATTGCTTCGGTTTTAAACCCTTATTCTCGTTTTTCCCTGAGAATAAAAATCCCAAAAACACAGCAGAGGTTTCCGCGGCTGCAATAACCCCCAGCCATTTCCAAAGTTTAATCAGAAACTCCCTCCTGCTCCCGCTTTTATCCGGTTCGAAAATATTATTCTCTTCGACGCGAATATGATCCTCTTTTATTTGCTTTTTCTTTTTTTTCATATATCAAACATTCCATGGAAATGTTAAATGCATATCAGCCCCGCGGAAAAATATTCCTGTGATTGTTAGTATTAAAAAGGAAGAAGTAATAAAAACAAACATTGTTTGTACAATCTCAGGCAGGTTTAGGTTAAACCTCTTCGATACTAGTTTATAATAATACCGGAGCAGGACAGCTAAAATTAGTAGGGGAATTAACCCGTTACTTACAAATGAGTTCAACCAGGGGAGCAGCGTTTCAAAATCAGGAACATATTCATTGATAACAACAAGCAGCGGAACAACAATAACGGCTGCCTTAACAGAAAACAAGACAGCTTTTTTCCCTTTATCTGAATAAAACCATATACCGTGAGTCTCATCAGCTAATTTAAGAAATGGAAGTGCAGCCAGGCAAGTAATAATAACAGCAGGGATTAAAAAGGCTGCTATGAAAGGATGAAAATGCATCAACAGTTCCTGTATCCCGGCAAAATACCAGGGCGCCTTGGTCGGGTTTAAGCTTACATCAGGGTTTGCCTTAGAGAGCAGCGGAGCATTAAAGAAAACTGAAAAAACAAGTATAACTGCTATAAGAGCAAGAGCTGTTATGAATTCCTTATATACGAGGGAAGGAAAAACGGGCAGCATTTCAGGATCATCATTTTTGGGGGTAATTATTCCGCCGGCTTTCCGGACCCGCCAGAAATGATAAGTCATTAGAAGCAGGATTAGTACAGGTAATACAGCAGTATGAAAATTGAAAAAAATCAATAAAGTATCTGCATTAACCTCATTACCGCCAATCAATAAAGACCTTAATGGATTTCCTATAATGGGGATATAATTAAGCAGACTTGTTCCCACGGTTACAGCCCAGTATGCGAGCTGGTCCCATGGGAGTAAATACCCGGTAAAATTTGAAGCGATAACGAGTCCCAAAAGTATCAGACCGATAAGCCAATTAATCTTTCGGGGTGATCGGTAAGCCCCTGTAAAAAATGTTCTTAACAAGTGAAGGAATGTAATTATTACCAGGAAAACACCGCACCAGTGATGAATATTTCTGATCAGCTGACCGAATAAAACATTATTTTCTAAAAGAATAATTGAATTGTACGCCTTTTGAGGAAACGGTTCATAATAAAAGCGGAGCATTATGCCGGTAACAACCTGAAATACGATAAGTAATGCAGCCATTCCCCCCAGCCCGAATGTCCGGGTAAATGAAACAGCTTCTGCCTTTACATATTTGGGATGCAGGTGAAGGAGAATCCCGGCAAGTAGTTTTGGCGGATTAGTATTCTGCATAAATAGTTTAATAAAAATAAAAATTGTTCAAAAAAAGTTACCTAAAATAGTTTACAATTTTTATTTAATTAAATGCATCTGATACCCGCACAGAATAGCAGCGGTCATCAAAATGATGACCGCTGCAAAATAGAGTTAGATCTTTTGGGGAGATGTTTGAATAATTACTTTATAGATCTTTCCGGTAAACTTTGTTTTTCCGTGATACCCTAAAAATACAGGGGTATTTTCATCGGTACCTACATCTGCCGACTCATCAATACCAAATGTATTGCTGTTTGTCTTTGCGATTGTTCCGGAAGCAACCTTATTACCATCGAGGTATATTGTGCCTGTGCCTCCGGCTCCTCTTCCACCGCTATACGCAAAATCAAATTTAAGAGTATGTTTACCCGGCGTGATCTTTTGCGGAGAACTGATTGTATAGCTTTCCAGTCCGACCCAATTATAAGTATAAGCAGGTTTACCGTCCAGCATATAAAATGTCCATCCTCCAAAGTCTCCTCCCTGGCAGATTAAAACTCCTGAGGCATTAGCTTTAACATCAACTTCGGTAGTAATTACTAACGATGTATTCTTAACATTTATGAAGGCATTTTCCGGTATCCCTTTAGCTCCTTCATATAAAGTGAGGGCGGTTCGCCCGTTCATTAAATCAGGACGTCCTGCAATTACGGGATCAAATCTTTCAATCGAGCGGTCATCAATCGGAAGCACATTATATTTTACTGCTTCATCCATAAATAGCTGTTTAAGTTCTTCGAGCTTCTGCGGTTCTTTATTTGCAAGATTATTTGCTTCACTGAAGTCCTCATTAATATTATACAGTTCCCAAACATCTTCAGTAAGGGGATGACGGGGAGCAGCTTCCCAGGGGGCTTTATGAATGGTACCCGCAAACCAGCCGTCGTTGTATATCCCCCTGTTACCGAGCATCTCGAAGTACTGTACCTTCCTTGTATCAGGAGCTTTAGCATCATCAAAGGAATAATTCATACTTACTCCCTCCAGCGGACGCTGTTCGATTCCGTTTACCATTTTTGGTGCAGGAATATTTACAGCATCATATATCGTAGGAGTAATATCAATTACATGATGGAACTGTGAACGGATCTCATTCTTTGCTTTAATTCCGGCAGGCCAGTGAATAACCATTCCATTACGGGTTCCGCCGAAATTTGAAGCAACCTGTTTTGCCCAGGTAAATGGTGTATTACCAGCTATCGCCCAACCGGCTGCAAAATGATTATAGGTTTTATCGGTTCCCAGCACATCTATTTTATCCAGCTGCATTTCAAGAGTTTCCTGGACAGCATTAAAATAAGTGTTTTCATTATACACTCCAATCATACCGCCTTCAGCACTGGAACCATTATCTCCTACAATATAGAAAATCAGTGTATTATCCAGTTCTCCTCTTTCTTCCAATGCGTCTATCAATCTGCCTATCTCATAATCAGTATGCTCAGCAAACCCGGCAAAGATTTCCATCTGTCTCTCAAAAAGCCTTTTCTCATCAGGATTCAATTTATCCCAGTCTTTTATTGCATCAGGTTTCGGGGCAAGTACAGTATTCTGCGGCACGATGCCTAACTTCTTCTGTCTGGCCAGTGTCTCCTCACGCAGCTTATCCCATCCTTGTGAAAACTTTCCTTTGTATTTATCACTAAATTCTTTTGGAGCGTGATGGGGAGCGTGTGTAGCACCTGTAGCAAAATACATAAAGAAGGGCTTCTCAGGAGTAAGGGACTGCTGTGTATTCATCCACGCAATTGCCTGATCGGTCATATCATTTGTAAAATGATAATTGGGGTCATCAGTATTTGGATAAACCCGTGTTGTTCCGTCATAAATCATTGGGTGCCACTGGTTGGTTTCACCTCCTATAAAACCGTAAAACTTATCAAATCCTGAACCTGTCGGCCAACGGTCGTAAGGGCCGGATACCGATCCTTCCCACGGAGGCGTTTCGTGATATTTTCCGAAAGCAGCTGTGCTAAAACCGTTCAACCGGAGTACTTCAGCAACCGGGGTTATACTCTGCGGACGGATGCCTGTATTACCGGGAAATGCTGTACCGACTTCCATTATGGTACCTGCATTATTACTGTGATGATTATAGCCGGTGAGCAATGCTGTTCTTGTAGGAGAACAAAGTGCAGTTGTATGGAACCTGTTGTACCTTATTCCATTCTCTGCAAGACGGTCTAATGTAGGCATATTTATCGGACCTCCGAATGCACTTGAATGTCCAAACCCGATATCATCCACCAGCACGATTAACACATTTGGTGCACCCTGCGGGGCCTTTACTTCAAATCTGGGCGGGGCTGTTGCATTACGTGCATCGAGTTCTGTTATAGCAGGATTGGTCGGCTCTTTAATTGGAAGGATAGTTCTGTCTAATCCATCATCAGATTTCTGTCCTTCATCAGGAGTTGAGCAGGACTGAAATAAAACAATAGCAGCGAATAAGGGAATAAATAATAAGATATAATTAATTTTTCTAAAAAGATACCAAAGAGATTTATTACTCATAGATTTCCTCAAGGGTTAATTAAATGAATGACCGGGGAATTATTGAAACAAATATAATAAAGATAATCTGGTTTATATCATTTGATCATTAAACCTTAAGGAGCATATCGCAGTAATTTTTCCCCTTTGAACTTGCATATTAACTCACTTTATTAAGATCATCTTCCGGGTTTGTATAAAAGTGTGCCTGCCTTCGGGTACAGCTGTCAGCTGATAGAAATACACCCCGCTGGGTATAGCTGCTGCATTCCATAATACTTTATGTATACCTGCAGGGGTATCTTCTTCAATTAGTGTTTGTATTTTATTACCAAGGATGTCGAATATTTTAATGGTTACATTAGACTTAACGGGCACTGAATAACTTATCGCAGTTGAGGGGTTAAAAGGATTTGGATAATTCTGACTGAGCAAATAATTGTCCGGAGCACTAATAATATTTTCTGATGACGAAATACTTCCTCCTTTCCTGTAAAGTTTATAGCCCCACGATCCTAAGGTAAATTGTGCTCCCGGTGAGAAGGTAACAGTATCGGAATTAAAGACTTCAATATAATTTTCAAAATACAAGTTATCAGTTATCATAAAGGTCTTTGTTTGATTAGTGAGATTAAAGACCCCAAAAATCTTATCATCATCTTTTTCTCTCCTGAAAGAATACACAGATGTATTGTCTGATGTATTTACACGAATGGCCCCGCTCCCATTACTTCCATTCCACAATGCTTTGTTTCCTCGTTTCAGTTGCAGAAGCTTTGAATACAGTCCGGCAAATGGATGCGGCTGCCAGGGGATAAAATCCTTATCAAAAAAGAGCAGACGCTTATTGAGTCCCGCCTCCTGACCACTATAGATTAAAGGTATACCATTAACGACAGCAGATAAGACTGCAAATGATTCTGCTGCACTGCCGAACAGCTCATAAACAGTACCATACCAGGAATTCTCATCGTGATTGGAAGTGAAATACATCCTGTAGTGCTCCTGCGGATAATTATTTATTTCCGATTGAATAAATGAGTGCAGATCATTTGCATCGTCTGTGCCGTTCACTAATCTTTTCAGCACACCATTCCCGAAGCCGTAGTATCCCCAGGCAAAAGAGGCGTCGAACCCGGCGCCGTTATAATATGATTCTTCATCTTCAACAAGCATAAACAGGTCAGGCTTTAAGCCTTTAAGCTGGTTATTCGCCGCATACCAGAAATCCAGCGGAACCATTCCTGCCGCATCGCAGCGGAAGCCGTCGATGCCGGTTTCCGTTACCCAGTATTTCATTGCATTGATCATATAGTCGCGCAGTCCCTGCTTTGTATAATCAAGATCGATTACATCGGTCCAGTTCGTTCCGGGAGGAGGAATGAAGTTTCCATTGTTGTCTTTGCTGTACCATTCGGGATGGGTAACTGTAAGGTTATTATCCCAGGCGGTATGATTAGCGACCCAGTCCATAGTAACATACATACCTTTCTGATGTATTTTGGTAACGAGTGACTTGAAATCATCCAATGTTCCGAATTCCGGATTTACAGCATAGTAATCTTTTACCGAGTAATAACTTCCAAGACTCCCGAGTCTGTTCTGCACACCGATAGGATGTATAGGCATAAACCATAAAATACCGGCTCCCATCTCCTTCAGCCTGTCGAGGTGAGTTTCAAAGGAAGCGAATGTTCCTTCAGGGGTATACTGCCTTACATTGACTTCATAAATGCTTAGATTATAGCTCCACTGCTGATGATCCTGAGCAGAAGCAGTTAGAGTAAGAAGAAAAAAAAGGATTAAGGTTTTAATCTTAACGAAGCGGCGTGATATTAATAAGTGCATAGGATTGATTATTTATTGATTGTATAAAAGTATGGAAAGTTAAAAAGGGAAGCAATGATAATAGTGGTTTGGGCAGCGCAATTGCGAGAGACCTCTCCCTAACCCTCCCCTTCGCAGGGGAGGGAACAGGAGAGGGGAAAATTACTTCTGCAAAATTGTATTTTTGCTCTCGTCTTTCAGGGGTACTGCAAGGAGGGATAGAAGTTGAAGTTGGCTGTATGATCAGTGCATATCTGTCCCAAATGATGTCCCCACGAACACAATATATAGGAGGGGTGAGGTCTTTTTGCCGCGCGTAGATAAAAATAAATGCAGTCCACCCGTGTCTGTTCAGAAGTCATTCATCTTCCCAGCGGGGCAAATATACATCGCCCCATTGGGCGAAATATTGATAGCAACATGCATCGCCCCCAAGGGGTGAAATATTGATAGATATTAGTCCGGGTACAGAATTTTAGTCCCATCGGGACGACATCCTCCGCTGGGGCGATGCACGTATCTATCAATGTTTCACCCTGCTGGCGGCCTATTTGAGTATTTTATTTTAATTAAAAATTAAATAAATTTTATCTACTTTGAGTGTGGTAATTCCGCCATACTCTTTATTAGAAAACAGTATGAAAACTTTAGTTGTAAGATTATTAAGCTTAGAGAATTTAACTATCTTAATTGGTTGTTCATTAGCAATTATACTTTTTATGAGCACTAATAAAAAAATAGAAGCTCTTAATCTATTGCCGTTGGTTTCATTATGGCTGGCTATGATAATCTTAAATAGGAAAATGATAGTACGTTCCCTTGTCTACTGTATTATCTGGTTTGTCGTTGGAGCTATTATTTTATTTTCATCAAGTATTTGATTTATAATTTAGAATTATAATAAATACGAGGGCAATAGAATTAAATTCCCGTTCCTTCTTTAACTCTGCAGAGAATTCCCCCTTTCTCTTTCTGCAAATGCTTATCCCGGATATAAAAAAGATTCCTCCCCGTTCCCTGGAAGAAGAGGAGGGGAGGAAACCAAATAATTTTTTAAGGCAGAAAGTTCTTAATGCATGCTTAGAATAATTAACCTTTCGGCTGGGGTAGTTTTAGTCCTTTAGCTTTTTCCATTGCAGCCATTGCGTCTTTAACTGACATAAGAATAGTCGTTTTTATTTTTGTGGTTCCGCCGCCGGCAAAGGAAACAATGCTCGTAGCTGCAAGAGAGATGTTATCCGGCATATCGGCTATTACAACTCCGTCATATTCTCCGAATGAATAGTAGAATCCAACCAATTTACCCCCAAGCTGCTCTATAAGTTTGCCTACTACAGCAGACCGGTCTTCGGGATTCTTTATTAAGTTCCCCAATGTCTCTGATTTATAAACGAACTGGATCATTGCAAGTGCCATTTCTTACTCCTTTGAATTGATTTAGATTTATAAGTATTGAAAAAATATTCTAAACTCAGACAGACTTATTAATAGGAATAACCTCAAAACAAAAACAAATATGAGGGGCAGTTTTAAAACTGTATCTGCAGGATAAAATTTTTAATTGAGGTGATGATTTTGATTCTGGCTAACTTAGACTATAAACTAAGTTTTATGGTTGACCTGGAGCACGTTTCAGAATTACGCGCCACTGTTGGTAAGTCTAATTCGTTGGGCTGGCTACTTTATTAATAAGATTATTTCAGAGTATTATCTTCAGGAGATGTTTCGAGGTTATCACTACAGGAAAAAAGAATAAATGATGAGCTTAATAGGATTATTGTATTCAACGATTTCATTATATACCAAAATTATTCAAATAAAATAAATACCTTAATACAGATGTTCACAACTCTAAAATATATAGCCAAGGTTTATACTTGGTGAAAAAAAGTAATCTTCCTTACCACTGTATTCATTTACTTGTTTAATTCCACTGAATTCAATGTTCAGGGTTATATTATTTATTATTATTCCGCTACCAACATTTAATATTATTCCCCAGCCCCATTCATTATTCTCTTCAGTTATATCCCTTATACCTAGTACAGGACCAGCTGCTATATAAAAGTTTATGGGATCATAATTGTTTATCCAAAAAATAAAGGGGATGTAACCACCGCCTCCTTCTATCGAGTTGTCAAAGGCCGCAAAAGCTAAATTCGGCATTATTCCAAATCGATAATTTGAAGAATCGTTAAAAACAATGATACTGCCTAATGACATTCCCCACCGCTTCTCTTCCATTTTATTTGATAAATCATACCAGCTTTTAAATTGCATAGAATAATTATTACTAAATCCATATCTAAAAGTAGCTTCTCCGCCAAATGCTAACTTTTCCTCCATTCTATTGGGTTGTGTTTCTGGTAAATATACTACTCCACCTAATATTTGAAAATCATTTTTATTGAGAGGTTTAGGGGGTAAGTTAATAGACGGACTATATACAAGACTTGGCACACAACCAGAAATTAAGACTGATAAAATTATGGGGAATAAAACTAATTTTACTTTTTTCTGGAACACCTGACCTCCTTAATTTATTTTATTTTAGCAGGTAACATTACTTTATACTGATTAGAAGTTATCGCACAACTTGATCGTTTTTTTAAACAGCTATATCCTGCAATATGGTTTATCAATTTGCATAGGATTCCTTAAGAAAAGCGACAGCTATCTAATGCCATCGTAATGTCTTGAAGTTTGCCGCACTTGATATTCCCACTTATCCGGTTCAATAGCACCTCAAGGTAAGATGCTTTTGAACCGGATGTTACAGAACTAGTACATTAATTGAAGTTTTTAATCTTCTTATCTGAACCTACCCTGCATTAATCCCCTTTTTGTCTTACTGCTTCTTTTGTCAGTGATAACTCCTGATCTTTCAATGTTGTGCAGGGAGGTAGATTAAAAGTTCCGGTGCCATTTAATTTTACGAAATAACCATAACCGGGATAAAGAGTATCTACAGGAACATATCCGCCATCGAATTTATAAATCTGGCCTGTGAACAATCCGGGAGGGGTTGTAGTAATAGAATCTACTAGTATTGAGCATTGGTAGCAGCCAAATAAATTCCAGCCGGCCGTCATAGGGATAGGATTATTTGGTACTGGAATGATTCCAGAATAAGTATATGTCTCGGTTGTTAGATTTTTCATCCAATATCCTATAGTCGGCGCAAGTGTTGTAACTAGTTGATAACCTCCTAGGAATCTGAATATACCTGCACCAGGATCCCTTCCCGGCCAGGGGTTTCCCGGCGGATGGAGACCAGGAATGCTTAACATATTCCAGCCGGTAGTAACATTAATACTATAACCGAATGTTGTTTGTGTACTATACACTCCTCCTGTTCCTTCCCAGAAATTCGACCTGATAGTTCTGACTTCCTATTCCGTCATTACCTGCGCCCCAGAACAGCTTATTGAAATTGGGGAGATACAGTCCGTTTACCAGTCCCCTAAGGGCAGGCAGTAATGTTTCCTGTGCCCAGGTGTTTGTTGCAGGATTATAGTACCAGGCATTCTGGCTCGCGGGATAAGTACTGTAGCCTCCCCCCGAGCCAAGAAGGAAAACATAATTCCCGTCAGTAGTAACAGACCATTTAGCGAAACTAACTGCTTCGGGGAGGTCGGCAATAGTGGTCCAGGTATCTGTATCCATATTATATTTCTCACAGTATGCTCCCTGACCTGCAGCAGGAATTCCGCCTATAAGGTAGATGTTTCTTCCTATTACAGCCATACCGGGATATTTTTTATTATATGTGGATCCTGTTTTTGTTTCCCACTGCTGGGTTGTCATATCATACCTGACGAGATATGTCGGATACGGAGAGGTATAAGATCCGGTGTATGCATAGATAAAATTGCCGTTATCCCATACTAGTGAATTATGTGCAGCCATTATTGAGGTGGGGCCGGAGGGGAGTACTGTCCAGGTACCTGTTCCGTCTCCTGCAGGAGTGAATTTCTCGAATACAGAAACTGATCCGGTACCGGAGCATTTGTATAATTCTCCTGCGGCTACACAGAATCCCGCATTATATCCGGATGCAGTTGCGGGAGTTGAGCTTACCCAGGTATTTGTAGGTATGTGATATGCAATGGCAAGCGATGTGGTTCCCTGGCCTGTAAACACATATACATAATTTCCAATATTACCGATTACGCATCTTCCGAAGGGGGTTGTTGCATCGGTAAGAGAAGTCCAGACGGAAGTAGAATCCAGAATCATATCCGGGTGAACCGGCATTATACCACTTAAGCCCGGACCGCCGTGTTCCTCGATATAAGCCCTGTATTGATCACTGAAATTATTTTGTGCGGTGAGAGAAAAAGAAAAAAGCAGAAAGAGTAAAAAGAGTTTTTTCATAGCGTACCTCAATTTTGAAATTTGATTATATTCATTTTCAGAGGGGATCGGAAAGAAAAGAAACAAGCAGCAGCAGAATTGCCTATAAGAATTGGATTCATCAATAAAGTATAAAATTAAATAATAACCAGACCCGCCAATATTCCCTTAAGAGCGTCCTTAAAAATAGTTAAAAACAATTGCTAAAAGCAAAGGTTTTATGCATCTTAAATAAAAACTTTGGTGAGTTATGCTTCTACCTTTGGGGAGGCATTATCCCTATAAAAATTGAAACTGGTGAAATGAATTAAAATTCTGTCCGAAACCTTAGTAGCCAAGAGCACCCCCCAAACATAACTACCTTATTAGCTTATCTAAGACCTTGGGAGTTTTGTTGATAATAATACAACTCTTGGATAAGGTAATAAGGTTAGTATTTGGTCTGTCTGTATATTGGCTACTAAGGTTTGAAAAAAGTTTTGTTTTCGTTTTAGCAGATGCTAATACCGGGACATGTAGAATAAGGGGATAAGGCTGCACGGCAGAAATAATGCATCTATATTGCTCTATTTAGTTTATAATTCGTTGTTTGATTATTCTGAGAAATCGGTTCTGTAACTATTTTCCAGGCATTAAAGTGATTATGAATTCTTACTCAGAACTATTTCCGGTATCGTAGACTGGTCTTCTTATTATCACGATTCCTGCGGTGCTGCTTATTCGCTTATTTAACACATCTTAATAGTGTGATTTTCCTGTAAAATTGATACTGCTGAAATAAAATAAAATACTTTCCAAAACCTTAGTAGCAAAGAGCACCCCCTCAAACATAACTACTTATTAGCTTATCTAAGACCTTTCCTGATACTCACCAAAAGCAGGCTCTTAAATTCATTTCCCTCCTGCAGGAACTGGTTTCAGATTTTCTTCCTTTCCGGTTGCTACTTTTTCAGTAATTTCCTTTGTCCTGGATTTTGTGAACGGAGCAAGCAGTGTGTATACCACCGGCACAACTACTAATGTTAAAAATGTTGAGAACAGCATTCCTCCGACAACCACTAAACCTAACGGACGTCTTGATTCACCTCCGGCGCCAAGTCCAATAGCAATCGGAAGTATACCAAATATTGTAGCAAATGATGTCATCAGAATAGGTCTTAAACGTATTGTTGCTGCTCCAACTATTGCTTCAATAAGATTGAGCCCTTGTATCTGCCGCTGATTTGCAAATTCGACAATAAGGATTGAGTTTTTGGTAACCAATCCAATAAGCATAATCAATCCAATCTGAGAATAGATATTCAGGGTCTCTTTGAATATAAATAAAGTCAGAAGGGCTCCGAATACAGCAAGAGGAACAGAAAGCAGGATTGTAAGGGGATGAGTGAAACTTTCAAATTGTGCTGAGAGTACTAAATAAATAAAAATAAGCGCAAGGAGAAACATAAAATAGAGTGCCGAGCTTGATGACTTATATTCAAGTGATTCGCCGGCATAATCTTTTTTGATATTTGCAGGAAGTTTTTCCGCTGTGATCCTATCAAGGTCATCTAAGGCCTTGCCAAGAGATACCCCGGGAACCAAACTCGCAGAAATTATTGCAGAACGGACACGGTTATAATGATTAAGCTCTTTGGGGGCAACGGTTTTTTCAATGTTAACAACATTAGCAAGCTGAACCAGGCCTCCGTTGCTTCTGAGATATAAGTTTTGAATAGCTTCAGGAGTAGAACGGAGTTCCGGCTTTACCTGAAGTATAACATCATACTGTTTTGTTCCTCGTTTGAAATCCGAGACGACCCTGCCGCCTAAAAATGTCTCTAATGTTGAACCTATATCGGTCACTGATACACCTAATCCTGATGCTCTTTCCCGGTCAATATGAATGTCAAGCTGTGGTTTGTTTAACTTGAGATCAGTATCCAGGTTTATTAAATAACCTAATTTGGAGGCTTCACCCATTATTATATTAACTGCTTCATTCAGCTCTTCATAATTATCCCCCTGCAGGACATACTGTACAGGAGTTAAGGTAAAATCGGCTGCAATACTCGGAGGATTAATTACAAAAGCTAATACTCCCGGTATTGATAATAACTGGGGAAAGAGTTCCTGGATAATCTGCTGCTGTGATCTATCACGATCGCCTCTGTTCTTCAGATTCAGGAATATAAAGCTGTTTGTAACACTCCCCGGTCCTTCAAAACCTAAACCTGTTGCAGTGAAAAGACCTTCATGTTCAGGCAGTCTGAGCAGAATCTTTTCAACTTCCTTAACATAAGAATCGGTATATTCGAGTGTTGCTCCTTCAGGGGCAATTACAATCCCGAATCCGAATCCGCGGTCTTCAACAGGAACCAGTTCACTCGGCAGCATCCGGAATAAGAAGTATGTAAGTATCAATACTACTACTGCCGAGGCAATTGTCAGAATCCTGTGACGCAATGCCCCGTCTTACCAATCTTTCATAAATTCTATTCAGATTTTCGAAGAATGCATCAAATGAACGGGAAGCCCAACTTTTACCCGTTCCGTGCAATGGCCTAAGTATCTGGGATGATATCATTGGAGTTAATGAAAGTGCAACAAATCCGGATATTAAAACTGCTACTGCAACAGCGACACCGAATTCATTAAATAGTCTTCCGACATTACCTGATAAAAATGCCAATGGTACAAATACGGCAACAAGGGAAATTGTGGTTGCAATAATGGCAAATCCAATCTCATTACTTCCGTCAATAGCTGCCTGCCACCTGCTTTTCCCCATCTCCATATGGCGGTAAATATTTTCGAGAACGATAATGGCATCATCTATTACTAATCCTATTGCAAGCACAAATCCTAAAAGTGTAAGAATATTAATGGTAAATCCTGCAAAGTAAACAGCAGCCAGTGCACCAATTATAGAGATTGGTATAGCTAATGATGGTATCAATGTGGCACGGAAACTTTTAAGAAAAGCAAGGACAACCAGTATTACAAGCAGCAATGCTATAACCAAAGTCTCTTCAACCTGACTTATTGATTCAGTAATAAATTCTGAACTATCATATGCAACTTCCAGTTTTACATCTTGCGGCAAAAGTTCCTTAAGTTCCGGTAAAGATTTTATAATTACAGCAGCAACATCTACGGTGCTCGCTCTTGATTGTTTAACGATACCCAATCCGACTGCCGGTTTACCATTCCACCTGGCAATGGTACGTTCATCTTCGGCACCGACGGTTACATCAGCAACATCGCGTAACCTTACAATATTATTTTCCTGATCGGATACTATTATTGCACCGAATTCTTCCGGCTTAGTCAGTTCTCCTCTTGTCCTGACAGTAAATTCACGGGTTTCTCCTTCTACTCTTCCTCCCGGGATTTCAGCATTTTCACTTCTTAAAGCTGCTTCTATATCATATGTTGTTAGCTTATGTGCTGCCATCCGGAGCGGATCAACCCATACTCTCATTGCATAGCGGCGTTCACCTCCTATAAATACTCCCCCTACTCCGGAAAGACGCTGAATTTTTTCTTTAAGCACCTGATCGGCAAGGTAAGATAATTCCAGCGTTGACTGAGTTTCGCTGGAAAGGGCTAACCACACAATCGGCTGTGCATTAGCATCAACTTTGGATATAACAGGATCTTCAATTTCAGCAGGAAGTGTTCCCCTGATTCTTGAAACTCTGTCACGAATATCATTTGCTGCTTCATTTACATCACGGCTTAACTCAAACTCGATTGTTATTACGGAACCGCCTTCCTTGCTTGAAGACTTTACTGTTTTTACTCCTTCAAGGGTAGCAAATTGTTCTTCAAGCACATCAGTAATTTCAGTTTCAACAACACTTGCACTTGCACCCCGGTACAGCGTAACAACAGAAACAACAGGAGGATCTATATCCGGATATTCACGGACAGGCAGCTGGGTAAAGGAAATAATACCAAAAAGTATAATTACCAGACTCATTACAGTTGCCAAAACTGGTCGTTCAATCGATACTTTACTAAGCTTCATCTTTTATTCTCCTTACTTTACCATTCAGCATCACTTATTACCGCGCTGGCGTAGTGACCGGAATAACCTTAGCACCCGGAAAAAGTTTCTGATGTCCTGCCGTAACAATCTGCATTCCGTTTTCTAATCCGCTTGTTATTTCGACAACATCGGAAAGCTGCAGGCCTAATGAGACAGGTGTGGGACCAACAGTGCTATCCGGTTTTACTACATAAACAAATGACTGATTTCCATTCGCAAATACTGCTTCATTCGGAATTGTTAAAGCATCCGGTCTTTCATTAAGAATTACAGAGATATTTGCAGACATTCCAGGGCGAAATTTTTGTCCGGGATTTTGTACCCTTGCAACTATTCTTGCAGTACGTGTATCAGAATTGAGGACCGGTTCAATAGCAACTATTCTTCCTTTAACTTCATATCCCGGATAAACAGGTGAAGAAACATTAACTGCGGCACCTTTTTTCAGCTGTGAAAGAAACCGTTCCGGATGCAGAAAAGCTGGTGCGGATTTCATTAAGATTGGCAAGTTCTGTTATGGTATCTCCTGCCCGTAAAAAACTTCCAACGCTGACTCTGCGGGAACCGATCATTCCACTAAACGGTGCAATAATCCTGGTCTTGTTTAACCTGGCTTTTGCGACCTGAAGATTTGCTTCAGCCACTTTTAATAAAGCCAGTGCATCATCAAGATCCTGAGGGGAGCCGGCTTTCTGCTCAACAACTGATTTAACACGGTTATATGTTGCCTGATTCTGGGTAAACAATGCTTCGGCCCGGATAACTTCTGCTGAAAGCTGAGAATCATCAAGCTGCGCAATAAGGTCACCTTTGTTGATATGGCTTCCTTCTGTCAAACGGAAGATCAATAACTGAAGCATCTATTTCAGAGACAACTGTTATTTCCTCGATTGCTTCAATAGTACCAACTGCATCAAACTTATCAGCAACACTTTGTTTTTTAACCTGTGCAACTTCCACAGGCATAGGGGGCATTGAAAATTCACCCCCCTGGAGTCTGTTGATCAGAACAATTCGGATATAAAAAGGTAACCGGAATGAAGACTATACATAGCAATAAAATTTTCTTCTTCAGCAAATGTACTTTTCTTTTTTTCATTATAACCTCCTATTTAATTTCTCTGATACAGGGTATTTTCCTGAAGTAAGCTGTTTAAGTGTTGCAACAGCATTAACAGTTTTAACCAATGCTTCTGAATAACGTCTTTGTGCAATGGCATAATCTTCAGCAAGCCGGACAAGCTCAAATGCGGTTATCCGGTCATTCTGGAATTCAATCCTTCCGATCCGTGCTTGTTCTTCAGCAGCTTCAACACCATCGGTTGCTGCTTTAAGGCGGTCATTTCCATGTATTCAATTCACGATGAGCTGCTCTTATCTGTTGTTCTAAAATTCTTGAAAGTTCAATATGTCTTTGTTCAACATAATATGCCTGGGCTTCAAGCCTGTCCTCCTCACCAAGTCCCGGTCTTAAACCAATCGGAAGACTAAGTTCAATACCAACACTCCAGCCGGGATATCTTCGTTTGAAAGCCTGGTTTAATACATCACCAAAGCTTCCGCTGGCAGAGGATCGAAGTGTATCGGTACCGAAAATTACATCCTGAGAAGTACCTCCTACACTTGAACTTATTAACGAACCGACAAGATCAACTCTTGGTAATTTTTCCCAGTCTGCAGCGTCAACCAATGAATTTGTTGCATCAATATCTTTTTGTGACGCTTTAATTTCAAGATTGTTACTGATGGCGTAATCAATTATTTTCTCAACAGGTTCAACAGAAAAATTTGAGGGAGGATCATCAACTACTTTGTACCTGAAATTTCCTTCTTCAGGTCTTACACCGAGTAATGATGCCAATAAATCAGATTGTGTATCAAGACGTTCTTCCTGATCAATTAAAAGTAATTCCTGCTCTGCTAAAAAGGTTCTTGCATTGGCTACCTGGTTAGGTCCCACCAATCCTGCTTTATTCCGGAGTACTGTTTCCTTTAAAAATGCTTCTGCACGATCACGGCTTAGTTTCTGAACTGCATAATTTCTTTCAGCAGTATATAATTGCCAGTACGTTTGCTCAACTTCCGTATTTATGCCAATAACTTCCTGATTATAACGTGCTTCAGCAGCTTCATACTCGAACTCAACCCTGTTAAGATCTTTCCGGCCAGAAGCTGTAAATCCGCCTAAGAGCGGTTGACGAATACCAAAAGTTCCAAAGGCATTATACTGCGGGTTCAGAAAAGCAAACTGTGAATTTGTTTTGAGGTTGATTGTATTGAAATTTAATTCAAGTTGAGTTCCGACGGGTAATTTCAGGTTCAATCCTGTCTGAGATGTTGTCTGCTCTGTCACAAGTACATCCGCACCTGCAAAAAAAGAAGCAGTCGGTTCTTTAAGATCCTGGTGATATAAATTAAAATAAAATTCAGGATCGAAGAATCCTCTTTCCCGGCGTAATGAACCAAGAGCAGCAAGATAAACTGCTTCTGCCTGGCGAACCGAAATCGCATTTTTTAATGCATATTCCTGCGCCTGTGATAATGATAAACTGCTGCCTCCAAGATTTTCAAGAATTATCTGAAGGGCACTATCCGGATCTATGATGTTTTGTGAAACAGCAGAATCTGTTAAGAACAAAATCAGAAATAGAGTAAAGGATATTACATTTTTTATTAAATGCATAACAATTCCTTTTTCCAGGTTATTTTATAAACGTAAAAAGTATCTTATTAAACAGAGGTTTGAATAATATATTTTTTAACTATTTATTATGAGGGTGCGTAAGTATTTGAATGAACTTTTAAATCGAAATACTATTTGATATTTTAGAAGTGAAAAATACCTCGTAACTATTTCCTACCCGTGATCCAGATAACATATTATCTTTAAATTTTTTATTCCTGAAGGATATCTCCCACCTCTCAAATTAATAATGCTCAATCAATGAGGCCCTGTCCTTCCTTTTTGAAAAATACCTATAATATCGATTCTTCCAGCATGCTGCCCAACTCCGATTTTTACAGAAAGAGCAACTGCTCCAAAATGATTAGGCTATGTTTACTTCAGGTCAAATCTGTCGAGATTCATTACTTTATTCCAGGCTGCTATAAAGTCACTTACAAACTTTTCCTTTGAATCATTTTGGGCATAAACTTCGGCTAAAGCACGCAGCTGCGAGTTTGAACCGAAAACCAGATCTACACGTGTAGCCGTCCACTTGAGTTCACCTGTTTTTCTGTCGCGTCCCTCATATATTTCCCGGGTATCTGATTTTGGTTTCCAGACTGTGTTCATATCGAGGAGGTTAACAAAGAAGTCGTTGCTCAGTATCCCGACTCTTTTTGTAAATACACCGTGCTTTGAATTACCGGAATTAGCACCCAGGACACGTAAACCCCCTACAAGTACTGTCATCTCGGGTGCGCTAACAGTGAGCAGCTGTGCTTTATCAATTAACATCTCCTCCGCAGATACTGTAAAAGTCTTTTTTTGATAATTACGGAACCCATCTGCTTCCGGCTCTAATACTGCAAACGAATCCACATCGGTCTGCTCCTGGGAGGCATCAGTCCGTCCAGGTGTAAAAGGAACTTCAATGGGATAACCGGCATCTTTGGCGGCAGCCTCAACTGCTGCACAGCCGGCTAAGACAATCAGATCAGCTAACGAGACTTTTTTACCTTTTTTATTTGTCCCATTAAAATCCTGTTGAATTTTTTCCAATACATTTAATACCTTCGTTAGCTGAGGGGTATTATTTACTTCCCACTCCATTTGTGGTTTCAAACGAATGCGTGCACCGTTAGCTCCTCCCCGTTTATCAGATCCCCGGAAGGTAGAAGCAGACGCCCAGGCAGTTGAAACTAATTCTGAAACAGCCAGACCTGATTTCAAAATCTGGGTTTTGAGACCGGCTATGTCCTTAGTTTCGATTTGAGGGTAATCAGTGGCAGGGATCGGGTCCTGCCAGATTAAATCTTCTGCAGGGACCTCGGGACCAAGATAACGGACTTTTGGACCCATATCCCGGTGCGTTAATTTAAACCATGCCCTGGCAAACGCATCGGCGAAAGCCTCAGGATTTTTCTGGAAACGACGTGCAATAGGTTCATAGATCGGGTCGAAACGCAACGATAAATCAGCTGTAGTCATCATTGGGGGGTGTTTCTTCGATAGGATCGTGAGCATCCGGAATCAGGTGCTTCTTCTTTACAATCTTTGGCCTGCCATTGATAAGCGCCTGCCGGACTCTTTACTAATTCCCATTCATAACCGAAAAGCATAGCGAAGTAACCGCCATCCCATTTTGTGGGATTAGGTTTCCAGGCTCCCTCAATACCGCTGGTATTTGTGTGCACACCTTTACCTGAACCGAGTTGATTTATCCAGCCAAGTCCTTGCTCTTCAAGTGGTGCTGCTTCCGGTTCCGGACCAACCAGTGAAGGATCACCGGCACCGTGAGCTTTACCAAAGGTATGTCCTCCTGCAACTAAAGCTACAGTTTCTTCATCATTCATTGCCATACGTGCAAATGTCTCGCGTACATCCCGGCCGGAGGCTACAGGATCAGGATTGCCGTTAGGACCCTGGGGATTCACATAAATAAGTCCCATCTGTACTGCAGCCAGTGGATTCTCAAGTTCCCGGTCACCGCTGTACCGTTTATCTCCCAGCCAGGTATCTTCTGCACCCCAATAAATATCTTCTTCGGGCTGCCAGATATCCTCACGCCCGCCTCCAAAACCAAAAGTCTTGAAACCCATCGATTCCAGGGCACTATTACCGGCAAGGATCATAAGATCAGCCCAGGAAATTTTATTCCCGTATTTCTGCTTTATAGGCCAGAGTAACCGGCGGGCTTTGTCGAGATTGCCATTATCAGGCCAGCTGTTTACAGGTGCAAAACGCTGGTTGCCGGAACCGCCTCCTCCGCGTCCATCAGCCGTGCGGTAAGTTCCTGCACTATGCCAGGCCATACGAATAAAAAGGCCGCCATAATGACCCCAGTCGGCAGGCCACCAGTCCTGCGAGTCGGTCATTAACCTGCAAAGGTCAGTCTTCAGTGCAGCAAAATCAAGTTTCCTGAATTCTTCAGCATAGTTGAAATCAGGACCCATCGGATTGGAAGCCGGGGTATGCTGATGAAGTATACCCAGGTTTAACTGGTTAGGCCACCAGTGTCTGTTTGATGTACCTCTGCCGGCAGCAGTACTTCCCGTTACCGGGCATTTGCCCTCTTCCTTAATCATAGGGTCAGTCGGCAGATGAGCTGTTGCAGATTCTTCAGCTTTGCTATTGTCCATTCTAAGTTTTCCTCTATTTGTTATATGTAATTTGTTAAATACTTTTCAGAGTTTGGATATTTCTTTCTTACGTCTGAATACACCATTTATCTGAAGCTTTACTTCTTTTATCTTAAAATTGGGTATTCTTTTCCTGTTGAAATAATTTTCCAGGATTTTATTCAGCTCATCATCATAAAAGTCTTCAATGCGTTCGGTTTCTTCACAATATAAATGATGATGATTGTCGAGTACAGCATCGTACCTCATTACATCTTTTTCAGTTTTAACTTTTTTAATCAATCCCTTTTCAACAAAAGTTTCCAGGGTTTTATAAATTGTACCAACTGCTATATTCGGATGATTTTTAACCACATATTCTTTTATTTTATCGGCAGTAGGGTGGTCTCTTAAATTGTTTAAAGCTTCGAGTACGGCCATTCTCTGAGGCGTAACTTTAAGATCACTTTCCTTTAAGCTTATTCGTTGTTTTTTCTTCTTCATTGATAGTAATTATTAAATAAGAATTGTTCCTATTTAGGATAAATAATTATTTGAATAAAATCAAGTGTTAAAGCCTGCCTGATTAAAATCCATTTGTTACTTTCAAACCAGTCGTGGTTTTTAGCAGAAGGCCATTTTTGCCTGAAATAAAACCTTAACCCCCTGGTGATAAACAGAAGTATATTGAGGGATATTTGTGAGATAAAATAAAAGGGTACAACGATAAGATGAGATTGCTTAGTCGTTCTTTTCCTTGGCAAAGACGCTTACTTTAGAAGAATCATTTTCCTGGTCTGAACAAAACTCCCCGCCTGCCTACCGATTGGCTGGGCCTGCAGTCTATAGAAATACACCCCGCTCGGGAGTCCTGCGGCATTCCAGTTTACTTCATACTTACCTGCAGACTTTTCTTCATTAACAAGTGCTGCTATTTTATTGCCGAGGATGTTGTAGATGGTCAATTGCATTTTTGAATTTTCAGGCAAGGAATACATTATTTTTGTATCGGGGTTAAAAGGATTGGGGTAATTCTGATACAGATTAAAAGAATACAGTACAGGCTCAACATCATTAATACCGGTTGGTATGCTTATGGAAGCGTCAATTACCCAGTTGTGGGGATCGGTAACTATTGAGGTAACGGTATGAGGGAAGTAAATTTCCGTAACCTGGTCGTTTGAATTCTGATAGATCCTTATTGTAGTGTCAACTCCTTCAAAAAGCAGTGCATACTCCATCGGCATTTTAAAGAGGGGAGTTACTGCGGATGAGGTTGTTTGAACTGACCGGATCTTTAATGTATCATTTGCCTGTTCCCAGTAAACGGTGTATTTGGGAAATCCCTCACCAAAGTACCACTGGTTAAAGAAACCGGTAAAATCCCGTCCTGTCGTTTCTTCCAGCACCTGCTTAAAATTTAGTCCGGTTGCTGTACTGCCTTTATATTCATTCTGGTAATTTTTCAGCGAAAGAAAAAACAAAGAATCATTATTAACTTCAAAACGGATCATATGCAGTATCGCAGCTCCCTTACAATAGGTAAGGCGGTAATCAAAAATCCTCCCCACATCGTTTCGTGATTCATAGGGGACATACACACTCCCATCCGGTACGCGCTTTATTAATGTATGTGCATAGCTCATCCAGTAATTTGCTCTTGCCTGCGATTCAAGGTTCTGCAATGCAAGGTATTCTGAATAGGATGCAAATCCTTCATTGACCCAAATATCCTGCCAGCCGGCACAGGTTACATTATCTCCGAACCAGGAGTGTGCTGTTTCGTGTGCGGAATACCAGTAATAATACAATGTAAAAACAAATGAAGCTGTGGTATCTAATGCTAAATACCCGATTGTTGTCATTGTCTGATTTTCCATAGCTCCGTAAGCAGAAGGATCAAGGCAGTAACCGTATTTTTCATTTTTAAAAGGATAATCCCCGAACAGCCCGGAATAGAGCTGTATATAATCTTTAGTCATTTCAATTGCTCTCAGATTCATCTGGAGATAAGGGCTATTCTGAAAAAGATAACTTTGAATTAATACAGAATCATTTGTACCCGCGACAGGTGCATATGTTATATCCTCGATATAATCTCCCACTGAAAAAGAAACCAGGTAATAGTCAGTTGGGTAATTTGATTTCCATTCATAACGGACCTTATTACCCGGCAGCTGCACAACTGATTTTAATATCCCGTTTGATCCGGCTTTACATTCCTTCTCTGTTGTAATAATAATCTGCAATGAATCAGCCTTATCATTCAATACCTGTTTACAGGGATACCAGACCTTTGCCCCAAAAGGTTCCGATGAAGTATTGGTTACCCGTGAATTAAAAATAACATCTGAAAATATTCCACTGTAGCCTGAAGCCTCGCAGGCCTCCCCGCTGCCGTAGTAGTATATCTCTGCCGTAAAATATGAATCAGCCGGCAGGGGAGGGCTAAGATTAATTGTTATTAGATTTTCGTTATGAATAAAACTGCAGATCTGTCCATTTACCTTAACTGAATCCACTACCATATAAGTGCTTTGCGCTAATGAATCGATCAGCTCAATGAGAAGCGTATCCAGAGGTGCATTCTGTATTTTTGCATAAATTGTTCCGCTTCCTGCTATTTCTACTGAGTATTTGCTGACTGACAGATCCAGTTTGTAAAATTTTACATCATATTTGTTTAACAAAAGTAATGTTTCTGCCGAGTGATGATCGTCTTCCCGGTAATCCTTTTGAAATTCATATAAATGCTTTCCGGAATTCATAAAATGAGATTGTGCCGGCAGAAGACAATTAATTAAAAGGGTAAGGAGAATTCTAAAAATGAGTGTCTTGAAATTTACGAAGAAGAATATTTTGTCTGACATAGCAGCCTCACTACACTTATGGCCAAAATTTATCTCTTTAGAAAGGATTGGTGCAAGGACGGAAATCCGTCCCCCCTAAAGCTCAGGCAGCGCCAGGGAAATGAAGGTTGAACTTAATTATCCCGTTTTTTCAAATTAAGCCTCTTTTTCCGCTGTTTAGCAACAAAAATATTGCTATTTTTATGCTTGCAATTTTCTGCGCCCATAGTTCAACTGGACAGAACGTTGGATTCCGGTTCCAAAGGTTGAGGGTTCGATTCCTTCTGGGCGCACTAAAATAAATGGCAGTTTATCATTTTATGTGTTAAATTTGCAGTCGTTTTTAAATAAAAGATGCACTAAAAGGAACCTAAATGCTCACCAAAAAGAAAAAGATCTCCCGGAAAGAGATTAAAGAAGACAAACTCGTTACCACTTACTATAAAGCCCTTAATTTTTTTGATGACCACAAACAGAAATTTTATCTCTACGGCGGGATCTTTGTTGTTGTTGTTCTGGCAGTACTGCTTTACCTGAATAATAAAAAAGAAAATAATGACGCAGCCGGTGAACAGCTTGCCCAAACAATGGCTTTATACGATGCAGGCTCTTACCTGGAGGCTATTGAAGGGAAACAGGGGACAAAGAACGTCGGTTTGAAAAAAATTGTACAGGAATATGGCAGTACCGAAAATGGAGAAGCGGCAAAGATATATTTGGCCAATGCCTACGTTATGCTGGGCAAACCGGATGAGGGATATAAATTTTATAAGGATTATGCAGGCAGCAATGTAATTTACAAAGCAACTGCAATTGCCGGTGAAGCAGGTTACCTGGAATCTAAAAAAGAATATGGCGATGCTGCTGACCTCTACATTAAGGCCTCTAAGGTTTATGAAGGAAATGTCCTGAACCCGGAATATATGCTCCACGCTGCTATCAATTATATGAAAAGCGGGGAAAATGAGACAGCTAAAGAACTCCTGGAAGTTATTAAAAGAGACTTTGCCACCGCTCCCGCTGCAAGAGAAGTTGATAAATATCTTCCCCAGCTAAATTAAAATTAACAACCCCCGGTAAATAAATTATATAGATAATTAGTTCCGGGGGTTTTCTATGTCCTTCCTGTTTTCCCAATCCTGAGAATATTCATTCATCCCTATATTATTAAACGCATTGAATAATCCTCTTAATATACCCTGAGTGCGGCATAGGTGCGGCATGAGTGCGGCATGGGTGCGGCTGAACGACCGTTTTGCCGCAGTCATGCCGCACCCATGCCGCGGTCAGGCTGTACCCGGAAAGGAATCAGGGCGATTTACCAAATAAGCCGGAAAAGATCATCAGTTCTTGACAAAATACTCGAAAAATGCTATCCCAAATGGGCTAAAATTGGTTATTTTGTTTATAAAGTGGCTGTTAAGTATATAATTCACCGGTATTTGCTGCCATATTATTCCCCACCAGGAGAAAGCTATTTTTTTGCACAAGTGTTGTTGACTTATTGCCCTTTGTTCCGGTCTATCGTACCCTATACTGAAGTGATCAAATTTTTTGCCTGATCGTTTTTATCCCAATAATCTTCCGCCTATACTTCTTTGCTTTACAAAAATTAAATTATATTGTAATTTAATCTCCAAATGTGTGTTAAAAGTAAGGATTTTTAGGCTTTTTAATGAAAATTCAGCTGGCAGATGTAAGGAAAAATATCAGGTTTCAGGGATTTCTCCTTTTTGCTGCCGTTCTTTTCTTTTATAAGCTCTTTTTTGGATTTCCTGGGAATATTTTTGGGGAGATAATCAATGAGCTGCTGGTGATAATCACCGTCAGTGCATTTATTTTCTTCCAGATCGACCGGATACGGGGAGCTAAAATTTCTCCCCTGCCGATGGTCATGAATATCGGCATTCTTAACGCAGTACTTTTTTTTCTTATCAGCTTTTCTGATTTCTTTTTTAACGGACTCTTTGATAACCTCTATGATTCACTCACACGCCCCGGCCCGGCTTATACTTTTATTTCCTATTTCTATTTCGTTCTGGTTTTAGCAATTTCATCTTACATATTTGTTGCGCTGAGAGAGTTTTATTATTTCCGCCAGAAGAGGGATATCAATACATATTATAATACTATGGTTCTTTTTATCCTCCTTACCTGTCTCTCAACTTTATTCAGCAGGTATGAAGGGCTGACATTTATAAAAAATACTTTCCTGATCATTTCCATCCTGCTGCTTGTGGTTAATTCAATGAAAATCTCCTGGATTGCTTTCCTGGTAAAAAAGGAAAAGGTCAGTTTGCTGATCCTCTCTGTCATTATCACAGCGCTCTTTGTTGTAAATCTTGTAAATAGCTCAGCGGAAAATGTTCACAGCCAGGTGCTCCGTGGATTTTCTACTGCATTGGACCAGTTCCTTAATCTTATGATGATCTATGGAGTGATCTATTTCAGTACATTATTTTTTACAACCTTATTTCATATCCCCACTGCCGAAGCCTTTGACCGGAAAGCACAGGAAGTTTCATCGCTTCAGTTTTTCAGCAGACTTATTACAGAAGTTCTCGATATAAATGATCTTAGTGAAACAGTTACAGATATTACATTGAAGGTATGCAAAGCAGACGCAGCCTGGATAATTCTCCGGAATAAAGATGAGCTTAAAGTTACAGCACAGAAAAATATAGGGTTTGTTGATGCCGGAGTCCTTTCTAAATATATTGTCGAACGGCAGAAGGAATCAAGAATAAACGGGGCTCATATATTAAAAATTGAAAAACCGGAAGGACAGAAATTAAATGAAAATTATCTCAGCCTTATTGTAGCTCCCCTTAAAATTGAGAATGAGACAGCAGGTTATCTTGCTGCGGCGAAAAAGGATAATTTTATTTTTGATGAAGATGATAAGCAGGCTGTAATTACTTTCAGCGATTATGCTAATGTTGCATTTGAAAACTCCCGCCTGGTAAAAGAATCAATTATCAAGGAGCGCCTTGAAAAAGAACTCGACGTTGCAAGGGAAGTTCAGAAAAAACTTCTGCCCGAAAAAAGTCCTGCCCTTAAACAGCTTGATATCTCCTCCGTGTTTATACCTGCATTTGAAGTAGGAGGGGATTATTATGACTTTTTTGAGATTAGTCCGTCCAGACTTGGCTTTATAATTGCTGATGTTTCCGGAAAAGGAATTTCATCTGCATTTATAATGGCGGAGATCAAAGGAATATTTGAATCCCTCTCCCATACCGGCGGCGGTACAAAGGAGGTGCTCATAAAAGCAAATGAGATACTTAAACGTACGCTTGACAGAAAAACTTTTATAAGTGCGGCATATGGGATTTTTGATCTCGAAAAGGGTTCCCTGAATATTTCCCGTGCGGGTCACTGCCCCGTATTGCTTCTCAGAGGGGGAAAGATTGAGAATCTGAGGCCCAAGGGAATAGGTCTGGGTCTTGTTTATGGCTCCCAGTTTAATGAGAGCCTTGATGAAATTGTTTTTTCACTGGAAGAGAATGATATAATTGTCCTCTATACCGACGGAATAACCGAAGCAAAGAACAGCGAGATGGAGGATTTCGGAAGTACCGTATTTGAGGAAATACTGCTTGAGAATAAAGATCTGAGCGCATCCGGTATTTCGGAAAGGGTAATTAAGGAAGTAACCCTATTTTCTAAGAATAATCCTCAGCATGATGACATAACATTGGTTATTTTAAAATGGAAACAAAAAAATAATTTAGTTGGAGTTAAAGAATGGCAGAGTTCAGCACCTCAGTTAAACAATTAGGTGATGTTAATACGATCTATCTGAAAGGATTTCTGGACGCACATACTGCACCGGTCCTTGAAAATGTGTTTGCGAATCTCATCGATAAGCAGCAGTTCTCCATTGTGGTCAATTTCAAGGAGCTCGCATATATAAGCAGTGCGGGACTCGGGGTGTTTATGGCATTTATCGAACGGATAAGGGATAATAACGGCGATATTAAACTTGCCGGGATGACAGATAAGGTATTTAATATATTCGATCTGCTCGGGTTCCCTCTCTTGTATGAAATATACAAAACCGAAGATGAAGCTGTAACAAAATTTAAAGAGACCAGGAACATTGAAAAAAAGTAAGACATTGGAGAAACAGCTTACAGTAAAGAGCAGGACGGAAAATCTTTCCGAGATAAGGGACTTTATAAGGTCCGCCGCTGCTGATATAGGCATTTCTTCTGATAGAACAGAAAATATAGTATTAGCTGTTGATGAAGCGTGCACTAATATTATAAAGCACGCATATAAGTTTTATCCCGACGGCGAAATACTTATCAAGCTGCGGTGTGCGGGGAGCAAGTTTACAATCGAGCTTATTGATTATGGCTCTTCATTTGACCCGGAAAATGTGCCGGTGCCCGATATTAAGAGGTTCTATGAACAGCATAAGGTCGGGGGATTAGGAATTTACCTGATGAAAACCTTAATGGATGATGTAAAGTACAGGTCTGTACCCGGCAAATATAACCAGGTCAGGCTTTCGATAAATTTAAATGCAGCTTTGTAGTGACGGATACTGAAGATCTTAAAACCAGGCGAAACTTAAACGCACTTGTAGAGTTCAGCCGGATACTGAACTCGAGTATGGATCTGGATTTTATTTTAAGCAATGTTCTTTTAACCTGTATGGGGAAGTTCTTAGCCACCAAGGGTTTCATTGCACTCAAAGTTGAAAATAATCTTACTATAAGGTCCTCAAAGGGGTTTAAAAAAGATTATCTTGAAACATTTCCCCGGATAGGTACCGATAAAGATTTTATTAACAACCGGGAATTTAAAGATTTTATCACCAGGGGGAATATCTGCGCAGTAGAAAGTATAAACTCATCCAGGGATTCTCTCGGGATAATCTGTCTCGGAGAAAAACTTAATAAATCCTCTTATTCAGATGATGATCTTGAATTTCTCAGGACAATATTAAATATATCGGCTACGGCAGTACAGAATTCAATAGTATTAACAGAACTTACAAGAGTAAACCGTTTCCTGGATTCACGCATTCAAAGGTTGAATTCACTTTTCGAGCTTAGCAAGGAATTCGGTCTTTTTACCGAAAGCACCAAAGTGGCCAAGCTGCTTATATATTCTGTAATAGGGCAGTTCCTCGTTTCTAAATTTGCCGTAATTACTTTTGAGGGGAACGGGATACAGGTGCTCGAATCGAAATTCCCATCCGATCAGCTTATAAGTCTGACCGAAAAAGTCAAAGGAATCGGGATAGAAAATTTTCTTAATAAGGAGGAGATCCATCAATTCCTTGCCGAGTTTTCGGACCTCCAGATCGAACTTATTGTACCGATGCAGATGCAGGGGCAGACAAAAGGACTGATTATTTTAGGTAAGAGAATAAATGAGGCGGAATATTCTCCCGAGGATATTGAATTTATTTTTTCAGTTGGAAGCCTAGCAATTGTTTCAATTGAAAACAGGCGGCTCTTTAAGGAAGCTCTTGAAAAGCAAAGGATGGAAGAAGAACTTGAAATTGCACGTGACATACAAAGAAATCTTCTCCCCGGAAGGATCCCGTTATATAGCAATTTTGATATTGCAGCTTTAAATCTTTCATCCCGGCAGGTTGGAGGGGATTACTATGATATTATTCCTCTTGACGATGATAGTTTCTGCATAGCTATTGCAGATGTCTCCGGTAAAGGCGTCCCCGCCGCACTTTTGATGGCTAATCTCCAGGCATTCCTGAAAATTATCTGCAAGCATGGTATGCAGCTTGATGAGGCTACAGCACTTATAAATGACCTTATTACGGAAAACACCTCCGATGGAAAGTTTATAACCTTCTTCTGGGGGGTACTTGATAACTCATCCAGGACAATAAATTATATAAATGCCGGGCATAATCCTCCTCTATTAATAAGAGACGGAAAAATCCGGAAATTTGAGACAGGGGGAATAATTCTCGGTGTACTTAAAACTTTTACCCCTTATATTTCAGAATCTGTACAGCTTCAGAAAGATGATGTACTTATTTTATTTACAGACGGGGTAAGTGAAGCAAAAAACATTAAAGATGATGAGTTTTCGGATGAAAGACTCGAAGAGCTGGTACTTCATTTCTATGAAAAAAATGCAGAAGACATTGTTTCCTCGATAAAAAGGGAAGTACAGGAGTTCTCCACTGGTGCAATTCAATCGGACGATATAACCCTCCTGGTTATAAAAGTAAAGTAACCTCACAAAACAAGGTAAATATTACCTCAGCCCTGTTACCATTCTTTACAAATAAGCCTCTAACCAACAGGCATAATTATTGCTAATCGTTATACAAGTTCCTCTTTTAATTTTATAAACCTTTTAATCCGAGGTAGTTATGTGGATTGAAGAAAACGTTATACCTGATGACCTGTCGTCATTAACCAATAACCAGCTTGTTGATAAGCTGAGATTATTAAGGAAAAAGTATGAGTTCTTTTACTGCCGTGAGTTGAGAAGGCTGGATAAGATCAAAGGGGAAGCAATTATCAGAGATTTAGATCAATTCGAAGAGATTCAGAAACAATATCACTTACTTAAAGCCAAAAGCCCGGAATTCTGGTTCGAGAACTGGGATGTTTACCGCGGGCTGCTGAATGAAGTCGAAAAAAGACATCTGAATGTTCCCCAGGAATCCGAAAATTCGATTAATATACTCTGTTTTGGGTAGTATTATAATTCAGAGTTACCTTAATTTCAGGGGTATTCTTCAGGGTTTGAAAAATTTCGCAGTGTTCCTCTGTTAAACTTATGAGATTCCGGATTTGACTTTCCGGAGTATCAGACTCAATTGTAAACTTAAGGCTCAAGGATTTAAACCCGACCGGGACCTCGCTTGACATATCCAGCGTTCCCCTGAAATCAATTATTCCAACCGCAGTAACCTGTGCTTTCTTTAAAGTGATCCCCGCAGATGAGGCTAAGGTATTTAATGTTATCCCTGCGCATGCGGCTAAGGATTCAAGGAACATATCACCAGGCCATGTGTGTAGGCCGCTTCCGCCAATGGCAGTATGCAAGCCTGTTTCCTTAAAAAAATCACCATCTTTAATCCGGAATGTGCCATTTTCTCCTAATTCACCCTTTGCGGAAAACCTGATTAATGCATTATCGGGCTGCTGCCGGTACCTCTTCAAAAGTGGTTGCCGTCTTATTTTTAGTTCCTGCTGTGTCACATAATCTCCTTGCTTTATGAAATATAATCAAAACTAAATTTTGAGGTCGTATCATAGAGTAAGGGTAGTTATTTTGCCCCTGATCTATTGATGCCGCTCTCTCCGGTGTTGTTAAATGATTAGATAACGAACTGTATCAGCATTTATGGATCCCCTACAGGGATCTGATGTATTGGTTGACCCAGGTTGCTACAATTATATTCCCCCTACAGGGGAAAGCACAATCAATTTCTGTCTGCAACCTTTGATTTATCTCTTCAAAAGATTTATATTTGATTCGACAATTATCGAAATAAAATGGAACTTATACAAAGCTTAAGAATCTTCAGGGCATTATCTGACCCTTCCAGACTGCTCATAATAAACTCACTTATAAATAAAGCCCAGTATGTGGAAGAAATTGCCAGCCGGCTGAACTTATCCGAGTCCACTGTATCTTTTCATCTTAACAAGCTGGAGGATGCTGATCTGGTCTATAAAGTTAAGGATCAATATTATACGATGCTTCACTTAAACACGGATATCTTAGGTCTTTATTTGAAGGAGCTGATCTCATTCACGCATAATGAAAAATCATCCCAGGAAGAAAGACTTAAAACTCATTCGGAGAAAGTGATCTCCACATATTTTAATAAGGGTAAATTATTAAAGATTCCATCGCAGCATAAAAAACGGATTATTATCCTTGAGGCAGTACTTAGTATGTTTGAACCTGAGAAGGTCTATCAGGAACAGGAGGTTGATTTAAAGATTAAGGAAATATTTGATGATCATTGTACTATCCGGCGTTATTTAATTGATGAGAAAATGATGTTCAGAAAAAAAGGGAAGTACAGCTTAAATGAAAATTATAAGTTTGATTCTCTCCTGCCCGAGAAACCGCTGCAGGTTAGTCTGCTGAATAAGAAGAGACTAAAAAAGGAAAACTTAAATATGAATGACAGGACAAAGATTAAGAATCAATATAAATTAACTCCCAGGCCGATGGGTGTGTACCAGCTAAAGGATCTTAAGAATAATAAAATATATCTGGGAGTAAGTAAAAATCTTGATGCTATATTTAACCGGCACAGGTTTGAGTTAAATACAGGAATACATCAGGTTAAGGAAGTTCAGGAGAGCTGGAATAAGTCAGGAGAAAAGGGGATAATGCTTGAAGTCCTTGAAAATCTTAAGCCAGTGGATGACCTTACGTATGATTACACCGATGATCTGAAAACACTCCTCGAATTGTGGGAAGTGAAGTTAGCCGGGGGGAATATACCGGTTTATATTCTTAACGGGACAATGATCAAAAAACAGAAGAAGTAGTTTTATTTATTCGTGAAATAAAAAAAGGCTGCAGGTTTAACTGCAGCCTTTTTTATTAATATTGTTAAACTGTTATTTCATTAACTTAATAACTTCGTTTGCCTGTACATTATCAGGATCTAGTGCTAATACTTCCTGCCAGTAACCTTTTGATTTCGTATTATCTTCCTGCAGATAGTAGTAATATCCGAGATAGGAATAGGATTCAATTAATTCTTTATTATACTTTTCCTTTTCCGGGATAGCAAGTTCGATGAACTTTTCATAAAAAGGTTTTGCAAGTCCTGCCTGTGATTCAGGATCGAAATTAGCATTTACCCTTGCACGCCACAGGTGACCGATCGGCAGGGTAGGGTTTTTCTCAAGCAGATGAGCCAGTGCTGAATCAGCTTTTGCATACTCTGAATTAACAGAGGTTTGTACTTCGTTCAGCCAGGCTGACTTCTGATCTGCCCATTGCTTTTTCTGTCCTGTATTCAAAAGTGATTCAATCGATGTGCTAAGCTTATCAAGTGCATCAGAGGATCCGTTGCTTACGGCAGCCTGATAATGAAGCAATGCAATACGTATATTAGCTAGCTGTTCAGTATCAAGGGTTAAAGCAGTATTCAAACCTTGCAGTACCTTATTTATGTTTCCGTCTCCCTTAAATACATACGCTTTAGCCAGATCAAAATACTCCTGCGATGTTAAAGTATTCTTCTGGTTCAGAGCATATATAACCCCGTCCCAGTTTTTCAGCTTAAAATTAAGTACAGACATTTTGCTGAGCAGATCTTTATTTGTGGAATCGGCTGCATACGCCTGATTCAAATAATAAACTGCAAGTGAATCGTTACCTGTCTTACTTAAAAGATCGGAGTAATTCTCATAATCGGAAGGCTGATACTGTACATTGGGTAGTGCAAATAATTTTTCAAAATAAGCTTTGCTGTTCTCGTTATCTTCCATTCTCAGGTATGAATATGCAATAATCCTGAGTGATCCGGAGGGATCTTTCTCTGTTTTAATTGAATTTTCAAGAATAGAAATTGCCTTGGCATAATCTTTATTTATATATAAAAGCTGTGCATATCTTTTAAGCTTATCAGGTGTTTCTTCAGATGCGTTAATATATTTCTCAAAATAAAAGGTTGCTTTCGCATAATCCTTCATTGACGCATATACTTCGGCAAGTTTATTTAATGCAGGGGAGTATAATGAATCTTTTCCGAGGGCACGATTTAACAGATTTATGGCTTCGGTGTTATTATTGATAAGAATATATACCTGGGCTTTGGATGTTAAAGCTTCAGGATTATCGGTATCAAGTTTAAGGACCTCTTCAAAATTCTTGATAGCCTCCGAGCCGTCACCCTTGCTGAGATGTACTATGCCTAAGGTCAGAAATGCATCGGCACTTTTTCTCTTGCTTAATTCGACTGCTTTTTTTCCCATTTGAATTGCTTTATCATACTGCTTTATTTTCGGACTCGCATATGCTTCTGCCATAACCAAATGGACCGACTGATTATCATCTTCTAATTCAAGTGCTTTATTGAAATTCTTGTCAGCCTCCGCAGTATTATTTTGCAGCAGATTCATATATGCAAGTCCTGCATAATTCAGCGCAGATTCAGGATCGCGCATAACGCCCTCTGTAAAACAGCTGTTTGCGGAGTCAGGATTATTCTCCTTAAGATAAATCCGGCCGAGGTAAAAATAGGCTGCTCCGGGGGATGAATTAATCATCGAGCGGAAGTAGCTTTTAGCTGCATTATATTTTTCGTGTTTTATTAAAGAGATTCCCGAATTAACATCCTGTGAATAAGCAGATATGCTGACAGCAAAAATCAGGAAGAGAATCTTTGCACTATATTTTTTTAGCATTTTAATAATCCTGTTATAAATTTTCGTCAATAAGTTCAACTAATCTTACAGGCATAGTTGCCGGTACAAGTCCAAATTTAAGAACAACTCTTTGTCCTCTTTCGCTTGCAAGGAAAGCTGTAAATCCGGTGCCCAAACCGGTATAGGCTTCCTTACTGATTACATAAACTTCACGGTAAAGGGGATAAGTTTTTTGGGCAATGTAAGCCTGATAAGGTTTTAACGGTTCAGATCCCGCAGCGGATGAAATCTCTAAAGTCTTTACAGATTTTAAGAAGCCGATACTCACACTGTCATCGCTGTCGCTTACCCAGTTCACACCAATAATGCCGATGCAGTTGGAATTTTGCGCGACATAATCAAGGACGGATTTACTGCTTTTAAGGGCGAAGCAGTTTTTTGATAATTTATCGGCGCCTGTTTTCTCAGATAAAAACCTGATGGTGCTTGAATTATTATTATCGAAGACCACCTTTGGAAACTTCCCCTCTTTGGTGATCAGGGTCCTTAATTCTTCAACAGTAAAAACTGTGTCCTTAAGGTCCTTGCTTCCGATCAGTGCGATTGCATCATATGCGATCTTAGTAATCTTTGGAACTATCTCCCATTTCTCAAATTGTTTTAGTTCTTCAGGGTTTAGGCTCCTTGCAGTTATTACCAGTTTGATGGTATCATTCATCAGGTCATTAAATACTTCCGATTCGGGTTTATACTGAACAACTACTTTTGCATAATGGTAAATTTTCTGGAAAGTATCTATCTCTGAATCCATCAGTGGCTGGAAAGTTTCGTCACAGGTTATTGTTATGTAACCCGTTGTTGGTGTATCGGAAGGGGAGTCTCCACCGCATCCCTGTATAGATAATAAAATAAAAAAGACAAACAGACTTTTATATTTTATCATTCTGCTCAAGATCTTCTTCATTTTGCTTCTTTAGTTTTAGTCCACGGTACAATCTGAATCCACCGTACAATATTAAAGCCAGGCTGAACCCTATCCTTTGAGGAGGTGTAAGATTAAACAGATCCTTCGAGATCAGAAGTGCAGCTCCGCAGCCCAGATAAACAAAAGCAGTTATTAATCTGAGCAGGATGTTTAAATCCATCACCTACCCGGATATTATCTAAGCTTAAAAATAACAGGGATTGAAACCTGTACTTTTACAGGAACACCTCTCTGCTTGCCCGGTTTAAATTTTGTTTTAAGAACAGCATCAAGAGCAGCTTCATCACAGCCTGCGCCAATACCTTTAATTACCTGCGCCTTTCTTACGTTACCTTCTTCATCAACAAATGCAAGGACGTATACTTTTCCTTCAACTCCTGCTCTTTGAGCAATATCGGGATATATAATACGTGACTGAATTGACTGAATTCCTCCGATGGGTTCCGGCATTTCTTCAACAGCAACGAAAAAGGTAGGTGCTTCTTCCTTTTTCTCTTCTACAACTTTTTCCTCGGTCTCGATCAAACTATAATCGATTCCCCCTTCAACACCTTGTTCTGTTGTTAGTCCCGGGTTTACTTCCTTTAACTCTTCAACGGTTGGAATATACTCTTCCTTAACCTGTTCATCCGGTTTTACTACAGGAGGAGTAAATTTAATTGTTGATTTTAACGGCGGAGGTGCTTCCATCTGTTCGATCTGTTTTTCTTCACCGATCGAAGGAGGAGGTGCAAGTTCCGTAATTACTACCTTTTTCATTTTTTTGTTTTCGACTGGCTCAGGATTTATCATTTTATAAATTGTAGGTCCTGTTGTAGCTAATACGAGGAAAATTATGGCGATCCACATTCCATGCTGAAAGGTGGAAGTTATATTCCTTGCGAAGTTTATATGCCCCATACTCTTTATTCTTGGAGGCAAATATCAGTTCATCAAGATCCAGTTTTACGGCCATTTGATCAGACATAACTGTAACCTTTTTATTTTACTTGTTTCTTCAATAATTCAAGATCTTCCGGGGCAATGTCAACTAAAGCAAACCGCTTTATATCAGATATATTCATTTCGTCCAGAATATCAACAACATTTTTATAAACAGCCTCATCCGTCGGCTTTATAAGTACAACCATATCCTGTATGGATCGATTCTTCTCAAGCAATACCTTTCTTATACCATCCGCAGTAAAATTAGTTTCAATGGGACCTTCAATTGGCTCGGTAGCTAATCCCTGATACCAGTATAATTTATTATCTCCGGCTATAAGGATAGTGATTGCCTTTGATGCCTTCAGAGCATTTTCCTCTTCCTCGGGTACCTCTGTTTTTGGTTTCACAGGTAGGTTAATTTCCATAGTTTGAGGTTTGCTGAAAGTAGTTGTCAGCATAAAAAAGGTTACAAGAAGAAATCCCAGATCAACCATAGGAGTAAGGTCGATCCTGGTAGACATCTTTTTTCTTCCTTTTTTCTTCCCCTTTTTACCAACTTGTTTTTGTTCTAATTCAGCCATAAATCTAAATTCCCTTCAACTTATTCGGATCGGCTTCCAGATCCGTTATCAGGTTAAATTTGTTCACATTCTTATCCTGCAGCGTATTCATAACTTTTTTTACAACCGGCCAGGGGCAGCCTTGGTCTCCATTAACGGTTATTCGGACACCCGGATTCGATAGCCTGCCCTGCATAATCCATTCACCCAGCTCATTATTTGACGAATCCACCGGGATGCCCTTCTCCTCATACATTTTGCGTTCTTCCTCACCCAATGCAAGGTAGCCTTTTAGTTCATTAAGGGGAACGCCTATGCTCCCGGTAAGTGTAAAAGCTTTTTCCTCTTCGGCTGTAAACTGGAGTTCAGGATGTCTTTCACTTATCTTTTGCAGAAGTCTTGCCCGTGTAAAATTTTTATTATCAATACTAAAGAAGACTTTACCATCTCTGGTTATTGAAATATTCAGAATATCGGTATCCGGCAGTTTTAATTCCGAAACTGAAGAAGGAGTATCTACAATTATGGAATCATCTGACTTGAATTGAGTAGTTAACATAAAAAATGTCAACAATAAGAAGGCAACATCACACATTGCCGTCATATCAATTAAAGTACTCTTCCGGGGTATTTTTACTTTTGGCATATCAACTCAAACTTTCTTAGACTTTCTGATGAGAAAGGAAATTCTGCACAATTGCAACTCCCGCCTCATCAATACTATAGGTCATCTTGTCAATTTTTGTGGTAAAATAATTATAGAAAATAATTGCCAGTGCAGAAGAACCGATTCCAAAAGCAGTGTTGATCAATGCTTCAGAAATACCTGTTGCAAGAGCAACGGCATCAGGAGCTCCGGCTGTAGCTAAAGCGGAAAATGCTCTGATCATTCCAAGTACTGTTCCAAGTAGTCCCATTAGAGTTGCCAGCGGAGCGATAGTAGCTAATATAACAAGGTTTTGTTCCAGGATCGGAAGTTCTAACGAAGTAGCTTCTTCAATTTCCTGTTTGATTGCTACAACTTTTTGATCTTTATTCATATCTTTTCTGTCAGCCATATCTTCATATTTAAGAAGACCTGCTTTTATAACGTTAGCAACAGAACCTCTCTGATTATCACATTCAGCAATTGCGCCCTGGATATCCGGAGTAGATATTTTTCTATATACATTTATTATAAAACTTGAAATTCTTCCTTTTCCTTTAGCTCTTGATAAAGTAATGAATCTTTCGATTGTAAAAGTCAAAACCATTAAAAGAATGGTCATAAGTATGGGTACTATTATACCGCCTTTGAAAATAACTCCGAGATAATTACCCGGTTTTGGGAGATTATTTACGTTATTTCCCTGAAAGTTTTCCGGATTTCCCATTACAAAAAAGAACAGGCTAAATGCTACAACGGCTAATACCGGAATGGCAATGGTTGCAAAGCCTGCGAAAGCGCCTTTTAGTGATTTGGATTTCAATTTTTTCTCCTGATACTTAATAAATGTGTTTTTAATTGTGATGAACTTTATACTTTATACTTTCGAGTACCATCCCATCATTGGAACTTACTTGAACTCAAAATCTAATTTAGGGTGGATTGCGCAGGCTGGTTTTATCAGATGCCTGGTTATCCATACAAGTGTTAAAAGAATTGGAATAATCCCGTTCTGTTTCATATCCGGAATCTATAACTACTCCGGCAGACACAGTTTGTCTTTGTTGTACGGTTTCAGTATACCCTCGTAATATTCCGATTATCAGCCCGGTATTAATTTTACCCTCACTTTGTGCGGTATTGGATCGTTTACAGGTAGCAATACTCAAGTGTCCGGCCGCTGATAATTTAAGGATATGTCTGTTTTGGAAGAACATTTATGATAATTTAATTAACTAATATAAGCTTAAATGCATCATTTTTTCAACTTTAAAATACACTAGTTATTCACTTCTCGCAAAGACTAAATATGTACTGTAAATTTGGCAAAATTTGAATGCTTGGAGACAATACAAATTTTTACTTAAGTTAGATAAGCAAAAAATTATTGTTTTTTAAAGTGCTTACTCAATTCATTCTCTCGCACGTCCAATTTATCACCCCAGAGGTTATTAATGTTAAATGCACATCAGGATCACATCCTTAAAAGTATAATTGAAATTACATCTCAGAACCCTTTGCAATGTTATCAGTGCGGTAAATGTTCAGCCGGCTGCCCCTTACGTGAATTTATGGAAGTTTCCCCAAACCGCCTTGTAAGATATGTACAACTTGGTTTTTATCAAAAAGCTTTTGAAGCAGTCACGTCCTGGCTCTGTGCGGGATGTCTGACCTGTACAAGCAGATGTCCAAATGAATTTAATCTTGCAAAGTTTATGGATGCAATCAGGCAGGTTGCAATGGATAACGGAGTTAAACCACCTGATAAAAAAGTAATGCACTTCCATAAAGCTTTTCTTAAACAGATTGAAAATCACGGCAGATCTTATGAAATGGGATTGATCAGGGATTATAAGATGAGCTCGGGTGCCCTGATGCAGGATGTCGATCTGGCTCCTGAATCTTTATTGAAAGGTAAAATTGGTCTCACTCCCAAGAACATAAAGGGGAGAAATTTAATCAAACAAATAATTATCAAATCAAGAGAGGAGACGCATAAATGAATACCGGTTATTATCCCGGCTGCTCTCTTGAAGGAACAGCTAAGGAATTCGATAAATCATTAAAAGCAGTATTCGGAAAACTTGAGATCAATCTCCAGGAAATTGAGGATTGGTCCTGCTGCGGAGCTTCTTCGGCTCATTTCTTCAGTCACCTGTTATCAGTTGCTCTGCCTGTTAGAAATTTAATTTTAGCTCAGAAACAGGGGATAAATGAAGTACTTGCACCCTGTGCAGCCTGCTTTAACCGTCTTGCCCTTTCATTAAATGAAATGAAATTAGATGAGAAGGTCCGGCTAAGAGTTGAAGACATACTTAAGGAAAAGTTTTCAGGTGGAGTAGGTGTTTTTAATATCATCCAGCTTTTTGAAAAAATAGGGGTAAACAGGCTTCTTGAAAATAAAAAAGCTGATCTAGGGGGAATGAAACTGGCCTGCTATTATGGATGTCTGCTGGTGAGACCATATCAGACTCTAAAATTTGATGATGAGGAAGAACCGCATAGTATGGAGGACATTTTAACTCCACTGCGGGTGCAGTTCCGGTCAAATGGAATTATAAAACCGAATGCTGTGGTGCCTCACACTCAATTGCCCATACAGATATTGTTGAATCCTTAACCAAAAAGATATTAGATGACGCTGTTAAAAACGGAGCAGACGCAATTGTAGTTGCCTGCCCGATGTGTCATTCAAACCTGGATATGAGGCAAAGGACAATAAAAAAACATCATCCTGAACAAACCCTAATTCCCGTATTTTACTTAACTCAAATAATCGGCATCGCGATGAATATAGACCCAAATGAGCTTGGACTGAATCTTCATTATATTGATCCCCTTCCATTTATTGAAGAAAAGATGAAGGTGACAGTATGAGAATCGGTGTATTTACCTGCTATTGCGGGGAAAATATCGGAAGAACTGTTGATTGTGCCGCAGTTGCAAAGGCTGCTGCAAAAATACCCGGGAGTTGTTCATTCAGAAGATTATAAATATATGTGTTCTGATCCCGGGTCAGAATATAATCAAGCAGGCGATTAACGATAAAAAACTTGATGCAGTTGTTGTCGGCAGCTGCTCTCCTCATATGCATGAAAGTACTTTCAGGAAAGACCTGTGCAGTGCAGGACTAAATCCTTATATGGTTGAGATAGCAAACCTGCGTGAACACTGCTCCTGGATACATGATGATATCAAATCTGCTACCCAGAAAGCAATTGATCTTATCAGGCTTTGTGTTGAACGGGTAAAATATAATGAACCCCTTACTCCTATAAGAGTTCCTGTTACCAAGAAAGCTCTTGTAATCGGCGGAGGAATATCCGGTATACAGGCTGCTCTTGATATTGCAGGTGCACGGTTTACAGGTTATTCTGGTTGAAAAGGAACCTTCGATCGGCGGACATATGAGTCAGCTTTCAGAGACCTTCCCTACACTCGATTGCTCACAATGTATTCTTACTCCCAGAATGGTTGAAGTATATCAGCATCCGAATATTAAGCTGATGACTTATTCTGAGGTAGCAGATGTTTCCGGCTTTATTGGAAATTTCAATGTGAAGATCCGTAAGAAAGCCCGCTCAATTAAAGGAAGATTTATGCACCGGATGCGGTCTCTGCATTCAGAAATGTCCTATAAAGAAAAATGCATTAAATGAATTTGAGGAAGGACTTGCTACACGACCAGCAGTTTATGTTCCTTTCCCCCAGGCTGTACCGAATATTCCTGTTATTGACAGGAGTGTTTGTACTTATTATAAAACAGGTAAATGCCAGATGTGTAAGAAAGTCTGCGGCAGAGATGCAATCGACTTCGAACAGCAGGAAACGTTTGTTGAAGAGGAGGTAGGTGCTATTATTGTAGCGACTGGATATAAACTTTATTCAATCGGGAAATATCCTGAAGGCCAGTCATTATAAAGGATATGGCGAATATGGCTATGGAAAATATAAGGATGTAATTAACGGACTTCAGTTCGAACGAATAGCAAGCGCTTCCGGTCCTACTTCCGGAGAAATTGTACGACCCTCAGATAAAAAGGTACCTAAAAAAATAGTATTTATTCAATGTGTCGGTTCAAGGGATCAGTCAAAGGGATTCTCTTACTGCAGCAAAATATGCTGTATGTACACAGCCAAACATGCAATGCTTTACAAGCATAAAGTGCACGATGGAGAAGCCTATGTCTTTTATATGGACATCCGTTCGGGCGGAAAGATGTACGATGAATTTGTTAGACGTGCAATTGAGGAAGACGGTGTAAAATATGTACGCGGACGTGTATCAAGGATATATGAAGATAATGGAAAGTTTATTGTTAAGGGAGAAGATACAATTGCCGGGTTACCTGTTGAGATAGATGCCGATATGGTTGTACTTGCTACTGCAATGATTGCCCAGGATGAGGCACCGAAACTGGCTCAGACTTTAGGAGTTCCTTATGACAAGCACGGTTTCCTGCAGGAAGTCCATCCTAAATTACGTCCGGTTGAAACAAGCAGCGGAGGTATCTTCCTTGCCGGAGCTTGTCATTCACCGCGGGATATTCCCGAATGTGTGGCAATGGCTTCAGCTGCTGCTGCCAAGGCACTTGTGCTGTTCGGTTCCGATATGCTTGAAAGGGAGCCGATAGTTGCAAAGGTAAATCAAACTACCTGTGCAGGATGCTTCTACTGTCAGAAG
Source organism: uncultured Ignavibacteriales bacterium (assembly GCA_963764685.1). GTDB lineage: Bacteria > Bacteroidota > Ignavibacteria > Ignavibacteriales > Ignavibacteriaceae > CAVXTT01. Next base: position 214,131 of record CAVXTT010000020.1, read on the forward strand.
GTCTGTGCATACAATGCGATTGAAAGAGTAGAAATAAAAAACAGGAAGGGTGAAGTAGTAAAGGTTGCTGCATATGTAAATTCCAGCTTATGCCAGGGATGCGGTACCTGTAATGCTACCTGTCCTTCCAAATCTGTAGAGCTGATCGGTTTCAGAGATGAACAAATATTTGCACAAATAAATGCATTTGCAGAGGTTGACTATGTTGCCTGATAATCAAAAAAAATTCGAACCTAAAATACTGGCCTTTGTATGTAACTGGTGTACATACACAGGTGCTGATCTTGCAGGTACAAGCAGATTAAAGCAGCAGACAAATGCCAGGCTTATAAGAGTTCCCTGCACAGGAAGAATTGATCCGTTGTTCGTAATTAAGGCTTTTGAAAATGGTGCCGACGGAGTTCTAATTTCAGGCTGCCATCCAGGTGACTGTCATTATAATACAGGAAATTTTCATGCCAGGAGGAGATGGGTAATATTCCAGAAACTGCTGGAATTTGTAGGTATAGATTCAAAAAGACTGCATTTTTCCTGGGTGTCTGCATCTGAAGGGAAGAAATGGGTAGATGTAATAAATGGTGTCATCGATACTGTAAGAGCGCAGGGGCCGCTGAATTATTGCGGCAGAACCCATACTTCGCAACAATTAAAACATCAATTAGACTGAAGAGAAAGATTTTATTATGAATGAACTTGTTCAAACTGCCAGGGATCTGCTGGGCTCGGGTAAAGTTGCTTATATAATCGGATATGAAAAAAATTTCAAGGGAGTTACTAAACCTTTTATAGCAAGAAGCTCCGAAGCAGCAGACAGATTGGTGTTTAATCACTATGCATTGAATAATCTTGCCGTGTATTTACACCAGCTTAAAAAAGAAACAGAAGGAAAGATCGGTATAGTAGCAAAGGGGTGTGACATTAAGGCTATTGTTGCACTCATCCAGGAAAACCAGATCAAACGGGATGATATATTCATAATCGGTATGAATTGTTCAGGAGTTGTAAGGGATCCATCTGAAGAATGGAATCAAAGTAATACTCAGATAAAATGCGGTTACTGCCAGCTGAAAACTCCTAAGAATGCCGATATAGTTATAGGGGAATCAGAACAATTTGCTCCTGCAGAGGATGATCAGCTTCCGTTGATTAAAAAAATCGAGGCAATGTCGTCGCAGGAAAGATTAAGTTACTTTTCTGATCTTTTCAGTGATTGCATTAAATGTTATGCCTGCAGGCAGGTATGTCCCTTATGCTACTGTGAAGAATGCGTGGCGGATAAAACAATGCCGAGGTGGGTTGATTCCAGTGCATCTGAAAGAGGCAACTTCAGCTGGAATATTATTCGTGCATTTCATCAGGGAGGGAGATGCATTGGCTGCCACGAATGCGAACGCGCCTGCCCGATGGATATCCCGATATCATTACTTACAAGAAAGATCGGGCAGTTCGTCAGGGAGGAATTTAATTATGTATCAGGATTGAATCCCGACGAGCCAACTTTTATCGGCAGTTACAATTCATCCGATAAAGCAGATTTCATAAAATAGAGGAAACCCGGTATGTATTATTTATTGACTGATGAAAAAATAAAAAGATTAGTATCCGATCTTCTGGATAATAATAAGTATAAAGTCGTTTGCCAATCAGAAGACAATAAGAAATTTGAAGAAATAAAGAGTACTGATAATTTTTATCTGAATCCCGATTTAATACCATCAAACATTTCGATAAAGGAGTTCTTTTTTCCTAAATCGGAGATTTTGTTTAATTATGTGAATGAAAAAGAGGGAGTAAAATTATTTGATCCCCCGTCAAAGGAAGATATCACAGTATTCTTTGGGGTCAAACCCTGCGATGCAGCTGCAATTCCTGTTTTAGAAAAAGTATTTAACTGGGATTATAAAGATGAGTTCTTTAATAACAGAGTTGAGAAATCTATTATTATCGGGTTAGGATGCAGGTATTCCGATGCCGATTGCTTCTGCACATCTGTCGGACTGGATCCAAATTCCACAAAGGGAAGTGACCTGTTTTTATATCCTGTGAATAACGGGTATTTATTAGAATGCATATCAGCAAAAGGTAAAAGCTTTCTGGATCAATTCAGTTATCTGAAAGAGAATGAAAGTAAGCAGTTTACCGGACAGAAATCCGCAGGTCCTGAGAAAAGATTTGATTATGGTAATGTTAAACAATGGCTGAATAATAACTTTAAGAATGCCTATTGGAAACAGCCGGCAGAATTATGTGTCGGTTGTGCTAAGTGCGCATTTGTATGTCCGACCTGCCATTGTTTTGATATTGTGGACGAGGAATGCGGAGACTGCGGACAAAGATTAAAAAACTGGGATGCCTGCCAGTTCGAGCTGTTTACAAAACACGCTTCAGGACATAATCCAAGGGGTGTAAAGGAAAACAGGTACAGGCAGAGGGTATTTCATAAGTTTAAATATTATAAAGATAATTTTGATGAAATACTCTGTACCGGATGCGGAAGATGTATCCGCGGATGTCCTGCATTTGTTGATATCAGCGGAATATTATCCGATATAAATTCCTTTCAGGAGGACTCAACAACATTAATCAATCGCAATTAACGGACTGGAAATGAATATTTATAAACCTTATCTCGCTGAAATAACAGATATTATTGATGAGACACCCGATATTAAAACTTTTAAATTAAAGTTCGTTGACTCTGAATTTCATAAGAACTTTTCATTCAAAGCCGGGCAGTTTGCCGAATACTCAGTTTTCGGTAAAGGGGAGTGCACATTTTGTATTGCCTCTTCCCCGACAAGACCCGAATATATTGAATGTTCATTCAAAACTTACGGCAAGGTCACAACTGCAATGCGTAAACTGAATCAGGGTGATATTATCGGTCTGCGTGGCCCTTATGGAAATTATTTCCCGGTAGAAGAAATGAAGGGGAAGAATATTATATTCATAGCCGGAGGGATAGGACTTGCTCCTGTAAGGTGCATTATTTGGAACGTGCTCGACCTGCGGAAAGACTTTGGCGACATTTACATTATTTACGGTGCAAGGACTGTAAATGACCTCGTATATAAAAGAGAACTTGAGCAGTGGCAGAATATGCCCGATGTAAAAACTTTTGTTACTGTTGATCCGGGAGGTGAAACACCTGATTGGAAAGGGGATATCGGCTTTGTTCCTAAGATCGTTCAGAAAGCTGCTCCACCGGCAGAGAACTCGGTCGCAATAGTATGCGGTCCCCCCATTATGATCAAGAATACGTTCCCGGTACTTATGGAACTGGGATTTAATGAAAAAGATGTAATCACCACGCTTGAGAACCGAATGAAATGTGGTCTTGGTAAATGCGGCAGGTGTAATATAGGAAGTGTATATGTATGCAAGGATGGTCCCGTCTTTACATATGAAGATCTGAACAAGCTCCCTGACGAATTCTAATCAGCTAAATTTCTTAACGGTGCAGTTATTGCTGCACCACTATTTCTCTTTTGTACTCTCCATTGGCAATTTCCATTAATGAAAGAAATGCCAGACGGGTTATACTTTCGTATAATCTCCCGTTAAGGGTTTCAACAGTATCTCCCGGAAGATGCAGATATTTATAACTGTACTTTGAAACAAAATAAGCTGAAGGTATCCCGGCATCGTGAAAAGCCTGTGCATCAGCCCCTCCGCCTGACCAGGTTGCTTCTGTCATAAGATTAAAATTCTTATTGTTTATATCCTTTATAAGAGCCCATAGTTGCGGAGCGCTCTTTCCGTTGCCGATCTGAATGCTGTCTCCAACTCCTATGCAGTCGAGGTTAAACATCGCGGTGATCTTATCAAGGGGGACGGGGGAGTTTTGCACGAAGAATTTAGATCCGTTCAGTCCCTGTTCCTCACAGGCAAATAGTACAAAGATTACAGATCTTAAGGGTTTAATATTATTTTTTACGATGGCAGAAGCAATCTCCATAACCGCTGATGATCCTGAAGCATTATCATTTGCCCCGGGGAAGAGTACCTCGCCTGCCTGTGAACCTACGTGATCAAGATGAGCGCCGATCACTATATATTCATTTTTTAATATAGGATCGCTTCCTTCCATAAATCCCACAATATTATCGACCGGAACCGCCATACTGTATTCAGCAGTTGCGGTGATATGAACTGTAGATCCGGATATACAGGAATGAGGCTGTTTCAGTGAATCTATTGTTGTCTGGAGTTGCTTTAATGTGTATCCCGAGGGAACTAAGATCTCGTCGGCGGTTTCTAGACTGATGTGCAGCTGGGGGAAATTTTCATTCTGGTCACCGCTCCCGTGGAGTACACTGCCTATCGGCTGCTGTGGTTCTAAATCATTAGGCATTGAGAGGAAGAGAATTCCTAATGCCCCGTGGTCAGCAGCGATCTTTGATTTTTCTCTTGGATAAGTATTCGTAAAAGGGGTATCACCAATCTTCCATCCCGGCTGGTTTTTAAAAACCATCACTACTTTACCGTCAACATCAATATTCTTATAATCATCATATAAAGAGTCACTTATACCGTAGCCGCAGAATACAACAGGAGCATCATAATTTCCCGAGCCGGTAAACCCGCGGAATATATAATCTTTACCTAACTTATATTCCTTTTCCTTGCGGGTGAAACAAGTTTAAATGCCGCAGGTGCATTTATTTTATTATACTCAACGTATAGTGTCTGGTAATAGCTGTCGTTAAATGCCTTCAGCCCCAGATCCTTAAAAAAATCAGCTGTGTAATTTTCCGCTTTTTTGTATCCTTCACTGCCTGGTAATCTGCCGTCAAATTCTGGAGAGGTAAGGGTTTTAACTTTATCAAGAAGCGATTGTTGTGTAATTGATTCCTGCTGAGCAATTCCATTGAACAGAAAAACAGGAAGGGTTAGAAGAAGCAGTTTAATTTTCATAAATATCACTCTGTAAATATGCAGTACTAATTTAATTTAACGGCGGGAATAAAAAAAAGTCCCGCTCGAAGCGGGACTTAAAAATCAGAATTGTACCTTCTTTTTAGTACGGTTTACATATTCAACTACAAGCGCGCTGGCAACAAATATAGAGGAATAAGTTCCGATTACTATACCGAAGAATAGAGTGAATGCAAAAGCTCTAAGAACTTCTCCTCCAAAGATCAGAAGAACGGCACAGGATAAAAGAGTTGTTCCACCGGTTAAGATAGTTCTGCTCATTGTCCTGTTTATACTTTTATTCATCAGTTCTTCAAGAGGCATTGTTTTGTGTATCTTTAAATTCTCTCTCACCCTATCGAATACAATAACTGTATCATTGATTGAATAACCTACAAGGGTAAGAAATGCGGCAACAATTGCAAGATCAATTTCCAGATTCAGTCCCGGAATAACATTATAAAGTACAGAATATAATCCGAGTGTAATCAATACGTCATGAAACAAAGCCACTACTGCAGTAAAAGCAAAGATAAATTTGAAACGGAATGCCAGGTAAATTAAGATAACCAGGAGAGATAAAAGTACTGCGACAACTGCATCCTGTTTTAATTCTTCGCCGATCTTAGGACCAACCTGATCCTGTCTTAAAACTTTAAATGAATTATCGGTTACCTTCTGTTTTAGGTTTTCCTTGATCCAGTCGGAGATTCCCACACTAAAAGTAATCTCTCTGTTATCAGGTTCTTCAGAGACCTTATTATTCTGGAAACCAGCACTGTTCAATCTTGCCGAAATAACATTAACAGTGTCCGGATTCGGGAACCTGTAAGTTATGGTGTTCTGCGCTGAATCGGTAACAACCCCCTGGATACCGGGGTAAACTGCATTTATTTCTCTCTGAATTGATGCAAGTACTTTCGGATATACCTGATGGGGTATCTGCTGTAATTCGGTTCTGATCAAAACTCCTGTTTCACTGCCGAAGGTTTTTAATTCTACATTACCTAACCCTATGTTTTCAACATAGCTTCTCATTTTTCCTATATCTACAGGCTTATCAAACTGAAGTACGATTTCAGTGCCTCCTTTGAAGTCGATACCGAACTGCAATCCCCTGATCAGTATATTAATCAGCCCCACCAAAAAGAGTGTTGTTGAGATTATATAGAAAAGTTTTCTTTTACCTAACCAGTCAACATTTAAATTTTCGAAAATACGCATTTATACTTTTGCTCCTTTGATTAGCCGATACTGATTTTGTGTCCCTTAGAGACCATCATATCGAAAACAACTTTAGTAATTACAAGTGCACCGAATAAACTGGTGAGAATTCCTATCATCAGGGTTAAAGCAAACCCTTTGACAGGTCCACTTCCGAACTGATACAGTATCAGACCGGTAAAGAATGTGGTAATGTTTGAATCGATGATAGCCGAATATGCTTTTGAAAATCCGCTGTCCACAGAAGCTTTTACAGTTTTTCCTGTAGCCATTTCCTCCCGGATCCTTTCGTAGATCAATACATTCGCATCCACTGCCATACCCATAGTAAGAACTATACCCGCTATGCCGGGGAGTGTTAATGTGGCGCTAAACCCTGCAAGTACACCAAGGATGAACAGAATTACAAAGACTAATGCCGCAGCGGCAACTGTTCCGGATTTTCTGTAATATACAATCATAAAAAATCCTACAGCAATATATCCGATTGTTGCTGAAAGCAGGCCGTTATTTATAGAATCCTGTCCAAGCGATGGTCCAACGGTTCTTTCCTCGATTATATTTACAGGGGCAGGAAGGGCACCTGCTTTTAAGACTATTTCAAGAAGCTTAGCTTCTTCAAGATCAGCCATTCCTTCAATCTGTGACCGTCCGCCGGGTATTTTTCCTCTTACGCTCGGTGCAGAAAATACAACTCCGTCAAGTATAATGGCAATTCTTTTACCAACGTTGGCGCCGGTGATCCTTGCCCATTCAGTTGCTCCTTCGGAATTCATTTCCATACTTACGATAGGGGAGGAGGAGTTAGGATCAATATTTGCCTGCGCATTTACAACAACACCGCCGGTTAGTTCAGGAACTTTATTTACCATATATAAAACATAGATTCCTTTTCCATCCTGGAAGCCAATTGGTTTTGCAGAGAATACGAATTCCACATTATTCGGAATAACCTGCTGTACATCCTCCCGGTTAAGCATCTGGGTTAATTTGCCTCTCTGATCCTCCTGAACATATGCGTCTGCAGTTTGTGACTGCGGGTTCAGAACAGCAACGGAGAAGAAGGGATGTTCCTTTGCAAATTGTTCCTTTGTCATTTCCTGGGTTGTGTCACCCGGGGTAATCTCGGCAAGATTTGAAGTATCGGTTTTAGCCGTATCGGTTGCAACAGTACTGTCGGCAGAAGAAGTGGTATCACTCTGAGTTGTATCATCAATAGATTTTCCTGCAAGTACATTATCGATCTTCTGCATTACCGAAATTGTAATTTCATTATCCTTTACAAGCCGGAATTCAAGCAAGGCTGTTCCCTGCAAAAGCTGTTTTGCCTCTTCTTCACGGGCTATACCCGGAAGCTCAACAATAATTCTCCTTGCTCCCTGACGTGAGATGGATGGTTCAGAAACTCCATACTGATTAACTCTGTTATTAATGATTTCCATTGCGCGGGAGACGGCATCTTCTGATTGTTTCTTTAAATTATCAAGGATCTCATTATCATCTTCCCTTATAGTTCCAAAATACCTGCTGAGCCGGATCCCTTTTTCTTTAAGCTTTCTGCCGAATATATCCACTACCGGTTCATCTGAAAAGATAGCTTCCTTTTCTGCTTCTTTGAGACTACTCTTGAAAGCATCGTCTGGGCTTTTAGCAATTTTTTCGAGAAGCTTGGCTGTATTTACTTCAAGTACAACTCTCATTCCCCCCTGCAGATCGAGTCCCAGCTTTATTCTTTTTTGTCTGGCTGAGGCAATGGAAGGGTCGTCAATTTTTATGCTGTCTTCAACAGCCCTTAAACGGCGGTCCAGTTCATCTTTTGAAATATCCGGATTAGCCGCTTTATATTCCTTGCTTTTTTGTTCCAGAACGGAGGATATCTTTTTCGAGTTCTGAGAATCAATGTAAGTAGGGTATAGTAGATATATGCTTAAACCGATAGCAGCAATTATTAGAATTAACCTGAATCTGAATTCCTTCATAGTTGAACTTTAAAATGAGATTAAAAAATAAAATAACCACTAAAATTACCCTATCACGGTCTGAAAGTCAATCAAAACGGAGGGGATTAATTCTTAAATTGTTAAATATTTATACTATATGCCTGGATAATAATTATATAACTGTGAAGATTATGCCTGAGTTTTCCTGATGGTTTAGCGGTCAGGATTTTTAATTATTTCCCTGATAAGCTCCCCGAATTTTTCTTCTACAAGCCTGGCAGTAGTTGTTACTTCCGAATGAGAGAGCTTATTTTTAGAAATACCGGCCGCATAATTAGTGATACAGGAAATTGCCGATACCCTCATCCCCAGCCAGGCAGCATAGACTGCTTCGTGGACGGTAGACATTCCGACTGCGTCCCCCCCATACTTTTTTATTAAATTTATTTCAGCCGGCGTTTCATATGACGGTCCTTTTGTAAACCAATATGTTCCTTTATGCAGGGTTATTCCTTTTGACTGAGCTGCCCTTAAAATAATTTCATTTAGTTCGCGGGAAGGAAAGTTATTAAAATTATTTTTGGCATTTATGCCTCCAAGTCCCAATAATGCGGTTAATTCCTTTTTAAGGAATATAGCATTGAAGGATTCTGCAAGCATTAGATCCCCCGGTGTAAATAAGGGATTTACACCCCCTGCAGCATTTGTAAGAAGAATGTTTTTAACTCCAAGCTTACTTGAGAAAAAAACAGGGAGTATACATTCCGAAAGTTTATTTCCTTCATAGAAATGTATTCTTCCTTTAAACAGCAGGATATTCTTCCCCATATATTTAGAAAAATAAATTTTGGAAGAATGTCCCGGTACCTTTGAAGTCGGATATCCCGGAAGGCTTTCATTGGGGATTATATTTATCGTCTCAAGCGTGTCCGCAAAATTACCCAGTCCGCTTCCGAGTACCACAGCAAGGTCAGGAACAAAGGGGCACGCTTTGAATATCGTTTCTACAGCGGTTTTATATTTAAAATGGAGGTCGATCACTGGAATAAAATACCTGCAAGTGTTGCTGTCATTAAAGTTGCCAGGGAACCGCCGGCAACAGCCTTTAGACCGAGCGATGCTATATCCTTCCTTCTTTCCGGCGCCAGTGGTCCAAGCCCCCCGATCTGTATAGCTATGGAACTGAAATTTGCAAAGCCGCACAGGGCATATGTAGCCATCAGGACAGATTTCTCATTAAAGAATGCTTTAGCTGAAATTAAATTTCCAAGATCGACATATGCAACGAATTCATTAAGCACTACTTTTGTTCCTATTAAACTTCCAAATTCCAATGCATCTTCAAATGGAACACCTATTCCCATTGCAATGAACTGCAGCACCCAGCCGAGGATCAGCTGAAAGTTCAGAGGTTTTCCATAGGTTGCTATGAGTCCTGCATTCCAACCTGTAAAATCTCCGAGTGAAACCAGCAGATAGTTTATCAATGCGATCAAGGCAATGAAAGCAATAAGCATAGCACCGACATTAAGTGCAAGGGTTAAACCGTCCCCTGCACCGGCTGCAGCAGCTTCGATCACATTAGATGCATTTTTTTCAATTTTAACTTTTACGGTTCCCTTAGTTTCAGGATCTGAAACTTCAGGGAAAATAATTTTGGATATTAATAATGCAGCAGGTGCTGCCATAAAGCTTGCGCCGAGCAGGTGGGTAGCAAATAATTCCTTCGCCCTGTCAACAGGAATATTTAATGTCTGCGCATAGGAGCTTCCCAGGATCTGAATATAGGCTGCCATAACACCGCCGGCAATTGTAGCCATACCGCCGATCATAATTGTCAGCATCTCGCTTTGGGTTAATCCTTTAATAAAAGGCCTCACCATTAAAGGTGCTTCAGTTTGTCCCACGAAAATATTTGCAGTGCAGGATAAAGTCTCAGCCCCGCTTGTACCCATAGTCTTTGCCATTACCCATGCCATCACCTGAACGATGCGCTGCATAATGCCAAGATAATAAAGTATCGACATCAGAGAGGCAAAGAAAATTATTGTAGGCAATACCTGGAATGCGAAGAACATACCGATGCTGCCAGCATCACCGGGATTAAGCGCAAGCGGTCCAAAAACAAATTTTGCCCCTTCAGCAGTGAAGTTCAGAAGCAGGACAAAAACTTTACTTACCCAGCTGAAAAAATCTTTTGGAAAACCGAGAGGTGAGAAAAATGATTTAAGATAATCTCCTTTAATTATCAGCAGGGCGAATATGATCTGCAGAAAGAGACCGGCGGCAACAAGGCGCCAGTTGATTCTTTTTTTGTTATTTGAAAGGAGAAATGCCAGTAAGAGGAGGAATATAATTCCTCCAATACCTCTGAATAAAGAAATCAGATCCAAATTACTCCTCGCGGGGGATATAGTGGCATTTACGGCATCGCGCTTCATACAGTCCGGCGGCGCCGACAAGTATTATATCCTGATCTTTTGTTATCCGCTGAGTCTTGTCTGCAGGATTGCCGCAGTTAACGCAGATAGCCAGAGTTTTGGTAATGTACTCAGCCACAGCAAGAAGCTGAGGCATTGGTTCGAATGGTCTTCCCCTGTAATCCTGATCAAGACCGGCAACTATAATCCGCTTTCCGTTAAATGCGAGCTGATTACATATATCAACTATCTCGTTGCCGAAGAACTGGGCTTCATCTATCCCTATTACCTGGGCATCTTCAGAAAGCTCAGGCAGTTCTGTTATGTTTTTAAGTCTTATTGAAGGCAGCGAAAGTTCGCTGTGCGACATTATAGAGCTTTTTGAATAACGTGTGTCAATATCTGGTTTGAATACCTTAACAGTCTGTTTAGCTATTTGCGCTCTCCTTAACCGCCTGATCAGTTCTTCCGTCTTCCCGCTGAACATACACCCCGTAATTACTTCGATCCAGCCCGTATCCCTTGGCATAGTATGAGGAGCAAGCTCTGTCATTTATTCCCTTTCAGATTATCAATCCCGAAGGCAAGAGGAAGCAGATCTGCTAACTTATATTCCGATATTTCGTCGGCACCATTTATTAAAATAACATCAATATTACCGCAAAGATCAGATAGTACCTGACGGCAGGCGCCGCAGGGGGGACAAAAATCAGGATGATCACTTGCAACGGCTATTGCTTTGAAGGATCTTTCTCCTTCGGAATAAGCTTTAAATACTGCGTTCCTTTCTGCGCAGATAGTCAGACTGTATGAACTCGATTCAACATTGCACCCTGTATAGATCTTCCCGTCAGTAGTTAAAAGAGCTGCACCGACGTGAAAATCTGAATAGGGAGCAAAGGAATTTTTTTTTGCTGAAACAGCAAGATGAGCCAGGGATTTGTAATTCATCGTGGTATTCTTTTAATGAGGTAAAAATAGACCAATTGATTTTCATTTCAAATATGATCAAAATATATTAGCTCCATGGCCAGTCTGCTCAGGTATATAGACCGATGGTTCGATCGCATGTCTACCGCAGGCAGGTACGATAGCAGCTTGAAAAGTTTATAGAGGCAAATTAGGTGAACGGAAGCAAGAATAGATACACTTGCTGTTTAACGCGCTCTGAAAAAAAATTCCGGTTCAACTTGTACCAAAGTGAGAAAATATTACCCAAATTTATTACTAATTGCTTTATAATTGCTTATCTGTAAGCCATCTCTAAGCCATCTGTAAGCCATCTGTAAGCCATAAGTGCCGTTTTATGGCTTACAGATGGCTTAGAGATGGCTTAGGTATGGCTTTTACATATACAATCTTTGTACTATTCTGAATAAATAACATACATAAAAGTGAAATTTAACAATGGGGAAAAGAAACCGCACAATTTTTCAATGGGAAGCATCAGATAAATTTACTTTAATGGCGGGATTGCAATCGAAAAAGAAACAAATCTATCCAATAGTTGAAGCAGTTCTTAGTTCCTGGTTCTTAGTTCCTGGTTGATCTTATGCTTATTTCTATTTGATTTTGGACAGCAGTGCGAAATCTGATATAAAAAAAATAAAAAAAAGATTTGATTAAAATAAAAATTTCGTATTTTTATATTAAATAGTACAATTATTTATCCGGTATATTTCAAGGGTCTTTTTTGTTTTATACATTCCCCTCAAACCATCTCTAGCAGACCTGATTTCAAAGATGAAATTTTTCTTCAAATTATTAATAAATTATATCTAACCACAAGGAGAGCCAATGGTTCAAAATATTTTACTTCTCAGCTCCTTCAGGAAAGCAAGCATCAGAATGATTGCAGTTATAGTAGTATTCTTAGCTGCAAATATTTTAACAACTGCTACTTTCTCCCAGGATCTGCCGGAAGATGCTTGGTCGGTTGTAAAATCCGATCCCACTAATACCGGTACAGGCATAGGGAATTATGTATATGTTCCCGCCCCTAAAGTTACCAGTTATGTAAATTTATATGATGGAATCGCCGGTGTTGGTCCTAACTTCAGGCCAAAACCTGGTACAGGCACCCAGTCAGAAATGAGCGTGGCTGTTCATCCTACTAATACAAATATTATTTTCTGCTCGGCAAATGCAATGACGGGTTCTTCCTTCTATGGTACCGGTGTTTACTGGAGTACTGATGGCGGAACTGTGTGGGGCGGTTCAGATAATCCCCCATTCGGCGCCAATGCAGGTGATCCGGTTTCTGTAATTTCAAGAACCGGAACTTTCTACGAAAGCTATATTCCAAACTCCTACGGCCAGTCAATTGCTGTATCTACAAATAACGGCGCAAACTGGACAGCATATTCTGTTGCCCCAAACCCGGGATCTTTAGCGGATAAAAATCACGCTACGGTAGACAATGTACCTACCAGTCCATATTACGGCCGGGTATATGTAGGGTGGACAGATTTCGGTGGAGTCAATAATTATAAAGCTGTTATGAGATATTCTACAAATAACGGCCAAACCTGGAGTGCTACTATTCCGATAACAAACGGAGTAACCGGTTACCTGCACCAGGGAGTAAACCTGCAGGTTGGTCCCAATGGCGAACTCTATGCGTTTTGGGCTGTCTACCTTGGCAGCGATGTTTGGGATGGTGAGGATGCAATCGGCTACAATAAATCTACTGATGGCGGAGTAACCTGGGGAACAGCAAAATATATTTTCCAGGCTACCAATTTTGGTTTAAGAGGTTATCTGAAACCTACCTCGATCAGGGTATCATCCTTTCCTTCCGGTGCTGTTGATTGTACCGGTGGAGTAACAAACGGTTACATTTATTGTACCTGGCCCCAGCAGAATGTTGCTCCTGCAGGAAGCAGTCCGGATATCGTGATGGTAAGATCCACCGATGGCGGTGCAACTTTCTCAACCCCTGTAAGAGTTAATGATGATCCTATCGGGAACGGTAAGGATCAGTATTATCCCTGGATGTGTGTTGATCAGGCTACTTCTCAATTAGACTTTGTATTTTATGATGCACGTAACTGCAGCAACGATAGTTCCGAAGTGTATATGGCTCGTTCAATAGACGGCGGCGTAACCTTCGAGAATTTCCTTGTAACTCAGGCCAGGTTTAAACCAAAACCGATCCCGGGACTCGCAGGCGGCTATCAGGGCGACTATATAGGCGTTGCAGCTTTAAACAATATTGCCTACCCGTATTGGATGGATGACAGGACTGGCAACTACCAGGGATGGATGAGCGTGGTTACCTTTGGTCCTGCTATCGTTCATGCCCCTTTGCCGAATACCGAAAATATGGTAGGTCCTTATACTATTAATGCTGAGATTACATCAGCCATTCCGTTGAACATCTCTAGTATTAAACTTCACTGGGGCAGAGGAGCCGGGGTTATTGACCAGGAAGTTACAATGACAAATACAACCGGTAATAATTTTACCGCGCAGATACCCGGCAACGGCTTACCGTCAATTTATAATTATTATATTTATGCGGCCGACCAGAACGGCGGTTATTCAACACTCCCCGGAGGAGCCCCTGCCAATCACTTTACTTTTGAAGCTAACACTGATAACGTACCACCGGTGATTACACACGACCCGTTGGATGACCAGACAATTAACAGGTGGCCTGCTACAGTCCAGGCTGCTGTTACCGATAACATCGGTGTTGATTCAGTAAAATGTGAATATAGAATAAACAACGGTGCCATTACAGGATCCTTTGTTATGCCGAATACAGGCGGTAATACATTTTCAGCACTGTTCAATGTCCCTGTCGGTTCTATAGCCTTAGGTGATTCAGTTGAATATAAGATCCGTGCAAAGGATGCTTCCCTTACCGGCAACGTTGCTTACCTGCCATCATCCGGCTATTACAAATTCTACATCATTGATACCAAGGGATTGGTACTTGTTATTAATGATGATGCTGCAATGGATAACAGGGGCAATGAAAAAGGAGAGGGCGATCTTGTTACTCCGCTTGGAGCCTCATCAACATTCTTTACAACAACATTGACCAATGACGGTTATACAGTTGATGAAGTTACCTTTGGTGCCTTTAATCCTACAGTCCTGCCCGGCTATGATATTATAGTGCTGTCAGCAGGTCCTAACGGCGGCACAATGTTCAATGATGCAGCCAAAAGAACTGCTATAGTTAACTGGACACTCACAGGCGGAAAGACTATCGGTGAAGGCGGCGAGCTTGGTTATATTTACCGCCAGCAGACCAGCGAGATCGATGCCAATTTCAGAAGGAATGTTTTGAATGATTCAACCTGGCTTGGCGACCTTTCAGCAGGCGGAGATATTGTATTCAAGATACCTTATAATCCTATATATAACAGCCCGAATGTACTTACCGGACCTATCGGTGTTACCAATAACAGTTATTATTCACGCGACGCAATGCGTCTGGTGAATAAAGTAGGCGTAAAGAAAGTTGGTACCTGGACAACCGCACAGGATTCTGCCAGTCTAATTATTTATTATGTAGGCGGCGACACCACCAAGCCAAGGAATGTGACCTTCCATTTTACGCTTGCTCTTATTACCAACCAGACAGTTGCCCAGCAGCTTGTTGAAAATGTTGCCTGGCTGCTGAGTCCTAAAAATATAGTTCCTGTTGAGCTTGTTTCCTTCAATGCTGATGTAAATGAGACAGCAGTAAACCTGAGCTGGGTTACTTCAACGGAAACCAATAACTCAGGATTCGAAGTTGAGAGAAGAACTGCTAGACGGCAAGTTCATTAAAATTGCATTTGTTGAAGGAAAAGGAACGACTGCACAGACATCTTTATACAATTATACAGATGCAGGACTACAGTCGGGCTCTTATGTTTACCGCCTGAGACAAATTGATCTTGATGGAACTTCACAGTACTCATATGAAATAAATGCTGATGTATCAGGTCCTAATTCTTTTGCTCTTGAACAGAACTATCCTAATCCGTTCAATCCTTCGACTGTAATAAAATATGCAGTTCCCCAGGATGGAATGGTTACACTGAGTATATATAATGTTCTCGGACAAAAGGTAAGTACTCTTGTGAACCAGGTACAGAAAGCCGGAAGGTACGATGTTACATTTGATGCAGGCGGATTATCCACAGGCATCTATTTCTACAAGATCGAATCAGGTAATTTCTCTTCAGTAAAGAAGATGATGCTGATTAAGTAATAATTAATATAATTCGATTAGAAAGCCGTCCCCCGGGACGGCTTTTTTTGTTTAAATAATTCTTGATTCGGATATATTTTTTGAATAACTTATTATCTCTACCACACTAAAAGGGAGTAAATTTTACAGCAAAAGTTAAATTTTTAGGAGGCTTTCGTGAAAACTAAATTACAAGTATTATTTGTTGTTTGCGCTTTTTGCTTTACGGCTTTTGCACAGACTGGTTCCGATTGGAAATGGTCACATCAGAAGCCGCAGGGGAATACCTTACGCTGGGTCAAAATGTGGGATGCCAATAACTGGTATGCTTTTGGTTATATCGGCACTTTTATGAAAACTACAGATGCCGGTACCACCTGGATATTTAATCATAAGGCGGGTCTCTATGATCCTACAGCCGGAGCATATGAAAGTATTTATGATGCCCACTTTTTTGATATGAACAATGGTGTAGTTGTTGGCGGCGGCGGGCAAGTAGCCAAAACCACAGATGGAGGTGCAACCTGGAACGCCCAGGTTGTGGGTTCAACAGCTGTCACCTGGTACCAGGTTTATTTCCTGGATAACAATATCGGATATGTCGCCGGTACAACCAGCGGACGTCTTGCTAAAACCACCGACGGAGGAGCAACCTGGACCCCCAATGCAACTATTCCGTCGGGGACATACTACGACGTCTTTACCGGCAATGATACAATAATAAATGTTGCAACAACTTCGGGCAATGTCAGACGTTCAACCGACGGGGGAGTATCCTGGAGTCTTGTTTCAACAGGTACTACTTTTACCGTTTACAGCATCCAATTCAGCGATCCTAATAATGGCTGGGTTGCCGGGAGTACGGGAAAGGCAAGGTACACCACTGATGCAGGAGCAACCTGGACAGATGTGAGTACAGGACTGCCTGCTTCCGCTTTTTATGATATTGACTTTCATAACTCTGCAGTCTACATAACCGGAGATGTGAGCGATATCTATAAAACTACTGATATGGGAGTGACCTGGACACCTGTCGAGTTCCTTGGTCCAATCGCTTCTCAACCCTGGACATCAACATATTACAGTACTTCATTCCTGGCAGACAGGTTTGTAACTGTGGGTGCATTTGGATTAACAAATTCTGTTGTTGGTGTAAATACGCCTACTGCTCATACTTATTTTATGAAGGCAGGAACACTGTACGATGTTTGGGCTGAAAGTTCTACCGGAAAAATTATAGCTGTTGGAGATAACGGTAATGCCACTACATTCGATCAATTAATGTATTCAACAAACGGCGGCAGTACCTGGAATATAGGAACAACCACAGCCGATGCTCCCCGTCCCGTTACAGTACAGACAGCCCCGGAGGAATTCGTGCCTACAGAAGATCAGCCGGTTCAGTCAACCGAAGTGATTCCTAATACTCCGGCCATCTTCAGAGCCGTGGATATGATCACCCCAACCCTTGGATACACTGTAGGACAGTTCGGAGCAGTCTACAGAACTACTAACGGGGGAGTCAGCTGGGATTCTGTTGTAACAACCATAGGAACTGTATATCTGTATGATGTAGACTTCCTTGATGCAATCACCGGATGGGTAGTAGGTGCAACCGGCAACTGCTGGAAAACAACAGATGGCGGGACTTCCTGGACTCAACAGACTACAACCTTAACAGGCATTATTTATTCTATCTCTATGGCTAACGCAACAAACGGATGGCTTGCCGGAGCCAGCGGTACTGTTAATGTTACCACAGACGGCGGAACATCCTGGACTCTTCAGACCAGCGGTATGGGAACTTCAACAATTTATTCGATTGATGCCGTTGATGCTTCCACGGGATATCTTTCAGGAGCTTCAGGTAAAGTCAGTAAAACTACGGACGGCGGAACAACCTGGGGGCTGCTGACACTGCCGGCAGAAATAGGTACTTCGATATTATACTCCATTGATTTCCGGGATCAGAATCACGGTCTTACCGGCGGCTCGCTCGGAAAGGTTATTACTACTACTGACGGTGGTGCAACGTGGCAGTTTGGAAGTACTGCCGGAAGCACTATATACGGTGTTCGTGCTGCAATAGCCGGATTGGATACAACATCAGCGTTTACTGTGGGCACTTCAGCATATATACACAAGAACTCGCTCTTCCTTGTACCTGTTGAGCTTACTTCATTTACCTCGTCAGTATCCGGAAATACAGTTACATTACACTGGACAACTGCTACGGAAAAGAATAACCAGGGATTTGAAGTTGAAAGAAAAACTCAGACCGGCAACTTTGATCAGATCGCTTTTGTCCAGGGTAACGGTACAACTACAAACATTTCTTCATACAGCTACATTGACAGAGTTGAAACAGGAACATACACTTACAGGTTGAAGCAGATTGATTATGACGGAAGTTTCAGCTATTCCAAAGAAGTTACCGCTGATATCGCTACTCCTGCAGAATTTGCTCTTGAACAGAATTATCCTAATCCGTTCAATCCTTCGACTGTAATAAAATATGCAGTTCCCCAGGATGGAATGGTTACACTGAGTATATATAATGTTCTCGGACAAAAAGTTAGTACACTTGTAAACCAGGTACAGAAAGCCGGAAGGTATGATGTTACATTTGATGCAGGCGGGTTATCCACAGGCATCTATTTCTACAAGATCGAATCAGGTAATTTCTCTTCAGTAAAGAAGATGATGCTGATTAAGTAATTGTAGTAAACTTTCAAAATTCATAGAAAAAAGGGTTCTTCGGAACCCTTTTTTATTTGGTTCGTAATTTGGCACAATCTGGGTAGTATTATTAACTTTCAGTGTTAATAGTATTAATTTAAGAAGTTCACATTGAGGAATTATCTTAAATTGGTTCCTATCGAGTTTCATAGAGGGAGTTGAATATGAAAGCTGTAATTATCACTGTTATTGTTTCATTTTATTTATATGCATTTACTTCCGACCCCATCATTGATAAGCTGAACAGTCCTGTTTATTCAGATAGGATATTTGCTATAAATCAGATTGTCAATGACAATTTAACAGATTATATCCCTGAATTAGAAACTCGCATTAATGATCAGGAGGATATTTGGATTCAGTTCAAGTTCCTGGAGGCGCTTTATAAGTTAAATTCCCCTTTAACCCATCAGCTTGCACTTCAATTTTTGCAAGATACTTTTGTTAAACCCGCCGGTCCCCACGATATTTATAAGTTACGATTATTAGCTACGGAAATACTTTTTAAACTAAATGACTATTCTATGTTTGATTACGTTTATCAGTATTATAATAGAATAAGCGGAATTGATGCTATCGCTTATTTATCACTCCTGGTTGCTGTCGCCGATAATGTTCCATCGGAAAAAGAAAATATTATTAATAGACTTGAGGGAATAATTCTAGATGATTTAGAAGCCAGACCTTATTGTTTCCCTTACTTAGTGGAACTGGATTCATTGGATGGATTGAATGCTATTTTAGCTCATACTACTAATGAACCAAGTGAGCTGACCCGGATTGTATGTCTGAAACTTCTGGCTGAAAAATATGAATATTCTCTATATGCAGATGTTTTTAAAAATGCTATTTATAATGAACCGCAGCCTGAATATAGAAGGTCAATTGCAAATATAATAGTTAGACATGGCTCTCCATCAAATGTTAGACAGCTTTTAGATTATATCCAGTTTGAACCCGACTCTTCTGTCGCTATTTCAATCACACGTATAACAAATTATTTTATGCCTTCCAAGCCTGATCTTAATGAAAGTTACCAGTTTTTGTTCAATCATATAAATGATCTTCTGGAAGAATGCTATGAAGTTGATATGGTTGAAGATCAGGCTTATGATGATATTAATATTACACTGGAAGATTTACGTAATTACTTCGGTGACGAACCTTACGATGGAGCCTGTGAAACTTTAAACGCATTTATTGATTATCTGACAAGTCAAAAAGATTCCGGTTTACTGACCAGGCCGGGATGGAGTTTTCTATACTTCAATAGCCTATATATAATGGAAAAAATGAATAATGATAATTTCCCATGTGAATTGGAGGAATAATGTTAAAGAAAATCATTTTACTTTTATTTGTCTGTTTTATACAAGATAAGAATGCACCCATTAATTGTAACAGTTGATGCAGGCTGATTATCCACAGCATCTTTTTCTACAGTAATAATTATATAATTCTGTTAAAAAGCCATCCCCCGGGGTGGCTTTTTTTATTATTGGTACTGAAAAATTTTATATATTTATCGGGATGAAGAAATTACTAGTTATATTCTGCTGCCTAAGCCTCTTTTCTTTGAGTCCTGCACAGGACATAATCAAGGGTGATATAACCGGCAGGGTGGACAGTTTAATAAAGCTGATGCCCTCAACCAGATCTACAAATGAGTATCACCCCTTGAATAATGAACAGCAGAAAGACTGGGCAAAGGTAGTCAGGCGGATTATTGAAGGGAATATTCAGGCAGCAAATAGTAAAGCGGAAAAAATCGGATACCGGGTAATTACCTTTTTAGACCTTGCATCTCAACAGACATATTACTTCCTTGAAAAACATCCTGATTCTTTGAATTACTGGGGTACCGTTGTTTTTAATCCGGAACCCCTAAGAAGCAGGCTGGTGATCCAGGTGCCGCACCCTCTGGCTGATTCACTTACAGGCGTACAGGGATTCCAAATGTTTAAGAATACAGGTGCCTATGTTTTCTGTATCAGCGGTACGCACCGCTGCAACAGCTCTGATTCAACAGACTGTTCCGGCAGAACGACTACCTGCAGTCAGAATTCTGTTAATTTTAGAAAATCAGACCAGGCACACAGTATTGAATCGATGTTCCAGGTTACTACAGAAGTGCTTCTTGAGAATAACCCTGAGATGATCTTTATTCAGCCGCACGGGTTTACTCAGGGACCCGGAGACCCTGATTTTGTAATGAGTAACGGGACAAGATTTACTCCTGATATGGATTATCTCACTGCTTTCAAGGATACACTCCTCAAAGCAGTTCCTTTCTTGAAATTCATAATCATACATATAGATCCCGGATGGGCTCAGCTGGCAGCACTTACAAATGTACAGGGGCGCCTTATAAACGGAAGCAGTTCCCCCTGTTATTTAAATGCCCCTTCGGCAACGGGAAGATTTCTTCACATCGAGCAGGCACCGGCTATGAGAAAGCCCGCAGTCGTGGTACCTGTTGAATGATGCACTGCAGAAAGTATTTGAACAGGATCCTTATACTTCGGTTATATCTTATTTTAACGCAAAGCAGCAGAGAGATAAGATATTAATAGAATGGAATACATCTGAAGAAAAGGGGAACTATGGATTCGAACTTCAGAAACGTATGAATAATGAGGAAGAATGGATGTTCACATCATTCATCGCAGCTTATGGAAATCCCGGCAGTTATAAATATTATGACGACGGCGAAATAAGCGACACAATCTATTACAGACTAAAACAAATAAACATAGACGGTTCCTCCAGAATAGTGCAGCCGGTATTTGTAAGTCTGCTTCCTGCTGATGAACCTGTACTTTATGCTAATTACCCTAATCCTTTTAATGCGTCAACCATCATCAGCTTTGATATCCCCGAAACAGGAGAAGCAGAGTTATCGGTATTTAATATCCTTGGCGAGAAGATCAAAACTCTGGCTGAAGGAACAATGGAGCAGGGTTATCATAAAATTACATTTGATGCAGAAGACATTCCCGCCGGTGTATATTTCTACAGACTAGTCACAACCGGGTTTGCAGAGACAAAAAAACTTACACTTCTTAAATAGTCTGCAATTTTCCAAATTTATAGATCCCCTACAGGGATCGAATGTTTCCTGTTGATCATGTTGCTACAATTATATTCCCCCTACAGGGGAAAGCAGGTCGATAGAATAATATTTTCTATTCAACGAACTATTCCGCTTTCCTTATAGGATCGAATGTTTTGATTGATATGTTGCTACAATTATATTCCAACAGGGGAACAGGTCGATAGAATAAGGATCAGAAATGATTGTCCACAAAACATAACGAGAACGTAATATGATGCTTCACCCTGTAGGGTGATCCATATCAAACACAATTATGATCCCTGTAGGGATCATATTTCAGGCTGCCTGACCTCTTTTTTAGATACCCAATCATACTATCTCCCTTACTCGATATTACTCTTAAAATATTTATATTGCAATCCCGTATACATAAAAAATTAGGAGTTGATATGGCATTATTAAGCAGCGATGAGGCTAAGAAAAAGCTGGGGAATTATTCCGGCTGGACATTCGAAACAAACCAGATGACAAAGGAATTTCAATTTAAGGATTTTAAGCAGGCGCTGGATTTTATAAATAAGATAGGTGCCGATGCAGAAGGAATGAACCACCATCCCGATATTTTCCTCCACTCCTGGAATAAGGTAAAACTTACACTTTCAACACACAGCGAAGGGGGATTGACTGCAAAAGATATTTCCCTTGCGCAAAAAATAGAAGGTCATGCCGGGTGAACCGTCTAGATCATCTTTTAAATTTATATGAAAAAGATAAAAGTGATCCGTTCATTTCATACGGCATAGCGCTGGAATATCTTTCACTTAATAATCTGATAAAAGCAGAAGAATTTTTACTGACATCCATAGATTCCGATCCTGATTATACAGCGGCATATATGCAGTATGCACGATTAAAAACAAATCTTAACAAACCCGATGAAGCAAAACAATTATATCTGAAGGGAATTGCAGCCGCAATTAAAGGCGGCGATAAACGTTCCGCTAAAGAAATGGAGGAATTTCTTGAAGAACTTGAGTAACGAACAGATACTTGATATATTTAAAAAAACAGGTGCACTGCTGGAAGGTCATTTCCTTTTAACCTCAGGACGCCATAGCAATCTTTATTTCCAGTGTGCCAGGGTGCTCCAGTACCCGGAGTATACTGAGCAGCTCTGTGCAATTATTGCAGATTATTTTAAGAACACTGAGATCGATACTGTAATCTCTCCCGCAATGGGAGGTATAATTGTGGGACAGGAGGCTGCCCGACTTCTAAACAAAAGATCGATCTTTGCCGAAAGGGAAGATAAAGTCTTAACTCTTCGCAGAGGCTTCACACTTTCCGAAGGGGAAAAAGTGCTGGTATGCGAAGATGTTGTAACCACAGGCGGATCCGTATTCGAAACAATTGAAATCGTAAAAAAATTTAATGCCGTTCCCGTTGGAGTGGGCTACATTGTCGACAGGAGCAACGGGAAGGTGGATTTTGGGATACCCCAGATATCCACAATGAAGATGAATGTTGTTTCCTACCTTCCGGGAGAATGTCCTTTGTGCAAAGAAGGCATTCCAGTTGTTAAACCGGGCTCAAGGAAAATTACCGTTTGATGCTTCTAAAGGGGTAAGGATACCGTACCCCTTTATTTATTAAAAGTTAATAGAAGCAAATAATAAAACTAATCCAAAAAAATAGCTCTACCCCCTACACAGCTCCTACTATCTCCCTACAAAGGGCTTACTAAGGCTCTTCTCCAAAAGGGGTATCGAAGGCGGATTGTAGTGAGACAGTATTGCTGTTGAACCGGTTGGAGATAAATGCTTTATTTTTGTTGTAGAAAATTTTACTAAGTAACCCTCCACACGGAACATATATTATCCCTATGGACAACCTCTTAATTTTCTTAAATTTGTAATTATTTTTTATACAAAACCGGGAACTTAAATGAAGTCGCTATTCTTATCATTACTAATTACCGTTACTGCTTTGGCACAGGTAAACTTTGATGAATTTTTTGAAAATAAAACACTTAGGGTCGATTATTACCATACCGGTAATAAGACCGATGATTCGTATTCAATTGATGAACTGAAGGAAGAACCTTTCTGGGGAGGTTCTAAAACTAACCTGTTGGATAATATGAAATATGGAAATTATATGGTAATGATGTATGATGACAGCACAAACGAATTAATATACTCAAAAGGATACTCCACATTATTCCGCGAATGGCAGACAACCGATGAAGCAGTTAAAACAGTAAAGTCGTTCAGCGAAACGGTTACAATGCCTTTTCCTAAAAAGCCGGTAAGGATAGAGTTCCTGGGAAGGGATAAGAAAAATAATTTCGAGAAGAGATTTGAATATAAGGTCGATCCCCAAAATTATTTTATAACAACAGAAAGAAATAAACAATATCCTTCATTTGAAGTTTTTAATTCCGGCGAGCCTTCCGGATCTGTAGATATTGTTATTCTTCCGGAAGGATATACTGCTGCAGAGATGGATAGTTTTAAACAGGATTGTCAAAAATTTGCAGAATACTTATTCAACAGCAGCCCCTTCAAAGAAAATAAAGATAAATTTAACATATGGGGTGTAGAGGCTCCTTCAGACGAAAGCGGCACAGATGTGCCCGCAAAGGATGTCTGGAAAAAGACCCAGCTTAATACAAACTTTTATACCTTCGATCTTGAAAGGTATTGTATGACAGCAGATAATAAATCCGTCAGGGATCTTGCTGCTAATGCTCCTTATGATCTCATATATATTGTGGTAAACACGGGAATCTACGGCGGGGGCGCAATTTATAATCACTATGCAGTCTGTGTGAATAAAAATAAGTATGCCGAGTATGTATTTGTTCACGAGTTCGGGCACCTGTTTGCTTCATTAGCCGATGAATATTATACGTCCGATGTAGCTTATAACGATTTTTATCCCCTTGATGTAGAACCAATTGATCCGAATATTACAACTCTTGTTGACTTTGATTCAAAATGGAAGGATATGGTATCTGAGGATACACCAATACCAACCCCTAATGAAGAAAAATACGTTGGTATCGTGGGTGCTTTTGAGGGCGGCGGATATGTTGCAAAGGGAGTTTACCGTCCCCAGGAGGACTGCCAGATGAACTCGCTCAGCGTAGATAATTTCTGCAAAGTATGTAAACGGGCTATTCAAAAAATGATTGATTCTTATACAAAATAAATATGGACCAGCGTAAACTATATAAAACAGTTGAGGCAATTGCTTCACAAAAATTTGCTACAGACACCGAGATGCTTATCTCGGTTCTCAATCAGCTTATCGGGAACGAAGAGATAAACGTCTGCGGCGGAAGGATATGGAAACTGGATGTTGAGAATGGTGCTTATCATCTTATGTATCAGACAGGCAACCTCGACAAAATTGAGGAAAACTTCCAGGTACTGATATCCGACTACCCGATATTCGACCTGATTGATAAAGAACGCACTATTCTCGGCAGTGAAACTAATGAGGTGCTGAGGCAGGCTGGAATTTTTAAGTACTCAGCATCAGGAACCGGGGATAAAATTAAAGTAAACGGAAAACCATACTATGAATACCTGCTTGCTTTAAACAGCGAAGAAATAAATGAGGAGTTCAGGCTTACTCTTAATATTATTTCAACAGCTGTTACTTCCCAGATAAAGCAGAGGAAATATGCGCTGCGGGCTAAGAATTTAAGGGCTGATATAGACAAGGCAAGGGAGCTTCAGAAAAGTATCCTCCCGGAGCACGAATATGTTTTTCAGAATTATATTCTGTTCGGTATTACTCAGCCCGCCGAAATTGTAGGAGGAGATTTTTTCGATTACCTCGATATCGGGGAAGATGAGAGCCGTCTCGGCATAGCAGTAGGGGATGCTGCCAGCAAAGGAGTAAGTGCTGCAGCCGAAGCGATGTATATATCGGGGGCTCTTAGGATGGCGAGCAGCTTTGAAATAAAGATCTATCCTCTGATGAAAAGAATGAACCGGCTGGTAAATAAAATATTTGCCGATGATAAATTTGCTTCACTCTTCTACGGCGAGCTTGCTCACGATAAGGGAGGACTCTTTCTTTATTCCAGTGCAGGCCATAATCCTCCCATATTTCTTAAGCGGGATTCCGATGATGCTTATTTTCTAAATCCGACAGGACCTGTATTGGGTCCTGCCCCGAATGCCAAATACACTGTTGAGAATATAAATTTTGCTCTGGGGGATGTCCTTATAATTTATACTGACGGAATTACAGAAGCTGCAGATACCGATTTTAATGAATATGGTGAAGAAAGACTGCTGAAGCTGGCAAAAGAAAAAAAGCATCTGACGCCGAAGGAGATCTGTTATGCCATTCTGGAGGATACTGCAAAGTTTTCTAAGAACGGGCAGTATTCAGATGATAAAACATTGGTCATCATTAAAAGAATTCATTAAGCAAAGGGATCTGCATCATTTACTCCGTTAAATGGTTAATTAACTTTATAAAATGAAAAAAGAGATGATTGAAACAATTAATCCTGCAACTGAAGAAGTAATAAAATCATATCCTGAAATGGAGCTGAAGGAAATAAATAAGATCCTTCAGGATGTTCATCAGGAATTTAACAGGTGGAAGAAGACTTCTTTTGCTGAGAGAAGCGCTAAAATGAAAAAGGCTGCTGAGATCCTCAGAAAAAGGAAGGACGAGTTTGCCAATCTGATGACTCTTGAAATGGGAAAGCCTGTACTTCAGTCAAAGGGTGAAGTTGATAAATGTGCCTGGGTATGCGATTATTTTGCCGAGAGCGGGGAAGAGTTTATGCGTGATCAGGATATTAAAACCGAGTCAAGTAAAAGTTATATCAGGTATGAACCCCTTGGAGTAATTCTTGCAATAATGCCCTGGAACTTTCCCTTCTGGCAGGTCTTCAGGTTTGCAGCACCAAATCTTATGGCAGGAAATGCCGGTGTGTTAAAACATTCTTCAAATGTTATGGGGTGCGCACTTGCTATTGAAAATATATTTAAGGAAGCCGGCTTCCCTGAAGGGCTGTTCAGGTCGTTAATTATATCCTCTAAAAAAGTCGAAGCTGTTATTAAGGATAAAAGGATAGCCGGTGTAACACTGACAGGGAGCGTCCCTGCCGGGAAAGCTGTAGCTGCTTCTGCAGGATCTGTGCTTAAAAAAACGGTAATGGAACTGGGCGGAAGCGATCCTTACATAATTCTTGAAGATGCTGATCTTGAAACTGCTGCAGAAATCTGTGTCAATGCAAGGTTAATTAATAATGGTCAAAGCTGTATAGCTGCAAAGAGATTTATTATAGTAGAGCCTGTATATGATCAGTTCAGGGATCTGTTCATTAAAAAGATGTTTAGTAAGAAGATGGGAGATCCGTTTAATGAGGAGGTAAACCTTGGTCCCCAGGCAAGAAATGACCTTCGGGATGATCTTCACAGGCAGGTTAAGGAATGTACTTCAAAAGGTGCAGAGCTTTCACTCGGGGGAGAGATCCCGAAGCTTTTAGGTGCCTTTTATCCTGCTACAGTACTTGAGAATGTAAAGCCGGGGATGCCTGCATATGAAGATGAATTATTCGGACCGGTAGCAGCCTTAATTAAAGTTAAGGATACCGCGGAAGCAGTCAAAACAGCAAACGATACTACATTCGGATTAGGTGCTGCCGTATTTACCGGCGATGTTAAAAAAGGGGAGCGACTTGCCGCAGAAGAACTTAATGCAGGATGCTGCTTTGTAAACGACTCCGTAAAATCTGATCCCAGGCTGCCATTCGGGGGCATAAAGGAATCAGGATACGGGAGGGAACTGTCGCTCATTGGTATGCACGAATTCCTGAATGTAAAGACCGTTGTAGTAAAATAAAATCTGTGTGTGTGGTTCAAATTCTTTTAAGGCATTAACCATATAAAAACCTATGAAATTAAAAAGGCTGCAGATGAAAAATCAACTGCAGCCCTTTATAACTTTTCACGCAGAATATTCTGCTTCGTGAAAGTTATTTAGCTTTGTTTTGGGTATTACCGGATCTATTAATATTCCTTGTTTATATTATCATTATTCATAGTTTCAATACCCAGGTCTTTTGATGCTTTATCCACATCATTTTTCAGATCCATCCAGGCGGTACGGAAGCTTGATTTAAACTGATTCCAGTTATTATCCTTCATCTCATCAAAATCATCCATCCGCTTTTCTAAGTTGTCGCGTTTATCCTTGATTGCTTTTATTCTTGTTTCGTATGCCGCCTTCTGTGTTTCGGCTGCATCGCCAATCTTATCATCCAGCATATCTATCCGATCATCAATTCTGTCCATTGCTTTATCGACATCGGATTTGAAAATATCCCGCTCCTCATAAGTATAATCTCTGTTATTCTCAAACAGCATATCCCTCTCTGCATCTTTACCAATTTCGGTGTTATCCTTGTTATTATCGTCGGTGACAACAGTTCTGTCATCTACGTTATTATCATCTCTCCTTGTATCACACCCGGTAAGCAGCATAACCGTTAATACACTCAAAAAGAACGAGAACCAAATTGACCTTTTCATACATATTCCTTTCATTTAATCATAAGTAAATCCAAACATATTCTATCAGTCAAATTCAGATCCCTATAGCGGCCGTCTGCCCTGTATTACCCTGATTATAACCACTACTACAGCAATTACCAGAAGTATATGAATGAAGCCGCCTAAAGTATATGACGTTACCATCCCGAGCAGCCAAAGCACTAATAGGATCACGAAAATTGTCCAAAGCATTTTAATCTCCTGTTTTAATATTGTACGAAATCAAAATATACTCAGAAAGGTATTTTTTCTATGTAAATTGTCACAGTAACTCTAAATAATTAAAAGAGTTACCCGAAAAAACATTTGTGGAAATTGATCCCCATATCACAAATATTTATTAATTTATTATATGTCTCAATTTTGCAATAATTTATGAGCAACTACAAACTGGATATCCAGTACGACGGTACAAAATATTCGGGCTGGCAGATCCAGGCAAATGCAGTCTCAATACAGGGGAAGATCACAGAGGCAATAAATGTAATTCTGAAAAAAGAAGTTAACCTGATCGGGTCCGGCAGGACAGATACCGGTGTTCACGCAATCGGTCAGGTTGGAAATTTCAGGTATGACGGGAAAATAGATATTTACAGGTTCAAGCATTCTCTCAATTCCCTTCTCCCCTTTGATATATCTGTAACCGGGATGACGGAAGTACCGGAGGATTTTCACGCAAGGTTTGATGCAAGGCAGAGAAGTTATTTTTACCTGTTAACAACTCAGAAGAATCCTATCCTTTATAATTATTCCCATTTCTATCACGATAAAATAAATATAGAGTATCTGAACAGACTTTCAGAAATACTAAATGGAAGACACGATTTCAGGTCCTTTTCAAAAAAGAGCGGCGGCATAGAAAATACATTCTGCACTGTTTATACAGCTCACTGGAGGACGATAAAAGGGGTGACCCTTTTTCTTATTGAAGCGGACAGATACCTGCATGGTATGGTAAGAACTGTAGCAGGAACACTCCTTGAACTTTCACAAAGCATTGGCGGAGAGGAAAAACTTTCTCATATCATAAATGAAAATGACAGAAATGCTGCCGGGGAAGCTCTTCCTGCAAAAGGCTTATTTCTTTATAAAGTTAAATACTAATGGATGTCACACTCCTATGTTATTTATTACTAAGTATTTGATTGAACTTAATTATTCATCCGAAAGGAAATTATAATGGAATTCCTTGCACAATTTCATCCTAAAGTTGTCCATTTCCCGATAGCTCTGCTGCTCTTGTATGTGCTTCTGGAAACGATCGGAGTAATCTTCAGGAAAGAATTTTATCAAAAGGCAGCACACCTTGTCTTATTTTTAGGTGTACTTGGAGCCCTGGCTGCAGTTCTTACCGGTAAACAGGCAGAGGAGGCGTTTGAATACTTTAACAAAGCCTCCGGTGAACTGATGGAGAAACACGAATTCTTCGCTACTCTTACAATATGGTACTTTGCTGCACTGCTGGTGTTAAGGACAGCAGCAGTCCTGGTAAAAAATTTAAAGGAGTGTTTCTGTATATTTTCTTAATTTTGGCTGTCATAGGAACCTATTTTGTTTTCTGGACAGGAGAGTTGGGAGGAGCTATGGTCTTTAAACACGGAGTAGGAACAGAGTATAAGATTCAAATGGAAGAAGCTGAATAATTGGATTATAAAATAAAACCTTTGCTGCTTGTGTTAATTCTTTTAACAACTACAGCAGCAGGGGTTATCCTGAAATATTTTGAACTGCCTGCTTATTTTATAATCCTTGGATTCAGATTCCATCTCAGCTGCGTTATTCCCTTCCTTTTTATTATCAGAAAAATTCCATTCGAGAGGATAAAAGGATACTTCATCTCTCCGGAATATAAAAAGCAGACTGTGCAGTTATTCTGGATATTTATCCCTCTGCTTGGAACAGCCGCATTATATTTCACCGGAATGGTTGAATTAACAGATCCCGACTATTTTTATGAATTCGGACTCTCTTCCATAATTGATTACCCCCTTTATTTAGTATGGAATTTTCTACAGCTCTCAATGCTGTTTATTTTTCTGAAAGCGGTGCAGTTAAGCTGGTGGAATCAGGTCCTTCCTATGACCGGAATAATTATTTTGCTTTTTTCTTATGAAGCAGTCCCTTTAGACATATCGAATTTTGATTACTTCAGTTTAGCTGTCCTCTTTTTAACTGCGTTAAGCGCAGCCCTCATTATCAGGTATTTTTCAAATGTATACTGGTTTATCATATCGGTATTTACTTTTTTGTGGTCATCCCTTCTGCTCTTCGGTACTAAATCATCAACTGCAGTGAATTTGATCTTTGCTGCAAAGTATTCAGAATGGGAAGGTTTTTTAACTGCCGGCAAGGCTTATAACGATTATTTAGTCCCCGGCTATACTGCTGTTTTTCTCTTTCTTATAGTTATCACATCCCTGGTAGAAAAACACTCTGCGCGGAAAATGAAAGTAACTCCTACGGATTTCTAAATAATGATGACGCAGGGGCGGTCCCCCGATTGCTGCTCTGTAAGCGCGAATAATTTGCTTTAGTATCCGTTATATCAGCGGGCGCTTAGGGAAGCGCCCCAACAATCAATGCAGAATTATATTCAGATGGAGCAGGGGGAGACTACTTGGAATCATAATAAACACATTAATCTAACCTCTAAAAGTCCCTAAGTCATTAACCCCCTAAGTCACTAATCAACTAATCAACTAATCAACTAATTTATTATTTTTGTTTACAGATGAAAAAAACAATTGCGCTATTATTAATATTATCTTCCTCAAGCATTTTTGCTTTACCTGCCGATAAAGCTGTGGGAGTATTTCTGTCATTTGGAGTAGGACCAAGACTCCCGGTGGGGACATTCTCAGACAGAAGCGATCTGGGCTACGGTTTCAATGCAGAACTTTCCTATACTAATAATGAGGTCCTTCCGGTCTTCTTTTTTGCCAAGGCGGGCTTTGAACAGTTCCCCGGATCAAATGATTTTTACCGCTCAACTGATTATTCCAATTATTCGGTCTACAGTTTCCCTTTCAATGCCGGTATAAGATATTATTTCGCCCCTATGCTGGAAAATGTTGTTTTATTTATGCCGATAGTAGAAGTCTCTGCGTCATTTGATTATTACAGGATACTGCATGAGTTTAAGCAGGAATCCGGGAAAAGTAATTACACCGAGGACATTTCCAAGGTAGGGATAACCGGGGGCGTCGGCGTATCGATGTTTATGATGGAAATATTAGTGACCTACAATTATTTTGAATCCAACCAGTTTGTCGGAGCTGATATTAAAATCAGGCTCCCGTTATATATAAGCATTTAGGAGAAATATGGATCATAAAAACTTACTTTTGCAGATCAACGGACCGACAGCGGTCGTAACAATTAACCGTCCCGATAAACTAAATGCACTGAATATTGAAACAATGGGAGAATTGAAACAGGTCTTTTCCTATCTGGGCACAAACGATGAGGTAAGAGGAATAGTTATTACTGGCAGCGGTGAGAAGGCATTTATTGCAGGTGCAGATATATCCGAATTAAACAAACTGGATGCTCTCGGCGGAAAGGAATTTGCCGAAAAGGGGCAGGAAGTATTTAATATTATCCAGCATTTCGAGAAACCTGTTATTGCCGCAGTCAATGGTTTTGCACTCGGAGGCGGATGTGAACTTGCACTTTCGTGTCATATCAGACTGGCTGCTGAAAATGCTAAATTCGGACAGCCGGAAGTAAACCTTGGAATAATTCCCGGCTATGGTGGAACCCAACGCCTGCCGCGACTGGTAAACTCAGGCAGGGCAATGGAGATGATCTTAACAGGCGATCTTATTGATGCGGCAGAAGCCCTAAGGATCGGGCTGGTTAATAAAGTATATCCCCAGGGTGAGCTGCTCAATAAATCAATTGAGATGAGTAATAAAATTGCTTCCAAAGGAAAGGATGCTGTACGGCTGGCAATAAAAGCTGTAAATGCAGCTCAGCAGGTACCGCTTAATGAAGGGCAGAATCTGGAAGCAAGCTTTTTTTCAATATGCTGCGGGACAGATGATTTTAAGGAAGGAACCTCCGCATTCCTCGAAAAGAGAAAGCCCAAATTCCGTTGATGTTATCTACTGAATTAAAAAAAAATATTATAACCGCTCTCTTCGTTTCCTCAATCGCATTGATCATTTTCCATATTGCTGTAAATAAATTTTATAAACCCGGACAGGAAGAACCTGTCTTAAAAGAACTCTCTGCAGGAGAGGTTAATTCCAGGTTCATCAAAGCAATTCTGAATTACGGATTTGATTCATCCTGGATAGTTACTAAAAAAGGGGATGCTGTAATTTATACCTATAATGTGAATGTACCTCCGGATATTCCGATTGCCCTGCTTATAAAAGAAATACGCAATTCCTTCTCTGCCGAGGAGGCAGAATTGCTGGTCGAGGAAAAAAAGATCAACGGGAAAAATTATCTTAAGATATTTTCGGGGGAACAGCTTAAGTTAACTTCGGACTTTTTATATAACCCGAAGATATCAAGGAAAACGGGGTATGCTGCATCTCTAATAATGAACGCCGGGGAACTTTCTGCCGTTGATCTGGATAACCTGCTCAATATTCCGGAGAATTTCGGAGTTGTGCTTGTCCCTTCTAAAAATTCTGTCGATCTTTCTAAAAAGATAATCAACAAGGGGAAAGAAGTGATAATTTTATTAAATGATGATATATCGGAGCTCGAGTATAAGCTGGGATCAGATTTTTCTCACGGAAGAATAAAAGATGTGCTCAGGACTATAGCCGGCACCTGGCCGAAAGCAGTTTTTTATCTGATAGATGCAAACTCGTCCCTGTATAATTCAGAAGCAAGGGATCAGATCATGGCTGAGTTTACCAAGAGGAATATTAAGATCATTCCCACGAATAAGATGATTTATTATGATGCAGAAACAGACAGCGGGCTCGGCAAGCTTATTTCCCGCAGCGATGAGAAGAAACTAATTGCTATTCCTGCTGAATCTTATCTGATGCTGAACCACGAAGTGGAGCGTGTGAGGAAAATAGGATTCAAATTTGTAAATCCCTCAAGAGCAGTAAACTAACTTACCTGGTTACCTTCAAAATCGAGTTCTTTAATTGGTCCCAGTCCTGAATCTTTAAATTGTTCCATTATACTTTCTTTCTTTCCGACCAGCACAACCGATAATCTCTCGGGAAAAATATTCTTTACAGCAGCCTCATTAACATCCGGCAGCATTACGGAGCTTATATTTTCCGGGTATGTGGTGAAGTGATTTAACGGCAGAGAATGAAGTATTAATCTTGAGATGTTCATTGCTACCTGCCGGTTGGTTTCAAAGTTGGCATGGAAATTTCCTTAGTATGGATGACTTTGTGAAAGCAAGCTCTTCGGGTGTAACCCCTTCCTTAATTCCTGATAATTCGTGCAGAATTTCCACTGACGGCATTTAATGTATTTTCCTGGTTTACAGAAGTAGTAACACCAAAATAACCCCTCTGCTGGTAGTAATTAAAAGTTGATGATGCCCCGTATGTATATCCTTTTTTTTCTCTCAGGTTCAGATTTATCCGGCTTGAAAACTGCCCCCCGAGAATGGAATTGAGGATCATCTTAGAGAAGTAATTATCATCCCTTTTACCGGTAAGGTGTCCTGCCCTGATCTCGCATTGTACAGCATCCTCTTTATTAACGAGATATAATTGAAAAGTCTCGGTAGGCAATTCCCCATTATGACCAGAATATAAAGGTGCGTTTTTCCAGTTATGGAAGTGTGTATTCAGTTTGTCTGTAAGCTCCTGCTTATCGATATCACCAACAGCAGCGATTGCACAATTATTGGGGACAATATAATTATTATAGAATTTCCTTATATCCTCAGAGTTTATCATCTGGATGGATTTACCGGTTCCGGTGATCGGATGTGCATAAGGATCATCTTCTCCGAATATTATATACTCGAATACCTGGTTGGCTATTTCATCCGGTTCATCCTTAAGCTGCATAACACGTGTCATTATTTTTCTTTTCTCCCTTGCAAAGGAGATATCATCAAGATGCGGTCTTAAAATCACATCAGAAAAAAGCTGCAGTGATCTGTCGACATTTTCCTTCAGGCTTCTGAGGGATAAAAACAGGTTATCGTGATTACAGCCGGAATCAAAATTAGAACCTAACAGTTCAAACTCGTCGGCAAGTTCAAGCCCTTTAAGATCTCCGGCTCCTTCATCAAATGTCATTGTCAGAAGATTTGCAGTGCCTCTTTTATCGGGAGGGTCAAATTTACTTCCTGCATCTGCAATCAGGTTAAACCTTAAAACAGGGAGATGCGGTCTCGCAATAAAATAAACCTTCAGTCCGTTATCTAAAGTAAAGAAATCTATAGCCGGGGGATGAAATTTAAAGTCGTTCTGGTCGAGGGGTCTTTTCTTTCTGTCAATCATTTATCGACCGCCGATATCCGGAGTTCCACATAATTTTTAAGAATATATTTTTCCAGTGCACTTGTAACGGATTCACGGCTTACGGCTTCATATCGTTTCAGATCCTTATTGAATGAGTTTGGTTCGCCTGTATAGTAATTATAAAAATTCAGCTGGTCGGCAATTGTATCCAGTCCCTGTAGTGAATATATAAAGCCCGACTTTATCTGGTTTTTTGATTTAAGAAGTTCCTTATCCGAGATACCTGAATCGCACAGATGTTTAAGTTCTTTAAATATACTTTCTTTAAGCATATCCAGGCTGATGCCAGGTTTAGCGGTAGCGATAATAAGAAAATGTCCCGAATATTTTCCGGAAAACTGGAATGAGGAAACATCCTGTGCTATTTCATTTTCATATACAAGTTTCTTATGAAGTCTTGAACTTTTGGAACCGGTCAAAAGATCAGCAAGCACATCAAGAGAGGCATCTTCATCAGCAAATACCCTTGCTGTGGGCCAGGCAAAATATATTCTTTCGAGCTGTACCTGTTCCTTATGCTTCAGGAAAATGTTTTCTTTCAGAGGACCATTAGCTGCAATGACAGGTGCAGGGAGTTGAGCCCCGGGTATATCTCCAAAATATTTTTGTATCAGACTCTTTACCTCGTCAGTTTCAAAGTGTCCTGCAACCACAAGCGTTGCATTAGAGGGGGCATAATAAACTTTGAAGAAATCTGTAACATCCTTAAGAGTATAGGATTTTAATATCTTCCTTAAATCCGATGGTAGGCCAGCTGTAGGGATGCCCTTCCGGATAAAGATTAGTAATTATCTTTTCCCAGGCTAAGCCATAGGGCTGGTTATCATATCTTTCCAGTCTCTCATTAAAAACAACATCTTTCTGGTTATCGAGTTTTTCCTGAGTCAGCGCGGGGAGCAGGAATCCCATACGGTCGGATTCAAGCCAGAAGATCAGTTCAAGAAAATTAGCCGGTATCTTTTCATAATAATTTGTTTTATCAAAACTTGTAGAGCCGTTTAGAGTTCCCCCGGCTTCCTGTATAAACCTGAAATGCATTTCCTTGGGAACATTTTTAGAGCCCTGGAACATCATGTGTTCGAAGAGGTGAGCAATACCTGTTTTTCCTTTGGGCTCATTTGCAGAACCGGTTTTATACCAGATATTTACTGCAGTAAGGGGAATGGAGTTATTCCTGTGAAGGATTACCTCAAGACCATTATCAAGACAATATTTTTCACAATTTATATTTAATAGATCCATTCAGGCAGAGGGTATAGTTACCCTTTAAAAATAATAGTATAAGAAATTCCGGCTAAATTTCCACTGAATTAATTCAGGAGCATCAGGACTCTATCGAGCCGGATAGAGCCAAGCAGTCGTATAAGTTCAGAAAACGGTATATCCCTGTCCCACGAAAACAAAGTAATAAAAGCTTCCCCGACAACATAATCCCTGGGTACAAAACCCCAGAACCTGCTGTCGAGACTATCGTCCCTGTTATCCCCCATCATAAAATAATAATCTTTTTTAATTGTATACGAAGTTACAGGCTTCCCCTCAATAGTAATAGTATTCCCTTTTATCTCAACAACTTTTTTGAGGTACTCACGGTCAATAAAAGTTTCCCACTGATCGATATTCTGAAGAGTAAGCTTTACAACATCCCCCTTTTTAGGAACAACGAGAGGACCATAATTATCCTCATTCCAGTAGGATCCCTTAGGGAAAATTCTCGGCCCCGGTATTCCTTTTGGTTTTGGAACCGGGCTGAGATATTTAACGAACGGAGGGATCCAGAATTCCTTCCCGTTCACAAAGACAACTTTATCTCTTACCTCAACAGTATCCCCGGGAGTTCCTATACATCTTTTTACATAATTAACTCCAAGCTCCTGGGGCTGTATTTCATCACGGTTGCCGGGGAACTCAAAAACAACAATATCTTTCGCCTTTGGCTCTTTTAATGCAGGGAGTCTGAAAAAAGGAATTTCAACCTCTGTAAACGGAATATATTTCGGAGAAGAGGAGCCGTAGATGAATTTATTTACAAGTACAAAATCGCCCACCAGGATGGTATCTTCCATTGAACCGGTAGGGATCCTGGTATTCTGAATGATAAATGTAATGATAAAAAAGGCTGCAATGGCAGCAAACATGAGGGACTCAAAGAATTCCTTTGTCTTTTCCTTTTGGGTTTTTACCCGGTTGATTTCCTCTTGAGTCTTTATACCGAAAAATCTTCTTAGAGCATTTTTGAAGGACAATTTACTTCTCCGTAATACAATTTAGAAAACAAATATAAACAAGAAATGAGACAACGGGAAAGTTATAAAATGTAGATGGATAAATGGATGAGTGCCGGTTGAATCAATAACCCCTGAAATAAATTTATCTGCCTGCTTTCCATTTCATGCAGAACGGTATCGGGGGTGGGTGCCTATGGCGGAACGCTCACTGAGCGTTCCTTACATTTGCATTTTTCACCGTAGGCAGATCATCGACTTTTTTTACCAACCACTAAAATTGTGCATTATTCCCACACTCCCTTCCAAATGGGGTTGCCATTTATTAGTTAGTCTTTTTTTTTACTGCCTCTCAGGATCAACCGGTTCCAAACCGGTTGAGGGGGCAATACCAATTAACTTTTCTTGTTCTTGAAGCTTCCTTCAGGATGCTTATCTAAGAATGCAGTATAAAACAGTAAAATGCCGTATAATTGTCTTGCTAGCACCCTGCTTCCTGAGCTGGGTGAGGATGATGAATGAAGAGCAAATTATCAAGTTTGATGACGACTCCATCCTTATTTTCCTATTCAAGTGAGTTTGATGTGTCTATCCCAACTGTTGCAGTGCCCTCCCTCCTTTTATTAGTAAAATAAGGAGTTCAAATATGTATTAGTAAATCAAATAATCAAGAAATATTATCTCTCCCTCCTTTATCCCTCGTGTACCCCTGGTCTACCCCTCGTAAAGTGCCAAATACGAGGGGTAGACCAGGGGTAGTTCAGGGGTAGTCGAGGGGTAGATAAGAAATCAGGATATTAGAATTAGCAGGTAGTTTTATGGTAATTTCCCATTGGGATAGCTGAATTTGAGTAAATTAGCAGCATTCAGTGTTGATTGTAAGGTCAGGTCAGCCTTAATAACCAGGTGGATCGTTCCGCTTGGGAGCAAGTGGAGAAAAAATTCTTCTTGCTTCAGGTTTTTATTGTCTGTAATTTTATTCCGATGGGTTTTATTTATGTGTGTTCTTCTTATGAGGCAGATATATGAAACTATATTTACAGTGCTTTCCTTCCTTTAGAGTGGTGCTTATACTCTTCTTACTTTTTACAAATCCCCTGAATAATTTATTCGCCGAAATCCGTTACGTAAGCAAAACCGGCTCATCTACCCCACCGTATTTAAGCTGGGAAACAGCTGCTGATTCCATCCAGGAGGCTATTAATATTTGTCAGTTTGGGGATACAATTTATGTAGGGAATGGGGTTTATAAAGAACAGGTTATTATGATACCCGGATTATCGTTGATAGGTGCTGGAGCGGATAGTTGTGTAATTGATACAAGAGAATTTCCAGTACCGAGAATTTCAATCAATTTAGCTGATACCTGTAATGTAAGTGGTTTTTTTATAAATGTATCTCCCGTTCAAAATAGTAGCATAGGGATATATTTTTACCGATTTAACGGACAGCCGACTATAGGCAAAATAGAAAATAATATTATAATCAATTCCGGGGACGCTATCAGGTTATGGAACTCAAATATGATGGTCAATAATAATTTGATTCAAAATTCCGAATATGGAATATCATTAGTGGGTGGCCAACCTTTAATTAAGAATAATATTTTCACTTACTGTGCAGAAGCTATTTTCGCTGATATTTCAAGACCATGGATATTAAACAACACTATAATCATTGGCACCGGGGAAGTAGCAGTTGGTTACAGCAGCGGCTTTGAATCCTCATCCCATTTGTATAACAATCTTTTTATTGCCACGGCTCAAGGCAACGGTATAGTAGCCTGGGACGAGGAGTTTATGTACAATAAT
Source organism: uncultured Ignavibacteriales bacterium (assembly GCA_963764685.1). Taxonomy (GTDB): domain Bacteria; phylum Bacteroidota; class Ignavibacteria; order Ignavibacteriales; family Ignavibacteriaceae; genus CAVXTT01. Next base: position 252,704 of record CAVXTT010000020.1, read on the forward strand.
GTCTTTATCGGGATTTTCGATGATGCAATAATAACCCAGAATGAGGATTCGATTATAAATAATATAATTATTAATGCTCAGAATGGAATTGATTATGCTGGAGGTTATCCTCCTGTATCCACCATTCGTTTTAATAATTTTTGGAATACTCAGAATATCAGCAGCCATATTGTGCTGGATTCCACTAATATGCAAAAGTATCCGATGTTTGTAAATGAGGACAGTTTGGACTTTCATCTTCAGATGTTCTCTCCAATGATTGATGCAGGAGATCCTTCAATTTTAGACTTAGATAGCAGCAGGTCTGATTTAGGGATATTCGGAGGGCCTTATGGTGAAAAGTACACATACAATGATCTGGCTCCAAGGCCCCCGATAGGATTAGAGGCTATTTCTGATACAGATTATGTCATTTTAAAATGGAGAAGGAATTCGGAAGCAGATTTCAGCTATTATAACATTTTTAGGGATACTGTAAGTAATTTTCCTGTTGATTCAACAACATTCATTTTATCGACAGCTGATAGTTTCTACACACACCTCATTTCTCCCAATATTACGAGTTATTATTATAAAGTTACTGCAGTTGACTCTCAGGGGAATGAATCAGACCCCAGCGAAGAAATTAATATTGTAACAGATGTCAATGAAGAACCCATTATAAGTTATAATTATAAACTCTTCCAGAATTATCCTAATCCGTTTAATCCATCAACATCAATTGGTTACAGACTCAAAGAACGTTCGTATGTCAAAATATATATTTACAGCGTTACCGGTGAGATAATCAATGTATTTGTAAATGAACTGCAGGAAGGAGGTTATCATGAAAAGCAGTTTAATCCGGAAGCTCTTTCATCAGGTATATATTTCTATACAATTGAGGCAGAGAACGAAAACAATATCCCTGTTTTCAGGGATATGAAGAAAATGATCTACGTTAAATAACAGTCAGGCAGGTAAACAAAAAAGAAGAAAGGATCGTTTTATGCGGGTACGGTTACTTTCAATTATTCTAATTACTTCTATTTGCTCCTTGTGGGGACAAAATAGTCCCTACCAGGAAGACATCAAAATTGGTGCAATGCTTGATGACAGAGCATACTATTCAAACTACAACCAACTTCAAGAACTTGGAGCAGATTTGATCTTTCAAAGAGCAATCGTTTCAGTTGATACACAAAGAAGCAATTTTAGCAGTCTGCTTCTCTTCAATAATCTGGTAGCAATGAATGATTCAGGGGAGGCTATAAGACCAGAAAACAGGGATTGGATATATTATTACACTAACGCAATGTATAGCAAATGGGAGGCAGAAGGGAACAATGAATTTGATAATTCGCCTGTAGGATTAAAACCAGCAGATTGGATTGCAATTATAGGCGATACTCTTATACATACGGGCACAAATGCCTCCAACTCGGGTAAGTATTTATTTCGTTATGGTCCTAACTACTCGCAGTATATGAGATACATTTATACTAACAAACAAAATACCAATAATCCTCCCATTCAATATCAAAGTAAATTCTGGTTAAAGCTTCTCGATGCTCCGGAAAATAATCTGCCTGTATGTAGTTTATTTGTTTCCTTTCATAATACTGAGACGGGTTTAAATAGAATTTTAGCACATAAAGTAGTATATGCAGATTCCTTAAGCAACGAATTTCAACCAATTGACTTAAATTATGATTATCGGGGTTATTATGTGGAGGGGGAGAATGAACACGGAATTGCTCACGGTCCGGAGTGGCTGCATTTGGGTACACCGCCAGAGGCATCGTTCTTTAGCGATAAATATAAAGTTGAGTTTCAGATACAATGGCTTGGGCATGGCGATCTCTTTGTTGATTATATTGAAGTTTGTGACTCTTTAGTTTGGGACAACTGGTTTAATAATCCTATTCGATATTTAGAAATGATAAATGCTATTTCTGCCTACAATCAACAGTTCGCAGGTTTAGGTGAGCAATTAAAGCATTATTTTACCGTCGATGAACCACACTCACTTGACTGCCAGGAACCGATAAGGAAAATCCAATTTATACTCGATTCTTTAAATATTAATAGAGATCTCATAACTCATTTTTATCCAGGATGGAATAATTATCGAGATAGCATAGATATACTTCAAAAATGGAATGAGAGAGCAGAGCCAAAAAAAATAAATTTCTGGTATTTCCCTTTTCAGTATAATGATGATGGAACTGAAGTACCAGATGACTTTACTCTTAGCCAATATGCTGCCATTCTGCAGAGAACTCATCTTTTGCAGTCTAAATTCTGGGTAACTGCACAAGCCTGGGGATATTTAAAAAAGGATAATCAAGGTAATTTTACAATTCCTTATTATTATAAAGTTGTCTCACCTGAGCAGGTAGGTGCCCAGGCAATGTTGGCATTAGCGCACGGGGTAAGAGGTATTATATATGAGCCTTACTATTCTTATATCGGCTGGAATTCAAATCTTCAAGATGAAGTATTAGTAACAGGAGTAGTCGACCTACCTCAGTCTCATAACTTCCCTCCCCGTCCAATATATTATAAAATTCAGCAGATTGCTAACCGTATAAACGGACTGCTTGGAAATACATTAAATAAACTCACATACACTGGTCATTCCATTCACTTAAAGTATATAAATAATCCTCCGCCGCCAGGAGAAGATTCATATGATTATTTGTTCATTAATCAATTTGGTCCTACGTATCATTGGCACGCAGGTTTTTTTACTCAGGAAAATTATCCGGATAATAAATATTTTCTTTTAACGAATCTCAGAACAGGCTATGTACCTGTATCTGCAGAACTCCATATTTCAAATAATACAGCCTTCGAGAATGTTAGCTTTAAGAATATTGAGGGAGGCATAGATACAACCATTGTACATAATTCCTCGATAACATATTACCAACAAATACCTGCCGGTGAAGGATTATTGTACCGAGTATCACCTGTAATCTTATACGGAGGGAAGGTTATATATGATGAATCAACACAAGATGGAATGTCCGTACTGGATACCCTGATTATCAATAACAACGCAGTGCTCACAATTTTAGGAACATATAACGCTTATGCTGATATTATTGTTCGTAATGGAACTATAGCTTACAGTGCAAACGGCAAAATAAATTTCTACAACGGTGCAAAACTTATCATTGAAGGAAGTGCCTCCGTACTGGCAACAAACGGTAATAAACTTGAGCTTGATTTTATGAACACCGAAAACAACAGCGGTATTGTTATTATGCCTGGTGGAAATCTTTATATAAGTTATTGTGTAATTAAGAATGCAGCTATAGGAATCCAGTCTGATATAAATGCAGTTCGTCTTTTTGCTGAGAATTGTGATTTTGTTGATTGTGGTGCCTACTCAATGGGAATCTTTGGTTTGGAAGCTTTAGACGGTATCTCAAACCCTCCGGTATCTCAGATACTAAATTGTACTATTACGGGTTCCAGTACTGGAATATATGTGGGTAATCTTCCTGAATTAGTTATAAAGCAGAACCATATAACAGGAACAGACCTGGGAATTAGTCTTGTCGGTATTGTGGATCCTCTTGTTGCTAATAACACAATAATATCGACAAGAAACTGCTTCAGCCGGGATTTCATTACTGAGCTGTAATGGAAGCGTAAGAGGAAATATAGTTCAGGGGCATACAAATGGAATTTACCTTGGAAATTCATCCCCTTATATCGGAGGAAATACAATTACTGATAATCTATACCACGGCATTTATATCGGTTCAGGTTCACTGCCTAATATGCAGGCAAAGCTTATGGGTCACCCGCCCGTATATTATGCAGTTTCCGGGTATAACGATATTTATGAAAACGGCGGGTGGGCAATACCTGGTCCTGATGATAATGACGGCTCAGAGATATACCTCAGCTTTTCGAATCTTGAGATAGATAAAGGTTGTAACCAGATAAAAGATCCCAGGGAGCCTGATTTTAATTTGAGTGTCCCGTTAGAGAATACCTTATATCTGATGAACGGAACGGGAGTAGACCCGATGGAGGTAAATGTTGATGAAAATTACTGGGGTACTCATCCCACGTACCGTCTGGAGGATAGGTTTGGGAATCTTTCTGCTCATTATATTCCTTTCCTTTCAGAACCCTGTGCAATACCCCAGGGAGAAGATGATATTAAGATTAAAAGTGCATCCGGAGAAGTAATTGATACTGTATATGCCGCTTCAGGATCAGTAGGGAACCCTACAAGTATAGAACTGCTTTATTCATCCGGAGACGGAGATTTTGAAACTGCAGAATTAAATAGTGCTGAGTTATCATATAAGCAGATAGTATCAGGTAATGACTCATTACATATTAAATTACCTGCATACAGGAGATTATATGAAATAGGAAGGCTTACCAATAAACCCGTGACATATTTTGACAGTCTCTATAACTCATATACATCAATAGCCGGGTCAACTGAAGATACACTGCTGCAGAAGATATTTACCCAGTTAGGTTCATTAAGTCTTATAGGCCAGACAGAATATATCAGCGCAATTGATGAATTTGACCAGATCATACAGACCAGACCTAATACAGAGGAAGCCGTATATGCAGAAATAGATGCAATGACAACGGCACTTCTGCTTGAGGATGACTCAACATTACATAAAACAGCTGCAGCTAAATACATTAAAAGGACAAGCAGTGAATACCTTGCTTCTTTAGATAAGCTGATAAGGACTAATTTTGGTAATAACCCAAAACCTCAGGAGATAGTCCTGCCAACAGCATACCTGCTTTATCAAAATTATCCTAATCCATTTAATCCTGTAACAAGGATAAGATATGATCTACCCGAAGCAAGCAGGGTAACTTGTTCGGTTTATGATCTTCTGGGGAGAAAAGTTAAGGATCTTGAGGATAATCAGCTCAAACAGCCGGGATCATATGAACTTACATTTGATGCTTCGGGTCTAGCCAGCGGTGTTTACTTCTACAGGATCAGTGCGAATGATTATGTGGCAGCAAAGAAAATGATTGTAATTAAGTGAGCACCAAGCGAAGCTTGGATTATACATTGGGTGAGGCGGAGAGTTATGACTCCGCCAAGTCCCATTATGGCAATGTAATGCTTCAGATGGAAATGGAATTTCCTAATTTTGTTTAATGTAATACAGAAAGGAAATTCTATTGTCTGAAAAATAAGAGAGAGAAAGAAAACATTACTGCATAAGAAAATTGTTCTTGGTTCTTCGTACTTAGTTGATAGTTGTTAGTTTGTTTTTCCTGATAAATATATATTTTGCAACTAAATAATTACGGCAGAAATGAGCAGATCACAAAAAATAGGTCTTTGGGGAGGTATTGGTTTGTTTGTGTTCATTTTCTTTTTCGTTGATCTTGCCCCCGGGAATTTCAAGATTACATTACTTGCGGCATCCGCTGCGCTTATGGCTGTATGGTGGATGACCGAGGCAATTCCTCTTGCAGCAACTTCACTGGTGCCTGTCGTTTTATTTCCACTGCTCGGGATATCAAAGGGAGAGAGTGTTGCAGGCGCATATATAAACTCCACAATATTTCTTTTCCTCGGGGGATTCATCCTGGCAATCGTGATGGAAAATTTTGAATTGCACCGCAGGATTGCATTGCGGGTAATAAGTCTTGCCGGAAGGAGTCCTTCCTCAATTATTTACGGGATAATGGCATCAACTGCATTTATTTCTATGTGGATATCGAACACCGCGGCTGCCGTAATGATGCTGCCTATCGGACTCTCCATAATCTATAAGCTTGAGGACCAGTACGGGAGGGAAAAGATGAAAAAATTTTCCACCTCACTGATGCTCGCAATTGCATATTCCTGTTCACTCGGCGGTATAGGAACATTAATAGGAACACCGCCGAATTTAGCATTTGTCAGAATTCTTAAAATTATTTATCCATCTTCACCTGAAATATCATTCGGCTCCTGGATGCTGCTGGCTGTTCCTATTATGCTGATAATGATCGTTGTAACTGCTGTTATCCTTACAAAAGTTTTCTTCAGAACGGATAATGATATTAATATTAATTCGGATTTTATCAGGGAGGAATACAAAGCTCTTGGCAAAATGACCTATGAGCAGAAAATTATTGCAGCAGTATTTTCCTCTGCCGCTTTTCTCTGGGTCTTCAGGGTTGATCTTAACCTGGGGTTCGTTACTATACCGGGCTGGGGAGGGATCTTCAATAATCCAGAATACCTGAATGACGGAGTTGTTGCCGTAGCTGCTGCTTTAATCCTCTTTTTTATCCCGGTGAGACATCAAAGTTCCGAAAAAACAATGATGGCAGACGGCAGGATTTTTAGCAAGATCCCCTGGGGTATCATTCTTTTATTCGGTGGAGGTTTTGCTCTTGCTGATGCTTTTACTACTACCGGATTATCGGAATATATAGGACAGAGATTAGCAGGGCTGGCGGGGTTGTCTATTTTCGCAATGCTGTTTATTATAGCTCTAAGCGTAAACTTTCTTACTGAATTAACGTCGAATACGGCTGTAGCAAATATGATACTTCCAATCGCTGCTTCGATATCAACTGCGATGGGAATAAATCCTTTATTACTGATGATAGCAGTAACTTTATCTTCCTCAATGGCTTTTATGCTGCCCGTGGGCACTCCCCCCAATACAATTGTATTTGCCAGCGATAGGGTTAGAATTTCCGAAATGGCAAGGACAGGGTTTCTTCTTAATATTACAAGCACTCTAATAATCTGCATTCTTGTCTATACCCTGGGTACATTTCTTTTCGGAATAGATAAATTCCCTCTCTGGGCGAAATAATTTGTGCCGGTTGATATAAAGGATAAAAGAAGAGAGAGCATTTTGATTGAAAACTTTGCTTTTTGCTCTGCTCCTTTCCCTTATAAATAGAAGGATTCATTTTATGGCGGATCAGGATAAAATTGGCAATTACTTAAGAACAAACCCGCAGACTTATAGGGGAGGGGCCCTGATTAAATTATCTGCTCATATTTGCGAAGTTGACCTCTCCTGCCCGAATTAATACAATGTTATCCCTGTTACCCCTCCATTTTTCGTTCTTGTTTTTCTTGCCGGCTCCCTTTATTTTATTTGCAACAAATCAAGAAGGAGTTTATAATGAAGACGAAAGTTCTTATCGCCCTGCTGTTTATAATTTCTGTCCTGTCAGTGAATTTAATTGATCACCGTGCTGACGCAACTCCGCTGGGTAAAGAATTTGATTTTAATCTCAAAGACTACAATGGTAAAGAATACAAATTAGCGGATTTTAAAGATTCTAAAGCAATCATAATAATGTTTATAGCAACAGAATGCCCTGTTTCTAATGCATACAATTCCAGAATGGTTAAACTGTATGAAGAATTTCAGGGGAAAGGAATTGCGGTCATTGCTATAAATTCTAATAAAGCTGAAGATGTAAGTGCGATAAAGGAACACTCTGTTCAGAATGGTTTTAAGTTCCCTGTACTTAAAGATCCGGGCAACAAAGTAGCCGATAATTACGGGGCTTCGGTAACACCTGAAGTTTATATACTCAGCAATAAATTTGAATTACTTTATCACGGACGCATTGATGATTCCCGAAGTGAATCGGGTGTAAAGAGCAGAGATGCAGCCAATGCATTAAATGAAATCCTAAGCGGTAAAAAAGTTACTGTTGCGGAAACAAAAGCGTTCGGGTGCACAATTAAAAAAATCTCATAATGTGGAAATATTCCTTCGTAATTATTTTTATTGTTATATCCGGTTGTTCGGAGACCCGGAAAGGAAGAAATTAAATCTTCCTCGGGAAGGGATATCAGTTACGTCGATGAAAATTTCCTTGAGCAGAAAATTAAAGAGCGCAGCGGGAAACTGCTTTTTGTAAATGTCTGGGCTACCTGGTGCGTTCCCTGTGTAGAAGAATTTCCCGACCTGGTTAAGATATATAATGATTACAGGGATAAGGACATTGAATTTTTAAGTTTCAGTGTTGATTTCGGCAACAAAGCCGATTCGCTTGTCGGGGCGTTCCTTAAATTACAGAATGCTCACTTTCCTGTTTATATAGTTAAAGAGGAGAGCAGCGAAAACTTTATAAATTTGCTAAGCAGTGAGTGGAGCGGGGCAGTGCCTGCAACCTTTATTTACGACAGGAAGGGTTCTCTCGTTAAGTATTTCTCTGGCGCACATAGTTACAGGGAGTTTAAGGAGGGCATTGATAGTCTCACAATGCTTTGATACTTTATTATATGTTCAGTTTAAAAAACATATTGATCATTACCGTCTGTGTTATAGCTCTTAATTCGTGCCGGGAAGAAATAATATCTCCTGATAACATTGCCGGTAATGTTAATGAACCGGTAAAGATGAATACTTATAATTCCTATTCGTTTTTAATCAATGCTGAGAATATTTCAAGCACCGTAACTGATTCGAGTCCCTTTACCGGGTTAAAAATGAGTTGTTATGTAACGATAGTTGATTACAATTCGGGGAGCGTACAGATAACTGTTTCGGGAAAATTCAACTACCTCCTTTTCCAGGAAACATTTGCTTCAAATATTTCTTCCTTTGCTAATGTGCTCGAGGGGAATTCTCCGGAATATATTCAGCTTAAGTTCCGGAATTTTTCAGGGAAGCTAAGGTTTGAACTTAACAAATTATAAAAAATCCTTTCTTTTTTGTGTAAAAATAAACTGTTATCTTACTTTGATAATATCTCTTTTCTTTGGTTAAATTCACTATGGATTCCTCAATACTAAATTCACATAGATGGCTCTCCCCCGGTGCGCTTGTTTTTACGGGAAAGAAAAAAGTTGATGAAATAAAAATATCCCTCCTTGAATACAATGAATCTGAATTTTCGGAAAGACTTATCACCAATTTAGAAGAACTTCCTGCGATACAGGAAAACAAAAAGGTGAGCTGGGTAAACGTATGCGGTCTGCACGACACAGGGAAAATTGAAAAAATAGGGAATTATTTTAAGCTTCATCCGCTGCTGCTTGAAGATGTTGTGAATGTTGAGCATTCACCCAAGCTTGATAACTATGATGATTATCTTTTTGTAATTGCAAAAATGATAGACCTGAACCCGATAAAAGGACTGAATATAGAGCAGATAAGTTTCATTTTATGCGGGAATACTCTCCTTACATTCCAGGAGGATGAAGATGATGTATTTAATGTTTTACGAACCAGGATTAGGGAAAATATCGGCAGGATACGGAAATTGGGAGCCGATTACCTGATGTACAGGCTTCTTGACAGTATTATCGACGGATATTTAATTGTAATTGACAGCATAGAGGACAGGATTGAAGTTCTTGAAGATAAATTAATTTTCAGAGTAGAAGAGATCTCGATTGAGACAATACATAATCTTAGAAAGGAAGTCGTAAGCTTCCGCCGTGCTGTCAATCCCCTGAGGGATGTGGTCTATCAACTGCAGAGAGAAAAGGACAGACACATAAAAAACAATACATTTTATTTCCTGCGTGATCTGGGGGATCATCTGCAGCATACAATTGAATCGATCGATGTATCAGCTGAAAATATCAGGGATATGCTGGAGCTTCATCTTTCCGCTTCCGGGCGGAAATTAAATGAGATAATAAAAGTACTTACTATAATCTCTACAATATTTATCCCTCTTACTTTTATTGTCGGCATCTACGGAATGAATTTCAATACAAATGTAAGTCCCTGGAATATGCCTGAATTGAACTGGGCATTTGGTTATCCTGCAATAATGTTTGTTATGTTCGTTATTGCAATCGGGCTGCTGTTTTACTTTAAGAGAAAAAAATGGATTTAACCTATACTCTGCGGAGGTATCATTTATGAAAAGAATTATTCTGCTTTTTATCCTTGTTCCTGCACTATATGCACAGAACGCTTCTGATTATTTTCCCGATGCGGACGGGATATACCTGGAGATATAATGTTGTTCCGCTTGATTCACTGAATAATAGTATAGATTCGCTTGCATATGTAGAAGTGGATTCATTTGCCAGCACAGCAAACTACCTCGGGAAGGAAGCCAACATTGTACCTTCAAAAACAGGTCCTGCCCAGTTAATAAATTTCCTCCCCTATCTCGACACTTCCTATTATCATATGGACGGAACAAACGGGTGGGAATATGTTAAGATTACAGGACTCGATTCTCTTATCTCCGGAATTGATTCCATTCTTGGGATTACATTTTTAGAATTGCTTGAATCATTTCAGGATTGGTACTCTGTCTACAGGTTTGCTCAGAGCCCAAACAGCACATACCAGATCTTTAATCATGATACTGTAATAACCTTTAATGGAACTGACATCGCTATGCGGTTCAGGGCAGAAGGTAAACGTTTTGCAGATGAAAATCTTTCGACTGAAATAGGTGATTTTAGCTGCAAGAAATTCCTTCTGAACAATAAGGTATTTTACCTCTTCCTCGGAGTGATTCCAATTACGATTTTTGACCAGGGAGATACTACCTGGATAGCGCCCGAAAACTGGATAGTGAAGAGATTTACGCCTGCTACAACTGTGGACCTTTCATTTGCAGGAATGCCTGAATTTACAATACCGGGATTAAAATATGATATAGCGCTACCGCCCCCTCCAACCGGCATAAACGAAGAGATCAGCTCACTTTCCGGTTTTGGGTTATCTCAGAATTATCCTAATCCTTTTAATCCTACAACTAAAATCAAATACAGTTTGGGGGAAATGAATCTTACAACACTCAAAATTTATGATGTGCTGGGAAACGAGATCGCAAGCCTGGTCAACAGCGAGCGGTCTCCGGGAAATTATGAGGTTGTTTTTAATGCAGGGAAACTCTCGGCAGGTGTGTATTACTGCAGATTAATATCAGGTAAATTCAGCGAAGTTAGAAAACTTGTACTGCTTAAATAATTCCGGACAGCTGCACAAAAGATCTTTCATTGGTGCTGCCGGTTAAATATGTCTAAAAATTGCGAATTAAAACCCAAAGAAATAATATGATTTTAGAACAGGGTAAATTTTTTACAGCTGAGACAGCTGCAGTTCCGAAAAGGGAGGAAATTAAGGAAGATTATAAATGGAACCTTACAGATATTTACCCCTCTGATATAGAATGGGAAGCAGATTTTAATTGGATAAAAGAAAACTTAAAAGAGTACGATAAGTTCAAAGGTAGCCTTTCCTTAAATTCTCAAAAACTTCTGGAATGTCTGAAATTTGATGATAGGATAGGGGAAAAGGCAGAGCGGCTTCATCTTTACGCAATGCTTTCCAGGGACAGTAATATGAAAATAAGCGCCTACCAGGCAATGAGCAACAGGATCAGAAGTTTAACGTCTCAGATCTCCACAGCCTCGGCTTTTATTCGTCCCGAATTATTAAGTATATCCGAAGACAAACTATTAGAAATGTTAAACTCTGATGCTGAACTGAATGTATACCTGCACAGCATTGATGATCTCCTCCGGAATAAAAAACATACCCTTACCCAGAAAGAGGAGGAGGTTCTAGCATTATCAGGAGAGATGGCATCCGTTTCTCACAATACCTTTTCTATTTTCACAAATGTCGACCTGAAGTTTCCTCTTGTTAAAGATGAAAATGGAAATGAAGTGGAAATATCGCACGCAAGGTATTATGCTGCATTATATTCAGATGACCGGCGTTTCAGAAAGGAAGCTTTCGGGAATTACCTGAGTCTGTATAAAAACCACGTTAACACATTTACTGCATTATTAAACGGTAACCTGCATACTCATATTTTTTATGCAAAGGCGAGAAATTATTCATCTGCGCTGGAAGCTTCACTCAACAGAAATAATATACCTGTTGCAGTCTATGATAATCTCGTTTCAGAAGTAAATAGAAACCTGGCACCTTTACACAGATGGGCATCTTTAAAGAAAAGAATCTTAAAAGTAGAGGAACTTCATCCCTATGATCTTTACGTTTCTCTTTTCCCTGCTGCAACAAGAAGATACTCTTATGAAGAGGCAAAAGCACTTGTGCTTTCTGCACTCCAGCCATTAGGAGCCGATTATCTGTTATCAATGTCGCAGGCATTTAATTACAGATGGATAGATGTATATGAAACCCAGTATAAAAGAAGCGGAGCTTATTCCTCCGGAACAACTTACGGGGTGCATCCATATGTACTTCTTAACTGGACAGACCTGCTGAATGATGTATTCACGCTGGCACACGAGATGGGGCATAATATGCATTCTTATTATACAGGGATGTCCCAGCCTTATGTCTATGCAAATTATTCGATCTTTCTTGCGGAAGTAGCATCCACTTTTAACGAATCCCTGCTTCTGGATTATATGATAAATAAATCGGATACACCGGAAGAAAAACTCTCCCTTCTTGAAAAATATCTTAATAATATCACTGCCACATTTTACCGGCAGGTTATGTTTGCGGAATTTGAAAAGGAAATATACAGTGTTACCGAAAACGGGGGAGCTCTCACTCCCGAGAGCCTGAGAGAATTGTATAAGAACATATATACTAAATACTGGGGTCCGGAACTTATAATGGATGAGGAGGAAGAATACACGTGGGCAAGGATACCTCACTTTTATTATAATTTTTATGTGTATCAGTATGCAACAGGATTTGCTGCATCAGAGATGCTTGCTAAAAAAGTAATTACCGAAGGGGAAAATGCGGTGCAGCCTTATTTACGGTTTCTTAAAGCCGGAAGCTCTGATTACCCGATTAATATTTTAAATGCTGCAGGGGTAAATATGAATTCACCAGAACCCATATTGCTGATAACACGTAAAATGAATTATCTACTTGACGAGATTGAGATAATTTTAAGATCATAATAAAGTGCAGTGCTTAATGTGTTCGTTTTTTCTCCTGATTTTATTGCCTAATTTTACTTACCAAAAAAATTGAATCAGGAATTATGAAAATACTCAAATATACCAGCCTGCTTTTTCCGCTTTTGATCCTTTCTTTATATCCTCAGAAGCGAGCCTTTACGATTGAAGATCTCTACAGAGTGAAAGATGTCGGTACACCGGTTTTATCCCCGTCCGAGAACAGGATTGCTTTTGTTGTTACAGAATATAATCTGAAAGAAGGGAAGTCGAATTCTGATATTTATGTAATGAACTCTGACGGCAGTAAGCTCAACAGGATCACCAATACAGAGGAAAGTGAATCCGATCCTATGTGGAACAATGAAGATGAGCTGTTTTATCTGAAGGGATCGTCATTATATTTATATTCGTTAACAAAGGGAGCCAGTGAAGAATTGGTTAGTGTCTCATCCGGAATATCCGGCCCTGTCTTATCCCCCGACAGAAGATTAATTGCATTTGCTACAAATATCTATCCTGAATGTGGTGCCGATAACGACTGCAATTCAAGGTTAAGCAAACTTGCTGAAGAGGGCCCGCTTCAGGCAATTTATACCGATAGTCTCATGTTCCGTCACTGGACGAGCTATGCTGAAAATAAAGTTGCACATATCTTTCTTTATGACATTGGCAGGAATCAGGTCCGGGACCTTGCTGCGAGTCCCTGGGCTTCATCGGATTATATGTTGGGGGGTTCACTTAAGTATGCATTTTCCCCCGACAGCAGGGAAGTTTGTTTTATGAATACTCCCGAAGATAATCTTGCTATAACAACAAATGCAGATCTGTATATCATTCCGGTACAGGGAGGAACTCCCCAAAATATTACAATAGAAAACAAAGCCTGGGATGGCTCCCCGGTTTATTCACAGGATGGAAAATATATAGCATATAGAAAACAGGTAATCCCTGATTATGAAGCAGACCGGTGGCGTATTGCTTTATATGACCGGGAGACTGGTGAGCATACAACACTGACCGAAGATTTTGATTATACTACCACTGACGCAATGTGCTGGAATGAAGAATCAAACTCAATCTATTTCACAGCCGATTACCAGGGTTATAGTCCTGTCTACTGTATAAGCCCTGAGGAAAAAATAGTAAAGGAAGTTACCGATAAAAAATCCGTATTTGGTTTTGACCTTGGTCAATCTCTCTTTTATATGGCTAAGACCGTGGGAATACCGTCAGAAATATATAGAATGGAGATGGGAAATAAATCTTACAGTCAGTTAACTTTTTTCAATAAGGAACTGCTTGATGAGGTTGATATACGTCCCGCCGAACAAATATGGGTCGAAGGTGCTGACGGTAAAAAAGTACATTGTTTCATTGTTAAGCCGCACGGTTTTGATGAAACAAAAAGATATCCTTTGATTCTAAATGTGCACGGAGGACCGCAAGGTCAATGGATGGATTCTTTTAGAGGCGATTGGCAGGTATATCCCGGTTCAGGATATATAGTTGCATTTCCTAATCCGCACGGTTCAACCGGTTTCGGCTCAGAATATACAGCAGCTATTTCCGGCGATTATGGCGGTAAGGTTTTTGAGGATCTGATGTTGCTTACAGATGAACTTGAGAAACTGCCTTATGTTGATAAAGAAAGAATGGGGGCAATGGGATGGTCATATGGGGGATATATGATGAACTGGTTCCAGGGACATACTAAAAGGTTTAAATGCCTGGCTTCAATGATGGGAATATATGATCAGGAAAGTATGTGGGGAGCTACAGAAGAACTCTGGTTCGTAAACTGGGACTTTGAGGGACAGCCATGGGATTCGGATCTATATGAAGAATGGACCCCTTCTAACTTTGTTAAGAACTTTTCCACACCGGCATTAATAATAACCGGCGAGAGAGATTACCGTGTACCGTATACACAAAGTATACAGTATTTTACAACGCTGCAGACATTGGGCATAGATTCACGTCTCATTATTTTTAAGAATGACGGGCACTGGCCCAGCTTCGTTAAATCTATGCCGCTCTATTACAATGCACATCTGGAGTGGTTCCATAAATACCTGGGAGGCGGACCTGCTCCTTATGATTCCAGAGAGATGGTAAAGAATACTGTGTTTAAGAATTGAATCTGCATATGTAGTGAAAATTTAGGGATGGACAGGCTGTTGCGAATCGGCCTGTCCGTACTTTATATACTAATTGTTTCGGCACTTGAACTAAGAGTTAGATAGGGCGGCAAGCATATTTAAAAACTACTCAACTAATCAACCAATCAACTAATCAACTAATCAACCAATCAACTATTCAGCAATACGTGAAGTATTAAATTTATGGAGGTTTTCATTCTTATTAAATGAATAGTAACTAATAACCGGTTTTTGCCTCAACATATGGATCGGCAGCGCGTCAGATATTTTTGCAGTGCCCTTTAGAGGAGGATTTTCATTTAGAATGTGAAACCTTTGATGCTGCTTTTTGATCTCAGGACCATTGATCTCTTTTATTTCATTGGTTTTCAGAAGAACTACTGAAGGTATGGGATCATCAAATTTAAAGTACGGTTTCACCCTGTTCCGGTCACGGAATTTATATACCAGATATGAAACCGCCAAAACAAATGATGAAATAAGTGAAAAAATGATTAGGGACGTGCGAATGATTTCAATTAATTCCATATAATTCTTCTTTTTTTTAACATTGCCCAATATTTGTACCATTTGAAAAACAACCGGAATTAAAATCAATTTTCCGGTCAAATGGATCAGAATCATACTTTGGGTTACAATAATATATCAAAATGAGACCAATTTTTCATCTTTTGGATTTTTCCCTATGGAACAATGGTTTTAGGTTTGATTTTATAGCAGGTGTTTAATAATTTAAGTAATTGAAATATAAAGACTTATAAAATTTTCTGAAAGCAAAGGTGGTTGTATGACCAAAGCTGATATAGTTGACAGGGTGGCAAACGGAACGGGGCTGACCAAGCTGGAAACCGAAGCTATAATTGAGGGTTTTTTCAAAACGGTAATTGAAGCGTTAAAAGAAGGAAAAGGAATAGAGATAAGAGGATTTGGAAGTTACCGGATTAAAAAGAAAAATGCACGTCAGGCCAGGAATCCTAAAACAGGTGAACAGGTTGATGTACCTGAACACTATGTGCCGACATTTAAATTTTCAAGAGAATTTAAGGAAATGGTTGACAGAGGAATGAAGCAAAAAGGTGAATAAGGAGTTTTGAATCTGAACGTAAAATTTTGTCCGGAGTGCGGTGAGGAGTTAAAGAATAATCCTAAATTTTGTCCCAATTGCGGTTACAAATTATTTCAGGAACCTGAAAACCGGGGGAAGAACCTTAGTGAACCAACAGCTGTAACCGGCAAAGTGATTTATTGCTCCATATGCGGAGAAGAAAATCCCGCAGACGCATATGAATGCCAAAGCTGCGGTGCTGCATTACGGAAAGGGAAGAAACCTCTTCAGGAGAGAATATCAAAAGCTGATAAAAAGCAAAAAGCTTTTGATAAAAGAGAGTTAAAGAGTCCAACCCCTGTTAAAGCAGATCATCTTGACAGGACTAAAATAATTTATGTTTCTTTAGGTATTGTTGTAATCCTATTCATGGTTGTATACACTTCAGGAATTTTCGATACCGTGCCTACAGTCGTTCCAAATCAGAATGTGCAGCAGGAGGGATCCTCCGGTGTTAATTTAAATAATGTTCAGAAGATAAATGAACTCGAAGCACAGGTAAAGAAAAATCCATCAGATACTAAACTGCTCCTTGAACTTGCACATTTAAGAAATGATTCAGGTTTGCTGGATCAGGCAATTTTGGATTATAAAAAATATCTGCAGACTAATCCCGGGGATGCGGATGCCAGGATCGATATGGGAGTCTGTTATTATAAGCAAAAACAATATGATCTTGCGATTGCAGAAATGAAAGAGGCATTAAAATACAGCCCGGATCATCAGATAGGGCATTTGAACCTGGGAATAGTTAATTTAGCAGCGGGTAATATTGAAGAGTCTAAAAAATGGCTTACGAGAGCCGTTGAAATAAACCCAGGTACCGAAATAGGTAAACGAGCACAAGAACTTTTACAATCACACTAAATGGAGAAGTAGATGCCTTGCGGCAAAAAACGTAAACGCCATAAAATGGCAACTCACAAGAGAAAAAAAAGATTAAGAAAGAACAGACATAAAAAGAAAATAAGATAGATCTTTTTTGAGACCGTTCATTTGCAGCGGTCTCTTTTCTCTGTGCCAGCTTAGCTCAGATGGTAGAGCAACGCATTCGTAATGCGTAGGTCGCCGGTTCGATTCCGGCAGCTGGCTCAAGTAAAGCAACTCAAGCACCTTCATTATTATTCACAACACACTTACTTTTAATTTTAAGAAATTATTTGGTTTATTTTTAGGTAAAACTTAAATTTTATAATTCCCATCGTTCTAATTTTTCAACCGATAATATGTTACTATTCACTAGGTTAATTTCATCGTATGAATGAAGAAAATCAAAAAATAAAAGAATTACTTCTATTACAGCGGGTTGCTCAGAGGATCAACTCAATATTAGATCTTGATCTTCTGCTCGAAGAAGTTGTAAGCGATGTTGCACAAACTTTCGGCTACACCCGTTCCGGTGTATTACTTAAAGATAATGAGACCAATGAATTGGTAATAGCAGCAGTAAGGGGTTGGACAATTAATTATCATATGAAAGGTGAACGATTCAAAATAGGCGAGTATGGTATGATTGGTCACGTCGGTCAAACAGAAGAATTATATTATGCACCTGATGTAAAACTGGACCCGTATTACCAGGTAAGTGAAGATTCGACCCGTTCAGAAGTTGATATTCCATTAAAAGTTCACGATCATCTTATCGGTGTATTTAATTTTCAGCACCAGGAAATAAATGCATTCAGTGAGTCACGGATTCAGCTTCTGGAGGCTCTTGCCGGGCACGTGGCTACTGCAATTGAAAATGCCCGGTTATTTGAAAATGAACGCAGGGAGAAAGATCGATTGATAAGAGAGCTTAATGAAGCACGAAGTGTTCAGTCAAGTTTGTTCCCGGACTGGGTTCCGGATATTCCGGGATTTGAAATAACAGGTTTATGTATACCCTGCAGGGAAGTTGGAGGGGATTGGTTCGATTACATCCCTTTGGACGACGGGAGATTAGCTATAGTACTGGCAGATGTATCTGGTAAAGGTTCAGGTGCAGCATTACTTATGGCATCCACAAGAAGCATACTCAGAATGTTTGCTGAAAAAGAGGTACCTCCCGGTGAAGTTTTATCGAAAGTAAATCATACTTTGGTTAAAGACTTTCCCAAGACAAGATTTGTAACTATGATTTATGCTGTTATTAATGCAAAAGATAAAAGTATTGTATTTGCTAATGCAGGTCATCCTCCTCCGGTAATTGTTAACTCAAAAGGTGTGCAGCTGCTGAATTTTGAATCAGGATTTCCATTGGGTATACAGGAAGGATCATATCCCGAACATATCATTGAAATGGCTTCCGAAGGCCGCTTATTACTTTATTCGGATGGGATCAGTGAAGCCATGAATCAGGCAGAAGAGGAATATGGTGAAGAACGAATTAAAGAACAGATGGCAAATTCTGAGGCAACGGTACGAAGTCTGCTGGATGATGTCCAGACATATATGAATTCACCTGCCTCTGACGATATGACTGTTGTAATGATTAAATCAGAAGATTTTTCTAAAGCAATATAAAAATTATTAAAAAAGCGAAAGGGAGAATTTCTTATATAGGTCTCTTCCTCGTCATCACAGAATTGTATCTATGTCCCGGTTACTTTAGGAATGATTTATCACTTTTGAGGTATAAGAAAAAAATTTATCCTTAAATGAATTTTATTAGGAAATTGAGGAGAATTTTCTTGACTTTTTAATAATATTTACCTTAATTTTGGGTAGTTGTGGGGAAAAGTGGTAAGTAATCCCAAATAAGGTAAAGGAAAATGTTCAGAGGACAGTATTTATATGCAATTGACTCCAAAGGAAGACTCAGTATTCCAGCGAAATTGAGGAGGCAGCTATCGCCCGAATCTAATGATTCCTTCGTAATTACGCGCGGAACAGCCTCCTGTATTGATATTTTCCCCCTGGATCAATGGCTTAAAGTTGAAGATAAATTACTCGCTCTGAATAATTTTAATCCTGACACTGCTCGTTTCTCCCGAATGATCCTGCAGCACGCAACCGAAGATACACTGGACAGTCAGTCAAGAATTCTTGTTTCCCAGCCCCTGCTGACCTATGCGAAAATAGAAAAAGAAGTTCTGGTACTGGGCGTCCTTAAAAAAATTGAACTATGGAATCCTAAAGTGTATGAGGAATATCTGAAAGAGTCCGATGAAACCTATGAAGAGATTGCAGCAAAAGTAATGGCAGGCAATGAATGAAAAACATATTCCTGTATTATTTAACGAGAGTCTTAACTATCTCATTACTGACAGGTCGGGTCAGTATTTTGACGGTACTTTAGGCTTCGGAGGACACTCAGCCGGCATACTGGAGAGGCTCAGCGAAACCGGAATGCTTGTAGCTGCTGATGTTGACTCAAGTGCTTTTTCGTATTCCAAAAAAAAATTTTCGGCTGAACCCAGAATTAAAATTTATAATTATAATTTTTCACAAATTGACTTTATGGCAAAAGTCGAATCCATAAAAAACTTTTCCGGTATCCTTGCTGATCTTGGAGTTTCTTCATTTCAGCTAGATGATCCCGGCTCAGGATTTACATACAGAGAGGATACCCGGCTCGACCTGAGAATGGATAAAACAAGAGCCATAAGTGCAGCCGATGTTGTAAATTCTTTCAGTCAAGCAGAGCTTGCAGATATTTTCTTCAAATACGGTGAGGAAAGAAATTCTAAGTCCATCGCCAGAAGAATTATTGAAAGAAGAACAAAGAAAAAAATTGAGAGCACAGGAGAGCTTACTGAAATAATTACCTCTGTTACTCCTGTGAAGCACAGATCAAAAACATTCTCGAGAATCTTTCAGGCACTGAGGATTTATATTAATGATGAGCTTGAGGTATTAAAGGATTTTCTAAACAAGGCAGTCGATCTCTTAGCCCCGGGCGGAAGAGTTGTCGTTATATCATATCATTCGCTTGAAGACAGGATCGTAAAAGAAACTTTCAAATATGAATCACTTGACTGCATATGCCCTAAAGATTATCCTGTTTGTAAATGCGACAAAGAACAAAGATTGAAAATATTAACAAGGAAACCTCTTGTCCCGTCAGCAGAGGAGGTTGAGAACAACCCCCGCTCAAGAAGTGCAAAATTAAGGGCGGCGGAGAGAGTATGAAAAAAAGCCTTAAGCCTGCATTGATTTTTTCTCTGCTGCTTTTTACTGCTGTATCGCTAATGGTTCTCGCTTATGTAGGCGTTAAGCTTGAGTGTGAAGTAAAGGTTAAGGAAAAGGTTAATGCTGAGGACAGGCTTGAAACGGGGCTAAATACAAAAATAGATTATACGGCAAGACAACAATTGCTCGATAGTGAGGAAAGAATAACGGCAATTGCCCGGGAAGAACTTGGAATGGTGAGAGACAGTATGAGTAACACTCGAATGATTATATCGGCTGCAGAAGTAAACCGCATTAACGGGATGCTGGAGAGTAATAATGATTAAATCCAGAGCTTTAATTGTAACAGCTTTGTTATTTGTATTTTTTATTCTCCTGGCAGTGAAGCTGTTTGACGTGCAGGTGGTTAGAAGTGAGGAATATAAATACTATGCTGAGCGCCAGCAGACGATGACTGAAAAAATTCCTGCTCAAAGAGGTATGATCTATGACCGGGATAATGTTCTTCTTGCTTATAACCGGAATGATGTTTCTTTTTATGTCGACCTCCGGATGGCGGGTAAAAGAGACAAGGACAAAATTGCCTCAAAATTTGCCGAAGTGTTCGGGAAAAGCAAAAGCGGATATCTCAAGTTGATGAAGGATAAGGGAAAAAATATTTGTTTGGAGAAAAAAGTATCCGGTGATAAGGCACTGTTGTTTAAGAATTTTAAGGCAGTTGGTCTTTTTTCTAAAGATGATCCTACGAGGGTATATCATTACGGCAGTCTGGGATCTCACCTTATCGGCTATGTTGGTAATGAATACGAAGGAGTTTCTGGTATTGAAAAAAATGCTGATGAGGTATTAAAAGGAGAAAATGGTACCAGGGTTATTGAGAGGAGTGCGATCGGTGATCTGATAACTATTGCTGAAGCTGAGACACGACCTGCATCTGCCGGCTTAAATGTGTACCTGACAATCAACAAATCCTACCAGTCTTTCATAGAAGAAGAATTAAAAGCAGGATTAGAAGAGTTTAAAGCGCTTTCTGCAACAGGTATTATAATGGATCCTAATACAGGCGAAATTCTTGCACTCGCAAATGTTGAGGATTTTGATCCTAATTACTTCTGGAAATTTACTGATGAGCTCAGAAGAAACAGGGCATTAACCGATACTTATGAACCGGGTTCCACTTTTAAGTCAATTTCAATGGCAGCAATTCTTGATCAAAAATTATGCAGGGAGAACGAACTCCTCTTTGTAGAAAACGGTAAATATAAATTTAATGGTAGAAACATAAGAGATTCCCACAAACACGATTACCTGACTGTAAAGGGAATTTTTGAACAATCAAGTAATATTGGAATGGCAAAGCTTATTCAGAGGATCGATGGTGAGATTTATTATAAATATCTCAGAGGATTCGGATTCGGAAATATTACCTCCATTGATCTTCCCGGTGAAGTAAAGGGCAAGCTGAAAAAACCTTCTGAATGGTCGGGATTAACAAAAACTTATACATCCTTTGGATACGAATTATCGGTTACCCCGATCCAGCTTATTACGGCATACTGCGCTCTGGTTAATGGAGGCACTTTATATCAGCCTCAGATAATTAAAAGAGAAACAGATATTAACCAGAATACGTTATTTGAAAGCTCGCCAAAAATTATAAGGACTGTAATATCGAAAGAAACATCTGCAAAAATGAGAGAGTTTCTCCTTTCAGCTGTTGAAAACGGGACAGGTACAAACGCTAAACCTGATTTCATTTCAGTCGGCGGTAAAACAGGAACTTCACAGCAGCTGGTGGAAGGAAAATATTCCAAGACAAATTATAATACATCATTCATCGGCTTTTTCCCGGTAGAGCAGCCCCGGATTGTATGCCTTATACTCGTTAACTCTCCTCAGAACGGAAAATATGGCGGCCTTGTAGCTGCACCCATATTCAAGAGAGTCGTTGAGAAAATCTATTCTGAAGATCCTTCACGGTTCAGGCAGGAACCGGTAAAAAACAGTTCTCAACAGTATGAGAAGTTTACTCAAATTAGTCAGAATAATAAAACTGCTGTAGAAAAAAGAAATCCGGATCTGAAAGAAATGAAAACAGGTGTAATGCCGGATCTAAAAGATTATGCTATACGCGATGCAATTGTTGTACTGACTAAACTTGGTATAAGATATAAAGTTAATGGTTCAGGGAAGGTTATGGAACAAAGTATCGAACCGGGTACCAGGCTTGATAAAGATTCTGTGTGCAGAATTTCCTGCAGTGAAACTTCAGAAAAGAAAGCAATCTTAAATTAATGGAATTAACAAAACTTCTAAATCATATATCCGCTATCCAGGTTGTTGGTGAAGTTCAGAGACAGGATGTCTCTGGAATTGAGTATGATTCAAGAAAGGTTGTTAAGAATTCTGTATTTGTCGCTGTTAAAGGTTTTAATACAGATGGTCACAAGTACATATTAGAATCTATAAGTAAAGGCGCTATAGCTGTAATTCTTGAAGATAGTGATGCAGCACCGGACCATATATTTACCCTTGAGAAAAAGGCAAAGATTCTTGTAAAAGACAGCCGTGTCGCCCTGTCAGAAATATCAAACGCGTTTTATAATAACCCTTCTGAGAAACTGAAGCTCATCGGAATTACCGGTACTAACGGGAAGACCACCACCTCGTACTTTTTGAAATCTATCGTTGAGACTGCAGGTTATAAAACCGGAGTTATAGGAACTATCCAAAATGTAATTGATAATCGCGAGATAAAATCATCGCTAACCACCCCCGAAGCCAATGATCTTAATGCGCTCCTTTATGAAATGCTTCAGTATAAATGCAATTATTCAATTATGGAGGTATCCTCTCACTCTTTAGTGCTTAAGAGGGTAAACGGACTTCACTTCTCCGGCTCGGTATTCACTAACATAACTTCAGATCATCTTGATTTCCATTTGAACTTTGAAAATTATTTTGCAGCAAAAAAGATACTGATGGACTCCCTTCCTGCCGGAGCTTTTTGTGTTTATAATTCAGACGATAAGTACGGCAAACGGATTGTAAAAGACACCCGGGCTGTCAGATATTCTTATGGTAAAGCAGCTGAATCTGACTTTGTACTTCATAATATTAATTATGATCTGGAAGGGACTTCGTTCTCGATCAAATACAGGCAGAAAGAATTTTATATAACAACATCCCTGGTTGGTGAATTTAACGCATATAATGCCTGTGCTGCCTTTGCCGCATCCGTTTTATCCGGTATAGATGAAGAAAAAGCTGCGGCGGGTATAAAGAATACACCCCAGGTTCCGGGTAGATTTGAGGTTATTGGAAATGGGAATAAAAAGGTTATAATAGATTATTCCCACACTGCGGACAGCCTTACAAAAGCCCTGACTGCAATAAAGAAAATAGTTGAAACCGGACGTCCTGTATATACTGTGTTTGGGTGCGGCGGGAACAGGGACAAAAGCAAAAGACCAGTTATGGGAAGAATTGCCTCTGAGATGAGTACCAGGGTTATAATAACTTCAGATAATCCACGCTCTGAGGATCCCTTTGAAATTATTAAAGAAATTAAAGAAGGAATCTCTTCCGGAAATTTTGAAACCATCGAAAACAGGGAGGACGCTATAAAATATGCTCTCCAAACCTCGGAAGATAATGCCGTGATATTAATTGCAGGAAAAGGACACGAAACTTACCAGGAAATAAAAGGAGTAAGAAGTCATTTTTCAGATAAAGAAACTGCTGAGAAGTATTTAACTCTATGAGTAAAGTGATTTTAACTGTCCAGGATTTTTTGGATTTGCCATCTGCAAGGATTTATAATCCTGATGCATTCCTTCCTATTGAGGCAGTAACAATCGACTCTAGAAATGTACCTGCTAAAGCATTATTTATAGCAATTAAAGGTGAGAGGTTCGACGGTCACGACTTTATTAAAGACGCTGTAAAGAACGGTGCATCCGCGATATTAATAAAAAAGAAAAAATACAGCAGATATAATACTCTCGATGTTCCCGTAATAACTGTTGATGATACTATTTTTGCCTTAGGTTTCTTGGCGGGGATATGGAGAGAGAAACTGACAACAAAAATAATTGGAATTACCGGCAGTGCTGGCAAGACTTCCGTTAAGGAATTTACTTCCGTTCTCCTTAATGAAAAATATAAAGTGAACAGGACTCTTGCCAATCATAATAACCATATCGGTGTGCCTCAGACACTTTTTCGTACAAATAACAAACACGAATATCTTGTACTTGAATTAGGAACAAATCATTTCGGTGAGATTGCATACACAGCTGGAATAGCAAAGCCTGACTTTGCATTAATTACTAATGTCGGGAATTCCCACCTAGAGTTTCTGAAGAATAAACAGGGTGTCCTAAAAGAAAAAGCTTCCCTGATAACCAAAGCGGTTGAACATAAAGGATATATATTAATTAATAATGATGATCATTACGTGAACAAACTTTATCCGCAATATGCAAAACGTTTAACATATGCAATCGAAAGCAAAGCAGATGTAAAAGGGAAAATTGAAAATTATACAAAAGATGGTCGGGCATTGGTAAGTATAACTTATAAGGGGAAAAAATTTAATGTTGAGCTTCCCGTGTGGGGCGACCAGGCTGTAAAGAATTTTATTGCAGCAGCTGCAGTTGCGCTCAAGACCGGGTTAAGCGGGAGAGAAATTATCGCTGGTGCAAAGCAACTTAAGGCATATGAGAAAAGATTTGTTGTAAAAGAGCTTAATGGATTAGTCCTGGTTGACGACACGTATAATGCAAATCCCGATTCTATGGTGAACGCAATTGGTATGCTCGGCAAATTATACCCTGGAAAAACCAAAATTGCAGTGCTCGGCGATATGCTTGAGCTGGGACTTAAATCAGCTCAGCATCATAAAAAGCTTGCCGGGTTATTAAAGAAGAACAAGATAGATCGGGTATTCACTATTGGGCCAATGTCGGAACATATTTACGATTCTCTTAAAGCTACTGCTATTGAGGTAAAACATTTTATAAGCAGAACCTCATTAAAAAGATTTCTGAAGCGACAGAAGTTTAATGATTCAGTTCTGCTATTTAAAGGATCCCGCGGAATGCATATGGAAGAATTTCTGAATATAATACAGGAAAATAATTAGGCTGATGCTCTATTATTTATTTGAACATGTAAATAAAGTTTTTAACCCTCCGGGGTTTGATATTTTCCGTTTTCTCACTTTCAGGTCGGCATTAGCTGCAATTACCGGTTTGATTTTATCATTTTATCTCGGACCGAAGATCATCAGAATTTTACAGCAGAACCAGATCGGGGAAGCCAAGAAAGCCGACGGACCTAAATTCCATTGGTCAAAAGCAGGTACTCCTACAATGGGAGGCGTAATCATAATTCTTTCTGTGCTGATCCCTGTATTATTATGGGCAGATCTGAAAAGTATATATATAATCCTTATCCTCGGGGGTACAGTTTGGCTTGGGGGAGTGGGCTTTCTTGATGACTATCTTAAAGTGATAAAAAAAATGCCGAATGGTTTAATTGCCAGATATAAACTGTTAGGTCAGATAACCATAGGGTTAATTATTGGAGCGGTAATTTATTTCTCTCCCCAGTTTGCAGGAATAAATTCTGTTACAACGGTTCCATTCCTTAAAGATGTAAATTTCGATTTCTCTTATTTCTATATCCCGGTAGTGATATTCATAATTACTGCAACATCCAATGCAGTGAATTTAACAGACGGGCTAGATGGGCTGGCCATCGGGGTCACAGTAATAGTAATGCTTACTCTTGCCATAATCTCTTACGTAAGCGGAAATGCAATTTATTCAAATTATCTGAATATAATTCATTTGCCCGGATCAGGTGAGCTTACAGTATTTATTGCCGCTCTTATAGGAGCTTCTCTTGGATTCCTATGGTTTAATTTTTATCCTGCGCAGGTATTTATGGGAGATACCGGCTCACTAGCTTTAGGAGGTGCTTTCGGGATCATCACAGTACTGATAAAAAAAGAACTGCTGATCCCTATTCTGGGCGGAATTTTCTTTATGGAGACTCTCTCTGTTATAATACAGCGTTTGTACTTCAAATACACCAAGAGAAAGTATGGTGAGGGCAGACGTGTTTTTAAGATGGCGCCTATTCATCATCACTTTGAAATGGAAGGGTGGCCAGAACCAAAGATTGTAATTCGTGCATATATAATTGCCATAATACTTGCTATTGTAAGCTTAACATCATTTAAGATCAGATAATGGAAATAGAAGGTAAAAAAGTAACCATAATTGGAGCAATAAGAAGCGGAACGGGAGCAGCAAAGCTTATTAAGCAGCTGCACGGTTTTCCGTTTGTAAGTGATCATGGATCAGATAAGAAAGTAATTGCTGCAGTTGAAATACTTAAACAAAATAAGATAGACCACGAATACGGCAGGCACACTGAAAAGGTTTTTGATTGCGACCTGATGATAGTAAGCCCTGGTGTTCCCTCAGACGCAGAAGTAATATTGAAAGCAGTAAGTAAAAGGATCCAGGTTATAAGCGAAATAGAACTTGCCTCCACTTTCTGTAATGGGAAAATAATAGCTATAACAGGGACTAATGGGAAGACGACGACTACAGAGCTGACGGGACATATTTTTAATACTGCCGGAATTAAAGCTTATGTAGCCGGTAATATCGGACTCGCATTTTCTGAAATCGTATTACAGGTAAAGGAAGCCGAATTTGTAGTTCTGGAAGTATCCAGCTTTCAGATAGATCTGATCGATAAATTTAAACCCGATACAGCAGTCATACTTAATATAACCCCTGACCACCTGGACCGTTACGGTAATAAGTTTGAGAACTACATCAGTTCCAAGATGAGATTATTTAAGAATCAGCACAAGAAGAACAATTTAATCCTGAACAGGGATGATGAAACACTGATGAGGAATCTGATCCCTCATCAAAGCAAATCTTATCTGTTCTCATTAACGGATCATCCGAAGAATGGGACCTGTATTGAAGATAATAAAATTATTTTCAGCGATAATGATACGACAAGCATTATTGCCGATGCAAGCAGCTTAAGCATTCCCGGTGAGCACAATCTTATGAATGCACTTGCTGCAGTTACTGCCGCAAAAATATACTCTCTTGATAATGAGAAGATCACCGCAGCACTAAAGTCCTTTAAAGGCGTCGAGCACAGATTGGAATTCGTCAGATCGATAGACGGAGTTAAATTCTATAATGATTCTAAAGCAACTAATGTTGATTCCGTATGGTATGCATTAAGAAGCTTTAACAACAGGCTGCTGCTTATTCTCGGAGGAGAGGATCACGGAAATGATTATACAAAAATTGAAGATCTGGTGCTCTCAAAGGCTAAGAAAATCTATGCAATAGGATCATCGGCTCAGAAGGTTTTTAATTTTTTTCACAAAAATATTAAGGTAGAGATTAAAGCTACTTTGCAGGAAGCCGTGCTTGCGGCTAACAACGAGGCAAGAAAAAATGATGTGATATTGTTTTCTCCTGCCTGCAAGAGTTTCGACATGTTCGATAATTATGAACACAGAGGAAGAGTTTTTAAGGAAGCGGTGAATAACTTATAATGAAAAAACTGGCTGTGACAATATTTCTTGATTCATTCGTACTTATAATGCTTGGGCTCATTATCGTAATGAGCGCCAGCAGTACATTCAGTGAATTCAAATTTGACAGTGTTTTTCATCTGTTCAATTCTCATTTATTTAAGGTTTTGATCGGAATTGTATGTCTCGCCCTGTTTTGCTTTATCCCATATGAGTTGTATAAGGAATACAGTAAGCCGGCAATATTCATAATAGCGTTTATGCTTTTTGTAACCTTGTTCCTTGCGCCGAACATTAAAGGAGCAGGAAGATGGATAAATCTGGGCTTCGTTTCGTTTCAGCCTGCTGATGCAGCAAAGTTGATCCTTATACTTCATCTTGCAGCATTGCTTGACGATAAAAAGGAAGTGCTGCACGATTTCAGGAACGGTTTTATCTATCTTTTCTTCTGGGTGCTCTTAATATCAGCGCTGGTTTTAATTCAGCCAAATATAAGTAACGGTGTTCTGATTGTGGTAATCGGCCTGGCTCTTATTTATATAGGAGGTGCTAGAGTAAAGCATATTCTTGCGGCTTCCTTTTTCTGCCTATTCTCCGGTTTAACCGCTGCAATGATTTTTCCCCATTCAAGAAGCAGGATCCTTTCATACATAAATAGCTTAAATAATGGGGGGGATATAAATATCCAGGTAAAACAAGCTCTTCTGGGACTTGGCAGCGGCGGAATCTTCGGATTAGGTATTGGGCACAGCAGGCAGAACAATTTGTTTCTTCCTGAAGCTTATGGTGATTTTATTTTTGCAATCCTCGGTGAAGAAATGGGATTCATCGGATCAATTATTGTGCTGCTGGCATTCTTGATATTCTTTGGTGCAGGACTTCTTATTGCGAAAAAAACAAAAGACAGATTCGGTCAGCTGGTAGCTTTCGGTATCTCATTTTCTGTTATCATATATGCCTTTATTAATGCCGGTGTAACTTCAGGGCTGCTTCCGACTACCGGTCTGCCCCTGCCCTTTATCAGCTACGGCGGTACTTCATTAATATTTTTATGCATATCAACAGGTATTCTTATAAATATCGCGCTAACAAATGAAATGCGTGAAAGAGCCTTGCTTGTTCAGGAGCCTCAAAAGGCAAAGGAGGTAAATGAAAGCCGAAACTAAATACAGGTTTCTGTTTGCCGGAGGAGGAACGGGAGGACATTTATTTCCTGCAGTTGCGGTTGCCGAAAAGATTAAATCAATAAAACCGGAGGCAGATATTATGTTCATAGGCACTGCCTCAAGAATAGAAGGTAAGCTGGTTCCAAAGCTTGGATACAAATTCAGATCTATCTGGATAAAAGGTTTTTCGAGAAAAATGAATATCGGAAATATTCTTTTTCCGTTAAAGGTGGTTGTTTCCATTATTCAATCATTATTTATAAACCTTAGTTTTAGACCAAAAGTAGCTATCGGCAGCGGCGGTTATGTCGCAGGACCTGCTGTATTTGCCGCCTCACTAATTGGTGCGAAAATAATTTTACTTGAGCAAAACAGTTATCCCGGAATAACAACCAGGGTGCTCGAAAAATATGCAGATGAAATACATATAAGCTTTAACGATTCATTAAAATATCTTAAGAAGCCTGAGAATATATATTTGACAGGAAACCCTGTAAGAAGCAGTTTGAAAAAAGTATCCAGAACTGAAGCTTTACAATCTTTTTCTTTATCTCCTGATAAAAAGACAATACTCGTCCTTGGAGGAAGTCTTGGAGCTGCATCAATCAATGAAGCTGTCGCGGGCTGTATCAGGATGGTAGAAGAAAAAGATATCCAGGTCATTTGGCAGACAGGGAAAAATTATTTCAATCATTTCAAATCTTACTCATCAAGTAATATTTTTGTAAGCGAATTTATAGATAATATGAATTTGGCATATTCAGCCTGTGACTTGTTAATATCACGTGCGGGGGCAACTACCATAGCCGAAATGTTAGTGCTGGAGATTCCCGGTATCATAGTGCCGTCTCCTAATGTTGCAGAGAATCACCAGTATCATAATGCTGAATATTTGTGGACTAATGGCGCAGCCGTGCTTATAAAAGATAACGATGTAAAATCAGAACTGCCCGCTGCTTTGCTTAAAATAATAACCGATGACAACAAACTGCAGGAATTAAGAAATAACTGCAAAAAGCTTAGCAGACCCGACGCAGCAGGAATTATTGCGGAAAGAGCAATTAAATATGCTGAGGCATAAAAATGAATAAAACTATTTTTAAATACAACCTCTCATTTTACTACCAGTCGACGATAATCTATTTCGTTGCATTTCTTCTTTACGTTATCGTGCGCGGACAATTTGTAGAGGATAGTTTTACCCTTATTACAAGGGACCCTATAATATATTTCTTCGCTGCTATTGTCCTGATATCAATTATCTCATTGATCTATAATAATTTCATACACAGAAGACTTGAAATAAGCGACCGGGCGATTTCATTTATAAGCAGGTCTAAACGGAAGGATTTCCCTGTTGAATCGATTACCGAAATAAAGTTCAAGAGGGATAAGGGAAGATTGAAAAACAATATGTTCAGAATAATCAGGTTGAGAATAAAGAACAGGCAGCGCTCTATTATAATAAGGCCCGGCGATTATGAGAATGAAGTTAAGCTGGTCGAAATGATTGAAGAGCTTAAAAGCAGGATAAAAAAAGAAAATGTTTAAGAACATAAAAAAAGTACATTTTGTCGGTATAGGCGGTATTGGAATGAGCGGCATCGCAGAGATACTGCTGAACCAGGGATTCGAGGTTACAGGTTCGGACAGGTCATTATCCGAAATAACAAACCGCCTCGAAGACCTGGGAATAAAGATTTATGAGGGACACTCTGAAGAAAATGTGGCAGATGTCGATGTTCTTGTTTATTCATCAGCAGTTACACTTGATAATCCTGAAATAATTGCTGCTGAAAGAAAAAAGATACCTATCATTAAAAGATCAGAGATGCTCGCTGAAACAATGAGAATGAAATACGGGATTGGTATTGCAGGCACACACGGAAAGACAACTACTACCTCGATGACCGGATTAACATTAACTGAAGCGAATTTTGATCCCACTATTATAGTAGGGGGAAAACTAACAGGGCTTGGCGGTACAAATGCAAGGCTCGGCAACGGAGAGTTCATAGTTGTAGAAGCTGATGAATTTGACCGTACTTTCCTGAAACTCACTCCTACAATTGCAGCCATAACAACTCTGGAAAGTGAGCATCTCGATACTTACAAAGACCTTGATGATATTAAATCTGCTTTTATTGAGTTCGCAAACAAAGTACCTTTTTATGGATTTGTAGTATTATGCCTGGATGAACCGGCGCTTCAGGATATCATTCCTTCTATAAATAAAAAAATACTTACATACGGACTTACTACACAAGCCGATATTAGGGCTGTGGATATTGTGCACAATGAATTCACGAGCGCCTTTACGATAAAATACAAAGGCGAAGAGCTTGCACGCATTACTCTTAAGATCCCAGGCGTACATAATATTAAAAATTCTTTAGTAGCTGTTTGCATTGCCCGCGAGCTTGGTGTTGAATTTCCTGTAATTAAAAAAGCCCTCGAATCATTTACAGGAGTATACAGGCGATTTGAGGTTAAGTACAATAAGGAAATTCTTGTTGTTGATGATTATGCACATCATCCGACAGAAACTACTGTTACACTTGCGGGAATAAGGGCAGGATGGGACAGAAGGCTGATCGCAGTATTCCAGCCTCATCTTTATTCAAGGACAAGAGATTTCTACCAGGAGTTCGGCAGATCATTTCTGAACTCCGATATATTTATCTGTACTGATGTTTATCCGGCGCGTGAAGAACCTATTGAAGGAATCAACGGAAGTATCGTTGCAGAGGCAGCAAGAAAGTTCGGCCATAAGAATGTGATTTATCTTCCCAACAAAGCCGATATTCCCGAAAAACTAATGGAGCTGAAGAAAGACGATGACATCATAATTACTATGGGTGCAGGGGATATATGGAGGTATGGAGAAAAGTTTGTATCAAACCTGGATAAGAAATGAAAAATAAAAACAGCAGCATTATAAGCCTGATTCTTTGTATTCTGCTGGCCGGTTTATTAGGATATCTAACCTTTTTCGTCAATACCGGTTATAAGAAACCGGTGCCTGAAGAAATCACCATAGAAGGGAACAGGCTACTTTCGGGTAATGATTATCTTCTTTTCACGAGGCTTGAGAACAATAATTATGCAAAATTTTCTGAGGCAGTAATAAAAGACAGGTTTGAGAAACATCCTTATATCTCGCGTGCAGATGTAGAAATGAGCAAAAAACAGTTAAGAGTTAATACAATTGAAAAAGATATTAAAGCATTGATAATCATTAATTCAGAACCCTGTTTAATTTCGTCGGATTTCCAGGTGCTGCCTTTGTTCAAAAATATTAACGAGCTGGACCTGCCCCTTATTACGAACATAAAGTATCCCGGAAATGTAAAACACCTCTCAAGTTTTCAGAATGAAAATATAGTTCAGGCGTTCAGGATCATAAATGCTCTAAAGGAACTACGCAATGGTGAACTATCAAATAGACTTTCTGAAATAAATCTGGAGTCGGGTTCGGGATTAGTATATCATGACGAGGTGGTTCTGAATTTCTCGGATCTTAAACCGGCAGTTATATTCGGCAGAGGGGATGAAGCAAGAAAAGCAGTGTCTCTTGAAACCTTATGGGAAAATCTGGATAAAGGAGAACTGATGATGGACAGCATTGATTATGTGGACCTTAGATACGCTAACCATATTTATTTCGGTTCTTTGAACAAAATAGGGGGTATTCAATGAAGAAGAATATCATCGCGGGCCTTGATCTTGGAACAACAAAAGTATGTGCCGTTATAGCTGAAGTTGTAAGCCCAAACCGTACCGACATTCTCGGATTTGGTGTTGCTCCGTCAGAAGGATTGCATAAAGGTCTTGTAGCAAATATCGGTAAAACAGCAGAGGCAATTAGAAATGCAGTGGCAACTGCATCCAACCGTGCCGGGATAAACATAACAAATGTGAATGTTGGAGTTGCCGGTGAACATATAACCAGCATAAGACACAGGAATTATGTTACCATCAACAGCGATGAAAAAGAAATAACAAAAGCAGATCTTGACAGACTTGATGCAGATGTAAGGACTATAAGAATTCCGTCTGACAGACAGATACTTCATATCATTCCGGAGGAATTTTTTGTTGACTACCAGAGTGGCATTGAGAATCCGCTCGGAATGTCGGGCTCAAGACTGGAAGCCACAAATCATATCGTCCTGGCTTCAATACCTGCAATTCAGAATATCAAAAAATCAGTAGAGAGGGCAGGGCTTACCGTACAAGATTATATTCTTCAGCCGATTGCATCAAGCTCATCTGTTCTTGAGGAAAGTGAAAAGGATCTCGGCGTAGCACTAATTGATATCGGAGGAGGGACTACCGATATCGCAATTTTCCACAACAGGTCGATTAAGCACACAAAAGTTATTGGTGTGGCAGGAAACCAGGTTACAAACGATATCAGGGAATCACTCGGAGTTGTAAGCGAAGAAGCTGAAAATCTGAAAAAAGAATTTGGATATGCTACAGAAGCTGCAATTATAAGGGATGAGGATATTTTAATAAGAGGAGTTGGTGCCAGAGGAAATACAAAAATACCTATCAGCTTATTAACGCAGATAATCAGTCTCAGAATGAGAGAGCTTTTTGTTCTTATTGATAATGAGATTAGAAGCGCGGGATTTAAAAATAAAATTAAAGCCGGAATCGTATTAACAGGCGGCGGAGCTTTATTAAAAGGGTGTACTGAGCTAGCCGAAGAAGTTTTTGGTCTGCCGACACGAATAGGTGTTCCGCAGGAGCTTGGTGCAGGTTTATCAAATGAAATTGAGAGTCCCGAATTTGCAACTGTTGCCGGATTGATTAAAGGAATTCCGGGCAGCAAATCGAGTGAATACCAGGTTTATATGAAAGCAAACAAGGTTAAGGGACAAAATAAATTCTCATCAATATTTAAAAAAGTACAACAATTTTTTGATGAATTATAAATACAATTATAGGAGGATCTATGTCGCGATTCGCTACTCTTGATCGGGGTAGATCAATGTCTGCAGTACTAAAAGTAGTTGGTATTGGAGGCGGCGGTTGTAATGCAGTTGAGAGTATGATAAAAAGAGGACTCACCGGCGTTGAATACGTTGCTATAAATACCGATGCCCAGGTATTAAGCAGCAGCAGTGCAACATATAAAATTCAGATCGGAACAAATATAACCCGTGGTCTTGGCGCCGGTGCAGATCCTAATGTCGGGAGAAAATCCCTTGAAGAGGACCGGGATAAAATTGCCGAAGTCCTGCAGGGCAGCGATATGGTATTTGTTACCGCCGGAATGGGTGGGGGAACAGGTACAGGGGGTGCTCCTGTAATTGCATCTATCGCAAAAAGCCTCGGAGCTCTTGTCGTAGGCATCGTTACCAAACCTTTCAGATGGGAAGGGAAGAAAAGAATGCTTAATGCAGAGCAGGGAATTCAGGAACTGAAATCTTATGTGGATAGTCTTATCGTAATTCCCAATGAGAGGCTCCTGAGCATACTTGAAAAAGGAACTAATGCATTTGCAGCATTCGACAAGCCCAATGAAGTATTATATGAAGCTACCAGAGGAATAGCTGATATAATTACTGTTGAGGGACTTATAAATGTTGACTTTGCTGATGTACGTTCAGTAATGAACCAGAGCGGTGAAGCCTTAATGGGATGCGGAATAGCAAGCGGTGAGAACAGGGCAATTGAAGCCGCACAGAAAGCTATCTCGAGTCCTCTGCTGGAGGGTATAAACATTAAAGGCGCAAAGAGTGTATTGCTTAATGTTACCGGCTCAAGCAATCTTACAATGGAAGAGATAAATGAAGGCAACAATGTAATATTTGAAGCTGCAGGTGAAGAGGCAAACGTAATTTTCGGTTGTGTAAGGAAAGAGGATATGAACGATTACGTTTCATACACTGTAATAGCAACCGGATTTGAGAATGCACAGCAGTATCCTGCAAAGAACTTCAAACAAATCCAGCCGAAGTTTAATGATGCGGACAGTTTCAGAGGCGGTTTTGATTTCTTCAAAAATGTTGATGCTGAGAAGGAAGATCTTGAAGTACCGACTTTTATCAGGGTTAATAAACCAAAAGCAACTCTTTCCGAAAAAGAAAATGAGCCCGAAATTCCGAAGAGTGGTTTTAACTTTGATGCAAGCAGGTATAACTGGGCTAAGGAAAAAGCTAAGCAGAAAGAAACTGCAGACGGCAATAATGATGAAGAAGATACTTCTTCATTCTTAAGAATGATTATGGATTAAGGAGGTACAAAAAAATATTAGCCGGATTACTCATCATCCGGGCGTGATTCAATAAATACGTTCTCATCATTATCCATTGTAATGATGATCCTGTTCGGGCGGCAGCAGACCCTGCAGTCTTCCTCGAAGTCCTGCTTGCCACCTGCCGTCAAGTCTATCCATACGACATTATGGACTCCGCAGTACTGGCAAGTCCATACAAGTTCATCTTCTGCCTGCATCTATTCACCTCAAAGCATCTATAATATTAACCTTCGGTGTATATTTATTATACACATCTAAAATTTAACACTTTCTAAGCCTTTTTTCACCCTTTTATTAGAATATTTATAACTCTTATGAACTTGCGCACTGTTCAATTTAGAGTTACACACTTTTTATCATCATATGATTGAAGGAACAAGGGATCAGGCATCTCATGTTGGATTTAATGAAATTATCCGGTAAACTCTGACTAAATATTTATTTCAAGCCCTTTCTCTTAGAATACCTAACCCCTACTACCTCGTTACAATCATCCTTTGACCGTAGCCCTGTAGTAGGCATTTAGTAGGACATAGTAGGGGTTGTGTAGGGAGTAGAGGTATTTCTTAATTCAGTACCTGGTCAAATTATTTAAGGTGGTTATATGTTCTTGATGATTGTGAAGAGTTGACGGCTCTAAAATTTATTCCGTTGGGGGGATAGAAATTTAAAAAAAAGAAGGCTGTCCAATACAAATGATTATCGAGCGTTCTTGTTAGTTAAATTTATTCTGGACAAAGTGCACTTTATGGATTTTCGGGCATATTTCCCTTGATTTTGTGGGAGGAAAGCTTTAAAATATAGTGAACAAATGTTCAGTAGTATCTTAGAGATGTTTCAGGATTTAAAATATAATGTGCCGCAGGAATGGCGAGGGGCAAAGATACACAAATTGTATCCTGCCATTCCCCGTTCTTCAGGGAAAGTGGATTTCGATATATTCGATTTTGAATTCCTCTTCAATGATAAAGGCACAAAACAGCTGATCAGAAGCGGCAACACTATCGGCTGCTTTTATATAGAATCCCCCGGAATGCGCTCCCTCCTCAGAAAGCTAAATGTTGATGATTTCGAAATGCTGACCGCAGCCAGCTCTATTATCCGTCCCGGGGTTGCAGAAAGCGGTATGATGCAGGAATTCATTGCCCGCCATAAGGACCCGGCAAAAAGAAAATACTTTATACCTGAGATGGAAACTTATCTTGGGGATACTTACGGGGTAATGATCTACCAGGAGGACGTAATTAAGGTTGCGCATCATATAGCAGGATTAACTCTTGAGGAAGCTGATCTCCTGCGCCGGGCAATGAGCGGAAAAATGCGCTCGCATAAAGCGATGGAACAGATCACCCTGAAATTTTATCATCATTGCAGGGAGAAAAATTTTTCGGACGAGCAAACAAATGAGCTGTGGCGGCAGATTGAATCCTTTGCGGGATATTCATTCTGCAAGGCACACAGCGCATCATTTGCCTTGCTCTCATTCCAGGTGGCTTTTCTAAAAGCTCATTTCCCGGCAGAGTTTATGGCAAGCGTTTTAAGCAACGGGGGAGGGTTCTATTCCGCGGCAGTGTATATAGAAGAATCAAAAAGACTTGGACTGAAAATACTTCTTCCCTGCATTAACCGCAGCCGGTATGAATATTACGGCAGCGGCGATAAATTAAGAATAGGATTCTGTGCAGTGAAAAATCTTTCGCGAAACTCTGCGGAATTAATTATTGAGGAAAGAAATAAAGGAAAGTATTCCTCCTTACAGGATTTTCTTTCGCGGACTCACATCGGCTTCGAGGAAACCGCACTGCTTATTAAAAGCGGCGCTATGGACTGCTTTAAAAGAACCAGGTCCTCAATGCTGCGCCTGCTTGATTTATATATTCACAGGAGAAAAATACAGGAGAGGGGATACGGAGACCTGTTTATAAACGAGCTCCTGCCTGTGGAAATGGAGGAGGGGAGGGAATATACAATTGAAGAAAAATGTCTCCACGAATACGAAAGTTTTGATTATATGGTAA
Source organism: uncultured Ignavibacteriales bacterium (assembly GCA_963764685.1). GTDB lineage: Bacteria > Bacteroidota > Ignavibacteria > Ignavibacteriales > Ignavibacteriaceae > CAVXTT01. Next base: position 289,950 of record CAVXTT010000020.1, read on the forward strand.
CGCGGCACCCGCTTCATTTTTATGAAAAATGGACAAGCGCTCCCTCTGTTACCACTGCAGTAAAAATGGATGCGCAAAAAGGAAGGCGGGTTAAGATGATCGGCTGGTATATGACATCAAAAAGAATCAGGACCCGCAAAGGGGATATAATGAAATTCCTTTCACTTGAGGACCTTACCGGCACATTTGAAGCTGTTATTTTCCCCGGGGTATATGATGCAGTTGCAGAGAAAACAATGTCGATGGGGCCATATATAGTTGAAGGGAAGGTTGATCCTGCCGACAGCAGAAATCTTGTAGTAGATAAGCTTGATCTTATCTCATATTCAATATTAAAATCCTCACTGCAGAAGGACAGTGTAGATCATAATTATTACGGCGATGTTGAAAAGATAACCGAGGAAGAATTTAATATCGTTAGGAAATTAGGTAAGGAGAAATTAAGACTGGCTTACGCATCATAAGCCCGCACCTGAGACCTTACCGCTTCCGTCCTAAACTCATTTCATATTTACATACTGTGTGGGGAAATCAAAATCTGCATCCTTAACCATTTGAATGACAGACTGAAGGTCATCTATTTTGGGACCCTGTACTCTTACCTGTTCATCCTGGATCTGGGCATTTACTTTCAACTTTGAGTCTTTAATAAGTGTTGTAATCTTCTTTGCATTTTCTTTTGATATACCGCTCTGCAGATTTATAACACACTTGATCCTGCCCCCTGCAGCAGGTTCTGATTCATTGATCTTTAAGGCTTTAATCGAGATACTCCTTCTTATAAATTTTGTCTGAAGAATATCGATAGAAGCTTTAAGTGAATAATCATCCTTGGTGTTGATGTTTATAAGTTTATCTTTTTTATTGAGTTCCACCGAAGTATTTGAATCCTTAAGATCATATCTCTGATGGATTTCCTTTAAAGCCTGGTTAACTGCATTGTCTGCTTCCTGCAGATCAATTTCGGATACAATATCAAATGAATGGTTTGCTGCCATAATAATTTTCTTGAATAGTTATGATATAATTTTGATGCAAAATTATAATAATAGGGGAGAAGAACAAAAATTGTTTCAATAACCGGGTATATTTTCCCCAAGAATTATATCCCGTTCTGCTTTAAGGATATTTTCATCATTTCTAACTTTTAATACACCGTTTCCTCCTCTGGGTTCTTCTACCATTTCATTCTTATTTAGGTTAGGATCGTCTGCAAATAAAAAATCTGATATCCAGTAGTATTTCCCTGCGGACTCAAGGACAACAGGATGAATATGAGCAGGGGCTGTACTGTTAGGATAACTTGCAGGTCTGATTGTGTAAAAAGTGTACCTGCCGTCATTACCGGTTTTTATCCATCCCCTCATATACCCATGACGTTTTTCCCACCCCGTGGAAGTCTTTTTAGCTGCATATATTCCGTTCTGGTTCGTATGATAGATATATAAAATAACACCATCTGCAGGAGTCTTTCCGTCATTTTTATATATAGTACCAGTGATCATTAATTTTGTCCCCTGTTCAAAAAAACCAGGCAGTGTATCTATCGGTGTAAGTTTTTTATCACCAAATTCAAAGACTGCTTCACAACCTTCACAAGAACCTATAAGTTTTGCTTCTTTTTCTGTCTGCTGGGATTTTGTACAGGAAGCCAAAGCTAAAATGATCAGGCAAAATATTGTTAATCTGTTCATATTATTCCTTCATGATTAAACAACTGGCTGCTGTAAATTAAAAACTTTTTTTGCTCCATGAAATAAAATTATACAAGCGGTCAATGAAGAATGGAATTAGAGAGATAGGTCACGAATATGATAGGATTTCCATGTTTTTTCACCCGAAAAGGGTAGGTGAATGATCAACACTATGTACTTTTATGAGAAAGTACTGAAAAGAATGTAAACGAAGAATTGACCCAAAAATTCCCCTTAATGGACTGTATTTGTCGGGGTGATAGGATTCGAACCTACGACCTCTTCGTCCCGAACGAAGCGCGCTAACCGGACTGCGCTACACCCCGAATATTAAATTTAGCGGTTCAAATATATCAATTTTATGTTAACAAATCATCCGGAGTGTTTACACATTGACTATTCTTTTGATTAATATATTTTATATTTAAACTCACTCAAAAAAAATTCTTATGCCGGAAACACAAAAATGCCTAAACTGCGGAACGTCTGAAAATCAGATTCCGCTTATTAATTTGACCTATGCAGGAAAATCAGCTTACATTTGTTCAAGGTGCCTGCCGCTGCTTATTCATCAGCCGCAGGAATTAATAGGAAAGCTCGAAGGGGCGGAAAATATTGCCCCTGCAGAACATAAGGATTAGTTCATCGCGGCCATTAATTTAACCGCAGCCGCTTTAGCGTGTTCATAGTCTGGTTTAACTTCCAGTGCGTCATTATAATATTCGAGGGCTGTAAGCCAGTCTCCCTTTTTCTCATAAATGCACCCTAGATTAAATAATGGATAATGACGTGAATCGTAATCAGGGATCTTGAGAGCCTTCTCAAACCAGATGACTGCTTCATCTAAATTGTTCAGCTGAATCAGGTACATTCCGATATCGTTATAGGGGTTACCGTAATCGGGATCAAGTTCAATTGCAGTTAAACATTCCTTTATTGCATCCTGATGTTTACCCTGCACGCTGTATGCCCACCCAAGATAAGTATGGGCTTTTGCTGTCGGATAATAATGAATGGAATTTCTGTAAGCCCTTACAGCTTCAGCAATATCCCCTGCCATATGCAGCTTGTAACCGAGATTAAAAAGCTTCCTAGCCTGCGTTATTTTTTCTTTATTTTCCAAAACAGACTCCGGTTTAAGATACAGAGAAAAGATAAAGGATTGTATAGTTTAATGTCAATCTATTTATTTGCCAGAGATAACTTTTTACTTGTTTCTTTCGGCGGCGTGACAATCTGTGCACAGCTGATTTTCGACTGATCCTGATATTTTAGCCGGATGTATAAATTTCTGGTTAAATGGATTTCCGTTATCCGGTGCAGGTGTCTGTGAAATTATGCTGTGGCAGATATTACAGTCATTGGAGATCATTTTACCATCATTGCTGAAATGCTTTCCGTCGTGGCATCTGAAACATCCCAGGCTGTATACGTGTCCTATATTGTTAGGGAATCTTCTCCAGCTGACATTCATTTCGGGGAAGTAGTTTCTTTCATAGATCTTCTTTACGAAGGATATGCTTTTATCAATCGCGCTCTTTTTTGAAGCTGCTATTTCGGGGTAATTAGTGTTGTAAAAATTTTCTATATAATTGCTTATGAGCCCGTAAGCTTCCTGTTTATTGTAATATTTCTTTTCAAGAGCCTGGACTGAAACACTTTTTATGTATGGAAGTGTCTCATCTATATCCCCCCCTGAAAGATAAAGGTTCACCATCTTATCCGGCTGGTTATAGATGTGGGAAGGTCTGTTATGGCAGTCGATACAATCAATTTTTCTTATATCTGAAATTTTTAACAGATCATCACTGAACGGCACTTCTCTGGATTTATAAATAACTTCTTTACCATCAGCCGATCGGGATTTTACCCACGGGATTATTGTCCGGGTAGAATCGGAAACATAGTTAATTTCATTTGCTATATTCATATGCCAGTGGATGCCGGATGTTGTTCCTGCCTCACTGTTGCCGCCACCGATCTTGAGGAGCATACTTATATTGGATTTTGTATTATTTTCATCCGAGAGATAATAAGTATATTCTACTTTCTTTTCGCTGAAGAAGTGCTTAGGCCAATGACATTGTTCACAGGTTTCCTGCGCGGGACGCAGATTATGAATAGGTGTGGGTATAGGTCTTGAATATTTATTAAAGATAACCGAATACACCTGGTATGCACCCGAAATTTTTGCTTTTACAAACCAATCGGCGCCGGAGCCAATATGGCAGCTAACGCAGCCAACCCTTGAATGAGGAGAGCTGAGGTAAGCAGTATATTCGGGCTCCATAACTTCGTGACAGATCGTACCGCAGAACTCATCCGAATCAGTATACTCATAAGCCTTAAAGCTGCCGAAAGCAGAAAAAAGAAGCAGCAGAATTGTGCCCACTGAAAATATTAAAAATGCCCTCCGGTGTTTCGGGTCGTTCAGGTCAACCGTCGGGAATTTGTGTCTTACCTGTCCGGGTTTAGGTTTGTCCCTTCGGGTTTTAAGAATTCCCACTACAATCAGAAGAAGTCCTATTATCAGGAAAACAGGCAGGATAACGAATGCAATGATTCCCATATATGGTGCCGGATCCTTGGCAAACATCTCAAGGAGTATCAGGAACAATATTAATCCAAAACTTATTAAGGCAATGGCAGTGCCCAGCAAAGTTATAGGATTATAAAAAGTTATAGGAAATCTTCTTTTATCCAACAAGGGTCCTTTCTGAATTCGAAACCTTTACTGTGTAAAATATAATTAATTATCTGTAAGCAAACAGCATAGCATAAATAATCCAGACCACTATGCTGAATCCGATTGATAAGGCAGTCCAGCCGAAAAACCTTATTGTTTTAATGACTATCGGCGGATAAGGTTCAACAAGATATTTTTCCAGTTCTCCCGATTCCACAAGCTTATTGTACTCGTCCGGTCTGTCGATTTTATATTCGGACAAAGGCACACTGCCTGAAAAAATAACTATATCCATAGGAAATTTTTCTGGTCTCAGGTGAGTATTAAAGAAATGCACAGTAAAGATAAATCCTACAGCAAGGAGCGCTTCATCACTATGAATAATAGTGGCAATATTTATAAATGATCCGGGAAACAGCTGAGTAAAAAATTCAGGGAACCATAAAGTTAAACCCGTTGCGCCGATTACGAATATTCCCCAGAATACTGCGAAGTAGTCAAACTTCTCCCAATAAGTCCATCTCCCATAACTTGGTCTTTCACCCAAATTCAGGAACCATTTAAGGGAACCGATAAAATCCTGGAGATCTCTTTTTGTAAGAAGCATAGTATCGGGGCCCAATAATAAATTCTTCCAGCTTTTATACTCTTTCTTTTTAAGTCTCACCAGATCGGTAATATGGGCAGTGAAAACCCCAAACATTATTACTGCACAGAATCGATGTATAAATCCGGCAGATTCAAAGCCTCCGAAAAAATGTGCTAATATTACAGCCCAGCCTGTGTATGAAAATTTCAGTGTCATACCGGTCAGAGCTAACCCGATAAAGCTTATGATCATACCGATATGAAGGACCCGGTTTAACCTAGTGAATCTTCTGAACTGGGGCTTGGTGACGGAGATTCTCTGTCTAATTTCCTGGGTCTTTTCCATTTCCCGAATCATTTTCTTCTCCATCATTATGTAATCTGCTTAGCTCTCTTCTCCATTTTAACGAACGCGGGAACCACAGCAAAGTATGCAGACCAGCTATAAAAAATGTTCCTACCAGTAATCCTGTCATGCCCCAAAAGGTCCAAAAGAGGAAGGGGTATTTCTCCGGATCGTGATGTGTAGCGTGAGTAAAATAACCGGCGAACTGTCTGTTTGCTCCTTCGTGGCATTTCTTACAGGTTGCCACTACATTTTTTCTGTTTAAGTGGGAAGCCGGGTTCTCCATCGGTAATATATCGTGAGCACCGTGGCAGTCGTAACACTTAGCTGTTTTAGTATAACCTAACTGAGAGACTTTACCGTGGTATGTATCGAAATATGTTTTAGCAATTTCCTCGTGGCATCTTCCGCATTGAGTCATAATTGTAAGCTTGAAGCCCTCCTGATCGGTTCTGCGGATAGTATGAGCGGTATGGCAGTCGTTACAGGATGGCAATTCTTTTGTCGTGTTCGATACCAGGGGTGAATGGATGCTCTTGTTGAACATCTCCTTTATGCCGTAATGGCAGTTGCCGCAGGTACCAGGAACATTAGCTTTATTGATGCTCGATTTAGGATTTGAGTGGGGGAGTTCGTGATGAGCAGTATGACAATCTGTGCAGGTAGCGGTTACTGTTAAACCGCTCTTCATTAATCCTTTGCCGTGAATACTTTCTGTATAACTGTTAACGATATTTTTTTCTGTTCCCTTATAGCGTACAGCAGCCTGTTCGCCTTCCCTGTGGCAGTTACCGCATAGGTTGGGAACATTTGTTGCGAAGGTCGGAGAAACCGGATCAGTTTTCCCCAGGATCTGATGAGTTCCGTGGCAGTCAGAACATTTCGGAGCATTATGATCATTCCTGGAAAAAAGCATTCCGTGAGTACTTTCCTTATACTCTTCACCTACGGCAGCGTGGCATGATGCACAATCAACTTTCTGAGTCAGAGTTTCACAGGGTCTTACTTTGGAAGGATTAACGCCGGAATGACATTGACTGCAAGCTATTTTTGAATGTTTTGAATTCAGAAGATGATCTATATTAACAGTAAGAGAACGGCCATCTGCAGCAGCTTTTATATTTTGCTCTTTATGGCATTTTAAGCAGTCACTATCAGCCATACCCTGTTCATAAAAAACTTTTCTTACCTTATGAGGCTGATGGCAGTCAACACAAGCAGGGAGTATATTAGCTTCTTTTTCCCATAACTCACCTTTTATAATTTTTCTGTGAACCGATTCGATCTCAGCGTGGCATTTGGAGCAGGTCTTTGCAATATTTTTTCTGGCAATAGTAGAACGGCTGTCCGTATGAGGCAAAATCCTATGCGGCGAATGGCAGGAGGCGCAGGTTGCCGAAACTACAAGTCCTTTTTTAAGGAGACCTTCACCGTGTATACTTTCCGAGTAGTTTTCAAGGATATGAGTTTGGGGTATATTTCTCTGCAGCTGAACAGGTGAGCCTTCTTTATGGCATTTACCGCAAAGCTGGGGTATCCGTAAAGGAGCCACCATAGACTTAGGATCTGAAATCTTCAACATATCGTGTGAACCGTGGCAGTCATTACAATATGGTGCCAGTGGATCACCTTTAGCAAAAGCTTTACCGTGAAGACCTTCTTCATAAAGCTTTTGAGCCTCACTGTGACATTTTATGCAGGTTGCTTTTTTCAGATCATCTGCATGCGGTAATTCTGCATCCTTAAGATCAATATGACAATCTATACATAACGCATCCTTATGTACTGAAGAGAGAAGCTTTTTTTCATCAATAAAAAGAGAGATGTTCCTTCCATTCCGGTTTCCTCTCAGATCTTTATCTTCATGGCACATGAGACATTCGCTGTTATCCTGGGCGAATAACCGGAAAGAAGAAGTAATAAATATTATTATGTACAAGCTAAGTGATATACTCCGGGAATTATTCCCCTGGAAAAGTATATGCTTAATTAATGAGTTTCTGATTCTTTTCACTTAAGGTTTTTGTTGATCCTCTTTATCCCGTTGTTTTATTCTGTCAAGCTCCAGGGGATGTTCTTCAGCCATCTCTTCTTCTGATATTGTACCCTTAAACCAGGCAAGATTCATTGGATAGATGTCAGGATTAAACATGACAAAGTAGAAGTGCCAGATAACGATTGAAAGAAATGCCAGCCAGGCTTCATAATAATGGACAGTGCGTGCTATGTCCCAGCCGAGTTTAGAAAAGACTCCAATAAAAGTATTTTCAAACCACATTACTATACCGGTCAATGTCATAACAAGTGTTCCCCAGATCAGAGCCCAGTACTCTACTTTTTCAACATAGCTGAATCTGTCAAGCAGTGGTTTCTCTTTCGAGATACCCAAATTATATTTAAAAACACCAATTGCATCGTGCATATCCTTCAGGCGCGGCAGCAGATCTCTAAAGAGTTGTCGTCCTCTTTCCGTAGCAGCCAGATAATAGATATGATAAAGTGAAGCAGCAACCATAACTACTGCTGCTATGCGGTGAAGCAGACTGCGGTAGACAAATGCATCAGGAATAAAATCGCGAATATGACTTACCCACCACGCATCAGGGAAGCGGAGCATAAAGCCGGTAACGACAAGAGTAATAAAGCTTATTAAAAGAGCAAAATGTTGTATCCTTTCATTTAATGCCATTCTTAAATACAGGGAATGACCATGATGCTCTACCCTTATTTCTCCTCTTCTGATCAACATCCTTCTTTTTGATTTCTTAATGAAATCAATAAAGTTATGAAATATCATACCTCCAACGGTTGTGAGAATGAGGATGATATACATAGTTGCAATCCAGTATAGTATTGGCTCTTCTTCTTTAACGTTTGTAACGTGTACTTTTCCTTCTGCAAATCTTTCATTTGCTCCGGGATGACAGGAACCGCAGGTCTTTGCAAGATTGGATTTATTTACTGTTGATGCTGGATCACTTGACGGCTTAATGTTATGAACACCGTGGCAGCTTGCACAATTGGCAACTACCTTGGATCCTCCTTTTAATGCGAGTCCGTGGTAGCTGTCCATATAAGTTTTAAATCTGTTTACATCAAGACCGTACTTTTCACTCAAACCTAACGAACTATGGCAGGGGGAGCAGACCTCTGTCGATAATTTTGTATATGATACAGGAGATTTAGGATCAGTTGTTTTCAGAATATTATGTTCACCGTGGCAATCGGTACAGACTGGTGCATCCATTCTTCCCTTTAAGACAGATTTCCCATGAACACTTTCATTATATTCTTTTGCAATTGCACTATGACATTTGCCGCAGGTATTCGGGACATTTAATTTAAATACCGATGAGTTGCGGTCTGAACCGGAAGAAATCTTATGTGAATTATGGCAGTCAACACAATTTGCTGCATTGACATTCCCCCCATTTAATGCCTTGCCGTGTACGCTGTGTTCGTATGCGGAAATAAATGAACCTGTCGGTGTAACACGATTTTTTACTTCAGGGTTATCAAGATGACAGGAGAGACAGAGCTTTTCCTGTGCTATTTTAAGCTGCAGGGTATCACGCTGGATATTCTTTGCTGTGATCGGGTTTTCGTGGCAGGCAATACAATCAGGGGCACCCTTTATATTCTCTGTTAATGCTTTGTAATGGATTGATTGAATGAATTCCTCAGATTTACCCTGATGGCATTTACTGCAGGACTCTACAATCCTTGAACGGTTAAATGGTGACTTTTCACTTCTCACTGGAAGTACATCGTGAGTGCCGTGGCAATTTTTACAATTTATATCGGGAGTTCCGTTCGTTCCCTTTGATTTTAATATTTGCGGATGGAAAGGATGCTTTACTCCTGCATTTTCATGACAGCTTCTACAGTTTACGGGAGTAATCGGATCCTTATGCGGAATTTCATCAGGATTAAAGCCCGAGTGGCAGTTTACACATTGTAATTTTTTATGTGCAGAGTTATTAAAGATCTTATCATTAACGAATATGGAGACTTCTTTACCGTTTTTCTCCATAGTCATTTCATTATCACTATGGCAGCCCAGGCAGTCTTCATTCGTTTGAGATAAAGTAATCGAAGAAGCAGATAAGAAGAAGCTGAGAACAATTGTGATCAGAAAATAATTACATTTTGAAGTAATGATCGGTAGCTGCATTTTTTTCATTTAGATTGCCCGGGAGCCATATTTTAAATTATTACTTTTTTGTCTTTAAGGATTCAAGCCATTTAGTTACTGCTTCAAGATCCTTTTCGGTTCCCTTAAATGCAGCCTTATGTTCTTTCCCGTTGATCTTCTCTTTTTTGCTTAGATATTTCTTCAGGAAGTCTGCATTATGTATGTCACCTGTTTTTGACAGATCTGTTGCATCCTTTTTCTTGGAGGTCACACCGGCAGTCTGAACTGTATGGCAGCTGGTACACTTACTGTCTACAAAAATCTGCTTCCCCTCCGGGTCTGCTGGAGAAAATGAATAAGCAAATCCATAAGCCAGAACTATAGCGGCAATAAAAAACAAATAACTAACTAAATATTTCACTATAAACCTCTGTATATTTTTTCAGGTCGCAAAGGCTTTACAAACAGAATACCAAATAATAGGGGAAGAAATGCTTAATAATTCAATAGTTGTTGAAAAACATTCTTGTTTGTGAGAATCTCTCACAGATTACATTTGCAAAATTTAGAAATCAGCAAAATTTAACACTTTTTTTGACAGGAAAGAAGAGTGGTGTAGATTTTTAAGCTACCGGTTCAGATACCAATGAATTTAATTTTGAGGATACTTCAGACAGGTCGAAAGGTTTATAGAAAACCGAATTAACATATTTACGGATATTATTATCCATCTCCTGCATCTGGGTCTTGTAAACATAGGTTAGGATAACCGGGGCCTTATTATGCTCTTTAATCTCCCGGCAAAGCTTCAGAATTTCAGCTGTCGGTTCAGCATCAATTATTACCAGATCGAAATTAAAATTTTTAGTAATTGAACCTGCCACATCCAGGTCGGTTGTAGTAGTAACATTGTACCTGTCCTGAAGATACATCAGCAGGCTGTAGCACATACTGAAATCGGGGCTGTAGAATATGATCTTTTTCATTTCATTAAATAATCTGATAAAGCGTTTGATAACGCCAGGCTGGTTGGATGCTATTTACGTGCCACCGGATTTCGTATTGAGGTTTACTATAAGATATCCTCTAAAAAGAAGTTTTTATTCCGGTTAACCTTATTATAATGCAGTAAATCGATCAAAAACCTAACTATTTGATTCTCGTTACTGAAAAATCAAAAATTTAGATTTCAATTATTGAGAAAGGAATGTCAACTGTAAATTAAATTTTTATGTCGAGTTCTTTCAGCTTTCTGTAAAGAGTGGAGAGTCCTACCTGCAGTATCTCTGCAGTTCTTTCCTTATTGTAATTATTGTTCTCCAGTGCTTTAAGGATGAATTCTTTTTCAAAGCGCTGTACTGATTCCTCAAGCGAACCTGATTTTGAGAAGTCCGAAAGATCAGGTGAGGGCTTAAAGAATTGCGGCAGGTCCTTTAATGAAATGAAGTCCTCTTTACAGAATATCACAGCCCGCTCTATCACATTTTCCAGTTCCCTTACTTCTCCACGCCAGTCATAATGCATCAACGCACGCATTGTTTCCGGGTCTATTCCCTTGATATTTTTATTCATTTCTTTTCTGTATTTATCAACGAAATGATCTGCAAGCAGGGGAATATCCTCTTCTCTTTCTTTGAGGGAGGGGACGTGTATTTCTATAACATTCAGTCTGTAGAAAAGATCTTCTCTGAATTTTCCCCCGGCAATTTCTTCCTTCAATTCCTTGTTTGTTGAAGCAAGGAACCTGACATTTATCGGGATAGGCATTGATGTACCCACAGGGGTAAGTTCTCTTTCCTGCAGTACTCTTAAGAGCTTTACCTGCAGCTGAAGCGGCAGTTCGCTGATTTCATCAAGGAATAATGTACCCCCGTCTGCAGCTTTCAACAGACCCTCCTTATCAGATATAGCTCCTGTAAAAGCTCCTTTTTTATGACCGAATAACTCACTCTCAATAAGATTTTCTGCAATCGCACCACAGTTAATAGCAATGAAATGTTTATTCTTTCTTTTGCTTTTAAAGTGAAGCGATCTTGCTACCAGCTCTTTACCCGTTCCGCTTTTTCCGCTTATCAAAACAGTACTATCTGATTCGGCTACTGTCTGGATCATATCATAAATTCTTCTTATTGCAGGACTCTTACCAATGATATTCTCAAAATCAAAGGTTCTCTGAATTTCTTTTTTAAGTAAACGGTTTTCCAGGAGCAGACTCTTGATTTCAAAAAGTCTCCTTACCTTGATAAGCAGTTCATCAAATTCAACCGGTTTAAGTATATAATCGCTGGCACCGTTTCTCAGAGCAGTGATTGCCGTATCAAGTGATGCATATGCTGTTATTATTATAACAGCAGTATGGATATTCACTTTCCTTATTTCGCCGAGCAGCTCAATTCCTTTCATCTGCGGCATTTCGAGATCACTGATTACGAGATCATAACTTTCCTGCAGTATTTTATCATAAGCTATTCTCCCGTTCTCTGCCTCATCAACGATAAAGCCTTCTTTTTTTAATATAAAAGAGAGGGATTCTCTAATTATTTCTTCGTCGTCAACAACTAGTATTCTTTCTGACATTTTTTTCCCTTTGTTAAACCTGAATCGGAATTGAAATTATGAAGGAAGTCCCTTCGCCAACTTTACTTTTCACTTTAATGTCTCCCTGAAAACTCTTAATAATACCGTAGCTGACCCACAAACCCAGGCCGGTTCCCTTACCTCTCTTCTTAGTCGTAAAGAAAGGCTCAAATATTTTACCAAATATCTCCTCCGGTATTCCGGGACCGGTATCCGCAATTGTTATAATAACCTCATCTTCATTCATGTCAGTGGTAACAAGGATTTTATTATTCGACTGATCCTCTTTTTCTGTAATTGCATCAACTGCATTTAACAATATGTTTACGAATATCTGCTGCAGCTGATCGGCAATAAGGGGAAGAGGCGGTATGTTTTTATTTAGCACGGTATCTAAGTCTATGCTCTTGGTTTTTGCTCCTACCTTTATAATCTCTACTGCTTCCGTAATATTCTTATTTATATCTGTTACCTGAAGCTCATAATTGGAGGGACGGGAAAAATCAACAAGGTCCCTGATAATTTTACTTATCCTTGTAACCTGGTTTTTTACAAGTCCAAGTTTTTCTTTGATAAATTCATCTTCAGTCGATCTTAAAACCACCTGCACGATTGCAGAAATAGATGCAAGAGGATTGCCCACTTCATGAGCAATACCGGCAGCAAGTGTGCCAATACTTTCCATTTTTTGGGTATGGATCAATTGCTTTTCCAGCGTCCGTTTATCACTTAGATCCCTGTGTATTCCAAAGAAGCCGGATACCCTGCTGTCAGGGTCAAGAATAGGGGATACAAGCAGCTGGGTATAAAAAGGTTCTCCGTTTTTCCGTTTATTTTCTACCTCACCTACCCAAACCTTCCCCGACTGAATTGTTTCCCACATTTTAGCCCAGAATTTCTTTGAGTGCTTACCGCTGCCAAAAACTCTGGGGCTTTGTCCAAGCAACTCTTCCTTATCGTATCCGCTCACATTTATGAATGCGGGATTTACATAGATCATTTTACCGTTTATATCAGTAATCTGGAGAGGATTTACGGTATTTTCCGCCACAGAAAAGAAACGCATCAGATCAAGTTCTTTTTTCTTTTCCTGCGTTATATCCCTTGCAAGTATAAAACAATAATTAATTTCTTTTTCATCCTTCGTTTCTTTGTACGGTGTGAAGAAAAGATTAACTGTATATACTTTCTCCTTTCCTTTAATTTTGGAGGGGAGATTGAATGCTTTATCCTCAGCGATGCTCTTCTCAAAATATTCCAGGGTAATCGGTCTGAAGTCTTCATCAATTAAGGTAAAGAAACTTATTCCGTTCAGATTCTCTTCTTTTATTTTCAGATTCAGATGTGCAGATTTATTAGAATTTAATATTTCCCCCTGTTTCGAAACAATGAAACACATTCCCTGAAAATTCTCGAATATTTCGAACCCGAACCGGAATTTTTTGTTTTTTGACATATGGAAATATTTATCTGGTGAAAATAGCTATAATAACGTATGAAATAAAAAGGTTATCAACCGTCCTTCTGGAAATTCTCATTTTGGGAGTTCCGAGCACTTCAGGCAAAATGGCTTCTCAAAATAGAAAAAGATACTCCACTGCTTACCAAATTTAAGAAACTTTATTACGAACGGAGAGCTAAGTTCTTCATTTTTTTCAAGAATTCAAAATAATCAGCGAAATTTAGTTTTGGGAATAACAATTGCTATATAAAAAATGTTAACTGCTTCTCTTCTTGCCCAAATAGCAGTTATCATTTTTAGAGTTCCCGTTCCCCAAACGGAAACTTCTATTGCTTCTTCTTACTTCATATCACATACCTTCTTGATTGGGGAATTGAGGCATAGCTTTCTGAATCTTACCTGAGCCAACATAGAAGCTATGCCTTGCTTTATTTTAAAACAGCCCCTTGGCTCTCATTAATTCCGCACAAAGAATAGCCCCTCCCGCCGCACCGCGGTTGGTATTATGCGAAAGGATCACAAATTTATAGTCAAACAGGCTGTCTTCACGAAGCCTGCCGATCAAAGCAGCCATTCCTTTATCTATATTCCGGTGCAGCTTCGGCTGGGGGTATCTTTCATTCTCAAAATAATATAATGGTTTTGACGGTGCAGAAGGAAGATTCAGGAGCTGCGGTTCACCCCTAAAGGAATTCCATTTTGAAATGATTTCATCCTTTGCAACTTTTTTCCCCAGCTTTACCTGTACACACTCCATATGCCCGTCAGAAACTGCTACACGGTTGCACTGGGCACTTATGCGTAAATTATTATTCTTAATCTTTTTACCATTTAATTTACCGAAGATCTTTAATGGCTCCTTCTCCATCTTTTCTTCTTCACCGGAAATGAATGGGATTACATTATCGATAATATCAAGACTTGAAACACCCGGGTATCCGGCGCCGGATAGAGCCTGCATTGTTACAACATTAACTGATTCAAGACCAAAATTATCAATCAAAGGCTTTAGAGATAAAGCTAATCCGATAACAGAGCAGTTCGGATTGGTAACAATACAGCCGCCGTTATAATTCTGCTGTTTGATTAAACCGAGATGATCAGGATTAATTTCGGGCACCAGAAGCGGTACATCATCATCCATACGATGGTTTTTTGAATTGGAGATAACTATATATCCTGCTTTAGCAAAGGCAGTTTCAACTTCACCTGCGATATTTGCATCAAGACCCGATAACACAATCCGTGAGTTTAATTCGGGCATACAATTTTTTATTTCAAGATCTGCAACAGAATCCGGAATGGAAGAAGAGAGGAACCAATTAACGGAATCCTTATATTTTTTCCCTGCAGATCTTTCTGATGCGGCAATCTCCTTAACTTCAAACCAGGGATGATCTGATAATAACTCAATAAATTTTTGCCCCACACTTCCTGTGGCGCCTAAGACTGCTACCGGTGTTTTTTTCATTTCACTTTAGAATTGATTAGAGGTGATTAAAAATAGCAACTTCCTGCTTTTAATAAAAATCATTAAATAAAAGGTGAATATCGGTTCTGTCCAGGATAACTTATAACTAAACAAAAAGGTTCGATAATTGTTAGGATTGGACAGGTTTCTTCTTTTCATAATCTCAATCCAGCCATGATAAATTTATCAGCCTGCCTTGAATCGAAAAATCCTCGCGAGGTCTTAAATGGATTATTTAACAATTAATACAACACATGGGGCTCCAATGAACTCAAAGGAACGGATGGAGAGAATAATTAGGTTTAGGGAGGGTAAATCTTCACAGTCATCAATACAATATAAATACCACGAAGGATTTGACCAGGCACCTGACAAAAAAAGGCCCCTAACCCCTACAAAACCCCTATTATGTCCTACTAAACCCTTACAATAACATTACCTTCGAAGAAGGGTTGTATGGAGGTTAAAGGGGTTAGGTACCGGGAGAGATAGGACTGGAAATAAGTGTTTGGTCAGATCTTCCCGGGTTGTGCATTAAATCCAATAGGAGATGTCTAATCCCCTATTCTTATAAACATATGCATAATCCCGATATTAAAAAAGCAAACATTGTATATAATTTTGTTACTTTCTTTTTTATTTCTTATTTCATCATTTGGGGAGGATGAATTGAAATGCAGGTTTTACTCTTTCGCCTGGGTATTTCAGGAATCGGGACTTGCAGTACTTCCCGGAGGACGGTTAAAGCTTTATATTTGCATAACACAATAATTCTATATGAATATTTCCCTTGTACAATATTCTCCGGTATGGGAGAATAAAAAAAGCAACAAAGATAAATTATTAAATCTGGTAAATGATTCAGGTAAAACAGATCTTCTTCTTTTCCCTGAAATGACACTTACCGGCTTTACTATGAAATCGGATTTATATTTTGAAGATCTGCTGGGAGAATCACTTCAGTTCTTTTCCTCCATTGCTTTAAGCAAAAATAGTTTTACGGCTGCAGGAATTATTGAAAAAGATGCCGGGCAATATTTTAACACATTATTAGTCATCGACAGGGAAGGGAAATTAATTTCCTGCTACAGGAAAATTCATCCCTTCAGTTACTCATCAGAAAATAAACATTATACAGGTGGAACAGCTCCGGTAATTGCTGGTATGGATGGATGGGAGACAGGCTTGTCCATTTGCTACGATCTCCGCTTCCCCGAACTGTACAGATCTTACGGAAAGAAAAGAGTATCTTTAATAATCAATATTGCAAACTGGCCGGATACACGAATCCACCATTGGAATGCACTGTTAAAGGCTCGTGCTATTGAGAATCAGTGCTATATAGCTGCTGTGAACAGGGTTGGGGAGGCACAAAAACTTAGTTATCCCGGTTCAAGTGCTGTCTATGATCCTATGGGGAATGAAATAATTAATTGCGGTAACAAGGAAGGTGTATACACTACTGAGATCTTTAAGGAACAAGTTGAATCAACAAGATTAAAATTTCCTTTTCTCGATGATATTAAATTGGTATAACTAAAATTATATGAAGTATATATACAGACAAAGAATTAATTTTTACGACTGTGATCCTGCAGGTATAATGTTTTACGGCAATGTTTACCGTTTGTGTCATTCAGCTTATGAGAGTATGATAGGTGAGATTATGTCTTCGGATGATTACTGGAACAGCAAAAGCTTTGTTGTCCCTATAATTAAAACTGAGGCTTCATATCATAAACCTTTACTGCCGGGAGAAACCGCTGTTGTAGAATTGGAAATTACTCAGCTGAAAGCCTCCTCTTTTGAGCTCAGCTATAATTGCCTTAACAGTAAGAATGAGATTTGCGTGAAGGTAAAAACCGTTCACGTATTTGTTGATAAACGGACATGGGAGAAAATTAAAATTCCTGATGCTGTCAGCAGGGCCTTAAAGAAATTTACGGCTGATCAAACATCATCCTGACTTTTTCCCTTCTGATCTTTCCTAAAATAGTTCTCGGGATTTCCGGAACCCTGAAATACTGCTTTGGAACTTTATAACGGGCGAGATCATTCTTCAGGAAATCGGTCAGGACCTTATCAGAAAAATCTTCATCAGCTGCAATTGCGGCATTTACAACCTCTCCCCATTCGTCATTCTTTCTTCCGAATACACATACATCCTTAATACCCGGAAATCTCATTATTGCCCGTTCAACTTCTGCGGGATCTATATTCTCACCCCCAGAAACAATCATATCTGTCCGTCTTGATAAGACATAGATATATTCATTCTGGTCGAGGATACCATAATCGCCTGTATAGAATTTCCCGTTTTTCAGCTTGCGTTCTGTTTCTTCGGGATCATTTAAATACCCTTCAAATAAAGAAGGGGAAGAGATTATTATTTCACCCGAGGGGTCTCCTTCAATAACTCCGCTGTCTATAATCTCGATCTTGCTGGGAGATACAGCTTTCCCCGAGGAGCCAGGATTCTTTTTTAGTTCCCCGGCAGCTATGTAAGCGACAAATGATGTGGTCTCTGTGGATCCATAAACAGCTGAGAGTGGCCATCCTTTATTGAGCGCTTTTTCTACAAGTGACTGTTCGATTGCACCACCTCCTAAAAGTAAATTTCTTAGCTCGGGATTAGGATTTATTTTGTGCTCTAAAATTCTCTGAAGCTGTGTCGGTACGAGAGAGGCAATTGTGGGTCTGCAGCTTTTAAAACACTTTGTAATTTCTTCAAGCTTTAAATTCTCAGGTATTATAACTGAAGCGCCAAAGGAAAAGGCCCTTAGGAATATCATCAGCCCGCCGATATGATAAAAGGGAAGTGAAGCGAGCCAGCGGTCATTTTCATTCTGTTTCAATACACTGTTGGAAGATTTAATGCTGCTGATAAAAGAATTTGAATTTAGTATAACACCCTTTGGAGATCTTGAGGTACCCGAAGTGAATATCACAAGTTTATTGATTGAGATTGTTCCGGGGTCTGCATCCTTTACAGTCAGATCAGCTGAGTCAAGATTAATTATATTATAACCCTTACTCAACTTATCAAGGTACTTATTATTTGTGATTACATTTCTTATTTTGTTTTCGGTTAACTGCTCATCAATTTCTTTAGCTGTTAACCTTGTATTCAGCAAAACCGGTATAGCATTAAGTTTCCACAATGAAAAGACAGAAGCTATAAAAGCCGGACTGTTATTAAGAAGTATACCTGTATACTCTTCTTTAAGATTGCTTTCAGCCAGCAGATTAGTTAGTGCAGATATTTGATTTCCTAATGCAGCATAACTCATCTCGTGATTTGGAGAAATGATTGCTGCTGATGAAGTCTGAAAATTTATTTTTCCGTTCATTTATTTCCTTTTATTAAAATCTTACCATTCTTAACAGGATAAGGATCCCGGCTGATATCTTCATTAAAGAAAATTCCTGTTCCTAAACCGTGCGCGTAATTGTGTCCGACGGTCGATGCAGCAAAAACAGCAAAGGCCCTGCCGATTGCTGTATCAAGCGAAGTGGTTATGACCGGTATAATGTTTTTATCAGCAGCATAATCAATAATGCGGAGAACAGTTAAAAGCCCCCCCATCATCATTGGTTTAAGGATAATAAATCTGCTGATCTTACTATCTATAAACTTAACCGCATCACCTAAACAGCGAACCGTCTCATCCGGAGCAATCGGAATGCTGGTATGTTCAGAAAGTTCTTTCATCTGGTCGATACCGCTTACAGGTTCTTCAGCATACTCAATCTTAAAATGCTCCAGTCTCTTAAGATTATTTATTGCTTCTTTAAGATCCCATTTACCGTTAATATCTATCCTGATCTTAATTTTATCTTTAAACTCTGTATCAAGAAGCCTTACCCGGTCGAGGTCCTCGCTGAACTTATCCCTTCCACCCTTCAATTTTATTGTTGTGTATCCCTTTTCTACAAGTTCAGCCGCTTTTATTAATGTATCCCCGGGAGAAAGATATCCGATTGCTGCGTTAACAGGTACCTCATTTTTTGATTCACGATTAAGAAGTTCATTTATAGAAATATTCTTCTGCAGACATATCAGCTTCAGTAATGCCTGTTCGATACCGTGTTTAAGGGCAGGAAGTTTTTCAAATTGCTCAAGGTTTTGTTCAAGTGTCTTTGCTGGATCAGCAAGATCCAGCTTAATATTTAATTTTAACGTACTAAGTTTTGCTTCAGTTGCTTCATAAGACTCAGAACCGAATTCCGGCAGGGGGGCAGCTTCACCGAAAGCTTTTCTTCCTTTTTCATCGGAAAGTATAATTATAAATCCTTTTCTGAAAGTGTAAACACCCCTGGCAGTAATGAACGGCCGGGAGAATTCTAAATTGTAAGGACTATATTGGAATTTTATACTCGTCATAAAATTATTCCGATCGAGAGCAGGATACCGTATAATGCGGAGAATTTTGCTGTCAGCTCAAGGGTCTTATTAAGTTCCTGCCCCTCAAGCCTGAATAACATTTGTACAAGATAAATTGCTAACGGTATGCTAATATACGGAAGAAAGATTGCAGCTGAGAAAGTATATTTTATAAATAAAAACAGGGGGATTAAAAATGAAAGCACAATGAGCACAACATATTGGCTGCGTGTAAATTTCTTTCCCATTATTACCGTTAATGTCCGCTTGCCCGCATTTCTGTCTTCTTCAATATCCCTGTAGTTATTTACTAAGCAGGATATTTGTTATAAGTGCACCTACAGGTATTGATACGAGGAATGAAACAGGGGTAAACTCCCGTGAGTGGAGATAATAAGTACCCATCGTTCCGATGATTCCGAAGAAAATAAACACAAAGATATCACCAAGTCCATTGTATGCCAGAGGATAAGGACCTGCAGTATATGCAATGCCTGCAATTATTGAAAATATTCCGATAATTAAAACTATCCAGCCGGATGCATAAACAAGGTATAAACCCAGAAAGAAAGTAACTGAAAAGGTGAGAATTATTGCTGCCTTCATTTCATTCACTGTAATTAATCCAGCGGCCAGAACACGTAATGGACCCTTACGGTGAGCATTATCTGCACCTTTGAGAAAATCATAAAGATCATTAGTAAAATTTGTCCCCACCTGGATAAGTACTGAACAGAGCAGCGCAATTAATGAGTAATGGAAAACAAAAATATTTTCTTCAACGGCTAGAGCAGAGCCGACAATCACGGGAACGAATGCAGCTAATAATGTTTTGGGACGGCTTGCCAGTATCCAGGCATTTAACTTAGAACTATTCACTTAGTTAAGGTAATTTAGGAAATTTATTAAAATCAGGTTTTCTTTTTTCAAGATATGCTTTTTTTCCTTCCTGTGCTTCTTCACTCATATAATATAACAAAGTTGCATTCCCTGCAAGTTCCTGAATTCCTGCCTGTCCATCAAGCTCTGCATTGAATGCAGATTTTAAGACACGTATTGCCATAGGACTATGCTGTAGGATCTGATGTGCCCATTCTACTCCTTCATTTTCCAGTTGGTCTACTGGAACGATTTTATTAATAAGACCCATATCAAGAGCTTCCTGTGCATTATACTGTCTGCAGAGATACCAGATCTCTCTTGCTTTTTTCTGACCTACTATTCTTGCCAGATAACTTGCGCCAAAGCCTCCATCGAAACTACCTACTTTAGGCCCTGTCTGTCCGAAAATAGCATTATCTGCAGCAATTGTAAGATCGCATACTACGTGAAGAACGTGTCCTCCGCCAATTGCATACCCCGCTACCAGTGCAATAACAGGTTTAGGAATGCTTCTTATAAGTTTTTGCAGATCAAGTACATTTAGTCTGGGAACACCATCCTTTCCTATATATCCTTTTGACCCTCTGATTCTTTGATCCCCTCCGGAGCAGAAAGCGTACTTGCCGTCTTTCGAAGGCCCGTAACCTGTTAATAAAACTACACCAATCTTTTGATCCTCACGGGCATCTGAAAATGCATCATACATTTCTATTACTGTCTCAGGACGAAAGGCATTCCTCACCTCTGGACGGTTTATAGTAATTTTTGCAATACCATCCATCTTTTCATATATAATATCTTCATATTTCTTAGCTGTCTGCCACTTTAATTTCATTGTAAACCTTTGGATTTATCCATTTAAAATACCTAAAAGTGATCAGGATTCACAGAGAGACAAAAGGAATGGAAGAATGGATGAATGAATATTGGATGATTGGATGAATGGATGAATGAATATTGGATGAATGGATGATGGATGAATGTCTGAATAAAAATTGAGTTTCTCTATTCCTAATCAACTAATCAACTAATCAACTAATCAACCAATCAACTAATACTTAACTAACTTAAGAAATATACTTACCGCACGAATAAATTTTTCGGGCTCTTCGAGGTGTGTATTATGCCCCGCATTTTTAATTGTTACGTGGCGGGCATTATAAAAAAGGGACTCCATATTGGAGTTGAGGAGTGAGAATTTTGTATCCAATTCTCCGGTTAAAAGAAGTGATGGGATCTTAAACGTTTTCAATTTATCGTAAAGGGGTGGCATTATTCCGCTGCTGAATCCTTTTAATGAATTTGCCAGCCCGGTATTGTTATTTTTCAGGATCTTGGAACTTCTTATTTCCTGAAGACGGGTATTAGAAAATCTTTGCTGAGTTGCAAATATTTCCAGGTTCATCCAGTAGTCGACAAAATACTCGATGCTGTTCTTCTCAATCATAGATGCAAGCTCAAAATCCTTAATGACCCTTTCCGATCTTTCTTTATCATTTCTGATGCCTGCAGATGCTCCCTCAAGGATCAGTCCTTTTAGCTGTTCCGGAAATCTTACAGCAAAACTAATGGCGGCCCGGCCTCCCATGGAATAACCCAGCAGAATAACAGGTTTAGTAGTAAATGACCTTATTGTAAAAAATAACTGCGCACATAAGTCATCAGCAGAATAATGTACTATCTCTGATGGTGAGCTGCTGCTGCCGTGTCCTATCAGATCAGCAGCAATGACATTATAGTTTTTACCAAAGCCCTCTGCTATTCCTTTCCAATCATCCGAACTGCCCGTAAAACCGTGGAGGAGAAAGAGATAATCCTTTTTATCTTCGGAATAAATCTCTGTATTGATGTTTATATTGTTTAATGAGATTCTCATTCTACTTAATATTTAACTGGAAGCCGTACTCCAATATTTTTTCTTGAGGGCAAGTGATTCTTTTGCATCGGTTCTTATTTCAAGAACACTTGGTGCTCCGGCAGCAAGGGATTCATTTAATTTTAGCTTGAGATCAGCAGCTGTTTTAATAAGCTTATAATTCCATCCGAATGACTTTACCAGGTGCCCGAATTCCATATTATGAGGAGTAATAAAGTATTTATTAAATATTTTTTTATGATCTGAAACAGGCAGTGTGTTAAATATGCCTCCACCGTTATTATTAAGCAGAATTATTGTCAAAGGTAATTGTAATTGACTGCCTGCCAGCAATGCATTAATATCATAGAGGAGTGCAAGATCTCCTGTAATCAGTATTGATGATTTTCTGAGCCCGGCGGTAATACCTAAAGCTGTAGAAACTATTCCGTCTATTCCGCTAGCCCCCCTGTTAAAAAAAAAGTTAATTTTTTTATTCAATAACGGTGTAAAGTAATCAATATCCCTGATAGGGGAACTATTAGAGACCATTAAATTGGTGCCAGACGGGACATTATCAATTACTTCCCGTATAACTCTGGGCTCTATAGTTATACCGGCAGATAATAAAATATACTCTCTGGAAGAAGATATTGCTTTTTCGAAATCAATAAGTGATCTTAACCAAACTGCATCGGAATTTCCATCCCTCCAATGATTTAAGAGTTCCTTACAAAACAATGCAGGATCCATCGCATAAGAAGCTTCGGCTGTATTTGATGGGTCAAACCAATCGCCGTAAGTGTTGATCATAATCTTTCTGGCAGGTGAATCGGCCAGATAATTTAAGAGCACTTTGGAGGTTGGAGCCCTGCCGAACTGTATAATTAGATCAGGTTCAATTTTTTCTCTGAGAGACCTGTTTCTAAGCATTGCATCATAAACAGTGATGATATTTTTCTTTTTCTCTCTTCCCGATCTCAAATGTGAGTAAACATCCGCGAATACAGGCAAACCTTTTAAGTCGGAGAGCCAATTGCAGTATTTGTTAAACAGAGGATCATATGAAGACGGACCGGCAATAAGTAATATTTTCTTGCTTTCGTCAAGAATATCAATCATATCAAAAAACCACTCAGGCATTTTATAGAGGGGAATACCTGGTTTGTTCACTAAAGGTAGTGAAAGGAAAGAATCGTCAATCTCATCAGTAAAGGATTCAGGTTCAAAAGGTTTCCTGAAGGGAAAATTGATATGTACAGGACCAGATTCCACAATAGAAGTTAAATATGCTTTTTCTGCTAATGCTGCTGATATGCCCTGCGCCTTCAGCACTCACATCGGGAAGCCCTGCATCCGTATAGAAACGTATATGATTCTTATAAAGATTCTCCTGGTTAATGGTCTGGTTAGCTCCTTTACCCCTTTGTTCGGGAGGTCTGTCGGCTGTGCATATAATTAATGGAACTCTCTGCTGATATGCCTCCACAATTGAAGGGTAAAGCTCAACTGCTGCTGTCCCTGAAGTACAGACTACCGCTGTCGGTTTACCTGTAGCTTTTGCAAGTCCCAAAGCAAAAAAGCCAGATGACCTTTCATCAATATGAACGAAGCTCCTGATCTTTTTATTGCCTGCAAAGGCTAAGGTTAATGGTGTGCTTCTTGAGCCGGGGGATATACATACATTTTTTAATCCAAGAGAGGAGAGACGGTTGACAAAAATAGTTGTCCAGAAAATATTCCTGTTAATTTTTATTTTCATTAAAGAGGGAAATAATTGACTGAAGTTTCAGTTCTGTTTCCCGGAACTCGTCATCCGGAACCGAGCTTTCCACTATACCGGAGCCTGCATAGGCAAGCAGTCTTTTATTTGAATAAAGTGCAGAACGGATAGCAATAGTAAACTCGGCATTGCCCGTTAAATTAAACCATCCTATTATTCCGGCATATAATCCGCGTTGATGCTCTTCTATTTTTTTGATCAGCTGCATCGATCTTTCTTTCGGGTAGCCGCATACAGCAGGGGTAGGGAAGATATCTTTTATCAGGTTGAACATACAGTTCTCATCTTTAAGGAAGCCCGAAATCTTTGTAAGCAGATGCTGGATATTCTCAAGCTTCAGAACCGACGGCTCTTCAGTAATAATCTCATCCAGATGGTTCTTAATGATACTATTTAAATGTTTAACTACAAACTTATGTTCACTCTGGATCTTTTCATCAGTAAATAAATACTTTTCAAATGTGATGTCCTCATCTTTACTTGTACCTCTCGGACTTGAACCGGCAAGTGCATCAAGTTCTACTTTGGTATTTCTGAATGCAGCAAGCCGCTCCGGTGATGCCCCGAAAAATACCGAGCGGTTACGTTTATATATAAATAAGGTGCAGGAAGGAAACTTATTTCTGAATTTATCCAGCACTGAATTAAATGTAAGTTCATCGAGAAGCTGCAGTTCAACAACCCTGGAGAGTACAATTTTATTTATCTCACCGGCAGATATTTTATCAAGCGATGCAGTTACAAGTGATTTCCATTTTTTCTTTTCCTTAGGAGAATTTCCATTTATTCTTGAAACCCTAAGTGCGAAATTAAGCAGCTCGTCTGATTGATTCAGAACAAGAGTTAATTTCTGTTTAAATTTTCTAATAAGTGCGTCTCTTGAAATTGGAAGCTGAACATTAAAAATAAAGAAGTATTTCCCTTGCATTTTCTGAAACAATATTTCAGGAATAAACCAGCTGCTGTCATTAAACTCCTTCCAGTCTGCATCCGGATGTTCCACTGTAAATTTCATACCCCCTGTAAAAAGAGGGAAATCCTTATGGCTGAATTTTTCCCAGTTGGAGATAAAGTTTTTCTTGAGATCCCTTATTTTCTTGTCAATGACAGCGAATCTTCCTTCACCATTTTCATTTAATTCCAGGATGGGATCAGCGCCATAAATGAAAAAATCAAATTCCGGTTTTTCATAATAAAACCCGGTATTAAATTTACTGAATAGAAAGTCTGCATTTATATTCAGCTTATCTGCAGGTAATTCAATTGCATAACTTAATATTCCGCTGTTATTTTTCTTGATCTGTGCGGAATTGTCTGTCAGGAATGTAGAGAAATTTTCAGTCTGTACTGTAACGAAATCGCTCATTAAAGTGGGGATTTTTGGCTGATAATCTATTCATATCACTAATTTAATAAAATGATTCAGGATTTTACAAGTACTAACTGTAAATTTCAACAAAAACACTACCGGATAGTTAAACCCGTTAGATAACATCCATCCTGTTTAATTTCCAGAGGATAAGTTTTTACGGTCTTTTTTGCGGGTCCGGCCTTAACTTCTCCGGTTTTAACATCAAACTGGCTCCCGTGCCAGAGACATTGAACAGTTGAACAGATCAGAATTCCGTCAGCCAAAGAACCCCCTCTATGAGTGCAGCTTTCATTAAACGCCGGGATAATCATCTGATGGATCGGATGACTTTTTATGGACGCTTTGGTTCTCATATGCTAAGTTAAGATTGTTATCTTGCAATAAAATACTCTCTGGTGATTATATAATATGTGATGGTTGTAAGGAACGATCAGTGATCGTTCCGCCACTGTCAGTGCCCCCATTATTGGCAGAAATATATCTACTCACTTTTTGCTAGGATATCAGATGGTTAATCCGAAGACAACGAACATTAGGGATTTGTGCCCTTGCTGAAAGACAACGAATGTCAGGGATTTGTGCCCTTGCTGAAAGACAACGAACGTCAGGGATTTGTGCCCTTACGGAACGGTTGCTAACCGTTCCTTACACAGGAAATGATTTTGCGCTATATTTGAGCATATAATTTTATAGGGGATTATAAAATGTCACTACCAGATAGGAAACTTATCCGTTTAAGGGGATATGATTATTCAAGGAATGGAAGTTACTTCATCACAATTCGGATAAAGAGTAGCTCAAAATTTCTCTCCAAAATAATAAATAACCAATTGATCCTGTCTCCTTTCGGAGAGATTGTTAAAGATACCTGGTATGAGATTCCAGCACATTTCCCAACCTTTAACCTGGATGAATTTATTGTAATGCCCACTCATATTCACGGCCTAATTCATATAAAAAATTCACAGAACCAGAAACCCCGCTCATTGTCGGATATGGTAAAATCCTTCAAATTTATTACCCGCAAAAGAATAGGTAAAATAAATAATGGGGAGATATTCACCTGGAGAAAATCTTTTAACGATACGATTATCCGAAACGATATTGAACTGAGTATTATTCGCAAGTACATCAGAGAGAATCCTCTCCAAATAAAATAAGGTGTGTAAGGAACGATCAGTGATCGTTCCGCCATGGGCAGTATCCCTATCATTGGGAGAAATGTATCTACTCACTTTTTGCTAGGATATCAGATGGTTAATCTAAAGACAACGAACGTCAAGGATATTGTGCCTTGCGAAAGACAACAAACGTCAGGGATTTGTGCCCTTACGGAACGGTTATTAACCGTTCCTTACATAAGGGAATAAAAATGTTGTAAGGAACGATCAGTGATCGTTCCGCCATGGGCAGTATCCGTGATCGTTTCGCGATCGCAGTATCCAGTGATCGTTCCTCCAGGGAGTGCAGTACTGCAGTATCCAGTGATCGTTCCTCCAAGGGTAGTAGCCAGTTATCGTTCCTCTAAGGGCAGTATCCCCATTATTGGGCGAAATATATCTACACACTCTTGCTAGGATATCAGATGGTTAATCTGAAGACAACAAACGTCAGGGATTTGTGCCACGGAACGGTTGCTAACCGTTCCTTACATCACTTACGTTTAGCGTATCAAAAATTTCTAAATTTTAGTATCTTGAATGCGACGGTTAGGATACATGAATTCTGCTCTAAATTCTAATTTATTCTCTATGAAAAGCTCCGTTGGAATTTGTATTGGCGCCTCGACAATTAGTTTTGTAAGATTAGATCAAAAAAGCTCCGCCTTTATCGAGATCGGGGATACACTTTCCGTTACCCATAACGGCTCCCCTAAAGACCTCTTCCGTGAAAGCTTTATAAAATTTAATCCTCATAACCTGCCGACTGTAATTACCGGCAGGAAATTCCGCAGCATTAATAAATCTTCCTGCTATTTCTGAACCTGAAGCAACTGAGCTTGCATTCGGCTTTGTAGAAAGAAGGTACACTGCAGATAACGGAAGTTATAAATTTTCTGCAGTAGCAAGCCTGGGAGCAGAAACCTTCATAGTTTATACTCTTGATGATGAACATAAAATATCTAACCTGATAGCAAAGAATCAGTGTGCATCCGGTACGGGCGAGTTCTTTCTTCAGCAGATAAAAAGAATGGATATAGGACTTGATGAGGTTCTTGAAACTGCAAAGGATGCTGTCCCGTATAAAGTATCCGGCAGATGTTCTGTGTTCTGTAAATCCGATTGTACCCACGCCCTTAATAAAGGAAAACCTAAAAGTGAAGTGGCTTCAGGACTTGCTTTAATGATGGCAGAGAAGGTAGAGGAACTGCTTGAGACTGTACCTGATGGAAAGATCTTACTGGTAGGGGGCGTAACGCGGAATAATCTTGTTATGGATTTCCTGAGAAGAAAAAACAATAATCTTTTAGTACCAAAGGAAGCAGCTTTCTTTGAAGCTCTCGGTGCTGCTGTATATGCCCATAATAATGAGATCAAATCTGTAACTTCTTTGGATAATCTTTTTGTTAAAAAAGATGCATCATTTGTTTTCCATCCCCCGTTAAAGAATTATCAGCATAAGGTACGCTTCTGCGAAATGGAACAGGGGCAGGCGCAGAATGGTGATAAATGCATATTAGGGCTTGATGTCGGATCTACAACTACCAAAGCTGTCGTTATTCGTGTCGCTGATGATAAGATCTTAGGAAAAGTATACCTCTACACCCACGGCAACCCTATCAGGGCGGCAAAGGAATGTTATGCAGAACTGCTACGGCAGATACCGCAGGAAATCAAAATTGTAGGAATCGGCACTACAGGATCGGGCAGGCATATAGCTGGCCTTCACGCTTTAACTACTGAAATCATAAATGAAATTATTGCCCACGCCTCTGCAGCAATTTATTTTGATCCTGAGGTTGATACCATTTATGAGATCGGGGGGCAGGATGCTAAATATACTTTTATCGTAAATAAAGTACCTGCCGATTATGCAATGAATGAAGCCTGCTCAGCGGGTACAGGCTCATTTATTGAAGAGGCTGCCTTTGAATCTTTGGGAGTTAAAGTTACAGATATTGAGGCGATGGCATTGAAGGGAAACCATCCACCTAATTTCAGCGACCAATGTTCTACTTTTATAAGCTCGGATATTAAGACGGCGCTGCACGAAAATATATCAAGGGAAAATGTTGTAGCTGGTATAGTTTATTCTATTTGCCTTAATTATGTGAACCGGGTGAAGGGAACAAGACAGTCGGGCGATAAAATATTTATGCAGGGGGGCGTATGCTATAATAAGGCAGTACCGATAGCAATGGCAGCACTGACTGGATCCGAAATAATAGTACCACCGGAACCGGGTTTAATGGGGGCATTTGGTGTTGCACTTGAAGTAAAAAATAAGATTGAGCTTGGTCTCGTACAGGAAAAGGAATATTCACTTAAGGAGCTTTCAGAAAGGGATGTTGTTTATAAAGATCCTTTTATATGCCGCGGCGGCAAGGAAAAATGCGACCGTAAGTGCGAAATAAATTTAATAAATGTAATGGGGAAGAATTATCCATTCGGCGGTGCCTGTAATAAATATTATAATCTCGTTTATGATAAAGCTGTTGAATCGGAAAAGTTCGATTATGTTAAACGAAGAAATCACCTTATCTTCAACAAATTTGCACCTGCTGCGGAACTTCCTGATAATGCAGTCAGCGTAGGGATAAACAGGTCGTTCCACACTCATACCATTTTTCCCTTATATTACAATTTCTTTACTTCGCTCGGCATTAAGGTAGTGCTTTCAGATGATGTTGAAGAGGATGCAAGACAGAGAGAACTTACCTCTTTTTGCTATCCCTGCCAGCTGTCTATAGGACTATTCCAGAACCTGCTGAATAAAAAACCTGATTATTATTTTGTGCCGCAGGTCCTTGAAATGTATGTGGAGGATGCAGCGTATCACAGGCTTGATTTTAATTCAAGCTGTGCATTTGTAGGTGAGGAGCCATTATTTCTGAGACAGGCATTTAAGGATTACAGGCTGAACGGACAATTCATTATGCCCGTTCTTAATTTTGCCAATGGCTACGGTTCCCAGGAAGAAAAATTTTTACTGATCGCAGATCAGATAGGAATAAAAGATAAAGCTAAAATAAAGGAAGCCTATAATTTTGCAGTAAGAATGCAGCAGGAGTATCATAAAGAAATGTTCTCGATGGGGGAGGAATTTCTTGAGATGCTTAAAGAAAATCCTGATGCACTCGGAATGGTTTTGATCGGCAGACCTTATAATTCATATACTCATTTTGCCAATAAAGGAATACCGCAGAAGTTTGCAAGCAGGGGAGTATACGTGCTTCCATTCGATATGTTTGATTACAGGAATGAAACTGTTGATGAGGACCAGTTCTGGGAAGGTTCTAAAAAAATTCTTAAGGCAGCTAAAATTATAAAACCGCATCCGCAGCTTTATGCAACTTATATCTCAAACTTTTCCTGCGCCCCGGATTCAATGACAATTCCGCAGTTCAGAACCATTATGGGGGATAAACCCTCATTAACTCTTGAGCTTGACGGGCATACTGCAGACGCCGGTATAAATACCAGGATCGACGCTGCTCTCGATATTATTCAGAACTACAGGAAGCTGAACGAAAAGAAAAAAATTAAAGGAGCAGAAAATTTTGTTCCTGCTAAAATGCAGTTTACTGCTCTCGATACTTATTTCATTTCATCTGAGGGGGAAAAGATTCCTTTAAATGATAAAAGGGTAGTGGTTATCGTTCCTTCAATAGGCGATCTGTGTGTCGAATACTTTGCTGCCGGGATGAGGAGTCAGGGCTTTAATACAGTTGCCCTGCCTGAAGGAAATAATGAAATACTGAAATACGGAAGGGCAAATGCAACCGGAAAGGAATGTCTGCCTTTAATCCTGATTGCGGGCTCCTTAATAGATTACCTTGAAAACCAGTGGGATGGAAAAAGCTATGTTGTTATGCTGATAGTCCAGGGAGCAGGAAACTGCCGACTGGGGCAGTACCCCGTATTCTTAAGAAATTTAATTTTAAGAAAGAAGCTTAAGAATGTTGCCGTACTTCCGCTGATGAATGAGGATGGCTTTGCAGGCTTTGGTCCCCACTTTTCCTTAAGAGCAGTGCAGAACATACTTGCGGCTGATGTTCTTGATGATATACGGTCGGGGATAATGGCGCACGCAGAGGATCCTGTAAGAGGGATAGAAATTTTTAAGGAAGAATTTAAGAGACTGACGAAAGCTGAGGAAGAACGTCCCAAGGATATTTATAAGGATCTGAAAGTATTTGCCAGGAACATTAAGAAAAAAGTTCCTGCAGGAAAAAATATTAAGGACGCAAAGTATATTGCCCTGGTAGGGGAAATATATGTCCGCCGAGATCATTTTTCACACAAGTATCTTAATAAACGTTTTGCGGAAAAAGGATTTATTCTCAAGGATGCATATATAACCGAATGGCTTTTCTACGTTGATTATCTTTTATCATTAAAGCTCCTCGAGCCGGATACATCATTCAGGAAAAAATATGAACGTTTCATCAGGCAGTTGTTTATGAGACGGGCAGAGTACAAGATCAAAAAAATACTTGCCCACACAGGTTATTATGAATATTCACGCACGGATATTAAAAAACTTTTAGACCACAGCAAGCATATTATACCTGTTGAGTGCAAAGGGGAGCCTGGATTAACTTTAGGAGTAGCACTTGCCGAAACAATAGAAAAATACTGCGGGGTTGTAAACCTTGGTCCCTTCGGCTGTATGCCAACCCGTTTTTCTGAATCGGTAACCGTTCCCGAAATGACCATTGAGAATAAGATATCTGCAAAAAAATTAAACGACCCATCCTACGATCTACCGCTATCTTTTAACAGGAAGATGAATATTCCGTTCCTGACAATTGAAACAGACGGTAATGTTTATCCCCAGGCCACAGAAGCGAAGATTGAAACATTTCTGATGCAGGCAGAAAAAACATCCAGACTTATGGAAGAGCTGAAGAAATAATTACTATTTAATTTTTTCTACAAAGCACTTAATTTTATTGCCCGTCAATCAGACACTAAATACCTGGTATCTGAACCAAACCTGGCAGCAGCACCACAAAACATTTTCTTTTATTTCGAACCAAATTAAAGGCTAATCAAAATTTTTTATACCCAAATTATTAGGATAATATTGATAACCCTGATGTAATCCTGAAGTAACCCTTATGTAATCCTCAAAATTAGTCGAATCTGAGGATTAGATGAGGATTACATCAGGATTAGATGAGGATTAGATACCAAGTGCTTATATTTTGCTTTTATTGATTTTTGTTCAAAAAACGCAAGAAATTTTTTCATAAGTCCTTTGCGGAAAGACAACAAACGTCCGGGCAGGTGCCCAGCGGAACGATTGCTAACCGTTCCTTACACAAGGGAATAAAATGTTGTAAGGAACGATCAGTGATCGTTCCGCATGTGCAGTACCCCCTTTAAGGGAGGAAAATATCGTCTCGATTTAATTTGGATATATGATGGTTGATATGAAGGAAACAAAGTTGTGCCCTCAGCGGAACGGTTGCTAACCGTTCCTTACATTAAATGAAGATCATTGATCGTACCTGTACGTAATAACCCCTTTAATAGGTGAATCATATCTTCTAAATTTTGTTAGAATATCGATAGTTAATGAGAAGAAAAAAACGTCTGAGATGGGTGCCCTTTGCGGAACGGTTGCTAACCGTTCCTTACAATCTGCCACCACTCGTAGTCTCAGACTAAAAGCCTCGACAATTAAGCTTCTCTTTGTTCAGAATGAACAGTTGATGACAGAGGATGGTTTTTAATTGTAAAATTATTTTCTGCTCTTTTCTTAACATTTAAGAATAAGATTTGAAAAAAAATATTTTGAAGATAAAAAAATAGTATTTGTACTATAGACAATAAAAATTAATATTCTTACCTTAATTTAAAATCGAAAGCAAGTTTGTAATGAATACCTCATTCAGAAATTGTCTTCTTGTTTTTCTTCTCCTCTTTTGGCCATCGGAACTTCTGCCGCAGGACAGTACATTAACCAATTTACGCCGTACAGATACTACACCTCTCAAAAATCATAGTCTGACAGATAAAGAAAAATTATTTCCACTTAAACCCGTGAGTTCTGCGACCGGTATTTGGACAGAGCTGAATCCTAAAGTTCCCAGAGTAACTTACGCAGGAATTCATTTCGTTAACAAGGATACCGGCTGGGCTGTAGGTGATCTTGGGGCAATAATAAAAACAACTGATGGGGGCAGCACCTGGAATGTAATTGAAACTAATACAACGTCACCCATTCTTAAAGTAAGAAGCTGCAATGGCCAAGTAGTTATAGCCAGCGGTTATGATGGTTTGATACTACGTTCCACAGATGGAGGAGAAACCTTTAACCAGGTACCGAGCGGTGTAGGTGATGGGTTTGATCTCTGGGGTCTGGAGATGATTACTGATATGATAGGGTGGGCTTGTGGTGCGACTGCACTTCTTAAAACAACAGACAGTGGAGAAAACTGGCAGATAGTAAACACTCCCGGTTATACAGGGAATCTCTGGTGGATAGATTTTATGACAGAAGATTACGGCTTTATTGCTGCAGATGGCAAAGTATTAAGAACCACTGACGGCGGTAATAACTGGGAGATAATACAAGCCGGAGATGACGCACCATTGTACTGCATCAATATAGTAGACAGTTTATATATAGCGGCTGCCGGTTATGGGGGGACAAACTATCCCGGTAAAAATATTTATAGCAGCGATGGCGGGTATACATGGATTAATGGAGGATTCTTAACAACTGAAGAAGTAAATGATATTAAATTCATAAATCGTGATACGGGTTATGTCGTAATGAATACTATACTTGCTCAAAAAACCACAAACAGGGGCCAAAATTGGACACCTTTAGCAGGAATTTTTGACAACTATGAGTTACAATTTTTAAATAACAACATTGGTTATAGCGCAGGAACAGAGGTAAAGATAAACAAAACGGAAGGTAATCTAGATGCCTGGACGCGGCTTTTCATAAATGATAACTTTTCAGATGTATTTTTTGTATCTGAACAAAAGGGATTTGCAATAAGCAGCAGTACGAATTCTAATTTCAGAGGACTGTATAAAACCACAAATAGCGGTATAGATTGGCAATATGTAATAGGCGCACCGGACGGAGTTGATTTATTATTCCTTGATAGTCTTACAGGTTTTATCGGAACTGATAATATCTATAAAACAACCGATGGTGGAGAAACTTGGTATGTACCAAATGGCGGTTCAGGAGGTGCAGGTAAAATATTCTTCATTAATGAAATGACAGGTTGGGCAATTCGTAGTAATAAAATTTATAAAACCACAGATAAAGGAGAGAACTGGTTTACTCAATTTACGGCGGCTTCCAGCATAGGTTTTACAAGTATTCATTTTGTTGATTCCTTATATGGATGGACAGCAAATTCAAATGGTAGACCTTACAAAACAACTGATGGAGGCGAAAATTGGATACATCAAATTAATTTGGATATTTGGCAAAGTTTAGATGTTTTTTTCAAAGACTATTTAAATGGTTTTCTTTTAGAAAGCAATAAGTTATATAAAACAACAAATGGTGGAATTAATTTCAACCTGGTGCCCGATATTACTGGTTTCAGTATTGCCGGAAAGCTTAGTCATTACCTGGATAGTACAATTTTTATTACGGGGTATAAAACATACAGATCTATTGATGCTGGTACTAATTGGTTAGATTTTATCGAATTAACCGGAACAAGAATAAATGGTTTAAGCTTGCTTGGAATGGGTTCGGGCTATGCAGTTGGTGAATTAGGTATAGTGTTAAAATACTATGATGAAACTGTGCCTGTTGAGCTTGTTTCATTTGAAGGTAGAATAGGGACAAATGAAATTACTTTATCCTGGATAACTGCAAGCGAATTGAATAATCAAGGCTTTGATATTGAAAGATCTTGTGATAGAACAAACTGGGAAACGATTGGATTTATAAATGGCAAAGGGACAACAACAAAAATAAATTATTACTTCTTTGTTGATCCCAAACCTTTAGAGGGAGAAATAAATTATCGTCTAAAGCAAGTGGATTATGATGGTACGTTTATATTCTCAAAAACAGTCACTATTTATTTTGAAAACACTCCATTAATATTTGAGCTATTACAGAATTACCCTAATCCCTTTAACGCAGTAACGAGGATAAGCTTTAGCATACCTGTTGATTCCAAGGTTAAATTAGAGATATTCGATGTATTGGGAAAAGTGGTAAAGACAATTATCAATAAAGATATTATTAAGGGAAACTACAATATTGATTTCGATGCTTCTGACCTCAATAGTGGAGTTTATTTCTACAGAGTAATGGCAGTAGGAATTAACGGGAAAAGATATGATTTAACAAAAAAGATGATTGTTACTAAATAGCAGTAAATTAACTATAGTGCTATAGGCTTATCAAATAAATAATTAACAGGGCAGGTAAGCCTGCCCTGTAGATAATAAATTAAGAAATCTTTTATTTCGTCAACATCATCTTCTTTGTAGAGGTATAGTTCCCTGCCTTTATACTGTAAATATAAACTCCTGAAGGTAGGGATGCGGCATCAAATTTTACAGAGTGAATGCCTGCTTCTTTTGTACCGTTAACTAATTCAGCAACTTCATTACCCAAAATATCATATACTTTCAGTGTAACATACGAACGCTCCGGTATCTGGTAGCTGATCGAGGTTGAAGGATTGAACGGGTTCGGGAAATTCTGCTGAAGGTTAAATGATGCAGGTAAGTTATGGTTATCATCCACTCCAACTACTGCCTCTGAAAGAGTTATATCATCGACATAAAACTCTGAACCTACGTGAGGATCCTCTTCATTAGGACCATCAATAACTATTGCAATTATTGCGGTATCCGGAGTACCTGATACAGCGTACTCAATAGGAATATTAATTTCTGTATAGTTATTAAGGAGAGCTCCTGTTGCGTATATCCCTGCACCGATAACTTCACCATTTAAAGAAACCCCGACATAGAAATAAATGGAATCTCCTCCGGCAGGGGAATATCTTAAATAAACCTTCATAGAATTATACCTGGCAGTTATAGGGAATCCCCGACCGCTTAGATCCGTGCTGAATAAAATAGGGGGTATGATGCTTCCCAGATAGTCAACAACTTCTCCCTTGGCAGCGCTGGACCCTGAATGACTGCTGCTGCTTTGAGTGACTGGAGTAACGATGCCGGGGACATTATTTGTCAGCCAGCCATCAGGTGATCCTGCTGTCCAGGTTTCAAAACCGCCGTTGGGAACCTGTGCAAATGAAAATGAATATGAGATCAAAATGAAAAGAGAAGAGTATAAATACTTCCTCATTTAATACCTCCTTGTTGTTAAAAATGTTTGAGTGTACCGAATATATAAAAATAACTTAATAAATAACAAACAAATAAATAAACGGCGGCAGGGTATGACGGGCGATAATATATCTAAATAAACAAAAGCTGCTAAAGAGAAGAATAAATCCTGGATAAAAGGTATTTAATGGCTGCCTGTATCAGCTTTTATTGATCCCCTCCAGGGATCTAATGTTGTGGGTAGTTGTGCTTCATTATATTCCCCCTACAGGGGAAAGCAGATCGATAGAATAATATTTTTTTATTGCAACAGACTTCCGCTTCCCTTACCGGGATCTAAGGTTATGGTAGTTGTGCTTTCTACAATTATATTCCCCCTACAGGGGAAAGCAGATCGATAGAATAATATTTTTTTATTGCAACGGACTTCCAGGCTTCGCCTTCGGGGAATTCAATTGATCGAAACATTATCCAATTATATTTTTTCTTCAGCCAACCCAGAAACTAAGAACCAAGAACTAAGGATCTTTTTTCCCAATAATTGGCATTCTACAGATAATCGAAATTTGTTGCTTCACCCTGTAGGGGTGATATAATTGTAGAAAAATAATGTCAAACAAGATATGATCCCTGTAGGGGATCCATAAAATTATTCCCGGGATAAATCTTTATTGGACGATAATTGTTCCTCTCATACTCGGGTGCACTTTACAGTAATATCCGAATGTGTTTACCGAGTCGAATTTAAAGCTGAACGATTGCCCGTTGCCAAGAGTCCCGCTGTCGAATACGCCGGTAGGACTTCCGCTGCCGCTGGTAGCAGTATGATTGATATTATCTTTATTAACCCAGGTTATCGTGGTTCCGGCTGCTATTGTTTTAGATGATGGGCGGAATGCATTATTCTCTATCCATATTTCATTAGCAGGCGGATCTCCCGATGACGAACTTGTGCTGTCCTCACTGCAGGCATTGAAAAACAGTATTAAAAACAGAGAAACCAGCCATATCTTCCACATATTATATCTTCCTTTTTTGAATAAGTAAACAATAGAATAAATAAGGTGACAACTCATTTCATTTCCTGTGTTCTTAAATAAATAGAGATAATTGCTTGTTATAAAACAAATTTGACAATAACAACTGCTCTCAATAAGTTTCATATGAGAATTTTGATTCTCTAGTAAAACGCTTTCTTTCATTGTACAATACCTGGAACAAGTGGAATATTCAGTAATCCAATCAGCAGTACAGTTAAGTTCCCTGTTTCTGTATTTATTGCTCCTCTTTTCACGGCAGTATAAATCGGAATCTATATTCATTGTCCGCTCCGGACACTTTCCCTCATATCCTAAAACTTAAGTTTGCATTATCTGCTGCCGCAGAAGAGGAAGTACATTTAAATATAATATTTGATAAAACCCCTTTTAAGAAGGAGGTGTCCGATGTTCGTTTCAGCAGAACATTTCATTGAATTTTTGTTCAGGCTGAATGAGAGTTCCGGAACTTTTGATGATATTATCGTGCCTTACCGATTTTCCGGTTCCTCAAAAAGCAGCTGGGGTAAACTAGACCGAAAACGAACGGGTGAAATAACCCTTAATTCTTACAGAACAGTTCTGCCCCTTAAATTTCTGCTTTACCCGCCGAGAGAAAATGTATATCCTGAAAATAAAAACCTTTCCAAACGACTTATAGTTGGTGTAAAAGCCTGCGATCTTCAATCGCTCCATATATTGGATTCAGCCCTGTTATATGGAAATTTCGTTGAACCCCTTTATTCACGCTGGAGAGATAACACAACTATAATATCAGCAGACTGTGATGAAATTACCTCATCCTGCCATTGTTCCTTACTGGATGGAAAACCCTTCAGTATGGGGGGATATGATCTGAACCTCTCTTCTTATGACGGTTTTTTTCTTGTCAAGCCGGGCTCGGAAAAAGGGAAGATCCTTTATGAGCAGTTGAAAATGGAATTCAGTGTGCTTGAACCTGATACGGTTCAGATGCAGCGTATAGAAGAAAGAAGAAAAAATATGCTGCTGCAGGTAGATGTCAGTAACCGTAATTATCAAAGAAATGGAATAGAAAATATCCGGAATTCCGCACAGGAGCAATGGAAATCAGGTTCATCTGAGTGTGTAGGGTGCGGCGCCTGCACAAATCTTTGCCCTACCTGCTACTGCCTTATTCTGAATGATGAGTCAATGTCAAAAAAATTTATTAAACAAAGAACCTATGATTCCTGCCAGTGGTATGGTTATGCACGTGTAGCCGGAGGAGGCACTCCCAGACCAAAAATGCACGAGCGTTTCCGGAACAGGTATCTCTGCAAGTTCGACTATATGCAGAGTAATTTTGAAATGCCGGGATGTACAGGATGCGGCAGATGCATCGAAGCCTGTACTGCAGGGATTGATTTTCGGGATGTTCTTAAAAAATTAACTCAGTCCGATAAAGAAACTATTTTAGTATAATCATTAAAGGAATTGCAATGCAAAATCCTTATGAAGTGGTGCCTGCTGAGATCTATGACGTAGTTCAGGAATCTCCGCTGATCAGGACAATCCGCCTTAAACCTGAAAGACCCGTTTCTTTCCACACGGGACAGTTCATTGAACTCGGGCTGCCGGGTATAGGAGAAGGTCCGTTTACTCCCTCTTCCTCACACTATATTTCCGATGATCTTGACGTAACAATTATGAAGACGGGTTTTTTAACGGAGTACGTGCATAAGACTAAAGTCGGTGATATTGTTGGAATACGGGGTCCTTTTGGATCAAAATATCCTCTGGAGAAATTTAAAAATAAGGATGTTCTCATTTTAGGCGGGGGATGCGGACTCGCTCCTCTCCGATCACTTTTCTTATCTATGCTCCACGATCATAAAGATTATAACAGTATAACTTTCTGTGCAGGTGCAAAAACTCCTGCTGACTGTATTTATAAGGGGCAGGTAGAGGAATGGAGAAAGTATGAGAATGTGACTTTCCTCCGCGCGGTGGATATTGTACCGGAGGGGCAGGACTGGGGAGAGGATGTATGTCTTGTTACCAAGCTGCTTCAGAAAGTGAACATGAAAGTTAACGGCAACCCTGCAATTGTATGTGGTCCCCCGGTGATGATGAAGTTCGGAACTATGGATCTCTTGAAGTACGGATACAAAGAGGAGAATATTTATCTCTCGATGGAAAAGAAAATGTATTGCGGATTCGGGCAGTGCAGGCATTGCGTTATGGGAAAATATTATGCCTGTAAGGATGGTCCTGTGTTCACCTATGATCAAATTAAAAATGAGGAGGCGATATGGGATTGAAAAAGCTCTTTGTCGATATACCCGCATTCAACAGGGCAGGTGTTTCCGCCGCTAAAATAGAGTGCGAATATATGTTTCACAGAGGAAACACAGGAGTCGTATCAATTATTGAAGCTGCAGAGTTTGCCGTATACTGCCGGCAGTGCAAGGATGCATTCTGCGTTTCTGCCTGTCCCAAAGAAGCTCTTGAACATCAGGATGACGGTACAATAAAAAGATATAATATGAGGTGTGTGGGTTGTAAAAGCTGTACGCTTGCCTGTCCTTTCGGAACTATTTATCCTGAGGTAATGAGCTATATAACCTCCAAATGCAATTACTGTTTAAACCAGCTTGAGGTACATCCGGATTATATCCCTGCCTGTGTTAAATCCTCACCGGACGGAGCACTTAAGATGATGGAAATTAAAGAAGAGGATCATAAGAAGAATATCTTTTTTGTCGGGGAGCATCTCGCAGTAAAAAATAATAACTGGTTATCAAGGGAGGGTTTAAAATGAATCCCGAATTGTTTTTCTATCTTCTTATTTTCCCCGGTCTGCTGTTTACTGCTGTGCTTGGGTTGACTGCCGGTTGGATCGACAGAAAAGTTTCTGCCCGTTTCCAGTACAGGGTGGGACCCCCGTTCCTTCAGAACTTTAACGACTTTCTTAAGCTCCTGGGGAAAGAGACACTCCTGGTAAAAGATGGGATAATTACTCTCTTTATACTTGCACCGATAATTTCTTTCGGTATTACTGTTCTTGTATCTGCAATGATTGGTACGCCTATGTTTTTCGGTGTCGGTTTTGGTGGTGATATAATTGTAATAATGTATATGCTGATGATCTTTTCGGTGATGATAATCCTGGGCGGTTCCTCAACCGGAAATGTATATTCAAGTTTAGGGGCAGGGAGAGAAATCAAACTTCTTCTTGCCGATGAGCTTGCATTTATACTTGTTTTGTTTGTTCCAATAATAAAATCAGGATATACACTTACACTTACAGGGATACTTGAATACCAGCATGTGAATGGAATGATGATCAGTTCGGCTTCAGGAATTATTGCTTTTATAATAGGGCTCCTTTGTATTCAGGCAAAGATGACCCTGCCGCCGTTCCATATACCGGAGGCAGAAACGGAAATAGTTGAAGGACCCTTTATGGAGTACAGTGGTCCGCCTCTGGCATTCTGGAAGCTAAATCATTTTATGCTTTATGTAGTATTTCCTTTCCTTTTAATTCTTCTGTTTTGGGGAGGATTCAATTTCACAGGAGTGGAAATATTATGGAGTATTCTGAAGTACTTACTCATAGTTGTTCTGATGATAATAATTAAGAATACGAATCCGAGGATCAGAATTGACACAGCAATAAAATTTTTCTGGAAATATGCAGCGCCCCTTGCGGGTGCGGCTGCAGTGCTTGCAGTATTCGGATATTGATTTTGAAATTAAACAAGGAAACAAGATGAGCTGGTATAATAAACGGCTGGCAAAATCGATCTGGGTCTTCCACGTCAGCGCTTCTCCCTGCAATAACTGCGACATCGAAATACTCGACCTGCTTACTCCTAAATATGATATCGAACGGTTTGGAATAAAGCTGGTCGGTTCTGTTCGCCATGCAGATGTATTGCTTGTAAGCGGCGTATTCAATGAAAAAGTAGCACCAAGAGTAAAACAGATCTATGATCAGGCGCCAAAGCCGTTGTTTTGTGTGGGATTTGGTACCTGTCCTGCATCCGGATGCTGCTTTAAGAAAAGCTACAATGTCGTAGAAAGAAGGGAGGATATAATTCCTTTTGATATGTACATCCCTGGATGTCCTCCAAAGCCGGAAGCTATGATCGAAGGGGTCGCAAAACTGGTGGAGGTGCTGAATGGATAATTATCTTGAGTTCATCAATATAATGGGGGATAAAACATCTAATCTGGTTGTAAAACCAAAGCGGCTTTATTTTGATGTTGATAATAAAGATATACTTGAAATAGCCGGTTACCTTTTCAATAAACTCGGCTGCCGTCTCTCTACAGCTACCGGCCAGGAAAATTATGACAGTATTGAAGTCCTTTATCATTTCTCGCACGATGCGACAGGCAGTTACTATTGTCCCCGTGTATTGATGAAAGATAAAAACAAGCCGAGAATGAAATCCATTACACCTGTCGTTAAGGGTGCGGAATGGATCGAAAAGGAGATGGCGGAAATGCTCGGGATTACTTTTGAGGGACATCCTGACCCGGGACCATTGCTTACCGGAAATAACCCGCGGAATCTGAAGACACCATTAAGACACAGGAGGAACAATGGATAAAAATGTTATACCGGTAGGTCCATTCCATCCGCTGCTTGAGGAAGCAGAATATTTTACTCTTCAGGTGGACGGGGAGAAAGTAGTTGATATAGATCTGGAGATCGGATGGATGCACAGGGGACATGAGTTTATTTCTGAGGGTAATACTTTTACTCAGTCCATTTACCTCGTGGAAAGGATATGCGGTATTTGCTCCACGTCCCACCCGCTGGCATTTGTACACGCCGTCGAGGATGTGGACAATATCGAGATACCTCTGAGAGCAAGATATATCAGAACTTTTATCGGAGAGCTTGAAAGAATACACAGTCATCTATTATGGCTGGGACTTGCAGGTCACTTTATTGGTTACGATACTCTATGGATGTGGGCATGGAAATACAGGGAGCCGGTGCTTCAGATGTTTGAAATTATTTCCGGGAACAGGAATCATTACGGTATAATGAGGGTCGGCGGTGTAGCTAAGGATATTGTGCCGGAGCAAATAAAAGCACTGCATCCCATACTGGACGGTATAGAGAAAAAAATGGAAATGATAGCCAAGGCTGCTAAAGATGACCCGGTGCTGAAATCAAGGCTTAAAGGCGTTGGCGTATTGAGCAGGCAGGACGCAATTAATTACTGTGCTGTTGGTCCTACTGCAAGAGCATCCGGTATTAAAACCGATGTTAGAAAGGATGAACCGACGGATGCATATGATCTTGTTGATTTCAACATAATAGTTACTGAAAACGGTGATGTTTATGATAAGCTGGTGATAAGAGTGCTGGAGACATTTGAATCAATCAAGATCTGCAGGCAATGCCTTGAGCGACTCTCATCAATCAACGGGGATATAATGAACAAGGTTAAGGAAATTTCTCCTGGTGAAGGAATAGGAAGATACGAAGCACCGAGAGGTGAAGTATTCCATTATGTGAGATCCGATGGAACGAACAGACCGGTAAGACATAAAGTAAGGGCTCCCAGCTATGTGAACATCCCGACATTCAAAGCTTCCTGCAAGGGGATTCCGGTAGCCGATGCACTTATAACGCTGGCGGCTGTTGATCCCTGTTATTGCTGCACAGAGAGGTCTATAAAGATAAATAATAACAAGACTAATATAGATTTGCTTAAAGCCTCGAAAGAGAAAACAGATCTGATAAGGAGAAGCATATGATTGAAAATAAACTGCTCCTGCTCGTTTTAGTTCCGCTGGCGGCTGCACTGCTGAATCTGTTTATGCCTGTTCTGATCAGAAAAATCATAGCTATGGGTGTCTTGATTTATACAATGATAATTGTTTATCTGATTTATGGCGCGGCTCCGCCTGTAATAACTCTATTCGGTGAAGTTATCTTTTCGATCGACAGGCTTGGAATGCTAATGCTATTATTTATTCAACTGCTTGGAATAATAATACTCCTGTTCTCATTGAAGGGTGTTGAAAAGGACATAGAGAAAAACTTCTTTTTCCTTTATCCACTTACAATTGCTTCTTGCAACGGTGTTATATTAAGTGCTCATGCCTTCGCATTCCTGTTATTCTGGGGTCTATCGGGATTGACCCTTTACCTTTATGGGACACTTGGAAAGGGGCCCGATGCACCTCAGGCTGCAAAAAAGACTTTTATAATTGTCGGCGGCAGTGATGCATTTCTAATACTCGGTTTTGTACTTAATGTGGATCAAATCTCCCGTCAACGGGTGGTCGTTATTAAGTCCTATGCTTCCGCTTGATGGATTGGCAATGCACCTTGCATTTATATTTCTAGGCATAGCTGCTTTTGCAAAGGCAGGAGCTTTTCCTCTGCACACGTGGGTGCCGGAATATGCAAAAGAAGCACCTGTTGAAAGTGCAGCATTTTTGCCTGCCGCGATGGATAAACTTCTTGGAATATTCCTGCTTGCCAAAATGATGACCACATACTTTGCCGTTTATTTCCTAATAAATATGATATTTATAACGATAGGTGCGTTAACGGTGATATCAGCTGTAATGATGGCGCTTGTACAGCATAACGGACGGAAGCTGTTGGGTTATCACGCAGTAAGCCAGGTCGGTTATATGATAATGGGTGTATGCAGCGGAAATCCAGCTGCATTTGCCGGCGGCCTCTTCCATATGATTAATAATGTAATCTATAAATCAAACTTATTCCTGACACTGGGTTCTGTGGAGAAGAAAACACGTACAGGTGAGCTTGATTATCTCGGCGGTCTGGGCAAAGTAATGCCGATGACTTTTTTAATGGCTCTTATTGGTGCATTGTCTATCTCCGGTATACCCCCGTTCAACGGATTCTTTTCCAAGTGGATGATTTACCAGGGATTGCTGCAGAAAACCTCGTCGCTGGGACACGGATATCAGCTTTGGTTATTGGCATGTATACTGCTGGCTCTTTTCGGAAGTGCATTAACGCTTGCCAGCTTTATGAAATTCCTGCACGCAATATATCTGGGAAGGCGTCCTGAAATATTTAACACTATTAAAGAAGCTCCTTTTAACCAATGGCTGGCTGCAGGGATTCTGGCTTATTTATCGGTACTGTTTGGAGTCTTTGCACTTCAAATTCCATTAAAGGGATTTATATATCCCGTATTGTCTGATCTTAATATGCCCCTGCCTCTGCTTCCCGGGTTCTTTGAGCCCGGAATAGTGACAATACTATTCTTCATAGTCTTTTTAATTGGTCTTCTGCTTTATGCCTTCACAAGAAAAGAAAGATATGATAATATATACCTGGGAGGGATGCCGGCATA
The DNA here is from genome assembly GCA_963764685.1 of uncultured Ignavibacteriales bacterium. Taxonomy (GTDB): domain Bacteria; phylum Bacteroidota; class Ignavibacteria; order Ignavibacteriales; family Ignavibacteriaceae; genus CAVXTT01. The sequence continues at coordinate 334,007 of CAVXTT010000020.1, forward strand.
CTCAAAGTTCAGGATTGCGGGAACAGAATTCTACAATGAGATCAGAAATTTCACCTTTATTAAATCGGTCTATAATGTGGCTGAAAAGAGATATCTGGATCTGTATGATTTGACCAAGGGATTAACGTTTAGTTTTTCCAAAGGAATTCAGGCTGCACATCCGGGACAGCTTCAGCTGTATCTCTTATATATAGTGGTTGGATTCCTGTTAATGCTTTTATTAATAAATTAAGATCTTGGAGGTTATATGCCGGTAGAAACCTGGCTTATCTTCATACTGGTACTGATGATCATTGCCTCGATAGCTGCCCTGGAGTTTAATGATGTACTCTCGTCCATTGTATCTGTAGGAGTTGTTGGACTTGGTATATCTATCTCATTTCTTTTGCTGGAGGCACCTGATCTTGCAATCGTCCAATTCCTGTTCGAAATATTCGCTTTGATTATTCTTCTAAGAGCATTCATTAAAAGAGATTACCACCAGGAAGAACCCTCTGCTATAAACAGACTGCTGGGAGCTGTTACAATTGTTACGCTGGCTGCAGTACTTTTCTATAGTATACCAATCTTTAAACTTCTCCCGATGTTTGGATATCCCTTAATGACAACCTCGGAATATTATTTAAGCAATGCGGCAAAGGAAACAGGTGCTGCAAATTTTGTCAGTTCCATAGTTTTGGATTACAGGGCATATGATACTCTGGGAGAAGTAACAGTTCTGTTTACGGCCATACTGGGTACTCTTACAATTATCAGGATAAAAGGACAGACTAAACCCGAGGAAGAAGAACGGGAAGAAAAAGTCCAGGGAATGACTGTTATTGTTAAAACAGTTACCAGGATAAGCGTTTGGATGATTCTGCTGTATGGTGCTTATATCATCCTTCACGGACATCTTACTCCCGGCGGAGGATTTGCTGGAGGTGTTATCCTTGCACTTGCATTCCTTAATGTAATGCTGGCTTACGGGAAGAAATTTACATCGGAATGGCTTCACATTCATTTTCTTGAAGACATTGAATCATCCAGTGCGGTATTGTTTCTTATAATGGGACTATTAGGAATGTCATTTGGGGGAGCATTCCTGACAAACTTTCTTACTAAGGGAGAATTATTCAGATTGATTAGTTCCGGTACAATACTTCCTTTAAATATTCTGATAGGTATTAAAGTTGCAATGTCGTTATTTCTTGTGGTCTGGGCTCTTGCCGGATTGAAAATCGGAAAGGAGGTACAATAATGATTATTTATATTCTCTGTTTCATTCTGCTGCTGGTAGGACTATACGGGATCCTCGTTAAACGCAATATTGTTAAAATAATTGTAGCCCTCGGAATAATGGGATATGCATCCAATCTATTCATTGTACTTTTCGGATACAGAAATTCTTCTATCTATCCGATCATCAGTGAAGGAAAAGTACCGGGCCAAATGGTTGATCCTCTTCCACAGGCTCTGGTCCTTACCTCAATTGTAATTGAACTCGGAACCACAGCCATGCTTGTGGCACTGGCAATACGAATCTTCGATAAATATAAAACTTTTGATATAACAAAGATAAGGAGGCTTTCCGGATGATACTCCCTTATTATATAATTATCCCTCTTATGGCTGCCTTTCTTATCACACTAATCGGAGGCAAAAAAGATAACTGGGCAGTTGTTCTGAGCTTCATTGCTGTTACCGCAGTACTGGTACTTTCTCTTTATTCCTTTATCACAATGAAGAACGAAACGGTTACATATGAAATGAGTATGTGGAAATTACCATACGGGATTGTTCTCGTCCAGGATGCCCTTACATCCTTTATGCTTGTAATGGTTAGCATAATTTCATTTACATCATTGATCTTTTCCATTCAGTATATCCGTCATCTCTCAATGGACTGGAAATACTACACATTGTTTATGTTTCTCGTTTGCGGGATGAACGGTGTAATAGCCACCGGAGATCTTTTTAATCTTTTTGTATTTATGGAGATATCTCTTTTTTCTGCTTTTGCATTAGTAGCATATGGTAACAAGGCAGAAGAATACGAAGCTGCATTTAAGTACGCGGTAATGGGTTCTTTATCATCTACATTAATACTGCTGGGTATTGCAGTGGTTTATAGTGCTACATCCACTCTTACAATGGCTAAGATCGCAGAGGTTCTTCCCACCAAAGATACAATGCTCACTTTTTGGATTGGAGGAATATTTGCCACCGGCTTCGGATTAAAAGCAGCAATAATGCCTTTCCACGCCTGGCTTCCCGATGCACACTCTTCAGCACCTGCACCTATTTCTTCTATGCTTTCCGGAGTATTGATTAAAGCGCTTGGTATTTATGTCATTATAAGAATTTTCTATAATGTGCTTGGTGCACCAGAGATCTTTAATAAAATATTCCTGGTACTTGGGGCTGTGTCAATCATATTAGGTGTCCTGCTTGCAATTGGGCAGTGGGATATGAAAAGACTTCTGGCATATCACAGCATTAGTCAGATCGGTTATATTATGCTGGGTATTGGAATAGCGACGCCATTAGGAGTATTGGGTGCCATTTTCCACCTGTTCAATCACGCAATATTCAAGTCGCTCCTTTTCTATAATGCAGGAGCAGTTGAAATGGCAATCGGTACGAGGGATCTGAGAAAGATGGGAAGACTTGCAAAGCTGCTTCCGGTAACCGGGGGAACATCAATGATAGCCTCGCTGTCGATTTCCGGGATACCCCCTTTCAATGGATTTTTCAGCAAGCTGATTATTATAATAGCCGCCGTCGAAGCAGACTTGCCCTGGTATGCATTGCTGGCAGTAATCGGCAGTATTTTAACCCTTGCCTCTTTTATGAAGGTACAGCGTTATGGGTTTAAAGGAGAAGAAATCCTTCAAACTATCGGAGAGAAGATAGGGTGGAGAATGAATGCATCAATGATAATTCTTGCAGCTTTATGCCTTATATCGAGTATGATGATAATCCCCGGTATCAGGGAAGTTACACTTGATCCTGTAGTAAGAGTTATTATAGAAAAACATCAATATATGCAGCTGGTTCTAGGGAGTAAACAATGACAGTAAAAACAAGAAGCAGGTTTATCGTTTTTGTATTTGCATTCCTTGTTTGGGTTGCTCTTACAGATATAAAAGATACACAGGAAGTTATCGCAGGGATAATAGTTGCAGCTATTGTCAGTGCATTATCGGGTAAATTTCTTATCACAACAAAAAAAAGTAGTAGTCCCTTAAAACGGGTTCTCTACTTCCTTTTTTACATAGCCACCTTTCTATGGGAAATGATCAAAGCCAATCTTAATGTTGCATACATTGTAATTCATCCTAAACTTCCTATTAAGCCCGGAATAGTAAAGATTAAGACATCCCTCAAAAAAGACTCAGCAATAACGGTGTTGTCAAACTCAATTACACTCACCCCGGGTACGCTGACAGTTGATACAGATGTTGAAAAAGGAGAATTGTTTATTCACTGGATATCGGTTAAATCAGAGGATGTCGATGAAGCGACAAATCAAATCAGCTCTGTATTTGAGAAAATCCTGAAGGAGGTATTTGAATGAAAATCATCAGATGGCTAATCGGTTTAATTCTGCTTGCCCTCTTTTTCTATTTTAATTTCTTCTACTTTGAAGCGGAAATTTATGTTAAGCTGATCAATGTTATACTCCTTGGCTCTGTCCTTGTACTGCTGAGGGTAATCTTTGGTCCTACACCTGCAGACAGGGTGGTAGCAGTTGATATTCTGGGCGTACTTATAATCGGAATGCTTGCATTATGGGGTCTGCATTATAAGCAATCATTTTTCCTTGATATCGGACTAATATGGGCACTGCTTAGTTTCATAGCTACACTTGCATTTGCCAAAACTCTTGAAGGGAGGCAGCTCGATGAATAATTTCATTGGTATGACACTTATTTATATCGGAATTATTTTTGGTTTCCTGGGTGTACTTGGGCTGGTAAGACTTCCCGATATTTATAACCGTCTTCAGGCAGCCACAAAATCTGTAACATTCGGATCTGCGGGAATACTTCTTGGTGTATTGTTTATTGAGGGCTTTACTGACTTTGGATTCAAAGCAATACTGGGAATAATATTCATTTTTCTTTCTTCACCAACGGCTGCTCACGTAATTGCAAGAGCGGCGCACAGAAGCGGGATTAGTCTCTGCAAAGAGACTATCGTGGATAAATACGAAGAGGCAAATGAGTTAAGGAATGAGCCGCAAAAGGAGTTTGCAGAATAAATTAAATATTTTTAACGGAGTCGTTTTATGTATCTGCCGAAAGTACGTGAAATAAAAGAAGCCCTGACTTCATTTTTTTCAAAGCCCTATACTACAGAGTTTCCGAAGAAAGCCTTCAATGCTGCTGAGCAGTACCGCGGTAAACCAAGGTATAATTCTTCAGATTGTGTAGGATGCGGAACCTGCGCCCTGGTATGTCCTCCCGGTGCTATTGAAGACATAATTGACCTTGTAACAATGAAACGAACATTAAAAATCAGCTACTACTCCTGCATAAATTGCGGTCAGTGCGAAGAGAACTGCATTACAGGTACTGGTGTAAAACTTAGTAATGAATATTCATTTGCTGTTCTGGGGAAAGACTCACCGGAAATGTTTGAGACCATAGAAAAAGATATTGTTAAATGTGAAATATGCGGAGGTATGATTGCTTCATCCGACCACATTAAATGGGTAAAGAACAAACTGGGAGCTAAAGCATATGCCCATCCTAATTTCCTGCTTGATTCACAAAAAGAGTTTACGGAATTACCTATAGCTCTCCCTAAGGAAAGGATTAGAAGAGAGGATCAGTTTAAGGAGCTGTGCCCCGTCTGCAGGCATAAAGTTGTTGTGGAAGATGAGTTTTATGCCTGGTCATAAAGAGATGATATGAATTTTGAGGAGTTCTCTTCTGCATTACATTGTTATAAGGCATCCAAGCTTGTCTTTGTGGGACTTGGTAATGAATACAGAAATGATGATGCAGCAGGACTTCTTTTTCTCAGGGAGCTTAAAGCTGTATACTGGTTCAAGGATTCTTATTTCATAAGGGCGGAACGCAATCCTGAAAACTTTCTGGAAATAATATTAAGATACGATCCCAAAGCAGTTGTTTTTATAGATGCTGCTGACTGGGGAGGTTTTCCCGGCAACATCAGGTGGCTGGAAAAGGATGAAATATCGGGAATAAAATTCAGCACTCATACATTTTCCATAAACCTGATAGAACAATACCTTTCATCATATAAAGAGCTCGATTTTTTCTACCTGGGTATCCAGATTGCCGATCAGGAGCCGGGAACAAATGTATCCCCGCAAATTCAGGATGCGCTTAAACAGTTCTTTAACGGTGTGGAAGTCTGATGAAGAGGTTTTCCAGAAATATTGTTTTAAATCTACCCTTTCATACGGTTGCTTCTCTAAATGACCGCCTCATCTGGTACGTTAACCTTAGATGGATAGCAGTAATGGGGGTTCTGATTTCGATACCAATTGCCCAGTCAATGCTGAAATTCACCATAGCATACAGTAATATAATTTTCACAGCCGGACTTCTTGTTTTTACCAATATTATTTATTTTTTTATTTCACGGCATATAAACTTCAGAAATGAGGTACCGGAACTTGCATTTGCCGAGCTTCAGATCATAACCGATCTCCTGTTCATCTCGTTTATCATCCATTATTCCGGCGGTATTGAGAACCCGTTCTTCTTTCTATATATAGTTCAGGTAATACTCTCGGGAATTTTATTCCCGGGTGTAATTCTTCCTTATATAAATGCTTTATTTGCAGCTCTTCTGCTGACCCTCTGGACCATAGCTGAGAATTCAACTCTTACTGTAAGATATTCTATCAGAAGTGACCCTCTTTCAATGCCGCTTATAATAACTGCACTGGCAGCATTTTATATTACCAACTTTGCCGGTATATATATCATTAATAATTTTATGATAGGTTACCGCGCACTTAAGAAAATAATAGATGAGAAAAACCTGGAGCTTGAAAAGTCAATGACTGACAGGATCAAGGCTTTCCGTTATGCTGCCCACGAGCTGAAATCCCCTATGATAGCTATACAAAGCACTCTGGCTGTCGTGAAGGATATATACTCCGGGGAACTGAAAAGTGAAGTCAGGGATATGGTAGTTAAAGCGGAAAACAGGACATCTCAGCTCATAAATATGATTAAAGAGATGATTATGATCTCCCAGTATAATCTGGGGATAGAAAAGCCTGAACTGCAAAATGTCAATTTCAATCACTGGCTTGAGCAGGTCTGCCGGAATTGTAATCCATATGCTCTGCAGGAAAAAATAGTATTTGAATTTGTTCCTTCAAAGGAATTTTATACTATTATTGATACAACGGGAATGGAGAAAGTTGCCGCCAATCTGATAAATAATGCTCTCAGATATACACCTCCGGGGGGGGAAGTAATCATTGAGAGTTTTATTACGGATACTACTTTCGGGTTTATTGTCTCGGATACCGGAATTGGAATTGAAGAAAATGATCTGAACAGGATATTTGATGAGTTCTACCGGGGAAAGAATGCTAAGGATATGGAGAGGCTTGGTACCGGATTAGGGCTTAACCTTGTTAAAGAAATTGTTCAGTTTAACAATGGAACAATTACAGTAAAAAGTACATTGGGAGAGGGGAGCGAGTTCAGAGTGGAATTTCCGCTATCACCTGCAGAAATAATTGAAGAAGAAGAACCCGAAGAGAAGTTCTTTCTTCACTTTGAGTAAACCTACAAACCCGAAAACTGTATTGCAGCACCGCACAGCAGGATTGCTATTCCCGCCAGAGCGTGTGAATATTTCTCAACACCTTTAAATGATACAAAACTTAGTCCCTTGACTCCTGCCAGTACTATAAAAAGCATTGTTCCAATTGTGATGAAGCTGAAGATTAGTATCAAAAGAAAAGTAAGCAATATATTTTGAGCTACAGCAGGGTAAATAATAATTGGGATCAGGGGTTCACAGGGACCAAATACAAAAATTGTAAAAATTATCCAGGGCGTAAGTTTGTTTACACCTTCAGTAGTATGTAAATGTGTATGCTCAGTTATGTGAGAATGTTTATGAGTATGTATGCTCCCATCCTCGTGCCTGTGCAGATGTGCGTGCTCACGCTTTCTTAAAGCTGTTTTCAGGCCCCAGATAAAATAAATGAAACCTAAACTGATAAACATCCATCCGGCAATATCACTACGTATGGATTCAATATATTCTAACCCGGATATGGCTTTCCCGAACAATATCCCTGTTATACCTAAAATGATGGAGCCGAGAATATGTCCAAAACCTGATAACAGAGTTATCCTTATGGTTTTTTGACTGCTCCATCCGGCTGTTTTTGACATCGCGATAAATGGAATATAATGGTCAGGCCCAATTAATGTATGTAATAAAGCAATTGATGCGGTAGTTAAAATAAGTATCCCGGCGTGATCATTCATTAACAAATCCTCGGGAGTTGTTCGGCTGTCAGCATTTCAACAATCCTGCTGGTTCCAATAAGGGTTTTCAAAATCACTTTATGAGACTTATTTTCTGAAACAATTCCTATTATTTCCGCTTCCTTTCCTTCTTTACAGCTTCTCATCGTATTTAGAATATGTACTGCATCTTTTGCATCAGCAAAACATATCATCTTTCCTTCATTGGCAACAAGCAGAGGGTCAAACCCAAGGATTTCACATATCGCTTTCACTTCTTTTCGTATCCTGATCTTATCCTCATAGATATAAATATCATAACCGGATTTAAGAGCAATCTCGTTTAAAGCAGTTGCCAGCCCTCCCCTGGTGGGATCTCTCATACAATGAATCGCTGAGGAGACTGAAAGTATTTTCTGCGTCATTTTATTCAGCGGGGCACAGTCGCTTATAAGATTACTTTCCAGGTTCAAACCTTCCCGTTCAGCCATAATAGTTATACCATGATCGGCAATTGTACCGCTTAATATTACAGCATCTCCCGGCTTTACAGCAGCAGGGGAGATATTAATATTGTTTTTAACAATACCTATTCCTGTTGTATTTATAAAAACTCCATCCCCTTTGCCGCGTTCAACAACTTTTGTGTCACCTGTAATGATCTCAACCCCCGCATATGAAGCCGCCGCCTGCATTGATGTTGCAATTTGTTTAAGCTGGTTTATTTCAAATCCTTCTTCAATTATAAATGCACAGGAAATGTATAAAGGATCGGCACCGCACATTGCCAGATCGTTTACTGTGCCGCAAATAGAAAGTTTACCAATATCCCCGCCGGGAAAAAACAGGGGCTTAATAACAAAAGAATCTGTAGTAAATGCCAGTCTTTGATTATTGATCCCCACCACTGCTCCATCATGCTCGGTTTGAAGTAAGCTGCTTCGGAATTCTTTAAGAAAAACATCAGTAAAAAGTTTATGCGACATTATTCCGCCGTTGCCGTGAGCCATTGTAATTTTACCGGCAGGCTGAACAGGAACAGGGCAGCTCATCCAATTCTCATTATCTTGCATAGGATCCCTTATAATAAGCAGCACATACTCCCTCTGCAGAAACCATAGGTGCTCCAACCGGATTTAACGGAGTGCATTCCTTTCTGAATAAATTACAATTATGAGGTTTAGCCAGGCCCTGAAGAATATCCCCGGCAATACAGTCACCATTTGTCTGTTCGCTTTGGATATTTGAAAATGAATAGAAAAGGTCTGCATTCATTGAACTGAACCTGTCCCTAAGCATCAGACCGCTGTTTTCGATTAAGCCGATACCTCTCCAGTTAAAATCACATACTTCAAAAACTTCAAACATATCATCTATTGCACGCTGATTCCCTTCTGCTTTTACTAATCTGCTGTACTCATTCTCAACAGCATATGTGTCTTTTTCCAAATGATTGATAAGAAAATAAATGCCCTGAAGTATATCGAAGGGTTCAAATCCTGTGATAACAACGGGCACTTTGTAAAATTCAGATATTTGCTTATAGGCTGCGGATCCCGTAATTGTGCAGACGTGTCCGGGAGCCAATAGTCCTTGTATCAATGATTTACCGGAGCCTAAAATATACCTGATTGCCGGTGGGATCAGTACCTGGGAAGAGAGGACAAGATAATTTCTTAATCTTTTCCTTTCAGCTGATAAAACTGCATTTGCATTTCCTGGTGCAGTAGTCTCAAAACCTACTGCAAGAAAAACAACAGTTCTGTCAGGATTCTCTTCGGCAATGCGGACGGTATCCAACGGGGAGTATATGACCTGTATGTTATCTCCATTTTTTACTGACAGCAGATCTGCATTTGAACCAGGTACTCTCAGCATATCACCATAAGTTGCAATAATGATTCCCTCTTGTTGTGCCAGCATAATTGCCTTATCAATTACCTCTGCAGGCGTAACACATACCGGGCAGCCGGGTCCGTGTATAAGTTCTATCCCCTCCGGCAGCAGTTCTTCAAGATTATATTTCATAATTGTGTGGGTTTGACTTCCGCAGACTTCCATAATTCTCCATTTACCCTTTGTGATCTCACGGATCTTTCGTGCAACTATATCTACAAGGGTTTTGTCCCGGTACTCATCAATGAATTTCATTTTCCCATCTTCTTTTTGATGGTCTCTTCGGCATCCAGCAGCAAATTGATTTGTTTTCGTGCTTCATTCTCTTCAATTTTTTCCAGTGCATAACCAGCGTGGATCATTACATACTCATTAAGCTTAAGATCTGGGAGCCAGTCAATACAAATTTCTCTTATCACTCCCCCGATATCAGCTTTTGCCATTCGTGGAGATGTTTCCGTAGATGATATCGCAATAAGCTTACCGGGAACCGCAAGGCACATATTCTTTCTCCTCCTGATTAATTACTTCAGGTTTATCATTTAACCGGTTCATTACATAAACAATTTGTCCAAAACTGATTCCACTGTCATTCGGAGGAATTATTTTATTCCAGTACGGTATAAAGCCTTCCTCCCTTAAACGTAAGATCGAATTTTTAAGAAGAATACTATTCTGGAAACAGCCGCCGGAAAGGATCACTTTGTTACATCCGGCTGCTTTGGCTATGTAGATAATCATATCAATAAGTGTATTATGAAATTTTGCAGAAATGATTCTTTTATTCACGCCGATGCCCAGATCAAGCAGGATCTCTTTTATCATAGGATGCCAGTCAAGGTAAAGAAGGTTTTCTTCAACGACTGCAAATGAATAGGCATTTTTACAATTTTCATCAGCAGAATATTCAAGCATCATAGCGCCCTGCCCCTCATAGGAAACTCTTTCACATAGTCCTAATAAAAATGAAACTGCATCAAATAATCTCCCCATACTAGATGTCCTGTAGCAGTTTATATTTTTCTTTATAGCCTTAAATAATAAATTTACCTCCTTTCCGGTGAATAAACTTCTAAGAATATTATTGCTTTCAATCTCTTCTTCGCTTATTGCTGCATATAAAATACCTGCAGCGCTGTTAATTAAATTCCGGATACCCTCTTCGCCTCCAGGAATTGTGTAATTCAGAAGTTGTGCAGTATGTTTTGATTTAAGACCATTATAAATGAAGAACTCGCTTCCCCAGATTGAATTATCAAATCCTAATCCTGTGCCGTCCCAGGCTGCTCCAAGCACTTCACCCGATAATTTATGCTCGCCATAGCAGGAAGCAATATGAGCCAAATGATGCTGCACCATTTCGGGATTACCTTCTCCGGCAGCGTAACGGGAGGAATAATATCCGGGGTGGAGATCGCATATATATTTTACATTTCTTGTATTATAAAGCTCCTGAAAATCTGCAATTGTCTTTTCAAAATTGTTGGCTGCCTCTACTGTTGAGAGATCACCAATCTGCTGTGAAAGAAAAATGTAATTGTTTTTCTTCAACGCAATGGAATTTTTTAAATGACCTCCCGCCGCCAGCCAGGTGGAATTCCCGGTTATGGATTTAACAGGGAGAGGTGCATATCCCCTTGCACGTCTTAAAATTACGGGGGTATCCAGAACCATTTTTATTATTGAATCATCAACAGGTCGCAGGATTTTCCTGTTATGCACCAGGAAAAAATCAGCTATTGTTCCCAGCTTTGATAGTGCCTGGTATTCATCAATGCACATAGGCTCATCTGATATATTTCCGCTTGTTGCTATTACCGGGGTATTCAGTTTTTTTAATAGCAGGTGGTGGAGAGGTGTATAGGGGAGCATAACCCCAAGGTATGGATTTCCCGGAGCGATATATTCAGATAAAAATTTTTTCTTTTTGAGGATTACAATCGGGGATTCAGGACTTTGCAGGATATCTTCTTCAGCGGTTGTGGTCTCACAGAATTCCCTGACGCTCTCTAATGAAGGGAACATTAATGCGAAAGGTTTTTCGTCCCTTTGTTTTCTTCTGCGCAATTTCAAGACAGCTGCATCAGAGTATGCATCCGCAAGCAGCTGAAATCCTCCAAGTCCTTTTAATGCAATAATATGACCGTTGCGGATATGTCCGGCGGATTCTTCAATTGAATCGTACCCGCTGCATAATTCATTTCCATCCTTATTCCATAATATTACCTTTGGTCCGCAGGAATGGCAGGCTACAGGCTCTGCGTGAAATCTTCTGTCGAGCGGATTGGTATATTCCTTGCGACAGTCATCGCACATTTCAAATTCGCGCATTGTTGTATTATATCTGTCGTAAGGAATAGATTGGATTATTGAAAATCTCGGACCGCAGTTGGTACAGTTAATAAAGGGATAAAGGTATCTTCTGTCGGACGGATCAAATAGTTCTTTCAGGCAGTCGCTGCATAATGCCATGTCGGGCAGAATGATTGTATCGGGTTCCCCATCGAAAGAATTATTCAGTATTTCAAACTTCTTATAATTTACCGGAGAAGTAAACCTGCTGCTGATCTCCTCAACCAGTGAGTAACGCGGCTTTTCTTTTTCGATCCGGTCAGTGAAAACCTTTATTATCTCCTCTTCACCTTCGGCTTCAATATACACTCCTGCAGTAGTATTGTTAACATAACCTTTCAGATTCATTTCTGAAGCAAGCCTGTAGATAAAGGGGCGGAAACCGATTCCCTGTACAGCCCCTCTGATTATTATTTCGGCTCTTTGTATCATCTTTCCATTTTTTTCAGCAGCCAGGTGCACCATTTATCTATACCGTCATCATTTACGCAGGAGGTTTTTAAGATTTTTAGATGTGGGTTAACCCGTATTGCATTTTCTTCCAGCAGGTCAATATTAAAATTCAGGTACGGGAGAAGGTCTGTTTTATTTATTACCATTACTGAAGCATTCCTGAAGACCACTGGATATTTTAAGGGTTTATCTTCTCCCTCAGTGGTACTGATAAGTACGATTTTATCCTGCTCGCCCAGATCAAATCCTGCGGGACAAACAAGATTTCCTACATTTTCAATGATCAGCAATTCGATATTTTCTGATGCAATGTTTTCAAAGGCATTTTTTACAAGATTAGCTTCAAGATGGCAGGCGCCGTTAGTGATTATCTGAACGACGGGAATTCCAAAACTGCTGATTCTTTTTGCATCATTGTCTGTCTGCAGGTCGCCCGTTATTACACCTATGCTGATTTTATTTTTGAGATGCGCGACAGTTTTTTCTATCAGACTGGTCTTTCCGGATCCCGGAGAGCTGATCATATTTACGGTGCAAATTTTTTTCCTGAGAAAGATATCCCGCAATTCAGCTGCAATTGTATCATTCTTCTCAAGAATTTTTCTTTCTATTGTAACAACACTCATACCAGTTCACCTTCGCTTTTAAAATGTAGTTTTGAGATCATTAATTCATTTCCGCCTGTTATTTCCAGACTGCTGCTGCCGCACTGGGGGCAGTTGAAAATAAAATCGGAGCTTTCAAATTTATGCGTGCATTCACTGCAGGAGATATTAAGGTCCATCTCTTCAATTATTAACTTAAGATGTTCAAGAGGTGTGTGCTCAATAAAAGCACGGAAGCAGAATTCAAGAGCCCCGGGCAGCACATTACACATTTTCCCCATCCGGATCCAGATTGCATCGAGCAGGTATAATTCTCCAGGCGGAACACTTTCCTGAACAAGATCAATAATATTATTAACTATACTTGCTTCGTGCATAGTTGATAACCGTGATGAGTTAAGGAATGTGAAGTAATTATATATGATATAGGGAATGGAACTTTATTTTCTGTCAGGAAGGGAAAGATGAAAGTACACGTAATTGAAGTCCGCATCTGAGACTAACTCAAATTCTTAATTGAAACAAAACAAAAAAACCGATCATATGCAAATCTAATTAGTGCAGACCTGCCTGACGAAGAAATGAGAGGGAATTACGAAGCAGGGTTGAAGTTTGTTGGAGGTGGCATTTCCTTCTTCGATTAATTTATTTATCCAAAAACACATTAAAATTCATAATATAGTAAATAGAGATTATTTATTTATTAAAACACAGGTACATTTCTAATCCTGTTGATGCCTGGACTCACCTTTTATGTTTAGAAATATTAACGAAGGAACCTCATTTGCGGGAAATTTACCTCAAAATGTAATTTTATTACATTTTAAGCTAAAATCAAATAAAATTATAATATCAGGATTTGCCATCTAATCCTCATCTAATCCTGATCTAATCCTCATCTAATCCTCAGATTTGACCAATTTTGAGGATTACATCAGGGTTGCATAAGGATTACCTCAGGGTTACAAGGATTAGCTTTATATTTTGGAGATAATGAGTCTTATTGAAATTTTTATGGAGGGGATTTTTACTCAGGTATAATAAATATCACTACTGTCCAAAATAAATTAGAGTTTAGATAAAACACTTATTATTGATTGAAATTAAACAGATTCCTCTATTCTCTAAATAAAACCCCCAACTTCAAGCAAATAGCCCACGGTTTCTAACCGTGGGGTTGAATAAAAACAAAATTATTCTTAACCCCTTCAAGGGGTTTACCAATCTTGAACATATAACCAAGGGAAAGCACCTGATTGCGGTGGGAGGCAGAACCTTAAAAAAAATTGATGAGTAATCCCCATTCGGGAAAGTTACGTTTAATATTCAATGGCAAACCCCTGAAGGGGTTGACGTGTATATATTTATCCCCCTTCCCCACGGTTAGAAACCGTGGGCTATTAGATTATATGGAAACCCGTGATTGGGCTATCTGGCAACCATTATCTGATTCTGGTATTTTGGACAGATATGATAAATGTAATAAGTTTTGATCCGGCACTGAAAGATTGAGGAAAATATTATAATTTTACTTGATGCCTAATTCGTGAGAAATGAATAATTATGAATTCACTGAGTCTTAATTTTTCCCCCTATCCGGTAATAGAAACGGAAAGACTGGTTCTTCGGCGGCTTGAATCTGCTGATGTGGAGGGAATTTATTATCTCCGGTCCGATCCCGGAGTAAATAAATATGTTAACAGATCCCCCGCTCTGGAACTTAAAGATGCTGTTATTTTTATTGAAACTATTAATCAGAGTATTGATAGAAATGATGTTTTTTATTGGGGAATTGTACTAAAAGAAAAAAACCAGCTAGTAGGGACTATTTGTCTCTGGAATATCTCCCCAAATGATTCTGCCGCTGAAACCGGTTATGAGCTGATGCCGGAGTTTCAGGGGAACGGATATGTGAGTGAAGCATTAAATGGAGTAATGAATTTTGCTTTTGAAAAGATAGGACTTGCATCAATCTATGCTTATGTGCATCCTGAAAATGAGAGATCAAAAAAAATATTGGATAAATTCGGGTTTAAATATGTCGGGTTAGCCGAAGAGGGAAATGAAGTGATTTATAAAAAGGATAAAACGGAAACGGAAAAAATAAATAATCAAGGATAGGATTTATGAAGAAAGAAATCAGCACAATATTTAAAATTACCAGCTGGGAAGAGATTCCATTTTCTGAAACTGAAGGCGCAGGCAAATTGACTAAGGCAAGTATAACAAGAAGCTTTGATGGAGAGCTGAATGGAGAGAGTAAGCTTGAATATCTGATGGTCTATAGTAACGACGGCTCTGCAGTATATACCGGGTATGAAAGAATAACAGGTGAAATATCCGGAAGGAAAGGAACATTTGTGCTGAAACACGAAGGAGATTTTAAAGATGGAATTGCTGATGCAAGATGCACCATAATTAATGATTCAGGCACTGATGGATTGAAAGAAATATCAGGTACGGGACATTTCAGAGTAGGGCACGGAATGGAACATCCGATGACATTTCAAATAGAATTAAAATGACTTTAGTTAAAACAGATACTCAATTTATTAAGGTTGGATCGGAACCGGAAATCCTTACCCGGAATTTTAATCTCAGCGGCTTAAAAATAATTGATTCCGGCTGCGGTACTGGTAAAGTGGCAAAACTTATGGCTTCGCTCGGGGCATTTGTTTATGGGATCGATATTCCTGAACTGATAGAAAAAGCAGGGAAATCGGGAATAATGGATAACTTGTTTCTTAGTGCAGGAACTGCACAGTCTATTCCTTTCAAAAATAATTTTGCAGATATGGTTCTTTATTTTGCAAGCTTCCATCATATCCCGGAATCCGAAATGCGTACCGCATTAGATGAATGCATCAGGGTACTTAAACCAGGCGGTAATGCCTGTTTTATTGAACCGGTTGCCCGTCCCGGTTCTTATTATGATTTAACAAGATTAGTAGATGATGAAGCTGAAATCCAAAAGAGGGCATATAAAATAATCAGAGCTGCCGGCAAAAGAAGATTGATTCATATGTCGGAAAAGTTCTATTACCTGGAAAGAAGTTTCAGAGATTTTAATAACCTTTTGAAAATATATGTTCCGGATGAACAACGCTATAATCAGATCCTCCAAAAAGCAGAAGAGATTGTTAAAAGTTATAATGAAAATCCAGTCACTCTCACATTCCGTTCATTCTGCAGATTGAATATTTTGGAAAAAGTCCAATAATCCTCAACATCCCCATACTCTCCCGCACATATTAATAAAATATAAATCTTATCTATTTATCTGTAACGATCCTCTCCTTTTTAGAACATATTTTTATCGTAAAAAAAGGAGGCGTTATGAAAGATCATTCTGAACATATCAGGCATACTTCAAAAATGGAACACAATACTATAAGCACATATGGAAATGGTAAGAATAACCATCATTCACATAAAATGATGAACCATCCGGTGGCGCATAATGAAAAACATGTTGAAATAAGTCAGCACTATAAACATAAGGGGCACTCGGTTGAAGGATTTAAAAAAAGATTTATAATATCGTTGGCTCTGACTATCCCCGTATTGATAACCTCACATATGATCAGGGAGTTCCTGGGCCTGCAGAATCAACTTCATTTTCCAGGCGATCAGTATGTGCTTTTTGCATTATCATCAGCTGTATTCTTTTATGGGGGTATGCCATTCCTGATTGGCTTTTACAGAGAGATCAAAAACCTGCTGCCCGGGATGATGACCCTTATAGCAATTGCTATAACCATAGCTTATTTATATAGCTCTGCTGTGGTGTTCGGACTTCCCGGAGAGGATTTTTTCTGGGAGCTTGCTACACTGATAGATATTATGCTGCTTGGGCACTGGCTTGAAATGCGTGCTGTTATGAGTGCTTCTCATGCACTGGAAGAATTGCAGAAACTTCTTCCTGATATAGTATCAAGAATAGAAAAATCCGGTGAGATAACTGAAATTGATATTTCTGAATTAAAAAATGGAGATATACTTCTTATCAGGCCTGGAGAAAAAATTCCTGCTGACGGGATTGTTACAGAAGGGAAATCATCGGTAAATGAATCAATGATAACAGGAGAATTTAATCCCGTCCCCAAAGAAACCAGTGCAGGTGTGCTGGGAGGTTCGGTTAACGGGGGAGGTTCATTAAAAATAAAAATTGAAAAGACCGGAGATGAAACTTTTCTTTCTCATGTAATGAAACTTGTTAAAGAGGCACAGGAGAGTAAATCGAAAACACAGAATCTTGCAGACCGGGCGGCGTTCTATCTGACTATTTTTGCAATTGCTTCCGGAGCATTAACAATGGCGGGGTGGTTGATTTTGGGCGGGGCAGATTTTCATTTTGCTTTATCAAGAACAGTTACAGTCATGATCATTGCGTGCCCGCATGCGTTAGGACTTGCAATACCCCTTGTTGTTTCTGTGTCAACAGCCTTATCTGCTAAAAAAGGACTTTTAATAAGAAACAGGACTGCCTTTGAAGAGGCAAGGAGGATAAATGCCGTTGTGTTTGATAAAACAGGCACATTAACCAAAGGAGAGTTTGGGGTAACCGGTGTAATATCTTATAGTACTCAATACCCTGAAAAGGAAATACTAAAATATGCTGCATCCGTTGAATCTGAATCAGAACATCCTATCGCGAAAGCTGTAATAAAACATTCCGCTGGACAGTATCCGTTAACGAATTTTAATTCTATACCGGGAAAGGGAGCGGAAGGTATAATTAACGGACAAGAAGTAAAGGTTGTTAGTCACGTATATCTTTCTGAAAAAAATATTTCAGTTCCTGCTGCAGAAACATACGGAAAGACGGTCATTTATATTGTAATCAATAATCAGGCTGCGGGAGCAATTGAGCTGGCGGATATGATAAGAGAAGAATCGAAAGCAGCAGTTAGCCAGCTGAAAAAAATGGGGATTAAAAGTATTATGCTTACCGGTGATAACAGGAATGCTGCGGAATCCGTTTCAAGGGAAGTTGGGCTTGATGACTATTTTGCTGAGGTGCTCCCTGCTGATAAGGCGAAAAAGATACAAGAAGTGAAATCGCAAGGTATGATCACTGCAATGATCGGTGACGGAGTTAATGATGCACCTGCCCTTGCAGCTGCTGATGTAGGAATTGCTGTGGGTGCAGGTACCGATGTTGCAGTAGAAACTGCAGATATAATCCTGGTACGGAACAACCCGGAAGATGTTGTTTCCCTAATAAAGTTTGCGAAAGGGACCTACAGAAAAATGATTCAGAATCTTATCTGGGCAACCGGTTATAACATTATAGCTATACCCCTGGCAGCAGGAGTTTTTTATTCTGCGGGAATTATGTTAAATCCCGCGTTAGGCGCTGCCTTAATGTCTTTAAGCACTATTGTAGTAGCTGTTAATGCGAGAATGTTGAAAATATAAATGAAATGTCTGTCTTTATTGAGATTATCTGCCCGACAGGTTAACCCTAATCAGCTAAAAATTATGGTTGGCCTGTCCTGCATTACTAAAGGAAAAACTCAAACTTCACAAAAGGTACTATAAATGATGTTTCCATTTCATTATTTCCAGAAGTGCCGAAAATAAAATTGATTCCCCCCACGACTCTTCCAAAGTATGAGATATCAGTAAAGATCCCCGGGGAAAGATTAAAAAATCCAGCACTATATTCTCCTCTTGCATCAATTTCAGTATAGGTATAAAAGGGAGTAATTATTACATCAGGGTTAGTTGGTGCGAAATCAAATAATGTTTGTCTGAAATAACTTGTTCCCAGATAAAAATCTACAGGGAAGTCAGGAAAGTTGCTGTTATACGATAAGGATAAATAAAGATTCATTTCGGTTTCTTTATCTGTATCATTGAAAAAATATACTGACGTTTCCTGCTCACCAAATAAAGGAGTATACTGCCGGATGACTACAGTCTCGGCAAAATATTTGTTCTGCTGCCAGTTTATTCCACCGCTGAATCTTATTGCAGAATAGTCTGATAGAGCACGTAAGCTTACACCAAGGTTTCCTCCCCACAGTTCTGTGTTTTCCTTCGAGCTTACATTGAATCCTGCAATAATAGAAACTACTTTACCAAGGGGAACATCGAGATCAACACCAACCAAAACATCAGGAATATTCCATGTGAGATTTTTGCCTGAATAATTGTATTTGTTATTTGACGATGGTACAAGTCTGTTGTCTATCGTATCTACTTCAAACTGTGAAAAACTATTTACCGGGGAATGCTCCAGATTTCCTTCAATATATCCTATCTCGTTAAAATAAAATTTGGGGGATATAGTGACTTTTCCCTCACTTGCATCAGTTGTTAAATTTATCGGAGGAACATTCAGAGGAGTGCTCACCTCAATATCCTGCAAGTAGATTGTGTCTTGAATATTGCTGCATCCGGTTAAAACCAGAACAGAAAAAATAAAAATTGGAATCAAAGCATTCATATCAACTCCTTTTTTTTACATAAAGATAATCTACCATTGGCAGGAATTTGTCAAAAAAATGTAAAAAGTTGAACTTTGATGATTTATTAAGGTGTAAAGTGCACTGCTAAAAAAATTAACACCAAAAAGGGCTAAATAAACCTGTAATCATCATCACTGTTAATTATTTTTATAGCGCCTGCCTAAATGCTTAAAAAAGCTTTGATAATGAGCGAAATATCAAGTTTTTAATTGGCACTCCAATTGATTGTCACCCGCAGTTAAATTAAAGGAGAATAAAATGCATAAACGAATCCTGCTAATAGATGATGAATCCTCTCTCAGGAGATCCTTATCCTTGAGTTTGAAACAGCGAGGGTATGATGTGGAACCCTGCGATAGTGGTATCGCAGCTTTAAATAAACTTGAACTTTACAAAAAGAATGATGTGGATGTTGACTCTGTTGTAGTTGATATCAACTTGCCTGATATTAATGGAATAAAACTCGGGAAGATTATTCATTCGAAATACCCTGATGTGGGAATGATGTATATAACCGGTTATGCCGATAAACTGGACTATGCCGAACTCGAGGAAGCATCCGTTGATGGTCTTCTGCAAAAACCTTTTACAGCCGATGAGCTTGTTACGGGAATTAATAATGTTTTGAGCAAGCATCCGAAAGAGAAGAAGGCAGCTCCCGATATAAGGCAAACCGCGAAAACTGTAGCATCATATGCCTTAATAAAGGTAAAAAAACAGGCTGATTATTTCAGTTTATACAAACAGCTTTACTTTATGGATAATGTAGTATACTGCGATGCGACAAGAGGAGACATTGATATTTTTCTTTTAATGCAGTCTGATTCTGAAGAAAGTTGCAAAAAGATATATAATGAAAATATTCTGCACCATGAAGATATCCAGTCATCGGAATTCCTGCCTGTAAGTGTTCCAGTATTGAACGATAATATTAGGGAGATAATTAATGCCGCCGGAATAACTCTTTTTGAAGATGTACCCGGTATGAGCAAGGTCAGGGATTCTAAAAAATCAGTTTATTCATACGTTCTGCTTGATGTCGAGAGGGAAAAACTCGATACAATATATCCTATTCTTCGTCTTACTGAAAATGTTCTTTATTGTGATTACACTACAGGAAATTACAACCTAATACTTATGGTATTCGGTACCCAGTTCAGCGAGATAGACAAAATTATTGAAAACAAAATTGTACCGCTTGACGGAATACTAAAAGTAAAAGAATATCCTATCATCAACATTTTTGAAATGTAATCAGAGGACTCTTTTCAAAAGAGTTACAATGTACACAGCCAGATTAAAAGGAAACTGCAATGACTGAAATTAATATTGTTGAAGAGAAAAGGGAGATACTTAATTTCAAGATCGATCTTATCAACAAAAGACATCAGACTGGTTCACTTATCCCGCTCCTGCAATCTGCCCAGGATTCCTACGGTTATATCCCTGAAAAGGTAATTCACTATATCAGTGAACTTGTGAATATTCCTGCGGCCGAGATTTACGGGGTTATTACTTTCTACGCACAATTCAGATTAAAACCCCTTGGTAAAAACCTGATCAGAATTTGTGAAGGCACTGCCTGTCACGTTAATGGAGCAAGAACAGTACTTTCGGTGCTTCAGGATGAGCTTGGAATTTCGACTGGGGAAACAACAGATAACGGAATATTTTCACTTGAATCAGTTGCCTGCCTCGGATGCTGCTCTCTAGCCCCCGTAATGATGATAAATAATGAGACTCACGGAAATCTTACTTCAGAAAAAATAAGAAAGATCCTCGGAGACTATAGTAAAAAAGAAAGCTGCGAGGTAGAATATGAAAAAAATTAAAGTAGGTCTCGGTACTTGCGGTGTATCGGCTGGCGGTGAGCTTGTTTTTAATAAGTTTAAAGAAGAACTCAGCAATAATCATATTGATGCAGAACTGACCGAAACAGGCTGTATGGGGATGTGTTATGAAGAAGCATTAGTGGAAGTGGAAGATGGAAACGACAGCTGGCTGTATTCCAGGGTAACTGTAGATAAGGTAGGCAAAATTGTAAATGAGCATCTTCTTAATGACCGTCCCATTGAAAAATGGATTGTAAGAAGTAAGGATATTAACAAGGAAGAATCCTTCCTGAAGAAACAGAAAAGAATTGTTTTAAAGAACTGCGGTGTTATAAATCCTTCTTCAATTGAAGAATACATTGCAAGGGACGGCTACAAGGCAATTGAAAAAGTTCTTATAACTCTAAGCCGCGAAGAGGTAATTGATCAGATAATTAAATCAGGATTACGGGGAAGAGGCGGTGGTGGTTTCCTCACCGGTATGAAATGGAAATTTGCTTACAGCGAAAAAGCAGACAAAAAATATATTATCTGCAATGCGGATGAAGGTGATCCCGGTGCTTTTATGGACAGAAGCGTGCTGGAAGGAGATCCGCATTCGGTACTCGAAGGAATGATGATAGCTGCTTATGCTATGGGATCGGATGAAGGGTTTATCTATGCAAGAGCAGAATATCCGCTGGCAGTAAAAAGATTAAGAAAGGCTCTTGCTCAGTGCAGAAATAATGGTCTGCTAGGAAAAAATATTTTGGGCACTAATTTTAATTTTAATATTACTATAAAAGAAGGTGCCGGAGCTTTTGTATGCGGTGAAGAAACTGCATTGATGAAATCAATAGAAGGTAAAAGAGGAGTGCCTCAGCTGCGCCCTCCTTTTCCAACACATAAAGGATTGTGGGGGAAACCAACAAGCATAAATAATGTTGAGACATTTGCCAATGTTCCCTGGATTATTCTCAACGGCTGGGAAAAATTTGCTGCAATGGGAACCGAGAAGAGCAAAGGAAGTAAAGTATTTGCTCTTGCCGGAAAAATAAACAGAACCGGTCTCGTTGAAGTCCCTATGGGAATAACCATCAATGAAATTGTATATGAAGTCGGCGGCGGAATAAAGGGACAATAAAAAATTTAAAGCCGTGCAGATGGGGGGACCTTCAGGAGGATGTATTCCTGCTTCTATGGGGGATCTTAAAATTGATTATGATGAAATTACCCGTACCGGCGCAATAATGGGTTCGGGCGGTTTAATCGTTCTTGATGAAACAACCTGTATGGTTGACCTGGCAAGATATTTCCTGAACTTTACACAATTAGAATCCTGTGGTAAATGTACCTTCTGCAGGATTGGAACAAAAAGGATGCTTGAAATCCTTGAAAGAATCACTGAAGGTAACGGTAGGGAAGGGGATCTTGAGCTTCTTGAGAATCTTGCGGAAAAAATAAAAACCGGCAGTCTTTGCGGATTAGGACAAACAGCTCCTAATCCTGTACTTACTACCATAAAATATTTCAGGGAAGAATACGAAGAACATATAAAGAATAAAAAATGTCCTGCACACAGCTGTGCAGCACTAGTTACGTATAGTATTATTGACGAAATGTGCAAAGGATGCGGAGTATGTATTAAACCTTGTCCAACCGGAGCAATAACCGGTAAAAAGAAAGAACTTCATTTTCTTAACCAGGAACTTTGTATCAAATGCGGCAAATGCTTCGAAGTCTGCCGTCTTGATGCAATATTGAGGGTATAAACAGAGGAAATTATGGAACAGATTAAAATTACAATCAACGGTCAGGAAATATTCAGCCGAACCAGGAAAAACAATTCTTGAAGTTGTAGAAGAAAATAAAATTGATAGCATTCCAACTCTTTGTCACGATAAAAGGGTTGAACATTTCACCTCCTGTTTCTTATGTGTGGTTGAAGCTGAAGGAATTAATAAACTTCTCCCTTCCTGCTCAACACCCGTCACTGCAGGTATGAAACTTCATACCAGAAGTGCAAGTGTTGAGGAAAGCAGGAAAACAGCACTTGAACTATTAATGTCGAATCATTATGCCGATTGTATTGGACCCTGCAGAAATAATTGTCCTGCCGGTGTTGATGCCCAGGCATACATTGCATTGATATCAATGGGAAAATATAGGGAAGCATTAAAGCTTGTAAAAGAAAATAATCCTCTGCCTCTTTCAATCGGAAGAGTATGTGTAAGGGACTGTGAAACTGCCTGCCGCAGGAAATATATTGATGAACCTGTAGCTGTAAATGCCCTTAAAAGATTTGTTGCCGATATTGATATGGTGGATATGTGGAAACCACAGCTTAAACAGAAAAAGAATAAAAAGGTTGCTGTTATCGGCGGAGGTCCTTCCGGATTGTCCTGTGCATATTATCTTACTCTTGAAGGATATTCGGTTACTATATTTGAACGCCTTCCCGAACTTGGAGGAATGCTGAGGTATGGAATACCTGAATACCGTCTGCCGAAAAAAATTCTTGATGCCGAAATAAAATGGATTACTGATCTTGGTGTTGAAGTTAAAACCGGAGTTGAATCGGGAGTGGATTTTACCATAAAAGAACTTGCGTGAAACTCATGATGCAGTATTTATAGGAGTCGGTGCTCATAAAGCCTCAAAAATGGGACTTGAAGGGGAAGATAATACTCCAGGAGTCTTCAAGGGAATTGATTTTCTGAGGGAAATAGAAATGAGTTAGGTGCCTCAACTGAAAGGCACAGTTATAATAGTCGGAGGAGGTAATACTGCTATCGATGCTGCACGAACAGCATTACGCTGCGGAGCTGAAAAGGTTAAAATTGTTTACAGAAGAAGTCTTAATGAAATGCCTGCCAGTAAAGAAGAGATTCACGCTGCCCAGGAAGAAGGAATTGAAATACATTTCTTAAGTATCCCTGTTAAGCTGCTATCTGAGGAAAATAAATTAAAAGGCATCGAATGTCAGAAGATGGAACTGGTACCCGGTAAACCTGGTGAAAGACCAAGACCGGTTCCCGTTCAGGGTTCAGAATTTATGATAGAATGTGATTATCTGATAAGTGCAATAGGGCAGAATGTTGAAACTTCTTTTGCAAAATATGATAATGATTTTATGCTTGAAAAGTGGGGTACTGTTAAAGATCAATCAGGATACTTTGGAAACATCACTTCCGGGTGTATTTGCCGGTGGAGATGTAGTTACAGGACCATTTACAGCCATTACTTCTATTGCACAGGGTAAGAAGGCTGCCTTATCTATTATGAATTATCTGGAAAAAGGTAAAGCAGAAAAGATCCATCGCAAATTTTATAGCTTTAAGCATAATCTTGGCAAGATAACTGAAAAGGAATATGACCATATTAAGAAGCTTGCCCGGGAAAAAATGAAGGAGCTGGAAGTTACGGACAGAATACATAATTTCCAGGAAGTTGAAAAAGGCGTAAGTGAAGATCAAAGCTCAAAAGAAACATTCAGATGTCTGGAATGCGGTTGTTCGGAATACTACGATTGCACTTTAAGACAATATTGTGATGAATATAAAATTGATGTTACGCGGCAGCGTTGGTGAAATCAGAAAATATATTCCTGATTTGCGGCATCCGTTTATTGCTCTTGATCCGAATAAATGTATTAACTGCGGGAAGTGTGTAAGAACCTGTAGTGAAATCCTTAAAATATCTGCATTAGGTTTTGTAAACAGAGGATTCAAATCGATTGTTAAACCTGCAATGGAAAAAGCACTGCTCGAAACAAATTGTATATCCTGCGGAAATTGTATTGATGTTTGTCCTACAGGAGCAATCAGTGAAAAGTTACCATTTAAAATTTTGGGAACTCTTCCTAAAGAAAATGTTGAGACCATTTGTAATTTTTGTTCTGTCGGATGCAAGGTAAACTTCAAAAAGATAGACGATACAATTTTTTATGTTGCAAATACTACCGATGAAATTCAGGACAGCCATAACAGAGGCTATCTGTGTCCAAAGGGAAGGTTCGGGTACAGGTACCTGTTTGGAAAAGACAGAGTCGTGAGTCCCAGGATAAGAAGACACGGGATGATTGAAAATGTTAGCACTAACGCTGCAATAGATTATACGTCAAAAAGAATTAAAGAAATTATTGAAATTCACGGGAGAGATTCAGTTGCTGTCTTCGGTTCTCCAAGGCTGTCAAATGAAGAACTATATCTTCTGCAGAAATTTGTTAGAACAGGTATTAAAAATAATAATATCGCAAGTTTTGCAGATCTTGTTTATGGAAGGGAAAGGGATAGTCTGAATGAAATAGCCGGGTTTACATCCTCAACCATAGCAATGGATGATCTGAATAAAGCAGATGTAATTGTAGCGATCAATTCCAATATGTCCGATGAAAATCTGGTGATGGAATTAAAAATAAAAGAGGCTCAGAAGCATGGTGCCAGGCTGATTCTAATAAATTCTTCTGAAGTCCGCCTTACTAAAGCAGCAGATCTTTGGATTGACAGTAAAAAGGGGACAACCACACTTCTGCTTAACACTGTTTTAAAATCGATGATAGATTCAGGCAGATTTAATAATGATTATATCACGGAGAGAACTGAAGGTCTTACTCAGCTGCAGGAAATGCTGCAGGGCATTGAAATAAACGAAGCTATTAATATGACAGGAATCGAAGCCGATAAATTTAATGCCTTAACAGAGATATTAAGTAATAAAAGTTTAGATATTGTCTTTACATATAATATTGACTCCAATAGCGACAGATCAAAGGAATGCCTCAAGGCAATTGGAAATTATCTCCTTCTCACCGACCGTCTTGGAAAGAAGAATAACGGAATAATAATGTTGAGGGAATACAGTAATTCAACAGGATTATATCAGCTCGGAGTAACACCGGAATATTTGCCCGGATACATTAAGATGTCAGATAAGGAAGAAATTCAAAGGCTGGCAAGGGCCTGGAGATCAGATATTGATTCAGTATTTAAACCTGTGAATCTCAGCAGTAAACTGAGAAAGGGGGAAATTAAGGCGGCTATTATTATTGGAGAAGACCCCCTTGCTGATGAAAATGTAAGAAAATATTTTAACTCAGTTGAATTCATTGCTGTTATGGATGCATTCCATACAAATACTACGGCAGAAGCTGATGTAATTATACCTGCTTCCACCTATATTGAACAGGAAGGAAGTTATACAAGATGTGACGGTATAGTTCAAAAAAGCAATAAGGTTGTTAACGGACCTCATTTACGTTCAAATATTCAGACAATCTGCAGGCTGGCTTCCTGTTTTGCTGAACATTTTGACTATGAATCACCGGTGGAAGTTTATGCCGAAATTCAGTCGTTAAGCAGATTATACAAACATTCGGATCCTTGTGAAGAATGGACAAGCAGTTATTTTTCTAACGGATTTAATGGGGTAAAACACTCATTTGCAGAGTATAAAATTGATTTTACCACATCAGAGCCTGTTAAACCTGCGGTTCATTATCAGGATAATTATTATCTTTGGAATGTGAAAAAAAAGATAACATAAAATGAATGCTGTAAATAGTTCCATAATAAAAGAACTTTACGACAATACAGCAATAATTGGAGGGGATAACAGAATAATATATATGGGGGCGGGATTTAAGAAGATCACCGGTGACATTGATCTTGAGTCCCTGCTTAAAACTTCAGGAGAGAAGGTTTCCTTTATATCAAAGATAGAGGAGATCCGGCAGTCCGGACAAACTGCCTCTTTTACATTCAATAACGACGGAATTGAACTTATAATTTCACCTTCCGAAGAGGGGATACTATTTATAAGCTACTCAAAAGAGCTGGACGACCTGATCCGGTTAGATCATAACCTGAATGAGAGGATCAAAGAGCTGCAGTGTCTTTACAGTATAAGCAGTGAGATGGAGAAAGGTCTCCCCTTTGATGAGTTTATAAACAATATCATTTCTATAATTACCGACGCATTCCAATACCCGGATAAAACTTATGTAAATATTGAAATAGATAATAAAAATTACGGAAGCAGCTGGCTCCCATCCGATACTGCAAATAAAATTAAATATACCATTCATCGAAATACGAAGATATGCGGAGAGATCAGGGTATATGGAAATGATATTGAATTCCTTGAGGAAGAGGAGAAGCTGGTAAATGAAATTGCAGTACGTATTTCCAGGCTCATTGAAAGGGATGAAAAACAAAGAAATTTTGAGAAACAGCAGCGGGTGCTGACTTCAAAAAATCAGGCGCTTATAAAACTTACCGAAGAATGTTACGAAAAAAGAGAGAAGTTAAGAACTTTCTTCCGTGCTATCAGCGATAATATAGTAGTTATCGACCGGGATTATAATATCACTATGTCAAACAAGGACAGTATTGGTGAGAGCGGGAAATGCTATAAAAAACTTTTTAATGAGAATCAGATCTGCAGCAATTGTACTGCCCACAAGACTTTCACCTCAGCTCAGGACCATTGGGGTGATATGGAAATATCAAAACGCAATTACAGATTAAGGACCTACCCGATCTTTGGCATAAATGGAGAGGTGGAAAAAGTACTTGAAGTATGCAGGGATACAACGGATCAGAAAGAAATTGAAATTAAACTTATTCAGTCATATAAGCTAGCTTCGCTTGGTAAACTGGTTGCCGGCGTGGCCCACGAAATAAACAATCCAAATACATTTATTCTCGGCAACCTGAAAATAATACAGGAAGCATTTGAGGATATCTTCCCGCTGCTCGACCGCTGTTATGAAAGCAACAAAGATCTACATATTGCCCGGCTGGACTATGAGGTATTCAAGGAAAATATCAGCATCCTGGTAAACGATATGCTTAACGGTGCAAACAGAACAAAGAAGATAGTTGCGGATTTAAGAAATTTTGCCAAGAAAGATGAAGACCTGCTGACCGAGACGGTTGATCTGAATTATATAATCAAGAATAATCTAACGCTTACCCAGAAGCACGTTAAGAAATATGCAAAGCTGGATATCGAATTAAAGGAAAACCTCCCCCTGTTCATCGGCAATGTAAATAAGATTGAACAGGTTCTCCTTAACCTGACAATGAATGCCTCGGAAGCAGTAGAGAACGGCGACGGGCTTGTTAAAATTAAAACGGACTTCGACAGGCGTGCAAATGAAGTGATATTAATCGTAAGTGATAACGGCTGCGGGATGAATGAATCAACACTTAAGAAGATATTTGACCCGTTCTTTACTACAAAGCGAAACTCCGGAGGTACCGGATTAGGCCTGTCCATTACTTATGGAATAATAAAAGATCATAATGGATATATTGATGTGAAATCGGAACCGGGGAAGGGAACCACTTTTATTATTCATATTCCCGTAAAAACAGAAAAAGATGATGACAAGAATATTAGCAATTGATGATAACCAGGCGGTACTCAATTTTTTAAAAGTAATATTACTGCAGTCAAGGAAATATGAGATAGAAGTTCTCCAGGAAAGCACCAAAGCATATGATATGCTTAAGGCAAACGGATATGATATACTTTTACTCGATATGGACATGCCTGATGTATCGGGTCTGGAGATCTTAAAATATATTGTCAATAATAACCTGAAAATTAAAACTATCGTACTAACCGGGGTTGAAGATATCGATCTTGCAATATCTGCAATGAAACTGGGCACCTACGATTATATGCTTAAGCCCATTGATGAAGAACATCTGATGAAGACTATTGAGTCTGCAGTACAGGATACCGAACTGCATAGAAAAGGGTTTGAAAGTAAACTAAGCCTCGATGATCTTAAATTTAAGGATGCCTTTAAGGATATTATAACTGCTGATCCCGCTATGATTAAGGTATTTCATTATGCGGAGAAATTTGCCGTAACTGACAACAGTATTCTTGTATGGGGAGAGAGCGGATCCGGAAAAGAGCTTATTGCAAAGGCCATTCATAATATCAGCAGGCGCAAGGATAAGAATTTTATTGCGGTAAATGCAGGAGCTTTTGCCCAGGAGTTGTTTTCATCAGAGTTCTTCGGTTATGAAAAAGGTGCATTTACAGGAGCATCACGCGATAAGGCAGGCTTTATAGAAGAGGCTAACGGGGGAACGCTGTTCCTTGATGAAATAGGAGAACTAGCTCTGCCGATTCAGGTTAAATTGTTAAGAGTACTTCAGGAGGAGGAATTTTACAGGCTTGGTTCCACAAAGAACCTTAAAGCAGATGTAAGAATAATTGCTGCAACAAACAAGAATCTTTTCGAAGAAATAAAAACGGGGAACTTCAGGAAGGATCTGTTCTTCCGGCTGAATATTAACTCAATTTATCTACCCCCGTTACGTGAAAGAAAAAATGATATTGAAGTGCTTGCTCAATATTTCCTGAAGATGTTTAATACACGATATTCTAAAAATATTCAGAGTATACCTGATAATGTACTGAACTGTTTGAAGAGCTATTCGTTTCCTGGGAATGTCCGTGAGTTAATGAATATCATCAACAGCGCTATAATTGTTGAAGGATCAGCGGAACTGACTAAAAAATCACTTCCCAGTTACTTCCTTGAAAAGAATAATGTGATGACTCCCGGGGATGAGAATGTACCTTTCTCCCTGGCGGAAATGGAAAGAAATCATATTATGAGAGTGCTTCAGTTTACGGAAAATAACAGGACAAAAGCCGCCGAAATACTAAGGATTTCGAGAGTAAACCTACTTGCCAAAATAAAAAAATATGAGCTGAAGTAAGCTTTATTTTATAAAGAACACCTCGCTGTATGCTGCGTTCCCTTCTTTACCGCTCTCTGAAATTCTTATTTGATAATGATTAGACAAGGGAATATCGGTCGGAACATACCAGCTGCAGGAACCGGAATTCGGATAATCCTTTACAACAAGGGTTTCATAATATGTTTTTTTCTTAACCACGTATATATCCACAGGATTTGTATTTTTATTTGATGCCCATTTGATAACCCGTGTGGTTCCCGGACTCCAGGTAACCCCTGCAGCAGGGGATATTACATAATAAACATCCACCGGAGCTATGTAATTGTTTGAGGTAATATCGTTGACATCAGAATCTGTCCTGCAGCTAATATTAATCAGGCATATGATAATCGGAAAAAGATAACGTTTCATCTTTTTATCCTTTCGCATAAACACAGAAGATTACCACTTCACTTATTTTAATAAAATCATTTTTCTTGTTTCGTTAAAACCCTTACTCCCATTATCCGGCTGCACATGCAGTTTATAAAAATAAATCCCGCTTGATAACCCCGCACCATCAAAGAATGCGGAATAATATCCTGCATCTTTATTTCCATCGACAAGAACAGCTGTTTCACGTCCCAGTATGTCATAAACTGATAAATTTACTTTCGCACTGAATGGTATACTGTAATTTATCATTGTAGCGGGATTAAACGGATTTGGATAGTTCTGAGATAAAGTATATTCTACCGGCACCTCAGCCGTCTGGTCTGTAACATCCGTTAGCTCGTTAAACTTCTCTGTTAAGATAAAATAAATTAAGTTCTTTGCCTCTGACTCCTTCATATAATACAAGGGAAAGCTGAGTGTAACACTACTGTAATCTGTTCCAATATATTCAACCCCTACGGGCAGCCCTTTCATAGAGCCCTGTGGGGAGGCAGAATCATATTTTGTATCATAATAATAAATGTTCTGCCCCGATGGAGCAGCATCAATGCTTTCAATGTTGGATAAATGATATAAATTAGATGAAAGTGTTTTCATCGTATCAACGCTGATATAATTATACCCTGATTGTATTGGGACACCTCCATAAAATCTGGCTTGCACGGTATATTTTAAATCTCTGATTTTCAGCATATCATATAGGAAGGTTCCGGGCTCCATTTGGTATGGATATACTACATTTTGGAAAAAAGCACGGGAAGGTTTATAGCCGGAGTATATAAAATTACCGCCATACTCCATAAAACTCTTTAACACGTCACGGGAATCTAATGCAGCAGTTATATTTGAACCGTCTTCGCTTGACCAGATAACCGTTGAAAATGCACCGATGTCTGCAAGTGTCGGTAATCCATCATTATTAATATCGTACATCTGATGTCTGAAGCCATCAAGTAAAAACTCATAAAAAGAATCTACCTGTTCATCAGTTGGATAAAGCAATGTACCGGTACCATCTTCAGTCTCATCAACTATTAATATTCCCTGGTCAAGTGATATTACTCTTGATTTAACGGTATTACTTGGATTGCTCTCATTATTATCCGTATCAATGGCCTTTATATAATAAAAATAAAACTGGACGCTTTGAGCTGTATTATCAACAAAGGTTGTATCTGTAATAACACTCTGATTGATCTTTGTAAAATTACCTGTTTGTTCCAACGACCTGTAAATATTATAACCCTGAAGATCTAGCTCGATGTTTTTCATCCATTTAAGCCTAACCTGATGCCATTCCGGTAAGGCGGAAACATTACCTGGAGCCAGTGGAAGGGAACGGGGGATAATCGATCTTTCAACAAGAAGACTTTCATTTCCATCCTGGTCAACAACAGAAATAGCAATAAAATAGGGAGTGCCGTCTTCAAGAGCTGAAATGATGGCAGTCGTATCGGTGGTCGTTATATTAGTGTAATAATTGCCGGAAGATAAACCAGTATAAATTTTGTAATAAGAAAAATCCGGCTCATTATTAGGTGACCATTCCGCAAGTACAGAATTACCAGTACCTAAATCATATAGTGCAAAATTATTCACCATGTCAGGCATCTTTACCACAGTTAGAAGCGTTGCGCAGGAACCTTTTATTACTTCAGCACAGTATTCCATATTATAATTGGAAATAATATCATTAATACTATGGTAGTATGGGCTGAAGTTTGTTTCTTCAAAGTAAATTGCCTGATATCCCTGTGTCCAGAAAGAATAGCTGTCGGACCCTGAGCTATTAGGAGAACCGGTGAGCGGAGTTAAAATGGAATACTGACCGACCATCTGTTTAGCAAGTTCCCTGTAGCTTTCACAACCCGAATAATAATTTATATCTACATTACTTTCATTTGCCTGGTGAAGGGTATGACTGATCATATCGTGGTTTATCATTAGTTTAATATCCATACCGTCATTTACAGCTTTTTGGGCATAATCAACACTTCCCCACAAACCATATTCTTCTGCTGCAAAAGTGATGAACTTTATGGTTAGCTCTGATTGATAACCCGCAGCTTTTAAGACGCGTGCTGTTTCAAGAACTGCTGCAGTTCCGCTGGCATTATCATCTGCACCGGGAGCAAAAACCAGCGGATTGCCGGAAGAATAGGAATCGTGGTGTCCTCCCGTTACAACAAATCTGTTGGGTTGTACAGTTCCCGGAAGAGTGGCAACCACATTTTTCTGGGTAGTATTCTGGTATTGGAATGAATCAAGTTTAACATCCGTGTAACCCATTCTTAAGAACTCTCCTCTAATCCATTCAGAAACAGAATCCCTGTTAGATGCAAACAGAAACCTTGTCTGAAAATCCTGCAGCTTTTGTATAAAATATTGAACGGAATCCTTATTAATTAGTTCTGTAATAACGCTTATGAGCGAATCAGTTGTGAGATCATTAACATATCTGCTTATTGTTTTCTTATTGTGGAAGAAATTATTTCTAACCGGAAACGTCACGCTATATCCTTTCTGCCGCAGTAAGTCACGGTTTATACTTTCAGCTAAGGCAATACCGTTTGTTCCTTTTATAAATAATAATTCAATTAGAAAATCCGTTGGATTTATGTTAAGATTTTTCCGTGTCACAATAGCATATTCTGTTGAAGCAATTTCCTTATCGAGCTTTACATAATTTATACCATCTGTTTTCAATTTATTTAATTGGTCTTCTGCGGCAGTAGTGATCAGGTAATCATCCTGCAGCAGCAGGACAGGCAGCATTAAGCTCTCCAGTTTATTCAGCTGATCAATATTAAGGTTAAGATTTATCTGTACAAGATATTCATCTTCAGCAGCAGAAATATTATTCAGGAGTCCTGTTAGTAAAATGATTGAGGTTAGTAAAAATGTTTTCATTAGAGGATTCTTTCTAAGTAAAATAAATTCCATAAGAAAATATATCTTACTATTATATGGTTATCAATGACTTTTATTCATCTGCAATGTCTTGCAGTGTTCCTGGAAGGAAGATTTTATTTTTCTATAACATAATTGAGGCCTAATAATTTATACAGCCGACACCATTTCAGCAGCTTTAATCTTTGATTTTTTAGGTGCGCTTTTGTAATATTCCGTGACAAAAATTTCTGAGAACGCATTGAAATATTTATATTCTGTTTTATTTACCCTCCTTTTTACATCTTCTATTTATTCCCAGGGCTACTGGAAATTAATTGACAGTCCGACCGACAAAAGTTTATTTAAGGTACTTTTTATTGACAGCCTCACCGGCTGGGTTGGAGGCGATTCAACATTTATATTTAAGACTACCGATGGAGGTTTAACCTGGGATGAGAAGTATCACAATGATGAATATGACTTAAAAGATATTTTTTTTCTGGATGAAAATATAGGATGGGCTGTAGCCGTACCGATAGATTTTGTGTTAGACCTGTATGCTTTGATGTTAAAGACCACTGATGGTGGAAACACCTGGGAAGAGGAATATTTTCCTGAGGAAAATATTTATTTTAATTCCGTCGTCTATCTTGACACTTCCAGAGGTTGGGTTGGAGGCGCAAGGGGGGCAATATATTATACAACAAATGCAGGGGAGAGATGGCAGCAGGCTTCAATCGACTCGGGACTCTTATCTCATCTCGATATTCTGAGGATGAAATTCGTTAACGAAAATTTTGTGGTCGCAAGCGGAGGACATTTTGATATAGCAGGTTTGTTCTGGATATCAAGGGATGGCGGGTTTAACTGGCATTCCTATCCTGCAGCCATTGATCCGATTGCAGACTTTCATTGCTTCGATACCTTGGATATTATTGGTGTCTCAAAGGAAATAGAACAATACGGCAGCGGGACTGCCAGAACCACAGATGGAGGACAGAATTGGGTATATACCCTTTTCGACAGTATAGGTCCGGCTTCAACAATTGAATTCAGAACAAATACAGAAGCGTGGGTTTCATTAAGTA
This sequence comes from uncultured Ignavibacteriales bacterium, assembly GCA_963764685.1. Classification (GTDB taxonomy): domain Bacteria; phylum Bacteroidota; class Ignavibacteria; order Ignavibacteriales; family Ignavibacteriaceae; genus CAVXTT01. The sequence goes on from CAVXTT010000020.1 coordinate 368,201, forward strand.
CAAATGCATTACTTCTTAAATCCATTGATTCAGGATATAAATATACGGCCTACAGATCCCCTAATAATTCCTGGATCCTTGATATAAATTTTACAGATTCACTTTCCGGATATGGAGTAGGGGAGTTCGGTGCAATCGTTAAATATGTTCACGATTCGGCAACAACTGTAAGTGATCATTACAGTGTATTAAATAATTACCATTTATATCAGAATTATCCCAATCCTTTTAATCCTGAAACAAATATAGATTTTGACCTTCTGGAAGGGGGCTTTGCTGATCTTACAGTATTTAATGCTTTAGGAGAGAAAGTTGCAACACTGGTTCAAAGATATTTACCGGCAGGGGTACATTCAGAAAAATTTTCTGCCCGAGATCTGCCCAGCGGCATATATTTTTACCGGCTTGGTATTAACGGCTATTCAGAGATCCGGAAAATGATACTGCTTCGCTGACTTATTTCAGATATACGGCTTTAATTGTATTTCTGAATTTTACCGACTGAAGGGTGATGAAATAAACGCCTGAAGAGATATTAAATTCTGCCGCATTAAAATAAACTTTATAAACCCCCGGTCTGAGCATTCCCTTATTCATTTCTGAAATTAAACTTCCGCGGATATCATGGATCAAAATTTTAACCGGAGATGTTTCCGGAACACTGAATTCTATGACAGTTGAAGGATTAAACGGATTAGGGTAATTCTGATTAAGTACAAATTTATCCGGAATATTTTCTATATCACCGGCTGAAACCAGGGTAAGATCAATTTCGGAAGTCCAGACCTGGTAAATTCCGCTTGAGTTATCCATCCAGAAAGGAAATAAAATGTTGCCTAATGAAGTTATTGAAATATTATCTCCCTGGTATCCCTGAGGAAGTCCTCCCAGCGGGGTAGGTTTGAACGAATGGTCTGAAATTTCGTAATCTGTCCAGCTGTTTCCCCCATCGGAAGATCTTGATAAAAATACGCCTGAAGAATCGGAGGCTGTGTTCCTGTCATCAAAATAAATTATATTTATTACACCATATTTATCTATGTGTATGGCCGGGATGTATTGTATTTTCCCATTATTCAAATTATCCTGATTAACGCGGATACCATCAGACCAGGTAAGTCCCCCATCTGTTGATCTGTTTAAAATAATGTCAGGATCAGTTCCTGCAGGCAAGCGGTTTTTTTGTGCGGTTACAATGTATATCCAGCCATTTCTTTCCCCGCCGGAAGTATCAACAGCAATTCTTGGAAGTCCGTTTACCCTTATGTTTTGCTTTTCCGGTAAAAGTCCCTGTATCCCATTCATTAAAAATGCAGACTCCGATACCTGCCAATTTTGCCCTCCGTTGGATGAAGCGGCAAAGCCGATAAATTGTTCCGTGAAAGGAGATGTGGAAATTACCCCTGCCCAGCAGGTATAAATAGAGCTGTTTGGTCCCATTACAATATCACCTCCGGCACATCTTTGAGGAGGAGAATTTACAGCAATCGGAGTTGACCAGCTCTCAGCTCCATTATCAGTGTAGCTGAACATAAAAGGGTATGGAGGGGTTGTTTTTACCCATATGCCATGGGTTCTACCGAAATACGTACTGGCAGGATTATTATCTGAAGCAAGAACAGCGCGCTCAAGGTAATCATTACTTACTGTAAGCTGAGACGACCAGTTTTGACCATTATCAGTTGAGTAATGGGAGTACAAACCGATAAAAGGGCTGCTTGCAAGTCGCATTAAAATAAAGCGTCCATTTTTATCAATTGTTATTCCGGGATCTCCTTTATGATAAAATATATTCGCACCATTACAGGTATCGCTGCCTGACCAGGAACTACCCCCGTCAGAAGTAACATATATACCTTCGCTGATAAAAAAACTCGGTTGAAAAGTAATAGCATTAGCGGTAACAAATAATGTTCCTGCATTGAAGGGGTGATTAGCGGATAGAATTTCAGTTTGTGTTACACTTCCCGGATATATGCGGTAATTAGGGAAAGGGAAAATACCTTCCTTTATCTGGCAGTATAAAAACTGCACGGGCAGAAGAAGAAAAATTAAAAAGGACCTGTTATGCATAAGATTTCAATTGTTGATCATAAGATAAAGAACAGAGATGAAGAAATTCAAGTGATACACAGGGACAGAAGCCGAAAATTTTCCATCTCAAGATTAAAATCTAAAAACCATATCTTAATAAGACACTTCCGAATCCGTTTCTCGGTAATCCGGGTTCATAAAATCTTTGGCTGGCGGAGTTTATATTAATGAAACTTATGTATTCAGTATCTAAAATATTATTGATCCCTCCCGAAACCAGTACGCTGAATTTTTCAATTCTGGCTTCAATTCCTATCGTACCATTTACCAGCTGGTAGACTTCAGTTTTATCGGTATTCTCATCATCAACATACATTCCGCTGACATATTGATAGAACCCTTTTATAAAGCCGGTAACATTATCAGTAAGCACTTTTTCATATTGAAGAGCCAGAGTAAGATTATGTACAGGTACACTGGGGACTATGTTATCAGAAAAATCACGCTCAGTTGAAGTAACTTGTCCGGTTGAATCCAGATCAATAGTTACTGCAGAGTATTCATTATAAATAAAATCGGAATAAGTATATGCAAACCGCATTTTAAGTTCTCTGAGAATATTTATATCTGTCCCGCTTCGAGACCTGTTCTTCTGGTCGCAGCGGCATTCCTGTAATAATAATTACTGTACACTTCGAAGGGAACTATTTCATCCTCAATAATGCTGTTGAAGAATGTAAGATCGAAAAAGATGCTGCTGAAAAAAATATTATCAGGGTTAACGAGATCTCCTTTAAATCCTAATTCAAAGTTATATGATTTCTGGGCCTGCAGATAAGGATTCATTATTTTATCCGGTTCAAAGCTATCCAGCTCATTAGCTGCCGGTGTATCAAATCCTAATCCGTATGATGTATAAACTGCAAGATGAGGCGTAAGTTTATAATTAAGAGCAGCTTTAGGAGTAAACGCACTGAATTTTCTTGTATCATTCTGTGCCTGCAGAAGCTGATTTTTCTGATCAAATACTACATTATCATATCGTCCGCTCAGAAGCAGGAATAATCTTTGTTTCAGGACTTCAAAATTATTAAGGAAGTACAACCCGCTGTTTGAGACGGTCTCATTTGTAAGTGCTGTTAGGACATCTGTCCGCTCACCATTAACATTTTCATATGTTTCAATAGGTCCGGTCTGATAAAAAACATCACCTCCGAAAGAGAATTCATTATTATGACCGTCTAATTCAGTCCTGTTCACATATTTTGCACTTCCGCCAAGTACGAACCTGTTCATTATGCGGAAATCAGTCTGAGCTCTTTCAAAATATTTAATTGAGACATAACCTGTAACTTCAAGCTCGTTTGATTTGTCGATAAAAGTATCATACCGTAATCCGAGCCTCCCTTTTGTAGAAACTCTTCTGAAGTCAAAGTCTTTCTCACGCTGGGCAGCCTGTTTAGGGTCTTCTTCAACTTCAGCTTTTTTTAATGACCCCGGCAGTCTGATTACGCCGTCAACAAAATATCCGAGTATTTCAAGCTTTGAATGGTCATTTGGAATTGTTTCAAAAACCGTATTAAGAATATTCCAGTGGTCGGCGCTGTGTTCCCTGTATCCCTTTAAATCGTGATATGTATATGTCAGCAGCATTCCGTAATCCGGGGTTCTGACACCGGTCTTAACTCCCATCCTTATCAATCCAAAATCTCCGAACTCGTTATGATTCTGAGCATAAGAATCGGAGAAGTATACATTGTTAATAAAATTTATTACTCCTCCCGGAGAATTTGTATAAAGAGAGGAGGAATTTCCTTTAACCAGTTCGATATTTTCAACTGCATTGAAATCAATGGCCTCTATCCTTGTTTGTCCGTCCGGTTCCGATTCGGGAATTCCGTCAAGCAGAATTCTTACACCTCTTATCCCTGAATTTGAGCGGCTTCCAAATCCCCTTATTGAAATGCGGACATCATGATTTCCATACCTTGGCTGCATAAAAACTCCCGCTACCGTGCTTAAAATATCATTGACAGCGGTTTTTTTATCAAATTTATATTGCATACCGGGTAGTGTAGTTACTGAATAAGGTACATCAATTATTTTTTGATTTATGCGGGTACCGGTAACGATTACCTCATCTGTAGTATAATAGATAGAATCTGGTTTATCTTTTGAGGTTGTGGTATCTACAGGCTGGTCCTGCGAAAAAATAATTCCTGTAAAAAGAATTACACAAAGAAAGCTTTTGAGAGACAAGTTATACTCCTTAAAAGTGAGTAAAAAGTATAACTGTAACTTACAAAAAAAGAGAGTTAAAGGATTGAATTTATTTTAAATAATTAAGATGTAATCAGCAATAATTTCAAAATGAAATTAATATTTTCATTCATAATTGATTCCTGCCAGCGGGGAATAAGTTTATTATTTATAGATTAAATTACAAACCGGACTGAGTTACTGCTGCTGAGTTTTTCATAAACAAGATCCCTGACAACCTCATTGGGAACAATAAGTTTAAGATTCAGACTGCAGTATTTGCCGTGTCTGCTCATATTTGACGGGGACACTGTATAATCCAGTCCTAATGAAGCTGTCTCAATAGCCGAGAGTATTTCGTCAACGTTTTCGCCAATAATTTTAAACTCCCACTCGCAGGGGTATTCTATTCGGGGACGATCTTGATTTTCGGGGTCATTAAACATAATAAACTCTATCAGTTTCTAAATTATCAGATTAGTCCGAAAAATCAACCCTTCGGGAGCACAAAAATATTGACCTGATACTTAATTAAAATACTTACATATTAAGTTTCATTTACACATAAGACTAAAAAACAGCATTAAATGATCAAAAAAGATTTAAAAGGGAGAGGGACAGGTATAAACCCGCCTAACCGGTTCGAATCGATTCATTTGGAAGTCTTACCGGAAGAAGAAAATGATCACTTTGAAACTGAATTCGCAGATCAAAAAGTAAAAACAGAATATTACGTGGATCACTCAAAATCTGTTATTTCAAAAAATGACAGTAAGGATGTAGGTTTTGATTATTCCTTTAATCCCTACAGGGGATGTGAACACGGCTGCGTGTATTGTTATGCCCGCCCTACTCACGAATATCTTGGTTTTTCTTCGGGATTGGATTTTGAGACCAAAATAATGGTAAAACCGGATGCTCATTTACTGTTGGAACAGACATTCAGGAAGAAAAGTTATAAACCTGATGTAATTATATTTTCCGGAAACACCGATTGTTATCAGCCCGTAGAAAAAAAACTAAAGATTACCAGGAAAGCTCTTTCGGTTTGTTCCAGCTTCGGGAATCCGGTTTCGCTTATAACTAAAAATGCAATGATCCTCAGAGACTTGGATATTCTAAAAGAAATGGCAGAACGTAACCTGGTTAGTATAACAATATCGGTTACTACATTAAACCGGGAGCTTCAAAGGAGAATGGAACCGCGTACATCATCCCCCGAAAAGCGCCTGGCAACAGTAGAAACCCTGGCTGAAAACAATATCCCGGTAGGCGTTAACCTTGCACCTGTAATTCCAGGACTAACAGATGAGGAAATTCCTCAAATCCTGAAAGCTTCAGCCGAAGCCGGAGCTGAATCTGCAGGCTATATAATTCTAAGGCTCCCTTTTTCAAATAAAGAACTCTTTATTGATTGGGTAGATAAGTTTTATCCGTTAAGAAAGGATAAGATCCTGAATAAACTGCGCGAAATGAATAATGGTCAGCTTTATAATTCAGAATGGGGTACACGTTTTACAGGAGTAGGTGTGTATGCAGAAAATATAAAGAATATTTTTAATCTGAGCTGCAAAAAGTACAAACTGAACGAAAGACATTATAATCTTGATACTACCTCATTCAGGAGGAATAATGATGCCCCGCAGATGGAATTATTTTAACAAATGAATCATAATTTTCTTATTTTGATGAATCTTATTTTAAAATAAATCATCCAATTGTATATGGCGCAAAAGAAAACGAATATTAAAGAAAGACAAATAGGGAAGAAACCGCCGCAGCCTGTAAAAAAACATCTTATTGATCCAAGATATAAAAATGCCTTTTGGACAATAGTTATTGTGGTTATTATGCTCGTCTTTTTTATAATGAATAATACCAGGCATATTCCGGAGCGGGGTCCTTATCCCCCATATTATAAATCCGGACAAACAACAGAATCAAAAAATTAGTTGAATTCTTAGATTCGAAAATCAAATTTAGGAGAACATATATGTATAAAAAGTTGGTAATTATCTTCCTGTTAAGCATATTCTCTGTAACAGGATGTCAGAAAAGTGCACCGGAAGATCAGCTTCAGGATAATAATTTAGGGGGGGATAAAGTTCCTGCCTTTACACTTAAAAATACTGAAGGGAAAAATGTATCCCTCTCGGATTTCAAAGGTAAAGTAATTGTTGTAGATTTTTGGGCTACCTGGTGCGGTCCCTGCAGAAGAGGAATCCCGGATCTTATATCACTTCAAAAAGAATTTAAAGATGAATTAGTGGTTATTGGAATTTCGCTGGACAGGGAAACCGTCAAGGACGTTGTCCCATTTGTTAAGAAAAATGAAATCAATTACCCGATCGTTTACGGTAATGAAGAAGTTGTAAATCAGTTTGGCGGAATACAAGCGATACCTACTTCATTCGTTATCGATAAAAATGGAAATATTGTTGATAAACATGTTGGCTTAGTGGACAAGAGTGTTTATTCCGAGAAAATAAAAGAATTGATAAAGAAGTCGTAACAGAGAAGATTTGAAAAGACCCGTTTTGCGGGTCTTTTTTTTATTTGCGTAAAAAATATATTATCAGGCTTATTATTATGCTTAATAATATTGATGTGGCAAGTGGAAAATAAAAAGTAAAATTCTTCCCTTTTATCTGAAAATCTCCCGGCAGCTTTCCTAAAAGAGGGAGCTTATCCCCGAATAAAAACAACAACCCGATCAGAACTATTATTACTCCTGTAAAGATCAGAAGTTTACCCATTGGCTGAAATTCGGGATTCATATGATTTTATTAATACATTCATCCATTCATCTTTATTACGCCAGGAATTGAAGAAGATGTCGTTATGCTCTGTACAAGTTCACGAGGAGTTCTTGGTTCGTGGTTGTCAGTGCCTGTCATTGCGAAGGAGTCCTCGACTGAAGCAATCTGGCATAACTAGTGTAAGAAAAATTTATAAATATTTTGGCAAAAAAAAGGAGTGACTAATCACTCCTTCCATAATTTTATTATATCCCATTCCGCAGGAACCTTGGCTCTTCCAGTGTAAGCATTACAGATATACGATGTGTATCAGGAAGCCTGTCAAGCTCACCATAAGCAAATCTTGCAAATGAATAGTCAATATTCAGTTTAGGAAGCTTTACCCCGGCACCAATTGTAAACTGCTTTACATCATTATAACCGCCGCGTATTGCAAACAGGTCCTTAAAGCTGTATTCAAGTCCCGAGTGCATATCAAAGCTTACAGGTCCCACACTAAAATTTGAAGCAGTTCTTCTGTTTTCAAATCTTATATCAAAATCCAGGACAGGAGTAAACTTTCCGGCAAAGAACTCAATCGAATATCCGGCACCCACCTTTACAGTTGGAGTGATCAATTCATTCCTTCCGGTATTCCAGGCAACTAATGTTGTTGTAATATCCTGGATGTTTGCTCCAAGCTGAAGATTCTCAAGAGGGGAGTACCAGGCACCCACATCAAAACCGACTCCATAAGCATTAAATTCGGCGATATTTCTGCTCAAAAATTTAATGTTTGCTCCATAATAAAAGTTCTCGCTATGCCGTTTGGCGAAGGTAAGGTAAAAAGCCCAGTCCTGATTGCTGAACTCTGTAATTTTACTATAATCTAAACGATCATTTTGATTTATATCGAGTATTCCATCCCCGTTAGCATCATAAAGTGCATTCCTGGTATCCGGAATACCATCAATACCTAATCTCATTGCACTGATGCCGAAACTCATATCAGTATCGAAGGGTATAGCAACTCCCGCATAATCGTAGTTTACGAGATTGCCATATCGTTCATCGTGCATTAAAGCTATCTGGGGGTAATTCATATGAGCCAGTCCGGCAGGGTTATAATAACCTGAGAGCACATCATTTGCAATTGCTGCATAGGCCCCTCCCAATGCAAGCGGTCTGCCCCCGATACCTATTGCCATAAACTCACCGGCATATTTCCCGATAACTGTTTGTGAGTTAGTCTCGAAGGCGCAAAAAATAAGAACTGCAGCTGTGAGAACTATTTTCTTTAACATCAGGTAAGGCTCCGCGTTTTTTCAATAAATTAAACCTGTTGAAAAAATTGTTAATTAGATTTTCAAAATCAAGTCTAATATAAGAATATCAGGTATTTCCCGGGGGGCACTGCTTGTCAAAATAAAATAGAAATGAGAGAAAACATAAATAGCTGTCCATATTTGACAGATTTTTTTCTTTTTCAATTTCAATCCCCCCGCTAGAATAAATTTATCTGCCTGCTTTCCATAGAAAAATTGTGCATTATTCCCGCACCCGGTTCCAAACGGTGGTGCTAGCGAGACACATTTATTAGCTGGTCTGGTTTTTTGCTACCTCTCAGGATCAACCGGTTCCAAACCGGCTGAGGGCAGCGCTCTATAGTTTTTTTCCTGAAGCTTCCTTCAGGATGCTTATCTCAGAATGCAGTACAAACAGTAAAATGCTGCATAATTGTCTCGCTAGCACCCTGCTTCCTTAGCTGGGTGAGGGATGATGAATGGGCAGTAAATTATCAAGTTGGATAGACTCCATATCAAGTGCCAGATATGAAGTTATGAATTGTTTTTCTGTTTAAACAAATTTACCAGCTTTTTTAAGAGGGATTCTTTTTTTATCGTTTTGGACAGATATGATTCCCCCGGCGCATCTATTTATCGTTCACAAACTTTATCAGGGAAGCATCATAATCATCGACCTTGCGGATATCCCAGCAGGTTTAGAATTGTCGAAGCAATATTTGTAAGTCCGGGAGTTTCAATATCCGACATTACATATTCTTCCTTATATCCAGGGTCAAAAATTATAAAGGGTACCGGATTAAGAGTATGTGATGTTTTCGGAACGACTTTCCCTTTATTTACTGTAAACATTTCATCTGCATTTCCGTGATCAGCAGTAACAATTGCGATGCCTTCAAGTTCTTTTATTACATTCAGAAGACTGCCTACACATTTATCGGTTACCTCAACTGCCGTTACTGCTGCATCAAAATTTCCTGTATGTCCAACCATATCTCCGTTAGGATAATTTACCCTTCCGAATTTATATTTACCTGACTTTAACAGCTCAATAGTTTTATCGGTTATCTCCGAAGCTTTCATCTCGGGCGCCTTGTCGAATTGGATCTTATCTGAAGGAATTTCTATATAGGTTTCTAATGTTTTATCTATATAACCTGACCTGTTGCCATTCCAGAAATATGTTACGTGTCCGTATTTCTGAGTCTCGGAAATAGCAAAAGAGGTAATTCCCTCAGCACATAAATACTCACTTATAGTCCTGTCTATTTCAGGAGGAAAAACCAGGTAATTTTTAGGGATATGAGTATCGCCGTCATATTCCATCATTCCTGCATAATAAACATCAGGTACTCTCTGCCTGTCGAATTCCTTGAAGTCTTTTTCCTCAAAAGCTTTAGAGATCTCAATTGCCCGGTCCCCCCTGAAGTTAAAGAAAATTACTGTATCACCGTCGTTTATCAGACCAACAGGTTTCTCTGCATTATTGGTTATTACAAACGGATCCAGGTACTGGTCGATGGTCTCAGGATCTTCATTATACATTGTTTTTACTGCTTCTTCTGCCGAATGAAATTTTCTTCCGATACCCAGTACGTGAGCATCCCAGCCTCTTTTTACAATACTCCAGTCGGCATTATACCTGTCCATTGTAACCTTCATTCTTCCCCCGCCGGAAGCTATCCTGTAATTATTATTTTTATTTGTATTGATCTTTGAAAGCAGCTCCTCAAGCGGCTGGATATAACCAAGAGCAGTTCTTCCGGGAACATCCCTGCCGTCAAGCAGGATATGGATACAAACTGAATTGATATTATTCGATGCACAGTTTTCAATTAACGCAAAAAGATGGTTTATATGAGAGTGAACATTACCATCTGATAATAAGACCGATAAAATGGATAGTCCCGGACTTCCCTCTTTCCAGAATATTATTCCACGTTTGTGTCTGAAATATTGCTCCTGACTGAATAGATATATTAACCAGCTTTGCGCCCTGGGCAAAAATTCTGCCTCCGCCGATTGCATTATGTCCTACTTCACTATTTCCCATATCATCTTCCGATGGTAAGCCAACTGCAGGTCCGTGAGCTTTAAGCTTCGTATATAATTTCGATTTCATCAGTTTATCAAGCACAGGAGTATTTGCTTTGAAAACAGCATTACCCTGATCTTCTTTACCGAGTCCTACGCCGTCCATAATAATCAATAATAAAGGACCTTTTCTTCCCTTAAAGCCGGGAAGTTTTTCAAGCTTTAATTCCATTCTGTTCCTGGTTGGTTAAATAAAAAAGTGCAGAGCAAAAATAAACAAAAATGAGCTAACAGGAGTGACTATTAAATTTCTCCTTATCCCATTTGCTGTCTTCCTTAGCCGGGTGAGGGATAATGAATGGGGAGTAAATTATCAAGTTGGATAGACCTCCAGCCTTACTTTTTGCTTCCTTCACACCTCAAGTGGGTTTGATGTGTATATCCCACCTGTTGAAATTCCCTTCCCTCTTTTTATTTGTAAAATAAGGAGTTCAAATATGTATTAGTAAATCAAATAATCAAGAAATGCAATCTCTCCCTCCATTATCTCTAGACTACCCCTGGTCTACCCCTGGGAAAGTGCCAAATACGAGGGTTAGTCCAGGGGTAGTCCAGGGGTAGTCGAGGGGTAGATAAGAAATCAGGATATTAGAATTAGCAGGTAGTTTTATGGTAATTTTCCATTGGGATAGCTGAATTTGAGTAAATTAGCAGCATTCAGTGTTGATTGTAAGGTCAGGTCAGCCTTAATAACCCGCTGGGTCGTTCCGCCTGACAATCAAGTGGAGAAAAAATTCTGAAACTTCCTAATTAAAAATTCTTCTTGCTTCAGGTTTTTATTGTCTGTAATTTTATTCAGATGGGTTTTATTTATGTGTGACTTCTTACAAGGCAGATATATGAAACTATATTACCAGTACATTCCTTCCTTTAGAGTGGTGCTTATACTCTTCTTATTATTTACAAATCCTCTGAATAATTTATTCGCCGAAATCCGTTACGTAAGCAAAACCGGCTCATCTACTCCACCGTTCTTAACTTGGGAAACAGCAGCTGATTCAATCATGGAAGCCATTAATATTTGTCACTCAGGAGATACGATCTATGTTGCCAATGGATTGTACCATGAAAGTGTTGTAATGATACCTGGTTTAGCTTTAATCGGGGCTGGGATGGATAGCTGTATTATCAATTCAACAGGAGTCTTGTATTATGCTGTGAAGGTGACAGATAGTTGTTACCTTACAGGATTTCAGCTTCAAGCACCGGAAAATGGTATCTTAGTTTATGATTCAACAATACCAATGAGCATTGTGATCATTGAAAATAATAAAATCACTAATACACGATATGGCATTGATATCAGTGGCACTAAATATAAATTGATCTCTAAAAATATAATTTCGGATACAGAGACAGGAATATATACCTCCCAGGCAAATCCGACAATCTCAGAAAATGTTATTTACATAAATAACAATATTGGCGAGGCGATATACAATGGAATCCTGGGAAGGCCACATTGTTTTAACAATATTATTATTTGTCAAAATGCCGGGACTGTTATCTACGGCAGTTTATCTTTATACGAAAACAATCTTATTTATGGAAAAGGTACAGATGGTATATGGAGTTACAGTGATACCTTTAGGAATAATGTCATCCATGGCACGATTGGTTTCGAAACAGGCATTTTTGGCGCCAACTCGCAAATCATAAATAACAGCGTTGAAAAGACTGTAGATGGTATCTGGTATGATGTTCAAGGAGGTCCACCCCCTGTTATAAAGTATAATAATTTATTCAATAACTTTAGAAATTCACAAAATATAACTCTCGACAGCACAAACATCAGCTATGACCCGATGTTTGCAAACCCTGATAGTCTTGACTTTCACCTTCAGAAATATTCTCCTTTGATTGATGCAGGCGATCCGATGATTCTTGATCAGGACGGCAGCCGCTCGGATATTGGGTTATTCGGGGGACCTTATGGTGAAAGCTACACCTACCGGGATCTTGCACCGGGACCTCCTTCAAACCTTACTGCTGTTTATGACTCAGGATTTGTCCGGCTCAGATGGAATAAAAACACAGAAGCAGATTTCCTGAATTACAGGATATACAGGGACACTCTCCCTGATTTTATGTATGATTCAACAAGACTAATCGGAGTAACCGCAGACAGCTTCTATTATGATGACCTGCCTGAAAAGTATATTGCAATGAATTATTATTACAAGATAACGGCAATAGACAGCACAGGACATCAATCAGCACCAAGCGAAGAAGTACACTTAAACATAACCGGAGCAGCAGAAGGACCACCAGTGGTTGTAGAGCATTACCAGCTGCTGAATAATTATCCCAATCCGTTTAACTCAAGTACAATGATTCCCTACAGGTTAAAAGAACCGGGATATGTAAAACTGTACATATATGATATAAAAGGAGAAGTTGTAAGTCTGTTAGTTAACGATTATCAGCAGGCAGGATATTATGAAGTAAGATTTAACCCCACAGCAAAGGAAAGGAAACAGGGTGAAACCGGACAAGGTTGGTGGACAGGATATAATGATGATATAGCCACAGGAATATATCTGTACCAGATAATGGTCAGAGGAGAAGGAAACATCCCTGTATTTACAGATATGGGAAAGATGATATTGCTTAAATGAACCTGACCCAGATCTTATTCCAGTCTTTTCCTGAACCGAAGAGAGCTTAAGGTCAGGATCAATATGCCGAACGTGAATAACATAAATGTTTCAAAGACAAGATCTGCAGGTCCGCTTCCTTTCAATATAATATCCCTGACCATCGTTGTATAATACTTTAAAGGGATAAAATAAGTGATGTATTGGATAACCTGCGGCATATTTTCTATCGGAAAAGCAAAACCCGAGAGGTAAATCATCGGCATCAGCAGACCGAATAATGCAACAAGCATTGCCTGCTGCTGGGTTTTTGAAATTGTAGAGATGAATAGTCCGAATCCCAAAGTAGATAGAACGAACAGAAGTGAAACGAATAAAAGGAATAAATAACTCCCCCTGACATGTATTCCGAACCAGAAAACCATTACTGCCAGCACAATAAGCACAACTACAAAACCTAATATGAAAAATGGGATCAGCTTTCCCAATATAAGCTGATATGGTTTGATCGGAGTTACAATAAGCTGTTCCAGTGTCCCTATTTCACGTTCCTTTACAATAGCCATCGACATAAGGATAGTTGTTATCACCATTAAAACTAATCCCATTATAGCAGGAACCATAAAGTTACGGGTCTTCAGGTCAGGATTGTACCAAACTCTTATCTCCGGGGTTATCACTCCTGTATAAACTGTCTTCCTTCCACTTCTTTCTGCATAATCTGCAATTATATTTTTCGCAAATCCTGCAATGATCCCTGCTGCATACCCTGCAGCTATTGATGCTTTATTCCCATCTGAACCGTCAAAAATACCCTGTACCTTAACCTGTTCTCTTCTGTTTAGATTCTTTTCAAAATCTTTAGGGATAACTATTGCTGTTAATGCTTTACCTTTATCAATAAGGGATTCTATCTCCTCATATTTTGAAGCATAGTGTATAACAGAAAAGTAGCCGGAGGCTTCAAACTTTTCAATTAAATTTCTGCTGGTAACAGTTCTATCATTATCCATTACTACAGTATTTATATTATCCAGATCCATGGTGGCGGCATAACCTAAAAAGACAAGCTGCAGAACAGGAGCCATAAATATTATAGCAAACAGGCGGGGATCGCGCTGCAGCTGAAGAAATTCTTTGATCACTATCATCAGGATAATTCTCATTGCTCTACCTCTGCTTTTCTGCTTATGAGCGTGGCAAGCATTAAAAACACAAAAGAGAAAATCAGCAGATAAATGATCTGATCCCAGAATGCCGGGATTCCTGCCCCCTTAAGAAGAATACTTCGAAGAATTACCAGGTAAAATTTTGACGGGGTAATATTGGTTAATATCTGAATAGCGGCAGGCATGCTTTCTATGGGGAAAATAAATCCCGATAAAATAACTGAGGGGAGCAGCGAGGCAAGTGTTGCGATCTGAAAAGCGACCTGCTGTGATTCTGCAATGGCTGAAATAAATATTCCAAGGTTTAAGGATGCAAATAAAAAAAGAAGTGTTGTTAAAAAGAGGAGCAGAATGCTTCCTTTTATCACAATGCCGAAAAGCAGATATCCTGCAAATAATATAGAGGCGGCATTAAGTAAGGCGATCACTGTGTAGGGTATAGTTTTTCCGACCAATAATTCCATTGAGGAGATAGGGGAGACCCTGATTTGTTCCATTGTCCCTCTTTCTTTTTCCCTTACAAGGGATAAGGAAATTGAGACTACAGCTGTAATGATCAGGATCATTCCAATTAGTCCTGGTATCAGGAAACGTGTGGAGTTGAGATCAGGATTATACCAGAATAAAGGTTCAAACTCCAAAGGAACTAAAGTAATTTTACCTGATGAAGCCATTACATCGGAAGATAATTTTCCCGAATACGATAAAACTGCCTTGTTAAAGTAGTTCATAATAATGGCAGCAGTATTAGAATTTACACCGTCGACAAGTACCTGTATCTTTGTTTCCTTATTAGAATAAAACTTTTCTGTAAAATCATCAGGTATAACAATTACGCACTGCGCCTTATGCTGTTCAAGATATTCTTTTATATCATTCTCATCATAAAGAATATTCATAATTTTGAAGTATTCGGAACTGCTAAGAGTATTGACGAACTCGCGGCTCTCGAATGATTTATCTCTGTCGTATACAGCTGTTTTTATATGCTTCACATCAAAGCTGATTGCATAACCAAATATTACCAGAAGCATAAGCGGGAAAGCAAACAAAAGGAAAAGCATCCTCGTATCGCGTCTCAGCTGTCTTATTTCTTTCAGTGCAATTGCTTTAATCCTTTTGAGCATATTTATTTATCCTTCTCGAGCAGATGAATAAATACATCTTCCAGCGTGGGGGTTATCCTGTCAATTCTTACAACCTGAATGCCGTTTAACGAAAGGTCTTTACGTATCATATCAGGGTTTTCAAACTTTTCGTTAACACTTATATGTACATAATTTCCAAAGATTGAAGTATCATCCACATAATCTCTTTTCTCCATCAGTTCCATAGTTTCGACAACTTTTCCTGTTTCAATTTCATATATCGGATTTTTCAGGTAATTAGTTTTAAGCTGTTTCGGGTTTCCTTCCGCAATAAGTTTTCCTGCATTTATAAGAATGATATTATTGCAAAATTCTGCTTCCTCGAGATAGTGGGTAGTAACAAGCACTGTGATCTCCCTGGATGAAAGATCATTTATCAGATCCCAGAAACTTCTTCTTGAAATTGGATCAACACCGCTTGTAGGTTCATCAAGGAATACAATCCCCGGGTGATGGATTACAGCAGTACCGAGAGCAAGCCGCTGTTTAATCCCGCCGGGTAGGGAAGCTGTTAAAACAGTTTGTTTACCTTCCAGGTTAGAGATCTTTAGCACCCATTTTTTTCTTTCTTCGAGCAGATTTCCGTAAAGTCCGTAAATACCTCCATAAAAATTTATATTTTCCTCTACGGTAAGATCATTATATAGGGAAAATCGCTGCGACATATAGCCGATGCTTTTTTTTACTTCATCAGGCTGCTTCATAATGCTGAAACCGTTTATCAGGGCATCGCCTGATGTGGGAGCCAGAATGCCGCATAACATTCTTATAGTTGTTGATTTACCGGCACCGTTAGCACCCAGGAAACCGAATACTTCCCCCTTCTTAACTGTAAATGAGACATTATCGACAGCTGTAAACTTTCCGAAGATTTTGGTGAGATTATTTACTTCAATGGAATACATCAGTAAGTCTTTTCAACCAGGTGAATAAATGCGTTTTCAAGTGAAGGTGGAATTATTCTGTAATCCGAGACTTCAATTGAGTTCTCTTCAAGCAATTTTTTTATTGGAGCAATTTTCTCTTCCGCCCTTGCCAAAATAATATTTATCCTGTCGCCGAACAGATGTACCTCATAATCAGTTTTATCTTTTAACAGGCGGAATGCATCTCTGGCAGGGGAGCATACAATTTCTATCACCATCATATTTATTTTCTGCTTTACTGCCGAGGGTGTATCCAGACTCATTATCTCCCCCTTATGCATTAAAGCTATCCTGTTGCACCGCTCTGCTTCATCCAGATAGGGAGTTGACATAATTATTGTAATCCCTTCCTTCTGCAAACCGGATAAGATTTTCCAGAAATCTCTTCTTGATACGGGATCAACACCTGTTGTAGGTTCATCCAGCAGGAGTAATTGAGGAGTATGTATCAGGCTGCAGGCAAGCGCAAGTTTTTGTTTCATACCGCCTGAAAGTTTATCCGCAAGTCTTTTTCTGAAGGGGGTTAATCTTGTAAATTCCAGCAGCTGGTCTCTCCGGGCGGAATAATTACGGACGCCGTGTATGTCGGCAAAGAACTGGATATTCTCATCAATTGTAAGGTCTCCGTAAAGACTGAACTTTTGAGAAAGGTAACCGGTGATGTTCTGAACTTCTTTTTTCTTCTTTTTAAGATCCAATCCGAAAAGTTCAGCAGTACCGGAATCCGGATTAAGCAGTCCGCACAAAATCCGTATAGTGGTTGTTTTACCCGCTCCGTCAGGACCAACGATACCGAACATTTCCCCCTTACCTACAGTTAACGAAATATTTTTTACGGCCTGGTTATCAGCAAAAGCTCTTGAAAGATCCTTAACAACTACAGCAGGTTCCATTGAAGACATCAATTAAAATAAATTACTGCGTCAGCCGGCATTCCTGATTTTAATTCCAGCTTTGGATTATTTAATCTGATTTTAACTGCAAAAACCAGTTTTGTTCTTTCATCTTTTGTCTGAATATTTTTAGGAGTAAACTCTGCTTCAGGAGATATAAAAATTACCTCACCTTTAAAGGATTTATCCGGGAAGGAGTCAACTGTAATATCAGCTTTGCTTCCCTGTTTAACCTTGCCCAGTTCTGTTTCAGGGATATAGATAATTAGGTCCACAACTTCAAGGTTGGATATCCTGAATAAAGAGCTGAAGGTGGATACCATTTCCCCCTTCTCGACAAACTTTTTAACTATTATGCCGTCGACAGGGGAGATAACATAGCTGTCGTTTATATTTTTCTTAAGCAGTATCTGCAGCAGCTAATTGTCTCTTCAGGTTTCCTTTTGCCTGTTTAATTTCATCCGGGCGGGCAAGGTTTTTTAATTTCCTCAAATTTTCCCTTGCTGCCTGAAGCTGTGCGGCTGTAAGATCCACTCTTGCGGCGGCATCTTCCATCTGTTTTTTCGTAATGGAATGTGCCTCATAAAGATTATCCATCCTGTTTTTATCTTTTATGGCCAGTTCGTTATTTATCTCAGCCTGCTTCAGAGTTTCCTCTGCCTGGTTAATATCCTCCTCGCGCGCACCCGAAGTTAAAAGATTAAGCTGTGCTTCATTTACCTCAACTGTTGCGAGAGCCTGATCGAGCTGGAATTGAAGATTCTCGTGATCAATAATTAACATAGTATCACCGGCTGATAACAATGTTTCCCTCATCTTTCCTGATTTCAAGTATTTCACCGGTAACCTTAGAGCTGATGGTTACGTTTATAGCCTCAATGTTTCCTGAGGCTGTTACACGGTCCTTATCATTATCATTTCCACAGCCTGACACAACAAAGAAAAAGATAAATATACCGGAATAAATTGCTGGGATTTTCATAAAGTTCCTTCTGGATTTTACGGAAAAGCTCTTTTCCTTTTTTAGTTAATATCCCGTTAAATAAAATTTCAAAAGTAATTTTGACTGCCTCATCGTATGAGAATTTATTGTAATAAAGAAAATCAGGATTAACCACTCCCCGCATCGAGGAAATAAATAAAGTTATTATAATTTCATTCGGCTTATCTATAATCAGCTCTTCCCGTTTCCCCTGTTCAATTATAACCGATAGTGTAGCATACATTCTTTTGGTACGAAACTCATCTACCTGCTTCCACAGGTGGGGCATATGAATGCGAAGATCATTCAACCATTTATCACTGAAACGAAGAAGATTCTGTACAAGCATCTGAAGTACATTGACGATCTTCTCCACGGCATTCTGATCCGTCCTTAAAATTTGTTCAATATTTCCACTTACCCGGCTGGTGATATCCGAAACGATGGCTTCAACAATATTTTCTTTAGATGGAAAATATTTATAAATAGTCTTTTTGCTCATCTGGAGTTCAGCGGCAAGTGAATCCATTGAAGTCTTGTAAAAGCCTTCCTTCAGATACCGCTCCTCTATCTGCTTTAAATATTTCTCTTTTTCAGGTTCCATATAGCCTTTTTATACTGATGTTTTCGATGGAAACTATTTTAGTATTATTAGTGTAAATATAAATTGTGGAAACTAATTTGTCAAGAATAGTTTCCCTGTAAAACTCCGTATAATTTTCATAAGTCATGCATCTCATAGCCTTTTAATCCGCTTAATCCAGTTCCTTTCCCCAATTTTTATCAAGGGAAATTTCACATTTAGATATGTTATTTACTTAGAATAGTACTAAGATTGTATATGTATAAGCCATACCTAAGCCATCTCTAGGCCATCTGTAAGCCATAAAACGGCACTTATGGCTTACAGATGGCTTAGAGATGGCTTACAGATGGCTTACAGATAAGCAATTATAAAGCAATTAGTAATAAATTTGAGTAATTTTTTCTCGCTTCAGGCAAAACTGAATGAGATTTAATCTGACCTGAAAAGTATTACATTTATCATAAGATCCCTCTCCAAAGTTTGGTTGAGGGATTCTTTATTTTTTTTGCCATCAGTTGGGATAGATATGTTTTAAATCTTTGAATAATGTCTCTTTTTTTCTATTTTTAATGTCTTAATTTTTGGCGGGGTAGCTCAGTAGGTTAGAGCAGTGGAATCATAATCCACGTGTCGGGGGTTCGAATCCCTCCCCCGCTACTTTTATCAGGAGAAATATTTTTATGTACTCAATTTTAGTTATTATCGCTTCAATAATCGCAATACTTTTGATCATTGTTGTACTTCTTCAATCCAGTAAGGGAGGAGGACTTGCAGGTACGTTCGGCGGTGCACAGATGGGTACTATGTTTGGTACCAGAAGGACTGCTGACTTTTTAAGCAGGGCGACCTGGTGGCTTGGTGGTACTCTTACTATTCTTGCAATTGTTACGAATTTATTCTTTTTGCCCGGTCAAACAACTGCAGATCAGAGGGAAAGTATTATTCAGCGCTCGAACAGGAATAATCTTCCGCAAACTCCGACCTTGCCGCAGCAGAATATTCCGCAGACGCAACAGCAGCCCAAGAAATAAAAAATTTATAAGGGATCCGGTATTTGCCGGATCCTTTATTCCCATTCGGCTAAAATTCTTATTATTTCATCCTGTACGTGCTTATGCATTGAAGCGCCGCCCCTTGAAAATTCGAATATAAAGCACACAATCAGATCATCACCTTTTTTATTTGTAACATAACCTGATAGAGAAGAAACTCCGTTAAGTGTGCCTGTTTTGCCGTGAAGATTCTTTTCAGCAGCAGTGCCTATCAGGCGGTGCCGCAGTGTTCCGTCGACTCCCGCAATACTCAGAGAATTATAGAAGTCATCAAAATTTGCAATATCGAAATACATTTTTTCAAGCAGTCCTCCAATCGCTCCTGCGGTAACCTGATCAAATCTTGATATACCTGAACCATCAACAACAGAAGTTCCGGTTTTATATATTCCATTATCATCAATAAAATTTAATATGGCTTGTGTGGAATAAAATGCATTTCCCTCAACACCGCTTGACTCGGCCCCGATTATCTTGAATAAGCACTCTGCCATAAAGTTATCACTGTTCTTGTTTACCATAGAAATATAATTTCTTAAGAGCAGGGAATGTTCATAGATCGGGGATATGTTTGCCGGGGTTATTCCTTTGGATGATCCATTACATGAAATTCCGGCTGCTTTTAGTTTTGAACTGAGCAGGAGTGCTGCATTTGAAGGAGGATCTTTAATATTGACAGAATAAGCTACCATTCTTTTTCTTTTTTTCCTGTAAGATATAGAACGGTTCCTGTCAACAACTAATGCAGATATCGGAGGAAGCTTCACATTTGCAACCTCATCAGTTATCCAATCATCCCGCGAATATACATCATCAAAATAAGAATCGTCTCCA
This sequence comes from uncultured Ignavibacteriales bacterium, assembly GCA_963764685.1. Classification (GTDB taxonomy): domain Bacteria; phylum Bacteroidota; class Ignavibacteria; order Ignavibacteriales; family Ignavibacteriaceae; genus CAVXTT01. The sequence goes on from CAVXTT010000020.1 coordinate 388,817, forward strand.
ATTACATCCCCGGTTATTGAGGTAATCCCCATTTGCTTTACTTTGCTTACAATAAGATCAAGATCGGATGAATTGAAGAGTGGATTACCATATCCCTTCAGGTAAAGGCTGCCGTTAATAATCCCATCACGGTATATCGAAGTCATCGGTAAATACCTTGGTTGCGACTTCAAAATCTCCTCCCAGGAGGTTTAATGCTGTAGCGGTAGTAAATAGCTTATTATTAGAGGCAGGGATCATTGATGATGTATGATTCAGGGAAAATATTGTATCTTGTTCTACCGGGTCAAAAATTAATATTCCGCTTCGGGTGTCAGACGGGAGCCGCTGCAGGGCAGCAGCTATCCTTGCCCTGATTTCCTCTTTAGAAGAGGCACTGATGTTTATGAACAGAAGGAGAGAAAAAATAATTAATTTCTTTAACATTCGTTTAATTTGTATTAACCCGCAATAATTTTATTTTTATCCCGCAAATAAATCATGATTTCCTTTTTGCAAGTTATAATGATTTAATAAAAGGTTCCAGTAATAAATTCTATTATCTCAATAAAGTATAAATAAAATAATGGCAAAGAAAAAAACACTTCTTAAAGCGTATGAAAATCTGAATTTCCTAAACTCATCCGAAGGGAGGATCCTCAGGATGCTTGTCAGAATTTCTGGAACCGCAGAGTAAATTCAGAAAGCATAAAATTATTGATACAATTGTTTTCTTCGGATCAGCCCGGCTGCTTGCCGAAAAAAAATGCGCTCTCAGCGTATAATCAATTTAAGACTATCAATCCATCGACTGCAAAACTTGGGGAGAAATTAAGACAGTCGCAGATGCAGGTGAAAATGGCACGCTACTATGAAGATGCTGTTGAACTTTCAAGAAGATTAACCGAATGGTCACTAAGCCTTGAGACTTATGCCAACAGATTTATTATCTGTACAGGCGGCGGTCCCGGCATAATGGAAGCTGCAAATAAGGGGGCAAAATTAGCCGGAGGTTATTCAATCGGACTGAATATCAGCATCCCCTTTGAACAATACATTAATAATTATGTCACTCCGGATCTGAGTTTTGAATTCCATTATTTCTTTATGAGAAAATTCTGGTTTGCTTACCTGGCAAAATCTTTAATAGTCTTCCCTGGCGGCTTCGGTACCATGGACGAATTTTTTGAAATAATGACCCTGATCCAGACAGGAAAGATCAAGAAAAAACTGCTGGTAGTTGTATACGATGAAAAATACTGGAGGGATATACTAAATTTTGATGCCCTTATTAATTATGGGGTAATAAATAAAACAGATCTTAACCTGTTCCAGTTCTGCAGCTCCGTTGATGAAGCGTTTACATTAATAAAGGCGCATTTTGAAAAATATTATCTGACTGAAAAGGAGAAGACAGTCACAGAACCGAAGATCAATCTGCAATATTAATCTCACTTCTCTTCATTCGGAGAGGGAATAAAACAATTTTATAATTGCGAATTAAAATGGGAATGACTGATTATAACAAACCCCCTTTGAAGGGGGTTATAAAACTGGATTACATTTCCATATTTTCTGTGCGGTGAGCTCTGCGGGTCGCCTTTATTTTCTCCATCCTTTTCTTGACGGATGGTTTAACAAAAAAGGTTCTTTTCTTAAACTCTTTAAGGACTCCGGATCTTTCATATTTTTTCTTGAATCTCTTAAGAGCTTTATCGATTGACTCGTTATCGCCTACTGATATTCCTACCAACTATTTCACCTCACTTTATGGTATGTTTAAATTGTTAATGATTCTATTAATTTCTTCTGTCCTGATTTTTGAAACTCTACCAGAATTGAACTGCGTCCGTTAGATAATAATTCTTTCGATACGACACGTCCGAAGTCATCCCAGTTCTGATGATAAATTGATTCGCCGATATTAAATGACTTTCCAGGGGAATAAACAGTACAATCACCTGTTTCAATTCCGTCAAGACTTTTTGTTTCTTTAGTATCAGATGCAAGTTCAACCATTACCATCTGTTTGCATTTTTTACACTTTGCCCATCTTTTATTCTCAGTATTCAAACCGGATACTGCAGAACCCAATTCCATTTTAGTCACTGTACCGCAAACTGTACAATACCCTTCAATATTTTTGATTCTTGCCATAAAATCGACCTTAACTTTGAATTTCAAACCTTAAATATATGGAATAAAAATTGATCTTACAAGCTATTTTCGTCCGGGAAACAGGTAAAAAACCTTCAGATTGGATTACAAAACGGTACAAAAATGTCGCTCAACCTCGCCTGCAGGGAGGATTAGAAACAACCGCAAAATACATTATGACCGACTACTGTTATAACCGAAGTAATTTGATTTTGAGAGGCTGGTGAAGCAGTTATTTTCACTTATTCCGGGAAAAGAATTGAAAAGGTTTTATCCGTCTTATGACTTTACGTCTAACCCTCTCCGGTACAGGATGAACTTTTAATCCGCTGACCAGTGATTTCATAGTCTGCTGGACAAAGTAATCAAACTTCAGGCTTTTATCCGTATTTATCTTTTCCAGAAGAATGGTCCTTGAACCGGTATCCTTAATTTCATCATCCGCCAGTGCAGTTATCAGATATTTTATATCGATGTTATTCATCTTCATAATTTCAATTCTTCTTCATATACCCTTTGTTCTCAGCATACTTATGTAATCTGGTAAATAACATTTTTCTGGCCCGATGAAGTCTTGATCGTACTGTCCCTACGGGTATGTCAATAAAGTCGGCTATTTCTTCATATGAATACCCTTCGATGTCGCAAAGGATCACTACTGTTCTGAAATCTTCCGGAAGTTCTGATATTGCCTCCGAAAGTTCATCATCGAGCAGGTTATCAAAAATTTCCTTTTCAAGATGGGCATCATCAGTGGAGGATATTTTAATGTTCTCATAGAAATTTTCGATCTCTTCATAATCTACTTTATCAGGTTCTTTTGATTGCTTCCGGTAAGAATTTATGAAGGTGTTTTTCATTATAGAAAACAACCAGGCCTTGCAATTAGTTCCTGTTTCAAATTTATCGAAGAACCTGAAAGCTTTAAGGTATGTTTCCTGCAGAAGATCGCTGGCGTCGTCGGAATCCCCTGTCAATTTTAAGCCGAAATTATATAAAGCGTCCATATGAGGAACCGCTTCTTTTTCAAATTCTTTATATAATTTTTGCTGATCAGTTACGACTGCAAGTAAAAGAAGAAACATTAAAAAAGGTTAATAATCCTATAAATTATCTTTAATTATACCAAAATTAATAGTTAAATAAAATCATAGAATCAGAGCGTTCCGAAAGTCTTCGAAGGGATTTTCCGGAGTTATCAGTTGTCCGTTTAGGACGAGAAATTTAACTTCTCCATTTTTAGAAATAACAAGATTTGCATAATCCTCGATGGTAATTTCGGTGGGATCATTTATAGAACCGGTAACGATATTAATTGGCAGAGGGGAGTATTCCTTTTCTTCCGGGAGTTCTGTTCTAATATTTGTATACCCTCCTTTGAGAATAGAGATTACTTCCTGTTCGCTTATCTCAGCGTACTGAAGGAAAATTGAGTTTTAAGAGTTCTTCCCGGTGATACATCAAAGTCGGCGAAATTATATTCCTGATATCCATAATAAATGCTGAGATCTCCCATATCGGCAATTCTTCCTTCATAATAAAAGTTTCTGCCGTTTCTGGTTGTCTTCTCTTCAAGATTAATACCTATATCAATAGTAAAATCTCTACCTGCGGATCGTAAGGTCAGATTTTTGAGGAGCACATCAAAAAGGTAAATTTCATTGAACGGGATATTGGTGTAAATATCAGTTGATTCGTGCTTATAATTTTCCTGGGATATGCATTTAAAAGCCGTAAGAAGAAGTATAAAGTTTAATTTCCTCACGAACTGCTTCTCTGTATCACCTTTCCATCCGCCCGATTCTACAAGAATGGTACTTGTTCCGTTGTTCTGAAAATTATCACCGAATGCTCTCTGTTCAAAATCATCTTTATATTTACCGATATGCCCCGGAATGAAGACTGACATTATTTTATATAATCTTGAAATAAGTTTAATAGCGTTCAGCCTTATGTGATTAATGCTTTGTTCGATATCCGATGGGGGAGCAAGAAATGATATGGCGGCACTTTTAAAGCATTTCCCGGCAGTATAATGTATATCCTGGTCGTGCAGGTTAAATCCGAATTCTGGTTTGAATTGAACAGCTTCATTATTCAGGATCTGTGCTTCGGGGGTGCTCAGCTTGGCGGCATCCCGGTTAATATCTATTCCTCCTCTGTTCCTTCTGGTGAATATTTCTGCTCCATCAGGATTCAGCATAGGAATAAATGAGAACGAAAGATGCTTCAGGAGCAAATTGCGGATGGGATCATAATTATCCTGCGAAGACAGGAAATTAAAGATATCGAATAATGCCATTGTTGCTGTGGGTTCATCACCATGCATTTGTGACCAGCAGAGAACTTTCTTCTTACCCGTACCTGCAGTAATCCGGAATATTTCTCTCCCTTCAACTGACCTACCTAGCTGAGTTGTGGTGAATATTTTTTTATCAAGCTTATGAATTAATTGAACTATATCAGTATGCTTGAACCTTCGATCCTTGAGGGAGCCCTCGAGGTATTTCTCATATTCAAAATAAATACTGTTAGCGAATTCGATATCTTGAAGCATCAGTCAGGACATTAATAATATAAATTTGATAAATTAAAATAGAAAATTATTCTAATTTAAGATAAATTTCCGTTAAGGAGTGATATCTATGGCAACAACTATGTTAAAAATCGGATCATCAATGCCGGAATTTGATCTTCCTGCAACCGATGGGAAAAATTATAGCAATGCATACTTTGTTGATTATAAAGGCCTGATAATAATATTCAGCTGTAATCATTGTCCTTATGTACAGGCTTATGAGGAACGTATGAAAGCAGTTGCGGCAGATTATTCATCTAAGGGAATAGCAATGGCTGCTGTAAATCCGAATGATGTATCAAAATATGAAGATGATTCATTTGAAGGAATGATAAAGAGGGCTGCAGAAAGGAAATTTAATTTTCCCTATCTACGTGATGAATCGCAGGAAACAGCAAAAGCATTTGGCGCTACACATACCCCGGAAGTATTTCTTTTTGATGATAATAGAAAATTGATCTATCACGGGAAAATAGATGATAACTGGCAGGAGCCGGATGCAGTGCAAAACAGTTATCTCCGAACAGCTCTTGATGAGTATTTAAAGAATGAAGATATATCTGTTCCGGAGACTTATTCTATCGGGTGTACGATAAAATGGAAGGATTAGTACATTAAGCCGAGATTGATGGTTACAAAGAATCCTCCCAGCTGCTTTTTATATCTTCCTTCAAGACTCTCGACTCCCTGGTCGAAGAAGGTTATAAAATAGTATCTGAAATTGAGTCCTAAAAGATTACGTGTATCAATTCCGATATTAGCACCAAATCCTATATAACTTCCGAGGGCATAATGCGGCTGGGCGTTTCCAAATGCTTTAAAGAACTCCTCACTATATGGTGTTGTTATAACAAAGGTCGGGCCTATACCTGCATTTATATACGGACGGAGATTATCGGTAATTACACTTTCAAATATCCTGAAATGAGCTCCAAAATTCACAGGCAGAATAAATATTCTGTTCTTTTTCCCGACAGTATATTTTTGTCCGTAATAATCAACATACTCGAATTCTTTTTCATCTTTAGCTTCGGAAACTGAAAAATCACCGAACAAGGTTAATTTTTTACTTATTTCCCTGCGGTAGAATCCGCCCAGACCAAATCCTCCATCGCTGAACATAATATCCAGGCCAATTGTATTATCAGGGAAATCCATAGGTTCTTTTTCGGGTGCAAGTTCCCCGATCCCTTGTCCATTTACATTACAGCAACTAATTAGTAATATTGTCAGTATTATTATCGATTTCATATTTATAGTTATTTTCACTCTTTAAAAATAAGCAACCATAAATCATTTGCAATAACCTATTTCATCACGTAAAAAATGCTCACAAGTATCGATGATTCTGTATTCTGGGATAATCTTTATGAAAGCGGGGAGGTTAACTGGGATCTAAAATCACCTAATCCTGTGTTCAAATCCCTGATTGAGAAGGGGGAATTTATTCAGCCTTGCAGCATTCTCATTACCGGAAGCGGGAAAGGGTATGATGCCGTAGCGGCAGCCAAGGCAGGATATGCAGTAACTGCTGTGGATTTTTCACAAAAAGCGGTTAGCCATTCAAAGGAGCTTGCAAAAAAAGAGAATACCTCAATACGTGTCCTGCAGGCCGATGTTTTTAAATTGCGGGAGATACTTGATGAACCATTTGACGCAGTGTACGAATACACAACCTTTTGTGCAATAAATCCATTGCGGCGTGAGGAATTTGCGGAGGAAATAAGTTCGTTGATCAGACCTGGAGGTAAATTTATTTCTGTAATGTTCCCTGTAGATGGCAGGACAGGCGGTCCTCCTTTTAATATTGATGTGATCGAATTTTATAAATTGTTCTCCCGATTCCTGAGACTGGATTTTTCTACTAGAGACATAAACTCCGTAAAACCAAGGAAGGGAAAAGAGATTCTTCAAATCTATATAAAACCGGAGAAAGTGGTGCCGTTATGATCTTCTCCAGGATGCCTAAAAAAAATATTGATCTTCAGAATGATATCAAATCAAAAATTCAAAGTGGAAAAACTGAGGAACTGCTGCTTGTTGTCCCTACCAATAGAAAAAGCAGATATTTAAAAGAGAAATTATTTCCGCTTCTCCAGGCGGAACAGTAAGCAGTGTTAATGTCGATACGATAGGTACATTCGCTCAAAAGCTTCTGTCTGTCACCGAAAGCTCAACAGGCAGGATCCTTTCTGATGCTGCATCAGCTGTCCTTCTCAAACAATCAATCAATGAAAGCAAATTAAGTTATTTTTCCCGGTACCGTAGTACTATTCCTGCCGGCACTTTGGATAGAATCAAAAATGTAATTTCGGAGTACAAAAGAAACGGCATCAAACCAGAAATGATCCGTCAGGAATCGGCAAAACTTGCAGGTGCAGAAAAGCTTAAAGCTCTTGATATTGCAGACATTTATGACAACTATGACCGGCTTTGCAGAAGTCTTAATGTTAAAGAGATCGGCGATATTTATAATGATCTGAATAACTTAAGCCCGGCAGAATTTTCAAATTGTTTCCGCACCCAATATCCGCTTGTCAGCCTAATGGTAATAGACGGTTTTGATGAATTTACTACTCCTGAAATTGAATTTATAAATTCTACTGCAGATATCACTGGTCTGGAGCTTTATGTTCAGCTGGACTATTATGGTTTGAACGAACATATTTTCTCTCATCTTGATCAATGCTATTCAAAGCTCTTATCAAAAAAGTTTTTAATTACTGAGGATGAAAATGAGGATAGATCTCAGGAATTTAGAAAAATAATCAGAACACAGATGTTTGTTCCGGGCGGCATAAAAGCAGTAACCGGGAATATATCTGTAATTGAATCTCCTTCCCGGGAGATGGAGATTGAATTTATTGCAAAAGAGATTAAGGATCTTTTGTTCTCCGGGAATGTTGAACCGGCTAATATTTGTGTCGTATTCAACCTTATAAAAAATTATTCTCCCCTTGTCAGGGACATTTTCCCTGTATACGGATTGCCTTTTAACCTGACCGACCGCAAAGCCCTTGCAATGTCTTCTCCCGTAGTAACGATAATAAATTTTCTTGAGATACTGGAGAATGATTATTACTATAAAAACATTTTCCGTTCTTTGAGTTCAGGATATATTAAACTGAATAATATTAATCTTTCGAATCTATATGCAGCATCGGCAAACCTGAAGATAATCTCAGGATATTCTAACTGGATCAATTCCCTTCAGGAAGGAATAATTAATCTAGAAGCAGAGAATGGCCGCAGTTCTGCGGGAAAGGTATATATTTATAAAAAAGCCCTGGAAGATATAAAACTGCTGAATGATTTCCTTACTCCTTTCAATTCTAAAATGACAGTCAGGGAGTTCAGAAACCTATTGATAAAGACTATTTATGATCTGAATATCCACGGGGAGATATTAAATAAAAATGCAGATAATGTTGAAGAAAATATAAAGGGACTGACGGAGTTCATTGGTACCCTTGATGAGCTTTTTGAACTTCTTGAAAAGGAGGAAGGGAACGCTCAGCTGCCGCTAAAATATTTTTTGAATAATATCCGGACAGCGGTAACCGGTACAAGATTTAATATAAAAGAAAAACCCGGATACGGTATCCTGGTCACCAATTTAAATGAGATAAGGGGATTAAGTTTCGATTACTTATTTATTGGAGGCTTATGCGATGGTGATTTCCCCACAAGATATAAGCCGGAGATATTTAATTCAGGAACTTACGTAAAAAATGAAAAGAGACATCAGACTGAGGAGAGATACCATTTTTATCAGGCACTATGTTCCTGGAATAAAAATCTGTTCCTCTCATATCCACTTTTTAGTGATAAGAAAGAACTGGTTAAATCAAATATTCTGAGGGAATTTGAAGAATTGTTTGAAACAGAAACTAAAAATGCCGGTGATTATAAATCAAAGATCTACTCAAATGAAGAACTGCTTAATACAATCGGAAGCAAAAAACTAAAACTTTCAGCGGATAATGCGTATAAACTGAATAGCCTCCGGATAAAAGAGTCAATCGATATAAATAACCTTAGGAAAGAAAATCCTTTCGGCAGCTCAGAATATACAGGACGGATATTAAGTAAACTGGATCTTGTTTCCAGGCAGGCTCTTGATTCTCATTGCAAAAAGGAATTTTCCGTCTCACAGCTTGAACTTTATGCCGGGTGTCCCTTCCGTTATTTTGTCGAAAGGGTATTGACACTGAACACGATAGAGGAGCCGGTTGAAGAAATTGAGGCTAAAGAACTTGGCAGTCTGCTGCATGTTATTTTGTACCGGTTCTATACAGAACTAAATGAAAAGGGGATTAAATTAAAGAATGCTGATGATGATTGTTTCAATATTGCGGTAGAACTGATGTTCTCGATTGCCGAAAATGAAATAAAAGCAGCAGTCTTCTCACCTTTATCCTTTTATGAAAAAGAAAAAATTCTCGGTATTAACGGAAGGAAGACAGATTCCATTCTTTACCAGTTCCTGCTGCTTGAGAGAGCATCCGGAGATAATTATGTCCCCTCATTTTTTGAAGTAAGCTTTGGTGATCTTCCGAGGGAAAAATACGATAAAGGAGAATCGTTAAGCAAGTTCAAAGCTGGAAATATATCTGTAAGAGGAAAGATAGACAGGGTCGATATTGATTATACAGAAGAAAAATTTAAGGTAATTGATTATAAAAGCGGAACATTTAAACCTTCTGAAAAGGATATCCAGGCAGGGTTATCCCTTCAGCTGCCGCTTTATATGATTGCCGCAAGAGAACTGATAAGATTAAGACTTGCTAAAGACTTTATCCCAGCAGGAGGCGAGATTTATTCTCTTAAATATTCTGAGAAAGATCTGAAGAAGAGTACGGTTATAAAGGAAAGTCCGGAGATGGCAGATAATTGTATTCAAATGATAGAGAAATATGTAGATTCCATAGCGGGCGGCAACTTTAATCTCTCTGAACTTGAAGACAGGGAAAAGAGAATCTGCAGATTCTGCACCTATCGCACTGTATGCCGGATAGATGAATTGAACTAATGAAAATTGTCTTTCTGTATCTGATTTTATGTTCAGCCGTTATCTTACCGCAGGATTTCAGCTTTGATGTTGCAGAATATGAAAAAAAGAGTTATGAAAATCATATAATCAATGAAGAAACCTTTTATCCGGGCGACCCTTCCATTGATATTTTATTCTATAAGCTAAATCTAAACATCACCTGGAGACCCGATTATCTAAAGGGTGAAGTCCTTGTCAGAGCAAAAAATCTTACTGAGGACCTTTCAGCTATTTTTCTTGACCTTACAGATGAACTTATGGTTGATTCAGTTATTGCTGAGGGGCATCAGACAACCTTTACCCACGAAAATGATAAGCTCTTTATTGATTTTAATCCAATACTTTCCGGGGAAATATTGAATGTTCTAATCTACTATCAGGGTATTCCGGGCAGTGATGGTTCAGGAAGCTTTACTTTCGGTGAGCATAATGGAATGCCTGCCATTTTTAATTTGAGTGAACCTTATGGGGCAAAGGACTGGTGGCCTTGTAAAGATACGCCTGCCGACAAAGCCGATTCATCAGAAGTATGGCTGACAGTAAGAGATGACCTGACAGCCGTCTCAAACGGAACTCTGGAAGAAGTAATTGAAAATGGTGATACTAAAACTTATAAATGGAAGAACCATTATCCCATTGCTCATTATTTGATTTCAGCAGCTATATCAAATTATTCCGAATACAGACAGAATTTCTATTATCCACCGAATATTATTATGCCTGTAGTTCATTATATCTATCCCGAGCACCTTGAGATGGTAAAACCTGATCTTGACAGAACTCTGGAAATGCTGAATATATTTTCAGAGCTGTTTGATATATATCCTTTTTTGAATGAGAAATACGGTCATGCAGAATTCGGGTGGGGAGGCGGAATGGAGCATCAGACTATCTCTTCAATGGGAGCCTTTAATGAAAATATCATATCGCACGAATTGGCACATCAATGGTTTGGAGATAAAATTACCTGTCGCGACTGGCACCATATATGGCTGAATGAAGGATTTGCAACTTTTGCAACCTCCTTATACTACGAAAAAAGTTATGGTGATGAAGCATATAAAAGTTATATTGAAATTCAGATGGCAAATGCAAAGAATGCTGCAGGCTCTTTGTATGTTCAGGATATTACTTCTTTTGCCGAAATATTCAGTGGTCCCAGAAGCTACTCCAAGGGAGCAGTTGTCCTTCATATGCTCAGGGGAATAACCGGTGATTCTGTATTTTTTAATATATTAAAAACATATGCTGATGATCCGTCAGTAAGTTATGGAACAGCAGTTACTGAGGATTTTCGCGCGATCGCCGAAAGGATTTACGGCGGGAGTCTGGAATATTTTTTTAATGAGTGGGTATATGGTGTAAAATATCCGAAATATTTAGCAGGCTGGAATTACAGCAGTATCGAGGGGAATATATACAGAATTAACCTGCACATTGGACAGCAGCTGAATGACACTCCACTTTTTTTTACGATGCCTCTTCAGATAAAGATAAGCACCGGTTTGGGGGATACAACAGCTGTTGTATTTAATAACCAGCAGATACAGGATTTTGAGATTATCATTACCGGTAAGCCGATTGACCTTATTGTTGATCCCGAAAATTATGTATTAAAAGAAATCTTGTATACAAATACCGGAAATGAATACCTTCCTAAAGAATATTCATTGGAACAGAATTATCCAAATCCCTTTAATTCCTCCACAATGATAAAATTCTCCATACCAGTAAATAATTTTGGAAATACTCACGTAAAACTTAAATTATTTGATGTCGGCGGGAATGAGATTAACGTTCTTTACGATAATATTCTCCCCGCAGGGGCTTATACCATACCATTTAACGCTGCCGGTGCGGCAAAAGGTATCAGCAGTGGAGCATACATCTATACCCTGGAGGCAGACGGTAAAATATTCAGCAGGAAGATGATGTTTTTGAAGTAAAAATTTGCTTTCTTCCTCTTCTCAGAGTACATTCCAATGTTAGGGAAGCTCATCTTGACATATAATCCCGTTTTCTTTAATTTGGTACACCACTGCCGAAAGCGGTGGTACTTTTTTTTAAAAAGCGTTCTTTTAATTATAATATTTAACTATATGTCTGAAGAGAATTTCGTTTACGTTACCAAAGAAAGATTAATCGAGCTCGAAAAAGAGCTTCAGGAATTAAAAACCAGTGGACGAAAAGAGATAGCACGAAAAATTGCCGAAGCAAGATCTCATGGGGATCTTTCGGAGAATGCGGAATACGATGCCGCAAAAGAAGAACAGGGACTGTTCGAGCTGAAGATAAGTAAGCTGGAAAATGTTCTCTCCCGCGTTAGAATTATTGAAAGTAACCAGTTTGAAGATGGTAAAATACATATCCTCTCTCATGTGTCGATTAAAAATCTGAAGAGTAATAAAATAATAGAGTATACCCTTGTATCTCCGGAGGAGGCTGATTTCCAATCCGGAAAAATATCTGTTACATCACCTGTAGGGCAGGCGCTCCTTGGAAAAATTGTCGGCGACCAGGTCAAAGTTAAAGCTCCCGCAGGACTTCTTGAATTCGAAGTATTATCAATTAAATAAATATTAATTTGTCAGATGAATCCTACATACAATTAGCCCTTGAGATTGCCAAAAAAGGGATCGGAAAGGTTAGCCCAAACCCGCTTGTCGGTGCTGTTATAATAAAGAATGACAGGATTATCGGAGCAGGTTTTCACGAAAAGTTCGGTGAAAACCACGCAGAGATAAATGCAATTAACTCGGCACGCGAAAGTATTGAAGGCTCAACTCTCTATATAAATCTTGAACCCTGTAGTCATTTCGGTAAAACCCCTCCCTGCGTTGATAAACTTATCGAGTGTAAAATTAAAAGAGTAGTTATCGGAACTCTTGATATGAACCCGCTTACTTCAGGTAAGGGAGTAAAGAAATTAAAAAGTGCCGGCATTGATGTAAAGGTTGGCGTACTTGAAAAGGAATGTGTGAAGCTGAATAAAGCTTTCTTCAAATATATAACTAAAAAAGTACCTTATGTTTCAATTAAAGCCGCACAGACATTAGATGGAAAAATAGCAGACCTTAATGGAGCATCCAGATGGATTTCCTGCTCGCAGTCAAGAAAGTACGTACACGGTTTAAGGGCGAGATATGATGCTGTATTAGTTGGTTCAGGGACAGTTAAAAAAGATAATCCATCCCTGACGGTACGGCTTGTTGAGGGGCGTAATCCCAAACGAATAATTTTAGATACAGGTTTAAATCTTAAAACCACTTACAGAATATTTTCAAAAAACACCGACAAGAATCTTATAGTTGTAACTTCAAAAAACAGTATTAATAAAACCAGAAAGGTTCAAAAGCTAAGGCAGCTTGGAGCACAACTGGTATTTGCTAAAGAAAATGAGTCGGGTCTGCTCGATCTGAAGAATGTTCTTGAGCAGCTTGCAAAAATTCAGATAGCCTCTGTTCTTGTTGAAGGGGGTACAGAATTAATTACTTCTTTAATAGCTCAGAAGCTTTACGACGACATCCTTATTTTTATTAGTCCCAAAGTTCTCGGCGAAGGGAAGTCGGTTACCGGAAACCTGGGCATACGGAGCATCCATAATGCTTTTCAGCTTAATATTGAGAATTATCAGAAGATCGGTGACGATTTACTGGTCGAATTAAAGAAATAATATCCTTTCTTAAAACGCCTCCTGCGGAAAATTCACTATTTTTAACTTGTAAATTTCAGGAGATAATTATGTTCACCGGTCTGGTTGAAGAAAAAGGTAAATTATTTAAAAAGATAAAAACAGGAGAAGGCTACAGATTAGAATTCAAAGCAAAAATAGTTACAGGAGATCTCGGGATTGGAAACAGTATAGCTGTTAATGGATGCTGCCTTACAGTTGTTAATTTAATGGATAATGTATTTTCAGTTGATGTTATCGAAGAAACATTAATAAAAACAAACCTTGGCAGACTAAAGGAGGGCAGCAGCGTTAATCTTGAAAGACCATTGAAAGCTGATGCCCGGCTGGGTGGTCATTTTGTACTGGGTCATATTGATACAACCGGAAGAGTAGAGAAAGTTGAAGAGCTTTCCAATAGTCATTTTATGACAATCTCTATGGGCGGGGAGTTCAGAAAATACCTAATCTTTGTTGGTTCGGTTGCCATCGATGGTGTAAGTATGACGGTTGCCCGTCTTGAAGGGAACACTTTTTCTGTCGGTATTATCCCTCATACCTGGCAGGAGACAGTTTTTTCGGATAAGAAACAGGGTGATACTGTTAATCTTGAATTTGACGTTTTGGGTAAGTACGTTGAAAGGATTATGGAAATTAAAGCCAATACTGGTAACCAGTTATAAATTTATCAAATGAAGAAAACTGAAGAAAAAGTAATCAGATTTATCAGAGATAACCATCTAATCTCTGAAGGGGAAAAGATATTGATTGCTTTGAGCGGGGGAGCCGACTCAGTTTTCCTTACTTACTTCCTCCGCAAATTCCAAAATAAATATAGGATAACGCTCGGTGCCCTGCACGTTAATCATATGCTCAGGGGGAAGGCTGCTGCAGAGGACGAACAGTATTGTGAGAAGTTATGTAATGAGCTTGATATAAAATATTATAAAGTAAAAAAGAATGCTGCTCAATATGCAATCAGAAAAAAAATATCAGTTGAAGAAGCAGGCAGGATAATTCGTTATAGCATTCTTGAAAGAACAGCCCGGACGGTAGGTTATTCAAAAATAGCAACCGCACATAACAGTAACGATAATGCTGAAACTGTATTGTTGAATCTTATAAAAGGCACCGGTTTAAGAGGACTCTCAGGTATACCTGTAATCAGGGGGAAAATAATCCGTCCTATTCTTAATCTCTCACGGGATGAGATCATTCATTACCTCGAACAAAAGAGGATAGAGTACAGGACCGACGAAACAAATGCATCTGATATATATGAAAGGAATTTTCTCCGGAATAAGGTAATTCCTCTCATCAAAAGGCTTAATCCTGCGTTCGAAGATGCTGTGCTGCATACTACTAATATTGTCAAAGAGCACCAGGAACTGATTAGTAAACAAGTTCTGGAACTGATGGAATCCTTTGTCAGGAAATCCGGATCATGTTTATATATTAATGAAACTGTTAGATCAGCAGGTAACCCTGTTTTAGCCGAAGTTGTTAAAACTGCTCTGGAGAGAAACTTTTCTGTTCAACTATCGTATAACGACGTGATTGCCGTGAGCAGTCTGTTCTGGAATAAAAAAGGAAGCAGGGCAGGCCTTATGGATGGGCTTACTGCTTTAAAGGAAAAAAATGAAGTTGTAATCTTCAGACCTGAAGATGAGGATTTAACTCCTAAGATGATTAGTATAAATCAAAAAATAAAAACAACCGGCAGATCATTTACTATAGAGATAGCCGGAAAAACCAGCTTCATTTCCAGAAAGGAAGGAGAAGAGTATATTTCAGGAGATGATACCGACGATACCTTCCTGGTAAGGCACTGGCAGAAAGGTGACAGATTCTTTCCATTTGGGATGAAAGGATCTAAAAAAGTATCCGATTTTCTGAATGAAAGAAATATTGACACACATCTTAAACATAAGATTCTGGTTCTGACTAACCGGGACAGGATCGTATGGGTTATGGGGCTCAGACTTGATAACAGGTTCCGGATAACTGACAACACAAAAAAAGTCTTAAGGCTATGTCTGAAATAAAAAATTTATCAGAGCAAATCATAATAAATGATGATATTTTCATTCCGTATTTGAGGGAAGGGGATATTCAGAAAAGAATAAATGAATTAGCCATCCGTATAATTGAAGATTACCAGGGTAAGGTACCCATATTTATTGGTGTTCTGAATGGGGCCTTCATTTTTATGTCGGATTTGCTGAAAAAAGTAACTATTGATTGTGAGATTGATTTCTTTAAACTTTCCAGCTATGGTGATGAGAAAATCTCAACCGGACAGGTAAGACTCCTTAAAGAACTTAATTGTGATGTAAACGGAAGAGATATAATAATTGTCGAGGATATTGTAGATACCGGACTTTCGATCAAATTTATAGAAGAACTATTCGAGAGGCATAATCCAATGAGTATGAGGGTTTGCACACTGCTCCTGAAGCCCGAAAGTCTTAGATATAAACCGAAAATTGATTATATTGGCTTCAATATTCCGAGTAAGTTCGTAATTGGTTATGGTCTGGACTATGCCCAAAAGTACAGAAATCTTAAGGATATATATATATTAAGCGAATAACGGAGAAGAATTTTTAGAATGAATTTTAATGACAATAAATGGTTTATGGCAGATAATAAACCCCCTATGAAACCTAAGAACAGCGGCGGCGGCTCAAATAAGCCGGATGATAATTTTGACTGGTCGAAGGTGATAAGAATGGTATTTGGCTGGGGAGCTGTAGTAGTTGCAGCAGTAATCGTAATGCAATTATTCAGAACCGGATCTGCTAATTATGTGGAAATTCCGTACAATCAGTACGAACGCCTAATTAATGAAGACAAAATTGCCAAGGCTGTAATTACAAAAGCTGATGTTAATGACTATTATTTCAAAGCTGAACTCAGAGCAGAAGAAAATATTACTATAAATAACAAACTTGTGCCCGTAAAAGAAATTTCAGTATACTTACCTGAACCGATCATAAAAGACCAGGAAGCTGTATGGAAACAGAAAGGGATCACCTATTCATTTGATAAAGAATCAAGTGAATGGTTGAATATTCTGGTTGGCTTTATTCCTTGGATAATCATCTTTGCTGTCTGGATCGTCATAATGAGACGGATGCAGGGGGGTGCAGGCGGAACCAGAGGAATCTTCTCTTTCGGTAAGAGTAAAGCTAAAATGATCAGCCAATCAGGCTCTAAAATAACATTCCGTGATGTGGCTGGTGCCGATGAAGCAAAAATGGAGCTTCAGGAAATAATCGAGTTTCTTAAAGAGCCTACTAAGTTTCAGAAATTAGGAGGTAAAATACCTAAAGGAGTACTTCTTTTGGGACCTCCCGGAACAGGTAAAACCCTTCTCGCCAGGGCTGTTGCAGGTGAAGCAGGTGTTCCTTTCTTCTCAATCAGCGGTGCCGACTTTGTGGAAATGTTTGTTGGTGTTGGTGCAAGCCGGGTAAGAGATCTTTTCGACCAGGGGAAGAAAAATGCACCCTGCATAATCTTTATCGATGAAATAGATGCAGTGGGAAGACACAGAGGTGCTGGTCTTGGAGGGGGACACGACGAACGTGAACAAACCCTTAATCAACTCCTTGTAGAGATGGATGGATTCGAGCAGAATCTCGGTGTTATAATAATTGCTGCAACCAACCGTCCTGATGTTCTCGATCCTGCTCTTTTGCGACCTGGAAGATTTGACAGGCAGGTAGTTGTTGACCGTCCTGATGTTAAGGGAAGAGAGGGAATACTTAAAGTTCACACAAGAAATATCCCTCTTGAGCAGAGTGTAAATCTTGAAGTTCTTGCAAAAGGAACCCCGGGTCTCGCCGGAGCAGAGCTAGCTAATCTTGTTAATGAGGCTGCACTCCTCGCCGCACGCAAAAATAAGAAACAAGTAGAGATGATTGACTTTGAGGAAGCAAAAGACAAAGTTATGATGGGTATGGAAAGAAAGAGTCTTATCATCTCTGAAGAAGAAAAGAAGACAACTGCATATCATGAAATAGGACACGTCCTGGTTTCAAGAATGCTTCCGGAAGCAGATCCGGTACATAAAGTAACAATCATTCCAAGAGGAAGAGCTCTGGGTGTAACAAGTTATCTTCCTATAGATGAGAAGCATACATACTCCAAATCTTACCTTGAGGCTATTATTACATATGCTCTCGGGGGACGCGCCGCCGAAAAACTCATCTTCAATCATTTTACAACCGGCGCTGGTAATGATATTGAAAAGGCTACAAACATTGCCAGGAAGATGGTTTGCGAATGGGGAATGAGCGAAAAACTTGGTCCTCTCAGCTATGGTGCCAAAGAGGAAGAAATATTCCTTGGCAGGGAAATTCAGAAGCACCGCGATTATAGTGAAAAGACAGCTATCGACATCGATGAGGAAATAAGGAGAATAGTCAGCACAGCTATGACAAGAGCTGAGAGCATACTAGCCGAAAATGTCGAACTGCTTCATAAGCTCTCTATTGAACTTCTTGAACGAGAAATACTTGATTCTGAAGAAATAGACAAGATCATCAGAGGTGAAAATCTCCCCCCGATCAGAAAGAACGGAGCTTCGCCGGGAGAAGGGGATGAAATGCCTGATCACGTAAAAAAATTAATGGACCAGAGAAAACCGAAGGAACCTGCCCCTAAAAATGATCCAAACTGATAATGGAACAATTCATTACAGAGATGAATTAGTAAGAAAACTGATTCATCTCTGCTCTCTCTCCATCCCCGTAATTTATTATTTTATTCCCAGATCAGATGCAATAATTATAATCTCGGTGCTTACTCTTATTGCTGTGGTCCTTGATGTGTCACGTCATTATTTCCCCGGTATAGCCAAAATATTTTACTCCATTTTCGGATTCCTGATGAGGAAGCATGAAATAGACACCAGGAAGAAAAATCTGAACGGAGCAACCTATGTGCTGATCTCTGCCCTGATAAGTATAATTTTGTTCCCTAAAGTGCTCTTTATTACAGCTTTTACGATACTGATCATAAGCGACTCTATGGCAGCACTTATCGGCAGAAAATTCGGCAGACATAAGTTCCTTGCAAAGAGTCTGGAGGGAACTTTGGCATTCTTTATTAGTGCAAGTATAGTGGTTTTTTTCACTCCGAAGGTTTCCGGGGTGTATAGTGAATATTTAATTGGATTATTTGCAGCCGCTGTCGGTGCTATAGTTGAAAATATCTCTTTCGGCTTTTTTGATGATAATTTGTCCATACCTGTTTCTGTTGCATTAACAATGTGGATACTTTATTACTTCTATCTACCGCAGCTGCCGCTGATACTACCTGATGTACCAAGATAAAATGAGTAAATATTTTCCGGCTGTATTTCTTGCATTACCCCTTCTGCTTTCTGCCTGCGAAGGGAAAATGTCACCATCCTATGGTGGTGAGGATGAGATATATGTTGTTGCCGATTCTGCTGAGTACCTTCAATTAAAGGACGCCCTTGAAACCACATTTGAAAAAGTAATATATACCCCACAACCGGAAAAGTTATTTACGCTCAACAGGGTTCCCATCAACGAACTTGAAGAATATCAGACCAGGAAGAATATTTTAATCATTGCCCCTCTTAACTCCCGTTCAGTTACTTCCGATTTCATCCGGGCCGTTGTTGATACTTCCGATGAGCTGAAACTTATTTCGGATAAGGACTTTGTTATAACAAGACCCAATCTCTGGGCAAAAGATCAGCTTGTTATGATATTAGCAGCCCCCACAATTCAGGATATTGAGGACAAGATATTCAATAATGGGGATAACCTCTCCTATGCCTTTCAAAAGATGTCGGACAGCAGGCTTCATCAAAGTCTCTATAATGCCCGCTATGAGAAAAAAGAAATAGAAGGGAAGCTGCTTAAGAATTATGGCTGGGTTATTTATGTACCCTCGGATTTCAAGCTGGCTCTTGATAAACCTGAAAATAACATAGTGTGGTTAAAGAGTTCGTCCGGAACCGATATGGAAAGCAGGATATTTATCTACTGGATTGATAAGGCAACACCTGAGTATCTGAATGAAGATTCTATCCGCGCACTCCGCAACAGGGTTACCGAACGATATTACCGAACTCCTGATGATTCAGGATGTGTAGCCATAGCAGCAGATAATTTCACTACCTGCGAGTTCAATTTCAACGAAAAGTATGCATTGTTTACTCAGGGGCTTTGGGATGTGAAAAATAAGGATATGGGGGGTCCCTTTATTAATTATACTTTCTTTGATGAGAATACGGGACGCATTTATATGCTCGACGGGTCGGTATTCGCCTCGAAGTACTTAAAAAGAAATTTAATACATCAGCTTGATGTAGTGCTTCAGTCATTTATGACCGATGCAGAAATGACCCGCGATAAAAGAGAACAGCTCCTCGACGCAGTAAAATAATTAATTAAACGCCTGAGTCAATTCTGCCGGGAGTGGTAATTCCGGATAATCCTTCTTAACCTTTGCAATATATATTCTTGCCCTGTCCGGTCTACTGTATTGCAATTCATACATAGCTCTCCTGATCAGCATCTTTCCAGCGAAATCCTTGATAAAATCAGTGTACCTGTTACCCGTTTCAGGGAATCTGATCCTGTAATCAGGTTCTGGAGCCGGCACATATTCATTTCCTTTTACAAGCTTAAATAAAAACAACCCGGGTACAAGATTATACCCCGCAGGGATTGCAAATTCTCCCTTCTGCATTTCAATATCGAAAAGTTCGGGACCAATATAATATGGGCGGCTGGTATTGGTCTCAGGTATCCCGGTCATTATTCTCCTGAAGAGATTCTCAAGCAGGTTGGCATTATATTCCTCGCTTCTCTCAAATGGTTTAAGAGCTTCGGTAAAACGGTCCACATCATTTTTAATTCCGTCAAGCAGACCCGGGTACATCGTTCTAAGCTGGTTATAATACCACGAACGCCTTAAAAGTTCTTTATCAATAATTGCCACATCAGGTCTGAAGTTTTCTACATAATGGAAAGTAATAAGAGGATGAAATAAAAAAGTCCCACTGATAGCTGAATATGATTGCATTCTTTTCGGTTGAATTGATCAGCGCTTTAGTGTAATCTTCAAATGCATAATTATTCCTTTGGTTTGTCCTGGGATATATCAGGTAGATTTGAACAAGAATAAAAAGACCGATAAGTGCAGCAGGTACGGCATATTTGTAGATGCCTGTCTTAAGAAAGGTAATCAGTTTAAGAGATCCGAATACTGCAAACATTCCCATTGATATGTATGCCAGAAGAAAGTATGAATCGATGTCGTTGATGTCATAATTTATAGAATAAAGTACTGTTGATAAAAAGCAGATTACAAAGAACCAGGCGATCTTTTTAATGTACCTGAAGGAAGCAATTAATCCAACGGCGACTAATAAGAGACTGATGCTGAACTCAGAAGGTAAATTGTTTACAAAATATGTAAGCTGTTTCTTTGCTGACTCGGTTGATGAAAATATCCAGGTCTGATATTGCTTTCCGCTTATATGCCTTAATATATGTTCCATATCAACAGGGTTACCCCAGTTAAATACAGGGTTCTGTGAAGCACGTACGGGCAGATAGGAATAAATAATAATAAGCAGAATAAAGAACAATATTATCATTAACCCAAGACGCTTCAGGCTCTGTTTTTTAAATCCGTATTTATTAAAATAAAGAAATGCAGTTCCCGGCAGTATAAGAAGTGTGGTCATATGATTAGCAAATCCTAATGCCAGAATCAGGGCGAATGCAATCCATTTGTTTCGAATCCCTTCCTTTTCTTCAGTGCTGAAATAGCTCTTCAGCAGGAACAGGATGATCAGGTTGATAAGGAATAAATGAAGTGAATAAACCTCTACAGATGTAGACTGGAACCAGTAAGTGGCACTGAATGCCAGTATAAGTGCTCCCGCTGCAGCAGATATTAATTTTTTACCCTCAGAGATAGTTTCTTCCTTTACCGGGACAGTTTCTTCTTTCTTCTTGCTTTTTTTCTTCTCTGCTTTTGTTTTTACTGAAGTTATCCTTTTGGAAACGGAAATATTATCCAGGATGTATTTTGCCGTATGTGTGAAAATCCCGATTGCAATGCTGCACCATAAGGCAGAAAGAAGATTCAGCTGATATATTTTAGTAAACGGCAGAGGTATGAGGGAAAATAAGTAACCTGTAATTGTAAAAATAGGATATCCTGTAGGATGTGCAATTCCCAGGGTTGCCTGTACAGCTGAAAGCTCACCGGCATCGATCTGGACCACAGTTGGAGCAAGAGTAAAAAGGTAAATAATAAAAACGAATAATCCGGTTAAAACTGCATAATACTTTTTAAGAAAGCTCATTAGTTATTGCCCAGGTATTTTATAAATAATTTATGAACGCTGTGTGTTGTCTTCTGAAATAAGGAAGAAAAATCATTTTCTGAAGCATAGCCGAGAAATGCTGAAAGAGAAGGGGAATGACGGTCGATATTATGATTATTCACATTAAACATATTTTGATTTATAAGATCCGCTGTCCTTAAGAAATTATAATTTTCTTCTAAAGCTGATAGGTCTGTTTCCGGGATTTTTTCCTCAAGCAGTCTCAGCGCTGAAGTTGTCATTTTACCTCTGCATTTCAAAAATAATTCAGGGGTACAAAGTATTAAATATTGAATTATAAATTCAATATCGGTCAAACCTCCTGCTGCCCTTTTAATGTTATAGATTTTTGCAATGCCGGAATATTCTGCAGGATACTGCTTCCTTCTCATTTCTGTCATTTCTTTCCTGACCACCTTGCAGTCGAGCGTCTTCATTTTTCCTTTTACTGCTTTGAGAAATTTATTGAAAATATCTTTATCCCCGGCAATAAAATTTAACCTTGTCAATGCCTGAAACTCCCAGACACGAGCCCTTGTATTGATGTAATTAGTATAGGAGTTTATATCCCATACAAGCTGACTGCTTTTCCCTTCCGGCCTTAACCTGCAGTCCGTTTCTACCGGTTTAAATTCATCCTTAAGTTTCTGAAGGAACTTCAGAAAGGTCCTTTGCTGATCTTTTGAGGAAGAGATCTTTTCGACAACATAGATCAGGTCGATATCGGAGGCAAAGCTCATTTCCTTTGTTCCGAAACTTCCCATACCTGCAATAAAAAAACTTTCCTTCCCGAGATATCCGACTGCCAGCTCTTTTATCCTCTCAGAAAAGTATTTACTTAGTAATGAGGAAAACTTCAAAGGATCAATAATTTTAAGACACAACTGTACGGATAAAATGAAATGAAGTTCTCTGATAGTAAGCCGGTTGATCTCTTCAGGTTTTTTGAATACGGCACCGGAAAGAAATAACTCCTGCAGCTGATTATCCTCAGCAAACAGATCTACACTCTTCTGTGAATACCCGCAAATAGTTAAAAATGCATTAAATGTTTTTTTATTTTGAAAGGAATTATACCAAACCGAAGGGAATGCAGAGGTTCTGATTATCCTGACAAAATTCTGCAGTACAAGATCAGCATTTATCGAACCTGATAAATATTTTACCAGTTCCGGCTCTATGCGGACGAAGGCATTTATAGACTGCATATCGAACTCACGCGTTCCCAATAATCCTTTTCCCTCCCGCAAATAAAGAATATCCTTTTCCGCTTTAGAAGGATTAGAAAAATTTATTTCAAGAGGCTTTTCATTTTTTTTATCAGCAGGTCCCGATAAAGTCTCAAATATCTGTTTAATTTCTTTTCTTTTATAAGAGATATCCAGCCGGAACTCTTTTTCATTTTTATAACCCAGGAAAGCTGCTATTCTTGAAAGCATTTCTCCACTCCTCGGAATGCTATGCGTCTGCCTGTCATTCATAAGCTGAAGGTAATGTTCAATTCTGCGGTAGGTTTTATATGTCTCTGATAAAATCTCATATTCGCCGGCGGTTAGAAGTTTAGCTGATGCTAATGCATTCAGCGCTTCCAAGGTATTGCCGGTCCTTAAACTTTTACTCCTGAAGCCGTTTAACAACTGTAATGCCTGTACCGTAAATTCTATATCACGAATCCCGCCCCAGGCAAGCTTAATATTCTGCTCATCTTTAAGTGCATTTTCAATACTGAGCTTCAATTTTCTGATCTGATCAACCGGGGAGCTTTTAAATGAAGAAGGATAAATAAAAGGCTGAAGATATTCAGTAAACTTTTCAAATAATGCCGGGTCACCTGCCAGGTGATCTGATTTTATCAGCATCTGTCTTTCCCAATCTTCGCCGCGGCTTTCATAATAGTTTATATAATCTGTAATTGTATCGCAGAGGGGAGCATTCCGCCCGTCGGGCCGCAGACGGAAATCGACCCTGTATAAATATCCGCTGCCTGTTATGGATGAAGCCTGTTCAATAAAAAGAAAAACTGCTTCAGTAAGGATCTCCCTGTATGTTTTTTTATTGTATGAGGAATCCTTATCATAGAATATCATCAGGTCGATATCGGAACTGTAATTTAGTTCTCTTCCACCAAGTTTGCCTAGTGAAATAATGCAAAAACGGTTCTTTACGTTAGCTAAATTATTTCTTGAAAGGATTTCTTCGTAACATATATCGAACAGGTATGCAGACAGCTCTTTGGCCAGAATAGAAAGCTCGAGGGTTATATTCTGAACTTCTGAAATCCTGAGGATATCCTTTAATCCTATCCTTAGAATTTCGCGCCTTTTTAAATTTCTGAGCGCATTTATCTTTGCACTGAATGTCTTATAGCTGCTTACCGTATCGGCGGCAATTTTACGGCATTCCTCATATGTAAAAGGACGGTTTAAGTGGGAAGGATTTACAATCCTGTAGAAGTACTCCGGATTTCTGACAAGAATATCAGTAAGATAATTGCTGTTGACGGCAATGCTTATTAGGATTTCTGCGTAATGGGGATAGTGGATAGTGTCGCTTATAAATGCCCGCTTATCATACATTGCCGAAATAATTCGCAGCAGGTTTGACTCGGAAGAAAAAGTAAAGAAATGGTTTTTTATCTCTTTCTCGAGCAGACTAATAAAGGATTCCAAAACCCCGGGAGGCAGAAAACCGGCAGAGAAGTTAGTTATTTTTTGTAGAAAGTCCTCGGATAGCTTATGATTGTCCATTTGGAGGTACAATCTAAAATCATTACGGCAGGAATGCAATAATGAAGAGTTTTAGGGGGTTTGGAAAAAACATCCGATGCTTGTGCATCATTATTAATACTACTTCTTTAATTTGGATATGATGATATACTACCTGAATTAAAGGATTAATAACTCGTTTTATAATTAAAAAACAAGGATTTGGTTGCTAATCCTCATACAATCCTGATGTAATCCTTATGTAATCCTCAAAATGGGGCAAATCTGAGGATTAGATGAGGATTAGATGAGGATTAGATCAGGATTAGATGGCAGGTAAGGGTAAAATTTTTTAGAAAAAATTTTACTAAAAATTTTGCTGTTTTCGTCAGATTTTAATAGAAATTGAAGATAATTGTACGGAGGTGTCAAAATGGATGATTTTTTGGGAGATATGAGTGATAATAATAGTTGGTCCCTGGACAGGCCTTTTGGGCGATTCTGATAGCAACCTATCCTTACATGTATCTATCGCACCATCGAACTATCGTACTATCGAACCATCGCACCATCGCACCATCGCACCATCGCACCAACGATCGTACCTTTTAATCTAAATTGCATTTATTAGTGCCTATAGTTAACTTTACTTTCTACAATACTTACGGAGTTGATCAATAAATGTTGAATGTTATAAAGAAGATCTTCGGCGATAAACACGAGAAGGCAATAAGACCGTTATGGCCGATAGTTGAGGAAATAAAAGCAGAATATGAGAAAATAAAGGAACTTACAGACGAACAATTAAAAGGGAAAACTCAGGAATTCAAAGAAAAATTACAGTCGGATACTGCAGAAATAAGAAAAAATATTGAAGATTTGAGAAGCAAGCTGCAATCCGATGAGGATTTTGACCGCCAGGCCGCCTATGATGATCTGGAAAAGCTTGAAGAGGACCTGAACCAGCAGTATGAGGCTATTCTTGATGAGCTACTGCCTGAGGCATTTGCGGTAGTCAAGGAAACCTGCAAAAGACTAGTAGGTCAATCCTGGATGGTTGCAGGAAATAAAATTACCTGGGATATGGTTCCCTATGATGTTCAGCTAATGGGAGGAGTTGTTCTTCACCAGGGAAAAATTTCGGAAATGGCTACAGGAGAAGGAAAAACACTTGTTGCTACTCTTCCTATTTATTTGAATGCGCTTACCGGACGAGGTGTCCACCTGGTGACTGTTAACGATTACCTTGCTCTACGCGACAGCGAGTGGATGGGTGAAATTTATAAATTTCACGGTCTTACCGTTGGGTGTATCCTCAATACCATGAACCCCCAACAAAGAAAAGAAATTTATAATTATGATATTACTTACGGAACAAATAATGAATTCGGTTTTGATTACCTGCGTGATAATATGGCAATCGATATGGAGGGACAGGGTTCAGCGAAAACATAATTATGCAATTGTGGATGAAGTTGACTCCGTACTTATCGATGAAGCAAGAACTCCGCTTATTATTTCAGGTCCTGTTGATGTTGATGATCAAAATTCAATGAAATGAAACCTAAGGTAGAAAGATTGTACCGGGCGCAGACAGCACTTGTTGCAAAGATTGTCCAGGATGCTGAAAAGTTGCTTAATGAGCATGGAGAAAATGATGCGGAAGCCGGAGTTCTGTTATTCAGGGCGCACAGAGGTCTGCCGAAAAATAACAAGCTTGCAAAGCTTCTTTCGGAACCGGCTTATAAGAAGCTGATGCAGGCGACCGAGATGGAATTCCTCCGTGAAAAAGGAAAGAATATGCATGTCATCGATGATGAATTATATTTCGTTATCGATGAGAAGAATAACACAATAGATCTTACTGAAAAGGGAAGAGAAGAACTTGCGAAAGGTTCAGCGGAATTGAAAAGGATTATTTTGTACTTCCTGATCTTGGAATGGAAATAAGCAAGTTTGAAAATGATGATACGATCTCACCGGAAGAAAAATTAAAAAGAAAGGATGTACTTTACCATAATTATTCAGACAGCAGCGAAAGGATCCATACAATTCATCAGCTTCTGAAAGCTTATACATTATTCGAAAAGGATGTTGAGTATGTAATTACCGAAGAGGGAAAAGTTGCAATAGTTGATGAGTTTACGGGACGTGTACTTCCGGGAAGAAGATATTCCGACGGTCTGCACCAGGCAATTGAAGCAAAAGAGAATGTTAAGGTCGAAAGGGATACGCAGACACTTGCAACAATTACACTTCAGAATTATTTCAGGATGTATAATAAGCTTGCCGGTATGACAGGTACTGCTGAAACTGAAGAGGGTGAATTCTTCCAGATATATAAACTTGAAGTTGTTGTTGTTCCTACCAATAAACCTATGGTCAGGGATGATCAGGATGATGCCGTCTACCGTACACACACGAGAAAAATAAAATGCTGTAATTGAAAAAATTGAAGAGCTTAGAAAAGAAGGCAGACCTGTTCTTGTTGGTACTACTTCAGTTGAAGTTTCCGAAACCATAAGCAGGATGCTTAAAAGAAAAGAATCTTCACCATAATGTTTTAAATGCAAAACAGCATCAGCGGGAAGCTGAAATTGTTGCACATGCCGGAGAAGTAGGTGCTGTTACAATTGCAACAAATATGGCAGGCCGCGGAACAGATATTAAGCTTGGAGCAGGTGTAATTGAAAAAGGAGGACTTATTTATTCTTGGAACTGAACGACACGAATCAAGAAGAATTGACAGACAGCTAAGAGGACGTTCCGGAAGACAGGGAGATCCCGGTATCAGTAAATTTTTCCTCTCTCTTGAAGATGATCTTATGCGTCTATTCGGAAGCGACAGGATATCTTCCGTAATGCAGAAAATGGGAATAAAGGAAGGTGAAGTTATTCAGCATCCGCTTATTACACGTTCGGTTGAAAGAGCACAGAAGAAAGTTGAAGAGAATAACTTCTCGATAAGAAAAAGACTTCTTGAATATGATGATACAATGAACTCAGCAGCGCGAGGTTATTTATACAAGAAGAGGAAGAGCACTGCAGGGTGACAGGCTTAAAATCGGAGATATTTGATAATCTCGAAGAGATGGTAACCGAACTTGTTGATACACACTTTGATAATGTTGAAGCCGAACAGCTCAGGGATTCAATCAGGCAGAATCTTCTTGTTGAAATTAAACTGGAACCGGAAGAATTTGAATCACTTGGCAAAGATGGGATCAAAAATAGAATTCTGGAAGCCGCAAAAGATTTCTATAATAAAAAAGAAGAAATGCTCAGTTCGGAACTGATGGCACGTCTTGAAAGATATGCTACACTAAGTGTAATCGATCATAAATGGAAAGAGCATCTCAGGGAAATGGATGACCTGAAGGAGGGTATCGGTTTAAGGGCTTACGGTCAGAAAGATCCTCTTGTTGAATATAAAGGAGAAGCATTTAAATTATTCGTCACGCTGCTTGAGGAAATAAGGAATGAAGTGGTATCCTTTGCATTTAAATTCTTCCCGCAGGCACCTGAAGAAATTCAGGACAGAAGAAGAAGACCGGTTTCAGGCAGGATGATGGAAATCAAAACAGAATACAACTAATATTGGTTTAACAGGTGCAAGACCGGGACAGGTATCTCCGCAGGTAGCCGGGAAAGCCCAGCCGGTACAGGTTGTTGATAAGGTCGGCAGAAATGAACCCTGTCCCTGCGGCAGCGGCAAAAAGTATAAAAATTGTCACGGTAAATAGAAAGAACCGGAGTATGAAAAAAATTGAAGCTATTATCCGTCCCTTTAAATTAGACGAGGTTAAAGAAGCTTTGATTGAAGAGGGGATTAAAGGATTAACCATTACTGAAGTGCGCGGTTACGGGAGACAGAAGGGGCATACTGAGACTTACCGCGGAAGCGAATACCGGATAGAATTTATACCAAAAATGAAAATTGAAGTTGTAGTTGAAGATAAGCAGGCTGAAAAAGTTATTGATGCAATTCTCAGGACTGCAAAAACAGGACAGGTGGGGGATGGAAAGATCTTTATCTCCGATGTAAAAGAAGTAATAAGAATTCGTACCGAGGAATCGGGAAAGGAGGCCCTGTAGCATAATTTACCTTTTAGTTCTTTTTATTCTTTTATAGTTTTTTTTATGAGCCTAAAAACATTAAAATATCCGGTCTTATTTTTTACTCTCGTATTATTTTCGGGATGCAGCATTTGGGGAGATTTCACCACTTACTTTAATCTCTATTACAACACTTCCAATATCTTCGACGAAGCAGAAGATCTGATCAAAGCACAGGAGCGTGATCTTTTCTCAAATGAGCCGGTGGTGGTGCCTCAGACAGTCACCCCGATGCTCACTAAAGTAATTGATAAAAGCTCTACTATTCTACAGTTCCATTCCGAATCCGCATATGTAGATGAAGCTTTAATGATGCTCGGGAAATCATTTTACTATCAGAAAGCCTATCTTAAAGCCCTGAGGAAATTTTCAGAGCTGATAGCTACACAGCCGGAAAGCGAGTACGTTCTGGAATCCCGCCTCTGGATTGCCAAAACACAGATGAAGCTGAAGAATTATGATGAGGCATTGTCCCTGCTTGAATCTGTAAAAGCAGAAGCCCTGGAAAAAGAGGAAGATGAGTTTATAAAGGAAGCCTTTATTGAAGAAGTTGTTTATAAGATACAGACAAAAAAGCTTGATGAGGCGATCAAACTTTGTGATGAATTCCTGGCAGTTTCAGATGATGCAGAGATAAACGCAGATGTATCTTTTGAACTTGGCAAACTGCACAAAATGACGGGCAATAATGAGGGAGCTATAACTGCGTATAAAAAAGTGTATGATTATGCCCCATCCTATGATCTTGATTATAAGGCAAATATCGAACTCGGCAGAGTACTAAGGGATGCAGGCAGGACAGCAGAGGCACTTGATCTGTTCCTTGATATGAAATCGGAATATAAATACAGTAATTATTATGATGAAATAGATCTTGAAAGGGGGATTACCCTTAAATGAGCTTAACCGTCCCGAAGAAGCAATCGAAGTACTGACAGATGTTGATACCGCTTATGCCACCTCACTTAACTCCGGCATTGCGCGTCTAAAAATAGGTGAGATATATGAGAAAAAAATATTGAACTTCGACAGCGCTGGAGTCTATTATCAAAAAGCTTCAACTTCACAGGCTCCTCCTGAATATGTTATCCTGTCAGCCTCAAAGAATAAGCTTTTTACAAAATATAAAACACTTGCTTCAACTTTAGTTGAAAATAAAAAGCAGTTGAACTATGTGGAAAATCCGGAATCGTTTACTAAGGATTCTCTTGATTATGCCGTCAAAGTCGCAGAGCTGAAAAAAGAAGAGGATGTATCATTTCTCTTTTTTGTCCCCGAGGATATTGATACTTCCCGGACAAAGCTCGACTCGCTTACGATGCTGCAGAAACTGGATACTCTTGGTGTATTAAAGAAATTTGATTCGGTTTATGTAAAGACACAGCTCGACTCTGCTTGAAATGACAGGGATCCTTGATTCCATAAAGTTTGCGGAAAATGAGCGCAAAATAAATGAACAACGTCAGCAGCAGCAGCAAAAACAGCAGACTGAAACAGGCGGAGAACCCCGCGGACAGGATACCTCTGCATTAAGTAAGCTGGTTGCGCCTGTAAAAAGTAATCTCCCGGCCGACTCTTTGAAAAAACTTCTTGCCGGAAATAAATTCGATCTGGGTAATCTTTTCTTTACAGAACTGAATATTCCCGATTCCGCTTATTATTATTATAAAGATGTTCTTGATAATCATCCGGATTCCCGTTTTGAAGGACAAACACTATATGCCATTGGAAGTTATTACCTGGTTAAGGGGGATACCGTTAAAGCGGATAGTCTATTTAATGTCGTTTATGATAATTATAAAACAGAAAACATTGTGAATGCTGCCGCAACCCGGCTGGGCAAACCTCTAATTAATTTGAAGTACGATCCTGCAGAAGAACTATATGCAGATGCAGAGCAGGTAATGCTGAAGGAGGAGTATGATTCTTCTCTCGTTAAATTCTATAATATATTCGTAACATATCCGCAGTCATCGCTTGCCCCGAAAGCTTTGTATGCGGGCGGCTGGATATTGGAGAATGAGTTAAAGCTTCCTGATTCGGCTGCAGTATTTTACGACTCAATAGTCGTAAAATATCCACTGTCGGAATATGCCTCTGCAATACTGCCGAAGCTGAATATGTATAAACAGGAGAAGGACAGAATAAAAAGAGAACTGGAAGATTCGCTTGCTTTGATCCAGCAGGAGAAAGAAGGAATTGATACCACAGGGCAAAA
Organism: uncultured Ignavibacteriales bacterium; assembly: GCA_963764685.1. GTDB lineage: Bacteria > Bacteroidota > Ignavibacteria > Ignavibacteriales > Ignavibacteriaceae > CAVXTT01. Next base: position 419,676 of record CAVXTT010000020.1, read on the forward strand.
GATATCTCCGAATCTGCAGGGCGCTGATACGACGGGTGTTATTTCCGGTGACTCATTAAAAACAGGTGAAGAGGGAAATGAATTTGAGAACCCTGACGAGTCAGCTGATTCGCTTAAACTTCTCCAGGAAACAATTATTGATTCACTCCAGGGGGAGGAGCGCAGAGGATTTGATTCAACGGGAACATTTAATCCGCCAGCCGATACCCTGAAGCGCGGCAGGCCTCCCCGTTAGTTTTATGCACAGATGAAAGTAACCCAGTTTCCGCAACTTGAAATAGCTGTCTCCTTTGAAAAGTTAATTACCGGGGCGGCAAAGTATAAGTTCAGATCCACAGCGCTTTATATTATCTCAATTTTTTATTTCAGTGTGCCTGGTCTGCAGATCCCTGTGCTTGAATATAACAGCTTCAGATTTACTTCCCTGATGGAGCAGAGGGCACTGGAGAATTACTTAATATTTTATCCTTCACAGTCCTGGATCAGTATTTCTGATGTCAATCCCGCATTGCTCCGTGCGGTGATCTGTATGGAAGACGGCAGTTTTTTTAAACATAAGGGCATCGACTGGAAGGAATTAAATACTTCACTCAGGGTAAATAAGAGAAGGGGGCGCACAGTCAGAGGCGGAAGTACAATCACGATGCAGACGGCAAAGAATCTTTATCTTACTACCAATAAAAGTTTACTCAGAAAAACTAAAGAGTTTATCATCGCATTCAGGATGGAAAAAGAGCTTTCAAAGAAAGCAATATTCGAAAATTATCTTAATGCCGTTGAGTGGGGAGAGGGTGTCTTCGGAATTAAACGTGCGGCTGATAACTATTTCGGGAAACATCCTTCGGAATTGAACAGCTCAGAATCAGCAAGGCTCGCAGCCGTAATACCTTCTCCTCTTAAACATTCACCGGATATAAATACCGGTTATGTATTAAGACGATCCTCAATTATCAGGGGAAGAATGTATGATGTGATATTATTCCCGGAAGAAAAAAATGAAAAGAAAAGAAGCAATAGAACTAATCGAAGAAGGTGAAAATCAAAGCGTAGAATTTAAGAGACAGTTTACTTCACCTGAAAAGATAGCCCGGGAGATGATGGCTTTTGCCAATACAAGGGGAGGATATATTTTCTTTGGTGTCGATGATAATAAGGAAATAATCGGAGTGGCAAGTGAAAAGGGGGAAGCTGAACTTATCAAAGAAGCCGCAGAGCAGTATTGTGAACCTCCCTTAAAATATGATATACACTTCCTGGATATATTCGGGAAGGAAGTTGTTATAGCAGATATTCCTGAATCAGACAATAAACCCCACCGCCTTCAGGATTACAGCAAGGAATTCGATATTACCAATGCGGTTGTAACCATACGGGTAAATGATAAAAGCATGCAGGCGAGCAAGGAGATGGTCAGGATACTGAAGGCTAAATCGGAAGACCTGAGATTAAGAAAATATTCTATAGGCCCTGTTGAGCGGATGGTTTTTGATTATATCGAAAGAAACGGGAGCATATCTGTCAAAGAATTAAGCAGTGCTGCAAATATTTCCGACAGGAGGGCATCCCGCACATTAGTTAAGCTTATCAGGGCAAATCTCCTGATGATCCATACTAAAGATAACGGGGATGAATTTTTTACTTCAATCGCTTAAGTTTGTGCGGAGGTGCGGACGTGCGGTCGTGCGCGTGCGAAGTCAGGAAAGTACTGTAGGATGGTCATTAAGTTACTTCCTATGGTCAAAGATTTTTCTCAGCTCAAAGATTGCGATACCGTAGGCTACTGAAACATTTAATGACTGTTTTATTCCGTATTGTGGTATCTCAATTGAAAAATCACACACATCAAGCAGTTCCTGTGAAACACCGCTTATCTCATTGCCGACAATTAAGCAGAGGGGGAAATTATAATTACTTCCAGCATAATAAACTTTGCTTTCAGTAGTTAGCTCCAGCGCGCAGATCTTAACTCCTTCAGATTTCAACTTTGTAATTACTTCTGCAGGATCTTTTACATATTCCCAATTAACACTTTCGGTGGACCCCAGTGCCGTCTTAAGAATTTCTTTTTTAGGAGGGTGGGGTGTATAGCCGCATAGATAAAGCTTTTCAATCATTGCACCGTCTGAAGTCCTGAAAATTGAGCCGACATTATAGGTGCTTCTTATGCTGTTCAGCAGGACATAGACAGGTAATTTTCTAACTGTATGAAGTTCTTCGAGGGTACTTCGTTTTATATCATCGTGGGCAAGTTTTTTCATTAGTTCTGAAATGCAAGCTGTCCGCAGGCGGCGGCAATATCATCTCCCTGGGTAAATCGAATGGTAACTGTTACATTTCTTTGCATAAGCTCTTCTGCAAATTCAGCTATCCTGCTTTTGGATGAGCTTTCCAGTGCAGCTGAAATGCCGTCGGGATTCATATGCCTTAATGAATTAAACGGGATAAGATTTACTTTCGATGGGATTTCATTGCATAACCTGGCGAGTGCTTTAATGTCTTCATTCCTGTCGTTCAGGCCCTTCAGCATAACATATTCGAATGTAATCCGTGTGCCGGTAATCTTGTTGTAATATTTTACTGCTTCAATATTTTCTTCAAGGGAGTACTTATTATTTACAGGCATTATATATGACCTGGTATCTTCAAAACAGGAATGAAGGGACAAGGCGAGTCTTAACCTTTAATCCGGTGTTTGCAAGTTCAATTATCTTTGGGGCAATACCGGCTGTTGACACTGTGATTTTCTTGAGACTGATTCCGGTTGAAAGTTCAGATGCAAATATCTCAAGTGACTTTACTGTATTTTTATAATTAAGCAGCGGTTCCCCCATACCCATATATACGATGTTGGTTATGCTCCCTTTACCCCAGTCCCTGCTGGCAAAAAGATACTGATCGAATATTTCTCCCGCAGTAAGATTCTTTTTATAACCCATGAGTCCGGTGGCGCAGAATTTACAATCGAGAGGACATCCTACCTGGGTGGATATGCACAGCGTAGTTCTTTTAGGATCGGGTATAATAACAGATTCAATTCTGTTCCCTTCACGGGTGGTAAATATAAATTTCTTGGTGTGGGTAAGGGGAGAAACTGAAACATCCGCAGTCCCCAGTGTGATAAGTTCACATTCTTCCTTCAATGCAGATCTCAACGCTTTAGGCACATTCTGCATATCATTGAAATCTGTTATAAGATGATTATACATCCAGTTGAATATCTGATCCGCCCTGAATCTCTGCTCCCCCCGTTCAGTCATAAAATTCTGCAGTTCACTGAAAGTATATCCCTTTATAGGAATTTTGTTATTTCCGGAACTACCTTCCAACTGTCATATCCGGTAATTTGATATTTATTTTATTATGATAATATACTGAATATGTTATTCTAACAAAATTAAAATTTGACTAAATATTGTTTTTCGTTGATAGGTAAGGTATTATATCATATTTTTATTTCACAAATGATCATAATTATAATATAGCAAAGGGAATACACAATGAATTTTGATTTAACCGAAGATCAAAAAATGATACAGGAGAGTGCAAGAGAGTTCGCAAGGGAAGAAATTGCTCCTTCTGCCGTTCAGAGGGACATTTTAGCTGAATTCCCTACAGAAATTATTAAAAAATTAGGCGAATTAGGCTTTTTAGGGATGATGGTACCTCCTGAACTAGGCGGTGCGGGACTCGATACCCTTAGCTATGTACTTGCTCTTATAGAGATCTCTAAGATAGATGCTTCGGTAGGGGTTATTATGTCGGTTAACAATTCCCTCGTCTGTTTCGGGTTGGAGAAATACGCCAGTGATTTCATTAAGGAGAAATACCTTATTCCTCTTGCAAAAGGGGAAAAACTCGGCGCTTTTGCATTATCCGAACCAGAAGCTGGAAGCGATGCCACAAAGCAAAGAACAACTGCTGACCGGCAGGGTGATTTTTATGTATTGAACGGGATGAAAAACTGGATAACTAACGGCATCAGCGCAGACAATTACCTGGTTATGGCAACAACCGACAAGGAAAAAGGGCATCACGGGATATCTACTATTTTAGTCGAGAAGGGGACACCGGGATTCGGACACGGAAAGAAAGAAGATAAGCTTGGCATCAGGAGCTCCGATACCTGCTCACTGACATTTGAAAATTGTAAAGTACCTGTCGAAAACCTTGTTTGGGAGGAAGGCAAAGGATTTAACTTTGCAATGAATACACTTAACGGCGGAAGAATAGGTATTGCTGCCCAGGCAATTGGTATTGCAGAAGCTGCATTTGAAGCTGCACTTAAATATTCTAAGGAAAGAAAGGCATTTGGTTCCACTATTTCAAACTTTCAGGCTATACAGTTCAAGCTTGCGGATATGGCTGTTAAACTAGAGACTTCAAAGCTCCTCACCTACAGGGCAGCAGCATTAAAGGATGCAGGACAAAAGTATTATAAGGAAGCTGCTATGGCTAAGCTGTATGCCTCTAAAATAGCAGTGGAATGTGCACTTGAAGCAATCCAGGTACACGGGGGTTATGGATATGTCAGAGAATATCTTGTTGAGAGATATCTGCGTGATGCCAAAATTACTGAAATATATGAAGGCACATCAGAGATCCAGAAGGTGGTAATCGCCAGAGCACTTATTGATGCATAATGCGGCTATTATTTCTATTATTCGTTTTGTCAAGCCTGCAGGTTTCAGCCCAGACCGAAACAGGCCCCTGGAATAAAAAAGAGATAAGCTATGAGATTGAATCCCATATCCGGCAGCGGGATTATACATTTAAGAGCAATGAGTTCCCGGATATAGCAATTGAGGGGTTAACAAAAACCTACTGGTTTTTTATTTCTGATCTCGATGGTGATAATTGTCCTTTCCGTCCTTCCTGTTCTGAATACTTTGCTGAATCTGTATCTAAGACAAACATATTCCGTGGTACCCTGATGTTCTTCGACCGCTTTACAAGGGATCTTAACTTCATTAACAGGGAGAAAGAATATCAACGATCACCCGACGGACATTTCTTCGATCCGCCGGATAAATACATATTTTAACAGCAGGAACAAAAAGAGAGATGCTTTCAATAAAGCTGCTCCTGCCGTTAATTTTTATCACTCCTCTCTTACACTCACAGCAAGGCGAGGCACCCGCATCATTCAATACTCCTGAAAGAATTATCAGCTTTGCAGATTTTCTCTTCTGCAGCGGTGATTATTACAGGGCAGCACTTGAATACGATAAATTCCTTCTAATACGGTATAAAGATACAATTCAGTTTAAAGCAGCATTGGGTTACTCCGGTTCCGGAAATTTCTCCCTGACCAGGGCAAGGCTGCAGGAAATAACAAGTGGCACACCTTTATCAAATTATTCACAGCTGGAGTATTATAAAACCTATTTTCTGGAGGGAGATATCGGTATGATGAAGATTATCTTTTATGACATAGACGAAGAGCAGCTTGAAAATACCTCAATGAAAAGAATGTTATTTGCCGGGATGCTTTTGAATAATGAGCTTCCGGCACAAAATGAGTTCTCTGAGATATTTAGTGATGATGCTGAAATGATCGGAATGTATAAACGGAAAGCTGATGCTGAATATAAAAGTCCTTTACTTGCAGGAATTCTATCTGCTTTAATACCCGGCAGCGGAAAGGTTTATACAGAAAAATATCTGGACGGTCTTTTTGCTTTCATATCCACAGGTGTGCTTGCATTCCTTGCTTATGATAATTTTGAAGCAGGACACGATACAAGAGCGTGGATATTTACCGGATTGGCATCTTTATTCTATGCAGGAAATATTTACGGATCAGCTGCTTCCGCAAATGAATTTAATGTAAATGTGAATATGTTGTTTGATTCCGATCTCAGATTATCACTTGAAAAAAGAAATTACTTTACTCCTGTTTATGATTTCTGTAAATAAATATTTATTCCTGCTGTTGCTACTGTTCCCCTGGCCGGGTAATGCACAGAATGAGGCAGAACAGCAATTCCGTTATGCAATGAAGCTTTATGATGCAGAAGATTATTTTCATTCAGTAACAGAATTGAAAAGGCTTCTTTTCTTCGATACCTCAGGATACTATAACTATCGGGCAAATCTTTATATCGGAAGATCTTATAAGGCCGGCGCCCGTCTAAATGATGCAATCCTTTATTTTTCGGATGCCTTACATACAGCAGCGAATCCGGATGAGGTATATGAATCTAAAATTGAGATTGTGAAGTCTAATATTTTGAGACGTACATTCAGCCAGGCACATTCTGTGCTGAATAAGATGGAATCTGAAGGAAATGCTGAAAAGCAGAATGAAATAATATACTGGAGAGGGTGGATTTATCTGTTCAGTGATGAATGGGATAAAGCAGCAGAGGAATTCAAAAAAATAGATCCGGATCATGAACTTGCAAGACTCGCCCTGCAGGTTGATGAGGATAAGTATTCGGTTACTCTTGCAAAAACTATGTCCTACATATTGCCGGGCAGCGGACAGTTTTACACTGGTAATTATTTAAGCGGAGTATTGTCTCTCGGCTGGAATGTTCTTTGGGGATATCTCACTATAAATGCATTTATCGAAGAAAGAGTATTTGACGGGTTTGCAATTGGAACTTTATTGTGGCTTCGTTTTTATAATGGCAGCATACAAAATGCAGAAAAGTTTGCAGTAGAGCGTAATCTGGAGATAAGCAATAAGGCACTAAATTATCTCCAATATGAATATACCGGGCAGAAACCATAAAATGGAAGCCCAATGTTTTGTTTATAACTTAAAAATCGAATAAATTAAAACTATAATTCTTAAAATCTATAACATTGCTGCGGTAGGGGAAATGAGGACCGGCGCATATTTTTATAGGAGGTTCAATGAAACGTAGTATGATCGTAGGATGTTCCATTGCGGGAGCAGTCATCTTAATTCTGGCAATTATAATATTCTGGGGTATAGGAGCATATAATAATTTAGTTACACTCAACGAACAGGTTAACCAAAGCTGGAGCCAGGTTGAGAATCAGTATCAACGGAGAGCCGATCTCATTCCCAACCTTGTTAATACCGTTAAAGGATATGCGGACTTTGAAAGAGGGGTACTGACAGACGTTACTGAAGCCCGTGCCCGCGTAAGCCAGTTTAACGTTACCCCTGAAGTATTGAATGATCCACAGGCATTTCAGAAATTCCAGCAGCTGCAGGGAGAACTCAGCGGTGCACTCTCCAGATTACTTGTAACTGTGGAAAACTATCCACAATTAAAGGCTAATGAGAATTTTCTCCAGCTTCAGGCACAGCTTGAAGGGACAGAAAACAGGATATCTGTAGAACGGCGGAGTTTCAATGAAACTGTTCAGAATTATAATACCACGATCAAGCGTTTCCCGAATTCCTTCTTCGCCGGTATATTCGGATTCAGAGAGAAAGAATACTTCAAATCGGCTCCTGGAGCAGAGACAGTTCCAAAAGTTGAGTTTTAATGAAGAGCATTCTCTTCTTCCTGTTTCTGCTTGTTGTTCCTGTATCAGCTCAGAAAGATGTTCCACGGCTGGATCAATGGGCAACTGATCTTACAAATACACTTAGTAGCAGTGAACTGTCCCAGCTGAACAACCGGCTGAAAGCATTTCAGGATACTACTTCAAACCAGCTGGTAGTTTTGATGATACCTTCGCTCGATGATTATCCAATTGAAGATTATGCTTACTCAGTTGCAAAACAGAATAAGATTGGTTCTGCAAAAAATGATAACGGGGTCCTGCTGCTTATCTCGAAGAACGACAGGAAATTGAGAATAGAGGTTGGCTATGGTCTGGAGGGGGTAATTCCTGATGCACTGGCTAGTTCAATAATCAGAAATGTGATTATTCCCCGGTTCAAAAATGATGATTATTATGGGGGTATCTCGAAAGGTGTGGATGCCATTATAGCAGCCATCGGAGGAGAGTATGTCGCTGAGCCTGAGAAAGAAAATAAAAAACCCGGAGGGGGCTTCTTTACCATCCTTTTAATTATTTTCTTTTTAATCATGATCTTCAGGAGGGGAGGAAGGGGAGGATTAGGAAGCGCCATTCTGCTTGGCGGCCTTGCCGGAAGAGGGCTCGGAGGACAATGGGGAGGCAGAAGCAGCAGCGGAAGCTTTGGTGGATTCAGCGGCGGAGGGGGTTCTTTTGGAGGAGGAGGAGCTAGCGGCAGCTGGTAACAGTTAATGAATATCACTTAATAAACTGTTTCTTGCATTGCACTTTCTTGTCTCTTTTTGTAAAATAGAACATAACTTTTAGAATTTTACCCTGCCTTACGGCAGCCTTTATCTTAAACACTAAACCGGGTTTTTAATAGGAGCTTTTCTATGGCCATAATGATTACCGAAGAATGCATTAATTGCGGAGCCTGTGAACCGGAGTGCCCCAATACAGCCATTTATGAGGGGGGCGCCCAATGGGAACTTTCAGGCAAGCATTATAATGAAGGCGAACCTGCTCCTTCAGGTGCCGAAAAATTCTTCTCAAATGATTTTTTCTATATAGTACCGGATAAATGTACGGAATGCGTAGGTTTCCATGATGAACCACAGTGCGCGGCTGTATGCCCGGTCGATTGTTGTATTCCTGACCCTAATCACGTTGAGGATAAAGACTCTTTGTTAAAGAAGAAAGAGTACCTGGACGGTTTGGGTCGATAATCTCATTTCCAGAGGATATTCAATAAAGGATATCCTCTTTTTTATCTCCCGCCATATCAGAGAATTATATTTTTTAGACCTTCCCATTTAAGAGAAAAAATATTTTCTAATCCGCAAATTTTTTCTTATTTCCTTTAAATTCAGCATATATCCTATTTGGCATAAATTTTTCACTTATAAAGGAAAAATTCACTTTTACGCTATAAAGGAGAAAAAATGGCATATAAAATAACTGAAGAATGCATCAATTGCGGAGCTTGTGAACCCGAATGTCCAAATAATGCAATATATGAAGGGGGTACGAGCTGGGAATTAGACGGTAAAACCTATGGTGAGGGAGAAGCTGCTCCTTCCGGCGCAACAGGATTCTTCTCTAATGAATTTTTCTATGTAGTTCCTGACAAATGCACAGAGTGCGTAGGTTTCCACGATCAGCCCCAGTGTGCAGAAGCCTGCCCGGTTGACTGCTGTGTTGCGGATGCCGCCCATCCAAGAAAATAAGAAAGACCTTTCTAAGTTTTAAAGTCCGGCTTGCCGGACTTTTTTTGTTTAAAAGAGTGTAGGTAATAAGTAGAAAGGGTGCCTCGGCATTTGAGCGAATAGATTTTGATAAGCACCCTGTCCGTACCAACAAGAAATTAACCAAGTACCAATAACTAAACTTTATTCATACATCCATCCAATCATCCAACTTCAATAAAAAGTCCTTACAGATTTAACATAGATGGACAGGGCGTTCCGGCACATAAGAGAATCGATTATACTTGACGCCCTGTCCGTACAATGAGATGTAGCGGAGCTGATAAGTGGACAGGGCGTATCGGCATATGAGTGATCGATTTCGCTTGACGCCCTGTCCGTACAGATATAATATCAACTTAACTAAGAACTAATAACAAAGAACCAAGAAACTAAACATTATTCATACATCCATCCACCCATCCATTCATCCAACTTCACTTAACCTTTTATCAATAAAAAAAGGGATACCCTCCATGAGAGCATCCCTTTCAGTATGGAGTCTACTGACGTTTAGCTAAAATATTCGCATTCATCTATCAACTTTAGGTGCATATTTGCGTAGCCGAGTATCTGGGCTGCAACTTCACCATCCGTTACGCCGGACGTCTGTTCCCGTTTTTTGTCACGGAACCACATTACTGCACCAAACATTTTTATTCTTAATATTTTTAATTCTGTGTCGATCGCTTCATTCGATGGTTTCGGAAGGTTAAGAAACAGTTCCTGTTTTTCGCTGGCGGAAGTGCCTTCCGGTGTTTTCAGTTTTTCTTTTATTTTTTGCTCGATAAGATCAAAGGCTTTTAGAATAGCCGATTCGTAATTTCCTTCGTAATAATCCTCGATAACGCGGTCACGCAAGTCATAACGTGTAATTATTTCTTCAATTCTTTTTTCTTTCAGCTGGTCATAATTTATGACAGGCACTTTTTTTGCATCAAGCTGCTTCTTAATATATTCTTTTCCTTTTTTGGTCAGTCGTTTGAAGAATTCGGAATCATTATCTGGTTCCTTTATTATCAGTCCTTCCTTCTGGAGAATATCTGCTGCTAAAATACCCAGTTTATATTCGTATACTGTAAGATCTGAAATATTAAAGTACTCCGCAATTCTTTCATACACAATTGTGCGGCAGTCAGGTTCCTTTTCGTCAAAATCTTTTCCAGAGCTATGTTCATTGAGCACTATAAGGAACATCTTTTTTAATAAAGAGGTTGAAAGTGGTCTTGTAATTAGCACGGCTTATCTCCTTTAAATCTTAACTTTTATCTTTCCGATCTTGTGGCTAACTTACTATTCGTAAGTTCAATATTGTATCGGGCGTTCTCTGATTTTTAATGCAAAAACACCTTAATTATTTCAGGATAAAAACCTTTGCAGATAGGTAATTACAAAATTCAGGCCGTTAATTCCGGTTCCCTGGGATTAGATGGGGGAGCTATGTTCGGGATAATTCCTAAGCCTCTTTGGGAAAAAACCAACCCTGCGGATGCCTCCAACCGTGTGAAGCTTGCCACACGTAATCTGCTTCTACGCAGCAGCAGCAGAAATATTTTAATTGATACGGGTATGGGGAATAAGTGGGACGAGAAATCAGAAGAAATATACGACATACAGCAGCAGCCTTACGCAGCCGTCCTGACCGGTCTGGGATTAAAACCTGCAGAAATTACCGATGTAATTCTTACACATCTTCATTTTGACCATACAGGCGGATCGACTATTATGAAGAATGGAAAGCTAATACCAGCTTTCCCGAATGCTAAATATTATGTGCAGAGAAAAAACTTCGAGTGGGCAGATTCTCCTTCTGAAAAAGACAAAGGAAGTTATATCAAAGATAATTTTATTCCTTTGCGGCAGGAAGGAGTACTTCATTTCTTTGACGGGCGTTGTATGTTCGATGATGAAATAGAATTAATTCCTGTTCACGGACATACATTCTGGCAGCAGCTTGTAAAAATATCAGACGCATCAAATACTATTCTTTACTGCGGAGATCTTTTCCCTTTTACTTCACATATTCCGATTCCCTATATAATGAGTTACGATCTTCAGCCGATGGTCACTCTCCAGGAAAAGAAAACTATTTTGAAACAGGCAGTAGAGGAGAACTGGAAGTTATGCTTTGAACACGATCCGGAAACTGCAATTGCAACAGTGCAGCAGACTGAAAAAGGAATCAGGGTAAATGAAAAATTCAATACTCTCTGAAGAACTTACAGGGTTTACAAAGATCTGTAAAATCGATCAACTTAAGGAGTTCGAAGGTAAAAGATTTATTGTTGATGAAATAGAGATTGCGCTAATAAAAAAGGGGAGCGAGGTATATGCGATAAGTAATATTTGCCCTCATCAGCACTCAGCTTTAATATATGATGGGTTTATAGAAGAGGGCTATGTCGTTTGTCCCGCCCACGGATGGATGTTTGACTTAAAGACAGGGAAACTTCCTTCAGGTTCAAAGGGACTTGATACTTATGAAGTTAAGATTTCGGACAATGATGTATATGTTAAAGTCACGCAGAAAAACTGGAACTGGTAATTGAAGCTTACAAATGAAATAGTAATCTCTAAAGCAAAAGCTTTGGGATTCACTCTCACCGGGTTTGCACCTGCCGGTTTATTGTTAACTGAAAGCACCAGGCTTAAAGAATGGCTCGCATCGGGATATAATGCAGGTATGCAGTATATGGAGAAGAACCTTGACAGGAGAGAAGACATCAGGAAGATACTTCCCGATGCAAAAAGTGTTATATCGCTTGGTCTGAACTACTATACGGATGAACAATATAATTCAGCAGCCAATACAGGAAAGGTAAGCCGTTATGCCTGGGGGAAGGATTACCATTTAATAATGTGGGAGATGCTGGAGAAGCTTATAAGCGGGCTTAAGGAAATTGAACCTGATTTTGAAGGTGTGAGTTATGTGGATACAGGTCCCGTGATGGATAAAGCCTGGGCAGTAAAAGCTGGGCTCGGATGGATGGGAAAGCATTCCAATATAATTAATAAAGAGATCGGCAGCTGGTTCTTTATTGCAAACATTATTTGCAATTATGAATTTAAGGCAGCAGAAATTATTGCTGACCACTGCGGCAGCTGCACTGCCTGTATTGATGCCTGTCCTACAAAAGCAATTGTTGCAGATTATGTTATCGATGCCAACAAATGCATCTCATATTTAACTATTGAGAATAAGGGAGATATACCTGGAGAGTTTAAGGATAAAATGGATCAGTGGATCTTCGGTTGCGATATCTGCCAGGATGTGTGTCCCTGGAATATTAAATTCGCAGAGCCGACCTTCATTAAAGAATTCCACCCGGTGAATAAGGAAATTGATTTATCGGAAATAGATATTATGGATGATAAAGAGTTCAGGGAGAGATTTGCTGTTAGTCCCATAAAAAGAGCAAAGCTGAAGGGGCTTAAAAGGAACTCTGAGTTTTTGAAGAGGTGATATTTATTTTTAAGTGTTTAAGAAATAAGTGAGCACCCATAAAATCTGTCAATATCATAGACCGATTAAATAATGGACCCCTTACAGGGATCAATTTCTGTTCCTTGTGCTATAATTATTTACAGTAAAGAGATTCTCCCACCCCGTACGAACAGGCTAGCCCAAATAATCACCCATCCTGAATTACGAAGCGGCCTTTCCTTGATTGCGCCATATACGGGAATGCAACTCCTACGGAGTTGAATCGTTTTTGCTTTTTGGTTTTTCTACAGATATGAAACTCCTAACGGAGTTTGATCAGGTTATGTGGTTATTCGGGAAAAGACGATTTTCTAAATCCTGAAGAAAAAAGACAAGGATGTGGGTATATTCCAACTCCGAACATTGGGGTTACACATTATTACCATTTGCCCTTAAAACCTCGTTTGACCAAATTAAGTGTTTATTCTGGAGGAAACAGATATCCTGAATGCTGAAGAATAATAAGGATGAGTATGTATTCCTACTCTTAACACTGGCAGCCTATAATATTACCGATTGCCCTTAAACCCCGTGAGGGGTTTTATATCTGTAGAAAAAAACACCCCAAAAATATTTAAAACCCCGTCAGGGGTTTCATTGCCGCAATGTTTCAAATTTCTATACTCTCGATGCAATTTATATCTACTACAATTCTATCCAGAATCCCCCTGTTCTTAATCTCATTCTTTTCTTAAATAAAAAACAGCATCGTGAATAATGAGAGGACAGCCTGCTTCGTTTCATAAGCTTTTAGATTATTAAGGTCAGGCTGTCCGTACATCTGAGACTTCCATTGATTAAGGAGGGACAACCTGCTTCGTTAATATCAAATATTCGTTCTAATGGACAGGTTGTCTGTACGAATTCATTAATTTACAGAAAGGGTATTTTTAGAGCAAAATCAAAGAAAATATATATTAAATATCTGTACAAGCCTAACAGAAGCGACTAAGGGGCATATCTCAAGCGACTCCGGAACGCGATTACACGCTCCAGACACGCTCCAGAGACGCTGCATACACGCTCCAGAGACGCTCCTGATAGTATTTGGTAAATATATAATTGGATGGTTTTTATAAAAAAGTACATCGAATTCCTAAATAGTTGTCAGATGGGAATTATTGAATAATGGATATAACATTATCATATTTGGAAAGGACGAGTCAACCTGCCGATAAAGTGGCTTGTATTTCTTAAGATCGATTTGTTCCGAGGGTTGAATAAGAGAGTTCCTGTTGTAAGGAACGATCAGTGATCGTTCCGCTATGGCACCCGCCTCCCGGATGGCGTTCTGCAGGAGTACTCCACCCTAGATAGCGATTCATCGAACTGCCTCTGGTGCGCGTTCTTAATGACGATATTTATTCAGATAATCTTGCAATCATCCTTCCTCAATGCATTGCACGCCAGATTACTTCTTCGATGACTCATCGCAATGACGACATTTATTCATCCAATCATCCATTCGCTTTTGTAAACTTCCGTTCGGTATAATATGAAATGAACCAGCAGACTCCTGCCCAGGCTAAGCCGAGCGACCATCCGCCAATAACATCGGTGGGGTAATGTACACCCAAATAAATTCTGCTGATCCCTATTATGAAGGATAAAAGAATAGCTACAATTATTACGTAGAGACGCATAATTCTCCTTACCAGGATACGCGATACGAGAACTGCAAGTGACAGGTATATTACTGCAGACATCATTGAGTGCCCGCTAGGAAAACTTAAGGTGTGCTCCTGAACCAATTGATATTCGAGCAAGGGGCGCGTTCTTCCAAAGAGGTGCTTGAACCAGAGGTCGATCAGGGCTCCCCCGATTACTGCAAACAGTACAAGAAAAACTGAATGATAATCTTTCCTCAGTATCAGGAATCCAGTTACTGAAAGAGTTATTATAAAAATTACGGGACCTCCTCCCAATGCTGTAATATCTCTCATTGTGTTGGTAAGCTCTTCAGAACCAACAGCTTTGCTTTTAGTCCCCGGCTCTCTGAAAAGTTCGATTATGCCCTGGTCGAAATTCTGTGTTGACCCATCCTTAACATTTGACGCAATTATGATAAAAAGCCACCCGGCTGTTACTATAATAAATATCGTAAAGAAAAGTCTGAATTCTTTTTGGGCAAGGTTGAATATAAAATCCTTTACCGGGTGTATCCTGCTGAAAAACTTATTCATTTAAAACTTATCCTCTGAAAGACGGAAAATAATCCACTGGTCCTTTGCCTCGGCTCCAATATTTTTATAAAACTTAATGGCTGGTTCATTCCAATCAAGCACTACCCACTCCACTCTTCCAAGCTTCTCTTTTTTTGCTCTATGTACCAGGTAATTCAATAATTCTTTTCCTATACCCTTACCCCGGAACTCCGGCTTCACATAAAGATCTTCAAGATAGATACCCGGCTTACCCTTAAAAGTCGAGAAGTTATAAAAGAAAAGTGCCTGCCCTGCGGGTTTACCTTTATATTCTGCAATTACTGCTTCAGCAATTTTCTTATCGAATAAATACTTTCTTAACCTATCAGGTGTTATTTCCACTTCTTCTGATAATTTCTCGTAATCCGCCAGTTCCCTGATCAGTGATAAAATAACAGGAATGTCTTTTTCTGTAGTCTTCCTTATTACGAGTCCTTCAATTTTGTTATTACCCATCCTTGAAATCCTTTTAAGAAAAAAGTTCACTCCCGATGCAAACAGATATCCGAAAGCTGAGCCTATCATGGCACCGCCGATAATATCGGATGGATAATGGAGTCCTAAATATACCCGTGAAAGTGCAACCAGTGAAGCTGTAATGAATAAGACCCATTTCAGTCGTGGATAAAGGATATAAAAAAGTACAGCCGCAGCGAAATTATTGACAGCGTGATTTGACGGGAAAGAAAATGAACCGGTGCAGCCTAGTGGTGTAAGGATGTCGGGAAGGTCGTTGCAGGGACGTATTCTTTGTACAATTTCTTTAATTACATTGTGGCTCAGCTGATCTGTAATAATAATCATTAATATCACAGCACCTGCGGCCAGCTTTCCTTTTGCCCCTCCTTTGAAGAAAAGGATCATTATCAGAATAACATAAGCTATATACCAGTTATTCACATTTGTAATTAAGGAGAAGAACCGGTCGAACAATGGATTGGATAATGTATGGTTTATAAAATAAAGAACGGAAGTATCAATCGAGTAGAGGAATTCAGCCATAATTGTGCTAATTTAGAATAATTATAAGTAATAATGTATAAAAAAATAGTGAGGAATTAGAAATCAGTACCCCGGGTTTAAAAAAGCAGCGTGAAAAATTTCTGATCTTGCTTGCTGAGGATAACGAGGTAAATATTAAGATGATGCTTATTATGCTGCAGGAGGCGGGGTATAAGACTGCATCTGTTCTTAATGGTCAGCAGGCGTTAAGTTTTCTGTCAATAGCAAATGCCGACCTTGTGCTTATGGATATTCATATGCCGACTATGGACGGCTTTAAAGCAACTGAGGAAATCCGTGCGCTAAGTGCTCCTGCAAGCCGTATTCCTATCATTGCAATTACAGCTCACAGTCTTAGGGAAGATAAGCAGAAATATTTGGATGCGGGAATGAATGATTATATATCCAAGCCTGTTCATCCGGAGGAATTGATTCACAAAATAGACGAGTGGCTGGGTATAGACTCAACTGGTTATATAAATGAGATTCAAAAAGAAGCGGATCAGAAAGTTCTTGATCATAATACCCTGGAAACTATTAGTCTGGGTGACAGGGATTTTCTGCAGGATCTTCTGCAGACCTACATTAAAGATGTGGAGATCCGTCTGAATAATCTTTCAAATGCTTTAAGAAATAAAGACGTAAAAAAAGTAATTCTTGAATCGCATACAATTAAAGGGGCAAGTCTTTCTATAGGTGCAAATAAAATAGGTGAGCAGGCATTAGCAATCGAAAGCCTGGGAAAGGAAAATGATCTCGCAGGGGTTGAAAATAAATATAACGATCTTGCTGAAGCCTATAAGGAAGTCAGAACCCATATCCTTGATTACCTCAGGTAGGGAACGCTCAGTGAGCGTTCTGCAAGTGTTACCAGTGAGCATTCCGAAAGTGTTACCAATGAGCGTTTCCGTAAGTGTTACCTGCAAACGTTCCCCTAAGTGTAATCAGTGGGTATTCCCATAAGTGTTAAAATGAGCGTTCCGCAAGTGTTAAAGAGCTATTTCCTCTGTAGTAATTTGAAACATACCGGTGGGGGAATCTCATATTATATGTTGAATAAATATTATTATTTTCGTTAAGCCTGATGGCATATATGTTGTTATTTATAAAGATTGTCCATCTTATGTAAATGATGAAGATTATTCCTAAAATATCCTTCCTGCTGATCATTACTGTAAATTTATTGCAGGGTCAGGTCTCTGTGAGACTGCCGGAGTTAATTGTTAACCGGGGAGAAATGATAAGTGTCCCGCTGCTGGTATCGGGTTTTAATAATATCGGTGCGCTTAGTCTTGCCGTACAATATAATACTTCTGCATTAAGATACACGGGTATAAGCGGAGCGAATGAAAATTTCTTAGTAAATTCTTATTCGGGAACAATATATATCGCTTTTGCTGAACTTCTGCCGTTTAACTCTGACAGTGATACTCTGCTCTTTCTGAATTTTGAACATATACAGGGAAACTCATTGCTTACTATTACCGGTGAGTCGGAGACTGCTGATATAAATGCAATCATACTACCGGTGACTTATACATCAGGGGAAATAATTGATTCGCAATATCAGACATCGATACTGGGGGACAGGGTGTGGATCGATGCTAATAAGAACGGCTTACAGGACCCCGGAGAGAAAGGGCTGCAGTGGGTTACTGTCGAATTGTTCAGCTGCAATAATTCCTGGATGGGTTATAAACTAACGGATTCATCAGGGAAATTCAGTTTTAATGAATTATATGAGGGGGATTATTTTCTTCAGTTCAGCCTGGTTGATGATAATTCGAAATATCATTTTACCTCAAGAAATGCAGGACAGGATACTCTAATAGATTCAGATGCAGAGCCGTTGAGCGATACTGTTGCAAGAACCCCGTGTGTACATATTATCGGAGGTATTTCAGCATTTAATTATGATGCCGGTGTTTACCTCCAGGCGAATAATATTCCAACCGATTATTATTTAGCACAGAATTTCCCTAATCCCTTTAACCCTTCAACAATGATCAGCTTTATGCTGCCCAAAAGGGAATTCGTTACACTTACTGTTTATAATCTTCTTGGTGAAAAAGTTGCTTTACTGCTGAATGAAGAAAAAGACCCGGGAAATCATTTTGTTGAATTTGATGCTTCTGGATTAGGAAGCGGTGTTTATTTCTATACCTTATCTACCCCTTCTAAAATACTTACAGGTAAAATGGTACTTGAGAGATAGCATTAATCTTTTTTAAATTTAGATATTCCTCCTCCGAAAGTAGCAAGCCATTTATCTCCAGCGCCGTCAATGGCAACTCCCGTTACCTTGTTTGAAAGTATTTTACAGTTTAAAACATTATAGCTTTCCCACCAGGAAAAATTATATTTCATCAGTCCGCTGCCATCAGTACCAAGCCATATTGAGCCGCTCAGATCTGATGTAAATGACAGGGCAGGGAAATCGTAAAAGGTCTGCCAGGTATTGTTAATCCTGGCGGCAATGCCTCCATTTATCATTCCAAAGGAATGGCAGCCGACCCAGATATCAGTACCTTCAACTAAGACAGCTACTACATTTTTACTTACCGGGAGCCCGTCAGTATAAATTGACCAGCCGATCCCGTCAAACTTAACAAGTCCTTCTCCATAAGTCCCTATCCATACGGTACCGCTCTCTTCAATAAAAATTGTATTTACAAAATCTGTAGGCAGGGGTGAGTTAGATGTATTATAGCTTGTCCAACTGCCTCCGTTAAGAATATAAATTCCCTTATTATAAGTGGACATCCATACCCTGCCGGATGGATCAACTTTGATAGAATTTATCTGATCACTCTGAAGGGGTGAATTGGATGAATTATATACCTCCCATAACCCGTTGTTGAAAAATGCGGCACCATTATCTGTTCCGACCCATATGCCGTTCTCAACTGCATCCACCGAGAGAATTTTATTGCTGGGTATCCCGCTGTTTTCTGTCTTGTAAATTGTCCATTCCTGGTCATCATATCTTACCAGCCCCGCATCCTGGGATCCAATCCATTTAATATATCCATCTTGAATATCGATGGCATTATAATAGTTTGTTGGCAGACCAGCAGTGCCCCGGTGGAAATTTACCCATTCCAGGGTATCGATTAATCTTTTATCGACAATCACAGTCCTGTTGCTAACCACGGAAACAGTTGTCTCCAGATCCCAGAAGCCCGTCAGTTTATAGCCCACTTTGTACTGTCCGGGGAACAAGCTGTCAAATGCTTCGGGTGTTGTATAGCCGGTAAAAATATCATTCAGAAATATATCTGCACCGCGCGGATCAGAATCCACATAGATCCTTCCCAGCATAAGTGGATTCGTGCGGTAATTAAAGAAGAGGCTGTCAATTTCATTTACTCCCATAGTTACAGGGAGCGAGAAATCTTCAAATAATTTCATCTTCAGGGTTATTATATGATCTCCCTGATCAATCCATCTTAAAGTATCAGGGGTATACTGCCCTGTATTTCTTTTATCCACAAATATTGCTGCACCCTGTGGATCAGAATCAACGAACAAAATATTATCAGCAATCAGAATGTCTTCAGGAGAGGTAGAAACTTCTTTTTCGCAGGATAAAGATAGGAGTATCGGAAGCAGGATAAATTGCAGAGCCCGAAGAGATATTTCAGTCTTACCCTCGTGCATATATGCAGTTGAGTGAAATTTAAACATTGTGTTCTCTTCAACAGTATTTTACCACCAAAACTAACGAACCTGGCTGCGGTCAGGCAAGCTATTGTACTAAATTTTAAGGATAAGTGTTATATCCGAAAGAAGTTATATATTCCTCTCTGAATGCAGTACCGGAAATCTGTTTTATATATGATCCAAAAATACCCAGACCTCCTTCAACATTAGTATAATCTGTCTGATCAACTCTTATTGTATAATCATCTACGAAGCCATTGATACTCGAGAAGTATTTTGAAAGATGCTGATCGAATACAAGGAGTTCTATTGTCCCTCCATAAATGGTGTAATTATTCTTATCAGGGTCGCCTGCGGAAATTTCTGTCATCACCCTGTCGAGTGCGGACTTCTCAAATTCATACCCGGTATTCTTGGTGATCTTAGGATAGTCTGGAGTGTCGTCATTATACCGGAGCGGAACCCATACTGTTTGAACTTCATTTCCGGCTGCGGAGTTTGAATATTTTATTCCATACCTTAAAACATACCACCCGTAATTATAATTGGGTACCCATTGGAACAAGAAGGTGCTCTTATCAGGGTTGGGCAAATAAAAATCGGAATACGGACCCCATTGAACCTTACTGGGCAAAGTAGTGGATGCCCAAAGAGCTTTGCCGTTATCTGTAATAACCCTTATTTCGAGCGGAATACCCTCAGCAGGTTTAAAATTATCCAAATAGTAGAATACCATAGGCGTTTTATATCTCGAGGTATCCGTCCTTGCAACTGAAGAGTCTTTAAAGAAGAATACGCTGTCTCTCTGCCATACCCGGATGTCAGCACCTGACAAGAAAGGGTCTTCAGAATTAACATATGGATCATAGCCGTTTATGGTGTAGCTCTTCGAAACGGTTAATGTCTGAAAAGTTGTATCTGCTCTTATTATGCAGGAGAGGATATACTTTGGCTCGTAATCAGTTTTAGGATCAAAGTCTTCTTCGCAGGAAATAAGAATAAAAGCCAGAGCTAAAAATGGTAGTGTCTTTTTCATATTTCAACCTTAATAGTTGCAGTTGGGAAAAATGGAAGCATATTTACGCGTTCTCCAGTAGCTCTTTCAAAATAGAAGATATTTTGTCTGTCATACACATTCATTACGCTAAGACTGATCTCGGTATTAGTGAAAAAGAATTTAACTCTTTTGGTAACGCTCAGATCAAGACGGTGATAAGTTGGGAGTCTGCCAAGATTAGGGTCATCCAGAATTGTATAAGGCAGATAATATCCATACAATCCTTTATTGAACAGTTCTTCGAAGAAGAGTTTATCATAGTAACCAAGTATCTGTGTAAAGGGAAGGCCCGAGTTAAAGAACCAGCTGATGCTTCCGTACCAGCCGCTGCCGAAATCAAAGGCAAGGTTAGTAGTAACAACGTGGCGGGCATCATATTTAGGATATGATATCCATCCGTTTATATTTCTGTAGGTCCAGCTTAATGAATAAGACCCGGTAAATGCGACAAAAGGATTGCTGTAGCGGAGCTGGAACTCAGTGCCGTAAGCTTCGCCGCTTCCCTGAATAAAGTCCGGATCGATCTCATCTGCTTTAAGCTGGTTAACCTCTGCTGTATATTTTAGATCTTTATAATATGCTTCTATACTCAGATTAACATTTCCGAGAGTTGTTATATCGAGTCCTGCAACGTAATGTATTGCTTCAGGGATCTTTAAATAATCAGGAGTAATAAGCCAGGGTTCAAATATTGATATTATTTCATTTTCATCAGTAAGGGTAATTAGCTCCTGGGTATAAATTCCCCAGGCTCCCTTTAACTTTATTCCCGGGTAGAGAACATAAGTCAGATTTACCCTCGGCTCAATAGTAGCCGATCTTGTTTTAGCCATAGTTATTGCATTTACCCGTGCGCCTACATCCATACCCAGGTCTTCAAACCTGAGGAATTTGTACTTTCCATAGAAGGTGAAATGAAATCCCTTATCAGCTACAGCTGATTTTATTCCCTGCAGGTTTTCAAAATTAAAAGAGGTGCTTACGCTTTTAAGTTCCCATCCAAGTTTTATTTCATCACGATTACTGAAGATGTTAGTAAAGTCCGTACCCAGGGTTACATCAGTAATATCATTATGACGCTGTTTTGAGAGACCATATTTGGGATCAATATCTCCGCGGAAAGAACTTACAGAGAAATTTGTCTCAGAGTAAATTGGTACATCCTCCCAGGCCTGAAACCAATATGCACCGTAGATATTATTTGTCCATTTGTAATCAGCTTTGTAAGGTGACTCATTTACTAGTTTGTCCTGACTATTAAATCCGTGCAATGATATTTTAGTTAAGCTCTCCCCCTCAGTGTTAGCGTAGCTTATTTTACCCGAAATATCATAAAACTCGAATGGTGCATCTTTAAGATTAATGAATTTCTTGAGTGTATTACTAAAAAGGCTTTTTCTTCCTGTAAGTATAAATGATCCGCTGGGTATAGGTCCCTCTACAGCAGCCTTTGCAGTAAGAAAACTAATTGCAGCGCTTCCTCCGTAATAGTTTTTATTTCCGTCTTTAGTAACAAGGTCCAGCACTGATGAGAGTCTTCCCCCCAGGTCGGCAGAAAATCCTCCCTTATAGAATTCTACAGCATTGATCATTTCCGGATCGATAATGCTGAACAGACCAAGCGCGTGAAATGGATTATAAACACTAACGCCATTAAGCAGTACCAGGTTCTGGTTGCTTCCTCCTCCGCGTACATAGTATCTTGCAGAAACGTCTCCCGTACTCTGAACACCGGGAACAAACTGCAGAGATCTGAATATATCTGTCTCTACACTTTTAGGAAGAAGCTCGAGCTCCCTGATTGTTATTTTCTGAAGACCAAGATTGGTTTCATTGGGGCGTACCATTTTTTCCCCTACCATCTCTATCTCTTCCAGTTCAATGTTGATAGGGGAGAGAGGTATATTGACCTGTGTTACTTTACCTCTTTTTATCTCCACAGATATAGAATCGGCTTTATATCCAAGGTAGGAAACAGCAGCAGTATGGATTCCTGCGGGTACACCTGTAATTGTAAAGTTACCATTCAGATCTGTGGATGTCCCTAATTTTGTGCCGCTTATAATAATGTTGGCAAAAGGAAGGACCTCGCCTTTAGCCGAATCTATGACTGTTCCCCTTAACGTTCCTGTCTGGGCGCTGGTAACAGTATTGATCAGTAATAGTGAGGATAAAAATAAAAACAGTCGGATGTGTTTCATTATTCTTTAATTATGTTTAATCTTTTGAGGATTTCGTTGGTAAGTTCTTCCCTCTTTGGTGCATCCTCATCTTTTTTAATTTCCATATTCATTGCAAAGAAAAAGGTATTATCCTTTCTCTCTACATAACCAACATACCAGCCCGTCTGAGGAGTTGTTCTGCCTGCCCACCCTGTCTTTGCGTGAATAGTGTATTCCTCAGTCTGCTTTTTTATCATTATATCTTTAACAATCGAGATATTTCTTGCCGAGAAGGGGAGGTCATCGAAGTATAATTTTTTTAGGAATTCGATCTGTGCAATTGGAGTGATCTTAAAATTCCCTTCCAGCCAGAAGAGATCTATTCCAGCCGAGATATCTTTATTCCCGTAATCTGCTTTATCCAGGTAACTTTGCATTCGTTCGGGACCGATCCTTCTTGCCAATTCCTGATAGAACCATACCACTGAATATTTTATTGCAGAACGCATATTATGATCCTGGTTCCATACTTCATAACTACGCGGAATGCTGTCCCATTTAATAATTTCTTCCTCATCCTTTACTGCCCCGGCTTCAAGAGCAGCCAGGGAGTTGAATATTTTGAAGGTAGATGCAGGAAGAAAACCGGTATTGGCTCTATTAAAATCGTTGCAGATGTACTCATTTTGATTAAGATCGTAGAGTACAAAAGTACCGGTAATACCGCCGGTTTTAAAGACAGAGTCAATAATATCTGAATTACTCTTTTGAGCTGTAATTGTGAAAGGAATAAGAAATATCAACAGGGATAAAAGAATTTTCATTATTTAAATGCAGAATTGAAAGTTTTATCCGGTGATGATAACTTAGGAGGAAACGGAATTTTAAACAAGGACTTAAAACTGTACGATATTTTACGGATATTAGTTCCCTTTATACTTTACGATGCCGCGTTGAAGGGTGCTAAGCCATTTATGTCCGGCACCATCTATAACTATACCGTTTATTTGGTTATAAGGGAAATAGCGCTGATATCCTGCTGCCGGAGTTTTCTTGGCCAATCCTGTTAAGAAGTCTGAAAACCAAACATTCCCCTCACTGTCCAAAGCCAGGGCAACTATACTCTTTCCTGCATCTCTGAACTTTGTCCAGATATTTCCGGATAGCCTCCCTAATCCGCCGCTGTAATAAACCGGATGCGGAAGTGGAGGACCGCCTGGTGTACCGGAGCTTCCATATGTATAACCTGTATGGGATGTGGTGCCTACCCATATCTCTGATTCAGTTACTCTTATGGCATCAACACGGGGACTGGGTAAATTGTTATAAACCCTCACCCAATTTGTACCGTCAAAGATAAGCATACCCATTCCGAAGGTGCCGATCCAGACTAAACCGTTATGATCGACAAAAATGGAAGTGATCTGGTTTGAACGGATAAGCGAATTATCTTTATTATAATTCGTCCAGCTGCTACCGTTAAAATAATACGCTCCGTTATTCAAGGAACCCGCCCAAACCTTGCCGTCAGAACCAGGAGAGATACAGCTTATACTGTCGGCTACAATAGAGTTGGAAGAATTGTAAACAGTAAAATTGCCGTTATTAAATAACGCAACCCCATTGTCTGTTCCGATCCATACACCATTAACGGAAACTCTGACTGATTTTACTTTATTACTTGGAATAGAGCTGTTATCAGTATTGTATACTGTAAAATCTTTCCCGCCTATATACCTGATCAGCCCGCTTCCTTCACTTGCCAGCCATTTGATATATCCATCCTGAACATCAATATCATTGTACCAGTCGGTCGGAAGTCCTGTATTGGCTGCTGTAAAATTGACCCACACAGTTGAATCGGGCAGATTAGTATCGATAGTTATTGTACGCTCACTTACCACTGCCGCTTTTGAATCTGTATCCCAAAATCCGGGGAGCTTATATTTTATATTATATTCTGCTGGAAATAATCCTTTTATAAGTTTAGGTGTTGTAAGTGCAGTATTTGAATCATTGATGTAAATTTCTGCACCTCTTGGATTCGAATCACAATAAAGATTCCCCCTCATTGTAGGATTGGTAGTATAATCAAAAAATATCGAACTATAATCGTCTGCAATAGTTACTACAATGTTTGAATCTTTCAGCAGATTCTGCTTGAGAGTAACAAGATGGGTTCCCTTCTCAAGCCAGGTAATGGTATCGGGAGTTCTTTGTCCCATATAGCGGTTGTCAATGAATATTTTTGATCCCTGAGGGTTTGAATCGACAAATAATAAAGTTTTAGGCAGAAGGACATCTTCTGGAGAAGTGGTAACTTCTTTCTGACATGAGATACCGGCTAAGATAAAAAAAGGAGTTAACAGATATAAATATTTTTGCATAAAATCCCGTTATTCTGAAAAACCTGCTGATAACAAAGTAATTAACAATTATGACTTTTTTTGTCGGGAGAAAAATAGGGGAATGTGAGCTTTTTAACAAGGATATAATAGTGTACGAATAAGAATTTAATCCCCTTTAAATTTAACGATTCCGCGTATTGAAGTACTCATCCATTTATGTCCTTCACCATCGATTGCAATACCATTGATTCTGTTGTACCCCGGGTACCTTTTTATCCCTTCAGCTGATTTCTTCCCAAGTGAAGTAGGGAAATCAGAGAACCAGAGATTTCCCTCGTTATCTATCGCAAGTGCGATGATCTCAGAACCTGCTTCCTTATATTTATGCCAGGATGTATTCAGTACCGCTAACCCTCCTTTGTAGAAAATAGACTTAAAGGTCTGACCGTTCCAAAACATTCTTGTGTGAAATGAAGTCCCAATATATACTTCCGAACCGAATACTTTTATTGCGTCAACTAATGGACTTGGGAGCGCATTAAAAATTCTAACCCAGTGCGAGCCGTCAAATAGATAAAGTCCTTCACCTAAAGTGCCTATCCATACTATGCCGCTGATCTGATCAACAAACAGTGACCTGATATGATTAGTCCCAAGGGGGGAATTACCCATATGATAACGTGTCCACCCGTTACCGTCAAAATAAAATAACCCATCGTGTACTGAGCCTATCCAGACTTTCCCTCCCGGCGCAGGGTAAATACAATCCACAGAGTCAGGTACCGGAGAATTAGATGAATTATAAATTGTAAAGTTTCCATTCTTCAGGCAGGCTGCGCCTTTATAAGTACTTATCCAGATTTCATTACCTAAAACAGTAATCGACTTGATATCATTACTCGGTATAGGGCTGTTCTCAGTATTGTAAACTGTAAAATCTTTTCCTGTTACATACCTGATCAGACCCGCGCCTTCGCTTGCCAGCCATTTAATATATCCGTCCTCAATTCCAATATCATTATAGGTATTTGTAGGAAGACCGATATTTGCCACATTAAAATTGACCCATACAGTTGAATCAGGAAGATTGGTATCTACTGTTATAGTCCGCTCACTGACAACTGCCACCTTTTCATCGGAATCCCAGAATCCGGGGAGTTTATATTTTACAGCATATTCAGCAGGAAATAATCCTTTTATAAGTTTAGGTGTTGTAAGTGCAGTGTTTGAATCATTGATGTAAATTTCTGCACCTCTTGGATTTGAATCACAATAAAGATTACCCCTCATTGTAGGATTAGTAGTGTAATCGAAAAAAACAGAGCTGTATTCATCTGTAATATTTACTACTAAGTTTGAATCCTTCAGCAGATTTTGTTTAAGTGTAACAAGATGGGTCCCCTTCTCAAGCCAGGTAATAGTATCTGGAGTTCTTTGTCCCATATAGCGGTTGTCAATAAATATTTTAGATCCCCGGGGATTAGAATCAACGAATAAAAATGTTTTGGGCAGAAGAACATCTTCAGGTGAAGTGGTAGGTTCTTTCTGACAGGATATACCTGCTAAAAACAAGAGTGCCATCAAGAGAAGCAGGAGAAATCTAGTATACATGTATGAAGCCAATTAAGGAACATTCAATTTATGGAAGAAAAATAGATTAAAGAGAAATGATTGACAAGGACGAATAATAGTGCGGGGTATCGCTATCTGCCCTTAACGACGGTAAAAAAATAAAAAATCCCTCAAGAAAGGATGGTTAATTAATTTTGACCAGAGAGTGATCTTATGGCTATAATGCTCTTTTCAGCAAGATAGTAATCTTATTCAGCATTCCCAGAAGTGAGAAAATATTACACAAATTTATTACTAATTGCTTTATAATTGCTTATCTGTAGGCCATCTGTAAGCCATCTCTAAGCCATCTGTAAGCCATAAGTGACGTTTTATGGCCTTGAGATGGCTTACAGATGGCTTAGAGATGGCTT
Source organism: uncultured Ignavibacteriales bacterium (assembly GCA_963764685.1). GTDB lineage: Bacteria > Bacteroidota > Ignavibacteria > Ignavibacteriales > Ignavibacteriaceae > CAVXTT01. Next base: position 446,772 of record CAVXTT010000020.1, read on the forward strand.
ATACATATACAATCTTTGTACTATTCTAAGTAAATAGCTTACTTAAATGTGAATTATCCTTGAAATAGGGAAAGAAACCAGGAAGTATGGGGATTGAAATTGAAAAGGAAGCAAATCTGTCAAATACGGATAGTTAAAAGGCACTCCTGTAAAGTTTATTATAATCCTCTTTATTGGTAATTTACCTCCTTAACAAATTTGTGGTTTTATGACCATAGCTTACGAAATAATAATTTTCTTCCTTTTAATATTTGCCGCCGGGTTATTCAATGCTGCCGAAATAGCAATTGCCTCATTTGGGAGCTCAAAAATTGAGGACCTCAAAGAAATTAAAGATAAGCGAGCCCCTTATTTTGAAGCAATCCAGAAGAATCCGGAGCCTTTCTTCGGCACGGTACAAATAACTTCCACTATTTTCCTGGTAACAGCGGCAATGCTTGCGTTTGATATTACAGCCGGGTCATTCCTTCCATTTTTTTACACGATGGCAATAAGTCCATACGCAGCCAAAATATCAGCTTACCTTGTTTCAATTGCCCTGGTTTCGTTTTGCAGTATGTCGTTCGGTATGCTTATACCTAAGGCAATTGGATTCCGGTACGCCGAGCCGATAGGTAAACGTTCTGTTAGATTTGTATTATTTCTAAGCAGGCTGCTGAATCCTTTCATTAAAATAGTTACTGAATTAAGCAATCTTCTGCTGGCGCCGTTCAATGAAAAGACTAATTTTTCACAGTCCAGGTTAACGGAGGATGAAATAAGAATAATAATATCGGAGGGGGTTAAATCAGGAGCCCTGAATAAAACGGAACACGAGATAATAGAAAATGTATTCGAGTTTAATGATCTCAGGGCTAATGAAGTTATGGTCCCAAGGACAGAAATGAATGCCGTTGAGATGAGTGAAAATGAAAAGGATCTTCTGCAAGAGATTATGACCAGCGGTCATTCGATATTGCCGGTGTATGATGAGAATCTTGATAATATTTCAGGAGTACTTCACACGAAGGATATTGTAAAATCAGTTATTGAAGGGGGCACTCTAACAATAAAAAATCTTCTTCGCCCGGCATATTTTGTCCCGGAGACAAAGCTTATTTCAGAGATATTAAAGGAGATGCAGAACAGGGGGGAACGTCTTGCCATAGTTACCGATGAATACGGGGGCACTGAAGGGGTAATAACAATGGAAGATATTTTAGAAGAGATAGTCGGAGAGTTTTCCAATACTTCGCAGATCGTAGAATATAACCGTCTTCCTGATGGCAAGTATTATGTCCTGGGGTCGATGTACATTGATGATTTTAATGAGGTTTTTAATATTAACCTGCCTTTATCAGATGAATATAGTACAGTAGCTGGATTCGTATCTTACAGGTCGGGTAAGATCTTAAACATAGGTGAAAAGCTGAAATTCGAACGTCTGAATTTTGAACTTATCAAAAAGATCAGGCAGAAAATGGTACAATTCCGTATCCACTCGGATGATGGGGAATTTAACGAATCGGTGAAGACATAATAGCCTCAATCTCTTGATCGAAAGAGGGAAATATCGTATTTTTATCCTCTCAAAATTGCTGGCTTAGCTCAGTTGGTAGAGCAGCTGATTTGTAATCAGCAGGTCGCCGGTTCGAATCCGATAGCCAGCTC